>JASJDP010000054.1 GCA_030065095.1 Rhodobacter sp.
CGATCCGCGCAAAGCTCGTGCTCGAGATCGCGGGCGCCCTGCCGATCGGGCCAGTCCCCGAACGGGTGGACCTGATCCAGGGATACGATTGCCTGGTGGGAGAGAAGATCCTGCGGCAACGGCGCGGAGGGTAGGCGGCTGCTTGCGTACTTAAAGGCGGTTTAAGACCCAAAGCAATTGTGGAGCGCCAACAGGCAAATTGGTTTACTGATTAATCTGAAAGTTTTAACTTCTTGGTGATGGCGCGTCAGAAACTTGAGCTTTGTATCTGGTGCCACCGTGCAATCGAATTGTAAGGTTATGCATAGGTTAAGGAGACGTTTCAACGACAAGTGGATAGGAGATTGCCGTTCATGTGTTTTTTGCGAATTTCGTGGATCGCCTTCGCTTGGCCTCTCGCGCTTTTTTTGTTCGCTTCTACGATGCAAACCCAAGCCGAAGAACGCAAAGTAAGAGTAGGTTGGCAGATACCTTGGGCGACGCAAGGTCAGATCGTTCAAGCGCTGAAGCACACAAACATTCTGAACGAGGTAAACCTCACAGCAGAGTTCGTTGGGTTCTCGTATGGCGGTCCGCTTAACCGCGCGGCGCTTGCTGGCGAAGTTGATATATTACTGACGGCCGATCAACCGGCCACGGTGCTTTTGTCAAAAGGCAAAGGTTTTAAGATTGTCAGCCGCATGATGTACAATCGTGTCTGCCTCTATGTGCCGCCTGCGTCGGGTGTGAGCGAACTGACAGATCTATCGGGCGGCGTCATCATGGGGCCGATCGGCGCAGCCGCGGAACGGGTGGCTATGAGCACTCTGGCCGAAGCCGGCGTTGCAGCGAATGATCTGACTGTGGGGCAGTTGGACATGTCGCAGCAAAACTCAATTGTGCGAACCTCTGATCCCGAAGCAGAGGTTTGGTCCAACACAAATGGCTTTTTTGGTTTCGATCCACTTCCGGCCATCTGGCAGGCCGAAGGGCTGGTCAGGATCGTATCTTGCGGCAAAGTCGTTTCAGTCGTGGTGGCGTCCGAAGAGATGCTGACCACGCGTCGCGAGGAACTGGAGGATTTCCTGACAGGGTTCGTGCTGGCATGGGACCAGTTCAGGCAGGATCATGCGCGGTTCGGACAGTTGTTTCTGGATGAGGCATCGATGGACGCCCCGTTAGGCGTACTGGACGAAGTCGCCTCAATCGAGCCGAACTATGATGCGGCATCGATTGAGGCGCTGTCCCTCACGTTGAGCGACGCCGACATCCTGGTTATCGAAGAAGCTCAGTCCTTTCTGTTGGAACGTGGGATCGTTCCAGCCGACTCCAATGTTCGCGGAGGCATCGATACCGATGTCTTGACATCCGTGCTGGACGAGGCGGCATTCATCGGACTGGCCGAGCAAATTCAGTGAAGGCCAACTCGGCAACAAACAGCGCGATATGGTCAAGTGTTGGGATCGGACTCTTTTTCGGGATATGGGCGATCTGGCCCGGGTCAGTCGCCATCCCGTCACTCGGGGCAGTTCTGGCGGAGTTTCCAGATCTGATCAGCAGCGGCCAATTGGGGCAAGATACTTTGGCCAGCCTTCTTCGTGTCCTGGCTGGCGTCAGCATCGCCTTTATCGCGGCGCTGGTTTTAGCGACCGGCGCTGCAGCTGCGCCGAGATTTCGATATGCCCTGCTGGCCGTGACTGAGCTGCTACGTCCGATACCACCGATTGCCTGGGTTCCTATCGTGATCGTGTTGTTTGGCATTGGCGACAGACCAGCGATTGCCATCGTCACGCTCGGAGCCTTCTTTCCCATCTGGCTCAGCTGCCTTCAAGGCATTGATGCCATTCGGCAGGAACATGTGCGCGCTGCAAGAAGCCTGGGGGCCAGCAAACTGCAAGAGATCACCATGGTCATGCTGCCGACGATGCGCCCATACGCGTTGCACGGCCTTAGACTCGGTGGCGGTTTGGGATGGTTTTGCGTGGTTGCCGCGGAAATGATGGGCGCCTCTTCCGGCCTTGGTCATAGGGTTCAGTTGTTAAGCCTGAACATCCAGATGGATGCGGTGTTTGCCTATTTGATCGTGATCGGAGCAATTGGCGCCGCGCTGAATTTCTGTCTCCGCTCACTTGCGGTATCGATCGATACCTCGGGGAGAGCCTATGGCTAACCAGGCGTCGCAAATTCTGGAGATTTCCAACCTCTGCTATACACAGCCAAATGGTACCGTCGTTTTTGAAAATTTCTCGGTGACTATCCCAACGGGGCGCTTTGTAACCCTTCGCGGTCGCAGCGGTGTTGGCAAGTCGACGCTTCTAGGCCTTTTGGCCGGGCATTTCCTTCCCGACCGGGGCCAACTGCGTGTCGCCGGTCAACCAGTGCGTAACGCCTCTGCCGACCGTTCTATGGTGTTTCAGCAGCACAACCTGTTTCCCTGGCTCAATACGCTCAACAACGTTGAGTTTGGATTGAAGTGTTTGGGCCTTCCCAAGACAGAACGCCGGGAGCGGGCATTGAAACTTCTGGCTGATATGGGCGTCTCCGACGCAGCAGAGCTGTTTCCCAACGAACTTTCTGGTGGGATGCAACAGCGCGTCGGGATCGCGAGGGCGCTCGCCGTGCAACCAAGCTGCCTGCTGATGGACGAACCACTGAGCGCGCTTGATGCCGACACGCGCGGCCGGACACTGGACACACTTTCTGCGGTCATAAGGGACATGCAGGTTCTGGTGATCATGGCGACGCACCACCAGGAAGCCTTGAAAAACCTAGCCGACGCGGATCTGCTGATTTTGGGGCCGTCACAGAACGAGTGTACGATGCTTCATCCGTCCGCCAATCCAGTCCGCGAATTTACCGGCACGACACATGCCGCTCATTCGAATTCAACAAAAGGACTCTGACCGATGACCTTGGAGAACGTGATTTTGGTTTCCTACGATTCCGTAAGAAGCGATGTCGCCTATTCAGGAAAATTTCCGGGGATTGAACGGTTGCGTGCCAATGGTGTCACGTTTCGCAACTGTGTTTCCTCCGCGCCGGTAACCCCCATCAGCCATTCGACATTGATGACCGGCCTTCAACCTTACAACCACGGCATCCGGCATTTGTTCAAGGAACAATTGGACCGCTCATGTGACACGTTGGCAGCCCTTCTGAAACGCGAGGGTGGCTTCGCCACATCGGGTGTCGTGTCCTGCCCCGGCCTGAATGCATGGTATGATATTGGGCGGGGGTTCGATCAATGGGACGATGAAATCCCGCGGTTGCCGGACGGCACCGATCCCCTGCAGACAGTCGATGTCAAGTTGCGCGGTCAGGCTTTGAAGCGCGCTGATCTGGTCATTGAAAGGTCTCTGGCTCAGCTTGAAACTCTGTCTGAGTCCGGCAGGTTTTTTCATTTCATGCATTTCTTTGACGCCCATTGGCCCTATGAGCCACCAAGCGAGCCCTATGACGTGGATGTCGCCAACTCCTACGAAGGCGAAGTGGCATTTATGGACCACTATTTCGCGAAGTGGTTTCAGCAAGTCTCGGAACGTGGCTACCTGGACGATACGCTGATCGTCCTGATCAGCGATCATGGTGAAGATCTGGAAGGGTGGTATCCGAACGATCGCGGAGGGGAGGCGAACGGTCATCCCGAGGAGGCTGGGCATGGATGCCTGCTCTACGACCAGACACAGATGGTTGCCCTGGTGTTCTGGTCTTCCGATATGCAGAAACGTGAGATCGAGACGCAGGTGAGACTAGTAGATGTCGCGCCGACCATTCTCGACATGCTGGGCATGCCTGCACTCGATCAATGCGATGGCCGATCACTGGCTGCAGCGATCAATGACGGTGCCAGCCTGTCCTCGGTGCCTGCCTATTCCGAAACCTTTTATCCCCGAGAGCAAAACGAAGCCTCGGAAGGTAAATTCGAGTGGACGCGCGATAAGAAATCAATCCGTATCGACAATAAGTACAAAATCATCATGCATGTCGGAGATGACGCGATGGAGGTTTACGATCTGGAAAAAGACCCTCTGGAGCGCACAAACTTGGCGGCGTCCTCTGAAGGCAGTTGATGACAATAGCGCGGACCAGAGCACACCCGCTCTATTGGGCTATACTTCTCCTGTCCGGGGTTACATTCGGCGCATCGTTTTCGTTGTTCAAGATCGCGACCAGGTCCGGGCATGATCCGCTGAGTCTGGCTTTCTGGTACGCGGCACTATCGGTGCTGCTTCTAGTCCCGTTTTCCAGGAGGAGGGGTTGCGGGTGGAGTTGGATTAACCGATCTACCTTAGGTTTTAGCCTCGTCTGGGGGCTGTTCAGCACGACCTTGCCATCAGTCTTCTTTTTCCATGCAGCACGGGAGTTGCCAGCAGGGATCATGGCATTGGCCATTGCGCTCGTTCCGATCGCCACTTACGCAGGCGCCATTTGGCTGAAGCACGATCAGCCCTCTTTGCGGCGTTGCATCGGGTTGGGCATGGGTGCGGTTGCAGCCTTGCTGGTGGTGCTCCCGGAAACTAGCCTGCCCGAACGTAGCGATATGGTTTGGATGTTGTTACCGTTTGGCGTGGTGCTCTGCTATGCGGCCGAACATCTTTATTTCGCGTTCAAGGCTCCACCCAATGTGCCGTCTGAAGGGCTGTTGCTTTTGATGTTAATCGGGGCGGCCCTAACGCTGCTGCCGCTGACTCTTGTGACATCAACCTTCCACGTGCCGACCTTTCCTCCAAACAAGACCGACCTGGCACTTCTGGGTGTCGCGATTGTTACGGTGCTCGACTACTTTCTGTTTATGTTCCTAATGGCCAGAGCTGGTCCGGTGTTTACAAGCCAGGCCGCCTATGTAGTCACCCTTGCCGGCGTTGGCTGGGGCATGTTGCTATTCGGGGAAAGCCACTCGATCTGGATTTGGATCGCTTTAATCATGGCGCTGCTGGGGGTTTCACTGGTTCAGCCGAAACGACTCTCCAGCCAAGCTGGGTTTCGTCGCTAACGCCGTAGATACCCCATGTCGATCAACCCGGTGGCGATATCTTTTGTAATCGTGCCGCCCTTCCGCTTACTGCCTTGCGTTTGGGCCGCGATCATCGGCTCCAGTTCGCGTCTGAGGCTGCTGGCCGCATGGGGAAACTTATCCTTGACGTCGTTGGTTTCGTTGGGATCGGCCTTCAGATCGAATAGATAAGCGTCTTCGGTTCCAGCTTTCAAATCTCTCAACACGATGTAGCGCCAACGCGCATCACGCGCCGACATCAGATGCCGTTCGGCCATCGAGGGCAAATTCAACAGACGACCTGCAGCTTGACAGGCGTTCAGGTGATCCCGGGCTTTCAGGTAATCTCCAAACCAAGCCTCGCACAAAGATACCAAACCCAGAGGCATTTTCGCCTTCAACCTGTTTCTCAAGCTTATACCATCCATCTCCGTATCAATTTCCATCCCGGCCAGATTTAGCAATGTCGGAGCAATGTCGATGGATCGGACCAGGTGATCGTCGACACGTCCGATAGGAATGTCTGGGCCGATCAGAATGAGCGGCACATTTATCACGCCATTCCAGATTGAATCAAAATGTTCGTAACCGCGCGCGCTGTGTTCTTCCCCGTGGTCGCCTGTGATGGCGATCAATGCGTTGTCATACCAGCCTATGTCACGCATAGCCTTGATCGCGGTCGCAAGGCGCCCATTGTCAAATCGCTCCACCCCGCGCAGATAAATATCCATCAGAGTGTCGTATTGACCACTGACATATAGACGCTCCGCCGCATCGTAATATCCCAGTCGCAGCACGCGTTCTTCATCGGTCCGGTTGCTTTCTAATCGCCAGTCTTCGCTCGCCGGTTTGGTTGCCTCAATGCCAGCGAGTTGCATAACACGCCGCGTTTCTTCAGCAAATTCATGGCCATCTCTTTCGAGGCTCGACAGCCCATAGGGCATATGCGGATCGGCAAAATGCCAAAAACAAAAAACATTTCTTCCCGAAAGCTCGGCAAGCAAGTCACTCAACGCATCGTCATCCTCGTCTATGAAGTGGTCCACATCCTCGGTGAAGCCAAGGATTGGCCCCAACAACGTGGGAAAATCCGTTGCTAGAATGGTAACAAATCCGGCCTGCTTGAACTTGTTGAACAACGTGTCAACCTTTTCGTGAAGCGGCGTAAAGAAATACTCTCGAATGCCATGATTGTGGGGCCAGCACCCTGTCAGCATGGAAGCATGAGAGGATGTTGTGTAAGGAGCCTGGGCTTGGCAATTCGGGAAAAACGTTCCTTTCTCGCACAGAGTATTCAGCGTCGGTGTTACGGTTTGTGTTTTCGTATTAAAGCGTGAGACGGAACTCCGAAGCGGATTTAAACCAATCGCATCCGAACGCAGCGTGTCGATCGACACCAGCATTACGCGTTTGCTCATCTCACCCTCCTGTTCTATTGGATCTTGGCCAAGCTTTGCACTCAATTCACTCTCCCGCTGCTTGATCTCAATTAAATATTGACAGGCTAGCGTGCTTGGATTCCGATTCCATTTATTTTCTTGCTGTCAAATTTGCACAATTATATGTCAGTTTGCATACACAAATATTTGTACTGGGTGTTTACTTGGCGCAAACTGCCCGATCTACCCGGTGTTTCCGATACGATTCTCTCGTCCTCATCCATTTTACCGAAGCCGTATGCTCAATCATCATCAACCTTGGCTGTGTTTTTTTCTGCCAGTTTAGAACATTGCTTCACTTTAACGCCTCATAAGGTCGGTAATATGTGCCTAGCGCCCTATTCGACCGACTTGCTGCATTGGTAACGATGGGCTCCGACACGTCATGCGGCAGCCCCGAGCCGCCCACCGGCACGGGCCTTCCGGTCGGCGCGTCTTTTTTCGGTTTCCATGGCAGTGTTGGCTGTTTGGCGTTGACGCCTTCGCGCCGTTCCCGCGATGATTGCATTCATCGAGAGGTCAAGCGTCGGTGTGAGTCATGCAGCAGGTTTTGCAGGTTGACGGGGGTGTCGTCTGCCGGCGGTTTGACGGCGGAGCGCTGACGCCGATGGGGCGGCCGGATGTGTCCGGGCCCGACGGACCGGCCGATACACCCGCGCTTGAGGCATTGAAAGGCTGGAAGGATCGCTACTGGCACGCGTCGATCCGCAACGATGCGATCGCGCTGCGTGAGATCGGCGCGGAGATGTTCGGCTGGCTCGATACCGGCGGCGCCCTCGGCGGATGGATGAAGCAGGCCCGGCGTGTCCTGCAGATCCTGCCCGACGACAAGGACAGCGCGCCCGATCTGGCCTCCGCGCTTCTGGAAGCGCCCTGGGAGGTGCTGCATCACAAGGGTTTCTTGGCGCAGGACCCATCGCGGCTGTTCGTGGTCTCGCGGCGCGTGCTGAAGGCGGCGGAGCCGTGGGAGCCTCGACACGGCGATCTGCGCATGATGTTCATGGCGGCCGCGCCGGAAGGGGCGTCGGAACTGGATTTCGAGGCGGAGGAGGTTTCGATCATCAACGCCACGAACAGCACGACCGGCCCGGCGCCATTGGTGCATCTGGTGGTGGAGGAAAGCGGCGCGCTCGCGCCCCTCTCGGAGCGCCTGGACGGGCGCGATGGCGCCTTCGAGGTGCTGCATATCTCCTGCCATGGGGATATCATCGCGCCGAAGGGTCCGGACGGTGTCCGCGACGGTGCAGAGCGGCCCGTCCTGATCCTGGAGACCGAGGAGGGCGATGCCCATGAGGTCAGCGCACCGGATCTGATCGGGACCTGCCAGGACACGCTTCCGCCGCTGATGTTCGTCTCGGCCTGCCGGACGGCGCAGAGCGGCGGGCCCGACACGCTGCGGGACGCGGTCGGCATGCGGCGCGACGGTCCGGGCGAGGCGCCAGGCCTGTTGCCCGGCAGGCTTCGCGCCCGCGACATGGCCGGGGACGCGGCCGGGCCCGCGGCGGAGGCCGCCGAACCTTACGTTCTCGAGCTGGTGCGCGGCGTCGCGAATGTGGTGGGCTGGGACGGGTCGGTCTACGATCACGACGCCACGGCCTTCGCCACGAGCTTTTACGGAGCGCTGTCGAATGGCCGGGATGTGCCCACGGCGGCGGCGATGGCGCGGCGGGACCTCTTGCTGGCACAAGGCCAGGACCCGCGCAACGGACGCCACTGGCATCTGGCACGGGTGTATCTGGGCGCCGCCGGCGGCGGCCCGATCTGCAGACCCGGGCTGGACACCCGCGACGCGCCGGTTGCCGAACCGGCCTTCCTCGACAGCGAGAACCGGATCAAGGTGGCCGGGCGCGACACCTTCGTCGGCCGGCGCCGGACCGTCCAGCATGCCGTCGCCATCCTGCGCCGGGGCAGCCGGGCGCTGTTGGCCCATGGCATCGGCAATCTGGGCAAGTCGAGCCTGGCGGCGCGGATCGCCGGACGGCTGACCGGGTATGAGACCGTGGTCGTGGTCAGCCCGAAGGAAACGCCCGGCAGCGCCAATGCGCGGGTGATCTTTGGACAGCTCAAATCCGCTGTCGACGCCATGGCGGACGCCCTGCCCTGGGACAGCGCCGAGGCGCGGACGCTGCGGAATGATATCGCCAAGATGGAAGCGGACCTTGCGGACAGGCCGGAGCGCTTCGAGGCCATCCTGCGGACCCTGCTGGCAGGCCCGTTCAAGACGTCCCCGGTCTTCCTGGTGCTGGACGACTTCGAGAACTCGCTGGAGACGCCGACATCCGAGGCGCCGGTCGTGCAGCCAAAGGCCCACCTGCTGGCGGATCTGCGGGCCGTCTTCCGCGCCTTCGCAGGGCCCGGCGTGACCTCGCGGCTGATGGTGACCTGCCGCTACGACTTCATCCTGCCCGACGCGCAGGGCACCGACCTGACGACGCCGTTCCTGGAGCGCCTGCCGCTGACGCCGATGAGCGAGCGGGAGCGGGTCAAGCAATGGCAGGCCCGGGAACGGGCGCGCAAGACCGACGCGGGCGAAACGGCGGCGGAGATCGACGGCACCCTCGTGCAGCGTCTCCTGGCGGCCTCGGGCGGCAATCCGGGCCTGCAGGAGGTGCTCACGCAGCCTCTGCTCCGGGGGGCCGGGGATGAGGTCGACGCCGCGCTCGCCACGGTCGAGGCCTTCCTGGAGAGCGGCGAGGCACCGCCCGAGGAGGAGGATATCGGCGACTTCTTCACCCGGATGACCTTCGAGGTCTACGAAGGCGCGCTCGACGGCACCACGCGGCTGGCGCTGTCGGTGGCCCGCGCGTTCTCCCCCGGCGTTCCGATCCCTCAGGCGGCGCTCACCGCCGGGATGGCGGCCGTCGGCATCGCCGCCGCGGAGGCCGCCCTGGAGCGGCTCCTCGCCCTCGGCCTGATGGACGATCACGGCCCACAGGCGGGCTGGCCGCACATGGCCAAAACTCGCCACGCCGCGATCAACCCGCTCGCGCGGCCGCTGGCCGAGGCGCCCGACGACGACAGCCTCACCGCCATCGCCCAGGAAGCCCTGCCCGCCCTGGCGGCCGCCTGGCAGGATGACGAAGGCGACTTTCCCTATGACCTGCGCGCCGTGGAGGCGACCCTGCAGGCCCTGCGCGCCCCGGCGCCCGACGGCGCATGGCTAGACGCCGCGGCGACAGGGGCTGTGATTTTCCTGTTCGAGCTGTCGCAGAACGCCCCCGCCGCCGTCGCTTTGGCCGAACCGGTCTTCGCCAAGCTCGCGGCACTCGCCCATCCGCCCTCGGCCCCGTTGCTCGGGCACAGCATCAAAGCCGCCGAGCGGGTCGGCGCGGTGGCGCTCCAGGATCGCTTGCTGGACGCGGCGCTCGCGCGCACCGACATCGAAGACCGGCTTATGGCGCAGCTCAAGGGCCTCTATGGCGACCGGCTGATGCGCCGCGGCGATCTCGACGCCGCGCTCCGCATCCGCGAAACCGAACAGCTCCCCGTCTACGAGGCCCTCGGCGACACACGCGAAATCGCCATAACAAAGGGTAAGATCGCCGATATTATGGAGGTCCGCGGCGATCTCGACGGCGCGCTCCAGATCCACGAGACCGAACTGCTCCCTGCCTTCGAGGCCCTCGGCGACACACGCGCCATCGCGGTCACAAAGGGCAAGATCGCCGACATCCTCGAGACCCGAGGCGATCTCGACGGAGCACTCCACATCCGCAAGACCGAACAGCTCCCCGTCTACGAGGCCATCGGCGACAAACGCGAAATTGCCGTCGCCAAGGGCCAAATCTCCGACATCCTCGAGACCCGAGGCGATCTCGATGGCGCGCTCCGCATCCGACAGACCGAAGTGCTTCCCGCCTTCGAGGCTCTCGGCGACCCGCGCCTTGTTGCCGTTGAAAAAGGCAAGATCGCCGACATCCTCCAGACCCGTGGCGATCTCGACGCTGCGCTCCGCATCCGCGAGACCGAACAGCTCCCCGTCTACGAGGCCCTCGGCGACACACGCGCCATCGCCATCACCAAGGGCAAGATCGCCGACATCCTCCAAACCCGCGGCGATCTCGATGGCACGCTCAGCCTCCGCGAGACCGAAGTGCTCCCCGCCTTCGAGGCTCTCGGCGACCCGCGCCTTGTTGCCGTTGAAAAAGGTAAGATCGCCGACATCCTCCAAACCCGCGGCGATCTCGACGCCGCGCTCCACCTCCGTGAGACCGATGTGCTCCGCGTCTACGAGGCCCTTGGCGACAAACGCGCCATCGCTGTCACCAACGGCAAGATCGCCGACATCCTCCAGGCCCGCGGCGATCTCGACGGCGCGCTCGACATGCATCTGTCCCGCCTCCCCACGGCCGAGGCAATGCAGGATCTGGAAGGCCTGGTGCATATCAAGTTCTCCTGCGCCCGGATCCGCCTTGAACGCGGCGATCACGAGACCGACGGCATCCAAATCATTTTCGAAGAGCTCGATGCGGCGTTCCGCGGGGCGGTGCAGTTGCAGCGGCCCGATTTCATCGGTGCCATCGGGCCGCTTCTGGCACAGATCCTCGCCGCAGGGGGCGCCAAAGATGCCGCTCACAATGTCCTCGACTTCGCCGCTCAGGCCTTCGAGACGATGGGGGACGAGGACGGCCGCGCCCATGTGACCCAGCTGCGCGGGATGATTGGAGAGCGCGATGCCCCTGACGCTTGACTGTCCGCCCTCCGTGGAAACCGAAGCCAGGGCGCTGCTGGCGGTCCTGAGTTCGGATCCGCCACGAGTCGTTGTCGGGGGCTCGTTCGGCGGACCGAGGAAGGACCTGGGAACGATGGCCGACATCGCGACCCTGGTCCTGGCCGCCGTCGAACTTCGAAAAGCGCTGAAGCGGCCCGAGGTCAAAGCCGCCATCGAGGCGCTGAAGGCGAAGCTTTCTAAAGCCGACTCATCGGCGCGCCTCACGCTGCCGTCCGGCGCATCGGTCGATCTGGCCCGCACATCCACCGATGCCGCCATCGACCTGATCATCGCGGAGCGAGGCGGCACCGGTTAAGTGACCTTCACAGATATTTGCCATCGCTCCGGCGCGACCGATCGAACCGGATGTATCCGCTCGGCGATGCATCTGTCAGGTTAGATCGACAATGCCGCGAAGAAAGACGGCCCCGAACCGATGCCCGGGGCCGCTCCGACGTGTTCCGGGCGCGACTGCCTACTTCTTTTTCCTGGCTTTCGTTCCCGGCTTGCGACCAAGGCCGATGGCCTTGGCGGTCGCGGCGCGCTTGGCGCTGTAGTTCGGGGCGACCATGGGATAGTCCTTGCTGAGGCCCCAGCGCGCGCGGTACTCGTCTGGCGACATATCGTAGGCCGTCCGCAGATGCCGCTTGAGCGTCTTGAAGGGTTTGCCGTCCTCCAGGCAGATGATCGCATCCGGCGTGACCGACGCGTCGATCGGCACGGCGGGGACAGGCGGCGCCTCGACCGCAGCCGCGCTGCCCTCGTCGGCCGCACCGGGCAGTCCGGTCAGCGCGGCATAAACCGACCGGATCAGATCCGGCAGATCGCCCTGGGCCATCTGATTGTTGGAGGCGTAGGAGGCGACGATTTCGGCGGCCATGCCGACCATGTCGTCAGAGCCCTGGTCCATTTCTGAAGTATCGGACATGTGTTTTCCTTGTCTTTGGGTCGCGTCGATACAGAGGAAACCGCTTAGAAAATATCAGGCCTCTTGGGGCAGTTCCGCCGAGACTGTCAATGCCAAAGGCTTCAATCTGCTCGTTGGTGCCGGATATTCATCGCAGAGGGTAAAGGCCGAGTTCAAGTTCGCCTGAAATTGCAGCCATCTGCACCATTGTCGTACGATTACTGCACGTGCATCGAACGGCCCTTATCAGACCTTTGCGGATTGCATTTCATGCTGCGGCGTGGCCCGTCGAAAGAGCCATTCGCTGCGTCCGCAAAACTGGTTGATGCGCGAATTCACATATGCACCGCAGGACGATGCATTCGCGACATTCGATTTGCCGATAACGTGATACTTGTGGGGTCTGAAATCGCGGATGATCCGACGGAGTGCAGCATCCAAAAATCTGGGCTGAGTCCAGCCTAAGGCCGCGTTTCGTCATTGACGGCAACGCAGCACGAATTTGCCATTGGACGAACGGTGGTCTTCGATAAATGATTGAAGAAAGATCGAAGGGAAATGAGTTGACCCCTGCTGAGTTAGCCGACTCGATGCGCGATTGGCGGCGCCACCTGCACCGGAATCCGGAGTTTGGCTTTGACGAAGAGGAAACGGCCCGCTTTGTCGTCGATCGTCTGCGCGAATTCGGCATCGAAGACATCGAAACGGGCATCGGCGGCACGGGCATAGTCGCGACCCTTCGCAGCGGCGATAGGGGTCGCACAATTGCCCTGCGTGCGGACATGGACTGTTTGCGCATACACGAAACGACGAACCTTCCCTATACCTCTTCGAAACCCGGGCTGATGCATGCCTGCGGTCACGATGGCCACACGGCCATTATGCTGGGGACTGCAGCGGTTTTAGCCAGCGAAGGTGGGTTTGAAGGTACGGTACGGTTAATCTTTCAACCTGCCGAGGAATGGGGCCAGGGCATGAAGGCCATGATCCGCGATGGTCTCGGATCCCGATTGGCCTTCGATGAAATCTATGGATTGCACAACAAACCGGGCCTGCCGGTGGGTTCGTTCGAGATCAGACCAGGGCCGTTCATGGGTGCGGAGGATGGGTTCAAAATCGTCGTACGTGGCAGCGGTGGCCACGCATCGCGCCCACAGGATTGACGAGATGCGATTGTGTGCGCGTGTTCGATTGTCGGCGAGCTGCAGACGATCGTCTCACGTACAATCGATCCCGCAGAGCTCGCCGTTGTCTCGATCACGTCGATTGGAGGTGACAACGTCAAGAACGCGATCGCAAGCGAGGCGCGGATCGAAGGCGACTGCCGCCACTTTGATGACGCTGTGAGTCTTCGGATCGAAGAGGCCATGCGCCGTGTCGCACAGGGCGTCGCGGATGCGCACGGCTGTAGCGTCGCGATCGACTACGACCGTGTGTTCGTGCCTCTGGTCAACGACCCTATGGCTACGGAGCACGCCTTGAAAGCGGCAGCGGCTGTATTCGGCGCAGAGAACGTCAACGGTGATGCTCCGCGTATGGGCGCTTCCGAAGATTTCGCCCAAGCACTCAGAATTGCACCTGGCGCGTTCGGCAACATCGGTAACGGAGACAGCGCCCAACTCCACAGTCCCGAATACGATTTCAATGACGCGGCGCTTATTCCCGGCGTCCAATGGTTCCTGGAACTGGTGCGAAGTCGTTTGTCTTCCGAGCCGGTCGAAGCATAGTGGCCGCATCGTGGCTGAGCGAAAGTTTCCCTAGGTTGACGAAGCCGCCATTCACCGCGCTTCTGGAAATCGGAGGGTTGGGTACGAAGCTGGCATGCCGCGATGCAGCGGTCAGATGCTTTGCAGTGAGGCGGGTATCGACGTGAACGGCCCATTTCTGGCCTTCGGCCGGTCCGGGCAATACTGTGGCGCGGCCCGCCAAACTTGCCCTTCGCCGCGCATGCGAATTGTCCGGTAGGATGCGGTCGTCATCATCGGGAGACCCATCCGCCAGTTTCGCCCCTTAGGTTGGGTCGACTTGTCTGGTGCCTGAGTAATGCGAATCCATGACGTTGATCCCCCTGTTGCGCCTCTAATTCACTCCGGCCAAAGCCAATGTCTGCGCCCAAACAGACGGTTCCAACGCCACGGGATCCTGTTCAACCTTGTTCTGTCCCGGCATGCGCGCGCCTTCATCCAATGCGACGCCTTCAATAACCTGTGCCAACCGGTCGAAGAATACCGGGGAGCAGCCCGGGTCCATAAGGAGATAGTATTGACCAAGGTCGTGCGGCGAACCCTCGGGGGCTTTCAGCGGGCCGACGTCACGGCTGACAACTCCTCCAGTCATTCCCGCAGCCAGAAGTTCGGCCATCAGGCCAAAGCCCCAGCCCTTGTAGCCTCCCATGCTGACCAGGGACCCGCCGAGGGCGGCTTCGGGGTCTGTGGTCGGTTGCCCTTCGGTATCCACGGCCCAGCCTTCGGGAATTCGCTCGCCTGCGGCCTTGGCCATGGTGATTTTGCCGAGAGCCACGGTCGTGGTCGATTGGTCAAACTGCATGGCGATGCCACCCGCCCCATCGGGAACGGAAAAAGCAATGGGGTTGGTGCCGATCACCCGTGACTTTCCGCCTGGTGGTGCGACGATGGGCGAGGCATTGGTAAATCCCAACCCGATCAACCCCGCACGGGCAATTTGTTCGGTGAAGTATCCCAACGACGTGCAGGTATGGGCGTGACCCACGGCGAGACTCGCGATCCCACAATCCCGCGCGGCCTTGATCGCCTCCGGCAATCCCCGGGTAAAGGCAGGCTGGGCAAAACCGAATTTGGCATCCACAGAAATAACACCAGGTTTCTGGCAAACCACCGCGGGTTCGGCGGTTCCATCGACCCGACCGGATTGCAGCTGCTGGCAATAGCTTTCCAGGTAATAGAGGCCACAGATACGGTTGCCGACTGCTTCCGCCTTACGCACGGCCTTGGCAACGTCTGCCGCGATCCAGGGACGCGCTCCATGTCGCTCCAATGCGGTTTTAGTGGTGTTCTCAATCTCTTCCAGCGAAATGTCGGGCATGGTTTCCTCTCTGCGGGCGGTCAGGCGTTGTCCTTCTCTCCAAGGTACTGTCGGTGGTTTTGGGCTGCTTTTTCAATCACGTCGTGATCAAGCTCAAAAACCAGACCCGGACGCCTCTCCAGGGACAGGATCCCCTTAACGTGGTAGCTGGATGCTATGCTAAAAGGCGCCCAAACCAGAATCGGAGTATTCGAAATGAACCTCGAGAAGTTAGCGGACCGTGTGGCGAACGAGTTGAGCACAGCCCTTTCCGACCTTCCGGAGGCAGAGCGGAGCGCCATCTTGGACATCGTCCGACAAGCGATGCTCGACTCAGCAACTCGAACACATCGCGAAATGAAGGAAACAGCCGTTATCTGTTGCGGTCCAGAGGCCGATCTTGCCCACAAAATCCAGGAACAAATGGATAAAAAGCGTGACATGCTGATCGCGAACTTGATGGCTATGCGGTGAGCGTCGTCCGCCCCGGACGCCAGGGTGCCGTGCTTCGGTGACGCGACGCAGACTCGGCCCTCATGAGACATTCGCCTGCGCAAGCCGAATGCCCGCACCTAGGTCAAAGCGGGCAAGTCCCCAAGCTGTCGCTATCAACAAGCCGACCGACAACGCCTTCATCGAGGCGTTCAACGGCAAGTTCCGTCAGGAATGCCTCGACGCGCACTGGTTCATGAGCCTTGCCGACGCCCGGAAAAAGATGGAGACTTACCGCAGATACTACA
>JASJDP010000011.1 GCA_030065095.1 Rhodobacter sp.
CTGCTGATCACCATACCGGCCCGCGGCCTCGAAAAACGCCGCACATTGAGGCCTGACAGAAGACCGCGCTCGATCACCCTCCCTGAAAGAAAGAAACTTCTTGCATCCAGGGCGGCAACCACAGAAGCCCAAATCGAACAATGCTTGGTCGGTTCTTTGATGGCCTCGTTCACACCGAACCAAGCGAACTCGGTTCGGCCACGTCCTGATCTGGCCGGTCTCTTGGGCGGCTGATCAGGATCAAAGCGAATCATCCCATTAAGCGCACAACTCTCAGCATGTCTCGAAAACAGCAGATTCGCGCTACCCGCGTGGCGTCATGACCGCCCCGCGCCTCGACACTGCCATCCGATTGCCCGATGGACGCCAATTGGCCTTCGCCGAGTACGGCGACCCGGCAGGCGGGCCGGTGATGCTTTTCCATGGAACGCCGGGGTCGCGCCTCGCCTGGGGGCTTGTACCAGGCAATCCTTTTCCGCCCGGGATGCGCATCGTCGCTCCTGATCGGCCCGGATACGGGCGCTCCGATCCGAAGCCAGGTCGATCCCTTCTGGACTGGGCCGAGGACATCGAAATCCTCGCGGACCACCTGCAATTGGAGCGCTTCTGCATCGTCGGCATATCAGGAGGCGGCCCCGGGGCGCTTGCGTGCGCCGCCGCGATGCCCGGGCGCCTTTCGTCTGTCAGCGTCGCCGTCGGAGCCGCCCCAACCGACGCACCTGGCGTCTTCGAAGGAATGAGCGCGGTCAACCGTTTCTTCCTGCGGCTGGCCTGGCGCGCACCGCCCTTGTCGACGCTGAACACTAGGTTTGTCGGCGCGGTCGTCCGGCGGTACCCTGCGCGCTACATCGACCTCATGCAGCGCAAGTTGCACGCCGTCGATCGCGACGTGTTGGCCCAATCCGGCATACGCAACATGCTGATCAGTGATTTCACCGAGGCGCTGCGCCAGGGCAGTCAAGGCATGGTCGATGACATCGCGGCCAATCACGGGCGTCCCTGGGGCTTTGCGCTCGACCGGATCAAGACGCCGGTGGTGTTCTGGTATGCAGAGCAAGATCGCAGTCTGCCCCCCGCCATGGGGCGCTTTCTTGCGGGACAGGTGCCGGGATCGGAGTTTCGTCTGGTCGAAGATGCCGGGCATCTTTGGCCAATCGCTCATCTTAGGGAGATTCTGACCGAGGTGGTCAGAACGAGTGACGTGGCGCCGCAATGATTAAGAAGCAAGCACTCGCTCAATGCGCAAACCAACGCTGCGTAGCCAGAGATCAACATGGCCGACCAACCGCCGCGTGATCCTTGAAACCGACATTCCAGCAAAACGGCGTCAGTGCACGGCGGAATGACTTCCGTCGACGCGGCAATTCCCAAAGATTTTGACTGATCGGCCGAGCGGTCGTTAACTCCGGTGATCGATGAAGCGCGTGATGGCGCATCTTGGTTCAGGTCGATCCTTCAACTGGTTCAATACAGCGGTTCTGTTTCATTTCGGGTTCTGGCTGTTCGTCTTCACGCGCCGAAGTGAGCTTGTCCCGACCATCCAGATGATGATTGTCGTGGCGCCGATCTTAATCCTTCGATTCTCGCGAATGATGCCGCTCCGCCGGCCGTTCGGGAAGATATCGCCGCGTCCGTCGATCTGTTTCTTGGGTAGGGGGATGCGGAACGTATTCCCAAGTTACCGAGCCGAATTGCCTTCATACAGTGGACCGTCGACACTTCCTGTCGGACGGCCGGTCGGTCCGCATGATGTTGACCGGTTTCGGAGCCGTGCTTCGGAGTGGTCGGACGACCGCTTTTGATATCATGGGGCAAAACTCGGTGTCGAAGCGATTCGGCGCAGATTGGTCAGTTGGTTGATAGCGGCAGCTTGGGAAGTTGTCTGCTTTGCCTCTCAGTGCGGGCATTCGGCCCGCACCGGCAACTGTCTCTTGTGGGTCGGATGTGCCAGTTTGGCGAGACAGACTGAGGGTCCGCTCCATCCCGCCGAGCCGACCCTGACGAGACCCCGAATGCGCAGCCGCTCCCCGCGCCGACAGCGGCCCTGGCTGCGGGCCATGTTCGTCGCCGTCTAGGTCTCGTCGATGAACACCAGCCGGTCTGGGTCCAGGTCGAGCTGCCCGTCGAACCGGTCCAGGCGCCGCTTCAGGACGTCCGGGCGATCTTGCTCGACGGCGTGGCCGGTCTTTTCTTCCGAGTAATCCCGTGGCGCTGGAAGAACCGCCAAAGCGACGAGGTCGAGGCCGCAACGTCGCGCTCCGCCAGGCGCCGACACAGCTCAGCCAGCGCGATGTCCGGTGTCTCTCCGAGCGCGGCATGGATCGCCTCGGCGTTCGCCTAAATCTTGCGAGAGCGCATGTCACCGCCCTGCGGCTTGGGCGCGAAGGAACCCGTGGTCCGTCGCCCGTTGTCCCAGCGGATCGCCGTGGACGGCGCGACACCGTATCTCTCAGCTGCAGCCCGCGGCCCCGGTCTCCAGATCCAGCAGGTGGTGGTCACAGGCAAGCCAGACCAAGTCGCCCGCGGTCTCATCACCCGCCACAACTTCCAGGGCGTAGCGGCCGACCGGGTGGTCAACCGGTTCCATTCAGCTGCTGTTCCAGCAGCGCCAGCAGGTCGCCCTGTCGGCTTCCCGACAGGCGGCGTGCATCGACCGGCGTCAAGCCGAAGCACGCCCCCAACTGGCGCCTGTTGGCGACCGCCTCCTGCCGCGCGCGCCAGGGCGCCGTCATTTTCTGCTGCAAGCCGTTGCGGGTGTTGACCGAGTGTGTCAGTTATCGAAATCGCCTTTCCGGATATCAGCACAGCAATGGCTATTGAAACCGACACCAAACTAACCTCTTCGCATTGGGGCGTAGGTGTTGTCCGTACGCGGAATGGGCGCATTCGCACGGTAGAAGACTATTCCGGCGAGCCCGACGCCTCTCATCTCAACGGGAACATCGCCGCGAGCCTGAACGGCGACGCCCGGGTGCTGCGCCCCGCAGTCCGCTCGGGATGGCGCGACGGATCGGCATGTGAGCGGGGTCGCGATCGGTTTGTCGAGGTCTCCTGGGACGAGGCCCTGGATCTGATCGCGGGCGAGCTGACCCGTGTCCGCCGTGATCACGGAAATCGGGCGATTTTCGCGGGCTCCTATGGCTGGGCCAGCGCCGGGAGGTTTCATCACGCGCAAAGCCAGTTGAAGCGATTTCTGAACACGATCGGCGGCTTTGTGCGGTCCGAGGGCAACTACAGCTACAACGCGGCCCTCGTCGCGATGCCCCATATCGTCGGCGACGGATTCCGGCGCCATGTGGCCGAGGCGACGCGTTGGCCGGTGATCTCAAAGCATACCGAACTCATGCTGCTCTTTGGCGGTCTGCCGATGCGCAATACGCAGGTCAGTGACGGCGGGATGTCCCGTCACAGGATGGCGGGCAACCTGGCGGAGTGCGTGCGCAATGGCGTTCGTTTCGTCAATGTCAGCCCCTTGCGCACCGACGTGGACGCCGGGTTGGGCGCCGAGTGGTTGGCGCCCCGTCCCGGATCGGACACGGCGATCATGCTGGGCCTCGCACACACAGTTCTTGAGAACGGCCTGCACGACGAGGAATTCCTGGCCCGATACACGGTGGGCTTCGACCGCGTTGCCGCCTATCTGAGCGGAGAGACGGACGGCGTGCGGAAATCGGCCGAGTGGGCCGGAAAAATCAGTGGGCTCAGCCCGGACCGGTTGCGGGCTCTTGCCATGGATATGGCCAGCAAGCGAACCATGATATCCTGCGTGGCCGGGCTTCAACGTGCCGACTGGGGCGAACAGCCGCTTTGGGCTTGTGTGACACTGGCCGCGATGCTGGGTCAGATCGGTCTGCCCGGCGGCGGCTATACCATCGGATACGGTGTGAACGGCCACATTGGCAACATCGCGCGGCCGTTCCGCTGGGGCGCCTTCCCGCAAGGGGAAAACCCGATCAAGGATTTCATTCCGGTAGCGATGATCTCGGATATGCTGCTCAACCCCAAGGGCAGTTACCGGTACAACGGACAGACGCGGGTGTTTCCCGATGCGCGGCTGGTCTGGTGGGCGGGCGGCAACCCGTTCCATCACCACCAGGATCTGAACCGCCTGCGTCAGGCGTTCCAGCGCCCCGAGACGATCCTCGTCAATGAACTGAACTGGACGGCCACGGCGCGCCATGCAGACATCGTCCTGCCCGTCGCCGCCGCGCCGGAACGTACGGATATTGGTGGCGGCCAATCGGACAACATCCTTGTCCCAATGCGCAAAGCAGTCGAGCCACCGGGAGACGCCCGCGTGGAATACGAAATCTACACAGCCCTTTCCAAAAGGCTCGGAACCTTCGATGCTTTTACTGAAGGTCGGGATCAGCAAGGCTGGCTCCGCCATCTCTGGGCCCAGACGCAGGACGCTGCCGATGCCTTTGGGGCTCGGTTGCCGGATTGGGACAGTTTTATTGCCGGGGATATCGTTGAAGTGCCGGATCCGGCCCCGGGTCAGGTATTCCTGTCGGATTTCCGTGCCGATCCCGTCGCCAATCCGCGCCCGACGCCGAGCGGCAGGCTCGAGCTGTTTTCGGACACGGTCGCCCGTTTCGGCTTGCCCGATTGTCCGGGGCACGCGACATGGAACGTGCCGCGCGATCAGGCAGAGGGCCGCTTTCCGCTCGCGCTGCTGTCGGGGCAGCCCGCCACGCGCCTGCACAGCCAGTTCGACAACGGCGCGGTCAGCGTGGCGCAGAAAGTTGCCGGGCGCGAGCCGGTCCTTGTCAATCCACGCGACGCGAAGACGCGCGCAATCGCGGACGGGGATGTTGTCGAGCTATTCAACGATCGGGGCCGGTGCCTGGCCGGCGCACGCGTCACGGATGACGTGATGCCCGGCGTGGTGTTCTTGTGGACGGGGGCATGGTACGATCCGGACTTCGGTGCGCCGGGGCATCGTGACCGGCACGGCAATCCCAACGTTCTGACCCACGATTTGCGGACATCGGACTTCAGCCAAAGTCCGGCGTCGCATTCCGCTCAGGTCGATATCCGCAGGTTCGACGGACCGGTGCCCGCCGTCAGGGCCTTTGATCCGCCGGAATTCACGACCGAGGACCCAGTGGGAGGCGTTTGATGACAGGCGACGCCAAACCGCCGCGGCTGGACTCCACGCTGTCAAAGGGGCTTTCAATCCTCGAGGCGCTTACGGCGGCGCCGGGAAGCATGGGGGTGTCCGAGCTTTCGCGCGCCTTGGGTCTGACGAAATCCAACACCTTTCGCCTTCTGCAAACCCTTTCGATACTCGGCTACGTCAGGCGCGACCCTGACAAGACCTACCGGGCCACGCTGAAGACCTGGCAGATCGGGCGTACGGTCGTGGAAAACATGAACCTGCGCTCGGTTGCCGCGCCGATGATGAGATACTTGTCGCAGGAAACCAAAGAGACGGTTTACCTTGCGGTTCGGGACGGGCTGAGCGTTGTCTATATCGACAAGATCGAAAGCGCGAAACCCATCCGGTCCTGGAACCCTATCGGAGGCACAGCGCCTCTATTCTGTGTAGGAACGGGCAAGGCGCTGCTGGCCGAGGACTACGCGCAGCTGCGGGAGACCGTGGCCCCCACACTGAAAGCGTTCACCGACCGCACGATCACGGACATCGCAGACCTGGACAAGGACATGGCCGAAACCAGGCTGCGGGGCTACGCGGTGGATACCGGTGAATACCGGACGAATATCTACAGCCTGGGTGCCGCCGTTACGCTTCCCGGGGGCGAGCCGGCCGGCGCCTTGGGCATCTCGGTGCCCGATGTCCACCTGGACGACGGTGATGTCGCAAGATTCGGTGCCTTGGTGCAGCATGCCGCGCGCTCTGTTACCGAAACCCTTTCACGGTTCTAGCGGGCGTGCGGTTCGCTTTCCATGTCAGGTGGCGCGCGCGTTGCAGGAATTGAAGCCAGGCCGATAGCGCCTACGCGTGTCCTGAACACCGGCGACGACCCCGCACGGAGCCATGGTCATTTAGATCGGGCCAGCGGTTTCAATGACCTCGATTTTACCTTGCGCCGCGACCGCCATTCGAGCCGGCGACTTGATCGGTTCTACCGCATTCTCAGGCAGGCCGTTCTGATATATGGAACAATTATTCCCTATGTTGACACGATGCTGAGTTGCCCGCAAGGTGATGGCGTTTGAAGCAACGCGTCTGCAAGTCCAGGGATCATGGATCAAAGCGCACCGATATCCCTGTGGGACAGGACGGCCGAAGAACACGACGTCGGCACGCCGTTTGTGCCGGATCAGCACGTGGATATCGCGGTGGTCGGTGGCGGATTCACCGGGCTTTCGACGGCCCTGCACTGTGCCGAAAAAGGCCTGTCCGTCTGTGTCCTCGAGGCCAAACAAATCGGATATGGGGGATCGGGGCGTAATGTCGGCCTTGTCAATGCGGCGGCCTGGCTGCCGCCCCAAGATGTCCGCCAGCAGCTTGGGGCCACCTACGGCCCAAGGTTTCTGAAAAAGTTTGGGAACGGGCCCCGGGTGGTCTTTGACCTGATCGAAAGACACCAAATCCGATGCGAGGCGACCAAGACGGGCACGGTTCACGCCGCGCATGCGCCATCGGGATTTCGCGATCTGCAGGCACGTCACGCCGAGTGGCAGCGGCTTGGCGAACCGGTCGATCTGATCGGGCGCGACGAGGTCGCCGATCTGATCGGAACAAACGCCTTTTGCGGAGGATTGCTCGACCACCGCGCGGGAACGATCAATCCGATGAGCTATTGCCGCGGGCTGGCCCGGGCCGCCGTGGCTGCCGGCGCCGTGGTCAACACCGGTGTTCGCGTCATAAAGCTCGACAAAGGGAACAAGCGCTGGCGGGTGGACACCGATCATGGGGCGATGACCGCCGCCCATGTCGTATTGGGAACCAATGCCTATACCGACACGCTTTGGCCGGGCTTGCGCGATGTCTTCACGACGATTCACTACCTGCAGTTCGCAACAACGCCGTTGGGCCCCGAGGCGGGGCATATCCTGCCCGGCCGGCAAGGGCTGTGGGACACCGGGCCGATCATGTTCAACTATCGCCGCGATGCCCGTGACAGGCTCTTGATCGGCACGATGGGCCGGCTCATCGGAACAAAGGACCGCGGTCTCACGCGGCGCTGGGCGCGAAAACAGATCGCCCGGGTCTTTCCCGACCTGGGACCAGTCGAATTCGAAGAGGCCTGGCACGGACGGATCGCGATGACCCCGGATCATCTGCCCCGCGTGCATCGGCTTGACCGGGGGCTTTGGACCGCAATCGGCTACAACGGGCGCGGTATTGCGACGGGCACGCTTTTCGGTCAATCGCTTGCCGATCTGCTGACGGGCATGGATCCGTCAGACCTGCCGCTGCCGCTGAGCGAGCCCTCGCCCGCACCGCGCGCCGGGCTGAAATCGAAATTCTACGACCTTGCCTTTGCCGCGAACCAGCTCTGGAGAAGCGTGCGATGAAGATCCGCGTTGGTGTCGATATCGGCGGCACCTTCACCGATGTCGCGCTGGAGCATCCCGGCGGTCTGGCTACCTGCAAGGTCCTGACCGATTGTGCCGAGCCCGAGACCGCGATCCTGAAGGGAGTCGCGCTGGCCTGCGATGGCGCCGGTGTCTCTGCCAATGAAATCGGTCAGGTGATCCACGGAACCACCCTCGTGACCAATGCGCTGATCGAACGGCGCGGGGCCAGGACGGCCTTCATCACCACGGACGGGTTCCGCGACGTGATCGAGATGCGTGCGGAAAACCGGTTCGAGCAATACGATCTGAACCTGACCCTGCCCGCGCCGCTGGTTCCCCGGCAGGACCGGCTGGTGGCGCGCGAACGGGTCGCGGCGTCCGGCGAGGTCCTGCTCGCGCTTTCAGACGACGAAATTGCCCGGCTCGTTGCAGAAGTGACGGCCGGGGACTACAGAGCCGTCGCGATCGGCTTCATGCACTCCTATGCCAATCCGGCGCATGAACGGCGGATGGCCGCCGCGCTGCGAGAGGCATTGCCGGATCTCTCGATCTCCCTATCCTCGGTCGTGTCGCCGCAAATGCGGGAACTGCCGCGCTTCAACACCGTCATCACCAATGCCTATGTCCAGCCAAGGGTCGCCGATTATCTCGGGCGTCTGGTGGAAAGGATGCGCGCCGACAACATTGCCGCACCAGTCTTCATGCTGCATTCCGGCGGCGGATTGATCAGCGTCGAAACGGCTATGGAACAACCTGTCCGCCTGCTGGAATCCGGTCCTGCCGGCGGAGCGATCTTCGCCGCAGGATACGCCAAGGCGCACGGGATCGAAAAGGCACTCAGCTTTGACATGGGCGGCACGACGGCCAAGATCTGCCTGATCGAGGGCGGCGCGCCGAAGACCGCGAGCACGTTCGAAATCGCGCGCACGTACCGGTTTAAGAAAGGGTCGGGCATGACGGTCTCGACCCCGGTCGTCGAGATGGTCGAGATCGGGGCCGGGGGCGGGTCGATTGCGTCCATCGACGCGATGGGTCGGATCCAGGTCGGTCCACGCTCTGCCGGATCCGAACCTGGCCCGGCCTGCTACCAGCGCGGCGGCACCGAGCCGACCGTCACCGACGCGAACCTGATCCTCGGGCGGCTGGATCCAGACGGGTTTGCCGGCGGTGCCATCCCGCTGGATCCGGCGTTGTCGGCCGTGGCCATCGAAGCCGGGCTGTCGGCCGATAAGGACCTGCCGGTGGGCGACGCGGCCTTTGGCGTGACCGAAATGGTGGATGAAAACATGGCCAATGCCGCGCGGGTCCATACCGTCGAACATGGCCGCGACATCGAGCATTTCACCATGATCGCCTTCGGCGGCGGGGCGCCGCTGCACGCAAGCCGCCTGTGCGAGAAACTTGGCATCGACAGGCTGCTCGTACCGCCCGGCGCCGGCGTCGGCTCGGCCATCGGATTCCTGCGTGCGCCCTTCAGCTTCGAGGCGACGCGGGGATTGTTCCAGCGGCTTCGCGCCTTCGACACGGACGCCGTCAACGCCATGCTGGGGGAACTGGCCGCAGAGGCAAACGCTTTTGTGGCGGCGGGCCATGGCTCGGCCCCGACCGAAACCCGGCTGACGGTGTTCATGCGCTATGCGGGCCAGGGCTGGGAAATTCCGGTGCTGCCCGGACGCACGGCGTTTTCGCCGGGTGATGAGGCACGCCTGCTCGCCGCCTTCGAAGACACCTATCGCACGCTTTTCGGACGCGTTATCGACGGGCTGGAAGTTGAAATCACGAACTGGGCGCTGAACATTTCCTCCCCCGTCCCGCCGGTTGCGCGGGTGACCCCGCCGTCGCGAAATGCCAAGGCGCCGGTCAACCGCATCCGCCCGATGTTCGACGCCGCCCTGCGGCGCGAGGTCGGGGCACGCGAGGTCCTTCGCGATGCGATGCCCATCGGGGCCTGCCTCGACGGACCCGCCGTGATCGTTGAAGACGAGACGTCGACGATCGTCACCGACGCCTATCGGGTTACCATGCAGGCCGACGGGGCCCTTTTGATCGCGCGCAAGGAGGCCCGCCGATGAGCCCATCGAACATCGACTATCAGATCATGTGGAACCGGCTCATCGCCGTTGTGGAAGAACAGGCGACGACCCTGATCCGCACCGCCTTTTCGACGTCGGTGCGCGAGGCGGGCGATCTGTCTGCGGGGCTCTTCGACCGTCGGGCGCGGATGATCGCACAGGCCGTCACCGGCACCCCCGGTCATGTGAACGCCATGGCCGAAAGCGTCGGGCATTTCGTGCGCGAGATCGGCGCCCAGAACATCTTTGACGGCGATGTCTTCATCACCAACGATCCGTGGATGGGCACCGGGCATCTGCACGACATCACCATGGTCACGCCGGTTTTCCGCAAAGGGGCGCATATCGGGTTCTTCGCGTGCACGGCCCATGTCGTCGACATCGGCGGGCGCGGATTCGGGCCGGATGCCGGCGAGGTTTACGAAGAGGGTCTGCTGATCCCGATCTCGAAATTCGCCGAACGCGGGCAGGTCAACGGCTTCATGCTGCAAATGGTGCGCGCAAACGTACGCACCCCGGACCAGACGGTGGGCGACATGTACTCTCTCGCGGCCTGCAACCGGGCCGGCAACAGGCGGCTGCAGGCCATGCTGGATGAATTCGGCCTCGACGATATCGACGGTTTGTCCGATTTCATCATCGAGGCCAGCCACAATGCCACCCGGACCGCCATCGCGACTGTTCCGGACGGCACCTATACCAACGAAATGCGGGTCGACGGATACGAGGCACCGGTGGATATGCGCGTGCGTCTGGATGTGACGGGCGGCACGCTTGTTGCCGATTTCGCCGGGACGTCCGGCATGAGCAAGCTCGGTGTCAATGTGCCCGAGGTCTATACGCGTGCCTACGCCTGCTATGCGTTGAAATGCGCGATCGCCCCCGAGACGCCCAACAATGCAGGCTCGCTCGCCCCCTTCGAGATTACGGCGCCCGAGGGCTGCATTCTGGCCGCAAGACGGCCGGCGCCGGTGTCCGTGCGCCATGTCCTGGGGCATCTGGTGCCGGATGTGGTTCTCGGCGCGCTGCACAAGGCGATGCCCGGTGTCGTTCCGGCCGAAGGCGCGTCGGCGCTTTGGAACATTCAGATCAGTGCGCGCGCGGCGGACCCAAGCAGCGACCTGCCATCGGCCGAGGTCCTGATGTTCAATTCGGGCGGCACCGGCGGACGCCCGTCCTGCGATGGCCTTTCGGCAACAGCGTTTCCGTCCGGCGTTTCGACCATGAGTGTCGAAGCGACCGAGCACGTGGGGCCGATCGTCGTGTGGAAAAAGGAACTGCGCCCCGGATCCGGCGGTGCCGGACGCCACCGCGGCGGGCTGGGACAGGTGATCGAGATCGAGGCCCGCGACGGTTACGAATTCTGGTTCAACGCCATGTTCGACAGGGTGAAAAACCCGGCGCGCGGCCGCGACGGGGGTGCCTGCGGCGCCGCGGGCCGGGTCGAATTGACCGATGGCACGGTGCTGCGGTCGAAAGGGCGTCAAAGGGTGGCGCAGGGCAAACGTCTGAGACTTTCGTTGCCCGGCGGTGGCGGCTATGGCCCCGCGGCAGATCGCGCCGTTGCCGAGATCGCCGCCGATCTTCGCGCCGGAATGATCTCGGAAGCGGACGCACAAGACAATTATGGGTACCAGCGGCGGGGAATCGAAGATGGCTGACAGAAAGATCGCACTGGTGACGGGCGCGGCCCAGGGTATCGGATACGCCTGTTCCGAGATCCTGGCCGAGGACGGGCATCGGGTGGTGATGGCCGATGTGAACGAGCCGGGCGTGCATGCGGCAGCCGAGGAATTGGGAGGGGACGCGACCGGCGTCGTTTGCGACATGGCCGAGCCGGACGCCATCGCGGCAATGTTCGACCGGGTAGAGGCCGAAATCGGTCCGGTTTCGGTCCTGGTGAACAATGCAGGCGTGGCGATGCCGGGCGATTTTCTGGACTACGGTCTGGACGCCTTCAATCGGGTGATCGCCGTAAACCTCACCGGCGTTTTCCTGGCGACCCAGCGTGCGGCCAGGGCGATGGTCGCAAACGGGATCGAAGGCGCCATCGTTAACATGTCCTCGGTCAACGCACAGCTCGCGATTCCGGCCATCCCCGCCTATTGCGCATCCAAGGGCGGCGTGATGCAACTGACCAAGGCGGCTGCGCTGGCGCTTGCACGGCACAACATCCGGGTCAATGCCGTCGGCCCCGGGTCGATCGACACCGCGATGATGGCAGGCGTCAACGCCGACAGCGGCGCGCTCAGGACAGCCATGTCGCGCACCCCGCTCGGCCGCGTCGGCACCGCGCGCGAGATCGCCGAAGTCGTAGCCTTTCTGGCCAGCGACAAGGCCAGCTATATCACCGGCGAGACGATCTATGTCGATGGCGGCCGTCTGGGCCTCAACTATACGGTGTAGGCGTCGATGAGATGCCGCTCGCGGCCTGACCGCGCCTAGGTCGGATGCGGGCGCGCGCCCCGGGGGCGACCTCGTGAACACCTATGCGACCGTGGCATCCGGTCTGCGACCGCTCAGGTTGCTATGGACTCGCCGGCTTGGCGAGGTAGTCTGGGTCATCCCTGACTTTGAGCGCAAGCTGTTGAAGGTAATTTCCGACGAAACGCCGTTTACGGGTCTGATCTTCACGGCGCCCGACTGGATCTGGCCGGGTAGCGGCGCAGAACCGATGGATCCGGCATTCGCGGAATCGTACCGGATGTTCGTGGCGCGGCTTCTACGGCATCTTCCGGTTTCGGTCGACTGCACCGTGGTCACCCACAAAGGCGCGGCCGATGCGATGCGAAACTGGCTGGAGGCGCACTCCGGCGGCCGCGCCAGTAGGGTGGTCGCAGTCGAGGACACGCTGCGCTTCACGGTCTGGGCAAGCGATATCCTCGTCTTCGCCGAGGAAGACGGCGCGCCTGTCGTGTTGTCGCCATGCGAGTTCCCGCGCTCGGGCGATGCGCTTCTGGCCGGTCGAATTGCCGGCGCGCTCGGACTGCGCAACGTAAGAAGCGATCTTTTCTTTCAAGGGGGCAATCTGATTGCGTGCCGGCGCGGGCTGCTGGTCGGTGCCGATGACATAACGGCGCTGGCGAATGTCCGGCCCCGAGAAAGCCGCGCCAGCATTGCCGGCCGCTATGCGCAAACCCTCGGGTATCCCGCGTCGACAACGGATCTGGGCGTGGAGGGTCAAGATTTCGGGGAACGCCGCCGCGCCCATGAAACGCGCCCGGATTGGACGCGCCGGCACTATCCGGGCAACCCCGAAAACAGCATGCAGCCAGTTTATCATATCGATCTCTGCGTCACCGTGCTGGGCGGCGCGCGCCTGGCGGTGGGGGATGTGAAGCTGGCCGGAAAGTATGTCGACGTTGCACCTGTCGACACTGTGATCGCGGAAGGGTTGGACGCCGTGGCCGACCAACTCTCGGGCGCAGGGTACGATATTACCCGGGTGCCGCTGGCCTTTCTGCCGATCGAGCGGCCAGACATGCGCCAGGTCACTACCTTCGCCGCGCCGTCGCTGAATGTCGTCGCGGACTTCGGATCGCGGACCGTGTTCGTGCCGATGGCGGCCGATCTGGCCCCTTTCGAGGGGCTTTCCGAACTGGACGCCGTGCATCTGGCGCTCTGGCGGGACGCGGGGTTTGCGCCAGTTCCCGTGGACGGGCTGGCGCCCGTATTTCGTCGGCTCGGCGGGCCGCGATGCCTTGTCAAAGCTGTGCCGGACACGTTCCAATGGTGCACGAATGAGTCTGAAACCAACAGCAACCGTCAGGATCAGCGCCTTGCTTGAAGAACGCCTCTCCCGTCTTCGCGCCGTGCTCAGCGAGCAGGGTGTGGATGCCATGATCGTTCCGCGATCGGATGAACATCAGAACGAATATGTTGCCCCCGCGGATGAACGTCTGCGGTTCGCCAGCGGCTTTTCCGGCACGGCCGGCACGGCGGCGATCACGCAAAAGGCGGCAGCCCTTTTCACCGACGGGCGGTATACGCTCCAGGCTCAGCAGCAGGTGCCCAAAGGTCTGTGGCAGGTCCGTCACAGCGTGCACGAGCGCGTATCGGACTGGCTGGCCTCGGGGCTTGCGCCCGGCGCCAGGGTCGGCTTCGATCCAAGGCTGCACCGGGCTACCGACGTCAAGCGGCTGCGCGACGAACTGGCCAAATCCGGATTGGCGCTTGCCGAGCTTGCGCCCAATCCGATCGACCGGATCTGGTCCGACCGGCCCTCGCCGCCGATGAACCCCATCACGCTTTATCCCGAGGAGTTCGCCGGAGAGGCGGCGACAAGCAAGTACGCGCGGGTGGCCGAGGCCTTGGCGGGCGAGGGGCTCGACGGCCTGGTGATTTCGGCGCCCGACAATCTGGCGTGGCTGCTCAATATCCGTGGCGCCGATCTCGACATGCTGCCGGTGGTCTTCGGCCATGCCATCGTCACGTCGGACGGCAGGGTTGCTTTCTACATTGCGCCCGACAAGGTGGGCCCGGAAGAGGCCCTGGCATTGACCAAGTCGGGATCGGTGCGCCTCGAGCCGCCGGAAGCGCTCGATTTCGCCGCTTGGGCCGGCAAGACGATCAGGTTCGACGCCGCGACCGCCTCGGCACATCAGGCGGGCCTGGCGGAAGCCGCCGGCGTGACGGTCGACCTCGGCGCCGATCCCGTCGAGAAGATGAAAGCCTGCAAAAACGCGGTAGAGATCGCCGGAATGCGCGCCGCGCATAGACGGGATGCGGTGGCGGTGACGCAATTCCTGCGATGGTTTGCCGAAGCCCGGCCCGAGGGCGCGACGGAACAGGATTGCGTCGAAGCGCTGGAAGGTTTCCGCAAGGGGCAGAACCTCTATCAGGGTCCAAGTTTCCGGACCATCTCGGCGACCGGCCAGAATGCCGCCCAGGCGCACTACCAGATCCCGGTAGAGGGTGCCGGAGTCATCCGGGACGGCGACATCTACCTCACCGACAGCGGTGGCCAGTACCTGGATGGAACGACCGACATAACCCGCGTGACCGTCGCCGGGGCGCCGACGGAAGAGATGAAGCTGCGCTATACCCAGGTTCTGCGCGGGCATCTGGCGCTGTTGCGACAGCGATTCCCCCAAGGCATCGACGGCGCGCAACTCGACAGCATCGCGCGCCAGCCTCTCTGGCAGGAAGGCGTGGATTTCGACCATGGGACGGGGCATGGGATCGGGCACTACCTGTCGGTTCACGAAGGCCCGCAGTCGATCTCGAAGCGGGGCCGCGGCGTGCCGCTTTGCGAAGGCATGGTGGTCTCGATCGAGCCCGGCTACTACAAGGAGGGCGCGTTCGGGATCCGCATCGAAAACCTCGCCGTCGTTCGTGCCGTGGCGGAGCCGCCCGCCTTGGCCGAGCGTCCGCTGCTGGAATTCGAGATTCTGACCTATGTGCCCTATGAACGCGCTCTGATCGCCCCCGATCTTCTGCGCGAGGATGAGGTCGCTTGGATCGACGCATATCACCGGCGGGTTTGCGACGTTCTGACGCCGGGGCTCGCGGCGGCGGATCTGGACTATCTCGGGCGGATGACGGCGCCGATGTCCGGCCAGGGCGCAATACGTGTGAGGGAAACCTGAGGTCGGTTGTCGGCCTGGAGCGGATGTTGCCCATTGAGCGCGAAGCCGCGCCATCGCCGACCCGCGGGGAGGCGACCCGGACCTCTGAACAGCTCGATTTATCCCGGAAAAGTCCGATCGACCTCAATCCGATACGCACCGTCAGCAAATCGCCTCCCCTGCGGGGCGGGTCGGCGATGGCGCGGCGGGGCTACGCCCCTTGATTCCGCGCCTGAAGACTGGTCGCGAACGCCCGCTCCAGGCCAGAACCGGTAGAGCGGAAATCCGTCAAAACTCATCCTGCTCCAGTGGCCCATACGGCCCGCCGGTCATAGGGCACGGGATCGGTCATGCAGAGCCGCAGCTCTGACGTATAGCGCGCGCCGTCTGCATCGCGAAGCCAAAGCTGATCGCCGTCGGGCAGCATCTCGGTCAGAGTGATCTCGCCCTGCTTGTGGATCATTGACAAAACCATGTCGAGCGACAACTCAGAGTTCCGGTCGACGAAGACCGGCTTCGTCTCGCCCGGGATATGGGCGAAGACGCGTTCGGGCAGGCCGGTGTCCTCCATCCACCGGCGCAGCGTGGCGCGCGGGCCGGGACGGAACCTGTCGCGCGGGAGCGCCGGCGGCATCCCGCGCCACGATGCGCGCCTAACAACGGTGCGCCCGATGCAAAGACGCGGTCCGGCAGCGCCCGGACCAATGGGAAACGCCACCGCGGCGCGAAGTTTCAGTCGCCTCTCGAACATCTCGATCAGGTCGAAGCGGAGGTTTCGGTGCAGATGGCCGGCCCAGAGAATGCCGTCGGTTTCAAAGACGTTGAAATCTGCAGCCCGCAGCGTGGTGGCCTGCGCCATATCCGACACATAGCCCCGGCCCGTATCGATGTGGAAATGCGCCCCAGCCAGCCGCGCGTCCTGAGTCGAACGCGCAAACCGTTCATGCGCGATGGGGCTGACCAGCGGGTCCGGAAAATCCTCTGCCCATAGCCTTTGCAGCAAGGCGCGGTCCGGGCAAAGGCCCAGCACCGACAGGGTGGTGAAGGTCGACACACCGGGGTGAAACTCGGCCAGGATCGGCAGGGCCCGGCCGTCCAGCACCCGGTCGGCGTCGCCGTCGGCCCACATCAGATCGGGGCTGTGGTGGCGGGCCCCCGGCCAGCCGGGGCAGGGGGCCCGCCATTTCGGCAGCAGGATCTCGTGCAGGTCGTTCGTTTCGACGACAGTGCGGTCGCCGAACAAACTGACCCAGTCCTGTCGCAGTGCGTCGGCGACGCGCTTAATCGGATCCGGCTCCCATACAGTGAGCAGCGGCTCTGTCATCTGCCAGAATTCCGGCAGCGGGATTGCCGCGCGGCCGTCGCGCCGGAAGAGCGCCCGGAGCGCCGCCACCGCGCGCCGGGCGATCCGGAACGTGTAGCCGCGGGCAACCTGAGCCAGGGCCGACAGCGCCGGCGTGACCGGGGCGAGGCAGGCGGCGCCGATCTGCAAGGCGCCGCCCCGGGTCGCGTCGAGATAGACTATGGTGCGTCCGGCATAGGCTTCGCCGCCAAAACGCTGCGCGGGGCGGCCCGTTTGCGCCGAAAACGCAGCGTTGAGCGCTTTCAGCCCCTCGGCTACCCCGGTGCCGCCGGTGGCAGCGTGTTCAAGGTCCCGGCGGATCGTCTCGATCCGAGCGATTGCCGGATCCGAAATGTGCGAGATACCGGACGCGACCGAGACATCGGGGTGCCGCTGCAGCAATCCCTGCGCAACGAGCCTGTTGAGCGTCTCGGGGGCCGCAGGGGTTTGCGCCAGCAGTGCATGGGCCGGACGGCCGTCTGCCGCACGGACGAGGGCGACCTCATCCGGCGCCAACGGAATCCGCCGCCCGGACGGCCCTGTCAGATGGTCTGTCTCAAGTCTCAGGTGGCCGGGCAGGCGGACGGGGGCGTCCCGCATGCTCTCACCGCAACTTCTCTGCAGCAGATCGACCGCCCAGGGTTCGAACCGCAGCAGCCATGCCGCGGTCAGCGTCTCGGCCGGGATGAACTGCCCGCGCCCGTCGGACAGCCCGGCCCAGCCCAGCGGACCGAAGAAGCCGATCGTGTCGTTCTTGGCGGCATAGCGCTGAAGATACCGGATCAGCGTCCGCAGCGCTCTGCGATCCTTTGCTCGCAAGGGCCCGGGCCGGGCCAGCCGATCGATCCCGTGGGTCAGCGCGGACGGGTTCTGCCAGGCAATCGCCTCTCGCAGACCCGGGTGGCTGGCGGTCTGCCGTGCCAACGCCGGATCCGCGAGCGCCTCGGTCAGCATCCGGAACGGCAGGCCGGCGCCACGCAACAGCGCAACGGGCCAAAGGCTCCACCCGTCCTCCAGAGGATATCTCATACGGCGTAGGCCGTCGTATAGCCGTAGCCTTCGGGGAAATCGGTCATCACGTGGCCCTCCGCCTCGGGGGCATGGCGGATGCCGGATCCGACGATCTCTCCATCGAAGACGAAGCTCGACAGTTCCACGCGGCTTTCGATCTGTTCCAGATGCCGGCCGTCGACAAGAACCGGCAGGCGCGCCTTTGGCAGCGAGATGTATCGCTGGGCAATATAGTCCCGTCCGCGCATCGCGCACCCCACCTGCCGCCGCCAGACGGCGTCGGACCGGGTGATGCCCGGATGCGTGTCCTTGCCGTCGAAACTGCGCTTGATGACCCAGTCCCGGCGGCTGGCTTCATAATAGCCGGGAACGCGGTCAGCCGGAAATTCCGACCAGGCGACGCGAAAGGCAAATCCGTCCGCGCCGGTGGCGCCGGCCCCGCCCGCGTCGGCGCAGAGATGCGGCAAGGCGCCCTTGTCCAGCAACAGCCCGGCCAGGGGCTTCAGGATCGCCACCGATCCGCACCGCCCACCGCGCAGAAACTCCAGCGTCCCGCCGGGTTTCAGCAATTCCGGCTGGTCGAGAAAGCTGACGCCCACCGCGATCAACTGGATCAGATCGATGCGCGCCCCGTCTTCGGTAAAGACCGGGTCCCCGCGCTGGTCCAGCGTGATCCCGGCCTCGTCGACAAGGCGCGGCCTCAGGCCCGCCTCGCGGAACCTGTCGAACGCAAAATCGATCTGCCGCATGACCCGCTCCGGAAACTCCCGGATTGTGGCCAGTTCATCCGAATGGATCAGCATGGCCACCGAGGGAGTCTCCACGGGCCGGGCAAACCGCCGGGCGGAGGCAATATACCGCTGCAGCGGCCGGGGGTGATGGGTGTCATGGTCCAGGCCAAGACGCCGCAACACCGGATGGCCGCGCCAGTATTCGGATGTCAGTTCGGTATAGGCCGTACTTACGACAATGCCGTTGCCGTAATTGATCTCGGACAGCACATACCGGTCTTCGAACAGAAAGCCGTCGGGGCGAAAATAAGAAAGCGCGGCGGGTGCGCGGATGCCGTCGCGCACCGCAAGCGCGTCGGCGATGCCGTTGCCGAAGGGGAAGGCGCGATAAAGTGCCTCGGCATCGTCGGCATGCGCCCCGACGGCCGCAACAAGACGGCGCACGGCCGCATCGAACGCCCGGCCGACAAAGTCCAGTCGGTGCGCCGGCAGGAACAGCGGCCTGACGGCCCAGCCCGGCCCGTCGATGGTGACCAAACCGCGTTCGGCCGCGCTCGCATGGAACGCGGCCGTATAGTCGCGCACCTCGGAAAGATGCGCGACGATCAGGCGATCCGCTTCGCTGGCGAGGTCCCGGTGCTCCGGGACGCGATCGGACGCGCTCACTCGACGGGGCGGTCGTCCGGCTTCATCGCGGCGAGGTCGTCGACGATGGCCTCGGTCGGGAACAGTCCGACCATGCCCTTGACGGTGGCAGGGGTGGCCAGAACCGGATGGTTCGTCGCATCCTTCACCACCGGGGTCATCGAGCGGGTGCCGGCCTCGATGTGGTTGCCGACGCTCGCCCAGCCCAGGATCGGAACGAATCCCATCTGTTCCTTGTTGTCGCCGTACCGCACGCCGATCTTTAGACCGAGATCACCCTTGGTGAAGGCAGAGATATGCGGCGCCTCACCGGTCTTTGCGTCTTTCACTGTGGTCATGTTTTGGTCTCCTCTGGTTGAAATGGCACTTAGCGTCCGAAAAGGGCGTCCATCTGCTGGTCGCCCGCCTGGGTCAATTCGTCCTCGTCCGTCAGCTTGAAGAACACGATCGAGTGCCGCGGACGTCTGGTCAGCACGACGCGGTGCGGGGTCGAGACATAGGCCCCGTCGGTCCAGCCCGACAGCAGATCGCCGATATTGACGGTGAAATGATAGGGCGACCGGGCCGGAACCCGCAGCCAGTCTCCGCCGCGCAGCCGGACCTCGATGCCCTCGCTGGTATGCGCCAATAGCGTGATCAGGCTGCCGTCCTTGTGGGCGCCCATGCCCTGGTCGTTCGAAAACTCCGGCGCCCGCGCAGGGTAGGAATGGCAGCGCAAGGAATCGAAGCTGTTTGAAATGCGGTCGGTGAAAAAACCCGGTGTCAGGCCAAGCGCCTCTTCGGTCAGGCCCACGATCAGGCGCGACAGCTTTTCGGCCTCGCGGAAATAGTTCATCAGCGCCGCGCGCAGTTCGGGTCCGAGCGGACCGTCCGGCACGGGCAGGCTGGACGGATCGTCGAACATCAGACGCCCGGCGCTGAATTTTTCGACATAATCGGCGGGCTTGTCCGTTTCACCCATATAGGCATAGGCATTTTCCTCCAGCAGCGCGCTGTAGCCGTAGGGGGTGAACGGATCTTCGGGCAGGGTTGCGCCGCCTTCGGGGCGGCAGGCCTCCTTGACCTCGGATGGCAGCTTGACGAATTCGGCAAAGGCGGAAAAGGCGCGATCGGTGACCGAGGCCGGGATGCCGGTCCCGCGGACCGTAAAGAACCCGGCCGAGCGGCAGGCGCTGTCGATCGCGGCCGCCGTCTCGGCGCGCGCAGCGGACGTGCCTTCGCGCGCGGCGGTCAGGTCGATTTCGGGAATGATGTCTTGCGTGGCATTCATTGGCGTTTATCCTCTTGGGCCGAACGGTCGCGGGTCGACGCGATGAAGCGGCCGATCCTGTCGATCGCCTGCCGGCCCTGGGTGAGTTGCGGGAAATACAGGTGCCAGACATGGATCATGTCGGGCCACTCCTCAAAGGTGACATCGACGCCTGCCCGAAGCGCGCGGTTGGTGAAATCCTTGGAATCCGAATAAAGAACCTCGCGCTCACCCACCTGGATCAGCAGCGGCGGCAGGCCTGTCAGATCGCCGAAAAGCGGCGACACTGCCGGCGTGTCTGGCGCGGACCCGTTGGCGTAGAGCCGGCTCAATTTGAGGGCCAGCGTACGGTCGATCATCGGGTCGCGGTCGCCGCGCCGGTCATAGCTTTCGCCTTTGCAGGTCAGGTCCGTCCAGGGCGACAGGCACACCGCTGCGCGTGGCAGCGGATGCCCAATCGCCTTCAGGGTCAGAAGCGTTGCCAGAACCAGCCCGCCGCCCGCGCTATCCCCGACGAGAACCAGTTCGTCCGGCCCGAGCCCGTCGTCGTAAAGCGTCCTGACCGCGGCCACGGCATCGTCGAGCGCCGCAGGATGGGGATGTTCCGGCGCAAGCCGGTACTCCAGTTGCAGAACACGCTGGCCGGCGGCGCGCGCGATCTCTCCCACCAGCCCGCGGTGGCTCGACAATGAACCATAGACGTAACCGCCACCGTGCAGATAGAGCACAAGCTCGCCCGCCATGGCACCCGGAGCGGACAGAATTTCCGCAGGCCGTCCCGCCAGGGTCAGGGGCTCGACGGCGATATCGGCGGCCAGCGGGGGTGCCTCGGCCTCCATCGCCGCCCGCTCGGCGGCCAGGCCGTCCGGCCAGCCCGCCTCTTGGATCTGGGCGATCAGGACGTCGATTTCCGACATCACGGTCACGACCGCGGCCCGCCCCGGCGCGTGCCCGGGGTGAGCGGCCGGGTCGGGCGCTCGTGCAGATCCAGAACCAGCCTGGCCTTGGCCACGAAAGGCGGGGCCACGACCCGGTCGCCGTAGATCTTGAAGCCGCAGCCCTGGGTTTCGTAATCCTCGATCGTCGCATGGCAATCCGCCAGCGTTTCCGGTCGCGTGCGGAAAACCTTGTTGATGATCGGCACATGCGAGGGATGAATTGCGGCCTTTCCGGTGAACCCGACCCCGCGCGACGCGCGCGACTGCGCTTCGACCACCGACATGTCCTCGATCTCGAAGCTGTTGGTGTCGATGGCCGGGATCCGGTATTTGGCCGCCGCCGCCGTCAGCCGGGCCTGCGCCTCGGCCAGATAATGCGGGTTAGGCGCATATAGCTCGCTGCTCAGGTCGGCCTGCCCATAGTGGATCGCGTCGCTGAGGCTGGCGATGGCGTCCACCTCGGTCACGGCATCCACGGTCTCGACAAAGCTGACCGCCATCAGAGGCGTCGCCAACCGGTCGAGATGAGCGCGGTAGATTTCGACCTCGGCGCCGTGGCGCAGTTTCGGCAACAGCACGAAATCGATGGATGGGCCGTTTGCGGTCAGCCGCTCCAGCATCTGCAGATCCGTCAGGCCGTGTCCGAGCCGGATCGAGTTGATCCGCAGTCCGATGGGAATGCCGCGGGCGCGCACCGGACCGAAATCGTAGGTTTCGAGCATCTGCCGCGCCTTGGCCTTTTCCGAGGGGTGGATGGAATCCTCGAGATCGATGACCACCGCCCCCGGCGACAGTTCGTCGACCTTTCCCAGAAGCTTGGGCAATCGCAAAGCGGGACAGTAGAAATAGCACGGGCTCACCAGCGACGGGGTCGCAGGATAGACCACGCCGCCGGCCGCGGACGGGAAAAGGGAGTTCGGCATTAAAAATACTCCTCCGTAAGGCCCTCGGGGACGACCGCCATCAGAATGCTGCGTTCGCAGTGCATCACTTCGGTACCGTCCGATTTCAGCCCGCGCGTCGCGAACCGCACGACGCCGCGGGACGGATCGCTCTTGCTTGGCCGCTTCGACAGGACCGTGCTTTCGGCATAAAGCGTGTCGCCCACAAAAACCGGCGCGGTCATGCGCACCGCGTCCCAGCCGAGATTGGCGATCGCGCGCATCGACAGGCTGGCCACGCTCATCGCGTTCACGATGGAAAAGGTGACAAGGCTCGACACCAGCGGTTGATGCCACTGGGTTTCGGCGGCATAGGCGGCGTCGATATGCAGCGGCGAGGGGTTCATGGCCAGGTTTGACAGCCAGATGTTGTCGGCCTCGATCACCGTCCGGCCGGGGCGATGCTCGATGACCGCGCCGGGCTCGATTTCGTCATAGGTCAGACCGGGGCTCTCGCGGTACCGCTTGCCGCCCAGGTGGCGCAGGCTGCGCTTGTCCTTCATGCGGTCGCCTCCAGCCCGGCGATCAACGCATTGCGGTCGGCCTCGGACAGGGCCATGGCCCAGTTGATGCGCGCGTTCCCGATCGAGACATTCACCACCCGCGACCGGGTGGACCCGCGCAACATGAAACCGTTCGCGCGCCGGCCGTAAAGATAGAGGCCGTAAACAAGCTCGTGGGTCTCGGCGCCGCCGGTGGTATCGGGCAGGTCCAGCGTCAGCGGCGCCAGCATGGCTTGCGCGATCCAGTTCGCCGCGCTGCTCCGGCGGATTTCTGCCCGCAGGCTGTCGGCGCTTTCTTCGGCGCCGATCAGGATCCCCTTTCCGCCAAAGGCGCGGCGGATCTTGAAGATCAGTTCATCCTTCCGGGCCAGAAACGCGTCCAGCCGGTCCTCGCTCAGCTCCCAGCTCTCTGGCACGAAACGGTCCACCAGCGCGGTCTCCTCCTCATCGAGGGCACCGTTCCGGCGGGCCTCCCAGAAACGGGCGAACCAGACCTTGTCCATTCGGATGTCGGCCTCGAAGGTCGAATAGACCGGCGTTCCGGCATCCAGCAGGCGGTCCAGCATCCGGCCGTCATCGCTGATCTCTTCCATCATAAAGCCGCGATGCACGAAGGTTTCGGGGCCCAGCCAGGCCGGGTCGAAGCTGAGCTCATCGGCGATGTGGACGGGGCAATCCGCCTGACGCGCCACCGCGGCCCGCATGCGTTCAAAGCTCAGGTAGCCCTTGCCGCCCGTGCCGCCGCCGACGCTCCAGTCCAGGATGACGATGCGTCCTGCCTCGTGGGCCTCTGCCCGTTCGGCAACCAGGGCGGCGAGGTCGTCGAGCGGCCTCGACGGCAGTCGCGTGTCCGGCAGGCCGAGGGCCTGCATGACATCGCGGCCGACATCATAGATCTCGGCCCCGGCGACACAGGAATCCACGTTGATCTCGCAGCAGATAAAGCCCCGGTCCGTCTCCAGCAGATCGAGCCGCCCCACCAGATAGGCAGGGTCGCAAAGCTCGTCCCAGTTGACGAACCGGCGAAACAGGTCCGGCACGGCCATAAGGTCGAGAAACCCGTCGCGGCCGACCCGGTCGATCTCTTTGGTAATCAGGCGCGACTGCAGCGCGATCAGCGCGCGGCCGTCCGCGCCAAGCGTCTGCACCTCGGCCTCGTCGGCCAGGGTCGGGCGCGTCAGCAGTGCCAGCAGGTGGCCGCCGTCGCTATCCAGTTCGATCCGCTTCTCGCGCAGCAGGGCATCGATGCGCCCGGCCCATGCGGGCCGGGTCGTGGCGGCGACCAGCCGTTCGGTGTCGTCCCGCGCGCTCACCTGCTTCAGACGCCGATGCTGACAAGCCGGTCGTAGGGCTTGGCCGCGGGCTTGTGGTAGTCAAGGTTGAGGTTCTCGCCGGCGTAGTCGTGGGCCTCGACCATCGGGACCCCGTAATGCGCGTACCAGGCGACATAGTGATCTTCCTCGCCGAACTGGTACTCGAAATGCCGCAGAGGCCGTCGCGCGGGCTGTTCCGGGTCACGCTTGTAGGGTGTCGTCGCGCCGTGGGCGACGCCATAGGCCACCTCGTTCAGCAGCATCACGACGATCATGTCGTTGTCGATATCGACGTCCAGTGCAGCGGAATACTCGTCCAGCAGGGCGTCGTAATGCGCTTCGCGGATCGCGACGTTGTAGTTGTTGGGGATCGCCTCGACCACCTCGGCCGGATCGATGCCGCGGTCGCGGCAATAGCCCCGGACATCGCACAACAGCGGATGGCCGCCGCCGATATTCTCGTTCAGCCCGTAGGTATTGGCGACGAACGGCGTCGCCGCATCGAAATGGATGCATTTCGACGTCATGAAGGCGCGGCTGTCGATCTTGCCGTCATGCGAAAAATCGCCGTTCAGGTTGTAGCCGTCCACATCCATGTGGGCCAGTTCCATCGGCTCGGGCACCACCGAGAAACGGTCAAAATCGATCGTTGCCATGGCCCCGCGAAAGACCGATTCCAGAAGGCCCAGGGCCGTGTCGGTGTTTTCCCGGATCTCCAGACCTTCGCGCGCGAGCGCGCCGCGCGAGTTGTAGGCGACGGCGAACCCGGGCCCTTCGGTCAATAGCTGCGCAATCTTCGCGGACAGCGCTTCGGGCTGGTCCGATTGCGCCCCGCCCAGCGTGACGGGAAAATCGGCAAGATCGATGCTGGCGATCTTGATATCTTCAAGGATTTTGCTTGGCACTGTCTGTCTCCTTCACGAGGCAAGTCTTTTGGCGTCGGCGCCGGGCACCTCCGAAGCGCCGTTGATGTCGAGAACGATCTTTCCCACGTGCCTGCCCGCCTCCAGCTGGTCATGGGCCAGACGCACGTCCTGCATCGGGTGCACCGCATGCAGAACCGGCCGAAGCCGGCCGGATCGCAACTCGGGCAGCCAGCGGGCAAAGGCGGCCCGGGCCAATTCGCGCTTTTCGCTCAAGGGGGTGGGGCGCAGCACCGTGCCCATGATGCGCAGCCGCTTGAGCAGGATGGGGTCGATGTCCAGGCCGTCCACGATGGTGCCCGACATCACCCCCATCAGGATCAGGCGGCCGCGGTCGGCCAAAAGATCGATATGGGTGGACAGCGAGTCCGCACCTGCGATGTCCACGATAAGGTCGAGACCGCCACCGGCCCACAGGCGCAGCGCCGTCGGCAAGTCGTCGGAATGGCGGTCAAAGACGGCTTCTGCCCCCAGATCGGCCAAGTGCCCGGCCTTGGACATGTCGCCCGTCGTCGTCGCCACCCTGGCGCCCAGCAGGGCGGCCATCTGCAGGCCGATGCTGCCCATGCCGCTTGCCCCGCCCTGGATCAGGACGCGCTCCCCAGGCTGCAGACCGCCGAGTTCGACCAGGTTGCCGTGACCCACGAGAATGGCCTCGGGTAACGATACCGCCTCGGCAAAACTCATGCCCGGCGGCACGGGTGCCGCCAGTCCGGGGTCGAGACAGGCATATTCGGCATAGCCGCCGCCGGCGACAAGCCCCATCACCGCGTCGCCGGAGCCGAACCGCCCGCCCGCGTCGGCCGTCTCCACGATTCCCGCCACCTCGACTCCCAAGGTATCGGGGGCGTCCTCCGGCGCAGGCCACGACCCGTCGCGCTGGTAGAGGTCGGCGTGGTTCAGCGCGGCGGCGCGGACACGGACCCGCAAGCTGCCGCCGTCGCAGGACGGGCGCGGCGCCGTGGCGATATGCAACGCGCCAGAGCCGCCGCCCGGCGCAACGCCGACCACGCGCATCTCCGGCTCAGGCGGCATTGCCGGCCCCGGCCTCGGCCAGATCGAACTCGTCTATCGTTTCGTTCAGGGTGGCGGCAAAGTTGCGGATATCCGCCTCGGTCAGGTCGGCCCGCAACATCACTCGCAGCCCGGCCGCGCCCCGCTTGACGATGGGAAAGAACACCGCCGAGGTGTAATAGCCCCGCTCCAGCATCCGTTTGGACACATCGACCGACTTCTTCTCGTCGCCGAGCGTGATCACCTTCAGCGGAAAGCCGTTCCCGGCCTGATCGTTGGGGACCAGTTCGTCGAAGAGCGCGATGTTGCGCTGCAGTGCCGCCTGAAGGTCGGTCAGGACGTGCGACTTGTGCAGGCGGACCGAGGCGATCCCGGCGCCGACGCCCGGCACGTTCAGCCCTTGCGACCAGGCCAGCGGCCCGCCGAACCGGGTGAGGATATCCTCGGACCGGGTCGGGCCCAGCATGATCGCGCCGCCGGACCCGCCGAAGGCCTTGCCAAGCGAGGCGATGATCACCGTCCGGTGGTTGACCTCGGGCATGCAGGAGCGGGCGAACCCGCGGCCCGTCACACCGTGCAGCGACAGGGCGTGGCTGTCGTCGATGAACAGAAACAGGCCGTACCGGTCCTGCAGGTCCATCAGTTCCCTGATCGGGGCCAGGCCGCCCATCGAATAGACGCCGTCGCAGACATAGGCGACGTTCGGGCTCTTGCGGCAGGCATCCTCGACGAAGTTCAGATCGTTGTGGCGGCAGGTCACCACCTCTGTCTCGTCGGCGCAGATCGGCTTTATGTAATCCATCGAGAAATGCGCGTGCTTGTCGAAGATCATCAGCGGCGGCACGCCGTCGGGCGACATGTGACCCGACGCAATCAGCGGCAGGACGCCGGCGGTGGCCGAAGAGCTGGTGACGGCCGAGATCGTTCGGGCCTCGAAGATTTCCGAAAGCCCGTCCTCCAGTTCTTCCAGAAGGTTCAGCCTCAGGCGAATGCGGCTGATCGGCAAATCGAGCGCCCCGGTCTGGCGGATGGCATCGATGGCGCCTTCCAGAATCTCGGGGTTGTTGTGCAACCCAAGATAGGAACAGGAGCATAGGTTGATGAACTCGTGGCCGTCGTCGCGCATCAGCGATTTGGCGTTGGCGTAGTCGACCCGGATATCGATCAGATCGCTTTGCCGGGCGGCCTCCCAGGCCGGGTTTCCATAGCGGACGGCGGACCCGCCATTGCGATGCAGGTGAACAGCTTGGTCAGGCAATGACTCTTTCTCCCGAAATGGTCACAACAATAAAAGTAGCGGGACCCACTCAGCAGCGGAGGTCCCGGCAAAGATCAGCTTCGCAGATATCTTTTCACCGCAAGGCGAACCTCGTCAAGTCTGATATACCCCCAGTTATGGTCTGGTGCGGGGTTGGAGATGTCCGGATAGGCGATAAAGCACGATATTTCGACGCGCTGCGGATGTTGCTTTTGGCCTGGAGCGGACTTTGCCTGCCGAGAGAAGAGCCGGGCCATCGCCGACCCGCGGGGAGGCGACCCGGACCTGTGAACGGCTCGATTTATGCCAGCAAAGTCCGAACGACCTCAATGCGATACGCAACGTTAGAAAATCGCCTCCCCTCCGGGGCGGGTCGGCGATGGCGCGGCGGCCTTCGGCCTTGATTCCGCGCCTAAAGACTGGTCGCGAACGTCCGCTCCAGCCCAGACCAGCCGGAAATCCGGTCCTGGGGCTGCCGTTCGGTTTGGCGCCACCGCGGCGCACGCCCGAATTGCTGCAACATCACATCGGACTTCGCTTGTGTCGCCGGCAGACGGACAAAGGCCTCATCGCCATACGTTCCTCGTATTTGCCGGCACCGCCGTTTCTCTCCAGCCGCCTTGACCCCAAGCGCGTCGGCGTGACAACACATGCCGCGCGATCGGCGACGGTCTTTGGGGGAGGCATCATCTTGGCAGGTGGACTGAAGCTTGGGGTCATCGGCATCGATCACGGTCACATCTTCGGGATGCTCGACAACATGCTGCGCCGGGGGTGCAGCTGCACGCATTGGTGGACGACCGGCTCCGCGGTTACCGAGACGAAGTTCCGCAAGGTGTTTCCGCAATTGGATCAGGTTGCCGACCGCCGCCGTATCCTGGACGATCCCGATGTCGACATGGTGCTCATCGCCGCGATCCCCGCCGACCGCGCGGCGCTCGCCGTCGAGGCGATGGACGCCGGCAAGGATGTCATGGTCGACAAGCCGGGCTGCACGACGCTTGACCAGTTGGCCCGGCTTCGGCAGGTCCAGGCCGCCACCGGCCGCATCTGGACGGTGAATTTCTCGGAACGGTTCCAGGTGCCGTCGGTCGCCCAGGCAGAAGACCTCGTTGCCCAGGGCGCCATCGGCCGGGTAATCCAGACCGTCAACCTCGCCCCGCACAAACAGAACCTGCGCACCCGACCTCCGTGGTTCTTCGACCGCGAGCGCTACGGCGGTATCCTGTGCGACATCGGCTCGCATCAGATCGACCAGTTCCTGCATTTCACCGGCTCGACCGAGGTCACGATCGCCCATGCGCTGGTCGAGAACACCACGCGGCCCGAGAGCCCGGGCTTTCAGGATTTCGGCGAGGTGACGCTGGTCGGCGACCGCGGACACGGCTATGTCCGCGTCGACTGGTTCACGCCCGACGGCCTGCCGACGTGGGGCGACGGGCGGCTGTTCCTGCTGGGCTCGGAAGGGACCATCGAGCTACGCAAATACACCGATATCGGCCAGCCGCACCGCACCGACATGCTGTACCTGGTCAACGGCAGCGAAAATGCCCGGATCGACTGCGCCGGGGCCGATCTGCCCTATTTCCGGCGCCTGATCGAGGATGTGCACAACCGCACCGAAACCGCGGTGGCGCAGGTGCATACCTTCCGTACGATGGACCTGGCCGTTCGCGCGCAAGCCGTCGCCGAAGGGTCCGCCGATGGCTGAGCCCTTGACTGTCGCGATCGTCGGGGCCGGCATCGGGGCGGCGCATTTCCACGCCTACCGCACCCTGCCGGACCGGTTCGCCGTCCGCACGATCTGCGAGCTGGACTCGGACCGCGCCGTGCCACTGATCGCCATGTCGCCGGAAACGCGGCTGGCCACCGATCTCGGGGCGGTTCTGGCCGATCCGGCAATCGCCATCGTCGACATCTGCCTGCCACCGCATCTGCATCTCGACACCTGCCTTGCCGCGCTCGCCGCCGGCAAGCACGTGATCTGCGAAAAGCCGCTGACCGCCTCCCTCAGCGATGCCGACCGCCTGGTCCGGGCCGAGGCGGCAGCGCCCGGCCGGCTGTTCCCGGTCTTCCAGTACCGCTATGGCCGCTCGGCCGATCAGCTGCAGGCGCTGATCGCGGCTGGGCTGGCGGGCAAACCCTTCGTGGCGTCGCTCGAGACCCACTGGAACCGCGGCGTCGACTACTACGCCGCCGACTGGCGCGGCACCTGGGACGGCGAACAGGGCGGCGCTGTCCTCGGCCACGCGATCCACATCCACGACTGGCTGAGCTTCGCGCTCGGCCCCGTCGCCTCGGTGCACGCCGAGCTTGCCACCCGCGTCAACCCCATCGAGACGGAAGATTGCGCGGCGCTGTCGATCCGCATGGCAAGCGGCGCGCTGGTCACCAGTTCCATCACCCTCGGCGCGGCGGCGGACACCACCCGCCTGAAGTTCTGCTTCGAGCATCTGACCGCCGAAAGCGGCACGGCGCCTTACAGCCCGGCTGAGGCCCCCTGGACCTTCACCGCCCGCGCCCCAGAGGATCAGACACGGATCGACGCGGTGGCAGCGGCGGTCCCCGAGGGCCCCGGCGGCTTCGCCGGCTTCTTCGCCGCAGTGGCCGACGCGCTGGCGGGCCGTCCGCACAACGCAGTGACACTCGCTGACGGCCGCCGGTCGGTGGAATTCGTCACCGCCGTTTACGCCTCTGCCCGCACCGGTGCCCCCGTCAGCCTGCCGCTTGCCGTGGATCACCCGTTGTACGAAGGCTGGCGACCCGGCCATTGTGGTTGAATCTAAGCGGCACGCCAACTTCAACGCCCGCCGAGTGAGGGCATGTTCCTCAATAACCGGTTTCCCCGGGGCGTCAGCCCCGGATCGCTCCCGACCCGCCCCCAGGGCGGGCGCGATGCGTTGAGGCGGTGGAGCTTGTTGAAACGTCGAAGCTTCGAAGAAATGCCGCCGCAATTGGCAAGGCCCACCCTCGGGCCGGGCGCGATCCTCTCCAACAAGCGCGACCGGCAGTCCGTGACGTAGGGCGGGTTTCAACCCGCCATCCCCGCTCAAAGCAAAGCAATCCCGATCGTGATGATCGCCGCAATCGTGGTCAGAATCCTGGCGCCCTTGTACGCCGCGCTCTTGTCGATCCTATGGATCAACTCCGGCGTCTGGCGCAGCAAGATGCCGATCTTCGCCACGCGCGCCAACACCCGGATCGTCTCGTTGTACTCCGCTATCACCGGATCGTATTCCGCGGCGCTCACGGGCGGAATGTACGGCGGGCGATCCTCGACGATAAACGAAATGTCCGCCTCGAAATCCTCGCGCAACTGGCCCTCGGAGATATCGGCCAACACCTCCCTCGCATCGGCGAATACCTCCTTTTGCCCCGCATCCATCTCCTTTAGCTTCTGTGCGGTCAGGATGCGCCGGTTCTCTTCCACCTCCGGATGCGTCGCGCGGATCGCCTGCGCGCCTTCCTCCAGCGCCCTTTGCAGGCCAAGGTTTCCCTCACTCGCTGGCAGTTCGCCGACCACGATCTGCCGCGTCAGACCCGCATGGACCGAGGTGAAATCCATCTCGATCCGCTGCGGGTCGTTGCCGTATTTCGCCACCGTCCGACGCAGCACCTTGACCTCGCGAGAGCCGTCGTGCAGCCCGTTGGTCTGGTCCGCCAGAACATCGTCGAGCGCGTCGTCGAGCTGGGACAGCGTTGCGCCCAGCAGGTCCGGCTTGGCGATCTCGCGCGGGACGGTGTGGAACTTGGCCGTCTCTTCGTTGAATGCGACCGTCTCGGCCAGCGGCGCTTTCCCGGCCAGGAACTGGGCTTTGATCTCTTCGATCTTCTCGGCGATATGGGCGGGGCCTTTCTCCCAATCCGCATCCGGGATCAGCGCCACCCGCCGCTGCAACTCCCAATCGACCGGCTTGCCATCGAGAAACCCTTGGTACCACTCGCGCCAGAAGGACCATGTTCTCGAATTTGAACTAAAGAAATTTCTCCAACCTTCGTTGCCAATGCTGACAGAGCTTGGCAAATCTTCGGAAGGCCAAAGCGGTATTGAGAAACAGTCTTGCCAATTCTCGATATCAGAAAAATTCATTATGTCGCGTTTGCGGAGCCGTTCTTCCATACTTGTGGTTGCGCGCGGCCTCCTTTTCTTTCTGATCCCGCTTTGTAGATAATACATTTGATCTTCTATTTTATAACTCAATTGTACTTCCTTGGCTTGATAATCGGTTTTGATTGAATTTATAGCGTAGTCGGACATCGTGCTTTGCAAGCATAGTCGCAGATAGTCTCTGAGGATTGGCAGAGCAATATTTTCTAGTGCCTTACGTGCACCTTGCCCGAATTCATGGACCGCTCTCAATTCAGCGCGAGCGGAGGAGATGCGTTTGGCAACTATCGAATGCACCATTTTCTCAGCAAATCTAAACCTACGTATCTACCCCTGCCATCACCGCAACCGCGCCTGCGCCAGGAACCCCTCCACCGTCTCCTCGCCGAGCGCGCGCAGCGCCTCCAGCCGGTGCAGGCCTTCCAGCAGCACGAACCGCCCCTTGCCGGCGCGGAGCCTGATCGGCACCTTCTGGCCGTTCTCCAGAATGTCCTCGGCCAGCGCGGCGACCTTCGCCGGATCCAGCGTCTTGGCCCGCTTCGCCGGCACATAGATCTCGGCGATGGGGAAGCTCTTTTTTTCCAGCATGGCAGCGGTTCCTGACATCCCGTCGGGTCAGCCCATTGACCGCCCCGGCAATCCAAATCATATCCCCCACCATGACCGACCTCGCCCAGATCCGCAATTTCTCCATCGTCGCCCATATCGACCACGGGAAATCCACCCTCGCCGACCGGCTGATCCAGATGACCGGCACGGTGAAGGACCGCGACATGCAGGAACAGCTGCTCGACAGCATGGATATCGAGCGCGAGCGCGGCATCACCATCAAGGCCAACACCGTCCGGATCGACTACACGGCCCGGGATGGTCAGGCTTACGTTCTGAACCTCATCGACACGCCCGGCCATGTCGATTTTGCCTACGAGGTCAGCCGCTCGATGCGCGCCGTCGAGGGCTCGCTCCTGGTCGTCGACGCAACGCAAGGTGTCGAGGCCCAGACGCTCGCCAATGTCTATCAGGCGATCGACGCCGATCATGAGATCGTGCCGGTCCTCAACAAGATCGACCTCCCCGCCGCCGAGCCCGACCGCGTGCGCGAACAGATCGAGGATGTCATCGGCATCGACGCCTCCGACGCCATCGAAATCTCCGCCAAGACCGGCCTCGGCATCCCCGACGTGCTAGAGGCCATCGTTCAGCGTCTGCCCGCGCCGGAAGGCCGGAAAGACGCCCCGCTCAAGGCCATGCTCGTCGACAGCTGGTACGACCCCTATCTCGGCGTCGTCGTTCTGATCCGGGTGATGGACGGCACCATCAGGAAGGGCGACCGCATCCGCATGATGCAGACCGGCGCCACCTACGGCATCGACAAGCTCGCCGTGCTGAAGCCGCAGATGGTCGACATCCCCGAACTTGGCCCCGGCGAGATCGGCATCCTGACGGCCAGCATCAAACAGGTCCGCGACACCAAGGTCGGCGACACCATCACCCATGAAAAGGCCCAGGCCGCGGAACCGCTGCCCGGCTTCGCCCCCTCGGTCCCGGTCGTCTTCTGCGGCCTTTTCCCCGTGGACTCAGCGGATTTCGAGGACCTGCGGGGCGCCATCGAGAAACTGGCCCTCAATGACGCCAGCTTCTCCCACGAAATGGAGACCTCCGCCGCCCTCGGCTTCGGCTTCCGCTGCGGCTTTCTCGGGCTTCTGCATCTCGAGGTCATCCGCGACCGGCTCGAACGCGAATACGATATCGATCTGATCACCACCGCGCCCAGCGTCATCTACCACGTCTACATGAAGGACGGTACGATGCGCGAGCTGCACAACCCCGCCGACATGCCCGACCTGACCCATGTCGACCATCTGGAGGAACCGCGCATCAAGGCCACGATCCTGGTCCCCGACGACTATCTCGGCGACGTGCTGAAGCTTTGCCAGGACCGCCGGGGCATCCAGCTCGACCTGACTTATGCCGGCACCCGCGCCATGGTGGTTTACGACCTGCCGCTGAACGAGGTCGTGTTCGACTTCTACGACCGGCTGAAATCGGTGACCAAGGGCTATGCGAGTTTCGACTACCAGATGGAGGGCTACCGGCAGGACAACCTCGTCAAGATGCAGATCCTGGTGAACGAGGAACCGGTCGACGCGCTGTCGATCATGGTCCACCGCGACCGCGCCGAGACCCGCGGCCGGGCCATGGTTGAGAAACTCAAAGACCTGATCCCCCGCCACATGTTCAAGATCCCGATTCAGGCCGCCATCGGCGGCAAGGTGATTGCCCGCGAGACGCTGGCGGCGTTGCGGAAGGACGTGACAGCGAAGTGCTATGGCGGGGATGCGACGCGGAAGCGGAAGTTGCTGGACAAGCAGAAGGCGGGTAAGAAGAAGATGCGCCAGTTCGGGAAGGTGGAGATTCCGCAGAGCGCCTTTATCTCGGCGCTTAAGATGGACTCGTAACCTTTTAGGCACTTTGGGGTGGTGGGCGGAAGCGTTTCGCAAAGCGAAATGCGGACTCACTCCCCCGCAAATCTAAGTGCTTGTGCTGCCATCGGAATTAATCTTGCAGTTGAAAATGGTTGGGCGACAGGATTGATTGACATCGGATTGGGCGAGTAGTTTCATGCCTGCGAAAGGTGAATTCATGAGTCCCAAAAAAAAAGTGACGTCATCGCCGAAGAACGAAACGAAGCTAAAAACACGACGAAAAAGGACCGTGAGGAACTTTCCGTCGGCGCCTTTTGCGGAGTCTTTGGAGTTCGCAAGAAAGACATTTGAGCTGGGGGCAGGCCAACCAGTACGAAGGCTGACGCTATTTAATGAACTGGGAAAGTCCCCTGACAGTAGTGCGAGCAGGGCAATCGTAACGAATTCCGGAAAATACGGGCTGACAAAAGGTGGGTATCAAGCTGATTTCATTGAGATAACAGAAGTTGGCAAACGTTCAGTCGATGATGACATCGGTGCACGCGAACAGGCCAAGGCTCGAGTAGCAGCAGCCATCAGAGAGGTTCCGCCCTTCCTCACTCTTTATGAATCTATTGTCGGCACGAAACTTCCAGCGCGTGCTGTGCTTTTGGACAAAGCTAAAGAGATTGAGGTGCCGCAGGATGCCGCGGAGGAGGCTATAGACACATTCATTCTTAACCTGCGCGAGGTCGGTTTGCTTCAAACGATTTCGGGCGCAGAGAGAGTGGTGACTGAAGACCATTTGCTTGATGAACTGCCCTCACGAGCCGAACAAACGTATTCCGTGGAAGGGATGGCTGATGAGACGCCCAAGCCACTCATCACTTCTGTGCACGCAACATTTGAGACCACTGCTTTCTACATTACCCCAATTGGGGCTGAGGGAAGCGAAGAAAGAAAACACTCCGACCTGTTCTTGGGCAGCTTTGTCGAACCAGCCCTAGAATCGCTTAAGTTGAAGGTTGTAAGGGCAGATAAAATTGACAAACCGGGCACGATTACAGGGCAGATCATTGAATACTTGTTGAAATCCCGGCTCGTGATCGCAGACTTGTCATTCCACAACCCGAACGTATTTTATGAGCTTGCAATAAGACACATGATACAGAAACCTGTTGTTCAAATCATAAGAGCAGGTGAACGAGTGCCATTTGATGTGGGTCACGTCAGAACTATTGTTATCGATAATACAGATATTTACTCTTTAGTTCCCAAGATCGATGTGTTCAGAACGGAGATTTCTAGCCAAGTTAGGCGCGCACTGGAGGATCCTGACTCTGTGGACAACCCTTTGACTCCATTCCTGACAGGAGCAGCGGATCAGCAAGCTTAGGGCGGGCAGCAAGCGTAGGGTGGGCAGTTCTGCCCACCACCCAACCTAACCAATCCGCACACAGGATCGCGCCCGGCCCCGAGGGAGGGCACGGTGACTTCTGCGCAGGTCTCGCTTCAAAGCATCGACGCCGCAACCAGCCCCACCGTTCCAACGCATCGCGCGCGCCCTGGGGTGTGATTGGACCGTGGCCCCTGCGCGGTGGCGAAAGCCCATCGAACGGGCCGGGCGCGATCCAATGCTCACGCCCCCGGCCCAGACGTCACTTCTGCGCGCCCGTCAGACTGCGATGCGCCTCCGGATCCGCCGCCTTCAACCGCCGCAGCGACGTCTCCGCCCGGTTGCGCAGCGCGCCCGTCACCCGCGCCTTCGCGTCTGCAACCTCCCTGGCGATCCGCTTGACCTCGTCCACCTCCTTGCCCTTCACGCCGCATTTCTCGGCCAGCACAAGCACTGCGTCGGTCAGCGCGCCGAGCTGGTCGCCGTAGCTGGCGACCTTCGTCACCACCTCGCGCTCGATCTCCGGCACACCCTCCATTGCGGCGAAGAACGACGGCGAGATGTCCTGGGTAACATCGCCCGACAGCGGGAATTCGTAATTGTTGGTGTTGACGAGAAACGGGAACATGGCGCCCTCCTTCCGGTTGTCGTTTCCACCAGCCTCGCTGCGCTGCAGCATGCTGTCAAGCGGCGGATGGCCGCAAGCCGTGGCGCCGGTTCGTTCCGTGCCCTTTCCCGCAATGACCGGTCCTTCCGCAACCCGGCCGATTGGTCCGTTTCCCATCGCGTTTGCGCAGCGGGGTCCGATCGAATTGATATGCAATGCCGATCGGGCAAAACCCACGGATGGCACGGCATGATCCCGGACCCCGGGTCAGCTGTCCGGCAGTGCGCGGCGAGGTCCGGCCAAGTGCTCGGTGCATCCCGTTCCGCCCCAGTCGCAACACGACAATGGCGACGGGGCGTCACGCTCAGCCGCTGCCATCGCCAGCAATTCGGCCACGCTGAGTGTCGTGGCGTCGATGACCCTGGGCCGGCGCTCGTCCGAACACACGGCTGGCGCAAGGGCGATCCAAGCGGACGTGAACCATATCAGATAGTTGACAGGCAGACCCGTACTCCCCTGGCCGGTGCTGCGACAGGCTAGCACGCCGGTCCGATACGGCAAAATCACACCTCGCTGCGCCTTCAACAGATTGAAGACGCGTGCTATGCCCGTCTCGAAAGGGAGACCATCAATGCCGCAATCACTCAAGGATATGCTCGCCGCCGCCAACAAGGCGGTCGAGAAGATTGACGTCGCAGCAGCCCAGGCGCTGATCGATGACGGTGCCCTTCTGCTCGACATCCGCGATGCGCCGGAGCTTGAGCGCGTGGGCCGGGCCGATGGCAGTCATCACGTGCCGCGTGGCATGCTGGAATTCCGCGCCGACCCCGACTCGCCCTTCCACGACCCTGAATTCCGCCGAGACCGTCCGGTGGTGCTCTACTGCGCCTCCGGCGGCCGCGCCGCCCTGGCCGGCAAGCTGTTGAAGGATATGGGCTTTGGCGCCGTCTACAACATCGGTGGCTTCAAGGACTGGCAGTCCGGCGGCGGCGCGGTGGATGAAGGCGTCGATCCGGGCATGTAGCGGGCGCGTCAAGGCGCCGGGAACAAAGCTTTGGGATCAGTTGCTGGCGAACGGATCGTCCGTCGCCCGCTTGCTCTTGCCGCTACCGCTGCCGCCGGTGGCGAACGGATCGCTCGCGCTCCCGGGGCCGCGGGCCGCGACCTGGCGCTGACAGTTTTCCACCTCGTCCCAGGCCCGGCGCGACCCTGTAAGCTTCAGATTATCTATCTCGTTGTCATTGTACGAGATTTTCATGCTCAGCGCCCTTTGGAACTCGCGGATGAAATCCATCTTGGTGCTTTGGGCATGCAGGTAAACGGTTTCTCCGGGATTGAACTGCAGCCCGTTGGCCGACACGTCCCAAGGGGCGCGGCTGCCGAACTGGATTTCGATGTCATAGGGCTCGTCGGGCTGCAGAGACGCCCACTTGTCGTTGCCGATAAGGAAGTAGAAGTTGTCTTCCTGCGGATTGCGCCCGATCCGCAGGACGGTTCCGCCGTTCCACGTGGCGACGGCGTAGCATCCGTCACTGATTGTCGGGTCGATCGAGATCTCCCAGTCGCCCACGTTTTTCCAGAATGTCGCGTCCTCGGCCTGCGCCATCGGCGCTACGAGCGTCAAAGCCGTGGCCACGGCAAATGCGGTTTGTGCCCCGAGCATGGCGGCCTCCCGATCGTCGTTCTGGGTGAAACTAAGCATAAGCGGCGGCTCGGTGGCAAGAATTCTTGGCGGAGCGTCGGCGCCGCCGTGCGATCCGGAAACGGTAGAGGAAAATTGCCCGGTCGGTTCCGCAGATGGGCGGCCCGCGCCTGCACGTCATCCCTGCGCGTCGAGATACGCCCGCACCGCCGCCTCGAATTCGCGGGGCTTTTCGGCGTGGAGCCAGTGACCGGCCTGCGGGATCCTTGCAAGGCGGGCGGCGGGGAAGAGGCGTTTGATCGTCTCGCGCGCCTGCGGTTGCACATAATCGCTGGCGCCGCCGGAGAGAAACAGCGTGGGGTTCCCGGCCTCGGCCTCAATCCCGGGCCAGCCGGTGATCTTGTCCATCTCGGCCTCCAGCGCGTCGAGGTTCAGCCGCCAGCGTTGTTCCTTCAGATCCAGCGATTGCAGCAGAAAGGCGCGGGTGGCGGGGTCGGGGATCTCGGCCGCCAGTTCCGCATCGGCGTCGGAGCGTTTGGTCAAAGCCGTCGGGTCGATGGCGCGCATGGCGTGGATCAGATGCGCCTGGCTGTGGCTGTAGGCGACGGGGGCGATGTCTGCCACGACGAGGCGGTTGACGAGCCCGGGATGGGTCAGCGCCAGGGCCATCGCCGCCTTGCCGCCCATGGAATGGCCGACGACATCCGCCATGCCGCCATGGGCGTCGATGACTTCCGCCAGATCATTGGCCAGGCCGGGATAGTCATGCGCTTGTTCCCAGCTGCTAAGCCCATGGTTGCGCATGTCGACGGTGAGGACCTGGCGTGTGTCAGACAGCCGCTTGGCGATCACGCCCCAGTTCCGGGCGGAGCCGAAGAGCCCGTGGGCGATGAGCAGCGGCGGCCGGTCGCTGCGGTCTCCGGTGAGGACGGTGTTTAGCATGAGGTGGGTTTAGCGGACGGAGCGGGGCGGGGGAAAGCTGTGTCTTGGTCGTCGAAAGGAAGAGTAGACGTGGCGGTCGAATTGAGCGCCACGGAATCGCTATCACTAACCAGGGAATGTAGATAATCAGGTGTCCCATTCGGCGTATCGTCTGAGTCAGACTCTCAAAGTCGAGGTTTGAATACGCGCCTCGCAACTTGCGCTTTGCTCTCTTCGACGTATCCAAGTGCCAGCCAGAACCACCGTCCAACGCATCGCCCCCGCCCTGAGTGGCGGGGTCGGGCGCGATCCGGGCTTGCAGCTCGGGGGAATGGTTGGATGCGGTGGGGCTCAATATGTGGGGCAGATTGGGTTGAGGGTGCTATCGCCCATCCTACGCCAAATGGGCTGGTCAGGGCGAGGGTGTGGGGCTATTCTCGCCCGCGCCCAGGGGGGACTCGGCGAACCATGGTATCTGACGACACGATCTCGGCTCGCTCGGAGCGGCTGGCGAAGCTGATGGAGGACCGGCTCGGCATTGGCGGGCGGGGGCTGGAAGCGAAGCTCAGGAAGGCTGGGCGGCGCTTGCCGAAATGGGTGCAGCGGAGTGCGGCTCAGCTCGTGGAGGCGGAGCGTAAGCTCGGCCATCCGAAGCTGGCGATGCAGATCGACCCGGCAGGGCTCGACCGGGCCTATCAGCAATGCGAGCGGTACCTGAAGGACATCGACCCGATGGACCGGCACAAGGACCGGGTGCTGGGATTTCTGGCGGTGAATGCGGTGAACCTCGGACTTCTGGGCCTCGGCCTGCTGGTGGTGCTGAAGGCGGGCGGTCACCTCTGATCAGAAGTGATCAGCACGTGGCGGTAGACCAGCGTCACGGTGACGAAGCTGACATAGATCAGCAGGTACCACGACCCCATCTTCGACAGCGAGACCCAGTCGAACTCGTTCTGGCCTGCGTAGATCCAGGTCTGCGTGCGGGTGCCGATGTTCTCGGCGACCCAGAGGAAGAAACTGGTGAGCAGGCCCGCCAGCACCATGGGCATCCAGTAGTCGTTGTCGCCGATGTGGAAATTCACGCGGGTGCGGAAAAACAGGATCACGGTGGCGGCGAAGAGGACGAGGCGGATGTCCGGCAGGAAATGGTGTGAGAAAAAGTTGACGTAGATCGCGGTGGCGAGCACGAGCGTGGTCCAGAACGGCGGGTAGGGGGCGAAGCGCATCTCGAACAGCCGGATGGCGCGGGCCATGAAGGAGCCGACAGAGGCGTACATGAAACCCGAAAACAAAGGCACGTTCAGGATCTTGATCAGGCCGGGCTCGGGGTAGCTCCACGAGCCGGCGTGGACCTTGAAGAATTCCATCGCCGTGCCGGTGAGGTGGAAAAGAACGATGACCTTGGCCTCGTTGAGGGATTCGAACTTAAGCCAGAGAAAGACGAGCTGGATGGTGACGGCGTAGGCGAAGAGGAAGTCGTAGCGGTGAAGCGCCGCAGCATCGGGCCAGAAGAGTTTTGTGGCGATGATGCCGATCAGCATCAGCCCGCCGAACAGGCTGGCCCAGCCGAGTTTCAGGACGAACATAACCAGCTCGGTCAGACCGTGGGGCAGGCGCGCCCGCATCCAGTCGCCGAGGGCACGCTCGATCTGCCGTGTGCTGCGCGCACCGGGCGGCGCGCCGTTCTGTACGGTCACGGGTTAGAGGCTGGGGTAGATCGGGAACCTCGCGCAGAGATCGAGCACCTCGGCCCTGACCTCCGCTTCGACCATCTGATTGCCGTCTTCGCCGTGTTGGGCCAGCCCGTCGACGACCCGGGTAATCCAGTCGGCGATCTGGCGGAATTCCGGCTCGCCAAAGCCGCGCGTGGTGCCCGCGGGCGAACCCAGGCGGATGCCTGACGTGATCGTCGGCTTTTCGGTGTCGAAGGGGATCCCGTTCTTGTTCACCGTGATATGCGCGCGGCCGAGCGCCTTTTCGGTGGCGTTGCCCTTCACGCCCTTGGGGCGCAGGTCGACGAGCAGCAGATGGCTGTCGGTGCCGCCGGTAACCAGATCCAGCCCGCCCCGGATCAGCTGGACGCCCATAGCCTGGGCATTGGCGATCACCTGGGCCTGGTAGGTCTTGAAATCGGGTTGCAGCGCTTCGCCGAAGGCGACGGCCTTTGCCGCGATCACATGCATCAGCGGGCCGCCCTGGATGCCGGGGAAGATCGCCGAGTTGAACTTTTTGGCCAGTGCTTCGTCATTGGTCAGGATCATGCCGCCACGAGGTCCGCGAAGGGTCTTGTGTGTGGTGGTTGTGGCCACATGGGCATGCGGAAAGGGCGAGGGGTAGTGACCCGAGGCCACCAGTCCGGCGAAATGGGCCATGTCCACCAGAAGATAGGCGCCGACCATGTCGCAGATTTCGCGGAATCGCTTGAAATCGAGGATGCGCGGAATGGCCGAGCCACCGGCGATGATCATCTTGGGCCGGTTTTCTTTCGCCAGCGCCTCGATCTGGTCGTAATCGGGCAGCAGATCGTCTTTGCGCACCCCGTACTGCACCGCGTTGAACCATTTGCCCGACTGGTTGGGGCGGGCGCCATGGGTCAGGTGCCCGCCGGCATCGAGGCTCATCCCGAGAATTGTGTCACCCGGCTGTAAAAGCGCCTGAAACACGCCCTGATTGGCCTGGGACCCCGAGTTCGGCTGAACGTTGGCGAAGCCGCAGTCGAAGAGCGCGCAGGCACGTTCGATCGCGAGGTCCTCGGCGATGTCCACATACTGGCAGCCGCCATAGTATCGCCGGCCCGGGTAACCTTCCGCATATTTGTTGGTCATCACCGAGCCCTGCGCCTGCATCACCGCCCGGCTGACGATGTTTTCCGAGGCGATCAGTTCGATTTCGTCGCGCTGGCGCCCGAGCTCCTTCTCGATCGCGCCGAAAAGCTCTGGATCGCGGTCGGCGAGGTCCTCGGTAAAGAAACGGTCGTCGCGATGCGGTGCGTTCATCGGGTGGGCCCTCCTGGGACATGAATGGCGGGTCAATACCGCATCGAAGGTAGGGGAAAAAGCCCTGTCAGCGACCCCTGCGGCGTCATGAGCGTCTTGGCTGGACAATTCGGGCGCGGTCGTCATTGTGGCTGCCATGACCGAGACCGGCAAAATTGCCTTCGCGGCAAGCGAGACAGAGATCGCCCAGGCGGCCCTGGCGGAGTTGTCGGGTATCTACGGATCGGTTCCGGCGGGCGAGGCAGAGGTGATCGTGGCCCTGGGCGGCGACGGGTTCATGCTGCAGACACTTCACGGCACGATGGATCTCGACGCGCCGGTCTACGGCATGAATTGCGGCACCATCGGGTTTTTGATGAACGAATACGCGGCCGAGGGGTTGCTGGCGCGGCTGGCGGCGGCGGAAGAGACGGTGATCAACCCGCTCAGGATGCGGGCCGAGACACCGGACGGCGAGGTGCGCGAGGCGCTGGCGATCAACGAAGTGTCGCTTCTGCGGGCCGGGCCGCAGGCCGCGAAGCTGCGGGTGTCGGTCGACGGCAAGCTGCGAATGGAAGAGCTGGTCTGCGACGGGGCGTTGCTGGCGACCCCGGCGGGATCGACCGCGTATAACTATTCCGCCCACGGGCCGGTCCTGCCGATCGGGTCGGACGTACTGGCACTGACCGCGATCGCACCGTTCCGGCCGCGGCGCTGGCGGGGGGCGCTGTTGCCGATGTCGGCGGCGGTGCGGTTCGACGTGCTGGAGGCCGACAAACGGCCGGTGATGGCGGATGCGGATTCGCGGTCGGTGAAACGGGTCCGCTCGGTGGAGGTTCGCACAGCGCCCGAGGTGCGGCACAGGCTGCTGTTCGATCCGGGGCACGGGCTGGAAGAGCGGCTGATCCGCGAGCAGTTCGTCTGAGTGTCCCGATGGGGGCAGGGGGCCACGCCGCCGACATCCATGATCGTAGCCCTGGACAACCACGATTGCGCCGGGTGGTTTTTTTGGGTCCCACCCGGCGTCCCCGCAGCCTATAGCGGGGTGCAGTCGCTTGCGGACATATCCTTCACCGGATCGTCGGGCCCGCAGGGGGCACCGGTCAGCGGATAGGTTTCTTCCTCGACGGCGCAGCCGATCAGCAGGACGGTGCTCAGCACCGCCAGCATGTGCATGATTTTCATTGCCTTTTCTTCCTTTCTTGCCACTATGCCGCCAGATGAACGGCGGCGTGTTCCTCTCTTTTGTTCGCGAATCGAATTAGGCCGGGTGTGGTGTGGCCGCTTTGATGCAAGTTAAACTCGCCGCCGGCTTGGCGGGTCCGGCGGTCCGGGTGGGCCGCGCGGCGCCTAGGCGTCGCTTTTTTCCTCCACTTCTTCGCGGACGATTTCGACCTTCACCTTGGCGAAGAACGCGACCAGCGCGCCGATGATGGCCAGAACCGGCGCGGCGATCACGAGCGCGCCGGCGCCGACCGCGCCGTAGGTCAGCGGAATGTCGACGGCGATGTCACCGTCCGGCTCCTTGACGCGAATCCGTCGTACGGACGCCTCGGCGGCCCATTCCTTCACCTTCTCCATCAGCTTGTCGGCAGAGACCTCGACCTCTTCGGTCCAGGTCTTTTTGTCCTTGGGGGTCTCGTCGGTCATTGGGGGTCTCCTCAGGTTGGGGTGAGAAAGCGAGGATAGGGGGTAGTCGGGGGCTGCGGTATGATGTGGGTCAAGCGGCGCGGAGTTTTGGATGAAGCCGGGAGGGAAATGCGATTTTGGACTCGCGGACCCCATTCAGGATTGGCGGTTTGTCGATAGCGGCGGGGAGCTCGAACTCGGCGCTGTCGGCGATCTTGACCATGGCGGCGCGGAGGGTGTTGCCCAGCTGGGTGTTGGGCAGGCGACCGTCAACCCGACGGCATGGCAAAGTTGACGCTACGTTATCCGAGAATCACCGAAATGCACCGCAGGGGGCGTAATATCCGTCACAAATGTGGTGCCGAGACGGGGATTGTAGCCTGAATTTGGCGAAATCTGACGGGAATCGGCGCTTGGGCATGGTCTAGCCGTCTTTGCCCAGATGTTGCCACATTGCTGCATAGATTGGTCAAAGTCACTCGCAGGTGGGGGCCAGCGAAGGGAACGACTCCATGGCTCGCCACGACAGGAACGCCATCAATACCTGCAACGCCCGCCCGCCGGTCCGGAGCCCGGGGCTGAACAGTTTCAATCACGATGGATTGCAGATCGTCCGCTACAGACGGCGGCGTTTTCTCGATCTGCCCTGGCGGTATATGTCGCTGTTTCTGGTTTTGGCGATGTCATTGCGCATGGTGACATATTCCGATTTGGGTCCCGCCGGATATGCGGAACGTGCCGCCAATCTGCTCGACGGCAATATGGCCGAGAGGACGGCCGGCGCACTGATGAAACTGGACCGCGTATCCGAACAAGCGGCACAACGGCTTCGCAACGCCAAGCGCGAACTGAGCGACCTGATCTTGTAAAACAGGTTCTAAGCCGTGTCCGGAATGCCCGGCTCGAGTCGCACACATTCCTGGCGGGGGAGGGCAGCCGCGACGTGACGGGTTTCCAAGACTATCCTGTTTGGCGCTTCTGGCCGCTGATCACCATCGGACCACAGGCCGCGGCACCCGGTTTCGCGCCCCGGGCACCGGCCCGTCGGGGTTCGCCCGAGATCGAAAAAACGCGGGCGATTGCTCACGCAAGACCGCAGCGAAACCGGCGTGTGAGAAATACCCCGGATCAGGGGCCGGGATAGCCCAGCTCTCCCACCGACTCTCGGATCTCGTCCAGAATCGCCGGGTCGTCGATGGTGGCGGGCATCTTGAACTCCGCGCCGTCGGCGATTTTGACCATGGTGGCGCGGAGAATTTTTCCGCTTCGGGTCTTGGGCAGGCGGTCGACGACGGCGACAAGCTTGAAGGCGGCGACGGGGCCGATCTTTTCGCGGACGAGCTTCACGCATTCCTTGGCGATCTCGTCATGGGGGCGGTTGACGCCCTTGGTGAGGCAGACAAAGCCCATGGGCAATTGGCCCTTCAGTTGATCGGTCACGCCGATCACGGCGCATTCCGCAACATCCGGGTGCGAGGCGAGGACCTCCTCCATGCCGCCCGTCGACAGGCGGTGGCCCGCGACGTTGATGACGTCGTCGGTGCGGGCCATGATCCAGACATAGCCGTCTTCGTCCTTCATGCCGGCATCGCCGGTCTCGTAATAGCCGGGGAACTTGGAGAGGTAGGATTTACGGAACCGGTCCTCGGCGTTCCACAGCGTCGGCAGGGTGCCCGGGGGCAGGGGCAGCTTGATGGCGATGGCGCCGAGTTCGCCATCGGGCAGTTCGCTGCCCTCGTCGTCGAGGATGTGGATCTCATGCCCCGGCATCGGCACGGTGGGCGAGCCGATCTTGACCGGCAGAAGCTCGATGCCCACGGGATTGCCGGCGATGGTGTAACCGGTTTCGGTCTGCCACCAATGGTCGATGACGGGCACGCCAAGCAAGTCCTGCGCCCATTCGATGGTGTCGGGGTCGGCGCGTTCGCCGGCGAGGAACAGGTATTTCAGACACGAGATGTCATAGGGTTTCAGGAACTCCCCCTTGGGGTCCTCGCGCTTGATCGCGCGAAAGGCTGTGGGCGCGGTAAAGAAGCTTTTGACGTTATGCTCGGAAATCACGCGCCAGAAGGTGCCCGCATCAGGTGTGCCGACGGGCTTGCCCTCGAACACGATGGTGGTGTTGCCGTGGATCAGCGGGGCGTAGCAAATGTAGGAATGGCCGACGACCCAGCCGACGTCGGAGGCCGCCCAGAACACCTCGCCCGGGTCCATGTCGTAGATATTCTTCATGGTCCAGTCGAGCGCCACGAGATGGCCGGCGGTGGGGCGGACGACGCCCTTGGGCTGGCCGGTGGTGCCCGAGGTATAGAGGATATAGGCCGGGTGGTTGCCCTCGACGGCGATGCAATCGGCGGGGTCGGCGTCGGCGACGGTGTCGTGCCAGTCGAAATCGCGGCCTGCGGTCAGCGTGGCTTCGGCCTGGGGGCGCTGGAGGATCAGGGTGAAGTCGGGCTTGTGCCGGGCCATCTCGATTGCGCCGTCGAGCAGCGGCTTGTATTCGACGACACGGCCGGGTTCGATGCCGCAGGAGGCCGAGAGGATCGCCTTGGGCTGGGCGTCGTCGATGCGCACCGCAAGCTCGTTCGAGGCAAAACCGCCGAAGACGACGGAGTGGATCGCACCGATGCGGGTGACGGCGAGCATGGCGATCAGCGCCTCCGGCACCATGGGCATGTAGACGATGACGCGGTCGCCCTTGGCGATGCCGCGGGCCCGCAGCGCGCCGGCGAGTTTGGCGACTTTGTCCTGTAATTCGGCGTAGGTGATCGTCGCCTTGGTGCCGGTGACGGGGCTGTCGTAGATGATCGCGGCCTGGTCGCCGCGTGTGGGCACATGGCGGTCGACGGCATTCCAGCAGGTGTTGGTCAGGCCGTCGCAGAACCATTCGTAAAGCGGGGCGTTGTCGTCGAAAAGGGCCTTGGAGGGTTTGCGGTCCCAGTCGATGGACCCAGCCGCCTGCATCCAGAACGCGTCTGGGTCAGCGTGCCAGGCCGCGTAGACCTCTTTGTATCCCATGGTATGCCCTCCTGATCCGTCGCCTGTGTGTTAACGGTGGCAGCGCCTTCGGGCAAGCGGGCGCGTCTGCGTCCTGCGGTCACTGTTGGCGGTAACGTCCGCGTTTCAGGATGGATCTGCAAAGGCGGGCCGTTGTGGCCCGCCTTTTTCGGGCATGTCTTGGATCAGCCGATCACGCCGCCGTCGTCGCGGGTGACGGCGATGATGGCCGAACGCGGGACGGCGTCGCCGCCCTCGGGCCAATGGCTGTTGCCGCGCTCGCCGGGGTGCTGGATGCCGACCAGCATGGTCCGGCGGTCCGGCGTCCAGGCAAGGCCGGTGACCTCGCATTCGTTCGGACCGACCAGAAAGCGGCGGATCTCGCCGGTGACCGGGTCGCCCGCCAGCATCTGGTTGTTGCCGTGGCCGGCGAAGTTCTCGGCATTGGAGTAGTTGCCGTCGGTCTGGATCCACAAGAGGCCGTTGCTATCGAACTTCAGGCCGTCGGGCGAGTTGAACATGTTGTCCGCCGTCACGTTGTCGGACCCGGCATAGGCGTCGGAATGCACCGTCGGGTTGCCGGCGAGCACGTAGAGATCCCAGGTGAACCCGGCGGCGGTGTGATCGGCGCCGTCCGGCCGCCAGCGCACGATCTGGCCGTAGTGGTTCTCGGCCCGCGGGTTCGGGCCCATGGCCGGGGTTGCGTCGCCGCCCGCATTGGGCTTGACGCCGCGGTTCTTGTTGTTGGTCAGACAGCAATAGACCTCGGCCGCCCTCGGGTTCGCGGCGACCCATTCCGGGCGGTCCATGGTGGTGGCGCCCACCGCGGAGCCGGCCATGCGGGTATGGATGGCGATTTCCGCCGCCGAGGCCATGCCGGTGGACTCGGGCGTCAGGTCGATCCACTGGCCGGTGCCGTCCTCGCTGAACTTGGCGACCGAGATCGTGCCTTCCTCGAGCAGGCTGTCGGTCGGCGCGCCGGGCGCATAGACCCCGTCCGAGACGTAGCGATACAGGAACTCGCCGCGCTCGTCGTCGCCCATATAGACCACGACCCGGCCGTCGACATTGATCACAAGCTCGGCGTTTTCGTGCTTGAACCGGCCAAGCGCGGTGCGCTTTTTCGGCGTCGAGGCCGGATCCTTGGGATCGATCTCGACGACATAGCCGTTGCGGTTGGGCTCGTTGGGGTGCTTGAAGGTGTCGAAGCGCTCGTCGATGCGCGCCCATCCATAGCCCCAGTCATTTTCCTTGATCCCGTAGCGGGTGAATTCGGGCGTCGCTGCGATGGGCTTGTTGTCCTGCACTTCCTCGCTGGAGCTGTAGTAGCCGTTGAAGTTCTCTTCGCAGGCCAGATAGGTGCCCCACGGGGTCGAGCCGTTGCCGCAGTTGTTCCAGGTGCCCAGGCATTTGACGCCATCGGGATCGGCGGCGGTCTTGACCAGGTCATGCCCGGCGGCGGGCCCGGTGATCTCCATTTCGGTCTGCGGGGTGATCCGCCGGTTGTAGGGGCTGTCCTTGACCATCTGCCAGCCGTTTTCGCCCGGCGCGATTTCGATAACGGAAACGCCATGGGCCAGCATGCCCTTGAGCACGTCGTCATCGGTCTCGGCCTTGCCCTCGGCCCGGTTGCCCCAGATGATCTTGCGGTTGGTGTATTCGTTGTTCACCGCCAACAGCAGCTTGCCGCCATGGGCGAAGACTTCCATGCCGTCGGTGTTGTCGCCGAAGGTGACCCCCTGGCTGTCGCCGGTGCCGCGGGTGGCGTGGTCGAAATCGGGGCCGTCCGAGGTCAGCGGATCGCCCCAGCGCACCAGCACGTTCGCCGTGAAGCCGTCCGGAACGGTGATGTCGTCGGCGGTATCGGCGGCGATCGCGGTGAAGGCGAAGCGGTCTGTCGCGGCCCCGGCGGGGGTTGTCAACGCGGTGCCGCCCAAAAGCCCGAGGCTGCCGAAGGCAAGAACGCCGCCAAGCATGCCGCGGCGCGAGATCGCCGCCTCGACCACCCGGTCGAAGTCGCAGGTGTCAGGGCGGGGGCTGTGAATGTCGTCGAACTCGTCAAAGGAAATGTCGTCGTTGTGGTCGCGGGCCATGAATGGGTCTCCCTTTTTCGTTGGTTCGTTTCGATCGGTGCGAAGGCACTCGGTAATGCGAGAAGCTCTGCCCGTCCCGGCCAACAATCCGGCCGGACTCCCCTTGGATGGACCTTATGAGTGATTGGCGATTCTGCCAAATCCAGAATTGCCGGATTGTCGCATCCGAGGTTTCCCGAGTACGGGTCCACCGTTCAGACAGACCGCTTGAACGGGTTTCGATCCGGCTAGCAAGCTCGCGGATAGCGTTCGGGCGACGCTCATCACAGGACCTAGCGGCACAGGGCAGATTGTCCGAGGCCCATCCCGGTTCGCAGTGCAGTATACGTGTCCGGGCATCGACCGGGCTGCGGGAGCAACCACCCGCCCGCTCTTGCCGCCAAAATGCCTTGCTGCTGGGCATCGTGTCGGTCGGATTCACATGGAAGAGTAGAGAGCTGCCAATCGATTTGACCGCGCGTCAGGCCGCGTCATGGCAGCGCCCGTTGAGACGTTCGATTGCGCGCTTCAGTTCCGAGCCGATCAGAATTTTGGCGAGTCCCGGTTCCTGCACGGCCATACAGGCCTGTTCATTTGTGAACCAACTCCGCACGCGCTGATGCTGCTCCTTCCACCGGAGGAGTTCTTGCTCCACAAGCATCGGGAAGACACCGACCGAGCAGGTGGCGACCTGCCCGTCGTCCAGACGCTTGGAGTATTCGTAGCGCGCGATTGCCTCCGGCAGGATTGGCCCGAGGACGCCTGCCTCTTCGAGGGCTTCAACCCTTGCCGTTTCCGCCTCGGTGTGCCCCTCAAGCAACCATCCCTTCGGAACGACCCAGCGGCCGGTATCTCTGGAGGTCACCATCAGGACCCTGATCTCGCCCTTTGAGGTCCACCTCAACGGCAGTGCGGCCGCTTGCTTCGCATACATGCTCATTAAAACCTGTACGAAATTTGCACCTTTCGGATTCCGCCTGTGGATAAATCAAGTCGGCCAGACTTTCCAGCCCGAGCATCATCGGCGAGACTGTCTGCCTAAACGCAACGCAATTTCGGGAAAAAGGCGATCCACCGGCCGGGATCAAGTCGCGGGCTTCTTTGATCCAAGTCATCGCGGGCCCGACCCAATTGCATAGCCTCCAAGGCGCGCGTTGGCGAGTCCGCGCGGCGCAGGGGGGGAGAGTCATGCTGCGAACCGATCATGTAGAAACGGCGATGCAACTCAATCGCGACGAACTGTTTCGATTTGGAACAGCGCTGATTTTCATCGTAGGCATCATGCTTTTCACCATCGTGCGGACGGATGGCGGCGTCGACGGCGTCCTGTTGGTCATTGCCGCGATGATCGGCGGCTATATGGCGATGAACATTGGCGCCAACGATGTGGCGAACAACGTCGGGCCGGCCGTGGGCAGTCACGCCATCACCCTGACCGGCGCGATCATTATCGCCGCGTTTTTCGAGGCGGGCGGCGCGCTGATCGCGGGCGGCGACGTCGTCGGTACGATCAAGAAGGGCATCATCGACCCCGATCTGGTTGCTGACCGGGATACCTTCATCTGGCTGATGATCGCGGCGCTTCTGGCGGCCGCCGTCTGGCTGAATTTCGCCACCGCGGTCGGCGCGCCGGTCTCGACGACGCATTCCATCGTGGGGGGCGTGCTGGGGGCAGGGATTGCCGCGGCCGGATGGGGCATCGCCAACTGGCAGCAAGTGGGGATGATTGCGGCAAGCTGGGTGATCTCGCCCGTGCTCGGCGGGCTGATCGCGGCGGGTTTTCTCTATGTCATCAAACGCACGATTACCTATAGATCCGACGTGCTGGCCGCCGCGAACCGGATGGTTCCAGTGCTGGTGGCGATCATGGCCTGGGCCTTCGGCACTTACCTGATGCTGAAGGGTGTGAAGAAACTCGTCAAGGTCGGCTTCCCGACGGCGCTTGTCATCGGCCTTGCCGCGGCGGTGATCGTGTACCTGATCATGCGGCCCTATATCTCGCGGATGACCAAACGCCTGGCCAATCACAAATCCAGCGTCAACGACCTCTTCACGGTGCCGTTGATCTTCGCCGCCGCGCTTCTGAGCTTTGCCCACGGCGCAAACGACGTCGCCAATGCGGTCGGCCCGCTTGCCGGCATCAACGAGGCCATCGTCGGCGGTGGCGTTGCCGCCAAGGCGGCAATCCCGATTTGGGTGATGGCGGTCGGCGCCATCGGCATTTCGCTGGGCCTGGCGCTTTACGGCCCGAAACTGATCCGGACGGTCGGCAGCGAGATCACCGAACTGGACAAGATGCGGGCTTTCTGCATCGCGATGGCCGCGGCGATCACCGTGATCGTCGCGTCGCAATTGGGGCTGCCGGTCAGCTCGACCCATATTGCGGTCGGCGGTGTATTTGGGGTCGGTTTTCTGCGCGAGTACATCAAGTCGAGTTATGCCCGCACCATCCAGGAAATCCGCGACCATCACGAGGATCACGACCCAGAGGCGGTGGACGCTTTCCTGGAAAAGTTCGAAGCGGCAGACGTCGCCACCAAGGGCGACATGTTGCGCGACATGAAGCACCAGGCTGCCGAAGCAAGGTTGCTGGCCAAACGCGAACGCCGCGGGCTGGGCCGAGTGCATCGCGTCGAGCTGGTCAAACGCGTGCTTTTGCTTAGGATCGCGGCGGCCTGGGTGATCACCGTTCCGCTGGCGGGCATCCTTGCGGCGATGTTCTTCTTCATGATCCGCGGAATGATGCTGCCGTGAGGCGGCGCGTCCCATGACCGGAGAGCTGAACCAACTGGAACTTTCGACAGGCCTTGTCGGTGGCTTGGCTTTGTTCCTTTTCGGCATGGACATCATGACCCGCGCCCTGAAACAGGTGGCGGGCAATTCGATGAAGACGATCCTGGCACGGATGACCGGCAACCGGTTGTTTGGGCTTGTCGCCGGCGCATCGGTGACCGCGATCATCCAATCGTCGTCGATCACTACCGTTCTTCTGGTGGGCTTCATCTCGGCCGGGTTGATGACCACCGCGCAAAGCGTCGCCGTGATCCTCGGGGCGAATATCGGCACGACGATCACCGCTCAGATACTGGCCTTCAAGGTCACCGCGCTGGCCCTGCCGGTTCTGTCGCTGGGATTCTTCGTGTCGTTCATCGCCAAACGAAAGGTGACGCGTGAATACGGCCGCATCCTGCTTGGCCTCGGCATGGTGTTCTTCGGAATGGCGATCATGTCGGACGCCATGAAGCCTCTGCGCAGCTACCAGCCGTTTCTTGACTTCATGCTGTCGCTCGACAACGTGCTTCTTGCCGCACTGACTGGCGCGGTGTTCACCGCATTGGTGCAGTCGTCCTCGGCCACGACCGGCATCCTGATCGTGATGGCCGGGCAAGGTCTCATCGGGTTGGAACCGGCGGTGGCGCTGGCGTTGGGCGCGAATATCGGCACCTGTGTCACGGCCCTGCTGGCGGCGGTCGGCAAGTCGCGCGAAGCGGTCCGCGCCGCCCTGGTGCACACGCTTTTCAATGTAGCCGGAGTTCTGATCTGGATCGGATTTGTCGCGGAACTGGCCAGCCTCGCCCGGCTGGTCTCGGCTGCCGAGGCGGCGACAGACAGCGCCCGCATTCCGCGCCAACTTGCCAACGTGCACACCTTTTTCAACGTGGCGAATGCTCTGATATTTATCGGTTTCACGGCCCAGATCACGCGGTTTGTAGAATGGCTGGTGCCGGATAGGGTGGAGAAAGCCGAGCCGCGCTTTGCCCCGAAACACCTTGATCCGAAGTTCCTCGTTGTGCCGGCGATCGCGATCGATGCCGTCCGGCTGGAGATCCTGCGCCTGGGCGGGCTGGTCCGCGACATGATGGCGGCGGCCATTCCGACCGTGACAACCGGCAGCCCGGTCGAGGTGGACCAGTTGCGCGTCATGGATCGGCCTGTCGATCTCTTGCACCGCGAGATCGTTGGCTACATGCGCCAGATCAGCCTCAGCAGCCTGCCGTCAGATCAGTCCAGCATGCTGATGGGTCTGGTGAGGATTGCCAACGATCTGGAACATGTCGGCGATCTGATCGCGACCGGCATGGTGACCTCTGCGCGAAAACGAATCGATGAGAATGTCGTGATCAGCCGGGCGACGGCAGCAGTGATCGCGGAACTGCATCGCGAAGTTGTCGGTGCGTTGGACGGTACATTGGCGTCTCTCGAGTCTCAGGACGCCGCGGATGCGACGGAGGTCCGCAAGATGAAGGCAGGCTTCTCTGCCCTGATTGAGGACATTGCCGGTCACGAGATCGAGCGGCTGCGCGCCGACGAACCCAAGCGCCTGCACACCTACACCCGCGAAATCGAGCTGACCGAAACGCTGGACGACATCTTCAAAATCATCCGCCGAATCGCCCGTACCGAGCAGGCATTGTTTGCGAAGCCCGGCCGGGAGCGGGCAGCCTAGGAACCGCGCCATTGCCATCCGAACGCGAAACACCGGCTGTCGGAATTCAAAAGAACGTCTGGCCGCGCGTCGCGCAGTGAATGGCACGCGATTCCGATGTCACGATGTTGCGGGTTTCACGGGTTATCAACACCCTGCAAGGGCAATGCACGCGGATAGATCGCCAATGCATGCAGTGAGATTGTAGAGACCCATTCAACTGGGGAAGTTAGACCGCTCAGGCAAAGAAATTGCCGACCTGTCAAGCGGGTACAGGCCGCGAGGCATTGCAGTTCGGCAAGGATTCTTGCAATTTGTCCCACTTTGTGCAAGATTGCCTGCAGAAACCGTGAGCTTTGCATGTCACTCATCGAAAAGATCTCGAACCAGGCCACATCGCTGACACCCAGCGAGCGTCGGCTTGTGGAGAACGTCATTGAAAGTCCGACGGCGGCGGCGCTTGGCACCGCGGGCGAACTGGCCAAAGCGGTGGGCGTCCACGAGGCCACCGCCTCACGGCTTGCCAAGAAGCTCGGCTTCGACAGCTACGCTGCGTTCCGCGACGCCCTTCGCGACGAGTTCATCGCCACGCGCGAAACCGCCACACGGTTCGAAAAGACCATTGCCGAGACCACGTCGGACACGATCCTGGGCAAACTGGCGCGCGACGAGGCACAGGCGCTTGGCGGGATCGAGGACTTCATCACCCCCGATCAGATCGCCGAAATCGCCGGCCTTCTGATGAACGCGGGCCGGATCTACATCTACGGATACGGCAACGCAGAAGTCCTGGCACTGATGATGGTCAAGCGGTTCCGCCGCTTCGGCAAAGAGGTTCAGCAACTCGATACCAACCCGCGAGGGCTGGCCGAGCAGATGCTGGGTCTCGAAGCGGGGGACGTGGTGCTGAGCTTTGCGTTCCGCCGCCCGCCGCGCGGCTACGCTGCCCTGATCGAGACAGCGAAAGAGGCGGGGGCCACAACCATAATTATCTCGGGCAAATCGGGCGCGCTTCTTGCGCCGCGTCCCGACCATCTGCTGGCCGCGCCGCGCTCTGGCGATCCGGACGCGTTCCAGACACTGACCGTGCCGATGACAGTCTGCAACGCCATCGTCATCGCCGCCGGCCTGACCGCGAAGGAGGAATCACTGAAGAAGCTCGACCGGCTGGGTCAGTTGATCGAGCGCTTCGGCTAACGAGGAACCCAAGGGAGGATCACATGACGGTTCTGAACGCAACGCGCCTGGGCGCGATCGGTATTCTATTGTCGACGGCGGCCATGGCCGGCGGGCACCTGAACGAAATGGGGCCGGAGGAATTGCTGCCCCTGGCCCAGGAAGAGGGCACGTTGACGGTCTATTCCTTCACCAGCCGGATCGGGAAGGTGGAGAAGGCGTTCGAGGAAGCCTATCCAGGCATCGACCTTCAGGGCTTTGACATCTCATCGACCGAACAGATCGCCCGGCTGAAGGCCGAGGCGCAGGCAGGCGTCACAAATGCGGACGTGATCTATATCTCGGACACGCCGGTGGTGCTGACCGAGCTGTTGGAGGCCGGGATCATCGCGCCCTACGTGCCGCCGCGTGTGGCCGACCGGGTGCCGGCGGAGTTTCAAAGCCCGCTTCTGGCGCAGCGCCTGTCGACCAAAGTCCTGATGTATAACGAGGAGGCCAATCCCGATGCGGCGCCGGTCAGCAACCTGTGGCAATTGACCACCGACGAGTGGACCGGGCGAGTGGTGATGGTCGATCCGTTGCAGCGCGGCGACTACCTCGATCTGATGACCGAGATCGTGCTGCGGTCGGACGAGATGGCGGCGGCCTACGAGGCCGAGTTCGGACAGGCGATCGACCTCGACGGAGCGGCCAATGCGGGCGAAAAGTTCATCGCCGATCTCTTCGCCAATGACGTGATCCTGGTGGGCTCCACCGACGATGTGAACGCGGCCGTGGGCGCCTTGGGGCAAGAGAACCCTCCCGTCGGCTTCACCAGTTATTCGGACCGGCGCGACAACGAGGAAGAGGGCTGGGCCTTGCAGGTCGCCAATGCCGTGGAACCCGCGCCGGGTATCATCTTCCCGGCTGTGCTTGCGCTGGCGGCAGAGCCCAACAATCCCGCTGCGGCGCGTCTTGTGATCGATTTCCTGATGGGCGACGAAAGCGAGGTTGGCGGGCCGGGTCTGGCACCCTTCTATGTCGCGGGCGACTACGTCACACGCACCGACATCCCGCCGCATCCCGACGCGGTGCCGCTTGACCAATTCACGGCGTGGCGCGTCGCCCCGGCAGCGACGGCGACCATTCGAGCGGATATCGGCGATCTGATCCTGACGCTTCAGTAACCAGTAGTCCCGTTGGGGGCGGGCGTGGCGACGCGTCTGCCCCTACGCTATCGTCACACAACGAACCGGGGATGATCTCGATGGCGCAAGCGGCCATGGGCGGGCAGGGACGGCGCGTGCTCTTTCAACAGGGTACGGTGCTGAAGGCGGTGGTGTTGGCCCTGCTGGTCGCGCTGATCGTCTTGCCGCTGATCCGGACGGTGATGTTCACCCTGCACCCTGACACCGTCAAGGCCTGGTCGGATGTGCTGACGGGCCGGCTGTCGAAGAACTTGTTCTACAAACCCTTGGGCAACACGCTGCTGATCGGGGTCGTGGTGGCGACGGCTTGTGTACTGCTGGGCGGGTTTCTGGCCTGGCTTGTGGTGATGACGAACGTGCCTTTCCGCAAGACCATCGGCGTGATGGCCACGTTGCCGTTCATGATCCCGTCATTCGCAGCGGCCCTGGCCTGGGGCTCGCTGTTCCGCAACGATCGCGTGGGCGGCCAAGTGGGCTGGTTGCAGGGGCTGGGTCTCGACATTCCCGACTGGCTGGCCTGGGGCATGGTGCCGACGCTCATCGTGCTGACCCTGCACTATTTCAGCCTTGCCTTCACGATCATTGCGGCGGCCCTGGCCACGGTGAATTCCGACCTTGTCGAGGCGGCACAGATCGCGGGCGCGAAGGGACGGCGCATCCTGATGGGGATCATCCTTCCGGTGACGACGCCGGCGCTGGTGGCGGCCGGGTCGCTCTGTTTCGCAGGCGCAGTGTCAAACTTCGCAACGCCCGCGCTGTTGGGCTTGCCGGTGCGCATGCAAACGCTGTCCACCCGACTTTTCGGCATGATCGAGGTCGGTCAGGTCGGGCGTGGCTATGTCATTGGTATCCTGCTGGTGCTGATCTCCGGCGCCTTCCTGTGGGCCGGCAACCGGATCGTCTCGGGCCGGCGGTCCTATGCCACGATCACCGGCAAGGGCGGGCGGGCCAAGCGCTTTGACCTGCGCGGGGCGCGCTGGCCGCTCTGCGCTGTGGCGGCGGTGGTCCTGCTCAGCTCGACCGTGATCCCCGTCATCGTGCTGACAGCCTCCAGCCTTGCGCCGTCCTCGGCGAACCTCTTTTCCAACTGGACGCTGCACTATTGGATGGGTCAAAGCGATCCGTCCTTTGCCCAAGGCATCCCCGGCATCGCGTATAACGAGGATATCGTCCGGGCGTTGACGGTGACGCTGGGACTTGGGCTGGCGGTGGCCTTCACGGGCATGTTCGTGGGGCTTCTGGCCTCCTACACGACGGCCAGATTCCGCGAGGGTTGGGCGTCGGCCGCCATCACGCAGATCAGCTTTCTGCCGCTTCTGGTGCCAGGCATCGCGTTCGGTGCGGCCTATATCGCCTATCTCGGCGCGCCCATCGGTCCGTTCCCGGCGCTCTACGGCACCTTCGCGCTATTGGTCATCGCAGGAACGGCCTATCTCTTGCCCTTCTCGGTCCAGACCGGCCGCGCCGTGATCCAGCAGGTGGGCGGCGAGTTGGAGGAAAGCGCACGCATCACCGGCGCCAGCTTTGGCCGCAGGCTGTTCGCCATTACCGTGCCACTGGCGATCCGTGGGCTGGCCGCGGGCGGTATCCTGATCTTCGTCAAGATCGTCCGCGACCTGTCGCTGGTGGTGCTGCTCTTCACGCCCACAATGCCGGTCCTGTCGGTCCTAGCCTATCGCTACGCCTCCGAAGGCTTCGGCCAATTCGCCAACGCGATCACGGTCGTCATCCTGTTCATCTCGATCGCCGCCACGCTGATCGCCAACCGGCTGCAAACCAAATCCCAGCCCTGGCTGCAGAACTGAAGGGTCCCATGCTGGAAATTCGCAATCTCACCAAACGGTTCGGCGATTTCGAGGCTGTCAGGGACGTGTCGATTTCGGTGCCCGACGGTGCGTTCCTGGTGCTGCTCGGGCCGTCCGGATGCGGAAAGACCACGCTTTTGCGGATGCTGGCCGGGCTCGAATTGCCGTCCGCGGGGCAGATCGTATTCGACGGGAAACCCGTGTCGGACGGGGACCGAAACTGGACCGTCGATCCCGCCAGGCGCAATTCCGGGCTGGTGTTCCAGTCTTATGCGCTTTGGCCGCACATGTCGGTGCGCGGCAACGTCGACTGGCCACTGAAGGTGATGAAGATGCCGAAGGCGGACCGCACGAGGCGCGTCGCGGAAGTGCTGAAATTGCTCGATATCAGTCAGTTGGCGGACCGATACCCGAACGAGATCTCGGGCGGGCAACAGCAGCGCGTTGCCATCGCCCGCACCATCGCGCCGAAACCCTCGGTCCTGCTGTTCGACGAACCGCTCTCGAACCTCGACGCCAAGCTGCGGGTCGAGATGCGGACCGAGCTGATGCGCCTGCACCGGGCAACCGGGGCCACGACCGTCTATGTCACCCACGACCAGATCGAGGCGATGACGATGGCGACACATGTGGCGGTGATGAACCATGGCCGCGTGCAGCAATTCGGCACCCCTGCCGACCTTGTGGATCACCCCGAAACGGCTTTCGTGGCGACCTTTATCGGTACGCCTCCCAACAACATGGTGCCGATCGTCAGGAACGGCACCGGCTACAAGGTGGGAGGCCGGTACATGCCCGTGACTCCGCCCGCCGATGATTGCCTGGCAATGTACCGCGCCGAGGCGATGACGCTGAGCGACAGCGAGGGCGAAACCACTCTGCCGATGGAACTGGTCGAAACGAGCGCCATTGCCGGGCGCATGATGGTGACCGGATTGCGGGATGGGCTTCGACTGACCGCCATCGTTGAACGCGCGCCCGAGGCGCGGATCGGCGACACGGTCCAGTTCTGCTTGCCGCAACGGCCTGACAGCTGGTTCGGCCCCGATGGCGAAAGGATCGGTTGATGCGCTTGTTGCTGGTTCGGCATGGTCAGTCGGAGTGGAACGCGGCACGGCGGCTCCAGGGTCAGGCGGATGTCGGCCTGTCCGATCTGGGCGAAGATCAAGCCGACGCCTTGCGCCCGACGATCGAGGCGATAGGCCATTGCCGCGCGATCTCCTCCGATCTTGAACGGGTGCGGGAAACCGCGCTTCGGATCGGTGCACAGACACCCAGGTTTGTGGAAGACCTGCGCGAGATCGACGTTGGCGACTGGACCGGCCGCGGCATTGACGAGATACGCGCCGAGGATGACGCCGCCTATCAGGGCTGGCGTGCCGGCACATCCGCCCCGCCAGGCGGAGAAGCCTGGGCGGATTTCGTAGACCGTGTCACCGGTGTGATCGAAGCGGAGCGGCGCATTCCGTGCCTGAACCTGCTCGTCGTCTGCCACGGCGGCGTCATTCGCGCGATCCTGCAGCGCTATGTCGGCCTTGAACCCGCACACATGATCCCCGTCGCCCCCGCGAGCCTGAGCGCGCTTCGGCTAGGTACCGCAAAGCCGCCGCGGCTGGAGCTGTTCAACTATCTGCCCGACAGTTTGGACTTCGGAGCGCCGGACTAATGCGCGTCGAGCCCATGTGCCTTGCCGAGAAGTACAAAACGCGTTCGTGACTGCGATCAAAGCGGAATCCCGGCAATTCTGCCGCGTCCAGTGTTTTGGCTCAATTCGGTCATCTGTTCTTGGCCGACTATCAAGTGGCGGAATCGTGGCTTTCAAACCTCGCGCAGGTTCCCTTTGCGTCGGATAGAGTGTCTGGTCCTCGACTGACTTGACCAAGACCTGCGGCGATCAACGACGGGATCGTTCCTCACCGGACGAGGTCTGCCGATGACGCCGCAAATGGCCGCTGCGCGGCTTGAAGGGCAAGACAAAGCAAGGCGCTCCGCGACCAATCCGACCCATGCATGCAGCGGTCCAACCGAACCGGCCAACAGGGACTGCGAAGAGAAGCGGGACCCGGTTGAGCGACCCGATCCCAGCCGACAGGCAAAAAGACGATGAAATGAGCTTGACCCAAACGCCCGATCGGAGAATGCGCCATACGCCGAAAATATCGGAAGGTCAGTTATCCCTTGGATTGCCGACGTTCCTAGCAAAAGACGATCACGGCTATCGCGTGCCTTTGCGTTTCCCTTCGGCAGCGGCCACGACTGCGCCGAATAGAATGAGTGGGGCCGCCACTAGAAACGCGGTCGAAAGCCGTAGGTTGAAGACAAAGAGATCCGCCAAGAGAGGCCGCAACAGCGCGACGTATTCGAATGGTGCCAGGCGAGAGGCTTCGGCGTAGCGGAATGCCAGGGTCATGGCGATGTGGCCAAAGCCGCCAAACAGACCGGCAGCGATCAGCAGCGACAATGTCTGTCCCTCCGGCGCGACCCATCCCCAGGGAATGGTCAGCAGGGCCCCAATCATAGAGGCGAGTACGAAGTAAAGCGCGATGGCGCCCGGGCTCTCGGTTCCGTTCAGGCTGCGGATCAAGACGAGAGAAAGCGCCGAAAGCACCGCCGATGCCAGACCCAAAGCATACCAGACCAGTCTGGCCGTGTCGTTCGATCCGCCGCCCAGTTCCGGCGAAACCAATACGATGACCCCAGAAAATCCAAGCGCCAAGCCACCCACACGCCAAATAATCAAGCGCTCGGACAGCAGGATCATGGCGGCGAACGCTGTCAATACGGGCGTGAGTTGCGCGATCAACGTCGCCTCCGCCAGGTTCAGCGGCGCAATGGAGGCAAAGGACGCGAGCAAGGCCAGCGCTCCAAAACCGGAACGGAGGAAATGCGCGCCCGGCCGCTTGGTGGCCAATCCACCCGGGAATTCCCGTCTGATCCAAACGAAGAAAACCAGAGGGATCATAGCGAAAAAAGAGCGGAAGAAGACGATCTCGCCCAAAGGCACCTTTTCACTTACCGCCTTCACGCTGACGACCATCGCGGCCACCAGCAACCCGGACAGAACGCGCAGGCCAATTCCCAGCATGGGGCGATCCCGTCCCGTCAAAACCGGTCGTCCTTCTGGGCCAGCGCACCCCGCAAGGCGTCTCCGGCGAGATTGATGGCGAGAACGCACGCCATGACCGAGAGGCCGGACCAGATCATCTGCCGCGGGGTTGACCGCATATGGATGCGCGCATCCAGCAGCATCGTTCCCCATTCCGGCAGCGGCGGCTGCACGCAAAAGCCAAGGAGCCCGAGGGCGGAGATGCCGAGGATGGCGCGGGCAAACATGCCCGTCCAGACGACGGTCAATGACGGTAGCAGAGACGGCAGATAGTGCCACCGGGCAATGGCCCATGGCGACAGTCCTGCGAGTTTCGCCTGGATCACGTAGCCACGGCTCTCCAACGAGAGGCCAATCCCTCGCGCGACCCGCGCGTAGCGCATCCAGCCGGTCACGCTGAGGGCGACGATCAGACTGCCCGTACCCGGGTCCCGATGCAGAGACCGATGGCTGAAATCAGGAAGGCCAATCCGAGGGACCAGCGGGCTCCGTGCAAAAGTCTCGAAAGAATGTCCCGGCCAAGCGCGTCGGTGCCAAGAACCCACGCCGCGCCCGGCGGATGCAACCGGTTCGGAATGTCGATCGCGGATGGATCATATGGGGCCAGGAGCGGACCGAAGACCGCGATCAAGACGAACAGGCCGGCCAGGGCGATCACGCTACGCATCACGCTCTCCGATCCGGGGATCGGTCAGCCGATAGACGACATCGATCAGCAGATTGACCACGACGAACAACAACGCCGCCAAAAGGACAACGGCCTGCACCTTGGGAAAATCCCGGGCGGTGATGGCCGCCACCAGAAAGCTGCCAAGACCGGGTCTTGCGAAGATGACCTCGACCATCACCGCCCCTTCAAGCAGGAACGCCATCTCCGGGCCTAAGACCGTCACCACGGGGATCGCCGCGTGCGGAGCCACGTGATCTCGCCCGATGGCGCGGTTCGAGACGCCCCGGCGGCGAAAGGCGGGAAGGAACGGTTGGCCCCGCGCCTCACGGATACCTGACCGGATGAACCAGGTAAGGGATGCGGCGACGCCAAGCCCCGGCGTCAATGCCGGCAGGAGGATATGGACCGCTGTGCGGGCGCCCATGGCCGGCAGCCAGGCCAGATGCAGCGCAAAAAGCAGGATCAGCAAGAGCCCAAGCCAATAGGCAGGGATCGCTGCCCCGAACGAGGCCAGCGCCACGGCGATGCGGTCCATCCATCTGCCGGGCGCCCGCGTGGCGATCGCGGCGAGCGGCACCGAGGTGGCCAGCCCGATGGCCAATCCCGCAAAGGCCAATGGCACGGTATAGGAGATCGCATCAATCAGCTCGGGCCAGACCGCCCGCCCGGTGACGGAAGATCGCCCGAAATCGCCAATCAGCAGGGGGCCGCTCCACGCGGTGAAAGCCGTCAAAAACCCGGCATCCAGATCGGTCTCGACCTGCACATGGTCGACGACGTCGTCAGACGCAACGGTGTCGTAACGCGCCAGGGCAATGGCCAAAGCGGGATCGCCAGGCGCATTCCACAATAGCGCAAATGTGGCCAATGCCGTGCCGGTCAGGACAACGGCTGCGCGCGGCAACAATCCGAGAATGCCACGGCTCACACCGCATGCTCCAACGCCCCAAGCGCGATCGCCGCATCCCGCAACGTGCGGCCGTACTCCGTTCGCGGGGTTGCAAGGAATTCCTGCGACGGTCCGACTTCTTCGATCCGACCGGCGCGCAAGACCGCGATATCCTCAGCATGGGCACAGGCGTAACCAAGGTCGTGGGTAACGATGAGGGCCGCAAAGCCGTCTTTCGCTTGCAGGTCTGCGATCAGTTTTGCTGTGTGTTCCTGTGCAACCGCATCCAGCGCCGACAGGGGTTCATCGAACAGGATCAGCGGCGGTGCGGCAATCAAGTCGCGCAGGATGCCGACTCCTTGGGCCTGTCCGATGGAAGCCTCTGTGGGGCGCCGGTCCAGCAGATCGGGCGGCGCCTCTAGCCCGCGGCAAAGCCGGTCAATCCGGTCCAGCGGCGGGGCCCAGTTGCGCGCGGTGGCGGGCTCGATGACCGACCGCCGCAACGTGAGCGCCGGGTTGAAGGCCGCACGGGATTCCTGCAGGACCAGCGCGGGCCGGCAGTCGCGCACCGGGGCCCGACCCAGAACACTTTGCCCCGACATGGCCTGAGAAGCCCCAGGATCATGGCGATAAGGGTGGATTTCCCGGCACCGCTTTCCCCAACGACGGCAAGCGTTTTGCCCGGGTTCAACGACAGCCGGATGTCCTCCAGCGTCGTGCTTTGGCCGCGTCTGATCGAAACGCCTTCGACCTTCCGCATAGCAGGGCAAGCCAGCTTCGATGCGCGGAAAGGGACTGCGCTGCGCCTGTCTGCGGACGGTCGAGCAGATCTGCGGTCGGGGAAGCCTCGACAACGCGGCCGGCATCCATCACCGTCAGATTCAGAACCCTGCGCGCCGCCAACCCGAGATCATGCGTGATCAGCAGCATTACCGTTTCGGTGGCGGCAAGGTGGCTGTCCAGCAGGTCCATCGTCTGCGCCGCGACCACCGGATCCAGCGCCGAGGTCGGTTCGTCCAGGACGATCAAATCCGGGATCCCGATCAGGGCCATCGCAATAACGAACTGCTGCTGCATGCCGCGGCTCCACCCCCAAGGGCGTTTTCGAAGATCGCCGCCATCGATCTTCAGCGCCGCGAACAGTCGTTTCCGTTGGTCGGCGTTCGGCGGCGAACCCAGCGCCCGCGCGGCCTCGGTCCAATGGAACGCCATGCTGCGGAGCGGGTCCAAAGCTTCGTCCGGGCGTTGGGGAACATGCGCGACACTGCGGCCGTGCGCCCGCAGATCATCGATCAGGGCGTGGCCCAGCGTGGACTTCCCAGAACCGGACGCGCCTACCAGGCCGATGCGGGCGCGGGGGGCGATCTCCAGCGATGTGGGGTGCGGGATTGTCCGGCCCGAGCGAACTGCAGTCAGGCCGGAAACGGAAAGCGTCATTCGTCCAGCGCGACCCCGTTGTTCATCCAATAGGTTTCGGCCGGATGGACGGTGAAACCCGTCAGCCCGGTGCGCCCCACGCTGACCTGGCTGGCGTGGAACACCGCGATCAGCGCCACATCCTCGGCGATGATGGCCTGCACGCGGTCGTAGATGGCCCGGCGCGCTGCGTCATCGAAGGTCTGCCGCCCGTCGGCCAGCAGTGCGTCCAGTTCAGGGTTGGAATAGCCGCCCACATGCGAGCCGGAACCGGTGCCGATGATCGTCTCTGGGAAGTAGCTCGGATCGCCCTGCGGGGCCGTGCCCCACGCCTGCAGATGGATGTCTGCCGCACCGCTGGCGATTGCGTCGTTGTTGGCGCCCCATTCGCCGATAGAAACGGACGCCGTGATCCCGATGGCCTGAAGACAAGCCTGCGTCAGCTTCGCCGTTGGCGGCAGCGCGGCCCGGGAGGCACAGGTCACGATGTCGATTTCAAGCGGCGCGCCGTCCAGCATCCCGCGGCCGCCCTCCTTCACCGCTCCGGCTTCGGCCAGCAGACAGAGATATGCCCCGAATGGGTAAAGACGACATAGCGGCCGGCGGGAAGTTCCACCAAGTCCAGCCCCTCGGTTTTGCCATTGGCCTCGACACCGGCCACGTAGCGGAAGGGCCTGGTCTCGTCGGCGTCGCAGCAGACCACATAGGCCATACCAGCCACGGCCCCTTGCACGTTGCCCTCCCTCGCGTTGAACGATTGCCACAGCCCGGGGATCGCACCGGTGTTCCCGAAGCTGCAGGTCGTGCTCAGGCCAACCGCCCGGAAGGCGTCGCGATCACGCATTTCAGGCTTTGCAACATCGACGGTCTCCGTTGGTTCGCATCTCGACAATGCACCGGAAAACCGTGCCACGCTTGAAGCATTTACGGTTCTTGCCGAAGCGGACATCCGTGTGCGGCGCAGCATCGGTCAGACGGGGCTCTCACCGGCTCTTCCAACCGCTCTTCACACGCAACAGCGCGTTCAACGGCTGGATTTCGTCCGTTTCGCCGAAAATCTGCTGCAGGTTGGGAGGGCCGATGTTCACGGCTTTTAGGTATCAATCTCTAGGAAAACCAATACCTTACGCCTAACATGCAACACATGTTACAGGCTAGGGGCCCGTGTTGCATGTTTGAGAACCGAATTTCGGCGGAAGTCGCGTCAGCCGCGGAATTCTGAGCAACGCTCTAACCCAAGTTTATATGGGATTTTTAGCCTCGTCCTGCTTGACCGCCTCGAGGATATCTCCCGGCTGACAATTCAGAACCTTACAGATCTTGGCAAGCGTGGCAAAACGTACGCCTCGGGCACGGCCTGAGCGTAGCATGCTGAGGTTCTGCTCTGAGATGCCGATCTCGGCGGCCAGTTCCTTGGACTTCATTTTTCGCTGAGCCAGCACAACATCCAGACGGACGACGATTTCCATCAGACGTACTCCTGGTATTCGCGATCAATTTCGATGGCTTGCACCATGACGCGCCCAAACAGAAACAGGATCGCGCCCATCGTTGCCGACTTCAAATCGGACGGATCATATACATACGCGATCGGGCGCGGGCCTGCGGCATTCCCAAAGGAAATCAGGAAAGCATCAAACATCATGAACACGGTATCGAATGCCATCGCGAAGACGAGAAGCCCGCCGACCCACTGTACCCGGTGCGCAGTGATCTCGGTGAATATCTCTCCTCGGCGCAAAGCGTTGAGAAGAAACAGGGCGGCGATGAAAACCGCGACGGATGCGAGGATCACGGCACTCCAGAAACTGAAATAACCCAAGCGCAACCCAGTGCCGACCTGCGTACCGGCATCAACCATCCAATGCTCATTCCATCGCGCCGGATCGCCAAAGCAAAACCGGTAGGCACGGGCGAAGGCGGTATAGGAATAGCGTAGTAACTCCAGCCCGACCAGGATCATCACTGCGACTGATCCAATACGGACACGCTTTTCAAATTGGCTGGCGTTCATCAGACCATCTCGCTGTTTTCCGCGTGTTTGATCCTGGCGAGACGAATGACCCACCCCAGGAGGAAGAGCCCTATACCAGTCAGCAATACACCCGTTTCGCCCGACTCCAGACGGAAGCTGACCTGAAGTCTCGCATCGGTATTGAAGCGCGTCAGAAACCATCCGTCCAAACCGCCGGCGATCAGATTGCAGACCGCGCCAATAGCGGCCGCGGCACCGGACACTTGCAACGCTGTGACGGTTCGCAGTTCGAAGTAGGCTTGTTTGATGACGAGCCAAATCAGGTAAAGTGCAGCAAGGAGTGAGATTTGCGTGGCAATGGCAGACGGGAGCCACATCACGAAATGAATCAGACGGGCGCGGAACGGCACCTGGACGGTACTCTCCACGAAATAAAGAACGTGCCAGCCGGAAGGGCCGGAAAAGTCGAGCAGCCACATCCAACCGAGAAGCTTGTAGGGGTAGTAGAGCGAAAAAATCAGAACGCCGATGAAAGCGATGGGGCCGAGGACTCTCACTGTGGTTTCGCGCATCAATCCTACTCCAAAATTCATCTTTAACATGAATTGATTCTTTTAGAACGTCAAGATATTCACGCAATGGCGACCGTATGCCCGGACAAGGGGGACGTTTGGATTGCGTCGCTTAACGACAATGATCGCTTTTGCAGAAACTTGTCCTCCATCGAAGTGACGCGAATGGCAAGTATGTCCCGTAGCCCGGTCAATTCAGCAATTAGCGTGCTGCACGATGCACGAACGTCAGCAATACGATAGCCGCAATGCGGCGACAGTCGACGTATAGAACGGTGGCTCACACGACGTGGGCGGCCTGGTTCTTCAAATGTCGTTGGATTGCGATCTTTCCCGCGTCGATCCCGGAAAGCTCGTGTGTCGCCATTGGATCCATGACCTTGGCTTCCCGCTCGGGATGACAGGATAAAGGACCGTGATACACGCCCGTCCGGGAAAGTCGACGGGCAGGAAATCAAGGGAATTTGCCACTCTAAGTCCCCGACGCATGTCAGCAAATCTTTAATCCCAATGTTCGATGATCCCGGTGTTGTGCGTGAACCGGCACAAAGGTCGTTGGAAGGCAGGAAAAGTATGGCGAGTGTCACAGGCTACAAGCTGATTTTTGACACCGGCGCACCGGGCGTCAGTCTTGGCGACCCTGTGTCTGACGGCGGCCAGACCACAAGCATCGATACCGCGGCCAGCACACCGTCGCATCAAGTCTCCGTTGCGTTTGATTTCGGAACCCCGGTGACGGGATTCATGTACTCAGAGGGTGCCGACTACTATTTCGTCCCTGATGGTCCGATGGATTCATCGCCCTTGGGCTTTGGTATTGTCGTCGACCTTCAAGATATTGGTGAGAATGTCATTCTTGGCGACTGTGGCGACGATGCGCTGCAAGGCGATGTCGAAGGAAACACCATTCTCGGGGGCCAAGGGTCCGATACGCTGGAAGGCGGTGAGGGCGACGATTTGCTCTACGGCGGTGCGGGGCATGACCTGCTTTTGGGCGGCACGGGCGATGACACCTTGCGTGGCGGTGGCTCCGGCGAGAATGCGACTGAATTCGAAGACCCGATCCTGCTTCTCAACTTCGAGGATGGCATCGCGACAGCGGCGGCGGATGACAGTGGCAACGGCCATGACGGCATCTACCAGGGCGGTGCCGCGGCAGGCGGTTCAGGTTGGACCGGCTCGAGCACCGGGGTGATCCTGGACGGGTCCAACGGCTATGTCGAGATTCCCGACAGTTCGGATTTCGACCTCGCCGAAGGCACGATTTCGATCAGGTTCAATGCGGAAATGTTGGACGGCTATCTCGTATCGCGCGATAGTTCGGGCTTCGATGGAGGTGGGCACCTTGGCATTTCCGTCAATGCGGACGGAAGCATCAGCGTCCGTATCCAAGACACGGGCCAAAGTTATTCGTTTGAATCCGACACCGGCCTTGTATCGACCGGTCAATGGCATCACGTCGCCCTGAGCTTTGGGAGTGACGGCGCACACCTCTATATCGATGGGGAAGTCGCTGCGACCCATAGCTATACCGGCGGGATCGCGGGCAATGACGAGCCATGGGTTCTGGGCGTCAACCAATGGGCGTCGGGCGATGGAGTCGCCGACAACCTGAATTCGTTCTTCGACGGTACGCTTGACGAGTTTGCGGTGTTCGACGCGCAACTATCGGCAGAAGGTGTCGAGGTGCTGCGGACCAGCGGTGCAGAAAACGTACCCGCACCCGCTGCCAGCAATGACGCGACACAACTCGTCACTCTCAATTTCGAAAACGGTGACGGGCCCGCCGTCACCGATGACAGCGGCAACGGCAACGACGCCATGCTTCATGGCAGTGTCACTACAGGAGGCACGGGCTGGGACGGCACCGGTTCGGCGGTCCATCTCGACGGGCAAGACGCCTATGTCGAAGTCCCGGATGACGGCGCCTTTGATCTATCGGAAGGCACCATCGCGATCCGGTTCAAGACCGACGATTTGGAAGAAGGGGTACTCGTCTCTCGCGACAGCAGCGGTTACGACGGCGGCGGCCACGTCAAGATCGAGCTCGGCGAAGACGGGGAGTTGAGCGTCAGGCTTCAGGACGACTCGAACAGCTATAGAATCGATACTGACGAGGATCTCGTTTCCGAAGGACAATGGCACCATGTTGCCCTGACATTCGGCAGCGATGGCATGAGACTTTATCTCGACGGTGTCGAGGTCGGGTCGAACGCCTATTCCGGCGGTATTGTTGGAAATGATGAACCCTGGACGCTTGGAGCTGATCAACAACGATCCGGTGACGGCGTCGCCGACCGTCTCGAAAACTTTTTCGAGGGAGAACTGGATGAATTCGCGCTGATCGAGGGGCAGTTGACGCCAGAGCAGATCAGCGTTTTTGCAACGAACGGCATCGGTGCATTGGCGCCCGGCTTGACCGGAGACAGCCTTGTCGGCGGGGACGGCGCCGACACTTTTTTGATCAACGATGCCTTTGGGCAAGACACGATCGTCGGCGGCGAGGGCGGTTCCGACGGCGATGCGGTGGATCTCTCCGCGCTCTCGTCAGGCGCCACTGTCACCTACAGCGGTGACGAGGCCGGCACGATTGTCGACGGCACGGACTCGCTTTCATTTTCCCAGGTGGAGGCGCTGACACTGACCGAACAGGACGACAGTGTCGATGCCAGCCAGGACAACGCCGGGGTCAGGGTCGAAGGCGGTGCTGGCTCGGACACGATTATCGGGGGCTCCGGGTCGGACCTGATTGAAGGCGGCAAGGGCGATGACCTGCTCAGAACCGGCCTTGGCCAGGACACGCTGCTTGGTGGGAGCGGTGACGACACGCTTATGAATTCCGAGGGCGACGATAGTCTGGTCGGCGGCGCAGGCGACGACAGCATTGTCGCATCTGGGGGCGACGATACGCTCGAAGGCGGGGCAGGCAACGACACGCTGATTGGTGGCGACGATAATGACCGCCTGGTGGGCGGTATTGGCAACGATCTACAAGACGGCGGCGCAGATGCCGACACGTTTATCCTTGAAGACGGGTTTGGCTCCGACACCATTATCGGCGGCGAAGGCGGGACGGACCTCGACACCCTCGACTTTTCAGCATTAACGGTTCCCGTCACAGTCACCTATACCGGGTTCGAGTCCGGCACTGTTACCGATGGTGCGGATACGCTCAGCTTTTCCGAAATTGAGAATTTGGTCCTTACCGACTACGCCGATCTGGTGAACAACCCGGCAAGCTGGTCGGCGTCCCAAATCGACGCCGGCGGCGGCGATGACACGATCTTGTCAGGCGGCGGACACGACACCGTATTGGGCGGCACCGGAGCCGATTCTATCGAAGGTAGGGGGGGCGACGACAGCATATCGGGCGGCACCGGATCCGACACCCTGGTCGGTCAGGACGGTCATGACACGTTGTCGGGTGATGCCGGCGCCGACACGCTTTCCGGGCACGCCGGCGACGATGTCCTCCACGGCGGCGGCGACGGCGATGTTCTCTACGGTGACGAAGGGTCAGACACGCTCTATGGCGGGGACGGCGATGACACGCTTGTCGGCGCCCATCTGACGGACGAGCTCTATGGCGAGGGAGGCGACGACACCTTTCTTCTGCAAAGCACTTATGCCTGGGGAAGCGACACGATTGTCGGCGGCGAGACCGACGAGACAGGCGGCGACACAATCGACGCATCGGAAGTGACCACCTCGGTCACGGTGACCTATGCCGGGAACGAAGCCGGGACGATCACGGACGGGTCCGATATCAACACATTCACGGAAATCGAGGGTTTCACACTTACAGACCAGGCTGACGCATTTGACGCGTCCGCATCCTCGCTGGCCGTTACAGTCGACGCGGGCGGTGGGGCCGACACGGTGACCGGCGGAAGTGGTGACGACAGCATCGCGACAGGGGCCGGGGATGACATCGTCGTGCTGAATCAGTCGGGCGGTCACGATGTCATCTTGGATTTCGACATCGCCGACACCGATGGGAACGGCGCGACCAACGACCAGCTCGATGTGTCCGGCCTGCTCGACGGCGAAGGCAATCCCGTCAACATCTGGGATGTCACCGTCACAGATGACGGCTCCGGCAACGCCGTCCTGACTTTCCCAGAAGGCGAGGCAGTGACGCTTCAGGGCATCGCCCCGGCGCAGATGACGGGTCCGCAGATGGCCGCAATGGGGATTCCCTGCTTTACTCCGGGGACGATGATCCTGACGGCAAACGGGGAGGTTCCCGTCGAGGACCTGAAGATTGGCGACATGGTCGCAACCCGGGATCATGGCCATCAACCGATCCGGTACATTTCGACTGAAGAAATCTGCGGGCCGCGGATTCCGGATAACCACTTGCCGATCCTGATTCCGGCTGGAAGCCTTGGATTTGGTCTGCCCGAACGGAATCTTTTCGTCTCTGGGCAGCATCGCATGTTGCTTGACTGGAGAGGGGCGCGGCAACTCTATGATACAGCCGAGGTGCTCGCACCGGCAAAGGCCCTTGTGCAGCTTCCCGGCGTTCGAGTGAAGCGTGACGTTCGAAATGTGCGGTACATGCACATAGTCTTCGATAGGCACGAGGTGATTTTCGCGGAAGGCGCACCCACAGAGAGCTTTTACCCCGGGCCCACAACGCTTCGCTCTCTGGATTTCAACGAACGTGATGCCCTGTTCTGCGCCTTTCCCGCGCTTCGCAATGGCGTCGAGGCAGCTCTGGGAGCACCGGCCCGAAGGCTGCTTCGCGTTCAGGAAACCAAGCAGTTCGTCCGGGATTATCAGGGCCGGCATGGTGGCGAAGTCGCGAAGTGGGACGTAGACCTGGCTATGGAACGGTACGAGACGGAACTTCTATTTGGCGAGGGAGGAGCAAGCGCGGCTTAAGCGACGGATCGCCCGATCCTGCCAATCCGAGAGCTGCCATTGCGCAAACGGCGGTTCCTCTGATCGGGCGTTTGGGTCAGGCTCATTTCATCGTCTTTTTGGCTGTCGGCTGGGATCGGGTCGCTCAACCGGGTCTCGCTTCTCTTCGCAGTCATTGTTGGCCCGGTCCGGTTTGACCGCTGCCTGCATGGGTCGGATTGGTCGCGGAGCGCCTTGCTTTGTCTCGCGCTTCAAGCTGCGCAGCAGCCATTTGCGGCGTCATCCGCAGACCTCGTCCGGTGAGGGACAATCCCGTCATTGGTTGCTGCAGGTCTTGGTTAACTCATACGGCAGCCTCCGACGGTCTCTGACGGAATTCGGTGCCATCGGCCCATATGCGATGCATGACGACGGCAAGTTTCCGGGCGACGGCGACGATGGCGCGGCGTCGACCCTTCCGGCGCATCACCCGCAGCCCCCAAACCGAGGCGACGAGAGCAGAGATTTGTGCATCGCGCAGCAATAGCGAGGCCAAACTCGGTGGGATTGCGGACAAAGCCGCCGCCGATCGAATGGTGGTTTGGGGACATCGTGGCTACCGGCGAAAACCATCCAGGCAGCCTTTATCGGTCACTACACGCCTAGGTAATCTGCAGTCGACAAAGCCAGGTCATTCACTCGGCCACTACCAGCCTGCTTGCTGGTTGTACTCTCGCCGACGCACTTCCCTTCGGTTTAGAGGAGCCGCATCCCACAGGCGAAGTCGGTTCTTCAGGTGTCGCTCGACCAGCTTTTGAGCCCGCTGTCCGGACACGAAAGGCCGGGCCGGTTCCTGTTTCGCATAGAGCGCCTGGCGCGCCCGAAGCACGGCCTTGGCGCCCAGCATCCGAATCGCCTCTTTACCCAGCCAGAGAGACTCTGCCCCGACACCTTCGGCCAAGAGGACCGAATGGCACGGCAGCAAGAGGTGGACGAACCGAACCTCTTCGTCGGGTTCGGCAAGCCGGACGCCCGGCAGGGCGACCAAGTCCTTAGCGGCCACCAGCACCTCTTGTTCCCCAAACATCCGCTCGGCGATCCGGCTCCGCAATAGAATCCGATGCTGGCGCGACACCCGCAACTGGCGTTCCGGCATCGCGTCCGCGATGGCACCCGGCGCAAATTCGATGACGCGCAGACCTTCGGCGGCGGTGGCATCGGATGGCAGGACCCGCGTCTCCGCCGCCCAGAGGATCGGCAAAGTGCCGCGGTCCAGCGTCGAGACCAGATCGCCCTGTTCTAGCTCCTCGACGAGGCGCGGCCCGGCAGGCGTGGCAATCCGCGTCCCGGCAGCGAAACAGACGACGAAGTTGATCGTGTCGTCGACCGCCGCGTCGTCGGCGTCGATGAAGGCCACACTGTTCATCGACTGGATCGTCACCGAGTTGATGTTCAGCGGGCTGACCCCGTCATCGGGGATCAGGAACCAACGCGTCGGCCCGCCGCCGGTCGGGATGGCCTGCACGACGAAGCCGCCATATGTCGTGCCGCCGAGATCGAAGGTCACGTCGTAGAGCCCGTTCGTGGCATAGGTCGTGCCGTCGATATCCGCCGGAAAGGTCCCGAGAGAGCCGACGTGGAACCCGGCCTCGATCATCTGGCCGAGCCCGGTGCTGAAATAGTCGTCGGGCACATCCGCCGTGGTCTCGGTCATCAAGAACTCGACATCCGCCCCGGTCCCGGGCTGGCCGATCACGTCGCCGACCCCGGGCAGCCCGTCGAGTTCGAGCATGTCGTAGATAATCGCCATGCCCGCCTCCTATGCAGCGGCCGCAGGTCCGTCCGGGCCCGCGAAATAACGGTTCAGGACGAATTCCAGAGGCCGCGGTGACAAGTGATAGCTTTCGACCGCCAGCGACATCGCGGCGCCGTAGCCGCTGGTGTCCAGCGACCAGCGCTCGGTCAGCGGCAACTCCAAGAGCCGCGCCGCCCGGCGGAACAGGATGCGCGCGATCCGGCCGTTGCCGTCGCGATAGGGATGGATGCGGAAAAAGGTGGCGAGGATCGCGGCAAGCTCCTTGCGCTGTTGCTCCGGAGCGGGCGGGTCGGTCAGCAGGCTGCGGATGCGGTTGCCGAGCATCGCCATTTCCTGCGCGACCCGGGCCGGGGGGCAGGTGGTCGAGACCATCGGCGCCTCGGGCCGGACGTTGACCAGCACGAAGACCGGCTCATCCAACTTGCGATAGCGCCCGATCGCACCGTGAGGCTTGCGCTCGTGCGATGCGCGCGCCAGCAAACGGTGCAGCACCCTCGTGTCGCAGAGATGCTCGATCTGCCGCGCCCGCGGACGCTCTGCCAGCAGCGCCTCGACCCACGTCGCCGGTCCGGCGCTGGCTGCTGTCGGATCGGTTCTGACTACGGCCTCTGCTGTCATGCGTCCTGGTCGGTTCCGGTCTTCCCTGGCGCCGCATGGCCGGCGGTGCCCAATTCCCCTTCGATCCGTCAATTGTCCACGACAGTTGGACAAGTCCCGGGCAATTCCATGGATATATCTTGAAGTTCTTAAGGAAGTTTTCAGCAGGTCCCGAAGCGCTCGATCTTGCCGAGACCGCCACCCAAGGATGACAGCTTTGGATTGAGACGAGGTCGGATGACTGGTCACTTGGGAGGGGGTGCCCTACGGCGCTTTATCCTGGGATGGCGGCCCAGAGCCCGACACACCGCAATGCTGCGCCCGCGTCGAACAACAGCTGAACGCGCAATCCCGACCTTCCCGCTCCGGATCTTCCACACGACCAACATCTCGGAACTGGCCGAAGCGATGGAGTTCGATGGCGACGAGCGGGGCGCCGAACCGACATCTATTGACGAATTGGAGCGCGTGAAAGGAGAGACGTGAGGAACAAAAAGGCCCGCTTATGGCTCGAGAGGGTATCCAATTGCTACGGGATGCTCGCTACGGTTTCTTCCCTTTCCAGAGAGACCATGTCGTGAGGAACACGAGGAGTCCTCCGGTAATCAGGAGGAGAGACGGCAACTTGATACCGAAGGGAAGTGGGATGTCGGTGGCGGTGCGGGTAAACCATGCAAACATCAGAGCGGCGATGCCGGTCGCACCCGTGAGGAGGTTGAGGCCGAGTTTGTTGAGGCGCGCGTAAGTCTCATCGTCGATCTGGATGCGGGTCCGAATGGCGAAATGGCCTTCATCGGCTCGGCGCATGATACGCCTCAACAATACCGGCATTTCCACGATGGCGTCAGCATCCTGTAGAATGCGCAGTCCGAGTTCTTTGGCCATCGTCTCAATGTCGAGGATCTTCATACTCTGTTCTGCACCAAAGTCTTCGGCGATGGCCTGGAAATCTATGTCAGGATCGAGGAGCCGGATGGTGCCATCGAGGGTGCCGAAGGTCTTGTCTAGGAAGAAGAGATCGGGGGGGATATGGAGCTTGTGCTCAACAACAAATCTCTGCAGGGCTTCGCTGGCCTGCGCCATTGGCATGGAGGCGATATTTCGGAAGAGCAGCCGGAGATCTTCACGCAGCTTTCGCATGTCGACATCATGTCCCACGATATCATAGTCGAGAAGGTGCGCAGCCATGCTGACGTGGTCTCGCCGGATGATATCAAACGCGATGGCGCGGAGCATGGCCAGGGTGTGGCGATCGAAGCGCCCGATCATACCGAAGTCGAGGATCCCGATTACGCCATCCGGTAAGAGCATCAGATTGCCAGGGTGAGGATCGGCGTGAAAGAGGCCGTCGCGAAAGATCTGTTTCAAGGTGATCATCACCACCTTCTTTGCAATCTCGCGGGTATCAACCTTTTCGTTTTGGTGCGCATCGAGTTGGCTGATGTTGACGCCGTCGAGATACTCCATGGTGAGCAGGCGTCGGGTGGAGTAATCCCAAAAGATGCGGGCTATATGCACCTGGGAGTCATATTGAAAATTGCGGGCAAATTCCTCTGTGAGATGACCTTCCGAGGCGAAGTCCAGCTCGCGCAGGATGACCCGCTCGAACTCCTGGATCACCTTCACCTTATCGATGGTCTCGGCAAAGCTGCTGCGGTTGGCGAGGCGCGCCATTCCGTAGAGGATCGAGAGATCCATACGGATTTGTTCTTCGATCCCGGGGCGCTGAACCTTGGCAACGGCCTGCGTTCCATCGGGCAATGTGCACCGATGCACCTGAGCGATCGAGGCCGCCGCAAGCGGTTTTTCCTCAAATGTGGGGAAGATCTCACTGAGATCTTTTCCCATCTCCGCCTCAACCACCTTCTTCACCTCTTCAAAGGGGATCTTGGAGACGTGGTCCTGAAGCTTTCGCAACTCCAAAACATACGGCCTGGACAACAGATCCGGGCGGGTGCTCAGGATCTGCCCCATCTTGACGAAAGTCGGTCCGAGTTCTTCACAGACCATGCGCAGACGCGCGGGAGCGCTCAAGGTTCTGATCTTGTGAGAGATTTCCTCTCCCTCTTTGCCCTCGTCGGGAGGAGGCACCACGTTCTCGCCTCCAAAGAGCTTGCTTAACCCCATTCTGTCGGAGAGATAGCCAAAGTCGTGTCGGGCAAAAACCGCCATGATTTGTGCATAGCGCTTATATCGAGTCACAAATTCCGCCATCTGTTTTGGTCTCCGGCCTCTAAACTCGCACGTAGTTGTCGTGGTCGAACACGACAACTACGTGCGAGTTTCGGCTCTCTTTTTCCCAAGCTGACAGGGAACATACGGCAGAAAGGTCCCGCGACCCAGACGTTCACTGTTCGGAAAGGGCTGAGACAAACCGCCAGGGCTTTGGCGGATAGACCGCCAGCCATGCATGCGCCAGGAGCCGCACCGGATGGTCTTCATCGACGAGACTTCCGTGAAGACGAATATGACGCGGCTCAGGGGCCGGGCGCCGCAGGGCGAACGCCTGAACGGCAACGCGCCTTTCGGCAAGTGGCGCACCGGTCGGCCCGCGAGCCGTCGACCAACTGATCCAAGCCGTCGGGGATAACCGGTCGCGGTGCATTGCGCGACCGGACGCATCGGGTCTTTCTCATGATCCGTCGGTTTCTTCCTCGAAGAAGAGCAAGAAGGCTTGCTCGGAGGTCGACCCGTCGGTGGAAGTGGCCGTGATCGTGATTTCGAGTTCGACCTCATCGGGTTTGAAAACGGCATCGTCCTTGATCACAACGCGGCCGTCGTCGTCGACATAGAACCGGTCGTCATTGACACTATAGGCGACCGTGTCGCTGACGTCCTGATCGGTCGCCGAGACCTTGATATGGGTGTAGGTTTCGTTCGGCTCTACGATATCTGCATCAGGATCCAAATCCTGAATCGGTCCGACATCGAATTCGTTCACGTCGCTTACCGAGATATCGAAGGAGGCCGATTGGGTCGATCCGTCGGTTGAAGTGGCGGTTACGGTGACGGTTACCGTGCCTTCCGTCTCAGCGTCGAACTCCGCACCCTGCTTGACGACGACCCGGCCCTGGTCATCGATCTCAAAACGGTCGTCGTCGATCGAATAGCTCACGCTATCGATGACATCTTCGTCAATCGCCGAGACGGTTATTCCCGTATAGGCGGCCAGGGGGTCCCTGCCGGCGTTTTCGGGCATTGTATTGTTCGCCGGATCCGTGTCGGTTGGCGTTGTGACATCGAATTCGTCGACATCCCCCACCTTGATGACAAAGTCATGCGTCGATTGGGTGCCATCCTGCGCTGTCGCCGTGACGGTGAGGGTAATGCTCGGCTCGGTTTCCGCGTCGAAGGTCACGCCATTTGCCACGTTGACCCTGCCGTCGTCTCCGATCACGAAGCGATCGTCGCTGACCGTATAGGTCTGGGTCTTGTCGGAGAAGGCCGTGATGCCGGTATAGGTGCCGGCAACGGCGTTCTCGGCGATCAGGTTGTCCGAGCTGTCCAGATCCCGGAATGGCTCGGCATTCCAATAGCTGCGGCCGGTATTGGGAAAGTCGATATTGGTCTGCACAGCGAATCTGAGCGCGGATGCGTCGGTGTGGATGCCGAACTCTTTGCCAAGCTCCTGCACCCATTCGAAGGGTGCCATCGGCGGAGCGATGAACTCCAGAGCCGCCCAGAAGCCCATGCCGTAGCCGGCCGTCACCAGATCGTTCACGGGGTTTTCCTGCTCCAGGCCGGATATCTGGCCGCCCATCCACTTGACCAAAGCGGTCTGGAACGCGATGCCGCCCGTCTGGGCCACAAGGGACTCCACCCCGATATCTTCGATGGCAATGCCAAGCAGCGCTTCGGCCGCCGCGGTCGCCACAAAGCCGCCGGGACGCGCGAACAGGTGGATCGCCATAAGCTTCGAGATTTCCGCTGCCGGATCGAAACCGGGGATCGACTCGCCCGCCCTGACCATCTCGGACAGGTTGAAGCTTGTGTAATCCGTATAGGCCAGGCCCGCCTCCAACTGAATGCCGCCTTCGACCGCCGCAACGAAGGCCAGCCCTTTCTCGATGACATCCGCGGCCTGAACGATGATCGTCTCACCGATATTCGTCAGGGCAGTCTCAAGCTGCTGATAATCGGTCATGCTGGCGTTCCCCTCGCCGACCTCGGCCCGCGTGATCCCGAGGATCAACTGCGAAGACGCGTCGAAGGAGTCCATGTTGAGGGCAGCTTCGTCCTGGAAAAGGATATCGAGCAAGGTGTCGGCATCCTCTTCGCTTATTCGGTGGCTCGGTCCGGTGTAGGTTACGCCGTCGTCAGCGATATTGTCGAAGGGAGTTGCGGTCAGCCAGTCTTTGATCTTGGTGCGTCCATCATCGGTGATGCCGGTAATTCTTCCGCCCTGAGTGATCAGGTAATTGTCGATATCGGTTTCTGCGACCCCGGCCTTGCGCAGCAAATGCCGAACGATATTGGGCGACGTCAGATTGTGGCCTGTCGAATAGGCGGTATTGACGGTCTCAAGCTGATCCGACGAAATATGCCCGGACCTTTCGAGACGGTCCTTGTGTTTGTTGATATACCGAAAAACCGCATGGTCGTCCGGATCGTCCGGAAACTCTTCCTTGGCAAGCCGTTTGATATCGGTAATGGCCTCGTCTGCAATGCCGGCATTGCGCATCTCCTGCTCCAGCGCCACGACGCTTTCCAGGTCATGCTCCGTCAGCAGGTCCAGAAGGAGCGAGGAGATCCCTTTTTGGCTATCGGACTCGCTGAAGTGCTTCTCCAGCGCTTCCATCACGATCGTTTCATCCGTTCGAACGTTACCCAACTGGAGTCCGGGCACGTTTCCGGCTCCGAAACCTCCACCACGGACATTGGCGCGCTGGCGGAACGCGTTCGTCACGCCCTCCGTGATTAAATTCCCGAAATTCTCCCAGGACACCCGGTCCTGGTTTTCGATATAGCCGCCAACGATATAGTTGCTGGTAACGTCGCCCTTTTCCCAACCGCCGTCAGCTTTTTCAGACCACTTGATATCGAAAAGGTCCGTGATCGATATCAGCCCGCCATCCGCAGACACGTGGCCGTTCAGTCCGGATTCACCTGCACCGACGGCCTTGATGTAGCGGAACTTGACCCTGATCTCGGGGTCGCCCGTATTCACGGGCGGGTGAACCACCAGTCGGATAGAGCCGAAGTTGAAGCCGTATTTCCCGATCCGCTCGAGCAGCTTTTCGCTGCCCGGCAGGCTTTGGATGATATTTTCGACCGCGCCGAGCCATTCGAAGTTCAGGTCGAGGCCGGCGCTGAATTTCTGCCGGTCTCCCAGGCCCGGGGTCTGGCGGCCGCCTTCTTGCGGTGCGATGCCAAGAGCGCCAAGGAAGTCCTGCGCTTCCTGCGGAAGCTGGTCAAAGCTCAGCCCGCCGGTGATGATGTCGATGATTTCCTCGAAGTCGAACTCGTCGCCGAGCACCATATCCGTCAGGTGACTGATGACCTGGTGTTCGATGACCATCTGCTCAACCTCGACGCCCGTCTGGACGAGCACCTCGGGGATCTCCTCTAGCGCCTGAATGGCGGCATCGGGGCCGTAGAACATGAGCATGATCTGGCCGACATCGATGATCGCCTCGCCGGCCCATTCGCCGATCGTTTCGATCGCCTTGAGCATGCCGACAAATCCGTTGGGCGAATCCTGATAGGCCGATTTCAGCTCTGCCCAGCGCTCCTCGGCACCTTCTTCGATGCGGTCGCGCAGAAAGTTGAAGCCCGCCTTGGCCAATTCGCCGGCGATCACTTCCCAGACCGGCTCCGGCGCGGGATCGGTCGACCACTGCACCGATGGGCCGCCTTCGCCCTCGGAGTTGGTGATGTTGGTGAACCGCAGATGCCCGTCATCGGACAGCGTGAAGGTCATCAGGTCGCCGGCGTTGGCGCTGGAATGGATGCTGTGATTGCGCCCCTGCGTTCCTTCGAAGCTCAGCCCCCGGTCGGTGATGACGATGTCGCCCATCTTGTTGCGCGGGCCAAAGGTCTTTTTCTTCGTCAGAAGACCGCCGACCGTGCTTTCGTAGGTGAACTCATCCGACGCGCGCCACACGACCTCGCCGGTTTTGAGGTTCTTCACTTCCCAGCTGTGGTCCCGCCGCGAGGTGTTCTGATAAAGCATGAAGGTCCCGTCTTCCGAGACCAGAACCTCGCCCGCGCCCAGCCGCCCGTCGCGCGCGGGGTCGCTGCTGTCGATCGCCTCATCGCCTTCGATAAAGCCAAAGCCCGCGCCGCGGATATCGAACGGCGAGTCCGGATCGGCCAGCTTGCCGTCGCGCGAGGTCCACAGCTCCGTCCCGCTGTCCTCGTCGATCAGGCTCAGCCGCGGCCGGTCGGCCGCGTCGGTCCGGATCTCAAGCGCGAAATTGCCGTCAACGGTCGGGTTGCCGGTGCCGGAGGACCAAACCACATTGTCGTCCGCATCCAACCCGCGCAGCTCGCCATGGCGGGTGAGTTCCCAGCGATCGGCCGCCACGTCGGGGGACCACACCGGGCCCAAGGCGACCCCGTTATGCTGCAGCACCAACCCCTGTTCGTCGTTCACGAACATCACCCAGTGACCATCTTCCGTCACCAGGACCGCGTCGTCCTCAATGTCGAAGGCGCCTTCGGGCGTGTCGGGCGAAATCGTCGTGTCTTCGGTAGAGATGACGTGCTTCGCCAGCGTCCGGCCGTGGCCGGGCGGCACGCCGTATACCAGCGAAAAGCTGGCCGAAGCGGTGATGTCCTCGCCGCCGTCTTCGCCGGGCACCGTCAAGGTAACCGTAAATCTGCCGTCGCCGTTATCGACGGTCTCCACGGTCCCGTTTTCGCTCGGGGTCTGCCCGAGTCCCAGCCAGAGTTGCGACACGATCTCGTCGACGACTGCCTGCCGCGCCGCCGCTTCCGTCCGGGCTTCGCCGCCAAAGGTGCTCGGCTCTCCACCTTCCCAGTCGATGAACGCGCTGAAGTCGTCCTGATCGGGCGCGGCCGCCGATGCGACAGAGAACGAGTAGCTGTCCTCGACGACCGTGCTGTCATTCGTGGTCAGATCGGTCCGGGTCTGGCGCACCACGACGGTGACGGTCTCGCCCTCGACCGTGCGCGAGGCGATTTCGGGGGCCGAATAATCCAACTGCGCGTCTTCGTCGCGCCCGGCCGGCGGGTAGCTGGCAAGGATCGCGTCGACCACCGCCTCTTCGGCGCCGTCGGCGGTTTCGTCCAGCACCGTGACCGAATAGACCCCGTCCGGCCCGTCGATCTCGATCTGCCGGTCGACCAGCGGCTCGCCGCCTTCGAGCTGGATTGTTGCGGTCGCCGAGGCGCCGCGGTCCATCGGGTGGCCGGATCGGACGTGCAGGCGGACCGAATAGGTGCCGTCGCCGGTGTCGGTCACGGTCAGGGTCGGGCGCTGCCAGGACGGCCGGCCGGTGGCGGCCCAGAGCTGCGGGGTGATCTCGGCGACGATCGCGCGCACCGCATCGTCGGAGGTCAGGGCGCTTGCGGGCACGTCGATGGTGGTGCCGTCGGGCAGCGTCACGGTGCCGGTAAATTCGGACTCGTTTCCGGTCAGC
>JASJDP010000055.1 GCA_030065095.1 Rhodobacter sp.
TCCCGCGTAGACAACCGCTAAAACGCGGCGAGAGAAGCCGTCGCTCGGGCAGCCCGCGGCAAGGATTTCACTCAAATCGGCCGGGATGCGGGACAAAACGGACTTCCGCGACCTCGGAATAATCGCATTGCAGACCGCACATACCGTCAACGTAACGGCTCTCGCCCTGACAGCTCCTGCCGGCTGTCCGGACTGTCGCGCGGAAAAGCCCTTTTCAGCGTGGTGCAGAAGCCCAATCGCGATAGGGCTGTACGAGGAGTTCCGCGAATGGAGCGACCATGGTGGCGTGTTCGTCCGCATAGTGGCCCGCTTCGTGAAGCATGTTGACGGTGCCGATCACACGAGGTCCTTCCGGGGCCTCTGCGTCAATGACGGGCACATTGAGGCAGGATGCACAGCCCAGTCGGGCGATCAGTTCATGGTCGAAGAACGCGCCGCGAATGTCCTCGGCTGTGCGGGCGATCCAATGTCGACGGCCCTCAAGCACGATCTTACCCCATTCCGTGAGGGCACCGAGCGGTTTGCGACCTCCAACTGGGTAATCGTTGGGAATGCTCGTGTAGATCCGCGCCGCTTCGCCCTGCGGCCAATCGATCGCCATCAGCGTGAAAAGCTTGTGACCGATCAGCCGATCCAGAGCGTCGTCCAGCGCGGGGTACAAATCGGGTGCCGTACGGCAAGCCGCCAGCAGGTTCTTCTCGCTCATCGCGATTTCCTTTTGAGAAATGGTCCTGGCGACTTTTCCGGGAGGAGGCCGAGCGGTCGAAGCTGCATGATGGCGATCAGGGCGACGCCAATGAAGACCTCGCGCAACGCGGCCTTTTGCACACCGCCAAGGACGGAGGTCCAACCCTCCAGGAACCGGCTTCCCTCCAACACCAGGACCACGGCGACAGCGCCGACGATGGCACCGGTCGTGTTGCCTGTCCCGCCGGCCGTGAGCGCCAGGAAGATGTAGATCGTGATCAACGGGCGGAAGATGTCCGGAGCGATGTAGCTGGTGTAGTGGCCGTAGAACGCACCGGCGAGGCCCAGAATGGCGGCGCCGAGTGCGAAGGCCTGGATCTTGAACCGCCTGATGGGTTTGCCGGCCACAGCTGCCGCCGTGTCGTCGTCGCGGATCGCGCGGAGCGCGCGGCCCCAAGGTGCGCGGCGAAGACGCTCAGTCAAAGCCCAGATGACGACCACCGCGGCGGCAACGAGCGCGAAAGACAACACGTTGAACCGAAAGGGTGTCAGTTCGCTGCGCCAGGGGCCGGGAACGCCGGATATCCCATCGGACCCGTTGGTGAGCCAAATCTCGTTTGCGGCCACCAACCGGACCAGCTCGGAAAAACCCAGTGTCACGATGGCCAGGTAATCCCCGCGCAACCGCAGTGTCAGGCGGCACAGCAGACCGCCTGCGAGCGCAGCTAGTCCTGCTGCGAGGGCAAGGCCAATCGGAATGGGAAGGCCCCCTGAGGTCGTGGCAAGTGCCGAGGCATAGGCCCCCAGCGCGAAGAACCCCGCCATGCCGAGGTTGATCATGCCGCCCATCCCCCAGATCACGTTGATCCCGAGCGCCAAGAGCGCGTAAATCCCGGCAAAGGTCGCGACGGAGAAGAGCCAGCTCAGCATCAATAGGCCCTTTCGCCCAGAAGCCCGCTCGGCCGGAAGGTGAGTACCAGCACAATCGCTAAGAAGCCGACCGCGGATTTGTAGGCCGGTTCCAGAACAAGGGCTGACATTTCCTCGCCAACACCGACGATCATTGCGCCAAGGACAGCGCCCGGGATCGATCCCAGTCCGCCCACGACGGCAGCGGCAAAGATCGGCAGGATGAACCGGAACCCGGTTAGCGGATCGATCGAGGTGCCTAGACCGAAGAGCATTCCGCCAATGCCCACCAGCCCCATGCCGGCGAAGGCGACAACGCGGCCCACCAGAGCTGCGTCGATCCCCTTGAGGTCGGCAAGACCCGGATTGTCGGCCACGGCGCGCATCGCCTTGCCCATCCGGGTGTATTTCAGCGCCGTGAAAACGAGGACCATGATCACGACCGCGAGCGCGAGGTTCTCCAGTTGTTGGGGGTTCACCCGGACATCGCCAAAGCGAGTGTCGCGCACCAGCGGGAGATCATACCCGCGGAGTTCATTGCCGAAGAAGAAGCGGATGATGTTCTCGAGAACGATTGTCAGCGCGATGGACGCGATTGCGGTGGTGAGCGCGCCATGTTTGCGGAGTGGCTTCAATGCGATTTCGTCGCTAACGAGCCCGACGATGCCGGCAATCAGAAAGGCAAACGCCAGCGAGGGGACTGCAGGCAGGCCCCAATACACATTCGCGACCAACCCCGCGAAGGCCCCGACTGTTGCATGGCTCGCGACGGCGAAATTGGGAAACCGAAGGACTGCGAAGATCGCCGTGAAGCCGATCGTCGGGATCGCGAGAAGCGCGCCGGTGATGATCCCGTTCACAAGGAACTGGGGAAGAAGGTCGAGCATGGATCGGATACGCCTTGGGCAAGATCCGGAGCCCCGGAGCGACAAGCTGGCCGTCCCGGGGCAATGGGAGACAGGTCCTCAGACCCGTTCAAACATCGACGGCGCTCCGCCCAAGATCTGATTGAACAGGAACTGAGTGCCGGTGATGTCGCCGATCTCGTCGAAGTCGCAGGGGCCGGATGCACCGCTGTAGTTCACCGATCCGCCGGACGCGAGCACCTCAAGCCCCGCGAGGGCATCCGAAACCTCAGTGCCATCGCCCTGGCTGATCGACCGGAGTGCGTTCTTGATCGCCGACCCGCCGGCATCGCCCGCCGCTGCTGCCGCCAGCACGGCGAGACTGGCGTGGTCGTAGGTCTGGGCCGAGTAGGGGTCAACGACATCGACGCCGAGCGCAGCCTGCACATTGGCATAGGCGGTGCTGCCGATGGCGGGAGCACCCTCCCAGGTGAACACGCCCTCGGTGACCTCGTCCGGCAGGGCATCCAACACGCTCGGGTTGACCGCATAGGCCGGCCCCATGATCTTGCCCTCGTAGCCGGCCTGCCAGATGTCGCGCAGGACCACGGTGGAATCCGCCGCGTAGCCGCCCAGCATGATGAAGTCGGGGTTGGACCTCAGGATCGTGTCGACCTCGGACCGATAGGTACTCTTGTCGGCTTCGTAGATTAGGCTCTCCATCCCGATGCCCGCGCCCTCGGCCTGGCCCGCCAGAATGTCGATCGAGCTTTGCGCAAACGGTGTCTGCGGGCCGATCCACGCCATGCCGGTCGATCCCTGGCGCAGCATGAAGTCGCCAGCGACCTGGATCTGGAGGACCGAGTTCGGCTGCGTCCGGGCGATGTAGCCCATATGCGGCAGGCGCGTGATGCTATCTGCACCCGAGACACAGAACAGCATCACATCGTTTTCCCAACAAAGCGGCGCGACCGCCGTCGTGACTGACGAGGCCCAGGTGCCCAGGACGACAGAGACACCGTCCACATCGATCAGCTTGCGTACGGCCCGCACCGCCGCTTCGGGGTTGGTTTGGGTGTCTTCGCTGACATATTCGATGGAACCGCCGAGCAGCCCTCCCGCCGCGTTCACAGCGTCAAAAACGCTGACCGCCGCGTCCCGCATGGACGGCCCATAGGTGCCGCCAACACCGGTCAGCGGGGTCAGCGTGCCGAACTTGATAGCCGTTCCCTGCGCGCGCAGGATGGCCGGCGTTGCCAAGAGCGCGGCTCCGCCCATCAGCACCGATCGGCGGTTGGGACCCAAAGTCGTGATCCGGTCAGTCATGTGATTTCTCCTCATTCCCTGTCGGTCGGGGGTCAGCCCCCCAAAAAGGCACGTCGGACATCCTTGTCCGCGGCCAATTCACTTGCTCTGCCGCCAATGTGGTTGCGGCCTGCGGTCAGGATATAGGCCCGCTCGGCCAGGTCCAGCGCGTCGAGCGCGTTCTGTTCAACGAGGACAACCGCCACGCCTGCGTCGCGGATGCTGCGGATGGTCTCGAACAGCTCCTGCGTCGCCACCGGCGAAAGGCCAGCCGAGGGCTCGTCGAGCAGCATCAATTGGGGGGCCACCATCAGCGCGATCGCCACGGCCAGGACTTGCCGCTGCCCGCCAGACAACGTGCGGGCCGCTTCCTTGCGTTTCTCGGCGAGCATGGGGAACCTGCCATAGATCTCGGAAATCCGTCCCCGGATCTCCCGAGGTGCGAGATACCCACCGATCTCCAGGTTCTCGTGGATGCTCATGTTCGGAAACACGTTGGCTTCCTGCGGCACGTAGGCCACGCCGCGCTTGGCGACCTCGCGCGGCTTCAATCCGGTGAGCGGTTTGTCTTTCAGCCGGATCGATCCTTCGCGGGCCACCAGTTGCCCGGCAATCGCCTTCAAGAGCGTCGATTTCCCGGCGCCGTTGGGGCCGAGTATGGCAACGATCTCGCCTCCGTCTGCGTGGACGCTGACGCCTTTCAGGATGGTATCGGCGCTGGTGTACCCCGCCACGACGTTCTCGGCGTTGAGCAGGCTCATCCACGCTTCCCCAGATAGGCGTCCTGAACCCGTGCGTCGGAGGCGATATCATCGAAGCTCCCCTGCATCAGGGTACGTCCCTCGGCCATGACGATCACCGGATCGCAAATCTGGGCGACCACATCCATGTCGTGTTCCACGATCAGGAAGGTCAGGCCGTCCTCTTCGTTAAGCTGTTGGATCCGTTCTGCGATTTCGCCGCCAAGCGTCGGGTTCACGCCGGCAACGGGCTCGTCCAGCAGGATCATGCGTGGCTGAGCCATCAAGGCGCGGCCGATCTCCAGAAGCTTCTTCTGCCCACCTGACAGCGCGTCGGTGAGATTTACGACCACGTGATCGAGCTTCAGCCGCTTGGCGACGGCGTGGGCCCGATCCAGGAGCTCCGCCTCGCGCTGCCGGGCCTGTCCGGGCGAAAACAGGGCCGTCAGCATGCGCTCGCCCGGCTGATCGTCGCCATGCAAGAGCAGCGTTTCAAGGACCGTCAGCGTCGGGAAGCCGCGCGCGATCTGAAATGTCCGGACGACACCGCAGGCATTGATCTGGTCCGGCGTCAGACCCGTGATCTCTGTCCCTGCGAAATGCACGCTTCCGCTCTCAGGCGGGATGACACCGGAAATGCAGTTGAACGCCGTCGTTTTCCCCGCGCCATTCGGACCGATCAGGGCCGTGATGGTCCCTTGTTCGACATCGAATCTGGCATCGGACAGAGCGCGTACCCCGTAGAAACTACGCCGGAGATTGAAAACCCTCATGAGAGGCTCGCCGTCTCCGCTCACGGCTGGATCCGCGCTAAGGGTCTGTGCGTCCATACGTTTAACAATGGGCCATGCGGTCGGACTGGCAAGAAGAATCGTGATTGCATTCTGAACCATCCTTGCCACGCTAGGGGCAACCAAACAGAACACCCTGCGGGTAGGGAGGACGCCATGCGCATCAGATTCGAGAACTGCAGTCTCTTTGACGGAATCGGCGATACGGTTCAGCCGGGGTGCCACGTCCTCGTGGCCGACGGAAAGGTTGCAGAGGTCTCCGAAACCGCAATCGCCGGCGAGGCGGATCGTGTCATCGATGCCGGCGGCCATACCCTGATGCCGGGTTTGATCGACGCGCATGTGCACATCGCTGCGGCCACGCCCAACCTCGCCGCGCTCGAGGCGATGCACCCGACCTACGTGGCCCATTGGACGGCGGGGTACATGTCGGCCATGCTCGATCGTGGCTTCACGACCGTGCGTGATGTCGGCGGCGGAGATGCCGGGACCAAACGCGCCCAGGCCGAGGGTTTGGTCCGCGGCCCACGGGTCTTCACCTCGGGCAAGGCACTTGGCCAGACAGGCGGGCATACGGATTTCCGTGGAACCAGCCGGGCCGATATCGGAGATCTTCAGCGTCGGCACCTGCCATCTCTCGGGCGCATCGTCGATGGGGTGCCCGCCTGCCTGGAGGCGGCGCGGGATGAGCTTCGTCTTGGCGCCGACTTCGTGAAGATCATGGCCAATGGCGGGGTCGCGACCCCGACCGATCCAATTGACTGGATCCAGTTCACTCCGGAGGAAATCCAGGCCATAGTGGCGGTTGCAGAAGCCTCAAATACATATGTCGCGGCCCACACCTATACCGCGCGGGCCATCGAACATGCCTGCGTCAACGGGGTTCGCACGCTGGAGCACTGCAACCTGATCGATGATCGCGTGGCGGGCATTCTAAAGGAACGTGGCGCCTTCGCCGTCCCGACCTTGGTAATCTATGACTGCCTGGAGCGTCACGCCGATGAAATCGGGCTTGGGGGCGACAACCGCGAGAAGAACCGCAAGGTGCGTGAAGCTGGGCTCAGTTCCCTCGAAATTCTGACGAGTGCGGGCGTCTCAATGGGGTACGGCACCGACCTCCTGGGCTGGATGCACAAGGACCAGTCGACGGAATTCACATTGCGCGCGCAGGTTCTGCCCACCGCAAATGTGCTGCGGTCCGCAACTTCGGTGAATGCAGATATCCTCCGCCGCCCGGACCTTGGACGGATCGCACCCGACGCAACGGCCGACCTGATCCTAATCGCAGGCGACCCGGTCTCCGACATCAGTTGCCTGACGGGGCAAGGCGAACACATCCCCCTGGTCCTTCAAGACGGCGTTGTCGTGAAACACCGCCTTTGACACGGCCGTCCGGCGGCGCAGCACGTCGACGTAATGTCGGAAGAAACCTATCCGGCCGCCTTTCCCCGACAACTCGACGAATGAGAGGACGCAGTGTCTTTGTCTGTAAGGAGAAAACCCTTGCAGAGCGCCAACGAGACCAGCGGACAGGAAGAGTTATCGCCAACCGAGCGACTACTTCTGACAAGCCCCCTGAACGCATTGAGGGTTCCGATTTCATTCGCCGGTGTAAGGAGGGCTCCCAGGTTCCCGGTAGCGATCCAAAGGGCTTCGCTGCGCATCACTTCCATAGAAGTGCCCACTGCCCTCCGGGCGACCGAACAGAAGAAAAATCGGCGTGTTGGCGCCTTCTCGCGGTGACTTCATCCCCAATTCCTCGGGGGTCCTGCCGCTTTCGATCTCAAAGGCGCGGGTCAGGTCAGTTGCAATGAAGCCAGGCGTGCAGGCGTTGACCACGAATTCTGGGAATTCGCGCGCCAGGTGAAGCGTGAGGGCATTGGTGCAAGCTTTCGAGAGCCCGTAGGGCGAACCGTCGCCCAGACCATGGGTTTCGAAGGCCTTCGCGTCACCTTCAAGAGCGACGCACTCTTCCATCAGGGCGTCGATCTCGTCCCAGGTCACGGCGGAGTTCTTGAAGAAAGACTGCCGCTCCATGCTGCATGTCGAAACGAAATTCGGCCCGGACGCGGAGGTGATGTTCACGATGCGCCCGCCATCAGTGAGAAGGGGTATGAAGGCGCGACAGACCCGCTCGACACCTCGGGTATTCACGTTGAGTACAGTGCTCAGGGCCTCTTTGCCCAATCCGATGCCCGCGTTGTTGACGATGGCATAGAGTTTTTCGCCTTCGCACAAATCTCCCACTTTACGCGCCGACTCGTGGACGGACGCGTCACTCGCGACGTCGATGTCCACCACCTGGATTCGGTCGGTCCGATCCTCGGCCGCTTGTCGTAGGCGCTCTGCGGCCGCGTTGCCGCGATCAGCGTCGCGGGATCCCAGGAAGACGAACGTATCATCCGCTTCCTCCAGGATCCGCTCCGCGATGGCAGCTCCGATGCCCTTGTTGGCGCCAGTCACCAGAATCCGTCTCATATCCTCTCCTCGCCATAAGGAATTCAAGCATGACCAAGAAGCGGAGAATGCCCCCTTCGCCCTGCCTGTGAACCCGTGTCAGCCGGCGGACAAAGCCTACACCAACGCTTGAACAATGGAAGGATACCAGTCACGGGCCCAGCGACCAAAGGCACCAAATGCTTGATGTCGATCTCGCCATATCAGGTGCTCCTGACATCGACATGCTGCACCAGCGAAACGTGTGATCATTTTTTGACCGCTTCGGGCTCAATCCAGACGGCAGCAGCACGGAAGAGACACGCGAGTTCACCGGCCGACGTAGGTCTGCTTCCGACGGATTCGCACTGGCTGTTCGGAAGCGAAAAAATGTCAGCTTTCCGAACAAGGTATCCCGCAGCCAAAATTTGCGGGACACCTAGGTCAATAGAATACGGCCAAAGCGAACGTCTTGGGGTACCGGGTCGCCCATCAAATCCACAAAAAATCAAATAAAATCAATGCCATGGTGTTCCTCACTATCTTAATGTGGGGCACAAAGAATCAATAGGTTATCAGAAGGGTATCCCGCATATAGTTGATCAGCAGCTTTGGACGCCGATTCAAACGATCCCGACGGGTTCGGGTCCCTCCAGGCCTGCCAATGCCGAAAAACACCATTGATTTCACAGGGTTTTTCGAGATTCCTTGCCACCGGCATCGGTGGAAAAAACCAGGTGAGAAAAAGAACCTTATCGCTGTCGATACCGAAGGTCAGTGCTCGCACGTCGGGATTTTCACATCCTGGTTACCGAAACATTGATGTTTCGGTAATGTTCGCACACTAACAACCGCCGGTCGACGTCGCAAAACAAGATCGACTAAGCGAGGCACGCATCTCGATGATGATCGCCCGCGGGATTGCCGCTTGGGTGAGATGGAGGGGTCATCTATCGGGCTGCTCTGCTGGTCCTGCAAGCATTCCGGGGCCTTTAAAAGGCAGGCATTGGTCGAGCGCTATGGCGCTCACGCACCGCTCGTGGACACGCTCTGCCAAATCACTACGGCCAGGTACGGCGATTTCCGAGATCGGTACGTCGCGACCTTCTGGCGGCCAGCACGCTGAACTGGTTGATGGGTCGGATGGTCACCTATATCGAATGCCAATGCCGAAACATCAGCAAGATCACTGATCCAGTCATTGTAGCCCGTTTCTTGGTTGGCGAGCTTCTACTGTTGAGATGCACGTACTGCCGATCGAGCACCCAGATAAAGGCCCTTACGATTGGCTATAACTCTTCGGTCAATCCTATGGAGGATCGAAGGAGAGATGTAAGCCGCAGATGGCCCTATGTGCGAATGGCAAAACACGCTGAGGAAGCTGTCGTTCCATCGGCGCATCCGTGATTCCGGTACCGGCCCTCATGAGACAATCGCCTGCGCGGGCCGAATACCCGCACCAAAGGTCAAAGCGGACAAGTCCCCAAGCTGTCGCTATCAACCAGCCGACCAATCTGCGCCGATTCTCATCGACACCGAAATCTGGCTCATGATCTCAAAAAGCGGTCGTCCGGCCACTCCGCAGCACCTTTGCTACACCGCCTGTCCAACACGCGGACAAAGTTAGCCTTCGCCACACCTTCTTGAATGGCGGCTACTCAAACCATCTGTGACATAGCTTATGCGAGAGGCCACCAAGCGGAAGTGTTTAATGGATTGCGTTCGGGACGGTAGAACACCATTGGTCATTCACTGCGACCAACGCACTACCAGAGGTCGCCGGGTGGTGATGGCATTGAAATTCTCGATCGCCGCTTGCCCCAAATCAAGCCGACGCTCACCTTCTTCGAGTCAGACACCGCTCTGCGGATACATACACCGGACCTTCCAAGACGTGGTGAGGCTCGCAATAGAGCGCGGCTACGATGACGCGTAATGGACAACAACCGGAATTGCAGGCATCCTGATGTCGTGAATTGATTTGGATTGATGCGATGTTCCGCCTTTCAGTGGCACTTTTCGCATTCGCCGTCCTCGTGGGTTGCCGCGAGGAAACGGCGGCGCCCGAGCCCGTTATCAGAGGGCTAAAGGTGTATGAGGTTACAGAGGTGGAGCGATCTCAAACGCGTCGTTTCCCTAGCGTTCTGGAACCCTCGGACCTGATCGTTCTGTCGTTTGAGATCGGTGGGCGGCTGGCCGAGTTTGACCTCGATGTTGGGCAAAGACTATCCAAGGGCGAGGATGTTGCACGACTCGACCCCGAAACGCTGCGCCTGCAGGTCGAAACTGCCGAGGCGGCCGTCGCTCAGGCGCAGGCATCGGCGCGCAATGCCGCCGACACTCTAGCGCGCCAGCAAGAACTGCTAAGCCGCGGCACGACCACCAGGGTCGCGGTCGACGATGCGCAGGCGCAGTCCGATTCCGCTGCTGCGGCTCTGGTCCAAGCGCAAAAGTCGCTCGAATCCGCGCGGGAAAACCTGGAAAAGGCAGGCTTACGCGCGCCGATCGACAGTATCGTCAATTCGGTTGACGCCACCGCCTTCGCGACCGTCGGGGCGGGCGCACCGATTGCAACGGTCTATTCGCCAGACGAGTTCGAGGTGTCGTTCTCGGTAAATTTCGACGCGGCGAGCGAACTGGTGGTAGGCAAAGCGGCGACTATCCGGCTGGCCGACCGGCCCGACATCATGCTGGACGCGGTGGTCAGCGAAATCGGTTCGCGCGCAGACGCTGTGTCGAGCTTTCCCATCGTGCTGCGGCTACAGGAAACGAACCCGCTGTTGAAAGCTGGGATGGCTGTTGAGGCGGCAATCGAGTTTCCGCTTCCGGCACGCGAAGGCTACCCGATCCCGATCTCGGCGCTGATCAAGGATGGGCTGAGCGGCAGCCCTGGCGACGCACAGACCCCTGCTCAGGCAGGCGTCTATGTCTTTGACCGCGCTAGCTCGACCGTGAAACGGCAAGTCATCACCGTGGGCGGTGTTCGAGAGAACATGGTCGTCGTTGTCGATGGTCTGGCGCCGGGCGATCTCGTTGCCTCCGCTGGGGTCTCGTTCCTGAAGGACGGGCAAGAGGTCCGGCTGCTGGGGCCCGAGGGCTAGGCGCGTGGACGGGCTCGCGCGGTTTGGGATCGAAAAATCCCGATTCACTCTGCTGATCATGGTTGGTCTGATAGCCATCGGCGCCTTGGCCTATCTGGCTCTACCCAAACGCGAAAATCCCGCCATCACTATCCGAACCGTGATCGTTGCTGCGCAGTTCCCCGGCATGTCGCCGGAACGGGTCGAGGACTTGATCGCGGTACCCCTGGAACGGGCGGCGCGCGAGATCGGAGAGGTCGACGAAATCGCGACGCTGGTCACGACGGGTCGCGCTCAACTCAATGTTGCGGTGGTGGACGGCGTGCCTGCGGACGAACTGGACCGTGTGTTCTCGGACATCCGCACGCAGATGGAAGACACCGCAGGCGAGCTTCCAGAGGGCACTTTCGGTCCCTTCGTCAACACCAACTATGGCGATGTGGCGGTCGCGACCGTTGCAGTGACCGGCGAAGGGTTCTCTTATGCCGAAATCCAGGACGCGGCGGAAGACCTGCAGAACGGGCTTTACGCGGTGGACGGCATCACCAAGGTCAGCCTATCGGGCGATCAGGAAGAGCGTATCTGGCTGGAAATCGATAGTCGCCGCCTCGCAGCGGTCGGCATTCAGCTTCCGCAGCTTCTGAGCGATCTCGATGACCAAAACGTGATTCTGCCTGCCGGCCGGATTGACGCCGCAGGGACCAACATCGTGCTGGAGGCCAACGGTAACCTGGGCTCGCTGGAAGACATCGGCGGTGTGCTGACCCAGCTGCCAACCGGCGACATCGTTCGCCTGCGCGACTTGATGACCGTGCGGCGCGGCTATGTCGATCCGCCGCAGCAGCCGGTCTACTTCAACGGACAGCCTTCGGTGCTGGTCAGTGTCGAGATGTCCGACGACCGCGACATCCAGAAACTCGGGCGGACCCTTCGCGCCGAGATCGTACGGCTGGAACAGACCCAACCCATCGGCATCGCCTACAACATCTCGACCTTTCAGGAGACCAACGTCACCCAGTCGATCAATGGGGCCCTGTCGAACGTGGCCCAGACCTTCGCGGTGGTGCTGGTTGTGATGTTTGTCTTCCTGGGGCTCCGCCCTGCGCTTGTCATCGCCAGCATCGTGCCCTTCACCGTGACCTTCGCGCTTCTAGGCATGTCGCAGGGGGGCATCGATCTGGAACAGATTTCCATCGCGGCGGTGATTATCTCGTTGGGCCTTCTGGTCGATAACGGGCTGGTCGTTGTCGAGGATATCGACCGGCGCATCAAGGAGGGCGCCGCGCCCAGCGAGGCCGCCATCGGCGCTGGCGGGCAGTTCTTCGTGCCGCTCGCCGTGGCGTCGATTACCACCGTCTCGGCCTTCCTTCCGATGCTGATTCTGGAAGGCACGACGGGCGAGTTCGCGTTTTCGCTTGGTGCAGTAGTAGCGCTAATGCTGGCAGGCTCCTGGCTGACAGCGCACTACATTCTGCCCTTCCTTGCCGCCGCGCTCTTGCGCCCGAAGCCGCAGAAAGAGGCCCGCGAAGGGTTGCTGGAGCGCGCCTATGGGCAGTTGATCCGGCGCATCCTGCGGCTGGGCATTCCCGTGGTTGCGGTCTGTTATCTGCTGGTGGCCTACGGGATCGGCACCTTCGGGCAGCTCAAGTCTGAGATGTTCCCCCTGTCGGAACGGGCCGAGTTCCTGGTCTACGTAGATCTGCCAAAAGGCAGCACGATCACCGCCACCCGCGACGAGGCGCTGTCTATCGACACCTGGCTGCGCGATGCCGAGGCCAATCCAGAGGTCGCCAATACCACGCTGTTTGTCGGCCATGGCGGACCGCGCTTTTACCTGGCGCTCTCGCCGGCTGACACCGACCCAGCCAGTGCCTTTTTCGTCGTCAACACCCGCAGTTTCGAGGGCGCTGTCGCCGCGGCGGAGCGCACGCGCCGCCACCTGATTGCGAACCATCCCGCCGTGCGCGGCCGCGTCACCAGGCTGTCGATGGGCGGCAGCGAGTCGGGCATCGTCGAGGTTGAAATCACCGGGCCCGACGCCGACACCCTGTTGTCCGCAGCTGCAAAGGTCGAGGCCGCGTTCGACACGGTCCCCGGCCTGATCCTGAATTCCAACGATTGGGGCAGCAAGAGCCTGACAGTCGGCATAGACGTTGTCCAGGAGAAGGCGCGTGAGCTTGGCGTGACATCAAGCGATATTTCGAATGTCATGCAGACTTATTTCAGCGGCGCAGAGTATTCGGTGTTCCGCGATGGCACCGACCAGATTCCCATCGTAGTGCGCGCCGAAGAGGTGTTTCGTGATAGTCTGGAAGACCTCGCCAACCTGACGATCCCCACCGACACGGGGCTCATATCGCTCGACCAGGTGGCACGGTTCCAGCCCCGCTTGACACTGTCGCAGCTTCGCCGCGAAAACCAGGTACGGCAGATCACTATTTCGGGCAAAAGTGGCACACTCGCCGCGGCCGAGGTCGAGGCGCTGATCGCGCCGACGCTTGAGGCGTTAAACCTCGGCCCGGACTACGAGGTGGTGATCGGCGGTGAAAGCGCCGACGCGGCAGAAGCGAACGCCGACCTCGTTGCCGGCATGCCCTATGCGCTGGTGGTCATGATCGCGGCATTGGTGTTCCAGTTCAATTCGATCCGTAGGGTGGCGATCACCTTTCTGACGATCCCGTTGATCCTGGCCGGCGCGCCGCTGGCCTTGTTGATCACCGGTCAACCACTGTCGTTCTTTGCGATCCTCGGGCTAATCTCGCTGATGGGCATCATCATCAACAACGCTATCGTTCTGATCGACCAGATCGATATCGAGCGTACCTCCATGCCGCTCGACGACGCCATCGTCACGGCGGCCAAGAAACGGCTGAACCCGGTGCTGTTGACATCTTTGACGACCGTCCTTGGACTGATCCCCATGGCGCTGTTCGGAGGCGCGCTGTTCGAGCCGATGGCCGCCTTGATGATCGGCGGTCTGCTTCTCGCCTCACCTCTGACGCTTCTGTTCGTACCGCCGCTCTACCGTTTGCTTTTCCTGCGCGCGGCAAGAACAGAGACGGCCTGATCTGAAGGGCGGTTAGGCCGATGCCGGTCGTGGTGCAGATCGTATCAGGCAGCGCGATGATCTTGTTCTGCGCTGCGATCCACATCCTGTGTGCGGCAGCGGCAATCAGAGTGCTGCGCCGCAAAAGGCCGTTCCGATCCGGTGCGCCAATTCGCTCGGTAGGCCTTGCACTTGGTGCGTTGTTCCTGGTCTTCCTCTTCGCTCACACCGTCCAGATCTACCTGTGGGCGCTGGCGTTCCTGGGGCTTGGCGCGCTGCCGGGCTACGAGGCGCCGATATACTTCGCTTTGGTGACGTACAGCACACTCGGCTACGGAGACATAACACTGGCGCCGGATTTTCGATTGTTTGGCGCGATGGCGTCAGTCTGTGGCGTCCTGATGTTTGGCCTGACCACAGCCTTCCTCGTCGGCGCATTTGCCCGGCTACTGAAAGAGTAATCTGTCTCTTGACCGAAAATACCGTCGGCGGTGTCAGCTTCTAAGCGTTTAACTTCCGTTCGACTGTCATGCTGAAGCTGGCAGGAACGGGCTCGATTCGGATCGACGCGGTGCAGAATGCAGGCGGATGTAACGCGAATCGAACCCGGACGATTGAGCCAGATCGCCTGCAGCGCAGAATCAAGCAATTGGAGCAAGCCTCGGTCATTTGTATTCCGAGGCCTGATATTGGCCGCTTCGGCTTGGAAGGTCGGTCCAGAGCCCGATTTTGCCTGCGGCTGCAATCCGGAGGAACGTCCGGTTGCCAAGCTGTAGCCACAAAATTAACAAACCTAATCGCACTGAAATGTCGGCTTCAACAATTCCTTGGGTTTTGAGCTGTTGTCTGACGAGTACCAAAACCACAGTTGAAGAAAAGTGTCGTAGAGCCACCTGGTTGCAGAGATACTGATGAAATTGGCTGTCCGAGAGCTATAGTGTTGGACATCGGGCAGCTCGAGCTACCACCACGACCATCAGCCATTGGTTTGAACTTGACGCATTGTCCGCAAGTATTCCAAAAAGTAGCGGAAAAGTTACCTTTCCCAGGCGTTCCGGAGATTTTTGTGTTATGTGTTATACATCGAGAAAGGTCTTGGGCGATCGCATTCGATGCACTTACTTTGAAGACGAATGCACAGCAAAAAATAACAAACAAGAATTTTAAACTCTTCACAACATCATCCTCCCATAAATTTAATTTTGTGGTGGCTTTCTGGAAATGAGTTAATTGCAATTTCTGACTAGTGTGCTAATACCCTCATAGGCGCTGTCTCGCATTGATTTCTCTTCGTCTCTAGATTTACCCGTAGTTCGAATAGAGAATTTTATCGACTGAGTTTTTTGTGGCCACGCCTGAGTCATTGCAGCATGGTTCGGGTTGATTGCAGATCCAGGGCTAGTCCCGTCTATTATTGTATACCTCTCGCTTAAAAATTTCAAAATAATTCTATCATAACCCTTCTTATTTGATGTTTCTAAATCTATCTCTGATAAATTTATTCTGAATTTCGATCTCCATCCATATTCACGATGTGCCGTTGTTACTGAAATATTGCACATATCTGTTAATCTGACCTCTTGCCATTGAGTGCCGACGTCATAGGACAAGTTTGACTCAATGGCCCGTTGAAAACTCTCAAGAGATTTATCTTGTTGCGCATGTGCGGATTCGCCCATGTGCGAGAAACAAATAACCGTGCTTAAGAGCATTGAAGTCGCCAATGTCCTATGCGAACACAATCCGACCAGCCTTCGATCCAATCTCATCGCAACGAATCCCAACATTCAATAAGTTCGGTACCATCCCGGAATTTGGTTGGGCTGCAATGTAGATCATGCGACCGTTTGCGTAAAGGTTTCCACCGTATTTGGGGAGACCATGATGCCCTCAGTGGTATGAATGAGAAGTCCCAAGACATCGTTCGCGTTAGGTGGACTCTGACCCGCCAACTTACACTGCGCGACAAGTTTTTTCTCACTTGTGATGTTCGTACGGCCCTCTGAATGCGTCTGGTCGGTCCGATGCAGCGCTGTGTTGATCCGAATTCGTGAAGCAGCCATTGATGTTGTTGCCGCGAATGGCAGCTAGGTCCGCTTAATTCCAGTTTGCCGATGGCGGAGCGAACGCCCGGATTGAGCTCAGCAATCAGGCGCCGCTTTGAACGACCGGTGTAAGGAAATTCGCTGCCACCCCATACGCGTCGCTCCTCATGTACATGGA
>JASJDP010000056.1 GCA_030065095.1 Rhodobacter sp.
GCAACCAGTCTTCAGGCGCGGAATCAAGGCCGCAGGCCGCCGCGCCATCGCCGACCCGCCCCGAAGGGGAGGCGATTTTCCGACGGTGCGTACCGGATTGACGTCGTTCGGACTTTGCTTGGATAAATCGAGCCGTTCACAAGTCTGGGTCGCCTCCCCGCGGGTCGGCGATGGCCCGGCTCTTCTCTCGGCAGGCAACGTCCGCTCCAGGCCAAAACGGCATAACGCGGCTTCGACTAAACAATTCCCCTCTGGACTGAGTGAGTTGGCAGGCCCCTGAAGCACGAGGGTTGCGAACGGTTCGCCATTTGCGCGCGCTGCAGCCTGTCGTCGCGATCCAGCGCCGACCCGGTGGGGCGGGCGTTCACAGGCCCGCCTGGACCAGGGCTCTTCGCGCCGTTAACCCGGTCCAGGCGCAGACGATCAGGGTATTCGAAACCTGTATCGCAGGACATCCCATACCCCGCCCCCCAATTCACTCGCCCGCCAAAACCCGCGTGCGGATGAAATAGGGCGGTGGGCCGTCCATGGGCACCAGAACGCCGTCCCGGTACCACGAGAACCTGTCGACGCGGCGCCACGCCGTGAACGCGCCGCCGGGCGTGGGGCGCTCGCCGAGGTCCAGGGCGAATCCCAGCACCTTTCCCGGCTCCAGCCGCATCTCGATCTCGCGGTCTTCGGTTCGATAGCTCAGCGTGCCCCGCAATCCCAAGACGATCTGTCCGTCCTCTTCGCGCAGAGGTACAGGCGGGTTCATGCGGTGAAAGACGATTTCGCTGCGCAAATCGGCGGGCCGGGACATCGCAAAGTCCAGCCCCGGATCGGCGGCCGGCATCCGGATTTCCGCCTCCAGCACCGGAAACGGCTGCCTCAGATAGGGCGGTATCCCGTCATCGGTCCACCACGCCCAGACGCCGATGATCGCGGCGGCGACGACGGCGATGGCGATCCAACCCTGAATGCCGGCACCGGACGACGTGCCGTCTCGGTCCTCTGGCACCTCCGACGCCGCGGCATCGTTACCGGCGGGCCTTGCGGCATCGGCTTGGCCGCGAGCGCGCAGGCGCAACACAAGAACCAGCCCGAAGATCGCGCCGACAAAGGCGCCCAGCGGCAGCCCGGCGGTCGCGGCGCCCATGGCCAATGCCCCCTGCTGGTTGTCGGCGCCCGTGACCGTGCCGATCAGGATGATGCCGAAGAACCCGAGGGCGCCGCCGAACACGGCACCCAGGATCGCCCCCAGAACTGCAAGAAGAACCGTCATGCGCGCGCCCCCCGATCCGCGCCAGTCTACCAGACTTCCGCCAACTTCCCCACTACCGGGTCTGCAATGGACAGCTCAAATCGCCCGTTGTGGTCGCTATTATTAATGAAAACAGATAGTTAAACGAGAGGTCCCATTGCGACACAGCGATCCGCCGACCCCTTGATTGCCCCCGCAATCCCGTCTATACGCGCCCGGTCCGGCCTGTCGGCCCGACATCAACGACCAAGAAATGCCGAGGTCGGGGGCCGTCGCTTCATCCCCCGCATCCGGCGAGGAGAAGCGATATGAGACTGAATGAACTCCGGGACAATCCCGGCGCAGCGAAAAAGGCCAAGCGCATCGGCCGTGGCCCGGGCTCGGGCAAGGGCAAGACTGCCGGCCGCGGCATCAAGGGGCAGAAATCCCGCTCGGGCGTTGCCATCAACGGCTACGAGGGCGGCCAGATGCCGCTCTACCAGCGGCTGCCGAAACGCGGCTTCAACAAGCCCAACCGCAAGAAATTCGCGGTCGTGAACCTTGGCATACTGGCCAAGTTCATCGACGCCGGCAAGATCGATGCCGGTCAGCCGATCACCGAGGACGTGCTTGTCGAAAGCGGCCTCGTCCGCCGCAAGCTCGACGGGATCCGGGTGCTGGCCAAGGGCGAATTCGCCGCGAAAGTCGACCTTCAGGTCACCGGTGCCAGCGCCTCGGCCAAGGACGCCGTCGAGAAAGCCGGGGGCTCGCTGACGGTCACAACCGCGTCGGCGTCCGAATAAGAGGTTGTGGGGCGCGGCCTGCGCCCTTACATCCGGTTTCAGTTTTCCAAGCGCCGCCCCGGGAAACCCGCGAGGCGGCGTTCGCTTAAGAGAGACCGCTAAATGGCATCTGCAGCAGAGCAAATGGCCGCCAACATGAGCTGGGGCGCCTTCGGCAAGGCCACCGAGCTTCGGCAGCGCATCTTCTTCACCATCGGGCTTCTGATCGTCTACCGGATCGGCACCTACATCCCGGTCCCCGGGATCGACGCACAGGAACTGCGCAATTTCTTCGACCAGGCCTCTGCGGGCCTCGGCGGCGTTCTGAACATGTTCACCGGCGGTGCGATTTCCCGGATGGGCATCTTCGCCTTGGGGATCATGCCGTATATCTCGTCCTCGATCATCGTGCAGCTGCTGACCGCGATGGTGCCACAGTTGCAGCAGCTGAAGAAAGAGGGCGAGCAGGGCCGCAAGAAGATCAACCAGTATACCCGCTACGGCACGGTCTTTCTGGCGACCTTCCAGGCTTATGGCCTCGCCGTCTCGCTCGAGGCGGGCGATCTGGCGACCGATCCGGGCTGGTATTTCCGCGCCGCAACCGTAATCACGCTGGTCGGCGGAACGATGTTCCTGATGTGGCTGGGCGAACAGATCACCGCGCGCGGCATCGGCAACGGCATCTCGCTGATCATCTTCGTTGGCATCATCGCCGAAATCCCGGCCGCTTTGGCGCAATTCTTCGAATCCGGCCGCACCGGCGCGCTGTCGACCCCGGTCGTGCTGGGGGTGATCGTGATGCTTCTGGCGACACTGACCTTCGTGGTGTTCATGGAGCGGTCTCTGCGCAAGATCCATATCCAGTATCCGCGCCGGCAGGCGGGAATGAAGATGTACGAGGGCGGGTCGAGCCACCTGCCGATCAAGGTCAACCCCGCGGGCGTTATCCCGGCGATCTTCGCCTCATCGCTGTTGCTGTTGCCGACCACGGTGGCGACCTTCAGCCAGGCGCAATCCGGCCCTGTCATGGCGACGATCCTGGCCTATTTCGGCCCCGGCCAGCCGCTGTATCTGGCGTTCTTTGCCGGGATGATCATCTTTTTCACCTTCTTTTACACGTTCAACGTGTCGTTCAAGACGGATGATGTGGCCGAAAACCTGCAGAACCAGAATGGATTCGTGCCCGGCATCCGGCCCGGCAAGAAGACCGAGGAATACCTCGACTACGTCGTGACGCGCATCCTTGTGCTCGGCTCGGCCTATCTGGCGCTGGTCTGCCTGCTGCCCGAAATCGTGCGGGCGGAGCTGACGATCACCGCGTATTTCGGCGGTACCTCGATCCTGATCATCGTCTCGGTTGGCATGGACACCGTGCAGCAGATCCAAAGCCACCTTTTGGCGCATCAATACGAAGGTCTGATTGAGAAATCGCAGCTTCGCGGTAAACGGCGCGGCGGCAAGACCGGCAAGAAGGCTCCGGTGCGCCGCTGACGGCACGAACCGGCCCCCGGCGAAACAAGGGACAGTGACATGAACATTATCCTCCTCGGCCCCCCCGGTGCCGGCAAGGGAACCCAGGCACGGATTCTGGTGGACGAACGCCGGATGGTGCAGCTATCGACCGGCGACATGCTGCGCGAGGCGCGCACCAGCGGAACCGAGATGGGAAAAAGGGTTGCCGAGGTGATGGACCGGGGCGACCTTGTCACGGATGAGATCGTCATCGGCCTGATCCGCGAAAAGCTGGAGGGCGGCGAAAGCTCGGGCGGCTACATCTTCGACGGGTTTCCGCGGACGCTGGCGCAGGCCGACGCGCTCGGCGCGCTTCTGGACGACGTCGGGCAGGACCTGGATGCGGTGGTCGAGATGCAGGTGGATGACGATGCCCTGGTGGCCCGGATCACCGCGCGGTCGACCTGCGCAAATTGCGGCGAGGTTTACAACGACCACTCGAAACCGATCCCAGCGGACGGCAAATGCACGAATTGCGGGGCCACCGAGTTCAAGCGCCGGGCCGACGACAACGAGGAAAGCCTGCGCACCCGTCTGATGGCCTATTACAAGCAGACATCGCCGCTGATCGGCTATTATTACGCCAAGGGCGATCTGAGATCGGTGAACGGGCTCGGCGAAATCGGCGAGGTCGCAGGCGGGATCAAGACCGCCCTGGGCTGATACAAGCGGTCGGTTTTTGTGCGGTCGGTTTCGGCCATCTGTCTACATCCCGTCCTGCATGCCGCCGCCATTGCGGCGCATTGCTGGCGTCGTTGCCGCCGCGGGCCGGGCCGATTGTTCATGACCCCTTGACGCCCCCCGGTTATCTCCTTATCTCGCGCTATCTCGACAGAGAATCGGCTGCAGCCCGGGGTCGCGCCCCGCCAGTCAAGAGAAAATTCGAAACGGCCCGCAGGTCCTGAAAAAACCGGCGGGCCTTGGTTGTGAAAAAAGGTTCTGGAACCACGGAACCGCAACGGACAAGGACAAGCTCACCGTGGCACGTATCGCCGGGGTCAATATCCCCACCGCCAAGCGCGTTCCCATCGCGCTGACCTACATCACCGGTATCGGACAATCCACCGCCCGCAATATCTGCGAGGCCGTCGGCATCGACCAGTCGCGCCGGGTCAACGAGCTGTCGGACGCCGAAGTGCTGCAGATCCGCGAGCATATCGACGCCAACCTCAATGTCGAAGGCGACCTGCGCCGCGAAGTGCAGATGAACATCAAGCGCCTGATGGATCTCGGCTGCTATCGCGGCCTGCGGCATCGCCGCAACCTGCCGGTCCGCGGCCAGCGGACCCATACCAACGCCCGCACGCGCAAGGGCCCGGCCCGGCCGATCGCCGGCAAAAAGAAGTAGGGGGACAGGCAGATGGCACGCGACAAGACGCGCATCAAGCGCAAAGAGCGCAAGAACATCGCCGCCGGTGTGGCGCATGTGAACAGCTCGTTCAACAACACCAAGATCCTGATCTCGGACGTGCAGGGCAACGCGATTGCCTGGTCGTCGGCGGGCACGATGGGGTTCAAGGGCTCGCGCAAGTCGACACCCTATGCTGCGCAGATGGCTGCCGAAGACGCCGGCAAGAAGGCGCAGGAGCATGGCGTGAAAACGCTGGAGGTCGAGGTGCAGGGTCCCGGTTCGGGCCGCGAAAGCGCGCTGCGCGCGCTGGCGGCCGTCGGCTTCAACATCACCTCGATCCGCGACGTGACGCCGATTGCCCATAACGGCTGCCGCCCGCCGAAGCGCCGCCGGGTCTGATCTTTCGCGGGCTGCGCGTCTGCGCGGCCCGAATCCGTCTTTGACTACCTCGGGCGTCGCCTGCCTACCGGACATGGGGCAGGGGACAGGAATGGAGGCAAGAAGCATGATCCATAGAAACTGGCAGGAACTGATCAAGCCCAACCAGCTTGAGGTCAAGCCCGGCAACGACCCTGCGCGCCAGGCGACCGTCGTCGCCGAACCGCTGGAGCGCGGCTTTGGCCTGACGCTTGGCAACGCGATCCGCCGCGTGCTGTTGTCGAGCCTGCAGGGCGCCGCGATCACCTCGGTGCAGATCGACAACGTGCTGCACGAGTTCTCGTCGGTGGCCGGTGTCCGCGAGGACGTCACCGACATCGTATTGAACCTTAAGGGCGTCGCGATCCGCATGGAGGTCGAGGGGCCGAAGCGGCTGTCGATCAGCGCCAAGGGCCCGACGGTCGTGACCGCCGGCGACATCTCGGAATCCGCGGGCATCGAGATCCTGAACAAGGACCACGTGATCTGCCATCTCGACGAGGGGGCGGACCTGTTCATGGAACTGACCGTGAACACGGGCAAGGGCTATGTCGCTGCCGACAAGAACCGGCCCGAGGACGCGCCGATCGGGATGATTCCGGTCGATGCGATCTATTCCCCGGTGCGCAAGGTCAGCTACGACGTGCAGCCCACGCGCGAGGGCCAGGTGCTGGACTACGACAAGCTGACGCTGAAGCTCGAGACCGACGGATCCCTGACCCCGGATGACGCGGTGGCCTATGCCGCCCGGATCATCCAGGATCAGCTGTCGATCTTCGTCAACTTCGACGAGCCGGAATCGGCCACCCATCGCGACGAGGACGACGGGCTGGAATTCAACCCGCTGTTGTTGAAGAAGGTGGACGAGTTGGAATTGTCCGTGCGGTCGGCGAACTGCCTGAAGAACGACAACATCGTCTATATCGGCGACCTGATCCAGAAGACCGAGGCCGAGATGCTGCGCACCCCGAACTTCGGCCGCAAATCTTTGAACGAGATCAAGGAGGTGCTGTCGGGCATGGGTCTGCATCTTGGCATGGATGTCGAGGAATGGCCGCCGGAGAATATCGAGGATCTGGCGAAGAAATTCGAGGACCAGTTCTAGAGCAAAACCGGGGCGACGATTTTTCGGCGAAAAATCGTGGCTCCGCCCCGGGCCGCGCGGCCCCAAGGAGAGCCGGGAGGCACGCATCCCCGGCCGGACAAAGCAAAACCGCCCGTAGAGGGCAAAAGGAGATGAGACATGCGTCACGCCCGCGGCTATCGCCGCCTGAACCGCACGCACGAGCACCGCAAGGCGCTTTTTGCCAACATGGCCGGATCGCTGATCGAGCATGAGCAGATCAAGACGACGCTGCCCAAGGCCAAGGAACTCAAGCGCATTGCCGACAAGCTGATTACGCTTGCGAAGCGCGGAGATCTGCACGCGCGCCGTCAGGCTGCGTCGCAGCTGAAGCAGGACGCCCATGTGTCCAAACTTTTCGAGGTTCTCGGCCCCCGGTACGCCGAGCGGCAGGGCGGCTACACCCGTGTGCTGAAGGCCGGCTTCCGCTATGGCGACATGGCGCCGATGGCGATCATCGAACTGGTCGACCGCGACGTCGACGCCAAGGGCGCGGCCGACCGGGAACGTCTGGCAGCCGAGGAGGCCGCGGAGGAATAAGCCCCTCTGCTCTGCGCGAAACCGAAAACCCGCCGCAAGGCGGGTTTTTCGTTCTGGACCATCGAAGGAAGCTGGGCTCCATGCGTCCGCAGGTCTTGAGCACGATGATCAGGCCGGCGGTCTCAACCGGCCGGGTGGAAATTCTGCGGACCGCAAGTTGCGGAAGGCCATTGGGGAATCCGGGCAGCGGGATTAGATTGCTGCCATGGCCGATCTTTTCGACACGCTGCCGCAGTCCGACACCGCCGCGCAGGCTTCGCGCCCGCTGGCCGACCGGTTGCGGCCCAAAAGGCTGGCCGACGTGATCGGTCAGGACCAGGTGCTCGGCCCCGAGGCACCCCTTGGCGTCATGCTGTCGTCGGGCAGCCTGTCGTCGCTGATCTTCTGGGGGCCGCCTGGGGTGGGCAAGACCACCATCGCCCGGCTTCTGGCCGACGAGACCGATCTGCAATTCGTCCAGATCAGCGCCATCTTCACCGGTGTCGCGGAGCTGAAAAGGATTTTCGAGGCCGCCAAGCTCCGGCGCGGCAACGGGCAGGGAACCCTTCTGTTCGTCGATGAAATCCACCGCTTCAACAAGGCCCAGCAGGACGGGTTCCTGCCGCATATGGAAGACGGCACCATCCTGCTGGTCGGCGCGACGACCGAGAATCCGTCCTTCGAGCTGAATTCGGCCCTGTTGAGCCGGTCGCAGGTGCTGGTGCTGGACCGCCTGTCGCTGGCCGATCTGGAGCTTCTGGCGCAGCGGGCGGAGCGGGAACTCGACCGGGAAATGCCGCTGACCGGCGAGGCGCGCGAGGCGCTTCTGGAAATGGCCGACGGCGACGGCCGGGCGCTTTTGAACCTCGTCGAACAGATCGCGGCCTGGAAGACCGACGGCAGGCTCGATCGCGACGCCCTCGTCACCCGGCTGCAAAAGCGCGCCGCCCAATACGACAAGTCGGGGGATGCCCACTACAACCTGATCAGTGCCCTGCACAAATCGGTGCGCGGGTCCGACCCCGATGCGTCGCTCTACTGGCTCGCCCGCATGCTGGGCGGCGGCGAGGATCCGCGCTATCTCGCCCGCCGGATCACGCGGATGAGCGTCGAGGATATCGGCCTTGCCGACCCGCAGGCGCAGCGGGTCTGTCTGGATGCCTGGGAAACCTTCGAGCGGCTGGGGTCGCCCGAGGGCGAACTGGCGCTGGCGCAGGCGGTGGTCTACCTGGCGTTGGCGCCGAAATCGAACGCCGGCTATGTCGGGTTCAAATCGGCGGCCGCCGCTGCCCGAAAGACCGGCAGCGAGCCGCCGCCCAAGCACATCCTGAACGCACCCACCCGGCTGATGAAAGAACAGGGCTATGGCGAGGGTTATGCCTATGATCACGACGCCGAAGACGCGTTCTCGGGGCAAGACTATTTCCCCGAGGGCATGAAGCGCGGGGTCTATTATCAGCCGGTCGAGCGCGGTTTCGAACGTGAGCTGAAGAAACGGCTGGAGTTCTTTATGCGGCAACGGGCCAAGCGGCAGGCGTGACGACGCCACGTTACCGGTGACAGCATCCCGGCCTGCCTCGTACTTTGCGGCGCGAAACTGGCGGGAGACGGTGATGGTTGTCAGGACGGAAAAGGACGGAAAGGTCTGGACGGTGGTGCATGACCGCCCCGAGGCGCGGAACGCGGTGGACCCCGACCATGCCGATGCGCTTTTCGAGGCGTTTAAGGCATTCGAACAATCCGACGAGGCGGAGGTCGCGGTGTTCTGGGGCGCGGGCGGGGCTTTCTGTGCGGGATGGGATCTGAAATATGCCGCCGGCCTGAGCGACCCGTCAAGGTTCCACAAGGAACTGGATCCGCTGGAGATTCCCGCAGACGGGACGCCGTGGCCGCGCGGGCCGATGGGCCCGTCGCGGCTGCGGCTGTCGAAACCGGTGATCGGCGCCGTCGAGGGGCCGGCGGTGGCCGGCGGCATGGAACTCGCGCTTTGGTGCGACATTCGGGTAATGGGCGAAAGCGCCTATCTGGGTGTCTACTGCCGCCGCTGGGGCATCACGTTGATGGATGGCGGTACGGTGCGGTTGCCGCGCCTGGTGGGTGAGGGCCGGGCGCTGGAGATCGCGATGACCGGGCGCAAGGTCCCGGCCGGGGAGTGCCTGCAGATCGGGCTTTGCGAACGGGTGGTGTCCGACGGCGAAACCCGCCGCACCGCCGAAGACATGGCACATCAAATCACCCGTTTCCCGCGCGAGGCGATGCTGGCCGACCGCGCGTCGATCCTCGCGACGCGGGGTATGGCCGTCGGCGACGCGTTGGCTCAGGAATGGCGGAGCGGCATGGACGCGATCCGCAACCAGGGTATCGCGGGCGCCCGGCGATTTGCCGGCGGCAAAGGCCGCCATGGCGAATTCGGCGACATTTGACCCGGTTGACATCGCCCCTGCGAGACGCAAGGGAACGACGATGCTCAGCACGCTTCTGCAAGTCGCCCTCGGCGGGGCCCTTGGTGCCAGCGGCCGCTATCTGACCGGTGTGGCGGCGGTTCGCATCATGGGTCATGGATTCCCCTGGGGGACGCTTGCAGTGAACGTCCTCGGTTCAATGCTGATGGGCGCGCTGGTCGTGGTGCTGGCGCATTTGAGCGCGACACGGCTTGCCCCGTTTCTGATGACCGGTGTGCTGGGCGGGTTCACGACCTTTTCTGCGTTCTCGCTGGACGCCGTCACGCTTTACGAGCGTGGGCAGGTGGGGCTGGCCGGAGCCTATGTGGCGGGGTCGGTGGTGCTGTCGCTTGCGGGCTTCGCATTTGGGCTGCTGATGGCGCGGGCGTTTCTGGCATGAACGGGCCGCGGACGTTGCAGGTGGGGCCGGACGAGGCCGAGCAGCGGCTCGACCGCTGGTTCCGCCGGCGTTTCCCGCAGGTCAGCCAGGGCCGGATCGAAAAAATGTGCCGCAAGGGCGAGATCCGGGTCGATGGCGGACGGGTGAAGGCGGCGACGCGGATCGGTCCGGGACAGCATGTGCGGGTTCCGCCGATTCCCGATGCCGCAGGTGGGAGGAACGATTTTTCGCCGAAAAATCGTGGGGCCGTACCGGAGGCCGATGCCGCGATGATCCGGGCATCGGTGCTTTACCGCGATGACCACATCATCGCGCTCAACAAGCCCCCCGGACTGGCGGTGCAGGGCGGCAGCAAGCAGACGCGGCATGTCGACGGGCTCGGCCCGGCCCTGCGGTTCGGTTATGACGAGAGCCCACGGCTGGTGCACCGGCTCGACAAGGACACCTCGGGCATCCTGCTGATGGCGCGGACGCAGGCAATGGCCAGCAAGCTGACAGCCGCGTTCCGGGCACGCGAGACCCGCAAGATCTATTGGGCGGCCGTCGCGGGCGTTCCGCATCCGACCGCCGGGACGATCCGGTACGGGCTGGTCAAGGCGCCGGGTCACGGGGCGCGGGGCGAGGCCGAAAAGATGCTGTGCGTGCATCCCGACCGGATCGACGCCACACCGGGGGCGAAACGCGCCACCACGGATTACGCGGTGCTCAGCGCGCTGGGGAAGCGCGCGGCCTGGGTGGCATTGGTCCCCGTGACCGGCCGAACGCATCAATTGCGCGCGCATATGGCCGAGATCGGGCATCCTATCGTCGGCGATGGCAAGTATGGCGGCTCGGGGCAGGAAAACCTGGGCGACGGCTGGGGCGCGCAGTTGGGGGGCGAGATCAGCCGCAAGCTGCACCTGCACGCGCGCCTGCTGCGGCTGACCCACCCGGTCACCGGCAATGTTCTGACACTCGCCGCGCCCTTGCCCGACCACATGGCGCGCACCTGGGACAGCCTTGGCTGGCGGGCCGAAGACGTGCCTGCGGACCCGTTCGAGGAGGAAAGATGAGCGAGTGGAAGGCGCGGCGCTTCTGGGACTCGGCCAGCGTCACCGAGGCCGGCGGCGGGTATGCCGTCCGGCTGGACGCGCGCCCGGTGCGGACCCCGTCCAAGGCCGAACTCGTGGTCCCATCCCGCGCCATGGCCGAGGCTATCGCGGCAGAGTGGCGGGCGCAGGAGGACATCGTCGATCCGTTGTCGATGCCGGTCACCCGCGCGGCCAATGCCGCGATCGACAAGGTGGCCCGGCAGCATGCCGAGGTGGCCGGCATGCTGGCCGCCTACGGCGATGCCGATCTGACATGCTATCGCGCCGAGGGACCGGAGGGTCTCGTGCAGCGGCAGGCCCGGGCTTGGGACCCGCTGCTGGATTGGGCGGCGGACACGCTTGGCGCACGTCTGATCCCAGTCGAGGGCGTCATCCATGTGCCTCAACCCGCCCAGAGCCTGGACCGGCTGGCGCGGCCGATACACGCGATGACGGCCTTCGAGTTGACCGGATTTCACGATCTGGTCAGCCTCTCGGGCTCGCTGATCATCGCATTTGCCGCGATCCACGACGTGCTTCCGGCGGAAGAGCTGTGGGTGCGGTCAAGAATCGATGAGACCTGGCAGGAAGAGCAATGGGGCACCGATGCCGAAGCAGCGGCTGCCGCGGCAAATAAAGAACAGGCCTTTCGACAGGCGCATGCCTTCTTCCGAATGAGCCGGATTATTACGTGATTGCCCAATTGCTTACCGTTTTCGGGCAGATGCCAGATTTCTATGCATAAACACTGCGTTTCCGCGAGTGCGGCCTTGACCTTGTCGGCCCATTTCGCCCACACTCTTGCATGCTGAGGGGGATATATGCCTTCGCACTATCGCGAAACCGGCCCGGAGGCCGATGAAACCGCCTTCATCAGGGTGGAAAATCAGGAAGAGGTAAACATGAAAAAATCCGTAATTCTTGGAGCGCTCGCCGTTGCTGGCCTTGCCGCCGGCGCCGCCCATGCGGCCACGGTGGACGACATCAAGGCACGCGGCAAACTGAACTGTGGCGTGACAACCGGTCTGGTCGGCTTTGCTGCACCCGATGCGGCTGGCGAATGGATGGGCTTTGACGTCGGCGTCTGCCGCGCGGTTGCCGCCGCGGTGCTTGATGACCCGACGGCCGTCGAATTCGTCCCGACCACGGGCAAGACCCGCTTTACCGCGCTGGCCTCGGGCGAGATCGACATGCTGGCCCGGAACACCACCTGGACCTTCAGCCGCGACGTCGACCTGAAGTTCACCTTCGTCGGCGTGAACTACTATGACGGCCAGGGCTTCATGGTTCCGCGCGAGCTGGGCGTCAGCTCTGCCAAGGATCTCGACGGCGCCACCGTCTGCATCCAGACCGGCACCACGACCGAGCTGAACCTGGCGGACTTCTTCCGCTCGAACAACATCAGCTATGAGCCGGTTCCGATCGAAACCAACGCCGAAGCGCAGCAGCAGTACCTCGCCGGTGCCTGCGACGTGTTCACCACCGACGCCTCTGGCCTTGCCGCGACCCGCGCTACGTTCGAGGCGCCGGACGATCACGTGCTTCTGCCCGAGATCATTTCGAAAGAACCGCTGGGGCCGCTGGTCCGTCACGGCGACGACGAGTGGGGCGACATCGTCCGCTGGACGCTGAACGCGCTGATCACCGCCGAAGAGCTTGGCGTGACCTCGGCCAATATCGGCGACATGGCCGCGGCTGCGGGCAACAACCCCGAGGTCAACCGTCTGCTCGGCACCGAGGGCAACCTGGGCGAGATGCTGGGCCTGCCGGCTGACTGGGCCGTCAAGGCGATTTCGGTTGCCGGCAACTACGGCGAGCTGTTCGAAAAGAACATCGGCGAAAACACCCCGATCGGCCTGGCGCGCGGCCTGAACGCGCAATGGACCGACGGCGGCCTGATCTACTCGCCGCCGTTCCGGTAGGATACGATTGGCGAAGGGCGCGGGTTACTCCCGCGCCCTTTTCGCACTTGACGCACCGACAAGATCACCCGGACCCGGGAACGCGTAGACAAACGCGTCGGGAGGAGGATCCGGGGAAAACAGGGAACGTCTCATGACCACACTTACCGACCCCCCGAAGGAGTCGTTTCGGCTGAGCATGCTGATCTACGACACCCGGTATCGGTCGATGACCATCCAGGTCGTCGCGATGATGGGATTCATGCTGCTTGCGGCCTGGCTGATCAACAACACGCTGACCAACCTTGCGACGCTGGGCAAGCCCATCGATTTCGGCTTTTTCAGCGAACCGGCCAGTTACGACATCAACCAGCGCCTGTTGGAATACGACAGCCGCGATTCGCATCTCAGGGCCTCGTTTGTCGGCCTTCTGAACACCTTGGTCGTCGCCGTTCTGGGCTGTATCACGGCCACGGTCGTCGGTGTGCTCGTCGGCGTTCTGCGCCTGTCGCCGAACTGGCTGGTGGCACGCCTGATGACGATTTATGTCGAGATGTTCCGCAACGTGCCGGTGCTTTTGTGGATCGTTCTGGTCATGGCGGTCCTGATCGAAAGCCTGCCCGCGCCCCGGGCCTTCCGCGGAGAGGACCCCGCGGCGACGATGAGTTTCTTCGATAGCGTGGCGGTCACCAACCGCGGCGTCTATGTCCCCGAACCGTTGTTCTCGCGCAGCCTGGGCGACATCTCGGTCTTTGGCGAAGCCAGCCTGCGGTTCAATATCTCGCTGGACCTGATCCTGATCCTCATCGTGCTCGGTGCCAGCATCTTTGCGATCCGTTGGAACTCGAAGCGGGCGAATGCCATCCAGGAGGCCACCGGCGACCGCCCGACCACCTGGCATGTCAATCTGGGCTTGCTCGTCGTGCCGACGGCCGTCGTGCTGGTCGCGCTGGGTTTCCACCTGGGCTATCCAGCGCTGAAGGGCTTCAACTTTCAGGGCGGCACGCATATGCGCAACTCTCTGATCGCCCTATGGCTGGCGCTGTCGCTCTATACGGCGGCGTTCATCGCCGAGATCGTGCGCGGCGGCATCCTGGCGATTTCCAAGGGCCAGACCGAGGCCGCCGGAGCGCTTGGCCTGCGTCCCAACCGGATCATGAGCCTGGTGGTCCTGCCGCAGGCGCTGCGGGTGATTATCCCGCCGCTGATTTCGAACTATCTGAACCTGACCAAGAACTCGTCGCTGGCCATCGCCGTGGGCTACATGGACATCACCGGCACGCTGGGCGGGATCACCATGAACCAGACCGGACGCGAGCTGGAATGCGTGCTGCTGCTGATGCTCGTGTACCTCTCGATCTCGCTGCTGATCTCGGCGGTGATGAACTGGTACAACAACAAAGTGAAGCTGGTGGAGCGGTAAGATGACAGACACTTCCTTCGTCCGCCACGAAATGCTGGCCGAACAGGCACCGCCGCTGACGTCGGTCGGGGTCATCGGATGGCTGCGCGCCAACCTGTTTTCGAACTGGTGGAACTCGATCCTGACCGTCCTGTCGCTGGTGTTCATCGTCTATATCCTGTCGGGCCTGATCCCCTGGACGTTCCAGTCTGTCTGGGTTGCGGACTCGCTGAACGAATGCCGCGAGATCATGATTGCCACCTGGGGCGACACGCATGGTCATGCGTGCTGGGCGGTGATCCGCGAACGCTGGCTGCAACTGACCTTCGGGTTCTACCCGTCAGAGCTTTATTGGCGGCCAATCCTGGCCTTTGTCCTGCTGATCATCGCGATTGGTCCGGTGCTGTTTCCGGGTTTCCCGCGTCAAGCTCTCTACGTGACTGCGGCGTATCCCTTCCTGATGCCCTGGCTGATGTGGGGCGGCACGATATGGGGGCCGCTGATGGTCGCCGCCGGTTTTGCCATCGGCTATTTCGCCCACAGGTTCATCGAGCCGATCCTTGGCGGCCTCGCCGCTCTGATCATCGCTGTTCTGGCTGCGTTGATCTGGTGGCTGGTCCTGTCCGGCCCGGTTGCCGGCGCCTTGGGCGGCGCCATCCCGATCGGCATCGAGCCGGTGGAAAGCCGTCAGTTCGGCGGCTTCATGCTGTCGATCATGATCGGTGTCGTCGCCATCGGCGTGTCGCTGCCCATCGGTATCGTCCTGGCGCTGGGGCGCCAGTCGGATTTGCTGATCGTCAAGGCGATCTGCGTGGGCTTTATCGAGTTCATCCGCGGGGTACCGCTGATCACGCTGTTGTTCGTGGCCTCGACGCTTCTGAACATCTTCCTTCCGCCGGGCACCAATTTCGACATCATCCTACGGGTGATGATCATGGTGACGCTGTTCGCCGCGGCCTATATGGCCGAGGTGATCCGCGGCGGTCTGGCCGCCCTGCCCAAGGGCCAGTACGAAGGCGCCGACTCGCTTGGCCTCGACTACTGGCAGTCGCAGCGGCTGATCATCATGCCGCAGGCGCTGAAGATCTCGATCCCGGGCATCGTCAGTACCTTTATCGGCATCTTCAAGGACACCGTGCTTGTGTCGATCATCGGGCTTCTGGATCCGCTGGGCCTGTCCAACGCGATCCGCGCGGACGCCGCCTGGAACGGTATCTACTGGGAGCTCTTTGCCTTCATCGGCGCGATGTTCTTTATCTTCTGCTTCGGCATGTCGCGTTATTCCATGTATCTGGAGCGCCGGCTCCGGACCGACCATCGCTAAGGGGACAGTCCAATGGTTGAACACACCCACGAAACCATGGTCGACCGCGAGATCGACCGCAGCCACATGCAGGTCAGCGACGAGGTCGCGATCCAGATCACCTCGATGAACAAGTGGTACGGCACGTTCCACGTGCTGCGCGACATCGACCTGACCGTGAACCGGGGCGAGCGGATCGTGGTCTGCGGCCCCTCGGGGTCCGGCAAGTCGACGCTGATCCGCTGCATCAACCGGCTGGAGGAGCACCAGGCGGGGCAGATCATCGTCGACGGCACCGAGCTGACCAGCGACCTGAAGAACATCGACAAGGTCCGGTCCGAGGTTGGCATGTGCTTTCAGCACTTCAACCTGTTCCCGCATCTGACGATCCTGGAAAACTGCACGCTGGCCCCGATCTGGGTGCGCAAGACGCCCAAGAAAGAGGCCGAAGAAACCGCGATGGAGTACCTGACCAAGGTCAAGATCCCGGAACAGGCGCTGAAATATCCCGGCCAGCTGTCGGGCGGCCAGCAGCAGCGGGTGGCGATCGCGCGGTCCCTATGTATGAAGCCCCGGATCATGCTGTTCGACGAACCGACCTCGGCGCTTGACCCGGAAATGATCAAGGAAGTGCTCGACACCATGATCGAGCTGGCGGAGGAAGGCATGACGATGATCTGTGTCACCCACGAGATGGGCTTTGCCCGTCAGGTGGCGAACCGGGTGATCTTCATGGACCAGGGCCAGATCGTGGAACAGAACGAACCGGAAGAGTTCTTCAACAACCCGCAATCCGACCGGAC
>JASJDP010000032.1 GCA_030065095.1 Rhodobacter sp.
CCAACTTCCTAGGGTCAGGACTCATAGCCAGAATATGACGACGGCGGCAAGCGCGCAGGCTGAGAGGAATACCTTCGGGCATCGGTCGTAGCGCGTCGCGATGCGTCTCCAGTCCTTGAGGCGAGCGAAGCTGTTTTCGATCCTGTGGCGCTGGCGGTAGCGTTCCGCGTCATGCGGGATCGCGATCTTGCGGCCCTTGCGCGGCGGGATACAGGGCTCGATCCCCTTTTCTTCAAGGGCTTCGCGATACCAGTCGGCGTCGTAGCCCCGATCCGCAAGCAGATGTTTGGCGGGCGGCAGGCTGTCCAGCAGCGCTCGTGCGCCGACGTAGTCGCTACGCTGGCCCGCCGTCAGCAACATCCGCAAGGGGCGGCCGAGGGCGTCCGTCACCGCGTGCAGCTTGGAGTTCATCCCGCCCTTGGTGCGGCCGATCAGGCGGCCTTTGCCCCCTTTTTGAGGCCCAGGCTTGTCGCGGTGCGGTGCGTCTTCAGATGGGTCGCGTCGATCATCAGCGTGTCGGTCTCGCCGCCCTGATCGGCCAGCCCAAGCAGCATTCGGGCAAAGATGCCTTTCTCGCTCCACCGTTTCCAACGGTTGTAGAGCGTCTTTGGCGGGCCATAGGCCGCTGGCGCGTCCCGCCACCGCAAGCCATTGCGGTTGATGAATATTATCCCGCTCAGCACCCGCCTATCATCGACGCGGGGGCGCCCGTGGGACTTCGGAAAGAAGGGTTCCAGACGCGCCATCTGCACGTCGGTCAGCCAGAAAAGATCAGACATGTCACCGCTCGATTTTTGCAGCAATGAATCACGCAATGGCTTGTCGATCAATGGGTCCTGACCCTAATCCCGGTGCCGACGGGAATAGCCGTTCGGCTCTGGCGAAGACCATCCCCGCAACGCGCCATCGGCGGGTTCGAAGACCTCGACCAGCAGCGGAAAACAGGCCGCGGCGTCGCTGGAATGCGTCGATGAACAATCGCCGCCGGGACAGGCGCTGAGCGCGCCCAGCAGGTCGATCTCGGCAAGGAACTCAATGTAGTCGCCGGGCCGAACGGGCGACGCCTTCATGAAATACTGCCCGGTGTCGCGGCGGAACCCGGTGCACATGAAGACGTTGAGTACGTCATGCACATGGCCTTCGGCCTCGGTCACCGGCAACCCGGTCTCGCCGGCCAGGGCCCGTGTAAGGTTTGAGTGGCAGCAATGATGGTACTCGCCACCCGACAAAAGCCGGTGCGTGTAGGGGTCGCAGCGGGTGCCGATCACGTCATGCACGCCACCGCCGTACTGGTCGAAGCCGTACCAATCGAGCGTGTCCTCGACGATGGTTGCCATCGGCCGCAAATATGGAAGACAGCTCCAGAGACGGTCGCCAGTTCCGACATGCGTGCCGTGCAGCGCCCGGGTCTTTCCAGAGAAGAAACGTTCGGACAGATCGTTTGCCGCCCAAAGGTTGAGGTCTCCGACCTGCGGGCCCTCGACGCTGGTGATGCGAAAGAACTGGCCCGCGCCGGCACGGAAACAGCCGCCCTCTCGCGGCTGCACGACGACCTCGCTTACCTTGCGTGCCTGCGATCTGGCATTGCGGTAGGCCGTCAGATCCGGCGGGTCCAGGGTGTCGGGCGGATAGACCAAAACAGGCGCCACGGCGCGGCGGGCTTGGGCATCAGGCGGTGTCGTCAACAGTTCAGCTCCCGGTTTTGCGGTGCCTGCGGTCGGATCGGTGCCCTAGCCGGCGTAGTAGAGCGAGACGACATGTTTCGCCTCGGCAAAAAACAGCCAGCGCACGACGAAGACACCCACGAGGTGGCAGGCAACTGAGAGACCGGCCCAGAGCGGTCCGAACGGTGTCCCGAGGAGGATCAGCAGCGGCAGGAGGAAAGCGAGCGCCGTTCCGATCACGCGCAGCTTTTCGGCGTGTTTGCGTCCGACACTGTAGGCCATTTCCTTCAGCAGGTAGTTCGAGCCGGAATGCGGGGATTCCAGCTGCCGGACTTTGCCGATGCGTCCCAGTCCAGTGGCGGTTTCCCGCGTGTGTCCGGCGCGGGCGAACAGGCCGTCGCCGATGACCCAGGCCGCAATCTGCGCCACGCCAGTCGCGGCGAGCAGGAATGCTGCCGGGGTGGCTTGGCCGGCGATCAACGCCCCGCCGCCGATGGCGTATCCAAGAAACAGGACCGGCGTCAGCGGGTGGTGCCAGCGCGGAATGGTCTTTAGCTGGGTATAGATCATCGAGGTCGTGAAAACCGTGGCGAGGCTGAGCACCGCGCCGACGAAACCAAGCCAGCCGGGGGCGCCGCCCAGAAAAATCCGGCCGAACGCGTAGGGAGCGACCGCAAGCAGGGCGGCGACGGCAAGCACCGCCTCGCGGCTGAGCCAGCTGGTGCGCCATTGGCTGAACGCCTTCGGGGCGTTCCTTGGATTGGCGAGGTGGAAGGCCGAGGCGGTGAGCCCGCCCACGGCGAGCGCATAACCGAGGAAATACAGCCCAAATGCCGCTGCTCCGGCGACATCCGGGCGGCCGATGCCGAGCCAGGCGAGCAAGCCAAATCCCAGGCCGGAGAGAGCGGTAAAGACAATGACAGAGGGCGCAGGGTGCATCAGATCGCCTCCAGCGCCTTGTCGAGCCAGGCGAGCAGGCCCTTCGGTTCCTCGATATCGCCGCCAAGCGCCTTGATTTCCGAAAGCGAGGCGTCCTTTTGACGGGGCGGCAGGTAGCGGTTGACCGGTTTTGTGCCCTGTTCGGGCATCAGTTCCATTCCGCCGCGCTCGGCCGTCAGCCGGCTGACGGGCGAGTCCGGGTCGGCGAAATCGCCGAAATGGCGGGCGCCGGCGGGGCAGGTGCGCACACAGGCGGGGACCCGGTCTTCTTCGGGGATGTTGTCGTTATAGATGCGGTCGACGCAAAGTGTGCATTTCTTCATGACCCCGGCGAGTTGGTCGAGTTCCCGGGCGCCGTAGGGGCAGGCCCAGGCGCACAGGCCGCAGCCCATGCAGTCGTCTTCGTTGACCAGAACGATGCCATCCTCGACGCGCTTGTAACTGGCGCCGGTGGGGCAAACGGTGACGCAGGGCGCGTCCTCGCAGTGGAGGCAGGATTTCGGAAAATGCACCGTCTGGGCAAGGCCGGTGTCGGGCGTAACCTCGTAGCTGTGGACGCGATTGAGGAAGGTACCGACGGGGTTGCTGCCATAGGCGTCCATGTCGGAAAGCGGCGCGCCGTAGTTCGAGGTATTCCACTCCTTACAGTTCACAACACAGGCGTGACAGCCGACACAGGTGTCGAGGTCGATCACCAGGCCGAGCTTTTTCCCGGTCTTTTCCGGTAGTGACGTCATCAGAAATCCTCCCCGTATGCGATGGTCTTCGGCCCCTTTCCTACGGGAGACTTGAGCGGCGGATGAGCGGGTTCCGACGGGCCGCCGGGTGGCGCCTTCTCGATCTTGACGCGCAGGTCGAACCAGGCGGCCTGGCCGGTCACAGGGTCGGAATTCGCCCAGCGGCGGCCGTCGCCCTTTGGCGGCAGAAGCTCGTTGATCAGGTGATTGAGAAGAAAACCGTTGGTGGCCTCAGGCGCGTCGTCCGAAAGCGACCAGGCGCCGCGTTTCTTGCCGATGGCGTTCCAGGTCCAGACGGTGCGCTCGTTCAGAGCTTCCATTCGCGCAACCGGCACCTTGATCCGGCCATGCGCGCTGGTGACATAGGCCCAGCCGGTTTCGGCAAGCCCGGTTTCGTCGAACACCTTGCCGGGAACATAAAGCTTGTTGGCGTTGGTGATCTGGCGCAGCCAGGCGTTCTGCGAGCCCCAGCTGTGATACATGTGCATGGGCCGCTGCGTCAGCGCGTGCAGCGGATATTCATCCTTGTCGACGACGGTTTCCTCGAATGGCTCGTACCAGACGGGCAGGGGTGTCATGGTGGCCTTGATCCGCTCGCGCAGGTGGTCCGGGGGCTGGACGGGCCCGTGCCCCTCGGCAGCGCGCTGCAATAGCCGCATCGGTTCCAGATAGAGGTTGAAGACGTAAGGCGCCTGCGCGTCGAAAAGACCGATCTCGACCGCCCAGTCCTGATAGGCCTGGTTCCAGGGCTTGTAGAACTGTGCCTCTTCGGGGATGTGCCCGATCCAGAAACCGCCATTGTCGATGTATTTCTGCAGCTGATCGGGATGCGGCGCGCCGCGGCCGTGGCAATCGCCGTTTTCACCGCGCCAGCCCGCCAAGGGCCCGACACCCGGGCGGCGTTCATGGTTGACCATGTAGTCGGCGTAGTCGGCGAATTTCTGACTGCCGTCTTCGTTGACGAAGCCCGGCAGACCAAGCCGCGCGCCCAGATCGATCAGTGCCGACTGGAAGCCCTTGACGTCGCGATCGGGCTCCGCCACCGGCCAGCGGATTGCATCCGCCGCCGCCTCGGCTTCGCAGATCGGGCGGTCCAAGAGCGAGATACAGTCGTGCCGTTCCAGATAGGTGGTGTCCGGCAGGATCAGATCGGCATAGGCCACGGTTTCCGACGAATAGGCGTCAGCATAGATGATGTGGGGGATGACGTACTCGCCCGAGGCGTCCGTGTCGGTCAGCATCCTGATGACCTCGGAGGTGTTCATCGACGAGTTCCAGGCCATGTTGGCCATGTACATGAACAGTGTGTCGATCCTGTAGGGATCCCCCGCATGGGCGTTCGAGATCACCATGTGCATCAGGCCATGGGCCGAGAACGGGTTTTCCCACGTGAAAGCCTTGTCGATGCGTTTGGCGCTGCCGTCCTCGTTCACCAGCAGGTGTTCCGGCGCCATGGGGTAGCCAAGATGCGGGCCGTCGAGCGGCTCGCCCGGCCGGACGCCGGCATGCGGTTTCGGGTGCGCCTCGGGCGGCTTGGGATAGGGCGGCTTGAAGCGGAAGCCGCCCGGGACCTCGACGCTGCCAAGCAGGATCTGCAGGACGTGCAGGGCACGGCAGGTCTGAAAGCCGTTGGAATGGGCCGAGATGCCGCGCATGGCGTGAAAGGCCACCGGGCGGCCGATCATCCTGTCGTGCCTTTCGCCCTTCCAGTCGGTCCAGGGCTGGTCGAGCACGATTTCCTCGTCGAAGGCGACCCGCGCAAGTTCGGCCGCGACCCATTTGATTCGGTCTGCCGTCAGGCCACAGCGATCGGCGACAGCGTCGGGTGCGAAGGCCGGGTCAAGGTAGGTTTCTGCGAGCGTCAGAAAGGCCGGGCGATAGGTGGCGCCGGCGTGGCGGTGGGTCTTGGCCAGGTCCGGCTTGACGCCGGGCGTGTCGTAGATCGCCGGTTTGCCGGTGGTGCGGTCAAGCACCATCGGCTTGCCCGTGTCCGGGTCTCGCAGGAACAGGCCGTCTTCCTCGCCGATCAGGAACCCTGCATTGGTGTAGCGGGAGAGATAACCGAGATCGACCTTGCCCGCCTTCAGCAGTTCGTGGATCAACGCGAGGACGAACAGCCCGTCGGTGCCGGGGGTGATGCCGATCCATTCGTCGGCCACGGCGTTATAGCCCGACCGGATCGGGTTAACGCCGATGACCTTGGCGCCGCGGGCCTTCAGCTTGCCGAGGCCGATCTTGATGGGGTTCGAATCGTGATCTTCGGCCACACCGAAGATCATGAAGAGCTTGGTGCGGTCCCAGTCAGGCTGACCGAATTCCCAGAACGCGCCACCCATCGTGTAGATACCGGCCGCCGCCATGTTCACGGAACAGAACCCGCCATGGGCGGCATAGTTCGGTGTGCCGAAGGCCTGTGCGAACCAGCTGGTGAAGGATTGCGACTGGTCACGGCCGGTAAAGAAGGCGAGTTTCTCGGGCGCGGTCTCGCGCAGGGGCTTCAGCCACGAGACGGCGATATCATATGCCTCGTCCCACGAGATTTCTTCGAAATGTCCCGACCCGCGCGGGCCTGTGCGTTTCAGGGGCGCGCGCAGCCGGGACGGGGCATAGTGCTGCATGATGCCCGCAGAGCCCTTGGCGCACAGGACCCCCTGGTTCACCGGGTGGTCGCGGTTGCCCTCGATATACTTCACCTTGCCGTCCTGCAGATGCACGTCGATGCCGCAGCGGCAGGCGCACATGTAACAGGTGGTTTTGCGGATCTCGTCCGAGACCTTGGGTGACGGTCGCGCTTCTGTCCGTGCCGTGGGTTTTAAACTCATAGTCCCCCCTTGACCGTCCGCGGCACGGGCCGCGGTGTCCTTCGATGCTTGTCAGGCGGTCCCGGAGGCCAGTGACAATTTGTGCGGTTCCTCGCTGAGCGCGGCGGCACCGATGGCCAATTGGCTGCGCAGCCTCACCACGCTGCCGACAATGATCATCGCCGGGCTCTTGACACCCGCTGCTTCGACCTGTGCAACAATGTTGCCCAGGGTTCCAGTCAAAACTCGCTGGTCCGTCCGGGTGCCCTTTTCGATGACGGCGATATCGGTGTTCATCGACACACCGTGGCGGCCGAAGCCTTCGACGAGCGCCGGCAGGTTTTGCAGGCCCATGTAAACGGCGACGGTCTGGGCGGGGCGGATCAGGACTTCCCAGTCGAGGTCAAGCACGCCGTCGCGGCCATGGGCGGTCACGAACAGGCAGGATTGCGCGTGGTCGCGATGGGTCAGCGGGATGCCGGCATAGGCACCGCACCCCGCGGCGGCGGTGATCCCGGGAACGACCTTGAAGGGCACGCCCTGCCGGGTGAGCAGCTCGATTTCCTCGCCGCCGCGCCCGAAGATGAACGGATCGCCGCCCTTCAGACGCAGAACGCGGTTGCCCTCTTTCGCAAGCTTGACGAGCAACTCGGAGATATCGCCCTGCTCCATCGTGTGGTCTTTGGCCTTCTTGCCGACATAGATCCGTTCTGCGTCGCGGCGGACCAGCGACATGATCTCATCGCCGATCAGCCGGTCGTAGAGCACGACGTCCGCACGCTGCATCAGGCGCAGCGCGCGGAAAGTCAGCAGGTCGGGATCGCCGGGGCCCGCCCCGACGAGGTAGACCTCGCCCATCGGTTTTTCTTCTTCCGTGCGGGAGAGATCGGATTCGATCCGGTTCGCGGCGCCCTGTACGTCACCGGCGAGGTAAAGATCGCCCGCGGGGCCGTCGATCATCCGCTCCCAGAAATGCCGCCTTTCGCGTCCGTGCGGGATGGCAGCAGCAATCCGGTCGCGGAAGCCGCCGACGAAGGCGGCGAGCCGCCCGTAGGCAGGCTGCAGCATGGTCTCGATCCGGGCGCGCAGCGTGCGGGCGATCACCGGCGCCGCGCCACCGGTCGAGATTGCCACGACGACCGGCGAGCGGTCGACGATCGATGGCGTGATGAAGTCGCATTTTTCAGTGACATCCGCGATGTTGCACAGAACCTTGTGCTCACGCGACCAATCGTAAAGGCGCGCGTCGCGCGCGTCGTCTTCGGATGCGCCATAGACGACAAGGCTGGCGGCGACGTCTGCGCGCTCTGGCAGGCGATTCTCGAAGGTCAGGCCCTCGGGCGCGCGAGCCACCAGGCGACACAGCTCGTCGCCCGGATCCGGGTCGAGCGAAAGAACGCAGGCACCGGCAGAGAGCGCGCGTTCCACGCGGCGCACGGCAGAGGATCCGCCTCCATCGACCAGAACCTGCTGATTTCTGACCGTCAGAAAGATGGGAAGGTTGTCCATATGCGTCAAATGTCCTGTCCCGGTTTCAGCCGACCTGCCGCCTGGACGGATCGCCTGTCACCAACATCTCCCTCAGCCAGCCAGCGGCGGCAAGGGCGGATTTGTCACCGCACCATTGCGTCGAACGCGTGCGCGTTGTCGTCGCCGGCCTTTGGTTTTCATTGGCCATTGGCAATTCAACCGGCGCCCGGCTAGAAAACTTACCAATGCAATCCTCTTCGCCGCATTCGACGAAGCGCCGAGAAACCTCTGTAACGGAAAGTGCAGGCCGCGAATGGATGTTGGATCACAGCAGTTGTTTTTTGACGGCCACAACGATGTCCTGCTGAAACTGAGCAGTGCGGGGGGTGTTGCGGCGGCCGAGGCATTCCTGTCCGGATGCGACGGCCATATCGATTCCAGGCGCGCGGCCACCGGCGGCTTCGGCGGCGGGTTCTTTGCGATTTACGTGCCAACGCCGGGCGACAAGGCGGTTCGCATGGATGAGATGGTGAAGCCAAGATACGACGTTCCCTTGCCCGACCCGGTGCCGCAGCCCGATGCCCTGGTCGAGGCGATGCGCCAAGCTGCGATCCTTGTTCGGCTCGAGGAATTGGGAGCCCTGAAGATCTGTCGAACAGCCGCTGAGATACGCGCCTGTATGACTCAGGGAACCATGGCGGCGATCATGCATATCGAGGGCGCCGAGGCGATCGATGCCGAATTCAATGCGCTCGAGATCTTCCACCGCGCCGGTTTGCGGTCGATCGGGCCGGTGTGGAGCCGCGAGACGATTTATGGCCATGGTGTACCGTTCCGGTATCCGGGTTCGCCCGACACGGGGCCGGGGCTGACGGATCATGGGAAACGTCTCATCGAGCGGTGCAATACACTGGGCATCATGATTGATCTCAGCCATTTGAACCAGGCCGGGTTCTGGGATGTCGCCGGGCTCAGCACGGCACCGCTGGTCGCAACGCATTCGAACGCTCACGCGATCTGCCCGCATTCACGCAATCTGACCGACGATCAGCTTCGTGCGATCGCCGACAGCGACGGGATGGTCGGCTTGAATTTCGCGGTGGCCTTTCTGCGCGAGGACGGCCGGATGATAGACGACGTGCCGCTGAGTGAAATGCTGCGGCATCTCGATCACCTGATGAGCATCCTGGGCGAGGACCGCGTGGGTATGGGATCGGACTTTGACGGTGCCGTGATACCGAAAGAACTGGACTCTGTGGCCGGACTGCCGAAACTACGCGATGCGATGGTCAAGCATGGATACGGCGACACGCTGATTGCCAAGCTTTGCCATGGAAACTGGTTGCGCGTGCTGGAAAAGACCTGGGGCCACTAGGCCCGGCACCGCAGCGATAGGCCGAAAACCAACAGGAAAGGACATATAATATGAACGCTTTTTCCCGATTGCTGACCGGGGCGGGTCTGGCTCTGGCGCTTGGCCTTACGGCGATGCCGGTGGCTGCCGAAACCCCGCCCAATATGCTGGTGATTGCAAACCGAATCGATGACATCACCACGTTGGACCCTGCGCAAAGCTTTGAATTCGCGGGCTCGGACGTGTTGCGCAATCTCTACGGCAAGCTGGTGAACTTCGACCCGCTTGATCTGGACGCGGGCTATCAGCCCGATCTGGCCGAGAGCTGGACCGTCAGCGAGGATGGCCGCACCATTACCTTTACCATGAAGGAGGGTTTGAGTTTCCAGTCCGGAAATCCGATCCGCGCCGAGGATGCCGAGTTTTCGCTGCGCCGGGTGGTGATCCTGAACAAGACGCCCTCGTTTATCCTGACGCAGTTCGGGTTTACCCCCGAAAACGTCGAGGAAACCATCAAGGCAGAGGGCAATACGCTCTCGATCACGACCGACAAGCGCTATGCCACGTCCTTTGTGCTGAACTGTCTGACGGCGACCATCGGGTCCATCGTCGACAAGGAACTGGTGATGGCCAACCAGGTCGATGGCGATCTGGGCAACCAATGGCTGGCGACGAACTCGGCCGGCTCCGGTGCGTATTCGCTGGTCGGCTGGAAGCCGAATGAAAGCGTGACACTGCAAGCCAACCCCGACTTTCACCTTGGCGCCCCTGCGATGGAGCGCGTGATCGTACGTCACGTCCAGGAAAGCGCCACGCAGCGCCTGCTGCTGGAACGCGGCGACATCGACGTGGCCCGTAACCTGAACCCCGAGGACGTGGCCGGTGTGCGGGATGCGCCGGGCGTCGTCGTGACGGACGAACTGCGCGGGCGGCTGATGTACATCGCGGTCAACCAGAAACACCCGGAGCTGTCGAAGCCCGAAGTGCGGCAGGCGATCAAATACCTGGCCGACTACGAAGGGATGCAGAACAGCTTTCTGAGCGGCCAGTACACGATTCACCAGAACTTCCTGCCCCGCACCTATCTGGGGGCGGTGGATGACAACCCGTTCAGCCTGAATATCGACAGGGCCAAGGAACTGCTGGCGGCCGCCGGTGTCGAGGGGCTCGAGATCGAGGTCGGCGTGCGCGAGGCGCAGGAGCGGATCGAGATCGCGCAGTCGCTGCAGAACACCTTTGCGCAGGCCGGTATCACGCTGAACATCACGGTGGGCACCGCCAAGGCGATCCTGGCCCGCTATCGTGCGCGCGATCTGGATATGTACATGGGCGCCTGGGGCCCGGACTATCCCGATCCGCACACCAACGCTGGCACCTTCGCCTACAACCCGGACAATTCGGACGAAGCGGGCGCCACCGGCCTTCTGGCCTGGCGCAACAGCTGGGACACCGGCGGGCTGACCGAAGAGGTCTCGGCGGCCGTGATCGAGAACGACCGGGATGTGCGGGCGCAGATGTATGCCGACATCCAGGCGCAGTTCCGCGAGACGTCGCCATTTGCGATCCTGTTCCAGAAGATCGAACAGACCGGCCTGAACGGGTCCGTCCAGAACCTGAACCTGGGTGGCGCGATCACCGCTGTCAGCTACTGGCCCGTCACCAAGTAGATGGCGCTGGCCGAACAGGGACAACGCACGGGGCGCCAACCGGCGCCCCTGCTGCGGTGGCTGAAGCCTGCCGTGCTGACCGTGGGGTCGATCGCGGTCACGATGCTCGGGCTCTTGCTGATCACCTTCATCATCGGGCGCGTCATGCCCATCGACCCGGTTCTGTCAGTCGCGGGCGAACGTGCGTCGAAAGAGGTTTACGAGCAGGTTTATCTGGAGCTTGGCCTCGACAAGCCGTTGCTCGTACAGTTCTTCTACTACATCTCAGATGTCGTGCGCGGCGATTTCGGCCAGTCGCTGCTGAATGCCCGTCCCGTTGCAGAGGACATCATGCGGGTGTTCCCGGCTACACTCGAGCTGGCCACACTGGGCGTGTTCCTCGGCATTGTCCTCGGCGTGCCGCTGGGCGTCGTGGCCGCCGTGCGCCGCGGCAGCTGGATCGACCAGATCGCGCGGTTCGTGGCCCTGGTGGGCTACTCGATGCCGATCTTCTGGCTGGGGCTGATGGGCCTGCTGGTCTTTTACGGCATCCTCGGCTGGGTCGGCGGGCCGGGCCGCGTCGGCATCTTCTATGTCGATGTCGTGCCGTCCGTGACCGGCATGATCCTGATCGACAGCATCATCGACGGCAACTGGGCCGTTTTCCGCAACGCCTTCAGCCATATCGTGCTGCCCGCCGCGCTGCTGGGATATTACTCGCTGGCCTATATCAGCCGGATGACCCGGTCGTTCATGCTGGAACAGCTCAGCGCCGAATACGTCATCACCGCCCGCGTCAAGGGTCTGAGCGAATGGCAGGTGATCTGGGGCCATGCCTTCCGCAACATTCGCGTGCAATTGATCACCGTGATTGCGCTCAGCTATGCCAACCTGCTGGAAGGGTCGGTGCTGACCGAGATCATCTTCAGCTGGCCCGGTATCGGCAGCTACATCACCACGGCGCTTCTCAGTGCCGACATGAATGCCGTTTTGGGCGGAACCGTCGTCGTCGGTTTCATCTTCATTCTGCTGAACGTGCTGTCCGACCTGTTGTACAAGGTCTTTGACCCGAGGGCGCGATGAACGCCCTGTCGCGCGAATGGCTGCTGACCGACACGCCCACTTCGCGGATGCATGCGCGGATGTCGTCCTTTTACAAGGGCTGGCTCGCGCTGCGCTCGAACACCCTGGCGATGTTCGGGCTTGGTATTCTGGTCTTCCTGTTGGCCGTTGCCGCGTTCGCGCCGTGGATCTCGCCGCACGATCCCTTCGCCCAGGATCTGGCGAACCGCCTGCAGCCCATCGGGTCCGATAGCCATCTTCTGGGGACCGACAGTCTGGGCCGGGATATCCTCAGCCGCCTGATCTATGGCTCGCGCATCACGCTTTATATCGTCGCCCTTGTGGCGCTGATCGCACCGGTGGCGGGTTTACTGGTGGGGACGGTGTCGGGCTATATCGGCGGTTGGACCGATATAGTGCTGATGCGGATCACCGATATCTTCCTGGCCTTCCCCCGTCTCGTCCTGGCGCTGGCCTTCGTCGCGGCCCTTGGCGCGGGCATCGAAAACGCTGTGCTGGCGATCTCGCTTACCGCCTGGCCGCCCTATGCCCGCATCGCGCGGGCCGAAACCCTGACGATCCGCAAGTCCGACTATATCTCGGCGATCAAGCTGCAGGGTGCCGGACCGATCCGGATCATCACCAAACATATCTGGCCGCTCTGCATCTCGTCGCTGATCGTCCGGGTGACGCTCGATATGGCCGGCATCATCCTGGCCGCCGCGGGTCTGGGATTTCTCGGCCTCGGGGCCCAGCCGCCAAGCCCGGAATGGGGCGCGATGATCAGCGAAGGCCGCCGTTTCATCCTTGACCACTGGTGGGTGGCCACGGTGCCGGGGCTGGCGATCTTCACCGTCAGCCTGGCGTTCAACCTGCTTGGCGACGGGCTGCGCGACGTGCTCGACCCGAAGGATGAGGGCCGATGACCCTGCTGCTCGATGTCCAGAACCTGTGGGTGCGGTTTCCCACCCGCAGCGGCATATTCGAGGCCGTGCGCGGCGTTTCCTTCGAACTGGGCAAGGAACGCCTTGGCATCGTCGGCGAAAGCGGATCGGGCAAGACGATGACGGGCCGCGCCGTCCTGCGGCTGATCCGGCCGCCGGGGCAGGTCACCGCCGACCGGATGAGCCTTGACGGCACCGAACTGTTGACCCTGCCCGAGCGCGACATGCGCAAGATGCGTGGTCAGCGCATTTCGATGATCATGCAGGACCCCAAGTTCTCGCTGAATCCGGTGATGACCATCGGCCAGCAAATGGTCGAGGCCTATCGGGTCAACCGTGCCGTTGGCCGCGCCGAGGCGATGCAAAAGTCGCTGGATATGCTGCGGGCGGTCTCGATCCGCGACCCCGAACGCGTGCTGCGCGCTTACCCGCACGAGATGTCGGGCGGTATGGGGCAGCGGATCATGATTGCGATGATGCTGATCCCCGATCCGGATATTCTGATCGCGGACGAGCCGACCTCGGCCCTCGATGTCTCGGTTCAGGGTCAGGTGCTGACGATCATGGACGATCTTGTCCGCCAGCGCGGTATGGGCCTGATCTTCATCAGTCACGACCTGAACCTCGTGGCGCAGTTCTGCGACCGGGTTCTGATCATGTATGCCGGGCGGGTGGTCGAGACCTGCAAGGCGTCCGACCTGCACGACGCCGGGCATCCCTACACACGTGGCCTTCTGAATTCGCTGCCGCAACTCGATCGGCCCGCCAAACGGCTTGAGGCATTGCAACGCGACCCCGCATGGGCCGACGCGCCCGGTGACGGAGCCGCGCTTTGACGGCGCTTGCGCTCAGCGGGCTAAATGTCTGGTTCGGGGACGGCCCCGCCCGCGTCGATGCGGTGAGAAATGCATCCTTCACCGTGGCCAAAGGTGAAAGCTTTGGCCTGGTCGGTGAAAGCGGATCGGGAAAGTCCACCATCCTGCGGGCGCTGACGGGGCTGGCGCCCAGTTGGTCGGGCGCGATGTCGGTGAACGGCAAGACCTTGGGGCACAGACGGGACAGGGACTTCTTCAAAACGGTTCAGATGGTGTTTCAGGATCCCTATGCCGCGCTGCATCCGCGTCATACGGTCGACCAGGTGCTGAGCGAAACGCTGAAACTTCACGGGTTCCGCGACACCGAGACACGCATCCTATCACTGCTGGACGGTGTCGGGCTGGGTCCGGCATTCCGGTTCCGCTACCCGCATCAATTGAGCGGCGGCCAGCGCCAGCGCGTGGCCATCGCCCGCGCCCTTGCCCCCGAGCCGGCGATCCTGCTGCTGGACGAACCGACCTCGGCGCTGGATGTCTCGGTTCAGGCGGAAATCCTCAACCTATTGATGGACCTGCGCGACGAGCACAAGCTGACCTTTCTCATGGTCTCTCACAACCTCGCCGTCGTCGCGCATATGTGCGAGCGGATCGCGGTGATGCAGAACGGCGAGATCGTCGAGATCATGCCGGTCGAGGCGATGCGCTCGATGCAGGTGACGCACAGGTACACCGCCGATCTCCTGAACGATTCCATAAACTATGTCCGCAGCAGTCCTGTGGACCCGTCCCCCAGCGTCGAACGGGTGGACCCGGATTAGCGTTGCCCGCCGACCCTGTTGAGGACAAGGTTCAGCCCGATCCGGCCGCACGAAAACCTACCTGCTGTTTGGTACGTTGGCGCGCTTTTGCCGTAACAACTGTCCCGGCAAGGGGGGCATGGTCTTGCCCTTGGTCAGCTCTCGTATCTTGTGCTGCCACGGCGGTTGGCGTCGATGCGCAGGCGCATGTTCAGCGGCTGATGTGCACGCTGGGCACAGGCCTGGCGGGGGCAGATGTGGCAATTGATGCCGATCGGAACGAAAATGCCGCGGTCTGCCATATTGTAGGGATCGGCATAGCAAAGCCGCTCGGAATGGGTGCGTTCGCACCCAAGCGCCACGACCAGACGACGGTCCTGGGTACCGCGGCTGAATGCGGGGCGGTCGGTGGTGCGGCAGATGGTGAAGTATTGTCCGCCATCGGGCAGTTCGACGAACTGCGGCGTGATCACGCCGGGGGTCCGGAACGCGCCATGAATATCCCAGACCGGGCAGGACCCGCCCTGTTCGGCCAGGACGAACGGCGTGGCGTTGAACCGCTTTGTGACATTGCCCGCCCGGTCGACGCGCAGAAAGAAGAACGGAACACCGCGTTGGCCCTCCCGCTGCAGGGTCGTCAGCCGATGGCAGACCTGTTCGAAACTGACCCCGAATGCGGCGCGCAGGCGGTTGATGTCGTAGCGGGTCAACTCCGCCAGTGAATGGAATTCGCTGTACGGCATCAACAGAGCGCCGGCGAAGTAGTTCAACAACTCCACCCCCAGCCGGGCGCGCCCGTCTTCGTCGGCGATCGCCGAACTTTCGACAAGGCCGTCGATCATCGTTCCGCAAGCGAGCATCCCAAGGACATGCGCGAGTTGAAAAACGCGGTTGGGGTGGTCGAGCGCCTCGGACAGCTGCACCTTGCGCTGCCGGTGGTCGAAAATGCGCAACGTGTCGGGCATCTCGCTGATCCGAATGACCTCTGCGTCTATGCCATGCTCGATACGCAAATGCCGCTTCAGCGAGGCGTAAATATCATCGGACGTCCCGCCAATGCGGGTCCGCAAGGCCTCGGCAACCTGCTCGAGTCCGTCGAAATGGTTGGAGTGATCGCGAAAGAAATCGTGGATTGCCGTTTCGGGTGTGATCGCCAGAATGCCTGCCGCCTCGCCACCGTCCGACAATCGGTTGAGCCGGTCGGTCATCGTCGAGTGGCTGCGATAAAGCTGCAGGAACCGTTCGACGAAGTGCGGGGCATGGGCGGCTGCGGCGCGCAGTTCCTGCAAATCGGGCGCTTCGCCCAGAAAGACAGTGTCGCGCATGGCGGCCCGCAATTCGGGGATTTGACGCTCTTCCGTCGACGAAAGCAGTTCGCGCCAGTCGACTCCATAAGCCTCGGTGATCGACACCAGAACTTGCACCGACAAGGATCTTTGGTTGCTTTCCAACAGGTTGACATAAGCCGGGCTGATTCCGAGCCGGGCTGCCATCTGAACCTGAGTTTCGCCATGAGTCCGGCGAAGCTGGCGGAGTTGTGGGCCGACGAATGTTTTTTCCATACTTACAAATTTACAATACCTGTATCTGTAAACGCAAGATATCACCTGCCAACGCGAATTTTCGGGAACATTCTTTTCAAACCGCTATCTGGCCTGATGTTGGAGCCTAACAAAGGACACGCGAGGCGGTGATCGCGCACATGCCTCAAAAAGGGAGGATTACACATGTTCCACAGTTTCACACGACGTACTGGACTGGCAATCGCCGCTACGGCCCTGGCAGCAATGGCGGCCATGCCCGCGGCGGCCGCAGACTGGAAGCCGCAAAAGCCCATCGAAATGGTCATCATGGCCGGCCAGGGCGGCGGTGCGGACCGGCTGGCACGACTGTTCCAGTCGATCATCCAGAAGGAAAACCTGGCATCGATGCCGGTCTTGCCGGTGAACAAAGGCGGCGGATCGGGCGCCGAGGCGCTGCGGTATCTGTCCGACAACGCGGGCGAAGCGCACAAGATCATGGCGACGCTCAACAGCTACTACACCACCCCGATCCGCAATGACATCGGCGTCGATATCGAGGAATTCACGCCCATCGCACGCATGGCCCTGGACACCTTCGTGCTGTGGGTCAATGCCGACAGCGACATCCAGACGCTCGATGAGTGGGTGGCGGCGGTCAAGGACGCCGGCGGCACCTGGAAGATGGGCGGCACCGGCACCGGGCAGGAAGACAGCCTCGTGACCGCAATGCTGGAAGACACGTTCGATCTCGATATCACCTACGTGCCGTTCAAGGGCGGCGGGGACGTGGCGAAGAACCTCGTCGGCGGCCACATCGATTCGACCGTGAACAACCCGTCCGAGCAGATGGGCTTTTACAATGCCGGCAAGTCGCGCCCGCTGGTGGCGTTCACGCCCGAGCGTCTGGCGGCTTTCCCCGACGTGCCGACGGCGTCCGAGATGGGCTATGACCTCGTTTACTGGATGCAGCGGTCGTTCGTGGGTCCCAAGGAAATGCCCGCCGAAGCCGTGGCGTACTATACCGAGATGTTCGAAAAGCTCAGCCAGACCGAAGAGTGGCAGACCTATACGGCAGACAAGGCGCTTATGGCGGACTTCCTGACCGGGGACGAACTGCAGGCCTATTTCCTGGAAGAGCGCGCCAAGCATGCCGAAATCCTGAATTCGATGGGCGAAGGTTCCTCTTAACCGGGTGCCTGGCTGACACGCATTCGCGGGGCCGTGCGCGGCCTCGCCTTGAAATGATACGAGATGAACAGGGGAGTCTGGCATGCTGACCGCAGACCGGGTTATCGCACTTTCTATCGTCGGATTGAGCGTCTACTTCATGCTCCACGCTCTTGCCCTGCCCATCGGATGGGAAGGATCGACGGGCGGACCTGGTGGCGGTGCGTTTCCGTTCTGGCTGTCCTTGGTGATGGCTCTGTGCGCGGGTGGTATCCTTTTGCGCAGCGTCCAAGCACCGCGCGAGAATTCCGAAGCGCCGTTCTTTGACCCGGACACGGTCCGTGCCGTCGCCGCCGTTGCCGTGGCGCTGGCGGTGACCATCGCCCTGATCCCGCTGGCGGGGGCCTATGTGGCGATCATCCTGTTTCTGATTTGGTACCTGCGGGTTTTTGGCAGACATAGCTGGACGCTTACGCTGATCCTGACCGCGTCGACGCCGGTGTTCCTGTTCCTTTTCTTCGAGGTGACGCTAAAGATCCTGCTGCCCAAGGGCTGGACGGAACCGCTTTTCCTGCCCCTCTACGCCACGTTTTTCTAAGGGGACCGGATCATGGAAATGCTCTCGCTCCTCGCCGACGGTTTCGCGACGTCGTTGTCGCCCCTGAACCTGGCCATCGTCATCCTGGGGGTGACGGCGGGCCTGTTCATCGGTGCGATGCCGGGCCTGGGGTCGGTAAACGGCGTGGCCATCGTGCTGCCGTTGACCTTCATCGTGCCGCCTTCGTCGGCGATTATCCTTCTGGCGGCGATTTACTATGGCGCCATGTACGGCGGGGCAGTCAGTTCGGTTTTGCTCGGCATCCCCGGCGCCTCGACCGCTGTCGCCACCACCTTCGACGGTCGCCCGATGGCGCAGCGCGGGAAGGCCGGGCTTGCGCTGATCGCCGCGGCGGTGGCGTCCTTTGTGGGCGGCACGATCTCTGTCGTGCTGTTCACGATCTTCGCCGTGCCGCTCGCAGACCTCGCCCTCGCCTTTGGACCCGCCGAAGAGTTCGCGTTGGTATTGTTGGCCTTCACCACATTCGTGGGGCTTGGCGGCGACGATATTCTGAAGACGATCATCATGATCTGCCTGGGCCTGGTGCTGTCGACGGTCGGGCTCGATCTGATCTCCGGCCAGCCCCGGCTGATCTTCGGCGATCTGCCGGGGTTCTATTCCGGTATCTCGTTTCTCGTCCTCGCCATCGGGGTCTACGGCGTGGGCGAGGTGCTGCACACCATCGAAACCTCGAAATCCGCGCCGCAGGTCACCCCTGCCAAACTGACCTTCCGCGAATTCGGTGACGGCCTGCGCCAAATGAACAGGCTTTGGAAGACCATGAGCGTAGGGTCGTTTCTGGGCTTCTTCGTCGGCATGCTGCCCGCCGCTGGCGCCACGCCGGCGTCGCTGATGGCGTACGGCATTGCCAAGACCACGTCGAAACGACCCGAAACCTTCGGCACGGGCAATATCGAAGGCGTTGCCGCGCCCGAGACCGCGAACAACGCGGCCTCGACCGGGTCCCTTCTGCCGATGCTGACGCTCGGCATTCCGGGTTCGCCCACAACCGCTCTGCTGCTGGGCGGCATGGTGATGTGGGGGCTGATGCCGGGTCCGATGCTGTTCATCGAACAGCCCGATTTCGTCTGGGGCCTGATATCGTCTCTCTACACGGCGAATTTCGCCGCCGTGGCGATCAACATCGCGCTGATCCCGCTGTTCGTCTGGGCGCTGCGCATGCCGTTTACTGTCCTCTGCGCCATGGTGCTGGTGCTGTGCATCGTTGGCGGCTTTGCCCCGAGTCAGAAGATGCATGACGTGTGGCTCATTGCCGGGTTCGGGGTTGCGGGCTATCTGCTGAGGAAGGCGGATTACCCGCTTGCGCCGTTGGTGCTGGCGCTGGTACTCGGGCCGCTGATGGAAAAGAGCTTCCGTCAGACGCTGATTGCCGAACAGGGCAACCTGCTGGCCTTTGTCGAACGCCCGCTGTCAGGTACGTTCATTGCGCTGGCAGCCCTGTTTTTCGTGCTGCCGCTCTTGAAACACGTGCGTGGCAAGGAAAAAAAGCAAGTGGTGACTCCGGCCGAGTGACCGCCAAGGGACGAGGGAATACCAATGACCGACACGATTTCGGCGCTGCTTGCGCCGCACGCCAACGATGCTTTGGCCCTGGGCGCGCCCGGGCGCGGCTGGTTGACCTATGGCGGGCTGCGCGACCTTGCGGGCACGGTCAAAGCGTCGCTGAACGCAGCCGGGATCGGCCGCGGTGACCGGGTGGCGATCATTCTGCCGAACGGGCCGGAAATGGCCGCGGCCTTTATCACTGTCGCCCAGACGGCTGTCACCGCGCCGCTGAACCCCGCTTATCGCGAGGACGAGTTTGCGTTCTATCTCGAGGATCTGAAGGCCAGGGCGATCGTCCTCGAAGCCGGGTATGACGGTCCGGCCCTCGCCGCGGCGCAAAAGCTCGGGCTCGAGGTTCTGTGGCTGGACGCGGCCGAACGCGCACCTGCCGGACAGTTCACACTCAGTGCCACCGGCGGTGGCGGCACAGCCGATCCGGCGGCGCCGGGCGCAGGTGATGTTGCGCTGATCCTGCACACCTCGGGCACCACATCGCGGCCCAAGATCGTCCCGCTTTTGCAGTCGAATGTCGCCGCCTCGGCCCGGCATATCCTGACGTCGCTTGCCCTGACGCCCGCCGACCGGTGTCTCAATGTCATGCCGCTTTTTCACATCCACGGCCTCGTCGCCGCGGTCAGCGCCTCGCTGGCGGCGGGCGCGTCGGTCTGGTGCGCGCCGGGTTTCGACGCAATTCGGTTCTTCGGCTGGATGAAAGAGGCGCAGCCGACCTGGTACACCGCGGTGCCGACCATGCATCAGACCATTCTGGCCCGCGCGGGCCGCAACGCGGACACCATCGCCGAGGTCCCGCTGCGGTTTCTGCGGTCGTCCTCGGCGTCGCTGCCCGGCCCGGTGATGGAGAAACTTGCCGAAACGTTCAACGCGCCCGTGATCGAGGGCTACGGCATGACCGAAGCCGCGCACCAGATGGCCAGCAACCCGCTGCCGCCGCGGGCGCAGAAACCGGGATCGGTCGGGGTCGAGGCAGGTCCGCTGGTCCGCACCGCGCATGAGGCCGAGAACCGGCTGGTCGACGGCATCGGCGAGATCGTCATCTCGGGTCCCAACGTTACGCCCGGGTACGAGGGCAACCCGGACGCCAACGAGAAGAATTTCTTCGAGGCGGATGGGCGGCGCTGGTTCCGTACCGGCGACCAGGGCGCGTTCGACGACGAAGGCTACCTGACGCTGACCGGGCGGCTGAAGGAGATCATCAACCGCGGTGGCGAAAAGGTCAGCCCGCTCGAAGTCGACGGCGTGCTCAGCGCACATCCGGCCGTGGCGCAGGCGCTGACCTTCGCCTTGCCGCATCCGAAACTGGGCGAGGAGGTTGCCGCCGCTATCGTTTTGAAAGAGGGCGGCGAGGCGACCGAAAAGGACATCCGCGACTTCGCCGCCGAGCGGGTGGCGGCGTTCAAGGTGCCGCGCAAGATCGTGATCCTCGACGAGATCCCGAAGGGTGCGACCGGCAAGCTGCAGCGCATCGGCCTGGCCGAGAAACTCGGTCTCGTCGAAGCCGCCTGAGGACAGCGCGACATGAAGATATGCATTTTCGGCGCCGGCGCCATCGGCGGTTATATGGGCGCGAAACTGGCGCAGGCCGGCGCCGAGGTCAGCCTTGTCGCCCGCGGGCCGCATCTGGCGGCGATGCAGGCGAACGGTCTGCGCCTGATCGAGGAAGACGGTGAAATCGCTGTGCCGGTCAACGCCTCGGAAAATGCCGAGGACCTGGGCCCGCAGGATTACGTCATCGTCACGCTCAAGGCGCATTCGGTGCCTCCGGTCGTCGACAGGATGCAGCCGCTGATCGGGCCGGACACGACGATTGTGTCCGGCGTCAACGGCGTGCCCTGGTGGTATTTCCACAAGATCGGCGGGCCGCTGGAGGGCACCCGCCTGTCCACGGTCGACCCCGGCAACGCGCAATGGGACGGCTTCGGCCCGGACCGCGTGCTGGGTTGCGTCGTCTACCCGGCGGCAGAGGTCATCGAACCGGGCGTGGTGAAGCATATCGAGGGAAACCGGTTCTCGCTGGGCGAGCCCGACGGGTCGCGGTCGGACCGCGCTCTGGCTTTGTCGAAGACCCTGTCCGCGGCGGGTCTGAAGGCGCCGGTTCGCCCCAAGCTGCGGGACGAAATCTGGGTCAAGCTTTGGGGCAACCTGTCGTTCAACCCGATCTCGGCCCTCACGCACGCCACGCTCGATGTGCTTTGCACCGACCCCGGCACCCGGGCAGTGGCGCGCGCCATGATGCTGGAAGCCCAGGAGATTGCCGAGAAGCTGGGTGTCAGGTTCCCCATCGACGTCGACCGCCGCATCGACGGCGGCGCGGCGGTTGGGGCGCACCGGACGTCCATGCTGCAGGACCTAGATCAGGGCCGCCCGATGGAAATCGATGCGCTGGTCGCCTCGGTCCAGGAGCTTGGCCGCATCACCGGAACAGCGACACCGATCATCGATACGGTCCTGGCGCTCGTCCAGCTGCGCGCACGGACGGCCGGGCTGTATCAATGACGCTCTGAAGGCCACCGCGCGGCGGGCTCGTCCAGGCGTGGCAATCCCGGCGGGCCGTCAAAGCCAGCGTTCGACCATGACGGCGTCCGGATCATCCGGTATCCGGCTTTGAACGAACCCGAGTTCATCCATCAAATCCAGCATCGGCGCGTTGTTGCGCAGCACGGTCCCTTCGATCCTTGTTAGCCCGTGGTCCCGTGCCGCATCCATCAGCGCCTTCATCAGCCTCGTCCCGATGCCCTTGTTCTGCACCCGGTCCGAAACGACGATGGCAAACTCGCATGACGTGTCGTCGGGGTTGATCACATACCGGGCGACCCCGATCTGTTCCGGCACGTCCCTTTCGATCACGGCGACCAGCGCCATTTCACGCCGGTAGTCGATCTGTGTGAAACGCACCAGCATCTCGGGGCTGAGCTCGTTCAAGGTTCCCATGAACCTGAACCGCTTGGCCTCTGGCGACAGCTCACGCACAAAGGCCGCCTCGCTTTCGGCGTCTTCGGGGCGGATCGGGCGGATGACCAGCGGAGTGCCGTCCGACAGATGGCGCTGGCTGACAAGGTGGCGCGGGTAGGGATGGATTGCCACGTGATCGTACGGCCCGTCCTTCGCCGGTGGCCGCGCGATACCGATCCGGGCGTCGACCGCGATGACGCCGTCCGGTCCGGCAAAGAGCGGGTTGAGGTCAAGCTCGGTGATCTCGGGCACCTCGCAAACGATGTCCGAGACCCGCAGCAGAACATCGATCACCGCGTCCTGGTCGACCGCGGGGCGATCGCGGAACGCTCCCAGAAGCTGCGAGACCTTGGTGCGGCTGATAAGCCGGCGCGCCAGAACCTCGTTCAGAGGCGGAAGCGAAACGGCGCTGTCACGCAATACCTCGACCATTGTGCCGCCGGCCCCGAACAGGACAGCCGGTCCGAAGACGGGGTCGCGGCTGGCGCCGATCACCAGTTCCCGGGCGTCTTCGACATGCGCCATGGCCTCGACCGTGACACCCAGGATCTCGGCATCCGGACGGGCTTCGCGCGCACCGTTCACGATTTCGCGGTAGGCGAGTTTAACGTCGGCGGCATTCATGATCCCGATCCGCACCCCGCCGACATCGGATTTGTGGGTGATCTGCGGCGAATTGATCTTCATCGCGACCGGGAATCCCACGGTCTGTGCGGCGACCAGAGCGTCTTCGGCGTCTTCCGCCTCCAGCGTTATGTTGATCGGGATGCCGAATGCCCGCAGCACCGCTTTCGATTCGATGTCCGATAGCATCGACCGGCCCTCCGACAGCGCAGAGTTGATGATCATCCGCACACCATCCAGGTCGTGCGCGTCGTCGTCCGACAGCGGACCGGGCGTTTCCAGCGCAAGCTGACGGTTGCGGTGATGCTGGGCCAGGTACGAGAACGCCTCGACCGATCGCTCGGGCGTCGTGAAATCGGGGATGCCGGCGCTGGACAGCAGCCTGCGCCCCTCCGCCACCGAGGTTTCGCCCATCCAGCAGGCAAGCAGCGGCTTGCGGCTGCGCTTTGGAACAGCGCCGATCACGGCCTCGGCGGCCACCGTCGCATCGGTCATCGCCTGCGGGGTCAGCATCACCAGGACGCCATCGGAGTTCGGATCGGCCATCGCCGCCGCGACGGCCGTGCCATAGGCCTCGGGCGTGGCGTCGCCGAGTATGTCGATCGGATTGCCGTGCGACCAGAAGGCCGGCAGCACCTTGTCCAGCGCGTCTTGTGTTTTTTCGGAGGGCGCCGGCAAGTCGATCGAGAAATCGCCGGCGCGGTCGGCGGCAAGCACCCCGGCGCCGCCGCCGTTGGTGATGATCCCCAGGCGATTGCCGTTCGCCCGCTTGTTCGCCGACAGGATCTCGGCGGCGGCAAAGAGCTGGCCGAAGGTTTTTGCCCGGACGGCGCCGGCACGGCTGAGCGCGGCGTCGAAGACCGCGTCGTCGCCGATCAGAGCACCGGTATGGGTGTGCGCGGCTTTCGAGCTTTGGCTGTGGCGCCCCGATTTCAAAACGACGACCGGTTTTGACCGGACCGCGCTGCGCAGGGCGGAAATGAACGCGGATGCATCGCGCACCCCCTCCATGTACAGCAGAATTGCGCTGGTCTTGGGATCGGTCGCCAAAAACTGAACAATATCGCCGAAATCGATGTCCAACGAATTCCCGAGCGACACGAGCGCCGAAAATCCCAGGTGGTGCGGTTCGGCCCAATCCGAAATCGCCGAGCAAAGTGCGCCGGATTGAGAGATCAGGGCGAGCCCTCCCTTCGGAGTAGACGAACTCAGAAACGTCGCATCGAGCCCAAGCCATGGGCGGACGAGGCCGACGCAGTTCGGGCCGAGAATACGCACCCCGCTACGCGTTGCGGTATCCCTGAGCGCGTCGGCCAGGCGCCGTTCGGACGCGGCGCCTTCTCCGAACCCTGCCGAAAGCACGATCGCAGTCTTGGTCTCGGCTTCGGCGCACTGCCGAATGATATCGGGGACGGTGCGTGCGGGCGTTGCGATCACGGCAAGATCGACGTCGGTCCCCACCTCGCCGAGAGTGGCGTAACACGGGCGCCCGGCCACGGTCTGGTACTTCGGATTGATCGGAACGATCGGGCCCTCGAATCCGCCGGCCAGGAGGTTTGCTAAAACCCGGGCGCCGACGCCGGTCGAGGCGTCGCTTGCGCCGAAAACAGCCACGGAATTGGGGTTGAACATCGGTTCCAGTTGGCTGTGGTCCATCCTGCGTCTCTCTCGGATTGACGCCTGTGTTCGGCGCGGATCAATTCTTGTCGGGCACGTCCCGCTTACCGGAAGCCGGTGAACATGCCTTGATATCGGTCAATCCGGCGCCGACCGATGCTCCTTTGATCTATGTCCCGTGAAATTCCGTTGGTGTCAGATCGCTGACTTCCGGCTTTCTTCCAGATAGATCTCGCGCAAGCGGGATGCGACCGGGCCCGGCGTCCCGTCGCCCAGCGTCTCACCGTCGATCTCGACCACGGGCATCACGAAGGTCGAGGCAGAGGTGACAAAGGCCTCGTCGGCCGCCATTGCCTCGTCGATGGTGAACGCCCGCTCTTCGATCTCCATCTGCGCCTCGCGCGCAAGATGCAGGACAGCGGCGCGGGTGATGCCGTGCAGGATGTCGTTGGACAGATGCCGGGTGATGATTTTGCGCCCCTTGACGATATAGGCGTTGTTCGACGTGCCTTCCGTCACATGCCCGTCCTCGATCATCCAGGCGTCGTCGCAGCCTTCCTTCTTGGCCATCATCTTGCCGACCGAAGGATAAAGCAGCTGCACCGTCTTGATGTCCCGCCGGCCCCAGCGAATGTCCGGGATCGAGATGACCTTGATGCCCTTCTTTGCCTTCGGGCTGTCCGCCAGGCCGGGCTTGGACTGGGTGAAAAGCACAAGCGTCGACGGCACATCAGCGGGATCGGGAAACTCGAACTCCCGGTCACCCGCGGACCCCCGCGTCACCTGAAGATAGACCAGCCCTTCGTCGATCTCATTCACCCGTACCAGTTCGCGGTGGATCCCCAGGAGTTCGTCCATCGTCACCGGACAGGCCATGTCCAGCTCGCCCAGCGACCGCTCCAGCCGCGCTGCGTGCCCGCCGAAATCAATTAGCTTGCCGCCGAGAACCGACGTCACCTCATAGACGCCATCGGCGAACAGAAACCCGCGGTCGAATACAGACACCCTGGCGTCTTCTTCGGGAACATATGCCCCGTCCACATATACGATCCGGCTCATATAAGGTTCCTTTCCCTGATCATCCGGTTCATCGGACCTCGCGTCGCCAGGGTCAAGCGTCCTGTGATCGGACATCGAAACCGGTCGCGCTCAGTCGTCCTGCACGCAAAAGTGGCCAGAGAACCCTTGCGACGCGGCATCGGGCGGAAACGCGCAGCCGGACATGATCGACGTCATCATCCCCACAGCGTCGCCTCGGGCGGATGCACGCCCGCGTCGTCGTAGATCAATGCCGCCTCGCGGTCGTCTGCCAGCAAAAGCGGCCCGTCCAGATCCACCACCTCGGCGCCCTGCGCCAGCAGCACCGCGGGTGCCATGGCCAAGGACGACCCTACCATGCATCCCACCATGATCCCGTACCCCTCGGCCCGCGCAGCGTGGCGCAGCGCCAGGGCTTCGGTCAGCCCACCGGTCTTGTCGAGCTTGATGTTGACCATGTCGTACTTGCCCCTGAGGTCCGGCAGCGAGGCCCGGTCGTGACAGCTTTCGTCTGCACAAACCGGCACCGGCCGCGCGATCTCTGCCAGCATCCCGTCTTCACCAGCGGGCAAAGGCTGTTCCACCATCGCAACACCCAGCCGCACCAGATGCGGCGCAAGGTCGGTATAGGCCTCGGCCGTCCAGCCCTCATTGGCATCGACGATGATTCGCGCGTCGGGTGCTCCGCTCCGAACCGCCTCCAGCCGGGCCATGTCGTCGGGCGTTCCGAGCTTGATCTTCAGCAGCGGCCGGTGCGCATGCCGTGCCGCCGCAGCCTGCATTTTCGCCGGCGTGTCCAGAGACAGGGTATAAGCCGTCACCAAAGGTCCCGGCGCGGGAAGCCCGGCCAGGTCCCACGCCCGTTGGCCGGCCCGCTTCGCCTCCAGATCCCACAAGGCGCAATCCACCGCATTGCGCGCGGCGCCCGCAGGCAAAATCGCCTGCAGCGCGGACCGGTCCAATGGCAACGCGAGCCCGTCGATTTGCTTGGCCACCGACTCCGGCGTTTCGCCATAGCGCGCGTAGGGCACACATTCACCCCAGCCCGCCTGATCGCCGTCAGAGATCCGCACCGTTAAAACATGTGCCTCGGACCGGGACCCGCGCGAAATCGTAAAGACCTCGGCCAGTCTGAAAACATCCTGCTCAACCGTCAGTTCCACCAGAAGGCTCCTTCATCTGGCTGAAAATGTTCTTGGGAGCGCGAGGAGGCAGACAGCCGCCGGCTACCGCGACGCGTTGCGCGCGGCAAGGCCCTAATAGGCCGCCAGCGCATCCGCCAGCCGCTCCGCCCCCTGCCGGAACGGATCGACGGTGGGCAAACCCATCCGTTTCTCCACCCCATCAAGATAACTCAACGCCGCATCCTCGCTCATCCCTGCGGTGTTGACCGACACGCCGACCACCTGGCAGGCCGGGTTCGCCACTCGCGCCAACGGCAACGCGGTGTCGCGCAACTGCTCAAGAGACGGCAGATCATAGCCAGGCAGCCCGCGCATATGCGGCCGTGTCGGTTCATGGCTGAGGATCAGCGCATCGGGCTGTCCGCCATGGACCAGTGCCATGGTGACACCGGAATAGGACACGTGAAACAGCGACCCCTGTCCCTCGATCAGATCCCAGTGGTCGTCGTCATTGTCCGGGGTCAGCCACTCGACGGAACCGGCCATGAAATCCGCCACCACGGCGTCAAGCGGCACGCCGTCGCCGGTGATCAGGATGCCGGTCTGCCCGGTCGCCCGGAACGTCGCCTTCATGCCCTTGGCCTGCATCGCCTTGTCCATCGCCAGCGCAGTGTACATCTTGCCGACCGAACAGTCCGTGCCCACCGCCAGACAGCGCTTGCCAGACCGCCTGACGCCGTTCGCAATGGGGTAGTTGACCTCCGGCACGCGCACATCGTGCAATTCGCGCCCGCAGGCTTCGGCCACGGCCACCAGATCGGGTTCGTCGCGCAAGAGATTGTGCAGACCCGAGGCCAGGTCGAACCCCTCCTCCAGCGCCATCACAAGCACCTTCTTCCACGCGGGCGAAATAACTCCGCCGCGGTTCGCCACTCCGATCACCAACGTCTTGGCGCCGGCAGCCCTGGCTTGCGTCAGCGTCATGTCGGTTAGTCCAAGATCGGCCTGGCAGCCATCCATCCGGAATTGACCCACCGCATGCTCGGGCCGCCAATCCTTGATCCCTTGCGCCACCTTGGCACCCAGTTGATCGGGCGCATCGCCCAGAAACAGCAGATACGGTGTTTGAATCATCGCGTGTCTCCCCACCAATCGGCGCAGTATTTCCTCGTTTCGATGCGAAATCCTACGGAATTCCGAAGCTTGCCACCAACCTTGCCGAAGATTCTCCTGCAAAACCGGCGAAATACGCTCAATACTTCACCGTTGGCTGCGTACGATGTCTTCTTCTTTGGCACGAAGCACGCGCAGCCGGGAATCATCCCCCGGAGCGCACCGTTTGTATTCTGCACCTGCAAATTCGCACTTGCAGCATGGCGGGCAATAATCTACCCACCAGGCACCTAGAGACGCAATAAACTTACCGAAAGACCCGCCCATGTCCTTCCGTCTTCAACCTGCGCCGCCTGCCCGTCCAAACCGTTGCCAGCTTTTTGGCCCGGGCTCGCGGCCCGCGATCTTCGAGAAGATGGCGGCCAGCGCGGCGGATGTGATCAACCTCGACCTCGAGGACAGCGTCGCGCCCGACGACAAGCCGCAGGCGCGCCGGAACATCATCGAGGCCATCGGCGACATCGACTGGGGCGCCAAACATCTCAGCGTCCGGATCAACGGCCTCGACACGCCGTACTGGTATCGGGACGTTGTGGATCTGTTGGAAAACGCTTCGGACCGGCTGGACCAGATCATGATCCCCAAGGTCGGCAATGCCGCCGATATCTATGCCGTCGACGCCCTGGTTACGGCTGTCGAGATCGCAAAGGGCCGCGAAAGGAAGATCGGGTTCGAGGTCATCATCGAATCTGCCGCCGGCATCGCCCATGTGGAAGAAATTGCAGCCGCCAGCCCGCGCATGCAGGTCATGTCACTGGGCGCGGCCGACTTTGCCGCCTCGATGGGAATGCAGACGACCGGAATCGGCGGCACGCAGGAAAACTATTACATGGTCCATGAGGGCCAGAAATACTGGCCCGACCCCTGGCACTGGGCCCAGGCCGCCATCGTCGCCGCCTGCCGCACTCACGGAGTGCTGCCCGTCGACGGTCCCTTCGGCGATTTTTCCGATGACGACGGATTCGTCGCCCAGGCGCGCCGGTCCGCCACGCTGGGCATGGTCGGCAAATGGGCAATTCACCCCAAGCAGGTGGCACTGGCGAACGAGGTTTTCACGCCATCCGAGGCTCAGGTCGCCGAAGCGCGCGAAATCCTTGCTGCGATGGAACAGGCCAAGCGGGACGGCGCAGGCGCGACGGTCTACAAGGGCCGGCTGGTCGATATCGCGTCGATCAAGCAGGCCGAGGTGATCGTACGCCAGGCCGAGATGATCAGCGCTTAAGGCGGGATGCATCGCGAATGGACCGCCGGGCCGGTTTGGTTTGGAGCGGTCGTTTGCCTCTGACTCCAGGCGCGGAATCAAGGGGCGCAGCCCCGCCGCGCCATCGCCGACCCGCCCCGAAGCGGAGGCGATTTGTTGCCGGCGCGCATCGCATTGAGATCGTTCGGACTTTGCTGGGATAAATCGAGCCGTTCAGAGGTTTGGTTCGCCTCCCCGCGGGACGGCGATGGCGCGGCTTCGTGCTCAATGTGCAACGTCCGCTCGAGGCCAGAACCGGTAGAACGCGGCTCCAAAAAAAATTCATCCGGGTCGAGAGCTGTGCCATCGATGCCAGCACTCAACTGCGCTTCTGTCCATAAACACAAACAAACGCCTACGCGACGGTGCATTCGGGAAAAGCCATCGCTGTTTATGTACACCGTGCAACTAGACCTCTTCCCGTACAGGGTAGAGGCATCATGTCATTGGCCGACTCAGACCACCCGGTCAACCAACATCTTCTTGATATGCGCAATTGCCTTGGCCGGGTTCAGCCCCTTGGGACAGGTCTTGGTGCAGTTCATGATGGTGTGGCAGCGATACAGCTTGAACGGATCTTCCAGATCATCCAGCCTCTCGCCCGTCGCCTCGTCCCGGCTGTCGATAATCCAGCGATACGCGTGCAGCAGCGCGGCCGGGCCAAGGTATTTGTCACCGTTCCACCAATAGCTCGGGCAGGACGTCGAGCAGGACGCGCACATCACGCATTCGTAAAGCCCGTCGAGCTTTTTGCGATCCTCGATCGTCTGCCGCCACTCGGTCTGCGGGCGGTTCGTCTTGGTTTCCAGCCACGGCATGATACTGGCGTGCTGGGCGTAGAAATGCGTCAGGTCCGGGATCAGGTCCTTGACCACGGGCATGTGCGGCAGCGGATAGATCTTCACGTCGCCCTTGACGTCATCCATGCCGTAGATGCAGGCAAGCGTGTTGATCCCGTCGATGTTCATCGCGCAGGACCCGCAGATGCCCTCGCGGCAGGAGCGGCGGAACGTCAGCGTCGGGTCGATCTCGTTCTTGATCTTGATCAGCGCGTCCAGCACCATCGGGCCGCAGGTATCCATGTCGACCCAATAGGTGTCGACGCTGGGATTCTGGCCGTCGTCGGGGTTCCAGCGGTAGATCTGGAACTTGCGTATGTTGGTGGCGCCTTCCGGCTTGGGCCAGGTCTTGCCGGTGCGGATTTTCGAGTTCTTCGGAAGTGTGAATTGCACCATGTTTCTATCCTCAGAGCAAAAGGGTCGGCAAGCCGATACCGGCCAGGCATTTCAAGGTGTCGGGGCGCGTGGCGATCTCGATCACCAACTCGGCGGTTCCGGCATCCGTGCCGGACACCGCATCGCCCGCGAGCGACAGGATTTCGCCTGCGCTGGCATTGTCGATCACGCAATCCGAATAGGGCGTGACCTTCGCGGCGGGCACCTGCGGGAAGCGGCGCACCAGCGTTTCCTCGACCGCCGCCTTCGCGCCTTTCCGCGCAACCGCGTCGGCGGTTTTCTGGGTCTCCGCGCAACCGGCCAGTATCAGGGCCGCGGGCAGGGCCAGAAGCAATTTCACAACGAGCCCCCGATGGTGATACCCGCCGTCGTCGGCGCGGGCCTTCCCTCCAGACGCCGGGCGATGCATTCCGCCATGAACTCAGCCTCGGATTGCGGATCGAAGATGCGGTTGGTGACGGTGATCTTGGCCTTGCCCGCGGGCCCGCCCGATCCCACGCCGATGCCGACGGTCCCCCGAACGCCGTCGGCAAGACCTGCCTCTTCCCGGCACAGCCGCTCGGCGCGTTCAGGGGTCATTGGCGTCGGCGTACAGGCCGCCACCAATACGGCAAGACATGTCAGCCGCCGGATCAATACACGCGTGCCTTCGGGGCGATTTTCTTCGGGTCGATCCCGCCCTCATTGTGACCCAGCAACGGATTCAGATGCACCGGGCGATAGTCGAGGTCGACCTTGCCGTTGACCCAGGCCAGCGTGTGCTTGCGCCAGGTCTCGTCGTCGCGGTCCGGATGATCCTCGTGCGCGTGCGCGCCGCGGCTTTCCTTGCGGGCCTCGGCCGAAACGATGGTGGCCAGCGCATTGGGCATCAGGTTGGTCAGTTCCAGCGTTTCCATCAGGTCGCTGTTCCAGACCATCGACCGGTCGGTGACCTGGATGTCGTCCATCTTGCCGGCCACGCCGTACATCTTCTCGACACCCTCGTCGAGCGTCTTGTCGGTACGGAACACCGCGGCATCCGCCTGCATGGTTTTCTGCATCTCCAGCCGCAGATCTGCGGTCGGGACCGCGCCGCTGGCATGGCGCAGGGCGTCGAAGCGGTCGAGCGCCTTGTCGACGGACGCCTGGTTCAGCGCCGGATTCGCCGATTTTGCATCGACGACCTCGCCGGCTTTGATCGCGGCCGCCCGGCCGAACACCACAAGGTCGATCAGCGAGTTCGATCCCAGGCGGTTGGCGCCGTGGACCGAGGCGCAGCCGGCCTCGCCCACCGCCATCAACCCCGGTGCGATGGCATCGGGGTCGTCCTTGGTCGGGCTCAGAACCTCGCCCCAGTAATTCGTCGGCACACCGCCCATGTTGTAGTGCACCGTCGGCAGCACCGGGATCGGCTCTTTGGTCAGATCGACACCGGCAAAGATGCGCGCCGATTCGGAGATCCCCGGCAGCCGTTCCGCCAGTGTCTCGGGGGGCAGGTGGTTCAGGTGCAGATGGATGTGGTCCCCGTTCGGACCAACGCCGCGGCCTTCGCGGATTTCCATCGTCATGCAGCGGCTGACCACGTCGCGGCTGGCAAGATCCTTGTAGGTCGGCGCATAGCGTTCCATGAACCGCTCGCCTTCCGAATTGGTCAGGTACCCGCCCTCGCCGCGGGCGCCTTCGGTGATCAGACAGCCCGCGCCGTAGATACCGGTCGGGTGGAACTGCACGAACTCCATGTCCTGCAGCGGCAGCCCGGCCCGCGCCACCATGCCGCCTCCGTCGCCGGTGCAGGTATGGGCCGATGTCGCGCTGAAATAGGCCCGGCCATAGCCGCCGGTCGCCAGCACCGTCATCTTGGCGTTGAAAACGTGGATCGTACCGTCATCCAATTTCCAGGCCACCACGCCCTGGCACTGGCCGTCCTCGGACATGATCAGGTCGATGGCGAAGTACTCGATGAAAAACTCGGCATCGTTCTTCAGGCTCTGCCCGTACAGCGTGTGCAGAATCGCGTGTCCCGTCCGGTCGGCCGCCGCACAGGTTCGTTGAACCGGGGGGCCTTCGCCGAACTCGGTCGTGTGCCCGCCGAAGGGGCGCTGATAGATCATCCCCTCTTCGGTGCGGCTGAACGGAACCCCGTAATGTTCCAGCTCATAGACCGCCTTGGGCGCTTCGCGGGCGAGGTATTCCATGGCGTCGGTGTCGCCCAGCCAGTCCGATCCCTTGACGGTGTCGTACATGTGCCACTGCCAGTGATCGGGGCCCATGTTGCCAAGCGATGCGGCGATGCCGCCCTGGGCCGCCACCGTATGCGACCGTGTCGGAAACACCTTGGTGATGCAGGCCGTCCTGAGGCCCTGCTCGGCCATGCCGAGCGTGGCGCGCAGCCCGGATCCCCCGGCGCCGACCACCACCACGTCGTAGTTGTGCGTCTCGTAATCGTAGGCTGCCATTGCCAGCTCCCTAGAGTGCGATCTTTGCCAGAGCATAGAGCCCGGCGGCCATCAGGAAATAGGAGAATGTGATCACAAAGATCAGCGCGAACTTGCGGTTCATGCCGCGCATGTAGTCCTCGATCAGAACCCGCGCGCCGCGATGGAAGTGATTGAGGCCGACCACAAGCACCATCGCGCTCAGGATCGCCACGAATGGCCGCTGGAACGTGGCCAGAACCTCCTCGTGGCTGCCCCCCAGCGTGCTGCCGAAGATGTAGAGGAAGGTCGGCACCATCACCGCCAACCCCACCGCGCTGACGGTCATGTACCAGTGATGCTCGGTCCCGGTGCCCGAGGCGCCCTTGCCCTCGGCGCGTTTGCGGTCGGTCAGATAGCGCATCGCGTCCTCCCTCAGATGACCAGCAGCGTCAGAACGGTCAGCACGACCGAGCCGACGATGCAGGCCCAACCCAGCGTTTCCGCGGTCTCGATCTCGAGGCCCTTGCCCGCATCGAAATAGAGATGCCGCAATCCGGCGAGGTAATGATACCAGACCGCCAACAGCGACAGTGTGAACACCAGATCGCCGAACCAGGACGTCGCGATGGCGTTCACCGTCGCAAAATACTCCGGCCCCACCGCGGCGGCGACCAGCCACCAGATCATCAGGACCACGCCCACGATCAGACCATTGCCCGTGATCCGTGTCAGGATGGAACTGATCGAGGTCATCTGCGGCCGATAGATCTGCAGATGCGGTGACAGCGGCCTTTCGACGGGCTTCACGTCTGCCATAATGTATCCCTCTCTCGCGCGCGACACTTGAAGATGTCCTGTGATACCAAGTTTTCCGTGCAAGTCACGAGGGGCAAACCCTCAAATGCCGTGATCTTTTGGCGCATCACGAAGGTTTTTCCACGATGTGATCACACAGTGCAAAACTGTGGTCACAAAATGTCCGATCGGCCGGGTGGTACATCAATTCGGGGCGATGTCTGCCAGATACTCGGCAAACTCGGTGCACATGATGATCTCTCGGCTCTTCGGATCGTAGAACGCATTCACCGTTCCGCAGGCCTCGACCCGCACCAGAAGGCGTTTGGGCAGCGACATGTCGCCATTCATCGTCGTAACCTCTTCGCCGATCACATCCGCCGAGAACTTGCCGAAGATACCCACCCGATGGTCGGCCAGAAACCGCATGCTGCGCCCGGCACCGTTGTCGACAAGTTCCTGGATCACCGGTCCCCAGCTGTCGCTGGCCAGCTGAAACTCCTCCTCGCAGGTCTCCTGCCGCGGTTCCGGCAGCTCCAGTTCAGTGGCGATGTCGTTTCGTTCATCCGGGTTCGCGCCGTAAAACAGGCAAACGAAGGTATAGTATCGTTGCAGGTCGGGGCCATGCACGTCCCAATAGGCAACATCGACACCCTCCTGCATGCGCAGATTCGCATCGCCCAGAAATCCATAGGCGGTCGCATAGGCGATCCGTACAGCGGTTTCCTCTTCATAAAGCTCGTGGATCAGCACGGCGCTCAGCACATCCGCCGCGTCCTCCTCCTGTCCGAAGATCGGCAGCTTCATGATGTCGATCAGCGCATGGCCAAATTCGTGATAGAAGATCGCCAGCAGGTTCGACGCGACGAAGTCGCGGGTCCGGTCGTCCATCCGCGCGGCCAGGGCAGGCGTGGCGAGGCTCACAGCGAAAAGCACGGCGGCAAGGCGTTTCATGTGATGATTTTAAGGCCAACGCCGCGCGGCGGGTCAACCCTCATCGTCCGCTCCCCGGCAGGTCGGTGCGGCGCAGGCCAGCTGCTTCGTTGTCTCGCGGATCAGCTTTTGCCGTATGCGGGCAGGGTAGTCGTCGAAACTATCGGCCGTGGCGACAAAGGCGCCCTCGCCGGTGATCACGTTTTCCCAGAAATAGGCGGTCAGGTCGGTGACAGAGGCTTCGATCGCCAGCGCGTTCACCGTGATGTTTTCGGCCCTCAACGCGGCATGCAGGGCACGCGGCTCGATACCTTCGTTCGAAACCCCGTCGCCCGAGACGTCGATGACTTTGCGCTCGCAGGCGGGAGCACCGGCAAACTGCTCCCGCGCGAAGTCCAGCGCCTCGCCGACGGCGGTGGAAAAGTTGCGCCACTTCCGCTGTGTGCCGTCCACCGTCACGGCCAGCGCCTCGATATCCTCAAAGCTCCGGGTGCGGGTCCAGGGCACCGATACGACCTGCCGCGTGCTGCCGGTCCACTGCACCAGCATGATCGCGGCCTCTGCCAGCACCAGCGCCTCCGACACGACAGGATCGCGCAGGGCCTCGGCCAACCCTTGCATCTGGATATCGTATTCCCGCGGATCGACCGAGCCCGACACATCCACCGCCAGCACCAGCGCCAACCCGCAGGAGCGTGCCGGGTGAGAGGCCAACAGGACCAGACAAAGGCTGAACAGCAGCGCGCGCATGGGCCAGAGCCTATGGCAAACGCGCGGGCGGCGAAATCACATTGGCATCAGCGCCCAGTAATCCAGATCAAGAAGCGCGTCCGGGAGGTATTTCCCATCCTCGCCGCGCAATGCGAACGGTGCGCCCTTGGTCGCGACCAGGCGCAGCCGGACCGCGCCCACCCCAGGGGCCGGTGTCTCTGCCTTGTCGAGCACCTCGGACCAGGCCCGCACCGTATCGCCGGCAAAGCAGGGATTGGCATGCGCGCCCGCGTTCAATCCCACGATCATCTGGGCATTCGCAAGACCGTTGAAGCTCAACGCGCGGGCCAGCGATATCACGTGCCCGCCATAGATCAGCCGCTTTCCGTCGGGCCGGGCTGTGGCGTCGAAATGCACCTTCGCCGTGTTCTGCCACAGCCGGGTGGCCAGCATGTGTTCGGCCTCTTCAATGGTCACGGCATCCACATGGTCGATCTTCTCGCCGATCTCGTAATCCGCCCAGCGGTGCGATTCGCCCGCAAGGCCGAAATCGTATTGCAGGAAATCCAGCCCCTCGGGGATCACCAACGCCTCTGGCGCGACCGCCTCTGCCAGGTCCGGAATCACAGTCCGGGGCGCCGGGGCCCCCGGATCGCGTTTCCGCACCATCACCCACCGGACATATTCCAGCACCGGCTCATCCCATTGGTTCATCCCGCGGGTCCGCACCCAGACCACACCCGATTTTCCGTTCGAGTTCTGCTTGACCCCGATCACCTCGCTATCCGACCGCAGGGTGTCGCCGGGGTAGACCGGTTTCAGCCACCGCCCTTCGGCATAGCCCAGATTGGCCACCGCGTTCAGAGAGATGTCCGGCACCGTCTTGCCGAAGACCAGATGAAAAGCCGCCATGTCATCGATGGGGGACTTGTTCAGCCCGCACCGCTCGGCGAACTCGTCCGAGGAATGGATCGCATGCCGCGCCGGGTAGAGCGCGTGATAAAGCGCCCGCTCGCCCCCCGAAACGGTTCGCGGTACGGCATGGGCGATCACCTGACCGACCGCGTAATCCTCAAAAAACCGGCCCGGATTGGTTTTCGCCATCTCAAAGCTCCCCAAGCTTCAGATCCGGCGCGTACTCACCGTCGACGTCCTTCACCACGGCCTGCGCGCAACGCATGACCCCGTTCGCGGCATCGAAGGCGTAGGCGGGCGCGCCATAAAGCTCCCAGCCCTTCGACAGCGCCTCGGTCACCTTGTGGCAAAAGGCGGACGTATCTTCCTCGGTCAGCAGACGGTACAGCTTCATGCCGCTCATCCAAAGACCGGATAGCCGAGCCAGAAATGCACCCCGCTGGTAACCGCGAAGAGCACGAGAGTGACAACGACCAGGGTGATTTCCTTTTTCGCAGGTGCCTGGGGCGGGGGCGTCCAGGGGCCCTCGGCCCGGTTGATCACGGCCATCTCCACAAACGCCCAGGCCAGCAGACCGCCGAACAGGATAAAGGACGGCACATCGCCGTTGACCAGCAGATGCGCGAACGCCCAGATCGCAAAGCCGGTCAGTTGCGGATGCCGCAGCTTGGTGCCGAGCCAGACCTTGGCGGGTTTCGCCGCCGACGCACCGAAGCAATAGAACGCCGCCAGCATCAGCAGGTTGTTGATCCCGACAAGCGCCGAATTCCGGCCCCAGAACACTGCTCCGTCCGCCTGCCGGTAGCCGATCACCATCAGTATGACGGAAAGCAGAACCAGAATGGCCACAACGCCCTTGCCGGCGTCGCCCATCGACTCGCGCAAATCCGGGGCCACGCGTTTGAACAAATGCGGGCCCCACCACAGGACCACACCCAGCACCAGCCAGATCATTGCGCCATCTCCAATGCGGCAATCGCCGCGGCCTTGGCCAGCGTGGCCCGCGCGGTGGCGACATGCAAGTTCTCGACGATCCGGCCGTCGACCACGGCGACGCCCTGGCCGTCGGCCTTGGCCGCCTCGAAGGCCTCGATCTGCCGTTGTGCCAGATCGACCTCGTCCGCGGACGGCGCAAAGACCTCGTTGGCGACCGCGACCTGCGCAGGATGGATCAGCGTTTTGCCGTCAAAGCCAAGATCGCGCCCCTGTTCGCATTCCGACCGCAGCCCGTGTTCGTCCTTGAACGCGTTGAAAACCCCGTCGATGCAAACCACGCCCTGCGACCGCGCCGCCAGCAGCAGCATCTGCAGGCTGGTCATCAGCGGCAGACGGTCCGGCCGGAACCGGCAGCCAAGGTCCTTGGCCAGATCGTTGGTGCCGGCGACAAAGCCCGTCACCCGGGGATGCGCAGCGATTTCCATTGCGTTGATGACCCCGCGCGGCGTCTCCATCATGGCCCAGACCGGGATGTCCTTGGGCAAAAGGTCGGTCAGTTGTTTGATGTCCAATGCGTTGTTCACCTTCGGCAGCAAAAACGCATCGGCGCCCGAATTGGCCAGCGCTGCAACGTCATCGCTTGCCCAGTCGGTATCGAATCCGTTGATCCGGACGATCTTGGCGCGGTCGCCGAAGCCGCCAGCCGCCAGTGCCGCGGCCAAGGTGGCGCGCGCGTTGACCTTTTCCTCGGCCGCCACGGCATCTTCGAGATCGAAGATGATCGCGTCGACCGGCAGTTCACGCGCCTTTTTCAGCGCGCGTTCCTTCGAGCCCGGGATATACAGTACCGACCGATAGGGACGTGCCGTGTGATCCATGATTCTCGCCTTCCTCCGCTCTGGCGTGGACAGGACCATATACCCCGGGCAGTTCGCAAGGATAACATTGCCGCACTGCAGAAATCCCGAGTCTTCAAAGTCTTGCGCCTCATGCACGTCAACGCGCGCACCGTTAACTAAATTTCCAGTTCTCAAGAGCAGTCTTCCTGGCATTGTCGGACGACGAGAGAGCCGCTCGGGTGGCCGTCTGAGACCCATGGCAATGATCGCTCCGGCACCGATTTGAACGAAGGGCAGCGCCCGACCGCCGGAACCCCGGATGGCCCGGACGGGACCCGCCCGCAGAGTTGAAGGGTAGACCTGATGAAACAGCGGTTTCTTGCACTCTCTCTGGGCGTCGGCGCGATGATCCTGGCCACCGGCCATGCGTTCGCCCAGCAAAATCGCAACTGCGCCGACCGCGACCGCGTGGTCGAACGTCTGGCCTCTGGCTTTGGCGAGACGCGGCAGTCGATCGGCCTTGGTGCCAACAACGCGGTGATCGAGGTGTTCGCCTCGCTGGAAACCGGCACCTGGACCATTACCGTGACCTCGCCGGCGGGGCTGACCTGCCTTGTCGCCTCCGGCCAGGCATTCGAGACCGTCACAGAGGATCTGACGCCGACCGGCCTGCAGCTTTAGGTCAGCGCATCGAAAATCAGCTTCGTGCCCGTGACAGTCCGAAACGCATAGACCAGTGTGAAAAACAGCCGCTCGGGCACGACGCGGTGAAACCATACGCCCAGCCAGATCCCGAGCACGGCAAAGGGCGCAAGGTAGAGGTCGGCGATCAAAGTCTGCCGGTCGAAGATGCCCAGAAAAAGATAGGGCACGAATTTCACGACGTTGATCGCCCAGAAGACGATGACAGTTGTCGCCTGATAGGTGCGCTTGTCCAGGCGCCGCGACAGCAGATAGACGGCTGCAGGTGGTCCGCCCGCATGGCTGATGAAGCTGGTGAATCCGGCGATCATGCCGATACCCGCCCCCGCGGCATCCGGAAGCGTGCGCTTTGCGGGCCGGATCCAGCCCCGCGCCCGGCCAAGCTGGAACGCCACGAACCCAAGCGCGATAGCGCCGATCAGCAGCCGGAAAACGTCCGGGTCCGCGATCCCGTATAGAAGCGCGCCCAACGCGACGCCCGGCACGCCGCCGATCACCAGCGCCCAGGATGCCCGGACGTCCCATTGCCGCCAGTAGGGTCGCAGCGCACTGACATCCATCAGCATCAGAAGCGGCAGCATGACGCCGATCGCCGGACCCGGTTCCAGAATCAGCGCCAGCAGCGGCGTCGCGGCAAAGGCCGCTCCCGACCCGAAGCCGCCCTTGGAAATCCCGGCAAAGATGACCGCGGGGATCGCCAGAGCAAAAAACACGAAATTCAGTTCCACGGTCGCACCCAGACCAAGAATCGCCCGATCCTAGCCGGTTAGACCGCTTTCGGCAGCACGGTATCCGGCGGCATACCAAAATTGCCGCAGCGCAGCCGCCTTGCGCGGCCCTGCGCGACGTTCTACCCATCGCCGCAAACCAACTGGACCGGAGAGATCACCATGGCCAGATCGAAAATTGCCCTGATCGGGGCGGGACAGATCGGCGGCACGCTTGCACATCTTGCCGCCATGAAGGAACTGGGCGATGTCGTCCTGTTCGACATCGCCGAGGGCATTCCCCAGGGCAAGGCGCTCGACATTGCCGAATCCGGCCCATCGGAAGGTTTCGACGCCACGTTGAAGGGCACTCAGGACTACGCCGACATCGCCGGGGCCGATGTCTGCATCGTCACCGCCGGCGTGCCGCGCAAACCGGGGATGAGCCGCGACGACCTGCTGGGCATCAACCTCAAGGTCATGAAGGCCGTGGGCGACGGCATCGCCGCGCATGCGCCGAACGCCTTCGTGATCTGTATCACCAACCCGCTCGACGCGATGGTCTGGGCCCTGCGCGAATTCTCGGGCCTCCCGCATAACATGGTCTGCGGCATGGCCGGGGTGCTCGACAGTGCCCGCTTCCGCCATTTTCTGTCGCTCGAATTCGGCGTCTCGATGCGCGACGTCACCGCCTTTGTTCTTGGCGGCCATGGCGACACGATGGTGCCGCTCGCGCGCTACTCCACCGTCGCCGGTATCCCGCTGCCCGACTTGGTCGGCATGGGCTGGACCACCCAGGAAAAGCTCGACGCCATCGTCCAGCGCACCCGCGACGGCGGCGCCGAGATCGTCGGCCTGCTAAAAACCGGCAGCGCGTTCTATGCGCCCGCAACCAGCGCCATCGAGATGGCCGAGGCTTACCTCAAGGACCAAAAGCGCCTGCTGCCGTGCGCCGCCCATTGCGACGGTGAATACGGGCTGAAAAAGACCTATGTCGGCGTGCCGACGATCATCGGTGCGGGTGGCATCGAAAGGGTCGTCAACATCAAGCTGAACAAGGACGAGCAGGCGATGTTCGACAAATCCGTAGATGCGGTCAAGGGTCTGGTCGAGGCCTGCAAGGGCATCGACGACAGCCTCGCCTGACAGGGTCGGCCGTCAAAGACACCAAGGCGCGCCCGCCCGGCGCGCCTTTTTCTTTGGCATCCCGGTCCGGTGCGTTAGGCTAGCCATATGCTTAGATCGATCCTGACTATCCTTTTCCTCGCCTCCGTATCGGCCAGCGCCCAGGACGGGCCAGGCCTGTCTGCCCGGCTCGCCAGCGACGGCATCGCGCAGACGGAATCCCACCTTGCCGCAATCACAAGCCGCGATGCGTCCCAGAACTTTGCCCTCGGAGCGGTCCGGTTTCTGCGCGCCATCGAGACGACGCTGCAAACCCGCTGGCGGCTCGGGATCAACGCCGCCCGAACGGAATTGCCTGTCCTGCGTCTGCCGGTCCCGCCGAATCCGGAGCCCGAGCCGTTCCGGCCCGATGCCATCGAGGCGCTCTTTACCCGGTTGATCGACGACCTTACGGCCGCCCGCGCGCCGCTGAGCACGATCGCCGACGGCAGCGATGTTGCCGTGCCCATCGCGCTCGGCGATCTCTGGTTCGACATCAACATGAACGCCTCCCGCGATGAAGGCGAGGCGCTGACCGACGTCGCCGGTCTGGCATTGACCGGACGTCCGCTGGGAATCGCCGACAATCCGGTGATCCGGTTCGACACCGCCGACGCCGCCTGGCTGGCCGCCTACACCCATTTCCTGTCGGCCTTCGCCGAACTGGTGCTGGCTTTCGAACCCACCGATCAGATCGCCCGCGTCACCGACGCGTCACGACAGATGGACCTGCTGGCGGGCGGGTCCGAATACCGCAACGCGCTCGACATGCAGTTCGGCCAGCAGGTCGATCGCGTCGCGATGATCTACTTCGCCCTGCAGCAGCAGCCCGATGCCGCCCATACCCGCGCCGCCCGGGAACATCTTCTGCAGATGATCGCGCTCAACCGGATTTTCTGGGTCCGCGTCGGCGCGGAAACCGACAATGCCGGCGAATGGATCCCCAATGACAGCCAGCAGCAGGGGCTTGGCCTGACCGTGCCGCCGGGCACCAGCGCCCGCTGGCTGGCAGTGCTCGACGATGCCGAGGGTCTGCTGAACGGCACCAAACTGATCCCGCACTGGCGCCTGCGCGGGGGCGCCGGGATCAACCTGCGCCGCATGCTCGAAGATCCGGTGCCGGTCGACCTTGCCGAATGGATCCATGGTATCGGCCTGCTGCCATTCGCCGAAGAGGGCGAACGTGTCAGCCCCGACAGCTGGCTCGATTTCGAACAGCTGATGCGCGGCAATGCGCTGATGTTCGTGGTGTTCCTGAACTGACGCGCAGTCGGCGCCAGGCCGGGATGCGTACGAAGTCAAGCGTACCGAACACCTCAAACCTGCCAACAGCCCGCAAATCGACGGGTTAGAGAGCAAATCAGGTCAGGGCCGACGGCGAAGCATCCCCGTATGGACTCAAGAGGAAAGGCCTTTTCGCCAAGCACGCCCCTCCGCCTTCGCAGAGCACTGGTCCCGTTGTCGTCCAATGGGTTCAGAACAGCGCAGACGAGACGTCAGAGACATCGATCCGCGCCTCTTTGTGTCGCCGGCGATCTTTGCGGCGATTTGGGGCCTGGTGTTCGACAGGGTTGAGCCACACGATCTGAGTACGTTCCGCGAAGACCACGTCAGGGTCATGCTGAGCGGCATACTGAAAGCCGGACGTGCGGCGGACGGCTAGGGCAACTCGCGGGAACCGGTCAGACAGCGTGTCGGTACAACTCTGCCTCCCTCACCCGGAACAGGCAAAGCTGTCTTTCAGGGTGCCGAGCACCGCATCGGCGGCGGGCAACGCCTTGCGCGCGCTGAAGTCGCCGTAGATCCAACGGATGTAGGCCCAGCGTATCTCGTCGGCGACATTGACCTCGGGCGGGCAGATCTCGGTACCGGAACCGGCCATCCCGGTGACGGCAAGGGCCTCGACGAAGCCCAGCAAGTATTGCTCGCACTCGGTCTCGGCAGCCGCGCCGCCGCGCGCGTCATTGTCAGCGTCCTGGCAGGTCTGCATCAGCTCGGCGGCCATGTAGCCCGTCTCATGCGACCCCGCGAAGACCGGGGCGGTCATCATCAGGGCGGCGGTGGCGGTGATCAGAAGGCGCATCTCTTGCTCCCGGTCGTGTCATGGTTGGCCCGGCCTGGGTCGGCCGGGCCGGAACGATTATTCGGCTTCCTTTTCGGCCAGCGCGTGGATCGCATCGTCCATGCGCTGTTGGTGCTCGACATTGTTGACGAACGCCTCCGAATTCACCGCGTCCCAGATTTCCGCGTCGGTCATGTTCTGGTGGCAGCCCATGCAAAGGCCCGTACGCTCCATCTTGTCGCGGGTCTCTTGCGGCAGCGGGCCGGTGAGCGGCCAGTGCGAGCCGACGGTGACCAACTGCTGGCCGTCCTCGGTGACAATCCGGCTGAGGTCGTGATCCAGCGACGGAACCGGCTGCGACTGCAACTGGGTCTGCTGCGGGATCAGGACGCCGAGGGCCGTCTTGACGTCGACGGTGAATCCGTCCTCGTAGCCGTTGAGGAACCGGCCGCCCGAGATGCCGTAGCCCAAAGCTTTGGGGTTGTTGTGGCAGCTCTCGCAGGACCGCGCCTCGCGGCCCGCCGTGTGCGGCTGCACCGCGGCGTGGTCGAGGCCCTTGGTGCCGCCGGCGTCCGGGGTCATCCAGGTCTCGTTGTGGACGATGGTGTTGCCGTCCTTGTCGATGACCGTGGTGATCACCTGGCAGCCCGGCATCAGCGGAGACACGCGGCCTTCACCGTTGATGCCCAGCGTCGGCTCTTCCCAGCGCAGGTAGCTGCGGGTCTCGCTGACCTTGCCGGGCGAGGTCAGGCCGTTGGTGCCAAGCTCGGCATCCGCCGTTAGGCCGTTTTCGCCCCGCGCGTTGGCGTTGGTGATCCAGTCGACATCCGTCTTGCCTTCGGAATAGTCCACGGTGATGTGGCAGCCATAGCACTGCGGCGCCCAGTCGGCATGGCAGGCATAGCATTCCATGGACTCCATGTGCTGGCCGACGGACATCATCGCGACCTCGGCATTGGGCGACTTCCAGGTGCCGTCCAGGGCGATCTGCTTCAGCACCGGGATCTCGAATTCGAGCCCGCTGGCGGAATGCAGGATCACCTTGTCGCCGCGCTTGACCACGTTGCCGTAGGGGTTGCCGCGGGCGGTCAGCAGATAGCCGTCCTCGGGTTCGTAGACCTCGGCGAACCACTGCTCGTCGGTCAGGTCCTCGGTCAGCCCGCGCGGCGTGTCGTCGATCGCCTGCTGGAACTCTTCACCGTAGCCCAAGGGCAGCTCCCACGGGAACCTGGTGACGGTGCCGTGGCAGTCCTCGCACTCGATCTCGACCTGTGCCAACGTGGTGCCAGGCAGGTTGCCGTCGCCATGCATGTCGACCGAGGTGTGACAGTCCTGGCACAGCATGCCACCTTCGGGGTTGCCTTCGCGCGACTGGACCTGGTGATGCAGGTCGTCCTTGATGAACAGGTAGTTCTTGGTGTGCAGCTTGGGCTGCTTGCCGCCTGTTTCGTTGTAGGGCGAGCCGTATGGGAACTCCATAATGCCCTGATAGCTGACGCCGATCCGCTTGCCGCGGTTGTGGCAGCTGACACAGCTTTCCGTCGGGATGCCGGAATAGGTCACGTCGCCATGGGTCACCACGGATTTGCGCGAGCCCTGCATCTGGTGGGTCAGCAGACGGCCCGGCTGGTCCTTCGGAATGGTCGGGTCGCTGCCTTCATAGAAGCCCTCGTTCGAATACGGCACGTGGCAGGACGAACAGCCGGCGCCGCGGTAGTCGCCGCGCTTTTCGCGCCCGTTCACGCCCACGTGGCAACGCTGGCACTGCTGGCGCGAATAGGTGATGCCGGCAAGATTGGGGTGTTCGCTGATCGCGTTCACGTCGACCTCGGGCACTTGTTCCATGCTGTCTGGCATCTGGTCGGGATGCGCCTCGGCAAAGGCGACCATGTACTCCTTATAGGCGTCGGTGCCGACAGAGGGTTCCGGCCCATCGTCGTCGGTGAGGGAATAGTTGCCGTAGACCGAGCGGTGCGTGTCGATCACGCCCCAGCTCCACAGGTTGCCCTGCAGTTTGCCGGCCTCGGTGTTCATCAGCGACTTCATCACCCGCTCGGCATAGCCGTCGTGGCACTGGCCACACGACTTGTCGGCAATCCAGACCGAGCCCGGGTCGGGGTAGAAGGTGTGCGGACCGCCGTCTTCCTCCAACAAGGCCACCGTGCCGCTGTGCGCCTCGTCGGCCGTCAGGCCTTGCGGGTTGCCGCCGTGGCACACGACGCAGCCGTCCGGATCGCCATAATCCGGGCCCATCGCCTTGATCGTCTCCATCATCACGCCTTGGGTGAAATCCTCGATGCCTTCGTGGCAGGACAAACAGCCCTTCTCGGCCGCCAGTTCGGGTGTCACTTCTTCGGGCGCGCCTTGGGCCTGCGCGATCAAGGTGCCGGCGAAAAGAACGGTGAGGGTCAGGATCAGGCGTTTCAACGGAATCACTCCCCGGACAGAATCCATGCGTCACCGTATTGGTAACGCCGCCGTGATCTGGCCCGCCCTGACATTTGTCAGAAAGCCTTCGATTCCCGATCACATTCATTTTCCCGCATAGGATCAGAACCTTGATCCATCGCAAGGTTGGCCGGGAAAACCGCCTTTAGGTTTCCGGAAGCATCGGGTTCTTGCTGACGCTGCATCAGCGAATTCGGGAGGGGCAATGAATTTCATCCCGATCGAAACGGAGTCCGGGACCGGTCTGTGCCCGGCCTGTCAAAACTGCGCCCTGACCGGTTGCGGCTTTCACGATCTCGACGGGGTGGCCGCGCATCAGCGCGGATTGGCGCTGGATCGCGGCGACCGGCTGGAATGCCGGGGGCGCGGTGCCTGTCTGCAGTTCTGGGTGATCGTCGACGGTACCGCGGCGACCTGCGTCGCCTTCGAGGATGGCCGCCGCCAGATCGTCGGGCTCGAAGGCCCGGGCGACATCGTCTGCGCCCTGATGGCGGGCAGCGGTACGCAAAACTGGCTGGAGGCGCTCAGCGACTGCCGGATCTGCGAGATCGACCTCAGCCAATCCGCGGGACATCTGCGCCACGACCCGGGCTTTCTGGGGGCCACCTTTGCGGTTGCGCACCGCCGGCTGACCCAGGCCCAGGCGCATATTTCGACGCTGGGGCGACTGGACAGTCGCGAACGCGTGCTCTTGTTTCTGGCGCAGATGGCCGCGCGTACCAGCAAGGGGCCGGTGACCCTGCACATGTCGCGCGAGGATATCGCCGACTACCTTGGTCTGAATGCCGAAACCGTCAGCCGCATCCTGAGCCGGATCAAGAAGTCCGGCTTGGTGAAATTCCTGTCGCCCACCGAATACGTCGTGCCGGACATGGCAGAGATCGCCCGCCGTCTGCCGGTCCCCATCGAGGAGACGCATGCATGATCGTCGAATTTGGCCATTTCGCCCTGTGGCTGGCGCTGGCCGCCGCGCTGATCCAGTCGGTGGTGCCGCTCTGGGGCACGTCACGCGGCCATGCCGGGGCGATGCGCGTGGCCGACACCGCCGCTCAGGTCCAGTTCCTCGCAACCGCCGCATCCTTCGGGGCGCTGACCTATGCCTTTGTCGTCTCTGACTTCTCGCTGCGCCTGACCGCGCTGAATTCGCATTCGGCGAAACCGATGCTGTACAAGATCACCGGCGTCTGGGCCAACCACGAAGGCTCGATGCTGCTGTGGGTCCTGATGCTGGCGCTTTTCGGTGTGCTGATTTCGGTCTTCGGGCGGATGATACCGGTGGTGATGCGCGCCACGGTGCTGGCGGTGCAGGGTATGATCGGCATCGGGTTCTATGCCTTTATCCTGCTGACATCGAACCCGTTCGAGCGGATCGCGAACGCACCGCTCGATGGCCAGGGCATGAACCCGCTCTTGCAGGACCCCGGCGTCGCGTTCCACCCGCCGCTGCTCTATCTCGGCTATGTCGGGTTCTCGACCGCCTTCTCCTTCGCCGTCGCGGCGCTGATCACCGGCCGGGTCGATCCCGCCTGGGCGCGCTGGATGCGGCCCTGGGTGCTTTTTGCCTGGTCGGGGCTGACCGCCGGCATCGCGCTGGGATCGTGGTGGGCTTACTACGAGCTCGGCTGGGGCGGGTTCTGGTTCTGGGACCCGGTCGAGAACGCCAGCTTCATGCCATGGCTGATCGGCACCGCGCTGCTGCATTCCGCCATCGTCGTCGAAAAGCGCAACGCGTTGCTGAAATGGACGATCCTGTTGGCGATCCTGACCTTCTCGCTGTCGCTGATCGGCACCTTCCTGGTCCGCTCCGGCATCCTGACATCGGTGCACGCCTTCGCCACCGACCCCGAACGCGGCGCGTTCATCCTGCTGATGCTCTGCGTCTATATCGGCGCCGCGCTGACGCTATTCGCCTGGCGTGCCCCGGACCTCGAAGACGGTGGCGTCTTCGCGCTCTGGTCCCGCGAAACCGGCCTTCTGGTCAACAACTTGCTGCTGGCCGTCGCCTGTGGCGTCGTGTTCGTCGGCACGCTCTATCCGCTGGTGCTGGAGCTGATCACCGGCGACAAGATCTCGGTCGGCGCGCCCTATTTCAACCAGACCTTTCTGCCGATCTTTGGCGTGACCATGCTGATCGCGGGGATTGGCCCGTTCCTGTCGTGGAAGCGCGCCCGCAAGGCCGATGTGCTGCGCCGGGCGGCGACGACTGCCGGGGTCGCCGCGACGCTCGCAGTCCTGCTGGCTCTGGCTATGGGTCTGTCCGATCCGGTGGGCCTTTTGGGCGCGTTCGTCGCGCTTTGGCTGGCCGTCGCCACGCTTCAGGATCTTGGCCGCCGCACCGGGTTCCCGAACAGGGCCTTCCTGCGCCGGCTTGTCGGGCTGCCACGATCCGCCTGGGGGCTTTATCTCGGACATCTGGGCCTCGCCATCGCTGCCGCCGGCGTGATCGCCGTCTCGGTCTGGCGCGACGAGGCGATCCAGACCGTCACCACGGGCGAGGCAACGCAAGTCGGACCTTATGAATTCACTCTGATGGATATCGAGAACACGTCCGGCCCGAATTACCAGACGTCGATCGCCGCCGTCCGCGTGACCCGCAATGGCGAGCTTGTCACGCTGCTGTTCCCCGAACGCCGTTGGTACCCGGTCGAACAAAAACCGACCACCGAGGCCGGCATCCGTACGCTCTGGCACGGCGACCTTTACGCCGTCTTGGGGGATCCGAATGGCGCGAGGGGCTTCGTCACCCGCTACTATTACAATCCTGGCGTGCCTTGGATGTGGTTCGGCGCCATGCTGATCACGCTGGCCGCGCTGATCACGCTGGCCGACCGCCGCCTGCGCGTCGGTGCCCCCGCCGCACGGCGTTCAGCCATCGCCCAACCCGCGGAATAGCCCATGCGCACCCTGATCCTGCTCCTGCTCCTGCTCGCCCCGCCCGCCTTCGCGCTGGATCCGGGCGAAATGTTCGCCGACCCCGCGCTCGAAGAGCGTGCCCGCGCCGTCGGCCGGGACCTGCGTTGCCTGAAATGCCGCAACCAGTCGATCTTTGACAGCAATGCCGGCATTGCCAAGGATCTGCGCGTCGTCGTGCGCGAGCGCATCGCTGCCGGCGACAGCGACCGCGAAATCCTGGCCTATGTGCAGGACCGGTTCGGCGACTACGTGCTGCTGAAGCCGCCGGTTGCCGCCCACACCTACGCGCTTTGGCTGACCCCGCCGGCTTTGGTTCTGATCGCCGGTCTCGCTTTTGCCGCCTATATGCGCAAACCGCGCCGCACACCCGAGACGTTGTCGGACGAAGACCGCACCGCTGCCCGGGCGCTGCTGAAGGAGACCCGCTAGATGTTCTGGCTTGCCCTCGCCGCCGCCGCGCTGCTGTCCGGTGTTTGGATCGCCTGGCCGTTTCTGCGCATCCGTTCGGTGGACCTGACCAGCGCCGATGGCGCGATCTCGATCTACCGCGACCAGCTGGACGAGGTCGACCGCGACCGCGCCGGCGGGCTGATCAGCGATGCCGAGGCCACCGCCGCCCGCGCCGAGATCGAACGCCGCGCGCTGCACGCCGCGCGCAGTCTCGACCAGGGCCTCGCGATTTCGAAACGCGCGCCGCTGACCGCCGTGTCCGTCACTCTCGTCGCCGCCGCTGCGACGCTTGCTGGCTACGCCTGGCTCGGCAGCCCCGACGCGCCCGACCAGCCGCTTGCTGCCCGCAAGCAAGAGGCGCTGACGCGCATGGCCGATGCGGGCGACCTGACCAGCCAGATCCAGCTGTTGATTCAGAGGACTCAGGACAACCCCGAGAATTTCGAGGATTGGTGGATGCTGGCCCGCAGCTACGCCGCCATTGGCGACCACGCCTCGTCTGCCGACGCCTACCGGCATGCCGCAGATCTGGCCGGTGACCGCCCCGCCGTTCTGTCGGCCTATGCCGAGGCGATGACCCTGGCCAACGGCAACAAGGTGCCCGGAGCGGCACGGCTGATCTTTGAACAGGTCGCGCGTGACAGCGCCGATCCGCGGGCGCGGTACTACGTGTCGCTTGCCAGGGCGCAGACGCAGGATTTCCAAGGCGCCATAGAGGGCTGGACCGCGCTTGCCAGATCCAGTGCACCGGGCGCGCCGTGGATGCCGCTGGTGCGCCGCGACATCGTCAACATGGCGCGGTTTCTGGAGCAGGATGTGACCGACTATCTCCCGGATGCAACGCCCACCGAGATCGCTGCCGCGGGCGGGACGGGCGTGATGTTCGCCACGGATCGGATTGCAACTCTGGAGGCGCAACTGGCCAAGCAACCGAAGGACTACAAGGCCTGGATCGCGCTGGCCCGGGCGCAGGCCGTGGCTGGCGAACGGGACGCCGCCACCGAGGCGCTGGCGCAAGCCCGTCAGCACTTCGCCGCCGCCCCCTTCGTTCTGCAAAAGATCAGCGAGGCCGAGCGCGCCCTGGGCCTCGACCTGGTCGCCACCGGCCCGCGCGGCCCGGACGCCGAGGACATCGCCGCCGCCGCCGGGATGACACAGGCCGAACGCGACAGCATGGTCGAAGGCATGGTTGCAGGCCTGGCCGCGCGTCTTGAAGAGCAACCCAATGATCCCGACGGTTGGGTTATGCTGGTCCGTTCCTACGCAACACTTGGTCAGCAAGAGCGGGCGCGTGAGGCCTATTCGCAGGCCGCCGGTATCTTCGATGGGAACGATGCTGTCCTGCGTGCTCTGGAACGTCAGGCGGGACGCATGATCTCGTCAGATTGACCGGCCCCGGGGATACAAGGTCTCACCCAACAAGCGGAAGAGGATCGGGATGCTTTTTGCCAACCTCAATCGCGTCCCGAATTGACCTGGCTGCACCTACGGGGGCCGAACGGAGTTCAGGACGAATTCCTCTTCGCCGCCCTCGCCCGGAACCATAGGTAGCCCGCCGAACTTCGGCCAAGGACATCGCTGGCCCAACGCTCTGTGTGGCCGTTTCGTGCTGTCGTGTTTCCTCCATTGCTCGATCGGGATTCGCGGCTGGCTTTGGGTGTGGGACGTCTCACCGTTGCGCGGCTTGTCTCCAATCCCGTCGCCGAAGCTCTCGCCGCAAGGCAACGGACGAACTGCGTTGCGCGTCGGCGATGCTTGATCAGCAGCCTATGATCCAGTCGGTCTGCGCACAATGCTGGGACGCAATGGTCCACCCGAAACGACAGGAACGCGACCTCGTCACTTGCGGATCAAATCCAGGGAACCGTCGTTGTGAGACCGAAAGGCAAAGGATCTTTGATAGCACCGGTGCCGACGGGTCCATGGAGTTCACCGGCAAGTCATATGCTGATATTCAGCGGAAAATCCCTCTGGACACCCCATCCCCAAGTTCTTAAAACCCGCCCACCCGAGCGGCGCGCCGTTCACCCTTGCCCGGGTAGCTCAGGGGTAGAGCAGTGGACTGAAAATCCTCGTGTCGGTGGTTCGATTCCGCCCCCGGGCACCATCCTTTCTTTTTGCTGTTACTTTTCAGCTACTTAGGTTGCGGTTTTGTCCCACCGGGAACAACCGCCGCCGAAAGTGGGACACTTTTGTCCGGGGTTTGTTCTCCCGTGAGACGGCGAAGGGCGCTTTCAGCTCGGGTCTTCTGACTAGCGGCTCGGGTGTAGCGGGTGACTTCCTTGCTGGTCGTGTGGCCGGTAATTGCCATGATCTCAAACTCGGTGCAGCCCAGTTCCGCCAGCCGCGCTGCGGCGGCCTTGCGCAACCCGTGGACAGAACAATTTGGTAGCTTCGCTTCATCGCACCACTTTCGGAAACGGTTGCCGAAGCCGTTCGAAGTGAAAGGCCGCCCGAAGGCGGTCTTCAAGAACGCCATATCGCCGGTGCCTGTTGCGTCGATGATCCGCTGAAGCTCCGGGATGATCGGAATTTCCATGCGGACGGGTTTGCGGTTTCGGCCCTTGTGCTGTGTGAAGACCAGCCATCCATCGCGGACGTGCTGGCGACCAAGCGCCACAAGGTCTGCCCGGCGCTGCCCGGTGTAAAGCGCAAGAGCCAAGGCCAGACGCGCTTGGCTACCAACGGGATGCTTGGTCTCGAATTTCTCGATCTCTTCCAGCGTCCAAGAGTGGAAGCCTTCGGCGTTCCCAGAGAGGTATTCCACCTTGTCGGCCGGATTGTCGTCGTGGTGGTCATAGCGCAGCGCGAAACGGAATAGTTGGCGCAGCGCCTTCACCATACCGTTTGCCGCTTCGGGCCGGTCGGACATTTCGTCCCGACGCACGCGGATATGGCGCGGCTGCAATAGAGCGAATGGCTTGTCCCCGTCGTTCTTGTGTTGGCAAAACCGCTCTAGGATGGAGCGCCGGACTTTCTGCGTGCGCGGAGCCAATTCCTTGAACATAGCGCTCTTGTAGTATTCGACGCAGAGCCATTTGACGCTGCGCGGCACCACGCGCCCGACATTTCCACTGGCGGCTTTCTCCGGTCTCGGCCCTTTCGCTGCGGCCTTGTAGTCGGCCAGAAACTCGGGTGAACCCGCAGGCCCCCGAAGCCGAATCTTGCGACCATTGCGACGGTAATACAGTCGCACGTTGCCGTGCCTATCGGTGTCCTCCACGACATACTTGAGACGGAACTTCATGGCACCCCCGGGCATTGTTATTCGTCCCAAGGATTGTGCTCGGAGTCATCACCGCCCGGCAAGCCCGAGAATGAGCGGTCCAATTCCCAGCGGTCCCAGACCCTGCGGCCGTCTATTTTCTTGGGCTTTGGCATCCGACCGTCTGAAACCATCGCATCGAATTTCGACGTGCCCACGCCGACGTAGGCGGCCGATTCTTCACGACTCAGGCCGCGCCGCTCTGGCAGCGGCGGGGCCAGTTTAGCCGTGTGAAGGGCCGCTTCAGGCATCGCTTCAGAAGCTGCCGTTGAGCCGCACGTTGACGGCGCTGGACGGGTTCCCGGCGGCCGTGACCGCGATGCCGATTGCCGGGTTGGCTCCGGCAGCATCGTCTGCCGTGGCCAATCCGGCAGTATCGTCCCAATAGACAGGATCGCCGACGGCCAGCACGTCCGTTGAGGGCTTGGGCATATTGAAGACGCCGTTCGTGGCGAGGGTCAGCTTTTCGCCAATCTCGGCGTCCCCGAAGGCGATGCCGAAGAGCGAGCCGATCAGAACACCGTCGCCTGAGTTGGCGGCAGCTGCGGCTGTGACGGTGATACGGTCGCCGGGTTGAACGTAGGTTTTCATTTCAGGTTCCTTTCGAGGTAGCGAAGTGGAAGGACGAAGGCGGCTTGCCGCTCAGCGCGGCGATCTCCGAGTCCAGCGCCGCCAGAGCCCGGGCCATTTCGGCGTCGGTCTTGTATTCGACCTCTTCGCCGTTTTGGTCCCGCACCCGGCGGATACCGCCCGCCCGAGCGCTCAAGAGGCTCGCCCGGGCAGCTTGAAGCTCTGTTGCGGTCAGAGCCATCACACACCCGCGTTGAAGTAGGCGGCCCGCCAGTCAAACCACCCGGCCCCGAAATCGAGCCATGCCCGAAACTTGAGCCCAAGGGTGGACCACGCCTCGCTGCGCTGGATTTGGACGCCCTGTGCCGAGCTGAGGTAGCCATATTGCAGACCAGCAATTCGGCCCGGATCGGCGAAGACGTAGAAACTGGCGTCGGTGATCCGGGGTTCCACCAAAAGGCCGAGCTTCGAAGTGAAGGGGTTCACGTCGTCCACGGTCGCGGCGTAAATGCTGGCCAAGACTTGCTCTGCGGTGGTTTCCAGCTCCGGGCCGACCAGCAAGTATTTGGGCGTCACGTTGATGAGCGTCGCGCCGTCGAGCCCCTTGAAGGCGCGCATTGCCTTCCGTGCGGCGTCGAGCGCAGCCACGTCCAGCGTAGTGCCAGCGCCCGCGATGTTGCCCCGGGTCGCGTCGAAGACGGCCGTGCCGTCGCTCAGGTTCGGGTTTCCCGTGACCAAAGCCAGCAGAATGTCGGCTTCGGTCTGCGCGGCCGCTTCGCCGAAGGCCGAAGTCATGTCGCCGAGCATTCCCAGATCGTCGTCGATCAGCAGCTTGCGGCTGACGTTCAGTCCGGCGGCATAAGTCCCCAGTTGCATCGTCTCTCCGTTTTCCGCGCGGGTGACGTGCTTGATCTCACCGGACTCGTCCAGTTCCTGAAGTCGGCCCAGTTCGCCGAGCCGGATGCTGGCGGCCGTCTTGAAGCTGGACAGCGACCGCTGACGGCCGAGCGACTTCAGCGGCGAGCTGGCGGCTTGATAGCTGGCCAGTGCGGTTTTGTTCATCGCGTTGCTGACCAGTGTCGGGAAGTCCGACGTGGTGTGCTCGCCCGCCCGCGTGAAGACCTCATCGGCACTCATACCTCGCGTAGAGACGCCGCAGCGGGCGAGCGAGTCCCGGGCCATGTCCAACATCGACATGGCCATGTAGCTGCGGACCTCGGGCTTGGGCTCGCCGCCAGCCATGCGGATGTGCAGAGCATCGCTGGCGCGATCAAGGATCACGGCCGGGTCTTCGGCCGAGCTGTGGACCCGGATGATCGGCCGCGAGCGGCGTTGTTCGTCCAGCGCGTCGAAGATCGCCGCCTTCGCGGCGGTCAGATCGGCGTTCTGGTCAATCAGCTGATCGGCGATCTCTGCTCCAAGCCCAGCGGAACGGACCAGCCCGCGAATGTCGGCGCGGCGTTGGGTTTCGGCCTCTTCAAGCGTCGGGGTTTCAATGACTTCTTGCGGCATGGCGGGACTCCTTTGCTCGTGCCTCAGACGGGCCGTTGGATCGGCCGGGTTGCTGGTCAAAGTGACCTCGGTTAACCGCCAGCCGGTCGGACTTTTAACCCGCCCCTGCGGTGTGGATTGTTCGGTCCATCCGGTCACGCGGTATCCGATGGACACACCGCTGACCGTGCCATCCGCGATCCGCTGCCGGATCGGCTCTGCATCTTCGGCGGAAGTCAGCTCTAGGACGGCAACGACAGACGCGCCTTCCACGGCAACGGACCTCACCCGGCCGATCTGGTCACGCACCGTCGCGGTTCGGTGACTGTCGAGAACGGGCAATCCTTCGACGGCCGATAAGTCCAACGTGTCGGCGGTCAGAATTTCGAGAAACGGGCCACGGGCGTCCCGGCGCTGGACGGGCGTCGAGGTTGCGACCACGGCTGAGACGGTGCGAGTCTTGGGATCAAAGCTGTTCGGCCGCGTCATCGCGGCGCGGGTCATTGTGGCATCAAGCGGCATCGGGAGACTCCTTTGCGTAGAAGGTCAGGCCCAGCTCAGCTTCGCGGGCGCGGTCTGCGGCAATCTCCGCGTCCAGCTCGGCGACGTTCCAGCCCAGCGATGCGACGGCCTGACGGCGGCTGGTGAGCCCCAGACGAAGCGCGGTTTCGGCCGCGCCCATGTCCTTTTCGGGGTCCACCTGCATCGGGCGCGGCGGCAGCCATTCGACCTTCAGAGCTGAGTCCAGGTCTTCCACGTCCAGCCGCTCGGCAAGGTATTCGTCGGTCACGAAGCGGCGGAAAATCGGGTCCAGAAATTGGGGGGCAAGCGTGTGGTAGACGAATTGTTCGACCTTGGCCCGGAACGGTAGCAGACCCGCTCGGAGCGAGCTGTAGTTGGCTTGGCTCAGGTCGCCGTCCACAAGGTGCTGCGGCACGCCGAGCCCGGCGGCGATCTGGCCAAGCGTCAGCTTGGCGAAGGCGATCTGTTCCTTGGCCTGTTCGGGGCTGGCGAATTTCACATCGGTCCCGCCGGGCAGGACGCGCATGACGCCGGGTTCCAGAGAAATGTCGGTCAGGCCGTCCGCGTCGGGGAAGGCTTGCGCGGCCCCGCCCATGTTGGAATGGTCCACCACGAAGCCCGCGAACATCGCCGAGATTTTCAGGCCCACCAGCGTTGCGTCCAGTGCTTGATCCAGTTCATTGACGGTTAGCAGGATCGGGGCGAGCGCTGAGATGCCCCGGACTTGCCCCGGGCCGAGAGGTCGGAAGATGTGGAGCATGGAGTCGGCCGAGACAATGACCGGGTCCGTCGCCGCCGGATACAGATCGGTCGGACGCTGGGGGCGGACGGTGTAGGCACGCCGCGTGCCGTCGTTGTTGAAGTGAATCCCGGCGGCCACGTAGCCGTCGCTCAGTTCGCGGGTGTCCGACTCATCAATGAACTCGGCGGGCAGCTGCCGCCACACCGTGCGACCGTCGCGCGCCTCGGCCACAAAGAACGCCTCGCCGTCCACCAGCTCGGCAAGCACCGCAGCAGCGGTCATGCCGCGAAAATCGGTGCGCCCCTCTGCGTCCAGATCGGCGGCATAGAACAGCGAGTCGATCTGCGCGGCCACGTCGCGATCCGGGTAAGCCGAGTTGGCTTCTATCCCCGCCCCAACGGATTCTGCGACAATCGCGTCCACCCCGTTTCGGACGTATCCGTTATTGGCGTAGGCGTGCCGCGCGCGTGCCCGGACAGTCGGCCCCGCCGCCAGCGTCTCGGCCCCGTGTGAGCCGAAGTGCCGCCCAAAGGACTCACCGCGACGCGATCCAGCCGCCGCGTCGAAGCTGCGGCGGCCGGTCGGTTCGGGTCGTGTCCGACGGAGTAGGCGGGACCAGAAAGCCATGCTTAATTCGCGATCTCGCGCTCCCGGGTCAGGTGGATCAGAATGTCGTCAACGGACGTGACGAACGCTGACCGCACGCTGTATTGTTCGGGGTCGAGCCGGAATCGGGTCACGCCCTCGGTATCCTGCCGCCCGAGGCGACAGTCGAAGGTCAATGTCCCCCTATCCATCTGGCGGCACGTCCTGATCTCGAAGCTGAAGCCTCGTTTCCCGTGGAGGAATGAATAGAGCGCGAAGGCGGCGGGGGATCGTGGCGCGAAGTGTTCAGCATTGCCTTCGCGGATCGCCTCTTCAGTCAGAGAAAGATCGTCTGCGTTCCATGCGTTGAGCGTGTGCGACACTTTTTGGCGCAGGCTCTTATCGGAAAATGCCGCCTCAGCGACACGGTGCAGAACGGCCGCGATCAACAGTTGGTCGGCCCGGTAGAGGTAAGGCTTCAGGCCGGTTCTGAGCCGGGTATAGGGATGAACCAGCCCGTTGGTGGCGCAGTTCCGAAAGAACACCGATGCTTTGTTGAGTGGAAGGCCCGGCTCGGCGAGCGCACGGGCTGCGGCGTCAGTGGTAATGCCTTTCTGATCGGCATCAATTTCTGGAACGAAGAATGGTCCGCCGTAGGCATCGTGTTCGGACATTTCGTGGTCTCCATGCGGTCTGGGTGATTCTGCTAAACGATACAGGTAGCTCGTCTTGCCCGGAAGCCGTGACAAAAAGTTGCCTATGTTTTCTGTTACTTGACTCCAATCTATCAAATTGGTTAGCCCGAGGATATCGGCGACAAATGCCCGCCGATGCTCCTGTGGCACGGGAGGGGGCTGGCAATGGTGTCGCTGGCCCCCTTCATCCGAAACGAGGGACAACTCATGCAGCACTTCTTGAACCGACACGAGAGGGCGCTCCAACTCGCCCGCATCGGGATGCACTACTGCTCGCTTGAAGGGGCTTCCGTGGCGGCATGGCGGGAAGCGGTTCGCGAAATTTGCCGACGCGAAGGTGTGCCACAGCCCGAGGACGTGCTGGCATGGGTGTCAAGTGGCACGGCCAGCGATGCAGACGTGGACGATTGGAGCAAGACTTTCAGAGTCGGCTAGAGGCACGTTTGGTCGCTTGCCGAAAGGAAGGCGAAATCCTACTGTCCCTCACAACCTAATGTGAGGAAAACCGGTGAAAAAGATCATCTCCATAGGAATTGAACTTGCAACGGACGCCGTTGAACAAGTCGGACTCCGCTCCAATGCCTCACTACTTGATTGGGATATTGTTCTTTTTCGGCCGAACTCAAATTGGAATAGCCCCCTGAAGGTGGTCCGCCCACTGGGATAGGAATATCCTGTTTTAGGAGGACCCGAGAATGGCTGGGAAGCGAGACAAGCCC
>JASJDP010000057.1 GCA_030065095.1 Rhodobacter sp.
CACGCATGCGTCGCAGTCGTGTTTTGACGCACGGTATTTGATGAACCCGTCCTTGCCGCCGTTTGGCTTTCGTGGCTTGGAGAAGTTGCGCCGATAGGTTTGCAGCACCCGGTCGCCTGGGCAGGTATAGCTGTCGGTCTTGATCTTGCGAAGAACATTTTCCAGGTCCACGGTGTCGCGGAAGATGGCAAGGTTGCGTTCAACTGTGCCCTTCGCCGATCGCAGGTCTTGGGATTTTTCAGGGATCTCGACCCGTGCTTGATTGGCATGGAGGCCTGTAGTTCGAGCCATTATAGGGCGCGCGAGCTCACGAAGCTCGGTCACGACCTCCGCCTGATCCCGGCCATGTATGTGAAGCCATACGTAAAGCGGGGCAAATCGGACGCGATCGACGCCGAGGCTATTTGCGAGGCGGTGACGCGCCCCACGATGCGCTTTGCGACGATCAAGTCCGGGGCGCAGCAAGCTGTTCCATTCCTGCACCATGCGCAAGACCTGATCATCCGCCAGCGCACCCAACTCAGCAACATGTTGCGTGGTCTGCTGGCTGAGTTCGGGATCACCCTGGCCCGCGGGGGCGGCCACGCCATCAAGTTCGCCAAGAGTGTGGCGGACGGCACCCAACCCGACTTGCATGAGGCAGCGCAGGATGTAGTCGTCAACCTCAGCCACCAGCTTGTCGCGTTGCATCTGGGGGTCGGTTGGTATGACCGGCGCATCGCGCTCGAAACCCGCAACGATCCACGCGTGTACCTATTGCGCACGAGTCCCGGGATCGGTCCGGTGACGGCCTCAGCGATCGTGGCGACGGCCGGCAGTGCCAAGCAGTTCCGAAACGGCCGTGAGTTTGCTGCCTGGCTCGGTCTGATCCCGTTGAACAGGTCGGGTGGAGGCAAGGAACGCTTGGGCCGCAACTCGAAGATGGGGGACCGATATGTCAGGCGGCTTCTGGTCGCCGGCATGACGGCGCGTGTCGTTCAGATGAAGCGAAAGCCTGAGAGGGCTGACCCGTGGGCCGAGGACCTGTTGGCCCGCAAACCCTTCCGGCCAGTCACGGTCGCCATGGCGACCAAAGCCGCGAGGATCGCATGGGCGCTACTGACAAAGAACGAACGTTATCAGTCGCGGGCCGTCTGACGGTTGGGAGAAAAGAGGAAACCAGAGGAATAACAAGACGATCGGAGTGATGGCGCACAGTCAGCCCGCAGACCGAGAAACCCCGTCGAATGTCCAGGACACCAAAGTCCGAAAAGCTGCTTCGGGACTCAGTTGGCGGACCCCATCAGGGCCAGCGGTCATGTGTACCGCATCAAAAGGCCGGGCACATGCCAGCATCTGACCATGCCCACGAAGCTCCGAAAACTCTTGCTATGCGGGCGCCATCCACACAGGCCGTTCAGCCACGAGATGACAGACTGAAACGCTCAGGTGACGGAGTCGAGCCCGGAGCGGATGGGCTTGCTCTGCGGAAATTTAGATTTGCTGTCCGCTACCTGCCTGATGCCCGATGAAGCGCTCTGGGGATCATCGCTGCATCGTCCCCCGCCCATGCGACATAGCCATCCGGCCGGACCAGAACGTGGCGCGCCTCGGCATCCTCAGGCACCGTCCGCACTTGGGTCACGGGAAATTCGCCGGGCACCAAAGTCGCCGTTTCCGAGAACAGCGTGAAACCCGTCCCCAAACTATCCTGCGTGCTTTGACCATTGCCAAGCGAAAGCGGCGGCAGATGATGGCCTGGACGCGCCGAAAGCTCATGCTTGCCCACGGCACTGGGCGCATCTTCCGTCGAACCGGTCACGATCGGAGAGCCGCCATAATGCGGCGCATAGCCCGCAATGCCCTTGTCGGACCCACCTTTGGATCGTTCCCCCCAGGCCACTTCGAAAGCCGCCCTGTCGACGGCAGGGTCGAACTTTCGGACAAACGCCCGGTCATCGCGGATAAACCGGTCGATGAAGTCATGCGCGGTCGAGGCAAAGACCGGGTAGCGCTCGGCGTGATAGCTGTCGAGAAGCGTTGCGCCACCCCAATCTTGCAGGACCGCTGACAGCTTCCAGCCGAGATTTCGGGCATCCTCGAACCCGGTATTCACGCCGTACCCGCCATAGGGCGGGTGGCTGTGGGCCGCGTCGCCAGCGATGAATATCCGGCCCGCGCGATACTGGTCGGCCTGCGAGATACGCAGATCCCAGAAGCCGACATAGTCCAGGTCAACCGCGAACTCCCCGCCCGCTGCCCGGTGCAGCAGGCCCGCGAAATCGAAACTCTCACGGTTCGTCTCTGGCGGCACTGGGGCGTGGAAAAAGAACGACTGTCCCCATTCGACCATGCCGAAGAACATCCAGTAGCCGTCGAGGTCGGGATGGAGGACATTGTAGAATTGCTTATCGGGGAAGCGCTCGATCAGTTCGAAGAACTCCGGCGAGGTGAAGACGATCAGCACCATTGGCCGGTTGTGATCCTGTACCGATTCGGTGATGCCGGAGGCCTGCCGCACAAGCGAGCGGCTGCCATCGCAGCCCACGAGATACGCGCCGCACAGGACGCGAGTCTCGCCCTCGCGTTCAATCAGCATCTCCGCATGATCGTCCGACTGCGAGGCCTCCGTCACCGCCCAGCCCACCAGAAAATCGACGCTCTCCAGTGCGTCCAGCCGCGCCCGCAGCACCGCCTCAGTGGCGTATTGTGGCAGGCGCTCGTTCTCGGCGGCGTAGTACTGGCTGACGGAGGCTCGCCGGAACCAGTCGTAGTGATAACCGCTAAAGAGCGACCCATAGGCCGTCAGCCCGCCCAGGCCCACGCCCCGCGGGATTGTCTTGGCCGCGCGGATCTCCTCCTCGACACCCCAGGCGCGCATGTGCTCCATCGTGCGCTGTGTCAGGTTCTGGCCCTTGGGGATGCGCGGTGGCTCGAGATTGCGTTCGACAATCGCAACCGAATGCCCACGTTGCCCCAGCTCGATCGCAAGTCCCAGCCCGACCGGCCCGCCGCCGGAGATCAGAACATCATACATACCAACCTCTCTTGACTAAGCCCACCGTCAACGCCACCGAGGGTCATGCCAGAGCTTGATCTTTCCGCGCTTGTCGCGATCTTCGCCGCCCTATCATTGGGTGGCCTGATGAAGGGCGCGACCGGCATGGGCACGCCGGTGGTGGCCGTGCCTGTCATGGCCGCCTTCGTTGATGTGAAACTCGCCGTGGTCGTCATGGTGATCCCAAATCTGGCAACCAATCTCTGGCAAATCCGGCAACATGGCCAGCACAGATTGGGCGAGGGCTTCGCGACGCGCTTTGCCCTGGGCGGCGCGATTGGCGCACTGCTGGGCACCTGGCTGCTGGTGGCGCTGCCGGTGCGCTCGCTGTCGCTGACCATGGCGGCGGCGGTGATCCTCTACATCGTGCTGCGCCTGGCGCGGCCGGATTTCCGCCTGGACATCGCCGCGGCGCGACGGGTGGTGCTTCCGGCCAGCACCGCCGCGGGCGTCCTGCAGGGCGCGGCCGGCATCTCGGCGCCAATTGCCGTGAGCTTTCTCAACGCATTGCGGCTGGACCGCTTGGTCTTCATCGCCACGATATCGATATTCTTTGCGACGATGTCGCTGGTGCAGATCCCGGCATTGCTCTGGGTTGGACTGCTGACGCCGCAGGTTCTGCTCTTGGCGGCCCTCGCACTGATCCCGATCTTCGCGGCGATGCCCGTCGGCGCCTGGCTGGCCCGGCACCTCTCGGCGGCACAGTTCGACCGGGCAATCCTGGTCTTGCTGACCCTGCTGGCGCTGCGGCTGATCTGGTCGGCGATCTAAAGCATCGACAACGGGGCAAGACATCCCGTGCTGAACCCGCCTGGGTCTTCTTTTTATGGTTCACAAATACCTCGGGGGTCTGGGGGGCAGAGGTCCCCAGCCGATCTGACTGGCGCAGCCAATTCGGAAATCCGGACCGTTCAAAAAAAATGCAAGGGTTCCTGCCGCCCTTACCCAAACATCGTATTCGGCAACAACAACGCCAATCCCGGGAACAGGATCACCAGGATCACCGCCGCCAGCATCGCGAACCAGAACGGCCAGATACCCCGAAAAATCGTGCCCATCGGCACGCCCGGCGCAATGCCCTTGACCACGAAGACATTCACCCCGACCGGCGGAGAAATCAGCCCCATCTCCAGTACGATCACCATCAGCACGCCGAACCAGATCATGTTGATGCCCAGGGGCTCGATGATTGGCTGCACCAGCGGCACGGTCAGCACCAGTATGGCAAAGCCGTCCATGAACATGCCCAGCACGATGAAGATCACCAGGAACGCGATCACCACCTGCATGCCGGAAAAGCCCTGCGCCTCGACCCAAAGCGAAAGCGAATAAGTGATCCCTGTAAAGCCGATGAAGGTTTTGAAGACGAAGGCGCCGAAGAGGATCATGAACACGGTGCCAGAGGATTTGAGCGTGCTGGCGAAGACCTCCTGAAGGTTCGCCCAGGTCGCCGCCCCCCGGATCACGGTCACAAGCAGCGCCAGGCACGCGCCGATGCCCGCAGCCTCGACTGCCGAAAAGACGCCGGTATAGATGCCGCCGATCGTAAGCACAATGATGCCGGTGATCCACCCGGCTCGCAGCAGCGACCGCAGCCGCACGGCAAGCGGCACTTTGCCCGCCCCGGGCGGCGCCTTGTCCGGGCTGCGGGTGACAACGATCCAGATCGCCACGATAAAGAGCAAGGTCAGCAACAAGCCCGGGATCACGCCGGCCATGAAAAGCCGCCCGATGCTTTCCTCGGTCAGGATCGCATAAATCACGAAACCGGCCGAGGGCGGGATCAGGATGCCCAGCGTGCCACCCGCCGCGATCGACCCGCAGGCCAATCCGTTGTGGTACCTGTAGCGTTGCATTTCGGGCAGGCTGACCCGCCCCATGGTCAACGCGGCCGCCAGTGACGAGCCACTCAATGCCGAAAACCCCGCGCAGCCAACCACCGTGGCCGAGGCAAGCCCACCCCGCAGATGCCCCAGCCAGGTATGCGCCGCATCATAAAGGTCGCGGCTCATCCCCGAGACACCGGCGAGGTTCCCCATCAGCACGAAAAGCGGGATGATCGTAAGCGGATAATTCGAGGCTTCGGCGAAAATCTCTCCGGCGAGCTTCGGGATTGCCGCCTTCGAGCGCACCATCCAAATGCCCCAGGTCCCCACCAGCAGCATCGCCACGCCGACGGGCATCCGAATGAAAAGCAATGCAAATAGCGCCAGAAAACCGGCCAGCGCCAGTGTCGCGCCGTCCATCAGTCCTCGACCTCGTTGGGGTCGCGGGCCTCGTTCCAATGCGCCAGCCCGATGGCCAAGTGAACCGCGACGTTCACCCCGTAGAGCCCCATCGCCGCGGCGAGAACGTAGAAGAACACCCGGTGTTCGATCGCAAGGTTCGAGGTGATGCAGGCCTTTTCCAGCCCGCAGGCCTTGGTCACGAGCGCATAAGCCGCCAGCAAGGCGATCGCGGCCACCGCAAACCGCATCACCGCATCCGTCAGGCGCGTCACCCGCCGTCCCCAGAAATAGGTCAAGAGATTAATCGAGACATGCGCGCCTTTGCTGCCGCCATACGCCACAGAGCCCGCCGCGACCACGGTCAGGGTCACGATCGACACGTCCTCGATCCCGAAAATCGGCGCGTTCAGGACATAGCGCCAGAAAACCGCGACCACCGTGACACCCAAGAGCACCAGGATGCCCGCCGCCCCGGCCAGCGCAAACAGCCCGGCCAGACGGCCGAGCTGTTCGTCAAGTGTCGCAAGTAGCGCGCGCAAGCCGCCTACATGCCCTTCATCTTCTCAAGCACGTCGCCAATGGTCATCGATCCCGCCGGCTGCGCGAGGACCTCGGCCATGGTCTCGTCGATGACGGCCTGCCAGCGGGCGCGTTCCTCGTCGGAGATATCGATGAATTCCAGCCCCGCTTCCTTGGCGATCTTGAGCCCGCGCTCGGTCGAGGCCTTGAACCCGGACGCGCCGCTTTCGGCCAGCGAGGCATCCGCGGCGGCATCGATCCAGCCCTTTTCCTCGTCGGACATGGCGTCGTAGACGTCCTTGTTCAGCAAAAGCACGAACGCGCTGCCGGAGCCCGGGAACCAGGTGGTCAGGTAATTGGCAACCTCATGCAGCTTGAACGAGCCAATCCCCGACGGATCGATCGAGATCGCGTCGATCACGCCATTGGCGAGGTTCTGATTGATCACGCTCACCGGTTGGCCGACCGGGCTCGCGCCAAGCGCCTGAACAAAGGGGACCTGGCCCGAGGAAGTGACCCGCAGTTTCAGCCCCTGCAGGTCGTCAAGCGTGCGGACCGGCTTGTCCTTGGTCAACAGAATCGGCGGCGAATTGGCCCAAAGGGCCAGGACCTTGGCGTTATACTCGGTCTCGATCAGCTCCCGCGCGTTCTGCAACGCCGCCGTGCAAGAAACCGAGTCGTCGCAGAGCCCTGGCAGATTGATGACATTGGTCATTGGGAAGACTTCGCCGGTGTAGCCGGGCAGCGTGAAGACGATGTCGGCCACACCGTCGAGCAGGATCGAATACTGCTTGGGCGGCACCGAGTTCAGCGCCCCGCCGGGGAACTGCTTTACGGTCAGCTGCCCGCCCGAAACCTCGGCCAGTTTCTCGGCAAAGGGGGTGAAGACGGCCTTGTTCATCGGATGCTTCGGCCCCATAAAATACGCCAGCGACAGCTCTGCCGCGCTGGCGGCAAGGGATGTCGCCAAGAGCGCCGCACTGGCAAACCCAATCAGTTTTCGCATGATGTTCCTCCCGTATCGTCTTGGTGCCATTAGGGCACTCCGGAGGCTCCGCATTGGCAAAACGACGTACTGAAAGCCCCCCACCGCCAGCAGGTTAAGCGCGAAACCGGTTTCGGTGAAGCCCTTTGCACGAACACCCGCCGCCGGAGCGTTGCCAAATTCGGCAACCGGGGTGAAACTCGGCCCGGGGTTATGGAGGATCAGCATGACCGAACCGGCACGGCACTGGATTGATGGCGCCTGGGTCTCCAAGGGGACCGACGCGGTCACACGGGTTGTCTATACCGGCGCGGATTATGGCCGTGTGTTGATCGGCGACCCAGGTACGGCCGAGACCGCCATTGCGGCCGCGCGCCACGCCTTCGATCGCACGGCCTGGGCGCACACACCGCGCCTGCGCGCACAGGTTCTGCTGGAACTGGGGGAAACCATCACCGCGCGCCGGGACGACATCGCCGGGGCGATTGCCCATGAAAACGGCAAGGTTCTGGCCCATTGCCTGCACGAGACCAACGCCGCGATCAGCGAGGCGCGGTACTATGCCGGGCTGGCCCGCGCGATCTTCGGCCGGGTAAGCGAGATCGACGAGGGCAAGCAGTCGATCTTCGCCCACGAGCCGGTCGGAGTGGCCGCGATCATCGTGCCCTGGAACGCGCCCTCGACCCTGCTTCTCCGCTCGCTTGGCCCGGCGTTGGCGGCGGGCTGCACCTGCGTCGTCAAGGGCGCGCATCAGACCAGCACGGTGAACCACATCTTCGCCGAGTGCCTTGCAACCTGTCCCTCGTTGCCGCCTGGCGTGGTGAATATCGTGCATGGCGATATAGATGTCGCCAGGACGCTCAGCGCTCATGTTGAGGTGGACGTCGTCAGTTTCACCGGCTCGTCCGGCACCGGCAAAACGATCATGGCCGGGGCCGCGCCGACATTGAAACGCCTGTCGCTGGAGCTGGGAGGCAAGGCGCCGGCGCTGGTCTTTGCCGATGCCGACATGGCTACGGCGGTGCGCGAGGTGGTTAACGGGCTGATTCCGCACGCCGGCCAGATGTGTACCGCCATCGCCCGCGTCCTGGTCGAGGACACCGCATGGGACCGGTTCGTGCCCGAGTTGGCCGAGGCGGCAAAGGCCGTCACGGTCGGCGACCCGCTCGAAAAGTCCGTGCGCATGGGACCGCTTTTCGACCTACCCAGTGCCGACCGCTACGCCGCCAACACCGCCGAGGCCGCACACGCTGGAAAGACCATCCTGGCCGGCGACATCCGCGCCGGACACCCGCAAGGCAATGTCGTGACCCCGGCGCTCTACGAGGTCGCGGACACCTCGCACCGCCTCGTGCAGGATGAGCTCTTCGCGCCCATCGGCCTGCTAGAGCGGTTCTCCGGCGAAGAGGCCGCCGCGCTCAGCGCCAACGCCACGCGCTACGGCCTCGCCGCCAGCGTCCACACCACCGATCACGCCCGCGCCCGCCGCGTGGCCCGCGCGCTCAAGGCTGGCACGGTCTGGATCAACTGCCACAACCGGCTCTTCGCCGAGGCCGAAACCGGCGGTTACCGTGAAAGCGGCATGGGCCGGCTGCATGGGCTCGAGGGGTTGGTGGATTTCATGGAGACCAAGCATATCTACGCCGAGTTCGGGCGTCTGCCGACCGGCTGAGCGGTGGGACGGCTTAGGGACAAGACCTGCATCGTGACCGGCGGCGCCAAGAGGCTCGGGCTGGACTTCGCCCGGGCCCTGGCGCGCGAGGGCGCCTGGGTTGCCATCGCGAACATCGCCGACGGAACCGTTGCGGCAGCCGAGTTCGGCGGGATCTACATCGAAACCGATGTCTCTGATCCGGACGCCGCCCGTCACGCCGCCGCCGAGACCAAACGCCATCTCGGCCCCCCGACGTCCTGGTCAACAACGCCGCAGTCTACGCCGACCTGCCAATGCAATCCTACGCCGAAATTCCGGCCGATCTCTGGGATACGGTCACGGCGGTCAACGTGCGCGGTACCTTCAACATGGTGCAGGCCGTCGCCCCGGGGATGGAGGCGCGCGGATACGGCAAGATCATCAACATCACCTCGGGCACCGTCTACAAGGGCCCGCCCAACATGTTGCACTACATTGCGTCGAAGGGCGCCGTGACGGCAATGACCCGCGCCCTGTCGCGTGAACTTGGCCGCTCGGGGATCTGTGTGAATTCGCTGGCCCCGGGGCTGACGCTCAGCAGCAGCATCCTGGAAAACGAAGATCACCTCGACCAGACGTGCCAGCGCGTCATCGCCAGCCGCGCGATTGCCCGCGACGCCCACCCCAAAGACCTGATCGGCGCCCGGGTCTTCCTGGCCTCGAGCGAAAGCGATTTTGTCACGGGCCAGACGCTGGTGGTCAACGGAGGCTCGGAGAACACCTGAGCCGCAACACGCTGGCGCCGTCAGTCGACGCGGCTTGAATCCTTATACATCACACGGTGCCGACGGGACTTGATCCAGTCCTTCAACTCGTCCTCCGACATTTGATGCGCCCGGTTATATCGGTCGTAATGTGCGATCTCCTCCATCGGGCGGCGATAGCGCTTGTAGGGCGCAGCCGCCGCCGGTCCGAAGAGGAAGATATCGAGAACAGAGATGTCGTCGGGAATATCCAGCAGCGGGCGCATCGCTCTTTGAGCTTCCTCCTGCCCGATCGCGGTGACCCACCAGACATTGTAGCCGAGTGCTGCCGCGGCAAGATGCGCCGACATCGTCGAGGCCGCCACCGATTGCAGCAGGATGCGTTCGGCGTTTTCGTGATACATGCGGTCCAGGTCCGAGCCGTCATTCAGAACGGGGAACGCGTTGACCCAGCGCATGTCGGAACACACCACGATGAAGCCGGGTGCCGTGGCAAGCCCACGGTAATCCGGGGTCGGGAACTTCATCTTCGCCTTGGCGCGAAACCGCTGCTCGGCAACGAAATACTCGGTGATCTTGTCCTTGGTGGGCTGGTCCCGCACCACGATAAGCTGCCAGGGCTGCGCATTCGCACCCGATGGCGCATGGCGCGCGGCCTCGAGGATCAAATCGTAATGCGCCTCCGGCACAACGTAGTCTCGGTCAAATTTGCGCACGGTCACACGGTTGCGGATGGTTTGCATCAGCGCGTCGTAGCGAGAGAGGTCACCGATTTCGGGCAGGTCGACAGCCTCTTCGGCGGATTTCAGGTCTTCGGACGGAACGGTCTCGGTCATGATCTCTCCCCGCGGTCAGCCTGTCCGTAGCACGGGTCTGTCGGGCGGGTCCACGAAGGTCGTTGCCAGAGATCGTGTCGGACTGATGCGTTCTTGCATGCGACAAAGGTAGGACAAGGCTCCTCTATCTCCTCACCTGCCCAGTTGATTGGTTACGCGGCGAACGACCGAAGTGAATTCAGGCCCTCAGAGACTGTCGCGATTGAGCTACTTGGACCGACTTGTTTGTGTTGCGTGGCACTTTGGGTAAGGTGGCGGCGTTTCCACGCTGTGTGTGCGCTCGGTCCGGATACTGTTGAAAAAGTCGTAAACCGAAAGTTTGCGGAATTTCGCAAAACAAGCCGAAGCGGCAATAACGCTGTCAAACAGCCCTTCAGAACCTCTGTGTTGGCCTCTGGTGGTCCGAGCGCCATTTTGGCCGACCCCTCGGTTGAAATTCCTTTCCGCGTCTGTATGGCGAACTTTTCTTCGGAATCTCAGCGATTTGGGGCTTTTTCAACAGAATCTCCGCACAGCCGTCGCACACCTGGTTTGTCACGCTACATGCCGTATGAACGGCCAATTCGGTTAAGCTACGTTGCAGCGGCGGGGTAGCCGGGGAAAGGTCACAATCAACCTTCTCTTTCACTGGCTACGTCCGCTAATCGCGCATTTCACCATTTCGAACAGGGCGCAGCATCCCTCGCTTCGGGCTCGAAGCCCGAATTCGCGGCGTTCGACATGAAGGTCGCCTGCCGAAGCGCGAATGTCTGGTGATCGACAGGGACGGTGAAAGATCAAAAGTTTGGCGATTGTGGCCAACTTCTGGTCTCGCGGGGCCCGAAAGCAGGCGCTTGCCGCGGAAGCATTGGGCAGCTCTGAGCCCATTTCACCGATGCTGCGCCTCGCACCAATTTCCTCTCCATTGGTCGAAGAGGCAGAGGTCGCGCCGTGACCTCTGCCTCATCGGTTCACCTGCTGAAAAACTCCGCCACTGCATCAGTCGACGCCTTCACGGCGTCCGGCTTGTAGTAGAAGTCAACATGGCTGAACTCATCAAACGCCAGTTCCTCATGCTCATTCGTCAGCTTCTCCACAAACTGGGTTGAGCAAGGGGCCGTGAAAGCCGAACTGCTATAGATGGTCAGAGACGGCTGCACGATCTTGTCGGCGTAGGCTTCTCCGATCGAGATGAGCGACTGCATGCCCTGATCGCCGATATGCATGTTGGTGTAGGTCGGAACCGCGACAGGCCCTTTCACGCCATCGCGTCCGTAATAATCATAGGATTCTCCTGCCATCGGGTTGACGCCCGATCCAACAAACTCTTCTCGGGTTTGCTCGTCATTCAATCCGAATGGTGCCACATAGTCCGGCTCGCCGGTTTCATACATCTTCTGCATCGAAGCGTTCGCAGCCGCGATCTGCTGGTTCGCCATGTCGCGGTCGGTCCATTGGAACCCATCCGCCGCCATCATGCCGGACACCATGGCGATTTTCTTGATCCGATGATCGGTAACAGCCGCCGATGCAATGATCGAGCCGCCCTGGCACACGCCGAGGCCGTAGATCTCGTCCACAAATGGCAGCGTTCCAAGATAGGATACGGCGTCCCAGGTGTTTTCGATCAGCCGGAACATGTAGCGCGACTGCTTGTGCTCGCCCGGCAGCGCCGGGGAGGACCCCATGCCGAGATAGTCGAAACCAAGGTAGATGAAGCCCCGGGCGGCCATTTCCGGGCCGTAGGTGGCCGGGATCTGGTCCTTAACCTGCGGGAACGGGCTGGCGCCCACGATGGCCTTGTAGGTTTTGGTCTCGTCGAAACTGTCGGGAAGGTAGAGGTCGCCAACCAAATCCACGCCAAAGGATTTGAAGGTAACGGGGTTCTTGCCTGCGGTGAGCGTTTGAATCTTCATGGTCTTGGTCCTTTCGGGTCGGTCGGCGTTTTGCCTTGCCAAAGTAAAACGTGTTATTTACTTATTGACAGGAACAGCGCTTGTAAACAGGCGCTTTTACTTTTGAGGCGAAAATCGTGAAACGCACTGAAAAAAAACGAAAAGATATCATCGATGCGGCGATCGAGGAGTTTCGCGAGCAGGGGTTCCTGGGGGCGAAGACGACCTCGATCGCCAAGAAGGCGAATGTGTCGAGTCGCACGCTCTACAATCACTTTGAGAGCAAGGAAGCCCTCTTCGATGCGATCTCAGAGATCATGCTCGAGCGGAACCGGAGCATGGAGCCGGTGTCCTATGATCCAGATCGCGACTTTGTCGAGCAGTTAAAGGACGCATTATGGCGCTACGTCGAAGTCATCACTAACGAGACGGCGCTCGGGTTGAACCGCATGGTGATTTCAGAGTTGATCCGTGACCTCGACCGTTCCCGGCAATTCTTCACAGAAACCGAAACCCATGACTACCCGATCACGCGGCTGATCACTGAGGCCATGGACGCAGGTATCATCCGCAAAGCCGATCCGGTCTTCGCGACCAACCAGCTTCTGGCCCTTGTCAAAAACTTCTTCTTCTGGCCGGAGTTTTTCCTGGGCGAGAACCGGACTCCCAAGGGCGTCATGGACGATTGCGTGTCCATGTTCCTGGCTCACTACAAGCAGTAAAAGTGACGGCGGGACCAACGTCCGATTTGTTCGCGAAGCAGGCCCCGACAAAGCCCATGTCGGTTGTTCTGGACGCCTCGAAATTCAGAATGCTGATACAACCTTCGCCAATTCTCGCGCTGCGGCAGCATCTTGAAGCGGTGGCAATCCAAATAGGCGGCGATATTCACGGCTGAACTGGGACGTACTTTCATAGCCCACACGATAAGCCACCGACGCAGCATTGCCTTCACGGGCAACGAGGCACCGCTTTGCCTCATGCAGTCGGAATTGCTTCTGGTATTGGAGCGGGCTAACACCCGTGACTTTCTTAAAACGACGATGGAATGTCGTCCGGCTCATGCCGGCAAGTTCGGCCATTTCGCTTATCTCCAGTCGATCCGCATGGTGCTTGCGAATGAAGTCCATGGTCCGCCGGATGCGAGCAAGATCAGAGTCTGCTATCCCAATCTGCCTCAGAAATGGACCCATCGGGCCGACAAGGAACCGGTACAAGAGCTCTTGTTGGTAAAGCGGTGCAATTGCTTGAATTTCGTCAGGACGCTCAAGCATCGTCAGCAACCTGGCCCATGTTTCGATCAAGAGGTCAGATGCGGACTGCAACGCAAAGCTTTGGTTCCCTTGGTCGTGTGTCGTAGCCGGGGTTTTGCGCATCGCCTCCGACAGTTGTGGTGCGTCGATGGTCAGCGCGAGCGCGAGAAACGGCTCGTTTGGCGACGCACGCGTCACTTGTCCAAGGGCTGACAATTCCGCCGCGATCACCAAACAGGACCCCGCGGCGTAATCCAGAACCTTGTCGCCAATGATGGTACGCTTTTCGCCCTGCAGGATCAGACACACGCTGGGTTCATAAATCAGCGGAATCAGCTCGGTCGGCTGGTCCAGTTTGTGGATTTCGAGGTTGGGAACCGCAGTAGACCCCGCGTGCTTTACTGCGAGGTCTGTAAGATCGGACAGGTGTTTCATGCAAGAAATAAGGCGCTTGATCTGCGAAAAGTCAACCAAGTGACAGGAATAGGCAATAATTGCACATAATTAGGCAGGAACGCCTCGTACGCCACGGCCATATCCTGGTCAGCGATCAAGCAAAACTGGAGAATTGATATGAAAACGCGACAACTGGGCGGCCACGGCCTAACCGTATCGACAATCGGGTATGGCGCCATGGGCGTTACGTCCTTTTACGGTGCAAGTGACGAAGCCGCGGCGCTGGCCACTGTCCACAAGGCCTATGATCTCGGCGTCACCTTTTTCGACACAGCGGAGCTGTACGGCTGGGGTGAAAATGAGACGTTCATTGGCAAGGCCGTCGAAGGGTTCCGTGATGACGTGGTGCTCGCAACCAAGTTCGGATTCATTCCCGATCCGGAAGGTGGCTTGAGCATTGGATTGAACAGTACCCCTGAGAACATTCGTAGAGTGACTGAAAACAGCCTGCGGTACTTGAAAACGGACCGCATTGATCTGCTCTATCAACACCGGCCTGACCCCAATGTTCCTATCGAGGATGTTGCTGGTGCCGTTGCTGATCTCGTCAAAGAGGGCAAGGTCCTGCATTTCGGATTAAGTGAGGCGGGTGAGAAGACACTCAGACGCGCGCATGCCGTGCATCCGGTCGCTGCCCTGCAGACTGAGTATTCGCTCTTCGCTCGCGACGTAGAGGTCTTGTTTCCGATGCTGCAGGATCTGGGGATCGGTTTTGTTCCCTACTCGCCACTGGGACGAGGGTTTTTGACAGGACACGCAAAACCAGCGGACGAATATGAAGAAAGCGATTTCAGGAGGTTCGACCCACGCTGGCAGCCAGGAAACTTTGAAAAGAACGTCGACGCGGTTAAAAAAGTCAAAGCATTTGCCGAAACAAAGAACGCCTCTGTCTCGCAACTTGCTTTGGCGTGGCTTTTGGCCCAGGGCGACGACATCGTTCCTATTCCAGGAACACGTAGTCAGGATCGTCTTGCAGAGAACGTCGGCGCGGCAGAACTGGAGTTGAGTTCTGAGGACTTGAGCGCGATCGCAGAAATCCTTCCCAAGGGCGGGTTTGGTGCTCGCTACGCCGAAGCATTCATGCCGGAATGGGACTGATTTTGCGTTTCTCGTTCGGCCTTAGTCGGACCGAATGCAGCGCTGAGAACTTTGGAAAGCGGCCATCGGTAAAATGTTGCGCGATGGCCGCTTCGTCCGCAAATTGCTTGTTAACCGTTTAGGGAATTTCGAGCTTGCAGCGTCGATCAGGGCGAGGGTTCCGGGGATTGATCAATCGCCGTGTCCAGGGTGCGCCCTGTTCTTCGGCCTGGCCCGGAACGTTTCGGGTTGGTCAATCTGGCAAGCCAGTCGTCACGGTCCTGTTGGAG
>JASJDP010000033.1 GCA_030065095.1 Rhodobacter sp.
TGACATGAGCAGCACCGGCAAGACCGGGCTGTTCGCCGGGATGCTGGCGCTTGCGGGCCTGGCGCTGGGGCGCACGGCGGGGCTCGGCTACGGCGCCGGGATCTATGTGGTCTTCGGCATCGTCTTCTTCCTCTTTTCGGTATCCTCGCGGGTGGTGATGCTGCAGATGCTGCTGACGCTTTACCGGCGCGAACAGCCGCGCCGCCGGGTGCTGATCTACGGGGCAGGGACTACGGGCATGCAGCTCGCCCAGGCGCTGAAGACCCATGAGATGATCGAACCCGTCGCCTTCGTCGACGACAATTCCGCGCTGCAGGGTCTGACCGTGTCGGGCCTGCCGGTGATGAAGCCGAGCCGCATTCAGGACATCGTCGCCGAGCGCCGGATCGACCGGGTGCTTCTGGCGATGCCGTCCGTCAGCCTGCCGAAACAGACCCAGATCGTGCGGCGGCTGGAAAAGATGGGGCTCGAGGTGCAGGCGCTGCCCTCCTTCGCCCAGCTCATCGGCGAGGAGGAGCTGATCGACAAGCTCGCCCCGATCCTGCCCGGCCAGCTTCTGGGCCGCGCCCAGCTCGACCGCCAGATCGGCGCCGAGGACGACCATTACACCGGCCGCACCGTGCTGGTCTCGGGCGCCGGCGGTTCGATCGGGTCGGAACTGTGCCGCCAGGTTCTGGCCTGCCGGCCGCGGCGGCTGGTGCTCTACGAACTTTCCGAACTGGCGCTTTACAACATCGACATCGAGCTGCGCGCCCTGGCCGAGGATACCGAGACCGAGATCGCCACCGTGCTGGGCTCGGTCACCGATGCCCGGCTGGTCAGGAAGGTGCTGACCGCCCATGACGTCGACGTGGTGCTGCATGCCGCGGCCTACAAGCATGTGCCGCTGGTCGAGGCCAATCCCCTGGCCGGGCTCGCCAACAACGTGCTCGGCACCGCGACGCTGGCGCGCGCCGCCGGCGAGGCGGGGGTGGAACGGTTCATCCTGGTGTCATCCGACAAGGCGGTGCGGCCCACAAACGTGATGGGGGCGTCGAAGCGGCTGGCCGAGATGGTGGTGCAGGACCTCGCCGCGCGCAGCCGGGGCACGGTCTATGCCATGGTGCGGTTCGGCAACGTGCTGGGATCCTCGGGGTCGGTGATCCCGCTCTTCCAGGACCAGATCGCCCGCGGCGGGCCGGTCACGCTGACGCATCCCGACGTCACCCGCTATTTCATGACCGTGCAGGAGGCCGTGCGGCTGGTTCTGCGGGCGGGGCATTTCGCGCGCGGCGGCGAGGTCTTCGTTCTCGACATGGGCAGCCCCGTGCCGATCCGCAAGCTGGCCCGGCAGGTGATCGAGGCCTCCGGCTATACCGTGCGCGACGCGGAAAACCCCGAGGGCGATATCGAGATCGTCATCACCGGGCTGCGCCCCGGCGAGAAGATGCACGAGGAACTTCTGATCGGAGAGGGACACCTGACGACGGGGGACGAAAAGATCTTCACCGCCCGCGAGGCCTCGCTGTCCGAGATCGAGGTCGCCTCGGCCTTGCGCAGCTTGCGCGAGGCCGTCGCCACCGCCGACGACACCGCCGCCCGCGCGGTGATCGCCCGCTGGGTCGAGGGCTACCCCGAACCGCAAGAGGCCCGCGAGGGCGGATAGGAGGCGGTGACGCGCCGCCGGATGTTTCGGTTCCCAAGGCGATTTCGCGAAGCCGGCGCACCGGCACGCCGTCTTTCGCCTGCTTCAAGATGAACGCCGTCTGCGCGTCCGTGAACTTCGATGCCTTCATCGCTCTTCGCGCCTTTCCCGGCCAAGGTCGGCCCAACCCGGACGTCCAGCTTCGAACGGTCCCAATTCCGGGGGCAGAGCACTTTGGCCGGACGAAGGAGGAAGACCCATGCAGCGGAAACGGTTCTCTGAAGAGAGGATCTTCACCGCCCGCCCAGTGATCGGCGGCTGAGTCGCCGTGGCGGCCACTTGACTTAACATAATCTTGCTTATCGGATTGGGATGCCGCAGCGGCAAAGCTAAAATGTCACCCGCGGGCAAAGCGGGAATGTCGCTCTCCCCGCCCCTGCCGCCAATCTCGATCTCGAGGAACGGGGGAAACCTGCCAAATGGCGCGCAGCCGGGATTGCGATGACTGGCGCCGCCGTCAGTGTCAAATGTGCGAAAGATCTTCGACAGGGCCTGCGCCGCGGCGATCGTACGCCTACGCGGGGTTGGCAGGTCGGTAGCGCCGCCGGCACCAAAGGCGTATCATTCGACAAGCTCTATCCGGTCAGGGGTCAGGTCGCTGATCGCAACCAGGTATTTGGCGACATTGGAGGCCCGGCTTCCGATGAAATAATCGCAGCCCGCACCGATATATGTGTCGGCAAGGACCGAAAGACCGCTTTCGTATCCGCTCGCCTCGGGGTGCTTGAAATTCGGCGTAAGCGGCGCATCGGATCGGAAGCAATCCTGCGTCAGCACGCGGTCACCGAAGGCATCCACGTATTTTTGCCGCTCTATTGACGACTCCGTCATCAAGAAAAGCCGCCCGCCCGAACGCTGCATCCAGGTGCGCGCGGCCGCCAGGATATGCTCATTGTCGCGATCTTCGAGGCCTTCCAGCTCATGCTTGTCGGTTGCGCGGGAATGTACCGCTGCGACGGGACCTCCGGGAGGGATCGCTGCGGTGCGCCGGTGTTCGATTTCCGTCGCCACGCCAGCCTGCAACGAGAAGTACTTCCGATAAATATGTTTGCGAACGGCGTCGATGCTCATCTCTTTGTAGGGGCTCTCTGTTGGCAGCCACGGGCGAATGTCCTCGAAGTGCAGATAGCTCATCGAAACGAACGCCTGGGCCTCGCTTTTCCGTTCAAGGCTCTGCAACGCGTCGTTCAGCCTGCTGGTATCGTTGGACATTTCGAATGAGCGCTGGAGCCACTGGGTGCGCTGATGCGCAATGTCCAGGGTGTCGGCCCCCGCGGGAGCCTGGTTGCGGATGTTCCCTGCATTCCAATAGCCGGGATGAAATCCAAGCGTTGAAATATCTTCGACCGTCACGTCGGACAGCGGCTCGTAATACAACGTAAAGGTTTCATCACGCCCGTTCCCGTAGTAGCCGACCTTTCCCCAATGCACGAGCGGCGTTCGCCCCAGGGTCTCGGCGATGACGATCTGCCAGACAGCATGCTCTACATTTGCCCAGAAACCGTGCCCGAACAGCTTGATTACCTGAAACTGTCTTTCGCCGGGGATGTTCCGTGCCGGAGACTTTTTCTTGGCTGGCTCGACCTCTTCGCGCCTCAACGGCAGATCAATGAACCCCGGACCCGTCACATCGGGCGCGCGCGCGACCACAAGTCCGTCGAACGAGAAGCTCTCCGGGCCATCGTGTTCCGCAACTAGAAAATATCCCGCGTCTCTTACGGCCTCCAGCACGGCGGTTTGCTTCTCGGGCCCGTGTGTGGAAACGAAAAGGTATCGGATTGCCCGGCGCGCGAGCAGTTCGCCAATGTCTCCCATCAGCCGGGTCTCGGCGCCCTGTATGTCGGCGTGCAAAATCGTGATCTCGTCCCGGCCGCTGGCGGCCATGTAGTCCTGCACGCGGAACGGCGATGGCGAGATCGTCACGCCGTGGTTGAGGGCCTGCTCGCGCAAAGGGGCCGGGACAGGCGGAACGATCCCAAGTCGAACCTCGGCCCGGACATCGTTGGCGCGAACGGTCTCAAGGCCGACCACCAGATTGCGGACGTCCGGCTCGACCATCATCGCCGTTGCGCCGTCGCCGAACCGGCGCAGGAAAGCCACGGAATAAAACCCCCAAAAAGCACCAAGCTCCAGGATAAAGCCGCCATCCAGGTGTTCGAGCGTCTCGAAAAAGACCTTCTCCTCCTGCGGTTCGTGATGACCGCCCAGATTGGCGATAAGCTGTGTCATCCATGTGCCGTAATAGGAATCCTCCAGAACCAGCGTGCCATCGAACATGCGCTGGAACCGGGCACCGGCCGTCGCGACGACCTCGCCGGCGCCGGAGACCTTGGGAATTCCCTCGACGCACATGCGGCCTTCTTCCGCGATGGCGATGCGCTTTTCGTAGTCGTTCCCGCGTGGGACCGGCGGACCAACCGTACCGCCCGCGCTTCGATAATCGATCAGCGCGTCCAGCAATGACGCGTTTAAACGCTCGTTGAGGGCATCGGCGCCGGCCGCCTTGCGCAGCAGCTCCACCGCCTCCCCGGCTGCGCCATCGGACTGGAGCCGCCGGGCCAGATTAACCGTAAACTGTTCGGGCAGCGCCCGTTTTGTCCCTGCCCTGATCGCTGTATCCGCGCTTTCCTTCAGACGGCCCAGCTGCGCCAATGCCCTTGCCGCCATCGAGGCCGCCCGGGCGCGGCCGGGGTGGTTCCGGATCACGGGCCGAACGACCTCGAGCGCCTGATCGGGCCGCCTGTCCTGCAAGTGGAGCGCTGCGAGATCTTCGCGCGCTCCAAATACGTGGGGCGCGGCATCGATTGCCTGGCGCAACGCTGCATGTGCCGCAGCCGCGTTTCCCGCGGCGGCTTCAATCGCCGCCGCATCGCGCAGAGAACTCACATCGGTCGGGTATCTTTGCAGGTGTTCCCTTAACACTTCGCGCGCCTCTTCGAAGCGCGCGTCGTTTCGCAGCCGGTTTGCGACGCGGCGCAACAACGGGGCGACGTTCCGCCCCGGAGCAGGCGCATCCGACGCGGCCGATAGCCGGGAAAAACACTCCTCTTCCTCCTCAAGGGTCGATGCCGTGCCGTCCGGAATGAGCGATGGGTTCACATACCAGTCATCAAACCGGGATACGGATGTCAGCACGCGCTGAAATCCGTGTCCCGAAAGCAGGTCGAAAATCTCGTCTCTTTGCTCGCCAAAATTGTGTTCGACGGAAATCAATCGAACCTTGTATTCCTCGAATGGGAACGCTTTCGCGATTTCAAGCTCGGACCCCTCGGTGTCAATCGACAAATAGTCGATTACTTTCGGCGCACCGGCGTCCAGCAGCATTTTCTTCGGGGAAATCGTTGGAATAGACAGGATTTGAAAGTGCGCCCGAAGGCCAGAGATATCGTGAACATCAGACGCAACAGTCAAGACTTTAGACAGTTCCGGTTTCGTATCCACGCTTTTGAATTCCACCGTCTCGCCATCCACCGCCGACACGCAGCGCCTGATCGCCTTGGCGGTGCGTGCCGACTTGAGCGCGGCAAAAGCGGCGGGATTGGGTTCGACGAGCAACCCGTCCCATCCAAGGCTTTCCAGCAAAACGGTATTCGAGATATTCACGCCGTCATAGGCGCCGATTTCAACGAAATAGCCATCACGTGGATGGCCAAGCGTCGATAAAACCCAGAGATCCTGGCCCAATTGCGAATAGGTCCGCGGCGCCCGTCGAACCAGATACTCGAAGAATTCCGTCTCGCCCATCGGCACGGACAATGCCGACGCCGGACGGTGCCGTCAAACACGATTTCCCGCGGCTTGCGATTTCGGCAATCCACCCCCCTTGAGCCCCGGCTGAAAGCCGGAACCGCCTTGGCGACCGCCCGCGTTGCCGCCGCCCGGGTTCTCTGCAACAAGGCGTCATGGTCAAGCGTATTCTCTACCTGCATTGCGGCCCGGCAAAGACCGGCACCAGTGCGATTCAGGCGTATTTCAGGGATGTTGCGCCCGCGGGACTGCTCTATCCTGCGACCGGGCAATGGTCCGATGGCGCACATCACCAGCTGATCTTTTCGCTGAAGGGCCTCGCCCGCCGCGGCGAGGTCGACATCCCGCCGCTCGACGGGTTGGCGGCGGCGCTCGAGGCGGAGCTAAACGGCAGCGACGGCGACGCGCTGATCAGCAGCGAGGCGCTGGATCCGGGCAGCGGGCTGCCCGCGCTGCTCGACCACTTTGCGCCGCTCATCGCCCGGCGATTCGACCAGGTGGTTCCCATTGTCGTCCTGCGCCATCCGCTGGAGCGTGCGGCCTCGTGCTACAATCAGGACGTCAAGGACCCCGTCACCGCCGAGGCGCGGCTGCCCGACGCCTATCTCAGGGTGCGAACCCGGTCGTTTCTGACCATGCCGCTGGTCAGGGCCTGGCGCCGCGCCTTCCCCGGGACCGTCTTTTTGTCCTACCACCCCGCGGAGACGCTGGTGCCGCGGTTTCTGGGCCTGGTAGGCCACCACGCACCCGAGCCCCTGGCGCCCAGCCGCCGGAACCCGTCGATCGGCGGCTACGCCCTCGCCGGCCTGCTGGCCGCAAACCGCTGCCTGAAAAAGCCTGAACTGGCCCAGGCTCTCTTCGAACGGATGCGGCGCGAGCGGCGCCGGCAGCTTTGGGAAGGGAACGCCTTCCCGTTCTCGGCGGAAGCCTGCCTGCAGGCAATGGCGCAGCACATCCGGCCGGATCTCGAGACCCTCGCCGCGCGCACCAAGATCGACCTGCGCGGACTGCATGCGCGGCCGCCGGAGCGCTTCACGCTCGACCCCCGCGACGCCGAGAGGCTGCGCGACCATATCCGGGCGGTCGCCCCGGCCGGCACCGGTATGGGCGGTGTCGACACCCTCCTGGCCGGCTTTGCCCCCGCGCATTCCGACACGTCATAGGCAAGCCGGCCGGTCCGGCGACGAGACCTTTCGGCACCCCCTTGAAACCAGGGCGGCCTGCAGCACCGGCGCGGCAGAGCGCTTGCCCCTTACCTGCGGATTGTCCAACTATACGCCCATGCGCATCCTGCTCGTTCACCGCAATTTTCCCGGCCAGTTCCGGTATCTGGGACCGGCGCTGGTCAAGGCCGGCCACAATGTGGGTGTGCTGACCTGGGAAGAGAACAAGAACCCGCACGTGCTGCCGACGGCGCTTTACCGGCACAAAATGGCCAAGACCAAGGGGCTGGCGGGGTTCTATGCCGACCATGTGGACCTGGGCGCCGCGGCCGCGCGGGCGGCGCAGGCGCTGAAGGCGAAGGGCGACGCGCCGGACGTGGTCTTCGGCTCGATCAACTGGGGCGAAACGCTGTACCTCAAAGAGGTCTGGCCCGACGCGCGGCATCTGGGATATGCCGAGTTCTTCTATGGCACGCGCGGCCGCGACACCGGGTTCGACCCGGAATTCAGCCGCCCCAGCCTGGAGGCGGATATCCGCACCATCGCCCGCACCGGGCATCTTTTGCTGGGGGCCTCACGGGCCGATGCGCTGCTGAGCCCCACGGCCTGGCAGGCCTCGACCTTCCCGGCAGAGATCCAGTCCAAGATCTCGGTGATTCACGACGGGGTCGACACCACCCGCATCGCACCGGACCCCGCCGCGGCCTATCAGGTGCCGGGCGGGCCTCTGCTGAAGGTCGGCGACGAGGTACTGACCTTCGTCAACCGCAACCTGGAGCCCTATCGCGGCTATCACATCCTGATGCGCAGCCTGCCCAAGGTCATGGCCGCGCGGCCCGAGCTTCAGGTGGTGATGGTGGGCGCGCATGGAGCCGGCTACGGACCGCGCCCGGCGGGCGACAGGGCCTGGAAGGACGTCTTCCTGGACGAGGTGAAGGACAAATTAGACCCTAACAGGCTGCATTTTACCGGGCGCATTCCCTACCCCGACCTGCTGAACGTCCTCCGCGTCGGCCGTGCGCATGCCTATCTGACCTATCCTTTCGTGCTGTCGTGGTCGATGCTCGAGGCGATGTCCCTGGGCTGTGTCGTCGTGGGGTCCGCCACCCCGCCGGTGGAAGAGGTGATCGAGGACGGCGTCACCGGCCATCTGGTGGATTTCTTCGACGTGGACGCCTGGGCGGAGACACTGATCCGTGTGCTGAGCGACCCCGACGCGCAGGCGCCGGTGCGGACAGCCGCGCGGCAGCACATCATCGACACCTACGACCTGACGTCCGTCTGCCTGCCAAGGCTTCTGCAATTCGTGACCGGCACGCCGGGCTGACGATGCGGCGGGACATGCGGCCCCGGCGGGAATTCCGCGCAGCGCCGGCCCGCCGTCCGGCTGTTGTTTGCCGGGGCCATCCCGCGCCCCGTGCAACCGGTTGAGTCGCCAATGACACCCGCCTAGTCTCTCCGCCAACCTGCATTGTCTGAAAAGAGCCGTTGCAATGTCTCGCACTCCTCTCGCCGCTTTGGTTTTCGTGCTTGGCTTGGCTCCGGGCTGGGCGCAGGGCTCTTGCGAAACCGGCATCGAAACCACCGCCACCGGGCATCTTCTTTTCGACCTGTCGGCGGGCCTTGACGCGACAGGTCAGCCGCGCGCCCTGCACTGCGACACGGCCGCCGACACGACGCCATACGGCGTGCGGCGTGCGGCGATGGTTACGCCGAACGGCTCTGTTCTGGGCGTTGGCAAGGGCGGGCAGATCTATTCCCTGAAGACGCCCGGCGATCGGACCGAGATCATTACCGGCCAACGGTGGAGTTCCATCTGGGCGGATGAGGTGTTTCAGACGATCGCGACAAGCACGAAGATCCGGCAGGTCCAGCAACCGGGCGTCGACACCAGGTATCACTACCACCAGGCCGGAACCTACACGCGCGGGCCGTTTCGCGGAGATGGCAGCGCGGCCGCGAAAGGATGCCCGCCGGTACCGGGCGACGCAGGCTCGATCTGCCCGGGCCCGTTTTTCAGCCCCGCCGTTCACAACGCCCTGGTGCGCGATGCCGCCGGACAGGTGATCGGCTTCGAGACGATGACGTTGACGCAAATGGCGCATGTCGACCGGACGTACGAATACGACCCGGGCAACGGCAGCGTGAGCGATCTGTGGCGGCCGGACCGGTTTCCCGTCTTCTTCCGTATCGTGCATCTCGGCGACGATGTGTTCGAGCTTACCTATATCTGGTTCAATCACTCCAAATTCCGCAACGACCGCTCGGACGATGGCGAGATGCGGGGTGCGTTCGAGGTGCTCGACCGGTTCAACTTTCCCTGGGCTCCCTTCAACGGCGAGGTCTTGCGCTCGGCCTTTATCGGCCTGAACGGACGAACCACCGAACTTATCGACGACCTGTTTCCGGGGACATGGACGCTCGACGAAAACGTAAGTTGGGGCGGCGGCTTCACCGACACCGCTCCGGACGCCCCGGGCTTCGCGTTTACGGTGCCCGACGATGGTGCCGGGAACCGCTATCTACGGCACATCTTCACCGCCCATTGCCTGGCGCGCAAAGCGAACGCTCTTCTGGGCCGGTGCACCGATGGGGGTGTACAGCGCGATGAGGACATACAGTATTCGTACTTCCTGTCGAATATCGTGGCCGGGTCCCCGGGTCAGAATGAAATCGCGCTCGTGCACCCCGGAGAGGCGCTTCAGGCACGGTTTTACCTGATGCTCGGCCCACGTTCCGGGATAGAAGCGTCCATCTCACGGTTCGGCCTCGTAGAGGCAAGCACCGTAAGCGGCTGGCAAGAGGGCCAATCCGGCTTTCGTGCGCAGGATGTCGTTTTCGGGTGCTTCCCGGACCGACCCGGCGGCGCCCGGATGCGCATGCTCGAAGACGGCGGGGCTTGCCGGGAAACAGAGACCCCGGCCGGACTGTACCGCCGCGCCTGCATCGACTGCCTGCCTGTCTACGAACTCGCGAACGGCCGCGGCGGGTATTTCTATTCCACCGACCCCTACCCGGCCGATCCGGCGCTTGCCTGCGCCCCGGACCCCGAGGCGCGTCATCCCCAGGTCGCGCATGTCCATCCCGGATACCGGTGCGGCGTTCTTCGGATCGTCGGGTGGGCGATCGGCGAAACGCATGCGGCAGCTGGCGCCCGCGCCGTCAGCCTGTGCAATCCCCGGCAAAAGGCGGTTGGCGGCCATTGCGCGCCCGGAATGCCAAACGCCGGCGATTACAGCAATTTCGACGACTCGTATTACGTTCTGACCCGGTAGTCAGAGCGCGTCCATGCAGGCTTCGGGGGACCGCTTCACCGATTGGCCCAGACGATCCAGCGCCGTATCGATGGCCTCCAGGATCGACTCCACCGAGTTCTCGCGGAACGCAAATGCAGGTGTGTCCGAAGCACGGGCAATGTCCCAAAGCTCTGTATAGGCCGGAACCACACAAGGAACACCCAGCGCCAGGGCTTCCTCCAGCACTCCGGAGGACTTGCTGAAGTAGCTTTCCTGCAGGTAGGGGAAGACAACGAGCGCCGACCCCTGCAGCACCTTCAAATACTCCCAGTCGGACAGAAACCCGTCATGGTAGAAGAAGTTGCCGTACTTTTCGGCCAGTCCGCAAATGCGGTGATGGGACCGCGGATGCGCGACGCTGCCCCCCACCGCTTGAAGCAGCACGTTCATGTGCGAATGCCTGGAGAAAACACCTTCGATCAGCGCCGGCATGTAAAGAAATCCCTTGTCGATCTTGGCATCGCCCAGCCCGAGGCAGATATAGGGCTGCCCGAGGCGCCCCCACCAGGTCTGCCGCGCCCGTTCGGCCAGGTGGGATTTCGGGAAGGTTTTCGCCTGCACGCCGAACATCCGATGGATTTCGCGGCGGCGTTCTATGGAATCGGAACTATAGGCCAGCGATGCGCAGCGCGCCGAGATCGTGGCATGCGCGCGCTGCGACGTGCGCCGCCAGAACTCACTGACATGCACGGCAAACCACTTGGCCCCGTATCGTTTGAGCGCCACCCCAAGATTATACATCACGTGAATTTCGAGATGGGCCGAAAGCTTCCTCTGACGCATCGTCAGCCATTCCGCAAGAACGCGCAACACAAAGGAATTGGCGTTCAGGACATAAATGCGCTGCGCCTTTTCCAGAAGCCGGTCGAAGCCGAGCAACTCGAGCGCCAGCCTGTTCGACAGCGCCTTCACCCGCTTGGTTCTGATCCGGTCGCCGCCGCCCTGGAACAGTTCGTAACCGGTCACGGAAAACGCCGATATGACATTCACATCGGCAAGCGAGCGCAGCCTGACCGACCTGTTCGTCAGAAACACGATCTCGGACTTTGGGATATCGAGCGATTCCAGGAAGAATGAGGCAAGGCCGACATGGTGACCGCTCGCATCGTTCATGCCGAAATCCAGAACGACGGCGGCCGGATCAAGCTTTTTACTGTTATGCGTCAGTTCACCAATGTGCTTCAGGCCCGGCTTTGTACGGTCTGTTATCGGCACCCCCCTTAGGTCTTCAACTCTAACGAATAGAGAGCGAAAGACAAATCGCGCTTGTCGCCTTCGAAGTTGGCATAGGCCAGGCGGGAAAACGCCACGGTGATGTTTTCGATCGGTTCCTTCGACTTCAGCCGATGCTCGAACACGCCGCTTTCAGAGATCGTTCCGGTCACCTCTTCGTCCAGCCCGTGGATCGAGACGGTGATCGGCTCTTCCCTGGCATTCCCCGTCACCTTGCCGGAAATACGCAGCCCGCATTCAGTGCCTCCGTTCTCGACCGACACCACCAAGGCGGCGATCCCCGGCTTCATCCACAGAGAGCTGGAATTGTCCAATGGGTACCATTGCCCCAAAAGACAGTCCGGCGCCAGGTCGCCGGCGGTGATCAGGCCGGGCTTCCTGATCCTGCACGGGGTCAGCTGACCGGCGTCCGGATCGGTCTCATCGTCGATCTCGAGGGTCAGGGCGGACCCGTCGAGATCCTCCAGCGCCTCCTGTTCCAGCAGCGCGTCGAGGTCGTCCTCTTCGGCAAGCGCGGCGTGCGCGGTCTCGGCCTTTTCCAGAATGTAGTCGATCGGATCGCGGCCGCGGATGTCCGGCGAGGCGAAATACTCGATGCAGGGGCGGCCATGCAGGAACAGAAGCGGCTGTTTGGAGGCCGCCTCGACGTCGAGGGCGATCCGCAGGTCGAACCCGATGCTGGTTTCGAACACGACATTCGCCATGAACTGGCAATTGCACATCCGCTGGTCGAAGGCGCGCACGATCTCCCAGGACCTGTTCTTGACGAAGTTCGAGGCGATCAGTTTTTCGCGTGCCCACCAGCAGTCATAGGCGAGGTTCCTGTCGACCTCGACAAGCTCCATCAGCCGCGGGAACCAGACATCGTGCAGGAACGCCATGAAGTCGGCAGAGCCCGCATGGTAGATCGCATTGCCGTTGATGTGGAACTGGATGTTGATCCCAAGCGGGATCTCGCCCGCATAATAGGCCCCGATGACCCAGGCGAACTCACGCTCTCTGACAACCTCGACCACCCCGTCCAGCCAGCCCTTGCGCAGCGGAAAGCAATCAAGCTCGTTCTGAAAGCAGAACCCGCCGAAGCGATGCGCGATCTCCATGCTTTTCAGGAACAGAAAGTTCGGACCCGACTTGTTTCCCAATGGGGCGTCCTCGTGATCGGGGTCGCGAATATAGATGTCCTGTTCCTCGGTCAGATCGGCGCTTTCCACGGTGAACGACGCGAAAACCTCATGCAGGGCCGGATGCGCCGCATAGATGTCCCGGAACGCGGCAAGCGTCTCTGCCCCGGCCCTGTTGACGACGACGATCAGGTGAACCTGGCCGAGGGTGTCCGGATTTTCCGACGGAAACAGCCTGTCCTGCGACCAGAGATCCAAGAGCAATGCGAAATTCTCGGCGTCATTGGCCAGGCAGGGAATAAGAACAGATTTGAGAGGCAAAACAAAACTCCGGTTGGGATCAGGAATACCCGAGTAGCACAAGCTCATTTTTAAGTGCGTTTTCAAGCCGTTTCTGCGTCTGCGGCTTCAACCTGCGGTGCAGTCCGATCGCGCCGCCGGTCGAATGGCCCTTGAGCGACTGGGTTCCCTTGACCTGATCCAGCACCGCCTTCACATAGTCCGGCTCGCTCACTTTCAGCTCGGCGTAAGGCGACACCGCCCGGACGAGGTCAAGCGCGTATCTTTCGGTGTCAAAGCCGTCCCCCCCGGCGTAATCCTCGAACCGCAGGACGGTCGTGCCCTTCCGGATCAGCGGCCGGTAGCAATTGGCCAGCCGCTTGAGAAAGTGCACGGTGTCGGCCGAAGCCATGAATTCGTCCAGGGATTGCTGCGCGGTAATTTCCCGCAGTTTCTTGATATTCCCGCCGGCCGCCCCGTGGATGGTGTGGCGGCTGACGATATTGTATTGCGAGATGCCGATGTCGCGCAGATCGCGGACCACAATCACCGCCGCCCCGTGGAACGCGAACTGCCGGGCATAGCTCAGCGGGATTTCCCGGAACCCCGAGTAGACGAAGCCGCCGAAGCTGCCGATCTTCGTCAGGTTTTCGGGATGATCTTCCAGATAGACGCTGGGGCGTGTGAAATCCTTGTGGTCGATCAGCGCGACGCCGATCTTGTTGAGCTCGTCGGCGATGTTGAACTGAACCAGATCCGTGCAGTTCGACAGCGCCTTTATGACGGCCGTCGTCGCGGTGCTCGCGGCGCGGTACATGTTGAAGATATAGACGCTCTGCAAATTCGGCCGTTTGGCCTCGGGAAGCGGGATGCGGACCGCTGCGTCGAATTTAAGTGTGTGCATTTTCCAACCTGTGACTGTCTGTCGAAACGCCGTCATGCCGGCCATGGCGCGACGGCCTCGCGCCGGCCGCCGGCCAAGTCCATGCCATCGACGCTGCCGGCATGCGATTTTGTCCCGGCAGCGCCGGCGATGGGATCATGTGTAGCCATACCTGGTCAGGACGGGTGCGAAAATCTCGTCGAGCCGGGCGATCGTTTCCGGCTTCAGCTTGTCGCGGTGATCACCCGGGGTCACCCTGCGGATATGCTGGCGCTTGCTTTCGGCCGTGGGAACCACGTCGTTGCGCGCCACCACGTTGCGGACCACGCCGGCGGGCACGTCGAGATCGAGATAACCGACCACCTCTTCGATCCATCGCTGCTTTTCGAGAACGATATCTTCGTACCGCCACATCCTGTGATCGAGATCGGACAGCAGGGAGGCCGTCAGCTGGTGCATCTGCAGGAAACCCGGCGCGGTCTCGAGCACGAAGTCGTCGATCGGCGTCCGCTGCAGCTTCTCGCGCGTGGCCTCGAAATCCCGCAACAGCGAGGCATCCGCCTTGGTACCGGGGGGCGGATGGCTGTAGGCGGCCGAAAAATACTGCGACACGACCATGTCGCGCGGGTCGCGCACAAGATAGACGGTGCGTCCGCCGGCGAAGGCCGGCAGCCGCTCGTGCTGCACCAGCCCGCGAAACCCGATATAGGCATAGCCTTTGGGCAGAAAGACCTCGGCGATGTTCACCGGAAAATCCCGCGGCCGGATACCGTATTTCCGCAGCACGTTGTGCCAGGGCACGACCTGATATCCAGCCCTTTGGCAGAGCACGTGCATGATCCGGTTGAACAGCGTGCTGCCCGCCTTGGGAAGGCCGATGACAAACAGGCTGGGCAAATCCGCCGTTGCCTCGGGGAATGCGATACAATGGCTCTTCCCATTGTAATCAAACACGATCTCCAGAGCGCCCTGCCCCATCTGCGCATTACCTCTGCCCGTCTTGCGACAACCGGAATGCAGGCGGCAGGTCCGGATGTCAATGTACCTCTTGTCCCGGCGCGCCCCGGGGCGCCGTCCCGTGCGCCGGGGGACGGCAAACCTGTACATATACCCAAGTGGACATGCCAAACCGACCTGATATAACGTCCCGCGAAACCGCCTTGCCAGGCGGTTTATGTTAATTATCGGAGTACGAAATGACTGATTCCGCGACTGTGGCCGAAGCCACCGACACTGTTCTTGTGAACGCCCTGGCCCGTATTCTGGTCCGCGAAAAACTGGCGGCCGGAGGGGACGGCGCCCCCTCGAAAGAAGCCATCTCGGCGGCGCTGAAGGAAGATGCGCCGTCAAGCCGCGCCCAGGCCCGCCGCGTGCTGTCGATGCTCGAGCGCGCGGGCTACGCTATCGTCGCCAAGAACGCCTAGATCCGCTTTGAAGCGGCCCGCACCGGGCAGGGATCATCCGGTCCCTGCCCGATCGCTTTTCGGAGCCCGGCGGCCGGGCCGGGACCGTGGCTATGCGGCGTTCTCCAGGTACCAGCCGTACATGGCGCGCAGCCCATCGGGAATCGAGGTCTTCGCGGTCCAGCCCAGACGCTTAAGGATTGCGTTGTCCATGATCTTGCGCGGCGTGCCGTCCGGGCGGTCGGCGTCGAACGCGACCTTGCCGTCGAAACCGACGACTTCGGCCATCAGCCCGGCGAGATCCGCGATCGAGATTTCCATCGACGAACCGGCATTGACCATGCCGCCATCCTCGTAGCGGTTCATCAGGAAGATGCAGGCATCCGCCAGATCGTCGGCGAAGACAAGCTCGCGCATCGGCTTGCCCGTCCCCCAAACCACGACCTCGCCGTCGCCGTTTATCTTCGCTTCGTGGAAACGGCGCATCATGCCCGCCACGACATGGCTGTGCTCGGGGTGAAAATTGTCCCCCACACCGTAGACGTTTGACGGCATCACCGTAAACGCATCAAAGCCGAACTGGCTCCGGTAGGCGTCGCACATCACCTTCCCGGCAATCTTTGCAACCGCGTAGGGAAGGTTGGTGGGTTCCAGGCTGCCGGTCAGCAGGCTGTCCTCGCGGATCGGCTGCTCGGCGAATTTCGGATAGATGCAGGAAGAGCCGAGGAACTGGAGCTTCTTCACGCCGTGCCGCCGCGCCGCGTCGATCGTGTTGACCTGGATCTTGAGGTTCTCGCGGATGAAGTCGCCGCCATAGGTCGCATTGGCGACGATGCCGCCGACCTTGGCGGCCGCAAGAAAGACGTAATCCGGTTTCTGCTCGGCAAAGAACGCCTCGACCGCCGCGGGATCGTCCAGCGACAGCTCGGCATGGGTTCGGGTGACGATATTGCCATAGCCCTGCGCCCGCAGGCCGCGTTCGATGGCGGAGCCGACCATGCCCCTGTGGCCGGCGACATAGATCTTGTCGGAGATTTCCACGCTGCGCTCCCTTGTTACAGCAGTTCGTTTTCCGGCGTCAGCTGGCGATGCTCCATGTACCAATCCGCGGTGCGCTTCACGCCGTCTGCCAGTTTGACCTTGGGCTCGTAGCCGATGGCGCGCATCTTCGAGATATCGGGGCACCGGCGCGGCGTCCCGCCCTCGGTGGCGGGACCCGGCTGAATGTCCAGATCGCCGCCCAGCGTCTCGCCCACCACCTCGACCAGGCGGCGGATGCTGATCTCTTCGTCGTTGCCGATGTGATAGATCTCGCGGTGGCCGCCGTTTTCGTACATCGTCATGATGCCGTCGACGATGTCGTCGGCATAACAGAACGCCCGGGTCTCGCTGCCGTCTCCCTGGATGGGAAAGGCGGCCGCCGCGCCGCCGGATGCCTCCAGCGCCGCCGCCGCGCGCAGCAGGAACTGCGGCAGCACATGTTTCCAGCCCATATCGGGACCGTAGACATTGTGCGGCCGGAAGATCTGCAGCTGGCGGAAATGATCCTTGCCGTAGTTCATCGCGATCAGTTCCGAGGCGATCTTCGAGCCGCCGTAGGAATAGCGCGGGTTGATCGAATTCGGCAGCATCAAGGGTATGTCTTCCGGCGTCGGCACCACGCTTGGGGTCTGGTAGACCTCGGCGGTGGAGGCCACCACGAGATCGGGCACCCCGGCCGTGCGGCAGCCGTTCACCGCGGCGATCGCGCCGCGGATGCCGACATCGAGCACCAGTTCGGGCCGCGTGTAGAAATTCTCGGTTCCATTGATCGCGGCCAGGTGAAACACCACGTCGGCGCCCTTGACCGCGGCGGTCATCGCCGCTTCGTCGCGGACGTCCGCCGTGAACAGCTCTATCTCGTCCTCGACGTCGGACAGCCGGCTCTGGCTGCCGCGGACCATCGTGTCGACCACGCCGACGGACCAGCCGTCGCGGACCAGACGCTTCACCAGATAGGCGCCGATGAAACCGGCGCCGCCCGTGACAACCGCGCGCCGGCTCATGCCGTCGCTCCCATGCGGTTGCCGACGGCGAAATAGCCCTCGCCCAGCTCTTCGGGCGAGCGCGAGCTGAAATGGTTCCAGTAGTCGAAGATGAAGCCGTGCGGCAGCATCCGGGTGACGATCTCGGCCGGGGCGTGTTTGGCCAGGCGCGGATGGTTGTTGGTGATAAGCGCCGCCGCGGCGTTTTCGTACGCCTCCTCCTGCGTCGCGCAAACCCGGTAGCCGGGGAATTCCTCGCGCATCTTTTCCAGCGACACCACCGGGTCGAAAAGCCGGATCTCCGCCTGCGGGCGGGCCTCGCGCAGCGCTTCGAGCACCTTCAGCGACATCGCGCCCCGCAGGTCGTCGGTGATGGGAAGCCCCTTGAACGCCATGCCAAGCATCGCGATCGGCGCATCCGCAGGAAACCCGCGCTTGTCGAGTTCCGACACCACGAAATCCATCGTCTCGAACGGCTGGCGCTCGTTCACGGTGCGCCCGGCCTTCGTGATCTCCAGCGCAACGCCCCGCTCGCGCGCGCTTTCATAAAGGATATGCGGGTCCTTGCCCAGACAGGGGCCGCCCACCAGGCCCGGCAAGGCGACGTTGGTGCGCTTGTAGCCAAGCTTGCCGCTGGTGATCACCTCGTAACCGTTGACGCCGACGGCGTCGCACAGCCGGGCAACCTCGTTGGCGAATCCGAACTGCACGTCGCGGTAGGTGTTGTCCACAAGCTTGATGATCTCGGCGGACTCAAGGCTCGAAACGTCGACGATCGTGTGGGTCAGCCGCCGGAACAGGGCGCCGGCGCGGGCGCGTTCCTCTTCGGTGTCCGCGCCCACGATCTGCGGCAGTTCCCGAAGCTCCTGGATGGCGTTTCCCTCCAGCGTGCGCTCGGGGCACATGGCGATGTGGAATTTCTTGCCGGTCTTCGCCAGAATCGGCGCCACGATGTTGCGCGCGGTGCCGCATTTCACCGTCGAGCGCAGGATGACGAGCGCCCCGTCGTCGAGATGCTCGGCGACCTGCCCGGCCGCGTTTTCGATCATATCCAGCCTGGCCTTGCCGTTTTCGTTCAGCGGCGTGCCGACGGTAATGACATAGTTTTCGCTTCGGATATCGGGATCCATCGTCGTGGACGCGACCAGGTGGCCCGACCGGACCACGCGGGTCAAAGCCTCTTCAAGCCCGATTTCCGAGAAATGTGGCTTGCCCTGGTTGGTCAGGTCGACGACGTCCTTGCGCCGTTCGAAACCGAACACCCTCAGCCCCACCTCGGCCATCGAAGTAGCCAGTGTCAGACCGACATAGCCCAACCCGACAATAACAACGTCATAGGTCTTCATACACCCTCCAGCCTCAAAGCTCCGCGCCGGTCATCAAACATATTTCTCAGCCCGTTGCACCCGCCAAAAAGAAATTTTTTCACGCGTTTAAATGAAGATACCGGCGCAAGGGAACCGGGCCGGCGGCCCGGCCGCATGCGGCACTTGACCGCGCCTCCGCCGCCGGACCCGGCGCAAACCGGCCTGTCTCGATCCGGACCGTCAGTGCGGCTGCCTCTCCAATTCGGCCTGCAGGGTCCTCCAGACGATATCTTCCGTTCTTGCGACATGGTCCCAATGGGTTTTCGACCGCTTGTAACGCAGCGGATTATGCATGCCGATCTCGCCTGCCGCCCGTTGCCAGGTCAGCACCGTGATGTCTGCGGCCGCGGGCGCCTCTGCAAGGACAAGGTGTTGAGCGACGGCGCGCGTCAGCTGGCCTGGGCCCGTCTTGTTCCAGGTCGTCTCGCCACTGTGCTGCAGCAAGGCGTTTCGGGTCGACAAGGCGGCGCGCCGGATCGCCGGGTGACCGGGCGGCGCGGCGATGAAGTTATTGCCGACGCCGCCGCGCATGGCTTCGCGATACAAAATCAGGCCGCGGCCGGCCCCCAACAGCCGGTTCAGATCGCCGTAAAGACAATCGTCGGCGTCGGCATAGACGCCCCCCTTCCGCACCAGAAGGCACAACCGCAGAAGATCGGCCTCTTCCGCAGGACTTCTCGCCAGGCGAAACGCCCTGACCCAACGCGGCCCCATCTGCTCCCGCAGGAACGTCACCGCATCGGCCTTGTGCACCAGCTCATGCGTAAAGCCCGCAGCGCCGGACCAGCTCTGGATCATCTTCGCGACCGGGGCCGGCACGTGCGGGCTGTCCCAATACTGGAAAATCCTCCTGGGAATGTCCGCCGCATCCCCATCGGCCACGCGATATCGGTCCTGGCGGCTGCACCACCTGTCCATGACCCGGATCGCCGCAAGCGTCGAGCCGGGCCGGGCGCGCAGCCAGTCCTCCGGCGACGCGAAGCCCGGGCCGTCGGACAGCTGGCGCTGCTCATGGGCGAATTCCATCGCCTGCTGCCCCACGAGCCAGGCCCGGAAATGCGGCGGAGGCGCGGCCCCGCGTTCGCTGCCCCAGGCCCGGTCTATGGTTCCGGCCGCGGGATCGAGGGTATTGAACATCAAGGTGGTCATGAAATTCCGGTGATCCGCCAGAACCCCACCCATCTCGTCGAGCGTCTCGAAAAGCGATGTTGCAGTCTCTAACTCGCCCCGATAGACGCTCAGCAGGAACCGGTCGCGCAAAAGACTGGCGGTCGGAACATCGTCTTTCACACGCTCCAGCAGCGCGGCGACCTCGGCAAACCGGCCCAGCATAAGCGCCTCGTTCACGTAGGTCCACCGAAGCGGCTGGCCGGCCGGCCAGCGCCGGACGCACCGGCGCAGATACCGCAGACCGGTTTCGTAGCGTTGCGTCCGCAACAGGGCCTTCGCCAGACGCAGGGCATCCGCCTGATTGGTCCGCGTCTTGAACGCGCGCCGCTCCAGCTCATACGCCCGGTCGTACTGCCACGTCCGCTGCAGCATTTCGGCCTCGAGGTCGTCGGCCAGCTCGCCATCGACCCGGCCCCGCAACAGCCGGGTCACGTCCGTGATCAACTCCGCCTCCTCCGGATGGCTGAAATGCGAATAAATGTGAGCCAGCAATTGCGGGTTGGTCGGGTCCGCCGCGACCGCGGTCAAAAGGCACTCCGTTTCGAATTCTTTTTGCCCGGTCGCGCGGCCGGCCTTGATCAGCGACATCAGCGACTGCATGTCCGAACCGCTTCGCTTCATGCGCGCCTTCAGGGCCGCGGCCGCGGCATCCTGGTGCCGCCGCATCGCCTCGGTATCCGCCCGGAAGCGCGCCATCTCGCTCAATTGCTGACGCACCCAGACATTCCTTGGATAGGCCTCCACCAGGGCGTCCAGAACGGCCGCCGCCCGGTCGAACGCCCCTTCGGCCCGCAGAAGCCGGGCGTGCAGCAGGTGGACCTGCGGAAGCTGCCGTTCCGGATCCAGCGCCAGGGCGCGGTTCAGATGCGCCCGGGTCTCGGGCAGGTTCGCCTGCGCCCAGGCCAGCTTCGCCAGTTGTCCGTATATCTCGACCCGGTCGGGAAAGTCCTTCCGAAGCCGCTCGAGACGGGCGCGCGCCTCGGTTTCCGCGCCGTCCGAGATCAGAAGTCCCGCCAGCGAAAGCTCCGTTTGCAGCATCTGTTCCGGTGTCAGGACGCCCTTGGCCACCGGATCGAGCGCCAGAACCCGGTCCTGATGCGTCTGCATGGCCCTGGCATCCAGCCGCCGGTGCGCCAGATCGATCAGTTGCAGATGGGCCTGGATGTTGCGCGGGCGCGCCTCGACCAGCGCTTCGAGAACCGCACCCGCCCGGGCGGGTGCGCCCTCTGCCTGCAGGAGCCGGGCGTCCAGCAGGGAAATTTCGGCACTCCGCCGGACGCCATCCAGCGCCAGGGCGCGGTTCAGATGCGCCCGGGCCTGTGGAATCCTGTGCTGCCTTAGGGCCGATCTCGCCTGTTGAACAAACCTGTCCCGCTTCCCGCCCCGCATCTTTTCTACCATTATCGGTCAACAGCCCCCGGTAAGTTCGGACATAAGGTGCAACATCGTTGGAAGACTTGATATCCGCTTGTTGCCAAACGATAAAACACTGCCGTGACACGATAGTCGCATTTCGCCCGGTCCGGAAGAGATCGGGTCGCCGATTTGAATGCCCGGAACATCGCAGGCACGGCTATGGCCGGTCGCCCCCACCGGCAACCGCATGCAAATTCGCCCGAAGCAAAAACTTGACAAACCGGTCAAAAGCATCGGACGCAATGGTCCCGGGCTAGAGCAGAAAGGGCCATTTTCATGAAGATCACTGTGATCGGAACCGGCTATGTCGGCCTGGTCTCCGGCGTGTGTTTCTCCGACTTCGGACATGACGTGACCTGCGTCGACCGCGATCCCGCCAAGATCGAGATGCTCGAGGCGGGCCAGGTGCCGATCTACGAACCCGGGCTCGACGATCTGATGGCCAAGAACGTCGCCGCCGGGCGGCTGCGTTTTACGACCGATCTGGCGCAGGCCATCGACGGAGCCGAGGCGGTCTTCATCGCCGTGGGCACGCCGACCCGGCGCGGCGACGGGCATGCGGACCTGACCTATGTCATGGCCGCCGCCGAGGAGATCGCGCAGAAGCTCACGAATTATGCCGTGATCGTGACGAAATCGACGGTTCCGGTGGGCACCAACCGCAAGGTCAAGCAGGCCATCGCCAAGGCCAATCCAAAGGCCGAATTCGACGTCGCGTCGAACCCCGAATTCCTGCGCGAGGGCGCCGCGATCGACGATTTCATGAAACCCGACCGCGTTGTCGTCGGCGTGCAGAACACCAGGGCCGCCGAGGTGATGTCCGAGATCTACCGGCCGCTTTACCTGCGCGATTTTCCGATTGTGATCACAGATCTCGAAAGCGCCGAGATGATCAAATACGCCGCCAACGCGTTCCTGGCCACGAAGATCACCTTCATCAACGAGATCGCGGCGCTTTGCGAACGGGTCGGCGCGGATGTGAAGGAGGTCAGCCGCGGCATGGGGCTCGACGGGCGCATCGGCAACAAGTTCCTGCATGCCGGCCCGGGCTATGGCGGATCGTGTTTTCCCAAGGACACGCAGGCCCTGGCGCGGATCGGCCAGGAACATGCCGTGCCGCAGAACATCGTCGAGACCGTGATCCGGGTGAATGACGCGGTGAAGATGCGGATGATCGAGCGGCTGCGCGATCTCTGCGAGGGCTCGTTCAACGGCAAGACCATCGCCGTTCTGGGCGTCACCTTCAAGCCAAACACCGACGACATGCGCGAGGCCCCGGCGCTCACCATCGTGCCGGCGCTGGTCGGTGCCGGCGCCAAGGTGCGCGTCGTCGATCCCCAGGGACGGCGCGAGGGCGAGGCGCTTTTGCCCGGCGTGCAATGGGTGGAAGATCCCTACAAGGCGGCGCAGAACGCCGACGCGGTGGTGCTTTTGACCGAATGGAACGAGTTCCGCGCGCTCGATCTCAAGCGCATGGCAAGGAAGATGGCCACCCCGCGAATGGCCGACCTGCGCAACATCTACTCGCCCCGCGACGCCAAACGCGCGGGTTTCGAGGCCTATGCGGCGGTGGGCCGGTAAAGCGGAAAACCGCCGATACTCAGTAGTTTTCGCCTTTACACTGAGAAACGCCCCTAGGGTGAATAGAATTTTGAGAATTCCCTATTGCAAACATTGCTTTATCAAGATTAAGTCCAATCCAATAATAAGTATCGGCCAAGTCAGACGCGTTCTTTGAAAGACTTGCGCCGGATGATTTTATCTATCCGGTATATCCGTTCTGGCGAAACCTCGAACACTCCAAGGAAGAGCAATGACAGATGCAATCGAAATAGGCACAGAGCAGGGCGACGAGGTCCTGACCCTCGCGGCAGAGATCGTCGCGGCCTATGCCAGCCGCAACCAGATGTCTCAGGGCGAACTGCCCGATCTGATCCACTCGGTGCACAACACCCTGCGCGGGCTGGCCGGCGGCGATGCCTCGGGCGCACCCGCCGAGGCCGCGCCCGAGGCACCCCCGGTCCCGGCGGTGCCGATCGACGCCTCGGTCACGCCCGATGCGATTATCTGCCTGGAAAACGGCAAGCCCTTCAAGACGCTCAAGCGGCATCTCCGCACCGCCTACAACATGTCACCCGACGAGTACCGCGAGCGGTGGGGCCTCAGCAAAGACTATCCGATGGTCGCCCCCAATTACAGCGCCAAGCGCGCCGCGACCGCCAAGAAGATCGGGCTCGGCCGCAAGCCGAAGAAAAAATAGGCCCCCTGCCCTAAAGCCCGATCCGTTTCACGGCGCATGGACGGCCCCGCGCGAGGTTTCGCCGGGGCCGTCTGCATTACCGGTGACCACGGGTGCAAGCGGCCCATTCAGGCAGGCCGCCTGGCTGCAAAGTCAAGAGCGCCGCGACTGCCGTTTCAGGTTCGGCCCCATTCCGGGGCACCCTTGTCGGCCGTTGGCCGATCCCGCCCGGGGCTACGCCCTTTCTCAGGGGAAGCCCTCGAAATGTTGCACACGCGAAACATCCCGCGGCGCCGCGAGATCAGCCCTGGATCTTCAGCCAGTCCAGAAGCCGGGCACGGAAGGCCTCGGTGACGCCCGGTCCGGTCAGCGTGACCGTGCGCCCGTTACTGGCCATGTCAATGCCTCTTGCCGGCCGCTCGACCCTGTTGCGCTGCGCCTCCGCCACCTCTGGGATGGGCTCGGATTTCGTCTCTAAACCGGTATTTAGAGACGCTGTTTCCCGGAACCCCTTCAGCACCGCCTCGAGGCAGGCGATCTCTTTCCCGGCCGTGTCGCGCGGGGTGCGCTCAAGCACGCCGCGTAGCGCCCCGGCACGGTCCGGCTGCGTCTCCAGCGCCTTGGCGAGCGCCAGGCCCAGACGTTCACCGATGGCTGCGGGAAAGGTCAGCAGATCGTCGGCGGCACGGTAGAGCGCGAGAAAGGCGCGGATCTTGGACCGCTTTGCCCGGCTGGCCGTGGTATAGAGCGCCTGCAGCGCCTGCTTTTCGGTGTCGTAGACCCCCTGCTCCACCGCCTTGGCGGCGATCCGGGCCCGCTCGTAATAACTCAGCCCCACCCGGATCTCGTTTTCCTCGACCATCGCGACATAGGCGTCCGCAGCCGTCTCTGGCTGCCGAAGCAGCGCCTGTACCGTCGCGAAACGCCCGTCATCCGAGCCGTCATGGAGCCTTTGCAGAGCGGTCAGGCGGCGCCAGCCGGAGATCAGCCCGTAGCGGTCCTCGGCGATCCGGACGACCTCGATCGGCGTCTGCTGGCCGCGGGCCTCGATCGACGCGGCCAGAACGAACAGCTCGTCCTCGTCGGCGACCATCCGGTCGCGCACCAGATAGCCGGCCTCGACCTGACCGAGCGGCAGCGTCAGGATCATCCGGCCCTCGTCGCGGGCACGCCTGACCTCGCCGGCCAGGTCCTGAAGCGCGGAAGCCGCCGAGGCCTCGCCCGCCACCTGGGCGATCGGCGCGCGCGCCGGCGGTACCGGGACAGATGCCGCTTTCGTCTCTAACCCGGCGGGAACCGCCTGCAGATAGTCGGCCTGGGCCGGGGTCAGCCGTTTGCGTTTCGCCATTTCCGTTTCTCCTTCGCCCCTGCCCTATCCGATCCGGCTCGCCATCCGGTTACCCGTGCGCGCGGTCCCCGCTGCAGTGCAGAATGTTTCGCGCGCGAAACATTTGAAGGTGGAATCGGCCAAAGGCCGAAAAAAGCTCCGCGGCAGCTTTTGCGCCTTCAAAGGGCAGAGCCCAGACATCCGGCCCGCCCTCACGCCACTTCCCCCGTCTCCCTCGCCGCCAGTTCGTCCCGCCGCCAGATGCCCAGCACGAGCCGCTTGAAAGCGGCATAGGTCTCGTCGAAGGCCTCGCGCCCGCGCACATAGGTCTCGCGGTTGAAATCGCGATAATCCGCCTCGTAGATACCCTGCACCTGTTCGCCTGCCTGGCCGATCAGCGCGGTGAAATCCTGGCGGTGGGGACTGAGCGTGCGGCCGAGATAGGCCTGCATCAGCGCGGCCAGCTCGGCCTGCTGGCTGCCGTCGTAGCGGGTCAGCACGGCGCGCACGGCATCCCATTCGAACGCCATCTCGGGCCGGCCCAGGGCCCGCGCGGCGGTGTTTTCGCCCTCTTCGATCGACCGGAAGGTCGAATGCAGCATGTCGAAGAAGCGGCCCGTCGAGTCGAATTCGAGGAAGGAGGCCCCAAGCGGCACCAGCAGGATATCGGCCGCCGCCAGCCCGTTGATCGTCAGATAGCCCAGGGCAGGGGGGGTATCGAGGAAGATCAGATCGTACTGGTCGAGCACCCCGTCCTCGGCCAGACGGTCGGTCAGCGCGTCCCAGAGCTTCCAGGAGCGGGCGGCCATGCGCCAGACGGGGATCTGGAACTCGGCCCAGTAGAGGTTCAGCTGCGCGCCGATCAGGTCGATATTGGGCCAGTGGGTGGACTGGATAACGTCCCCCGAGGTGAGCGACAGGGCCTCGGACAGAGTCTCGTCCAGCGGAATCGGCGCCTCGCCCCGGTCGAGGCGGCCCTGGTTGTCCCGGCGCAGGTGCTCGGCATAGTGCCGCGCCAGCAGCGGAAAGACGGTCTGCCATTCATCGGCCACCTGGCCGCCGAAGATCGAGGTCATCGACCCCTGGCTGTCGAGATCGACGACCAGCACCTTGTAGCCGTCGAGCGCGGCGGACATCGCCAGATGCGCGCAGGTCGAGGTCTTGCCGACACCGCCCTTGAAATTGGCGACCGCCACCAGCTTGGCGGGCAGCCCCTTTGGCCGGTATGGCGCATATTCCTTGGCCTTCGACCCCTCGGTGGCGAAATGGGCGCGTAAGGCAAGCACCTCGTCGAACGTGAACCATTTCGCGCCGCCCTCGGTTTCGCTGCGGCCCTGGGGCAGGTTGGGGTTCGCCTTCAGAACGCGGCGGAAATGCGGGGGGGCCACGGGGATCAGGTATTTGGTGATCTCCCAGGTGGAGAACAGCCGCAGCGTTTTCCTGCCGTCCTCTTGCAGCCCGCGGCTGGCCAGATCCTCGCGTCCGCGGGCGCAGGCCTGCGCGATGGCGGCGAAATCGCCGCTGCCGGTGGTCTGCCCGAGTTCGGACAGGGCCCGGTCGGGATTGATGTTGAAATAGGGGGGGCGTTCATGCCCGATGGAAACTGCCATGGTTTGCGGCCTTTGCTCGATATTCCACAAGATCTGCTATGAACGGCCGATCATGTGCGCCCTTTTTGCCCATATACCGAAAAACCCGGCATGTGGAAAGAAAATACGCATCAAATTGCGATTTTCTAAGCAGAATCAGGCTTGTGGGCGGCCATAAGGCAGGCTGCGGGGCGTTCCGAAAAAAAATCTGTCGGTTAGAATCCTGTTATCTTTTTGTTACGGCTTTCCGCGTTGGCAGCAAATCCCTTTGTTTTGAAGCAAGTGCGCGGGATCTTCCGGGGCAGGGCGACTCCGAACCCACGAAAAGCCGACTCCGGTCCCACGAACGGACGACTCCGATCCCACGAAGCCCGGGCTGGACAGAGGCTTGTGGATAACTTTAGCTGGCGTCAACGAAACCACGATAGCGAGTCGGCCGGAAGAACTGGCCGCAAGGGGGCGGATTGAGCGGGGCAGGGGCATTGTTGCCGGACCGGCACCCCACGGGCGATTTCTTCGTCTGCGATCTTCTTGCGGCGCTGCCCAAGGGCGATCTGGCGACAATGGAGCATCCGGTGTTCTCATTGTCGACGCGGCCCGACCGCAAGGTGCTGTCTTACGCCCATAACGGTGTGACGCTGGAAATCACCCCCTCGGTCAAGGGCCGGGCGACGATCCACGACAAGGATATCCTGATCTATTGCATCAGCCAGCTGATGGCGGCGCTGAATGCCGGGCGCGCGGTCAGCCGGACGCTGCAGCTGAAGGCGCACGACCTGCTGGTGGCCACCAACCGCGAGACCAGCGGCGATGCCTACCGGCGCCTGCGCGAGGCGTTCGAGCGGCTGGCGGGCACACGGATCACCACCAATATCGTCACCGGCGAGGACGAGGTCACGACCGGCTTCGGGCTGATCGAGGGCTGGGAGATCGTGCGCAAGACCCGTGGCGGACGGATGGTGTCGGTGGCGGTCACGCTCAGCGACTGGCTGTACCAGGCCGTGCTGAGAAAATCGGTTTTGACCTTGAACAGAGACTATTTCCGCCTGCGCAAACCGCTGGAGCGGCGGATCTACGAGCTCTGCCGCAAGCATTGCGGGCGGCAGCCGTCCTGGCGGGTCTCGGTCGAAACGCTGTGCAAGAAATCCGGCTCCGGCAGCCCCCGCCGGGTGTTCCGCGCGATGCTGCGCGCGATGATCGCGGCCGATCATCTGCCCGACTACCGGCTGGAGGAGGAACCGGGCGACATCCTGCGCGTGACCCCGCGCGCCGCCGTCATCGAGCCCGGCGACCGGCCGAGGCTGGACCCCGAGACGCTTCGGGCCGCGCGCGCGCTGGCGCCGGGCTGGGACGTGCACGCGCTGGAATCGGACTGGGCCGCCTGGTGGGCCCGCACGGGCCGGCCAAGGCTGCGCGCGCCGGACAAGGCGTTCCTGGCCTGGGTCTCGAAGCGCATAGGTTGAAACCTGCTCCGGCCCTGTGCCCCTTGCCGTGAAAAGGCGGCCTTGCGGGGCGAAACCGGCCCGCTGTCGTTGATTATTCGGGACCGGCGGGTATGATCGGGTTCGTATTTTGTGATCGGAAGTCCGTTGGGCGACACGCGCCGCCCCGGGTCTTTGGTAACCAGGAAAAGCCCAATTGAGACCGAGACCATTCGCATGCCCGCACCCGGCCCCTTTCGAGACGTCCCGCCCGCATCCTGCCCGGTGACGGGGCCGAGAAAAACAACCGGCCCGTCCGCTGGACGCGCCGCCTGACGACACCACCCAACAGAGAGGACCCAAGGGGATGACACCCATGAAAACCCGCCTTCACACCGCCGGCCTGACGCTGGCCGCCGGCGCCCTGACGCTGGCCGGCACGATGGCCAGCGCCGACCAGGTGTTCAACGACGACGTGATCATCACCTTCAGCGCCTGTATCGGCAACGACTGCGTCAACGGCGAGTCGTTCGGCTTCGACACGCTGCGGCTGAAGGAAAACAACCTGCGCATCAAGTTCCAGGACACCTCGACCAGCGCGTCGTTCCCGTCGAACGACTGGCAGATCACCGCCAACGAATCGGACAATGGCGGCGAAAACCGCTTCTCGGTCGACGATATCACCGGCGGCCGCACGCCGTTCACCATCCGCGCCGGCGCGCCGAACCATTCGCTCTATGTCGACGCCCAGGGCGATGTCGGCATCAACAAGAAGGACGCGGTGGTCGAGCTGCACATCGTCGACGGCGATTCGCCCACCATACGCCTGGAACAGGACGGCAGTTCCGGCTTCACCCCGCAGACCTGGGACCTGGCCGGCAACGAGGCCAACTTCTTCGTCCGCGACGTCACCAACGGCTCGCAGCTGCCGTTCAAGATCAAGCCGGGCGCCGACAGCAACTCGCTGTTTATCGCCGCCAACAACGATGTCGGCATCGGCACCGATTCACCGACCGAGGACCTGCACGTCAAGAACGCCTCGGAACCCTCGCTCCGGGTCGAGGACACCGGCGGGTCGGTCGTGCAGATCGATTCCGAGGCCGGCGGCGACACCGTGCCGCGGGTTCTGTTCAGCAACACCACGGCGGGCACCGAGTGGGAAATCGCCGCCTCGGATTCCGACACCTTCCGGATCAGCCGCATCGGCACCGGGGTCGGTGAATTCCGTGTGGATGCGACCGGCGGTGTGTTCATCTCGGGCCTGGTGAACTGTACGAGCCTGTCGACCAATGCCTCCGGCAAGCTGATCTGCAATTGATTTGCCCCGCGCGCGGGGCCTGCGCGCGGTAGCTCTGCCATCGGCGGCGGGCGCCTTCGGGCGCCCGTTTTCGTTCGGCGAACCCTGGCCGGAACCGCGGGGCCGGAATTCCACCGTTCCTGAAACACCGGCTTTTCGCTATACTGCTGCCATAACGCGCTTACACATTTCCCGTGTGCCCGGGAATTAACTTGGGCATGCACGTAAGGTTTCAACCAGAGGGGTACACGCTCATGACCTACCGGACCGTCCTGAAATCGACAGCACTGGCGGCCGTCCTGTCCACCGCTTCGGCGTTTTCCGCCCAGGCGGTGTTCTTCCATATCGGCAGCGGCTCGATCGACGGCTCGCTGTGTGTCGGCAACGACTGCGTATCGTCCGAGGCGTTCGGCTTCGACACGGTACGGCTGAAGGAAAACAACCTTCGGCTGCACTTCGACGACACCTCGGTCGCCGCGGCCTTCCCGCCGAACGACTGGCGGCTCTATGCCAATGATTCGGCCAATGGCGGGTCGAGCTATTTCGGCATCGAGGATGCCACCGCGGGCCGGTTCGTGTTCCGGGTCTTCGCCGGGGCGCGGTCGAACGCGCTGACCGTCGACAGCCAGGGCGATCTGGGCCTCGGCACCACGACGCCGGCGACGGATATCGACATCAAGATCGGCGACACGCCGACGGTGCGCCTGCAGCAGGACGGCACCAGCGGCTTTACCCCGCAGACCTGGGACGTGGCCGGCAACGAGGCCGGGTTCTTCATCCGCGACGCCACCTCCGGCTCGACCCTGCCGTTCCGGATCATCACCGGCGGCGCGCCCAGCCAGAGCCTCGTGATCGGCGACGAGGGCGATATCAGCATGGGCGCCGGGACCAACCCGGACGAGAAACTGCACATCGAAAGCTCCTCGGAGCCCTCGATCAAGCTCGAGGACACCGGCGGTTCGATCGTTCAGATCGATTCCGAAGCCGGCGGCGACACCGTGCCGCGGGTGTTGTTCAATAACGCCACGGCGGGGACCGAGTGGGAAATCGCCGCCTCGGATACCGACACCTTCCGGATCAGCCGCATCGGCACCGGGGTCGGTGAATTCCGTGTGGACGCCTCGGGCAACATCTTCTCGTCGAGCCTGATCAACTGCTCCAACGGCATCATCAGCAACGCAAGCGGCCGCCTGGAATGCGCGCCCTAGGCGGGCGCTGACCGGACACGCCGGTCCATCCGCGTTCTTCTTCATGGCCCCGGCACGCCCGGGGCCATGTCGTCTGTCGGGCGATGGCGCAACAGGCCCGCCGTGGTGCATTTTTCGCGTTTCAATCCCGCACCGTCTTGGTCTAACAAGCGATGGATCAGACGAGGCTCGACGCGATGATTACACCCATACTTCTCGCCGGGGGCTCCGGCACCCGGCTTTGGCCCCTGTCTCGCAAGTCCTACCCCAAACAGTTCGTGCCGTTGATCGGGCCGCAAAGCCTGTTTCAGGCATCCGCGCAACGGCTGTCGGGCGAAGGCTATGCAGCCCCGGTCGTGCTGACCGGGGACCGGTTCCGGTTCATTGCCGCCGAGCAACTCGCCGAGGTGGGGATCGATCCCGGTGCGATCCTGCTGGAACCGGAAGGACGCAACACCGCGCCGGCGGTGCTGGCCGCGGCCCTGTGGCTCGCCAAATCCGATCCCGAGGCGCTGATGCTGGTGGCGCCGTCCGACCATGTGATTCCGGACGCCGAAGCGTTCGGCGCGGCGATCGCCACGGGCGCCGAGGCGGCGCGTGCCGGGCAGCTGGTGACCTTTGGCATCACGCCGACCCGGCCGGAAACCGGCTATGGCTGGCTCGAGCTTGCGGCGGCGCCGGATGGCCGGGGCGGGGCAATGCCGCTGACCCGTTTCGTCGAAAAACCCGACGCGGCCCGTGCTGCCGAGATGTTGTCCGCCGGCAGCTATCTGTGGAATTCGGGCATTTTCCTCTTCCGCGCCGCCACGCTTTGCGCAGCGGTCGAGGCACATGCGCCGGGGCTGCTGGGGCCCGTGACGCGTTCGGTGGAAGAAGGGCGGCCCGATCTGGGCTTTTTGCGCCTGGCGCCGGAGCCCTGGGCCGAGGCGGAAGACATCTCGATCGATTACGCGGTGATGGAGCGGGCCGACAACCTGTCGGCGGTGCCCTATTCCGGGGGCTGGTCGGATCTTGGCGGATGGGATGCGGTTTGCCAGGAGATGACCCCGGACGAAGACGGGGTTGCCGCCACCGGGGCCGCCACCGCCATTGACTGCCAGGACACATTGCTGCGCGCAGAGGATCCGCGCCAGGAACTCGTGGGCCTGGGGCTGAAGAACATCGTCGCCGTGGCGATGCCCGATGCGGTCCTGGTGGCCGACATGTCCCAGGCGCAGGACGTCAAGCGCGCGGTCGCCGCGCTGAAGGCCAAGGGCGCGGTGCAGGCCGAGCAGTTGAACCGCGACTACCGGCCCTGGGGCTGGTACGAAAGCCTGGTGATGGGGGCGCGTTTTCAGGTCAAGCGTATCGTGGTGACCCCCGGGGCGGCGCTGTCGCTGCAGTCGCACCATCACCGGTCCGAGCACTGGATCGTGGTGGAGGGCACGGCGAAGGTCACCGTCGATGACGAGGTGCGGCTGGTGACCGAGAATCAGTCGATCTACATACCGCTTGGCGCGGTGCATCGGATGGAGAACCCCGGCAAGGTGCCGATGGTGCTGATCGAGGTGCAGACCGGCAGCTATCTGGGCGAAGACGACATCATCCGCTACGAGGACGTCTATGCGCGCGATTAGAGCCTGTTGCGCCTGCCGGTCAGGCCGGGCGCCGTCCTCGAGGGCGTGACGGGCGGGGTTCCAGGCCAGGGCGGCGTCCTGTAGAGGGCTTCGGGGAAGAATGCCCCGATCTCCGGAACATGTTGGCGGCGCGCGGGCACAGACCGCCAGGGACGTGAAAAAGTGCAGATTGAAGAGACGGATATTCCCGAGGTCAAGATTCTGACGCCGCGGCGGTTCGGCGACGCGCGCGGGTTCTTTTCCGAAACCTGGAACAAGGCGCGCATGGCCGCGGCGGGGCTCGACTATGACTTCGTGCAGGACAATCATTCGGTTTCGGCGCGGGCGGGCACCGTGCGGGGGCTGCATTTCCAGCGCCCGCCGCATGCGCAAGGCAAGCTGGTGCGCTGCGGCCGCGGCCGGCTGTTCGACGTTGCGGTCGATATCCGCGCAGGCTCTCCCACCCATGGCCGGTGGGTCGGGGTGGAGCTGAGCTTCGAGAATGGCAGGCAGCTGATGATCCCCGAGGGCTTTCTGCATGGCTTCGTCACCCGCGAGCCCGATACCGAGATCGTCTATAAATGCACCGATTACTACGATCCGGACTGCGATGGCGCGGTGCGCTATGACGACCCGGCCATCGGCATCGATTGGGGCCTGGACGGGCGCGCGCCGGTGCTGAGCGAAAAGGATGCCAATGCGCCGCTTTTGGCAGAGTTAGGGACTGTTTTCACCTTTGAGGCCGCGCCGTGAAACTGCTGGTCACAGGCGGCGCCGGGTTCATCGGTTCGGCGGTGGTGCGGCTGGCGGTGGCGCGCGGGCATGCGGTGGTCAATCTCGACGCGCTGACCTATGCCGCCTGCCTGGACAACGTCGCTGCCGTGTCGGGCAGCCCGGCCTATGCGTTCGAGCAGGCCGATATCCGCGACCGCGCGGCGCTGGACCGGATATTCCGTGATCACAAACCCGACGCGGTGATGCACCTGGCCGCCGAATCCCATGTCGACCGGTCGATCGACGGGCCCGGCGATTTCATCGAGACCAACGTCACCGGCACCTATAACCTGCTGGAGGCGGCGCGCGGCTACTGGATGGGGCAGGGCAGACCGCAAAAGTTCCGGTTTCACCACATCTCGACCGACGAGGTCTATGGCTCGCTGGGACCGGAGGGCAGGTTCACCGAAGACACGGCCTATGCGCCGAATTCTCCCTATTCCGCCAGCAAGGCCGCCAGCGACCACCTGGTGCGCGCCTGGCACAAGACCTACGGCCTGCCGGTTGTGACGAGCAATTGCTCGAACAATTACGGCCCCTATCACTTTCCCGAAAAGCTGATCCCGGTGGTGATTCTGAACGCGCTCGCCGGCAAGCCGATCCCGGTCTACGGGAAAGGCGAGAATGTGCGTGACTGGCTTTATGTCGAGGATCACGCCGATGCGCTGCTGACGGTGCTGGGGAAGGGGCGCGTGGGTCGCAGCTATAATATCGGCGGCGGGAACGAGGCGAGAAACATCGACATCGTGCGGACGATCTGCACGATCCTCGATGGAAAACGGCCCGGAAACAGACCCTATGCCGAGCAGATCCGCTTTGTCGCCGACCGGCCGGGGCATGATCTGCGTTATGCCATCGATCCCACCCGCATTCGGGAAGAACTTGCCTGGCGGCCCTCGGTGACGCTGGACGAGGGGCTGGAAAAGACCGTGCAGTGGTATCTGGACAACGAGGCCTGGTGGCGCGCGTTGCAGGATCGCCATGGCGTCGGCGAGCGCTTGGGCGAGCTGTCGTGAGGGCGCTGATCTTCGGCACAACGGGCCAGGTTGCGGCCGAATTGCGCCGGCGGGCCCCCGCCGGCGCGGATGTCACCGCACTTGGCCGGGATAAGGCGGATCTGACCCGCCCTGCGGCCTGCGCTGCGGCGATCGCCGGCCACGGCGCCGATCTGGTGATCAACGCCGCCGCCTATACCGCCGTCGATAAGGCCGAGGAGGAAGAGCCGCTGGCGACCGTGATCAATGCAGACGCGCCTGCGGCCATGGCCCGGGCGGCGGCAGAGCTGGGCGTGCCGTTTTGCCATGTCTCGACCGACTATGTCTTCGACGGGTCCGGGGACGCGCCCTGGCGTACCGGCGATCCCACGGCGCCGCTCGGCGCCTATGGCCGGTCGAAACTGGCTGGAGAATGCGGTGTGCTTCGCGCCGGCGGCACCCATGCGATCCTGCGCACCTCGTGGGTATTTTCCGCCCTCGGGTCGAACTTTGTCAAAACCATGCTGCGGCTGGCCGAGACCCGCAGCCGGTTGACCGTCGTCGCCGATCAGGTGGGCGGACCCACCGCGGCCGCCGATATCGCCGATGCGCTTTGGACGATCGGGACGGGGCTGATGGACGGGGCGAAGGGCGGCACCTATCATTTCTCGGGCGCACCGGATGTCAGCTGGGCCGATTTCGCCCGCGAGATCTTCGCCCAGGCGGGGCGGGCGGTGGAGGTGGTGGACATTCCCGGCAGCGGCTTTCCCTCTCCGGCCCGGCGGCCATCGAATTCCCGGCTGGATTGCACCGAGTTAGAGACGGAATTCGGCCTTAAACGACCTGATTGGCGGCAAAGCCTGGCAGAAGTACTGGCCGATCTGAAGGAGGCGGCGGTATGAGCGCGCGCAAGGGCATCATCCTCGCAGGCGGGGCGGGCACCCGGCTTTATCCGATTACCATGGGGCTGTCGAAACAGCTTCTGCCGGTCTACGACAAGCCGATGATCTATTACCCCCTTTCGGCGCTGATGCTGGGGGGTATTCGCGAGATCGCCATCATCACCACGCCCGAGGATCAGGATCAGTTTCGCCGGTTTCTGGGCGATGGCCGGCAGTGGGGGCTTGAGTTTGCCTATATCGTGCAGCCCTCGCCGGACGGGCTGGCGCAGGCCTATCTGCTGGCCGAAGACTTTCTGGCGGGCGCGGCCAGCGCCATGGTGCTTGGCGACAACATCTTCTTCGGTCACGGCCTGCCGCAGATGCTGGAAAGGGCCGGTGCGAAACGGACCGGCGGCACCGTCTTCGGCTATCGCGTGGCCGATCCCGAGCGCTATGGCGTGGTGGACTTCGACGCGGACGGCCGTGCCCGGGCGATCATCGAAAAGCCCAAGGTGCCGCCGTCGAACTATGCCGTGACCGGGCTTTATTATCTCGACGGCACCGCGCCCGAGCGCGCCAAGGCGGTCAGACCCTCGGCCCGGGGCGAGCTGGAGATCACCACGCTTCTCGAGATGTATCTCGACGAGGGGTTGCTCGACGTCCAGCGCATGGGGCGCGGCTATGCCTGGCTCGATACCGGCACCCATGCAAGCCTGCTGGATGCCGGCAACTTCGTGCGTACGCTGGAACAGCGCCAGGGCATGCAGACCGGCAGCCCCGACGAGATCGCCTATGCCCAGGGCTGGATCGATGACGCGGCGCTGGCGGCACGGGCAGGGCTGTTCAAAAAGAACCGCTATGGGGCCTATCTGGCCTCGCTTCTGAAATAAGCGCCGGGGGATCGGGGAGATGAAGATCGCTGTCATCGGCAACTGCCAGGCCCGGCCATTGGCCAATCTGCTGCAGAGCGTCGACGGGATCGAATGCCTTGAGCCGATCATCCTGCATCTGGCCCGCCCCGAAGAGCGCGCGGAGCATTGCGCGCGCCTGGATCAGGCCGATGTGGTGGTCGCGCAGTGGAACGCCCCGCAATTCCCGGTGCCGCATCTGCGCGTGGCAGAGCTGCAGGCCGCCCGCCCCGACTCGCTGGTGATCTGGCCCAATGTCTTTTTCATCGGCCAGACGCCTTACCTGCGCTATGCCACCCATGCGCAAAAGGGCCGCATCTGCAGCCCGTTGACCGAATATCACGACCTTTGGACGCTGCGGGACTGGTTCCGCGCCCGCCGCGGTGTGGATTTCGCCGCCGAGATCGAAACGCCCGATTTCGCCCCGGCCTTGGCGGCGGCCTCGTTGGACACGCTGGTGCGCCGGGAACGCGAGTGCACCGTCGGGGTCGGGGATTTGATCGCGGAACACTGGCAAAGCAGGCCGCTGTTTTTCACCTTCAACCATCCCCGGCACTGGTTGCTGGCGCGGCTGGCCGAACGGATTCTGGACCGGATCGGCCGAACGGCGCGGATCGAGACCGACGGGCTGCGCGAGCCGCTGTCGCGGATCCAGCCCCCCGGTGCACGGCCCGGGGATGCAGGGGACCTGCAGGGGGTGGAGGTCGATCTGTCGGTGCCGGGCCGGGTCGGCTATGGCCAGGTGCAGGGCTATGCTCCCGAAGATCTGCGTGCGGCCAGCTTTGCCTGTTACGACCATCAGGCGGATCTGCTGGATCCCCCGGCGATGCGCCTGACGCCCTGAGTCAGGCGTCAAGCCCGGCCAGAAGCGCCTCGAACGCGGCTTCGGGCACCACCACGTTGCGGCGGTTGTTGCGCACGTCATGGACTTGCGCACGCGCATTGACGGTTCCCAGTTCGGGGTCGTCACAAACCAGGTGATGATAGTCTAAACCGGTCTTTTGAGACATCGCCCAATAGGCACGTGTGGCGCAAAGCGGGGGCAGGAGCTCGATCACCGTGCTCCCTGGGCTCTGGAAGGCGAGATTGGCCAGCCCCGCCCCGTGCACGCCCCCCAGCATCTCGACGTTCAGAAACATCCGCATCTGATCCAGCGGCGCCAGCGCGGCGGGATCGCCGGTGTGAAACCCGTGCCGATCGAGGATCCGCGCCACCGCCGCCGCATTCTCGATCACGCGGGGCAGAGGCGGTTCGCGGTGCAGAAAGTAGCGCTTCGGCCCGTCCAATGCGGGGGGCAGAGCGGCACGCAGCGCGGCCAGCGTGTCCAGATGCCGGGGTCCGCCGAAGCGCCCGGGGTGTTTCAGCCCGTTGAAACTGTCGGAAAAGATCAGGCAGTCGCGCAAGGCGATCGTGCCGCGCCGCCGCCCCGGGGGCGGCGCAACGGCCGTTATGCCGAACAGCCCGCACAGGTCGGCGACATAACCCGGAGCGGAGAAGAGCAGCGCCGTCTGCGCCCCGGCCAGTGTCTGCGCGGTATGTATCCGGGGCAGCTTGTCGAACAGCAGGTGGCAGATGTTGAAGCGCACGAAAAAGTCGTCGGCAAAAACGCAGGGCGTTTCGACCTGCCAGCCGGGGTCTTCCAGAAACGGCTGCCCGCCGAAGAAGAGCCCGTTGATCGCCTCGCCCCCTGCGGTGAAGAAATAGAACTCGGGCTGGCCGGGCCGGGTGATGTCGTAGGACACAAAGCCGTCGCGGATCCGGAACAGATGCCAGGGCAGCACGCGCTGGAGATACCCGTCCGCCATGTTGAAGATGTAGTGGTCCAGGCGCGCGGGCGGCTGCCAGGTGACGTTGCGCGGGGTATCGGCGATCTGGTGTTCGGTGCAGACCGCCCGCCAGGGCGCTATCGGATAGCGCCGGTATTCCACCCCGGCGTCGTCGTATATGCCGTAGATCTTATCGAGATCGAACAGCCCGTTGGTGATCAGCAGATGGTTGGGCACCTGCGCCGAGCGGGAGGTGCGAAGAAACCCGTCGCGCAGTGCCGTCGCGGTATCGCGGCCGATTGCGGACGCCGGGTCGCTCATGCGCTCCCGGCCCGGGCCGTCCGACCCTGATGCGGCCATTTCGCCGGATCCAGCGCAACGCCGACAAAGCGCTCCAGCGCCGCGAAATCCGGCGCCTCGATGTTCCAGATGAACAGCCGGTCGCGCCGGTCTGCTGAGAAATAGTCAAGCACGTCCAGATGGTGCCGCAGCCAGTCCCGGCGCCAGTGATCGAATACCGACTTGGCATCCGGCGCGCCCAGGATCTTGCGGTAGGCCTCGGTATAGCCGCCGTCGCCATGGGCATGCCGGCTTTTGATCCAGGCTTCCATGTTGCGGGTGTTGAGGATGAACTTCGCCCCCGGATAGGCGGCGTCCAGATCGCGGAAATACTTATAGCCCTCGATCGGATCGCGCACCTGGATGCGCTCCATGTCGGAAAAGACGTTGACGTCGGGCCATTCCGCCAGCGGTTTGCGTCCGGCGGCGACGGCATCGCGGATCGACACCGCCAGGTCGCCATGGGCCCAGTCGAGCGTCTTGAACCCGTGCCGCCTGAGGAACACGCTGATCGAGCGGGTGGCGCATTTGTTGAAGCCGATCTGAAAGATCTTGGTGCCGCTGGGGATCACATGCTGCATGGAACGGTTCGGGGGAAGGGGGGACTGGTCATGGCATAGGCGCGTCATCGAGTATGTTCATTGCATCGGCGGGTCAAGGTTGCGCGCAGCCTCGAGCAGCCGCAGATCGTCGCCATTCGCATGCCGCAGCCGCTTGTCGATCCCGGGCCGTCCGGACAGCTCCGGCGCCCCGGCGCTGTCCGAGACATTGGCGCGCACCCGTCTCGCCCGGAAACCGGGGTAGACCGGGGCAAGCTGGCGCCGCAGGGCCTCCATCGCCGCATCGAAAGCCTCGACGAAGCCCAGCACGCTGATCTGCTGCAGCGCCTTTATGGCGCGATCGATCTCGGGCTCGGGGCCGGGCACCAGGGCCGCCAGCCGGCTGGTCTGGAAATTCCGGCATTGCCGGTCGTGCGGCAGGGACAGGCGGACCCGCACATAGCCGTCGAAACCGGTCTCTTTGGCCAGCACAGCGCCGAAATTGTCGGCAACCTGCCTGCGTTCGAACTGGTAGGCCGAGCGGATCCGCTGGACCGGGTCGCGCAACAGCAGCATGCTGATCACCCGCACGCCGTCGATCCGCGGGATCGGGCCCAGCATGGTGTGGCTGGAAAACGCCACCGCATCCGGTTTCGACTGGATCCATTGCGTCACAAGTTCGGTGTTGTTGCGGCCTCTGCCGGGGAACTCGGCCGTTTCCCAGCGGCCGGGAAAATTGTCCTTGAGAATCCGGTCCACCGAGGTGCCGGCATTCTTGAACAGATGATAGTGGAGGATGACGGTTCTGTCGGCCAAGGCGGGTGATCTTTCTTTATGTCAGGGTCTGCTTTTGTCTTCCGGCGCCGCGGCAGCCGGTCTCGGACTACCGGGCGTGCGCGCTGAACAGACCCACCGCCTCGAACGCGGCGCGCATGTTCTCGCGGCCGCGGGCGAACGAGAAGTTTTCCAGCACATAGGCGCGCGCGTTGTCCGACAGGCGCTGCCACAGCTCCGCATCGTCATGGATGGCGCGGATCGCTGCGGCCCAGTCGGCCGGTTTCGAGGCGATCATGCAATCGTAACCGTGGCGCAGCCCGATGCCTTCGGCGGCGACCGGCGACAGCACGCACGGCACGCCATGTGCCAGGGCCGCCAGAACCTTGCCCTTGATGCCCGCGCCCGACAGCAGCGGTGCAATGAAGATGCGGTGCCGGTCATAGGCCTCGGCCACGTCCTCGACGAAGCCTGCGGGATCGATGATCGCGGATTTCAGCGCCCTGATCTCGTCGGTCATGCCCGAGCCGTAGATCGCAAGCGGAATCGCGGAGGCGCCCCCGCCGAGCAGCGGCATCACCTCCTGCGCGAACCACAGGATGCCCTCGGCATTGGGCGGGTGCCGGTAGCTGCCCAAAAACGAGAGGCCCGCGCGCCCCTCGAACGGCGGCACGGTTGCGGGCAAATCCTCCACCCAGGGACATTTCATCACTTTGACCGCGCCGTCGGTATGGCTCTGGATCACCGAATGCTCGACCTCGTTGTAGCTCAGCACCACGTCGGCCAGGCGCATCACCGCAAGCTCGCTGTCCCGCACCGTACGCGCTTCGGCGATCTTGTCGGGGTCTCCCTGCGCCAGACCGGTGCGCAATTCGCGCAGAAAATGCAGATCGGCGTTGTTGAGGATGACCGGGCAGTGCCGCGCGACCTGGCGGAGTTTCGGGATCGTGGCCCGGCCGACATAGTAGCGGGTGATGTAGACCGCGTCGAATTCGGCGCCGCGGGCATGCAGGAAGTCCTCCACGGACAGGTAGAACGGTGCGGTGATCACCTCGACCCCGTCACGCTCCAGCTCTTCGGTGTAGACCCCAAGATGCGCCAGGTTCTCGGGCAGGAAGGTGACCTTGTAGCCAAGCGACTGGACCAGCTTGATTTCCTGGACCGCCGCGTAGGATCCGGCGTCGCGGTCGGGGCGGGGCGTGGCGTAGTCGATGAACAGGACCCGTCCGGCGATGCCGCGGTCCTTTTCCAGGTCCGGGTTCCGGCCCTCGATGCTGAAGCCGGCATAGGCCTTGGCCCAGCGGCGCTTGAACTTCGGCCGGTTGATCTCTTGATTGCGCTTCGGGCCCACGCGGATGTCGGTGCCGCTGGTCATGCCCTCGTAATGGTAAACCACCGAGGACGGCACGAACCAGGTGGAATAGCCCGCCTCGCGCACCTTGAAGGCGAAATCGGTGTCTTCGAAATACATCGGTTCCAGATAGGACGAGAGCCCGCCAACCTCGTCCCAGATGTCCTTGGTGGTCATCAGCGCCGCGCCGCTGAGGTAATCGGCCTGGCGCGCATAGCGGAAGCGGGGCTCCCACGGGTTTTGCCGGTTGCCGTAGTTCCACGGATTGCCCGAGCTCCAGACGATGCCGCCGGCATCCTGCAGCTTGCCGTTGGGGTACAAAAGCTTGGACCCCGCCAGTCCGACATTGTCGAACCGGTGAAATGCATCGATCAGGGCGTCGAGCCAGCCGGCGGTGGGCTCGGTGTCGTTGTTCAAAAGCACGACATAATTGCCCCGCGCCTGCGCGACCCCGGCATTGCAGGCGCGGATGAACCGCTGCGGTTCGGCATTGTGGATCACGTTGATGCCCGAGACGATCTTTTCCAGCTCGGCGGTTTCGTCGGTCGAGGCGTCATCGACGACGATCACCTCGAAACGGGCCTGGTTTGGCGCCAGAAGCAGCGCACAGAGACTGAAATATGTGACCGCGATCTTGTTGTGCGCCGGGATCACCACCGAGACATCGGGGGACTTCACCTTCGGGAAGCTGAGCGGCTTGAGGTTTTTTTCGCCATAGCCGCCCTCCAGCACGCGGAGCGCCCAGGCGGCCTGGGCCTGCTGTTCCGCGGTGCCGGGCTCGTCCAGATGCGCACGCAGCGCGGCGTAGCGGTGGCTGGCCTGCGCCGCCAGCGGGCCGGGAAACGGCGCCCTCGATTCACGCTGCAGCACGTCCTGCGGGGTCAGGATCCGCGGCGTCAGCACAGCGGCCTGCAAGAGAACCAAAGTGCCCGAGGGATCGCGCACGCTCAAGACATGGGTCTCGCCATCGAGATGCCGCGGCGGGATATGCACGGCGGTGGGCCTGGCGCCGATATGGGCGAAGAAGGCCGGTTCGCCGTCCAGGTGGAAGGCATAGCGTCCGGTGTGATTGGCCGTCAGGATCAGGGTGTGGCCGTAGTCCTCGCGCAACGTGACCTTGATGTCGCGGAAGCTGAACAGCGTGGAACGGTCGCCGCCGGCCAATATCTCGACCGGCGGATCGCCTGGGGTGACCGGCGGCGGAATGCACGCGGCATACCATTTCGCCCCGTCGATCGGTTTGCCGAAGACGCGCAGGCCAAAGACGCCGTCATCGCGGCCCTGCAGGTCCGAGGTGACCTCGGGATTGGCGACGAACAGAAACGGCGGCTTTTCCTCGTCCCCGGATTGGCGGCCCTGATAGGCCAAAGAGACCGACAGCGTGGTCTCGTCCTCGGCCGGAGGCAGGCGCAGGCACAGATCGTGATAGCCGCCCCGCCGCAGGCCGCCGAGCTTTGCGGGATCGAAGGGCGCCGCCGTGGTCCGGGTTTCGCCGGTCGCCGCCGAGGTGGCGTGCAAGCGGAACTCCGCCAGCCCGCGATGGGCTGCAAGCCCGGCGCGGAAGACGAAGGGTTTGTCATGTGGCGGCAGCGTGACCGTGGCGCCCAGGGTCAGCTCGGCCGGCGCGTCGGGGTCGAGGAGCCGGATCTGCAGAGTCTGGCCGTTCTGCACGGACCAGTCCGGCAGGGCGTTGACATGCGCCTCGCAGACGGCGCGGGGATTGCAGGCGTTGCCCGATCCATTGCGGGCCGCCGATACCGGTACGGCCGCGTCGAGTGCGAAGGCGCTGTGGAACGGGATGGCGGCCATGCCGTCCCCGGTCAGGGCCTCGAACGGCACCTCAAGCGTTCTGCTCGACAGCCGCAGCCCGTCTTCGGCCAGGCCCGGCGCCGCTCGCAGGCAGACCCGTCCGGACCGCACATAGAGCTCTTCGATGCCCGCGGGCAATTGCGCCGGCAGTTCCCGGACCAGCGGGGGGCCCGCGGATTCCCGCGCGGGCAGCATCGCCCGGGCCTTGTAATAGGTACGCGCCGAAGCCCGGCGCAAAGCTGCCCTGCCTTTGCCGTAGAACCGCTTGAAACGCGCAGAAATCTTCACCGGCATATCTCCCGCGGGCTGCCCGAAATCACATCTGGCGGATCGGTACCATCACGGCGTCCGGTGTGGAATATCCATTGGGCCCCGATGCCGGCGGCTTCGGGGGCGCGGATCTACCTGTCCAGGATGTCCAGGTTGAAGCGGCGCAGGAACAAAAGCCCTAAGACCCCTGCGACCAGCGAAATGGTGAAGACATACATCACATCGATATAGGGCGCGTCGTAATAGGGATAAAAGCCTTTCCGCAATTGCCCGATCCCATGCACCAGGGGATTCCACATCAGCCATTTGCTGTAGGGGTCCGGCAAATCCTCGACGAGGAACAGTACGCCGGAGATGAAGAACAATGGCCGGGTCGTGATATTCCACAGCCGCTCCCAGAACGGCAGCACCCAGTTCAGGAAGCAATTGAAAACGCCCACCGAAAATGCCAGCGCCATCAGCATTACCAGACCCAGCGCAATTTTCGGCAGATCGGGGGCGACGCGCGTCTCGAACGCAAGCATGATGCCCGCAATGACGATATAAAACACCAAAAGGTCGGTTAGCGCGTTCAACAAAAAGCGCGCCAGAATCGCGTCGAGGAAGGTCACTCTGGGATAGACTAGAAGCTGACGCGAATACTGCATCGCTCCGGCGACCTTGCCGACCAATCCGCGCCACATCCGGTAGGGCACCATGCCGGTGGCGAAGAAGATCGTGAAATTCGTCCCCAGGGGCGGCGACCGCATCAGGAGCGAGAAGCAAACGGCGAGCACGGCGACCCCCGCCGCCGGCATCAGAATCGCCCAGAGATATCCCAGCGGCGAGCGGCCATAGGTCGATGCCATCTCGCGCAGCACCAGGGCCATGATCGCGCGCGCCGTGGGAAAGCTTTGCCGATGGCGCTGTTCCAGAAGAGCCGGCTGATATCCCGGTTCGGATGTAGGCGCGCTCATGCCATTGGGTCCCGACGATGCTGGAGTTTCGGGACGCGATTATGTATGACCCACCAACCGGTTGCAATCATTGAGCTTGAGGTTCCGTTGAACGCCCCCACATCCCGCAAACCCGGCCCGGGCAAGCCGAAAGAGGAGCCGGGCGGAGACGCGCGCGCCGGCAGCCTGCCTTCGGAAAAATCGCCGGGCGGCAAGGATCCGGCGGGTGGCCGGAACGTACCTGCCCTGCTCAAGGAGGTCGGCACGCCGGATCTGGTGCGCCCGGCCCCGTCGCCGGCCCTGCAGACGCCGCCGGGCCCCCAGCCGGAGTTCCCCCGTCCGGCACGGCAAAGCCGCTTCCGGCGGCGGCATTTCACCGTTCTGCTGAGTTTTGTTCTGATGGTGGTGGCGCCGGCGGTGGTTTCCGCCTGGTATCTGTGGACCCGTGCGGCGGACCAATACGCCTCGAATGTCGGTTTTTCCGTGCGCAGCGAGGAACAGGCGTCGGCCATCGATACGCTTCTGGGGCCCCTGGATCTTGGCGGTGGCTCCAGCGCGCCGGATGCAGAGGTGCTCTATCAGTTCATCCAAAGCCAGGATCTGGTGGCCCGGATCGACGCCAAGCTCGACCTGCGCGCGCTGTGGTCGAAACCGGGGCCTGAAAACGACCCGGTGTTTTCCTATCATCCGCCGGGCACCATCGAGGACCTGCTGCGGCATTGGAAGCGCAAGGCAAGGATCCACTACGACAGCGGCACCGGGCTGATCGACCTGAACGTTCTGGCCTTCGATCCCGAGGACGCCAAGGCGGTCGCGCAGGAAATCTTCGCCGAGAGCACCGCGATGATCAACGAGCTCAGCTCGATCGCGCGCGAGGATGCGATCGGCTATGCCCGCGACGAGCTCGACAAGTCGGTGGACCGGCTGAAGCTGGCGCGCGCCGCGGTGACGCAGTTCCGCAACCGGACCCAGATCGTCGATCCCACGATCGACGTCCAGGGCCAGGCGGGCATCCTGAACACGTTGAACCAGCAGCTGGCCGAGGCGATGATCGAGATGGACATGCTGCGCGAGACGACGCGCGCGGGCGATCCGCGCATCAGCCAGGCCGACCGCAAGATCCGGGTGATCGAGGCGCGCATCGCCGATGAAAAGCGCAAGCTCGGGATCCGCGACGGCACCAGCCAGGACGAGGTTTTTGCAGCGTTGGTGGGCGAGTATGAAGGTCTGATCGTGGACCGCGAGTTCGCCGAGCAGACCTATACCGCCGCCCTGGCCGCCTATGACTCGGCGCTGGCCGAGGCGCAGCGCCAGACCCGGTATCTGGCGGCCCACGTGCGCCCGACCCTGGCCGAGAAGGCCGAATATCCCGAACGCGTCAAGATCTTCGGGCTGATCACGCTGTTCGCCTTCCTGATCTGGGCGATCCTCGTGTTGGCTGCCTACAGCCTGCGGGACCGCAACTGATGGCGCCAGAATGATCCGGCTGGAGAACCTCACCAAGATTTTCTACACGCGCGGCAAGCGCAAGATCGCCATCCATAACGTCACCGCCGAATTCCCCACCGGGGCGTCGATCGGGCTTTTGGGGCGCAACGGTGCGGGGAAATCGACCCTGATGGCGCTGATCGCCGGCAATCTCCCGCCGACGTCCGGGCGGATCCTGTCGACCGGGTCGGTGTCTTTTCCCGTGGGCTTCGCCGGCGCGTTCCACCCCGAACTGACGGGCGCGCAGAACACCCGCTTCGTGGCCCGTATTTACGGTATCGACACCGAAGAACTGGTTGAGTTCGTCAGGGATTTCGCCGAGCTCGGGAAACATTTCCAACTGCCGCTGCGCACCTACAGTTCGGGCATGAAGTCGCGGCTGTCGTTTGGCGTGTCGATGGGCATTCCGTTCGACTTCTATCTGATCGACGAAGTGACCGCGGTCGGCGATGCCGCGTTCCGAGCCAAAAGCAATGCGCTGTTTTTGGACCGGATGAAGAATGCGGGCTCGCTTTATGTCAGCCATTCGAGCAACGCTCTCCGAAGACTTTGCGACATGGGCGCGGTGATCGAAAACGGCCGTCTGACGATCTATGACGATATCGACGAGGCGATCGCCCGGCACAATGCCAATATCGGCGTCGATGCCTGAGGGTCAGATCCGCCGCAGGGCCACCGCCAGCCACAAGGCCGCCTGGCCAAGCGCGGTCTGCCGGTAAAGCCCCGAACGGGCGAACCGCCACAGGCGGGCGGGCAGGGCGCCTGTGCGCAAATCCGCAAAGCCGGTCAGCGCGGTGCGGTTTTCCGCTGTCAGCCGCGCTGCCGAGGCCCGAAGCGCTGCGATATTCGCCGCGTTCCAGTCGGAAAACCGGCCCCCCAGAAGCATGCCGATCCGGCCCATCCGCGCCCGCCAGCCGTCATTGGCGCCGATCAGGTTCCGGGTATGCTGGCGGTACAGCAGGGTCGGTTCGGGGTCGCGGACCACCGTGCCGCCCGCGCCGGTGATCAGCTGATAGAGCCACCAGTCATGCGCCGCCAGACCCGGGCTGGTTTGCGCCTCGGGCGCGGCGGTTTGCGCCAGACCGGCGGCCGCGCGGTTGAGAAGCAGCGTATTTCCCGCGGCGATGTTCTGCACCAGCGCGTTTCGGAACGACGGCGGGCGGATGAAATCTGCCGACAGCCGCCGGTTTTCCAGCCGCTCGTCGGTGATCCAGGTGCGCGAGCAGTAAAGCGCGGGCGTCCCGGCAGGCAGGGCCGACAACGCTGCGATGCCGCGCGCCAGACGGTCCGGCAGCCAGACGTCGTCCTGGTCGGAACAGGCAAGCCAGCCGGCCTCCCCGGGCGCCCGCGCGATCAGGCTGAGGAAGTTCATCGCAAATCCCTGGCGCGGACCGTCGATGAGGGTGACGCTGTTGCCATGTGCCGCCCGGTCTTCGGCAAACCGCCGCAGGATGTCCCGGCTGGCATCCGTCGACCCGTCGTCGCTGGCGATCAGGTCCCAGGCGGCGTGGGTCTGCTCGGCAAAGCTTTGCAGCTGCTCGGGCAGATCGACCGCGCCGTTATAGACCCCCATCAGGATGCAGACCCGCCTGGGGCTCTTTTCCCGTGCCTTCGCCTCTGCCATGCCGCCCCTTCGACGCTTCACCGGCTTTGTCAATTACCCTGTGGCCTTTTTCAAGCATGCGCACTAGCCGTACCCCATGTCGATCCTGCGCCTTCTGAGCCCTGCCAAGGCCGCCCGTTTCGCCACCGCCGTACGGCAGGAGGGCTGGCGCGTGGCCATCGAAAAGTCCCGGGCGCATCTTGCCCTGGCCCTCGGGCATGGCCGCTCTGCGCTGGACGGCGGGGCAGGGCAGGGCAAACCGCGCACGGGCCCCGATTACCTGACCCGGTTCTGGCGCGAGACCGCGCAGGCGCAGGCGCTCCATGCCGCCGCCGCGCCGGCCACGCTGACGAACCGCCGCCGGATCGCGCTGATCGGCGATCTCAATCTGCCGCAATGCCGCAAGTACAGAGTCGATCAACTGGCCGAACTGTGGGACGCGCAGGGCTGGCAGTACGATTACGCGCATGAAGGCGACATTGCGCGCGCCGTGGGGCTGATGCAGGACGCCACGCATCTGATGTTCTACCGCACGCGCAACACGGCCCAGACGTCGATGTATCTTTACGAGGCGCGCCGGCTGCGGCTGCCTGTCGCCTACGATATCGACGACCCGCTGTTTTCCGTCGCCGCCTACCAGACCTATGGCAATATGGGGCCGGTCGGAGAGCACCTGCAGGCGCATTTCATATCCGAGGCGCCGAAATATCTCGATGCGATGAACCTGGCCGACATCGTGACGGTTTCGACCCCCGGGCTGGCGCGCCATGCGCGCGAACTGACCCCTCGGCCGGTCCATGTCCGCCGCAACTTTGCCGATGCCGCGACGCTGGCGGCGGGGCGGCGGGCGATGCATCCGCGGCATCCGCGCGCGCCGGGCGAACCGTTCACCGCCGCCTTCGCCAGCGGCTCGATGGGGCACGAGGCGGATTTCGCCGAAATCGCCGACGACATGGCTGCGTTCGTCACCGCCGCACCGGACCGCCGTCTGCTGATTCTGGGTCACTTCGACCCTAAAGCCCTGCCCGAGGCCCTGCGCGCCCGGACCGAGTTCACGGCGTTCAGTGACTATGAAAGCTATCTCGCGGCGCTCGCCCGCGCAGATTGCGCGGTGATGCCGCTGGCCGACGATCTGTTCAACCGCTGCAAATCCGCCGTCCGTGTGATCGATGCCGCGGCCGTGGCGGCACCGAGCCTTGTAAGCCCGGTGGGCGATCTTTCCGCCGTGGTGGCACAAGGCGAAACCGGCCGGGTGCTGGAGATCGGGCAAAGCTGGGCCGACGCGCTGGAGGCGCTCGCCGACGACCGCGCCGCCTGCGCGGCCATGGGCCATGCCGCCCGCGCCCGCATAGAGACGCATTGGACCGCAGGGGCAGGGGAGCATATCGTGGACCCTGCGCTTCTCGACTGGATACGGCAATGAGCGGTTCGCGCCACATCACGCTGATCAACGTCTTCTTCGCGCCGAACTCCTTCGGCGGCGCCACCGTCGTTGCCGAAGAGGTTGCCGGTGCCCTGATCCGCGACCATGGGATGCGCGTCACGGCAATTTCGGCGATGCACCGCACCGATCTGGCCGATTACACGGTCATGCGCGCGCAAGCCGGCGGCATCGTCAGCTACCTGATCAACCTGCCGCGCGGGCGCAGTTACGTCGAGGTTTACGACAATCCAAGGGTCACGGATGCCATTCTGCGCCTTACAAGCCGGCTGGAGCCGGATCTGGTGCATGCCCATTGTATCCAGGACCTGGGCGCCGGGCTGATGCCGGCGCTCAAGGCGGCGGGCTTGCCGGTCATTCTGAGCACCCACGATTTCTGGTGGCTGTGCGAGCGGCAGTTCATGATCCGCCCTGATCGGCGCTATTGCGGCCAGGACCCGATCGACATCGAGGCCTGTGCGGGATGCGTCGAGGATATCGCCCGCGCCCGCATCCGCCACGCGGCGCTGCGTGAGGCGGCGGCGGCGGCGGATGTGATCACATTTCCCAGCCGGTTCGCCATGGACCTCTGCCAACGCTCCGGTCTCGCGGCGCCCCGGCTGGAGGTTTGGGAAAACGGCATCCGCGGGCCGGGGCCGGGGTTCTTCGAGGCGCAGGCCGCGCGCCGCGCCGCCGACCCCCGGCTTGTCTTCGGCTATGTCGGCGGCCCCTCGCAGGTCAAGGGCTGGCCGCTGGTCAAGGCCGCCTTCGAAGGGCTGGGACGGGATGATTTCAAGGGCTATCTGGTCGAAGGCAGCCTCGACGAACGCTGGTGGCGCGGGCAGGTTCCGTCTCTGATGCAGGGCAACTGGCGCATCCATCCCCGCTATGACCAGAACACGATGGACAGCTTCTGGGCCAGGATCGATGTGCTTCTGTTCCCGTCGCAGTGGAAGGAAACCTTCGGGCTGACGGTGCGGGAAGCGGTTGCGCGCGGCATCCATGTCCTGCAGACCGATTGCGGCGGCGCGGCGGAGTGGGACGGTGCGGACCGCACCGCGATGCTGCGGATCGGCGACGGTCCCGAGCGCCTGCGCGCCGCGGCGGTCCGTCTGCTCGACACCCGCCCGGCGCCGCCGGACCCGGTGCCCATGCGCAGCTTTGCCGATCAGGCGCGCGCCTTTGCCGGCCTGGCCGGCGCATTGCTGTAAGGTTGCCGGGTCATTTGTAGCTTCCGGGGGCAAGAAACTCGATGTAGCCGCGCATCTCACGCGTCCGAGGGACGGGGAGGCCCATGAAACTGGCCATGTCCGTGACGAACCCCGCAGGGTCGAGCAACAGCTTTTCATAGGACACCAGCGCCGTCGGCAATCCCCAGCGTTCCACCAGAAACCAGTTGCGCTGTTGCTGCAGCAATATTTCGTGCACCGCGTGATGCGTGGTGCGTTGATGCCAGCGCTTGTGCGCCCGCATCGTCGCCACCAGGTCGCGGAACACCACGATCAGGTGCGGGTTCTCCAGCACGGGCAGCAGGTGTTCGAGATGGTTGGCTGCGTGCGGGTTTTTCCAGCCCCAGATGTCGTGCGCGGCCTGGCGGGCGGCGATGATGGTTTTCATTTCGGCGATATTGGCGCCCTTGAAGGCGGGGTCTTCGTAGTTGTTCTCCATATCGTTGCCCATGAAAACGCCGAGCCGCTGCATCGTGCCCGCCACCGAACTGGTGCCGCCGCGCGCGATGCCGATGCAAACGAAAGACCGCCGCGGCGGCGCCTTGCCCGTCGCGGGATTGAGAACCTCCACCGCGCTTTTACGCTCTGCCGCCGGCTTCGCCATGGCCCGCTACCGTCCTGTTCAACTTGCGTTGCGCCGAGCAATAATAAAGCCCTGGCGTCACCACAAGCTGGCGCGGCCCGGCGCCGTCAGAATATGAAGTCGGCGGCATCGAGATCGGACAGATCGACCCCGTGCAGCTCCAGCCGGTCGCTGCCCGCCTCGATCACCACCATGCTGCCGGACCTGCTCGCGTGATTGGTCATCAGATCGGCATAATCCGTGATCCCGGTCACGGCGGACAGATCGATGCGCTCCAGCGGGTCGGCGGCATTGAAATCCATCAGGCGGCCGGTGCCGAATCCGTCGGCGAAAACAAAGGTATCGCGGCCGCCGCCGCCAATCAGCGTGTCGTCTCCGGCGCCGCCCGTTAACGTATCGTCGCCGGCCTGCCCGCGTAGGATGTCGTGGCCGGGGCCGCCATCCAGACGGTCGTTGCCGAAATCCGCGAACAGAACATCGTCGCCGGCGCCGCCGGCAAGATGGTCGTCGTGGCCCCCGCCCAAAAGCACGTCCGCGTCGTCGCCGCCGAGGAGCGTGTCGTCGCCGGCCTGCCCGCGCAGGGTGTCGCGGCCGGTGCCGCCGTCCAGACTGTCGTTGCCGAAATCCGCGAACAGAACATCGTCGCCGGCGCCGCCTGCGAGATGGTCGTCGTTGCCCCCGCTCAAAAGCACGTCCGCGTCGCCGCCGCCAAGGAGCGTGTCGTTGCCGGCCTGCCCGCGCAGGATGTCGCGGCCGGGGCCGCCATCCAGACGGTCGTTGCCGAAATCCGCGAACAGAACATCGTCGCCGGCGCCGCCTGCGAGATAGTCGTCGTGGCCCCCGCCCAAAAGCACGTCCGCGTCGCCGCCGCCGAGGAGCGTGTCGTCGCCGGTCTGCCCGCGCAGGATGTCGTCGCCGGGGCCGCCGTCGAGTTCATCATCGCCGGCGCCGCCGAACATACTATCCTTGCCGGCGTTACCGCTCAGGGAATCATTCCCCGCCCCGCCCAAGAGCCCGTCGTTGCCGCTCCCGCCGGCAAGATCGTCCACCCCGTCATCCCCTTTGAGCGTGTCGTTCCCGTCGCCGCCGCGCAACGTGTCGCTGTCGGTCCCGCCAACCAGAGAATCGTCGCCGGCCTGGCCATCGAGCCGATCGTTGCCCGCGCCACCTTCCAGAACATCGTTGCCGGCGCCGCCATCCAGGCTGTCGTCGCCCTCGGCGCCGTAAAGCGTATCGTCGCCGTCCCCGGCAACAAGCCGGTCCTCGCCAGGAGTTCCCTGCAGCAGGTCATTGTCGGGGCCGTCCTGCCCGCCGCCGGGAGGCGGCGGAGGGGGAGGCGGGGGCGGTGGTGGTGGAGGGGGCGCCGCCACGGGCGTGACATCGAAATGCATCAGCCCGGTGAATTCGTCCATCGAGAAGGCGCTGGCAGGCAGGGGCGCGTAATCGGCGCTGGTCAGCCGCAAGTCCTCGCCGCCAAAGGTCAGGACCGCGCCGTCCGCGGTGGCGCTGATTGCGACCTGCGCCAGGCTGTAAAGCCGCCCGATCGCCGACAGATCCAGCCGGTCCTCGCCGGGGGTGAAGTCGATGATGTGGTCGGTCTCGCCATCGGCGCTCAGCACGAACAGATCGTCGCCGCGGCCGCCGCGCAGGGTGTCGGTTCCGGCCCCGTCCATCAGGATATCGTCGCCGTTCCAGCCGTCGAGATGGTCATCTCCCGCGCCGCCCGACATCAGATTCACGTCGGGGCTGCCGGTCAGCGTGTCGGCGCCGGCGCCGCCCAGCTGCGGCGCCACCAGCCTGCCGGGATCGACCCTAAGCTTGGTGATTCCGGCCTCGGCCTCGCTGCTGGCAAAAACGTCAATGCCGCCGTCGCGCACATGGAGCGCGATTGCGGCGATGTTGGTCAGCGCGGTCCGGGCGTCATCGGCGATCGCGGCCAGGTGCACGAGCCGCCCGCCGGGCAGCAGCGTGAACAGCGACAGCCCGTCGTCACCGCCGCCTGCCACCAGGAACACCCGTCCGTTTATCGTCACCGCCTCCAGCGCGGTGACCCCGGCAAAGCGGGTGTCGAGGCTGTCGACGACATGGTCGGTGACGCCAAGCCCGCCATCGGCGGCAAGCTCCAGCACGCTGAGCGAGCCAGAGCCGGCGGCGGCCAGCACGGCGTAATGCGTCCCGTCCATCTCGACCGTGGCAAGCGCCGTGGGGGCGTCGATGCCCAAGGTGTTCCCTGCGCCCAGGCTGTCGACACGGACCGGCAACCCGGTCTCGGGCTCGAGCCGATAGCTGGTGACGGTGTCGTCGAAGGCCGAGGCCGCCAGCAGATAGGTCCGGCTACCGACTTCGACCGCCGCGATGGCGACGATGTCGGCGCCCTGCGCCCCGTCGCCGCCGCCGGTCTGACCGATCTCGGTCAGCCGCTCGTCGGTGCCGATCTCGTAGACGGTCAGCCCGGGCGTGCCCCATTGCCCGGTATAGACCAGCTCGCGGCCGCCAAGCGTGATGCATTCCATCGACACTAACGCGGCAGAAAATCCGCCCTCGGCGGTGAACTGCCCGGTGCCGACCAGGCGGCCCGCGCCATCGAGATCGAAACATTGCGCCGCACTGACATGACGGCCGAGCGAAACCAGAACCGTGTCGGCGCCAAGCCGGACCTCTTCGATCTGCCCCGGCGCCGCCTGCAGCTGGCCCGGCTGGAACGGGTCGCGATCGAGCAGCGACACACCGCCGCCAGCCTCGAGCGTGTAGCACGACACGCCCCCCGCAGGGCCGCTGGCGGCGTAAAGCACCCAAGCGCCGCCGCGCTGGAAAATGTCGAGATCGGCGATCCCCGTAAGATAGCTTTGCGGGCCGCTCGACAGCAGCCCCTGATATGTGAACGCAACCACCCCGGCCCCATGCAATTCGGGCCCCCACGCATGGCACTATTCCGCGGGCAGGATTAACGGCGGCTAAGGTGATCGCGGCGACATTGTGGTTTGTCGAAAGAATCCGAGCCATCCCGCGCGCCGGACGCCGTGGTCATGGTCCAAGCGGACCCGGCGCCCTTCATGCGCGAACATCCGGCCTGGAACACCCGGGTCCGCCCGATCGACCCGGGCGGCACGCTCTGAAACGGTCCTTTCCGCCGTGAGCCGTATTTCGCGGGCTTGCCCTGCCGGGTCCCGCACCGCTATGAAAAAAGGCCGCCGCATTCACACCATGTCGAGGGAAATAGGGCTTGAAACAGGCGATCCTGCATGTCGGCTTTCACAAAACGGCGTCCACCTCGATCCAGGAAACGCTGTCGCAGAACCGGCGGGTCCTGCGGAACGCCGGCTGGTCCTATGCGAAGTTCACCCGGTTCGGACGGGACGCCAGCAATCATTCCGTCCCCCTGATCACGCTTTTCGACGAAAATTCGGGAAAACTCGGCATCAATCTGAGCGCCGGCGACGCGCTTGAGGCCGAGTATCGGCGATACAGCGCCGAGCTTGACCAAAACCTCCGCTCGGACCTGCCGCTGATCCTGTCCGGCGAAGGCGCCTCGACGCTGAACAAGAAAGGTCTCTATCGCCTGCGGCAGCGGTTCGCCGACCGGGGCTGGCAGTTGCGCGTCATCGCCTTCATCCGCGCACCGACGCCATTGCTGCACAGCACCGCGGCGCAGATCGTGAAGGGCGGATCGGCAGGGGTTCTGCAAAAGGCGCCGCTGGCCAACCGGCTGAGCCGCCGCATCGACGCGGTGCGCGCCGTCTTTCCCGACGCCGAGTTCTACCCTTTCGAAGGAACCAAGGGGCATGAACACGGGCCGGTCGGCTTCTTTCTGGAACTGATCGATCCGGCGCTGCCGCGGCATGTGCGGATTCGCAGAGAGAACGAACGGATCAGCGAAAACGCGGTCGCGTTGCTGCGGCATCTCAACACCGCCATCCCGTTTCACATCCACACCCCCAAAAGACGGGTGAACCCGCTTCGGATGCTCAACGACAGCCTGCCGCTTCACGGGCTTTCGGGCCGCAGATTTTACCTCAGTTCCGCCGATTTAGAGACTGTGAGCGAAGAAATCGCAGAGCAGAACGCCTGGCTTGCCGAAAACCTGGGACCGCAGTTCTGCGACACGGAAACGACGGTTCTGGACGGCCCCGTGCAATGGACCGACGCCCATGCCGCCGAATTGCGGGCCTGTCTGCGCTGGATGCCGGCGCATCTGCGCACGGCTGTCGCCAGCTATTTCGACGACCGGCCCGATCTGCCGGACGCGCTGAAAGGGTTCGGGGCACGCTATGGCATCGGCCACCACCGGCTGATGCGCTTCCTCCGCGAAGCCCCCGGGATAGGGCGTCTGGAAACCATCTACCGGACACTGCGGCGGCAATGGTAGGCGGCCGCGATCTGCGCATGGCGTCTCTTGGGCGCGTCAACCGGCAGCAATCGCGGGACCGGCCCGGCGAAATGGCGCTTTCGCCTGCCTCCGGGCGCGGCTATGTCCAGCCGCATGCAGCGGTCTGGAAACATCGATAGCGGTTTTGGTGTCACGGCGGCGGCGGTGCAGGGGCGTGCCTTATGCTGATCCGCCCGTGGCTGAAGGCGGCGCATGCGTATGTCTCGGACCCTTTCCGGGACGTCCCGGCAGACCCGGTCCTGCACGCGGACATCCGGTCACGGCAGAAAGCCAGGAAGACCTACGTGATCTTCTTCACGCCACGCAGCGGGTCGACGCGGCTTGCAAGCATCCTGTCCAGCACGGGCCTGCTGGGCATGCCATCGGAGGTTTTCAACCCCTTCCACATCGTTCCGGTGGCCACCGCCTGTGCGGCACGGACGCTGGACGCGTATCTCGACGCCTTGCCGCGCGTGAAATGCGCCGGCGGCGTCTTCGGGTTCAAGATCACCTGCATGCAGGTGCTCATGATGTTCCGCAGAGAGGCCCGGTTTTTCGAAACCTTCCGCGGTGCGGCGTTTTTCTGGCTGATCCGCGAAGACATCGTTGCGCAGGCCGTTTCCAGTTCGCGCATGGTGCAGACCGGCGTACCGCGTGCGCTGGGGTCGGCCCGGAGAGCCAGGGCCTCGGAGGCCAGCTTTCAGTATCAAGCAGGCGACATCCGCCGCCGGATCCGGCGCCTGCGATGGATGGAGCGGCGCAGCGAACGGTTCTTCAGGCGTTTCGGCATCTCCCCGGTCCGGCTGAGCTATGAGCGGCTGTTGTGCCTCGACGAATCCCAGACCGCCGGCGTTTTCGCGGACGCGCTCGGGGTGAAGCTTCCGGCGGACGTGCAGGCGGCATCGCAATACCTCAAGGTGGGAACCGGCAAGGCCGAGGAATTTGCAGAGCGCTTCCGGCGGGAGCACCCGGCCTTCGTCGCGCGGATCGAAGCGGATCGGCAGCCGTTGCTGGAGGCCCTGGACGAAATGCCCCCCGGGAACCTGCAGGACCGGAGCAGCCCGCCGGATCGTCCGCAAGCTGCGCACCGGGCCGCTCGCGGCCGCGGCACATGACCGGCTGACGCATTCGCCAAAACAAGCTGGAGCCCCCATTGCGCGCCTTGTATGACGCGTGCGACCCAGGGCCGGGCCAGGTGCGTGTGAAACAGGCAATCATTCATATCGGGTTTCCGAAAGCCGGATCGACGTCGCTTCAGGTCACGCTGGCGGCGAACCGCAGGCTGCTGCGGCGACACGGGCTTTCCTACGCGCGCTTCACCCGCGAAAAGCTCGACCTCGACAACCATTCCAAGATCTTCATCACGCTCTTCGCAAAGACCCCGCAGCGCTATTCCGGAAACATCCGCGGCGGGCACGATACAGATGCCGACCGCGCCCTGTTCCGGGAACAGTTCGAAAAGAACTTGGCCACCGGGGATCCGGTCATTTTTTCGGGCGAGGACATCTTTCGCCTGGCACCGGACGAGCTGGCGGCGATGCAGGAGGATCTGGCGCGCCTGGGCCGGTGCCCAAGGATCATCGCCTTTGTCCGTCCGCCGCTTGAGTTTCTGCACAGCGCCTCGCAGCAGGGCATCCTGGCGGGCGCCAGCCGGCCGGTCCCGCTTCAGCCGCTCAAGACATTCTACAGCCAGCGGCTCGGGCAGATCAGAGACGTCTTTCCCGACGCCGAATTCTATCCGTTCAACGCCTGCAAGGCCCATACCGGCGGCCCGGCCGGATTTTTCGCCGATCTCATCCGCCCGGGCCTTGCGGGACAGATCCAGGAGCTGCGCCGCGGAGAGGCGGTTTCCGACAATGCCGTGCATCTGATCCGGCATCTCAACCTCTTGATCCCGCCCGTCGTGCAGATCGACGGGCCCAAGGCCAACCCGCTTCGGTTCCCCGGGGAGCTGCGCCGTTTGCGGGACCTGCCGGGCGAAAAATTCTACGTGCGCCGGTCCGAGATGGGGGGGTTCTACGATCAGGCCGTGGCCGAGAACCGCTGGCTGGCCGAAAACCTCGGACCCCAGTTCTGCGACGAAAGCCTCGAAACCCGGGACGGCCCGGTGCAGTGGACCGGACGGCACGCCCGCGAACTGCCCGCGATCCTGCGCAGCCTTCCCCGCCACAGCAGGATCGCAATGGCAAATTACTTCGCCCATCACGACGACGTCCCGGCCGGGCTGAAGGCTCTGGCGCGGCAGAACACCCGCCCGATCCTGGTCCGGTTGCGCGAGCGCCTCTCCCGTATCGGCGTCCTGAAGGGGCTTTACAGGCGCCTGTTTCGCCGCTTGAGGGGCTGAACCGGACCCGCGCCGGCCCGGGCGCCGTACCGCCGCCCGTCAGAACAGGAAATGATCCGCGGTCAGGTCGCCCGGTGCCACGCCCAGGATCAGGATCGTGTTGCCGGCCAGGTCGTCGATCACCGAATTGACACCGGATTGATAGAGATGGCCCGCGCCCGGATCGGTGAGATCGGCGTAGCTGACGATCGCGGTGACGGCGGACAGATCAATCTTTTCCAGCGCCACGGTGTCGAAATCCATCAGCCGGTCGTCGCCGAACCCGTCGGCGAAGACGAACCGGTCGTCGCCGGGGCCACCGTAAAGCCGGTCGTCATCGCCGCCACCGTCCAGCAGGTCGTCGCCGGCCTCGCCGAACAGCACGTCGATCCCGTCCCCGCCGAAAAGCCGGTCGCCGTCCGCGCCGCCCAGAAGCCGGTCGTCGCCCAGTTCGCCGAACAAGGTGTCTTCACCATCGCCGCCCAACAGCGTGTCCGACTGATCGCCGCCCCAAAGCCGGTCGTCGTCCGCCTCGCCAAAAAGCCGGTCCGCGTCCGCGCCGCCGGACAGCGTGTCGTTCTCGCCGCCGCCGCGCAGCGTGTCGCCGTCATCGCCGCCCATCAGATTGTCGCTGCCGGTCTCGCCGCGCAGCAAATCGCCGCCGGGCCCGCCGAAAAGCTCGTCGCCGCCCGCGCCGCCCAAAAGCGTGTCGCTGCCGCCGCCGCCGTTCTGATAATCGCTGCCGCCGCCGCCCAACAGCCGGTCGGGATTGGCCTCGCCGAACAGATCGTCCGAGCCGTCGTCGCCCAGCAGCCGGTCATTGCCGCCGCCGCCCCGAAGCGTGTCCGCGTTGCCGCCGCCATGCAGCGTATCGGCCCCGTCGAAGCCGCTCAGCGAGTCGTCGCCGCCGCCGCCGTTCAGCATGTTGTCGGCGCCGTTGCCCAGCAGCGTGTCGTTGCCCGAGCCGCCGATGGCGTTCTCGATCACCGTGCCGCGGGCAATCGCCAGGGTGCCGGTCGCGCCACCGACATCGGAAATCGCCGCGTCGCCCAGATCGATGGTCTGCGCCGCGGAGACAGGCGAGAAATCCAGCGTGTCGATGCCGCCGGTGTCGAACACCGTCAGCGCCACGCGCGCGCCCGAATAGAGCGCCGGATCGGCCGGATCCTCGGCGAAGATCTGACCGAAGAGATCGCCCAGGTAACCGCCGAGGTTGGAATTGGCGCCATAGGTGGTGTTGCCGGGATTGTGGCTGACCGCGGTCCCGTAAAGATCCTGGATTGCCACGACGTCGGCCTGCATCGTGGTCGTCACATAGGCGTAGTCGGCGGCGATGAAGGTGTTTTCGACCTGGTCGAAATACGACATCACCGTCGCCTGCCAGCTGTCGTTGAGGTAGTGGTTGCTGCCGCTGCCGGTCTGCGAATAGCTCGCCGAGCCGTTGTAGTGGCCGGCATGGCCCAGCCCCAGGGCATGGCCGATCTCGTGGATGTAGGTCTGAAACGAGTAGCTGTCGATCGTGGTGCCGTAGACCGGCAGCCAGTTGAATTTCGAGACATTGACGAAGCTGGACGTCAGGTAGCCGCCCGACAGCGAGGAATTGGCATAGGCGCCGCTGGCCTCGTCGTCGAAGGTGATCTGCGCCGCACCGCCGGTCTCGGCGAAATTGAGCCCCGAGACCGCGGTCCATGCCTCGAGCGCCCAGCGGGCGAGCTGCTGGCCCTCGGCGGTGAGCGCGGTGATGTTGACGGTGATCGTGTCGCCGACGCTGGCGTTGAACCCGGCGCGGATGTCGCCCTGGTTGGTCCAGTAGGCGTCGGTCAGCTGATAGGCGATCTGGTCGAGCGTGAAGACCGGCAGCGCGGCCTGGGTGCCGGCGCCGCCGTCAGCCCGTCCGGCAGCCGCGTCGGCGGTCGCTGCGGGCCCCTGATAGGCGCAGTCGGGCTGGTAGGCGTGAAATCTCGAACAGATCGTACACATGCATCGGTCGTCTTTTGCTGTATGCAACGCTTATCAACGCTCTGTGGCATCAAGATGGCGCGCCTGCGGGGCGGATTCAATCGGCCCGCGGCCGGGCGGCGGAATTGGGCGGGTCTTGTCCGACCCCGGGACCGGACAGGGCGAGGCATCGGTTAAAATCCGCTGATTTCGCTGCAGCTGCAAAATGACCTTGCGTGAGGCCGCCCAGGCAATATGGTAGTTCCGGTGTGCGAGGCACTGCAAAGCCTTGTTTTGCGCTGCTGTTTTGAGGAAGTGGGATTAACATGGAACCCCTGGGGAACGGGACGCCGCGGTCAGGGCACGGCTCGGGCAAGGCTGGCGTGCGCCCGGTACCGTTCCTGGCCCTGATCAAATCGCTCACCCGGACCCAGAAACAGGCGGTGATGCTGGGCGTCGACCTGACGCTGGTGCCGCTGGCGCTCTTGTTCACGCTGATGGTTCAGAGACAGGGCGAAAGCGCCTTTGCCGAGCTTGCCGGGATCTGGCCGGTGGTGGGGCTGCTGATGGTGATGGCGGCGGCGTTCTCGACGATCCTCGGCATCCCCAACATGCGGCTCAATTCCTATGACATGAGCAGCACCGGCAAGACCGGGCTGTTCGCCGGGATGCTGGCGCTTGCGGGCCTGGCGCTGGGGCGCACGGCGGGGCTCGGCTACGGCGCCGG
>JASJDP010000034.1 GCA_030065095.1 Rhodobacter sp.
GCACGCGCCCGACCGCCGACGTGCAGGACACCCTGCGCCAGAAACTGGATTCCGCCCTCTTGACCAACCACACCGGATCCGGACCCACCGACGCATGGGTCCAGGCCCAGGCCAATGCCATCATCGGCGAGGCGACGGGCGGGGATGCGGCCAATGCCGCCGTGCTTCTGCGCCAGATCGAAGAGGAGTTCGGGGCACGCGCAGCCGCCAAAGTGTTCATGACGATCCGGCAAGAGAATCCGAATGCCGCCCGCAACATCGCACGCGAGATCGTGCTGGATATCCAGGCGAACTCGGCAAACAACCGCGTCCCCCTCAGCTATATGGCCGTTGCCGAGACCGGCCGGTATTCCGCGGTCGAAGACATCGCCTTCATGATCGATCCCAATCTGCGGTCGGTCGGCCAGACATTGGACACGCAGGACGGCGCGCTGTCGCAGGCCGGGATCCGGCGCCTCACCGCGCAGCCCGGATCCGTGCCCGTGCTCGCCGATCTGATGTCCACCATGGCCGTCGTCGACAGGTTCGCACCGGGAACCTCCGGGCTCGATACCCTTCTCGGAGAAGCAGACATCGACGGCAACCTCGAGCCGTTCACGAATGCCGTCGGGCTCCTGAGCCTGCGCGGGGACGGCAGCTCGGAAGAACTGCTCGCGGTCCTCAGCGTCGTCTACGAAAACACCCCCATCGAAACCCTCTTCGATGACGTCAACACGGAAGGAACAAGCAAATGGTACAGCTCCCATATCGGTGACGACGGCGCAGAGGAAGCATCGGACGTCATCGAGCTGTCGGACCATGGAGATGTCCTCTTGGTCGATGAGGTTTCCGGAAAGGAGATCGAACTTCGGGCGGGCGAGGAAACCGAAGTGGTAACCGATCAATTCGGCAATCAGTTCGAGGTCCCCACCGAATTCAGCATTTGGATCGATGGCGTGCAGGTCGACCCGACCACCTTCTACGTCGGACCCTCCATGGACGGGGAAAAACTTGTCGTGGGCATCGAAGTGCCGGTGGACCCGAGCGACCCGACTGCGGACTCGCCCAAGGATTACTACTTCGTCGATTTTGCATTGCTTGAAGGTGAGCCGCCGCTTTATGTCGCCGGGTTGTTGGGGTCAGACGAAGCCAAATCGAAATCCGTCCAACTGAGCACTCTGCTGGAGCATGACACCACGAATCCGGCTGCCGATGCATATGCCAAGTACATCATGGCGACCTACGACGCTCCTATCGGCGACAAGGCCGATGAATGGCTTGAGTTCGGCATCGACGGAATACTGAAGGATCCGGCGACAGAGCCCGTTTTCGAGGACATGGAGACGGACCTTGTCAGCGACGGCGTGATGATCGACGGCGCGACTATGGTCGCCCTTGGGCTGGTTGATATCGACGATGTTGACATGGAGTCTGTGTACTTTGTCCCGCCGAGCGAGGGGTTGCAGGCCAGGTTCGACGTTCTCGGCTTGGGCGACATCAACAGGGATGTCTTGCACGTTTACAATCCGGAAGCTGGTCGTCGGGGCAATCTGGATGTTGATTGGAGTCTCCTCCAATTCAATTTGCCGCCGACCGTTACCAATATGTCCGACCATCAATGGGAGTCGGAGCGCTACACTGCAGACGGGACCAAGCAGATTTGGCGAGTTAACGCACGGGCCCGTTTTGCCAGCATTCCTCTGAACAAGATCACATTGCCCGGGGGTGGATCGGCATCCTTTGCATTCCTCAGCAATCTCGAACCGGGTGAGGCCCGGGCAGGATACTTGGCGGTGGCAGCGCAAGGTGGCGTGAACCTCGTGCTGAGTATTCGCTCGGGCAGGATTTCGACGCCGTTTGGCGCCACCTTCAGCAGATATCACTTCGTGGAAAGCGATATCGCGTTTCAGGGCGCTGCAAGGGTCGGAGACAACCTGACTGGAGAAAACCCTGAAGACACGGCTGGCGACAGAGCGTGGAGCTACTCGCCAATCGGCGAAGTGGAATACCGGTTCCGCATGTATAGGACAACACGGATCAATGCGAGCGACTCGTGGCTCTCTGCGATCGCAGGGTTTGTATTCGGTGTCGAGGAGCTGACGAGAAATGACGTGATCGACTTTACGGCTACAGTGGGGTATCGCGCGCCTGGTGGGGATCACCAGGGATTCTTCGCCAGCGATTTGAGAGCTGTTCAGCTCTTCTCGATCAAGCAGGCTGATGCACCCTGGTCCGTTGCCGAGGCCTTCACTGGCGCCGTTGCAACGGGTACGTCTTGGTTGTTGGACAACACGGATTGGTTCAACCTCAGCGTTGAAAACGGGCTAGACTTCATCGGTCAAATGTGGAGCCAGTTGTTCAACAGTGGCAATGGCATTCCCACGGCCGAAAACCCCGATCCAAATCTCCCCGACTATCTGTACAATCGGCTGCCCGGAAGCAGTGTTGCAACGGTGAGCGATTTTGTTGAATGGATCGGGAACGCCGCATCCCTCGTCGGGCTCCCCAACCTTGGCGTCGTGGACAACCCAGTGACCGCATACGCGAGGTACGCTGCGCCCGGTGTAACTGAAATTGTGTCGTATGCGGCGGGCGCTACGAACGCAGACATCGTCAGATATTTTGCCGATGGTACCGTTGAGCGTGTGACGATGGCCGTGGCCGACCTGGTCAGGGGCGCAAATGAGATCATCGTAGAGTTTGATCTTTCGGGCGGCCCGCTCGGGCCTATGCCGCCGGGACCCGTAGTTCCGCCTGATGATCAAGACCCGGACCTGCCTTTGGAGACACAGTGGTCTGGATTTGAATACAAAGGCCAGAAATCACTGTATTACGTGACTTACGCCACCGCATACAGGTTCAGGCTGACATGGGGCACCAACCCCGACACTGGTTCTACGCAAGCCCCTAGCCCGTGGCCAACCGAACCGCCGTCGTCGCCGCCGTCCGGTCCGCCCAGCGTCGCGCCGTCCGAGCAGCCTTCGGATCGACCTACCGGTCAACCGTCAGGGCAGCCATCGGGTCAACCGTCGGGCCAGCCATAGGAATACTGACGAACCAACCAGCGCTGGGTGACATCAACCGCCCGCCCTGGCGTTCTTGCACGGTGGCACCGATGGACAAAAAACCTAATCCCTCTTGAGATCCCGAAGGGTCCGCTTGAGATCGCCCATGCCGGGGTCCGGCTCGGGCGCGAAACGGCGCCGGGTGTCCGTGATGTCATGGGGTATCCGGCCGATCGATGGCGATCGCGCAGCGGGTGTTGATTCGGTCACCGCGCCCGGCGGGGCAGAGGCGAAACCGGCGTGAGAGCGGGTAAGGGAAAACCGCGCAGATTTTCGTCCCGCGTCGGGAAGATATTCTAAAATTTGAGAAAAATATTGCAGTTGTTCTTCCTGAGCAAAAAACCACCGTAGGTAATTCTGCGCATATAAATCCCTTGTTTTTCTGATCACGTTCTAGAGATCACGGCTACCCGTTTCGGAATGATGCAGGTGCACAAGGTTGAGTTCAATAGATCTGCGCATCGTCGCCGACGCGACGAATGCAACGTCCAACTGACAAAACGCTAGGTCGGAGAATCCTGGGCAGTTGGCAGACCTCGGAGACGGTCACGAGAGTCTCCCTGGGGATGAGTGCGAACAGTTGAAGTTGTGCGGCGGAGGGGCGTTTCGTCCAACCGGGTAATGAAGATCGGACTGATTACAGATGGGAGGACGAAGTCGATGAATGGCAAACAAGATGTCCAGACAGTTGTTGTGGCGGACAGCCACGCGATTGTCCGCGAAGGAATCCGAGATCGACTGGAACAACGCAACAACCTTTCGGTCGTTGCGGAGGCGCAGGACGGGTACGGCGCGTTGAAGGCTTGCCGGGATCTCTCCCCAAACATTCTGCTGCTGGATTTCTCGATCACGCGGCCAAGTGGGCGCGAGGTGCTGACCAAGGTGCGCAATGCCTGTCCCGATACGCGAGTGATCGTTCTGACTTCGGAAGTGGAAGTGTCGAATGCGTTTTACTGCCTTTCCAACGGGGCCGTTGCCTTCATGCCGAAACAGGCGTCCGGGTTTGACTTCGTGAACGCGACAACGGCGGCGATCCGGGGATATTCCTATATGCCGATCGAATTCATTGCGTCCTTCCTGCAAACCCGCAAGCACCTGACGCGGTCCGGCAACATCTTCGGGTTGTCGCCGCGCGAGCTGGAGATCGTCGACTCCTGCATCCAGGGAAAGTCCACCAAGGAGATTGCGGAAGCCTGCAGCATCAGTGTTCGCACCGTCGAAACCCACAAGAACAACATTTACCGCAAGACGTCGTGCCGCAGCTTTGAAGACCTGTCGGCGATCTTCGCGGATCCCGTGGAGTAGATCATGGCCCGTTTGCGCCCAGATGAGGCCCGGAGATGTCCGGCATGAGTGGCAATATTGACGGAATGTCCGACGGTTATATCGCGCGCGACGATTTCTCCAGATTAGATCGCTTTGACGACATCTGGGGGCTTGAGGCAAAGGTCGAGCCGAAAATCTCGATCGCCAAGCCCAAGCCCGACTATGTCGAAGGCTTTGTTCTGGATCTGGACCTTGCGGGTCGCCGGGCGGTGGAATGTGTCAAGCGCCTGGTGGTCTCGGCGCGGGGGCGCGAAAAGCTGTTCACCGCATTCGACGGCGCGTCGTCCAATGACCGGTCGCGCGACGATCTCTTGGCGATGTTGCACCTTCTGTCGCCCTTGCTGGAGGAGGACGATATCGGATTTGCGGACCTTGGCGACACCTGTGAGATCCCTTTGTTCTGCCCCGCATTCTCCGGTTTGCCGTCGGAACCGGGTCAGGATTGCAGCTATTTGCAGAAGGATTGCGCCTGCGCCGTCGATCTGGACGGGGGTCGCATTTTCGTATCCACGGATCTGGGGTTCCGGGATGTGATGATGGTGTCACAGCTTGCAATGGCACAGATGCTGATCCTGCGCCTCGAACGGGCCGGGCCAGACATAGACGTGGCCGCGGCACTGCCGCGGGTCTGCGACGTTCTGGGCTGCGAGCCGGCCGAACATCTCGACGGCGGCGCCTTCGCCGAGACGTCGGTTATGCACCGCGGTTCACGGATCCCGGCGTCCCGCGTGGCCGGAACGGCGGGTACGTAGAAGAACTACGTGGGCAATTCACGATCTTTGCGAAGTCTCGTCAGGTGACTGAGTAGACCATCTCATGTGTCGTGATTGCGAGAGTCAGCACAGTCCGTACGCCGAACAGAGAATTCACTCCAAGTGCACCGCCTTGGATCGTCATAGGAGACCGTCTTGCGAACCCTTCGTGCGCGCCTGACCATGTTAGCCATTCTGCTGCTCCTTGCTGGGTGCAAGGAGACCATCCATTCCGACCTGCCTGAGCGTGAGGCGAACGAGATCGCCGCCGTTCTCTATGCGCAGGGCATCTCGCCGAGCAAGGAAACCCAGAAAGGCGGAAGATACTCGGTTTCGGTGCCCAAGGCAGAGTTTGGCGCCGCCATCGCGATTCTCGCCAAGGTGGGCCTGCCGCGCCAGTCCTACCGCACGATCGGTGACATCTTTCCCGATGACAGCGTGGTGGGCACGCCTTTCGAGGAACGCGCTCGGTTTTCCTTCGCACTGAGCGAGGAATTGTCGCGCACGCTGACCGAGATTGACGGTGTGCACTTTGCGCGTGTGCATATCGTGATTCCGGAAAAGGGCCGCTTCCAGGACACCACGCAGCCTTCGAAGGCTTCTCTGGCGATTTATCATCGCGCCGATTTTGATCCGAGCGTGCATGTGCCGCAGATGAAGAAGCTGGTGACATTCGCGGTGCCGGACCTGGTCTATGACGATGTTTCGGTGTCCCTGTTCCCGGCCGGCGGGCTGACCGACGTCGTCATTTCGCAGCCGCCAAGGGCCTTCGCGGCGAGCGCGGCGACCACTGCAACCATCAGTAGGGTGGTCTCTTCCGAGAGCGATATCGCGTTCATACTGTTTCTGGCGGCCGCGGCCCTCGCCTGCATGGTGTTTCTGGTGCGACTTCTCATCGGCTTGAAAAATCTAGCTGGCCGGGTGTTTCGTCATGCGAAATGATCTGGGCAACGAGAGCTTCAAGGCGCGTTATCTCAACGGGCTCCTGGCGGTCACCGATCGCGCGAAGGAAGAATGGCGCCACACGGTGTTTACGCCGACGCTGCGCGAGCAGCTGTTTTCAAACCAGCGGCTCGAAGGTCCGATCGTTGCGGATGTGCTCGCGCATTCGGTGAATGCCGATACCGATGCAGAGGAGCCGGTGGCCCAACGCGAAGAGTTGGATTTTCTCCTCTCGTCCGATCTGGATCAGGTAATGAAGCGTGCCGGGCTGGTCTGGCATGCCGATCATTTTCTGACGCCCGATGCCGTGGGCACGCTTTTGCGGTCCTGCCCGAAAATCGACATCGAGGATGTCCGGTTTGCGCTGAGGCTTCGGTCCTATTGTTCGGCGGAAGTCTCGGCGGGCGCAGACATCGCCGCTGAAATAGCGGCAAGCGGCCGCGCCTGTGTGTCGGCATGGCTCAATCATCTACCCGCCCCATTCCCCGGAATGCTGTCCGTGCTGAACAATCCCGTCGGGGACATCTTTCGCGACACGGTCATGTCGGTGACGCGTGCGGAAACGTTCGCGGCTTGCCTGCAGGCGCTGAGGCAGGACTGATGAGCGCACGGCCCGGGAGCACCGGCGCGCAGCCCAGCCTGCAGCGCATTGCGGCGCCGGAGGTCGATGCATTCATCCGTCTTCGGAAAGAGCAGGCGCAAGACCGGGCGCTGGCGCAGAGCGAGCTGAGCAAAGCCCGCGAACAGGCGCGACAGGAAACCGACCGGGTGCGGGAAGAAACCGCGGCGCTTGAAAAGCGTCTTGAGGCTGAAGCGGAGGAACTGGCCGAACGATCGGCGCTGAAACTCAAGGCAAAGCAAGACGCGATCCTTGCAGAAACCGCGATGGCGCAAGTGTCGGCGATTGCCAGGGATTATGCGGAGCTTGAGCCGTGGCTGACCAGGACGATCATGTCGGCGGTCTCCTCGATCTTGAAGGACGTGCCCCCAAATGATCGGTGGTCGGGGCTCATCAAGTCTTGTCTGGACCAGACCAGCGAGCGCTGGGGGCTGTCACTGATGTGTCACCCCAACGACTTCGACACGCTCGATGCGCTGGTGTCGAAGGTGCCTTTCAAGGGGTCCATCTCGAAGCTTGTTCGAGACGAGACGGCGTCACCCGGCGTCTGCTATCTGAAGGGAAACAAAGACTTTTTCGAACTGGACCTGCAGGCGCAGGTCGTGGCCCTCGAAGCCCGGATCGCCGCGCATGCGGCCAATCCTGCACCGCGGAACGAGGAAGCTTCGGCATGACCGCGTCTTCGCCGGAACTCGTTGAAGCATTCGGTCACGCGGAGCGGCTGTCGCGCCTGCCCGAAATGGTGGACCAACTCGAGCTGGCACGGTCGCTGGGATATGTCATCGAGGTGCGCGGCACGACACTGCGGGTGCGTTTCCAGCGCTTGGCGCTTGGCGCGATATGCCGGCTGATCTCGGGCAAGGCGACAGGAACCCTCGCCGAGGTGATCGCGCTTGATGAAGGGAAGGCGACCCTGTCGGTCTTGGGCGATGCGTCACAGATCCGGGTTTACGATCGTGTCGAGTTCGTTTCCGACGAGTTGGAATTTGATTTTCATGACGGTCTGTTGGGATCGGTCGTGGACGGTGTGGGGCGCCCGCTTGACAAGCAGGTTGCGGTGGACGGTGCCAATCGCCGCGTTCACGGAACGGGTGTATCCGCGCTGGACCGGCCCGTGATCGACCAGCCGTTTTTGACCGGCGTGCAGGCGATCGACAGCTTCCTGACCTTGGGGCGCGGGCAGCGCATCGCTTTGTTCGGGCCCCCCGGCTGCGGCAAATCGATCCTGCTGTCGAACATCGTGGCCAAATGCAACGCCGATGTCGTGGTGTTGGCGCTGGTCGGTGAGCGCGGGCGCGAGGTGCAGGAATTCCTGGAGCGCCACATGACGAAACAGGTGCGCAAACGCGCCGTCATCGTTGTGGCGACTTCGGATCGCCCGGCGCTGGAACGGTGCTATGCCGCGCATCTGGCGTCGTCGATCGCCGAGGGTTACCGCGACAGCGGCAAGAATGTCCTGTTGCTGGTCGACAGCCTGACGCGGGTGGCGCGGGCGCTTCGGGAAATCGGCTTGGCCGCCGGCGAACCGGCGGTGCGCCGCGGGTTTCCTGCATCTGTCTATCCCGCGCTTCCGAAGATCATTGAACGAGCGGGCCGCAGCAGGAAGGGCGATATCACCGCGATCTACGCCGTATTGGTGGAGGGCGACAGCGTCGCCGACCCGATCGCCGACGAGATCAAGAGCCTCACGGATGGGCATATCGAGCTGAGCCGGGATTGCGCCTCGGAGGGGCTGTTTCCGGCAATTGACGTGGTGAAAAGCCTCAGCCGCGTGATGCCCGATGTCGTGAGTCGTGACCATATGGCGCTCGCGAACAGGGGGCGCAGGTTGCTTGCCAAATATGAGGAGCTGAAGCTTCTGATCCAGATCGGCGAATATGAGAAGGGCCGGGACCGGCTGGCCGACGAAGCCGTCGACAGGATCGAGGGGCTGAAAACCTTTATCCACAGTGGCGGCCGGGAGCGGCTTGAGCCGATGCGGATTGTAACGGCGCAGATGCGCAAGGTGGTCAATCCATGAACCAGCTTGCGAAACTCAAACAGATTAAGGAAATCCACGACCGCCGCCAGCAGATTGCGATGGCGCTTGTAAAGCAGAGCAAGGCCACGCTGGCACGGCTCAACTCCGCCTCATCAGAGCTGGACCGGCAGATGCTGGAGGCCGATCACGATTTGCGCGAGTCGATCCAGCAGTTGTTGGCGACCACAAGGTCGCCCGATCACTATTGGTCCCTGGCGACCAACGTCGCGGTTCGCAGGCTCTCGCATCGCGAGACACGGTCGTGGCTCGGCCACCAGAGGTCCAAGATGCAGGAGGACATCAAGCTTGCCGTGGTCGAGCTGGAGCAGAACCGGGCGCGTTGCAACGTCGTGTCCGGGAAGCAGGAGAAATTCCGATCATTGATCGAGAACGAGACGCAGGCGGTCGTATTGAACGAGGATCTCAAGGAGGAAGAAGAGACGTCGGACGCGCAGCTGCAGGCGGCAGGGGTGGTCGATGCTGGATAAACTGGTTCTTCCCCGCCCGACCTTTCGGTCCCTGATTTCGGGCAGCCTGCCGTCCATCGGCCAGGACGACGTCGCCACGTTCAAGACGCTGGCCAAACGCCGCCCTTCCGGCACCGTGAGTCTTGCGGGCAAAACGCTTAGATATGCCTGGCGCAGCCGCGCGCCACTGCCCGCTGAACGGGCTGCGGAGGTTTGGGTCCAGCTTGACGCCATGACGCTGGGCGCGCGCTTCGAGCGCGGTCTGCTGGAGGCGCTGTTTCTAGAGGAGGTCGATTTCGCCCAGGTCGACCAGCGGCTGTATGCGCTGTTGGTCGAGCATATGTTGACCGACTGGATCGAGAGCCTCGAAAAAACCCATTCGCAAAAGGCGCAGGTGTCTCTGGAGTTCTCGCCGCCCTGCCAGCGCCTGTCGCCGTATTCGTTCGACCTGTTCGTCGATGACGAGGAGGACTCGTTCGCGGTCACGGTCTTCGGTAACACAGAGTTGCTCAAGCCCCATCTTACCGCGGCCGGGGACGATGTTGCGCTCGCAATCCCACAAACTCTTCCGCTCAGGGCCGCGATCGAAAGCACCCCCTTGGTGCTTGCGCAATCGGACCTGAGCGCGATCGCTGTAGGCGATCTGCTGGTCCTGAACGATCGGAGTGCCTGGGACGGATTGTTCAGACTGAGGGTTGCTGGAACCGATCACGGCGCCGCCAAGATCGACGGTGACCGGTTTCGCCTGACCGATTGCGCCCCCGGTCCCGGCCCCACCCAAAGAAGGAGTAATGCAGGAATGGCCCGTGATACGCCAAGCCCGAAGACCGGTTCGCTGAATGTCGAGATTTCCGTCGAGGTGGGTCAAGGCAATATGACCGTCGCCGAGGTCGCCGGACTGGTTCCCGGCACAGTGATCGATTTCGGAGAGATTTCGCCCGACGATGTCAGGCTTCGCACCAATGGTGAGGTTTTCGCGCATGCCAAGATGATCGAGGTTGGCGATGGCCTGGGGCTTTGGATCACAAAGGTGATCTGAAGTGGAGGCAGCTACCCCCATTGCGGTCATGTTCCTGGCCTCTTTCTACCTGCTGGCCGCATTGACTCTGACCTCGTTCATCAAGATCTCCGTCGTCCTGTTGATCCTGCGAAATGCGTTGGGTCTTCAGCAGGTGCCGTCAGGCATGATCGTGATGGCGTTGGCGCTGTTCCTGTCGGCCTTCATCTCGCTGCCGGTGTTTACCGAATCCGCGAAAGCCATTGCCGATACCGCGCTGGATTTCGAAACGGTGGAGCAACTCGGAGGGTTGTTCACGCTGGTGGCCACACCGTTCCAGAATTTCGTAAGCGCGAATGTCGACCCGGAAAATGTTTCCTTTTTCGTCGATATCGCCAACGAGGTCTGGGAGGGGTCAGGCCTGACCGCTTCGCAATCGAATTTCTTCGTTCAGGTTCCGGCGTTCATGGTCTCGGAACTGGCACGCGGTTTCCAGGTCGGTCTGGTCCTGTACCTGCCGTTCATCGCCATCGATCTGGCGATAACGACGATCCTGATGGCACTTGGCATGCAACAGGTGCAGCCGAGCATCATCTCGGCGCCGTTCAAGCTGTTGTTGTTCATATTCGTCGATGGCTGGCAAAAGCTGATCGAGGGTCTGCTGATGAGCTACAACTATGCGTGAGTCCGACATGACGTCTTATTTCGTTGGCTTCCTGACCGATGCCGCCTACCTGGCCGGTGTGCCATTGCTGGTCGCAACCTTTGCCGCGCTGGTGATCTCGGTGCTGCAGGCGATGACGCAGGTCCAGGACCAGAACCTGAGCCAGACCGTGAAGATCGTGGCAATTGTACTGGTCTTCGTGATCGCCGGCACAAGCCTTGTCCAGCCGCTGGTGCTGCGCACCGAGCGCACTTTCTCCCAACTCCACATGTTTTGATGGTCAAGGATTTTTTCATCGAGATTGACGAGATCAAGTCGATTGTATTTTTCCTTGTGATCACGCTGGCACGGCCCCTGGGATTCTTGACCGCATTCGCGCTGATCAATTTCACACTAAAACGGGGCATGCTGTTGCGCATCGCAATCTCCATTGCGCTTGGTCTGCCGATCATGGTGGCCAATATCGCCACGCTGAACGATCTGTTTGCAACCGGGACGCTGTTTGACCGCACATTTCTTCCCGCCAAAGAGACGATCATCGGCTTCACCATCGGTACGCTGGCGTCGCTGCCCTTTCTGGCATTCAAGTTCGCAGGTCATATTAGCGACAGCTATCGCGCCGAGGGGTCCAACGGGTTGAACTTCACCGGATCTGAAACGGTAACCACGGGCGGCCTGATCATGTTCCTTGTCCTGTCGCTGACCTTCGTCGCCAATGACGGTCTGTGGCATCTGTTCAAGGCGTTCTACAGTTCCTACGCGCTGTGGCCGATCGAGCTTTACTTGCCCACGCTCAGGGGCAATGCGGTGATGCTGGTCGTGGACCAATTGCGCGCGACCTTCCTTTTGATGATCCGTGTCGGCATCCCTTTGCTGCTGCTTTTGATACTGGCCGAGTTCTTTCTGATCATCGCGTCACGGATCGGCCGACGCTATGGCTTTAACAGTTACAATTTCCACCTCAAGAACCTTGTGTTTCTTGCGGTTCTTCCGATCTACGTCGTTTATCTGGTCCGGGTCGCCGAAGATGTCGAGGGCGACATTCTGGATGCAACACGGCTATTTTCGTTGGTTTTCCAATGAGCGGCGACAGTGAACGCAAAACCGATCCCGCCTCGAAGCGGAAGCTGCTCAAACAGCGCGAAAAGGGCGTCGTGTCGCAAGCGGCGGAAATGGCGAACTACCTCAGCCAGGCACTGGCCCTTCTGTTTCTGATGATCGCTGGTCGGGGCCTTCTGGCGGCGATGGAACTCGGCATCGACGGCGCGATGCAGTACATGGCCTACCCGGTGGCATCGGTGTTTTCCGACGCGGCGATGGACAGTGTTCGGATCTACCTGTTCATGGCTGCACCGGTGACCTTGCTGGCGCTGGTCTCGGCGCTCATTGCGAAGATGATTTACCAGAAGGGCTTCGTCTTCGCGATTGATCCGGTGATCCCGAAAATGGAGCGGATCAATCCCGCGACCGGTTTGAAACGCATATTCGGGATGCGCGGATGGGTTGAATTGGCTGTGTCGATCGTTGCCCTGAGCATCTGGAGCACGGTGTTCTACGTCATCGTGAGCCTCCGCCTTGAAGAGTTGCTTATGTCGATGATCTGCGGGTTGTCCTGTTTCGTGGATATCGCCCTCTGGCTGGTCCTTCTCCTGATCGTGGCGGCGATTTTGTTGTTCATGATCTTTGCGGTCGCCGAGGGGCTCGTGCAGCGCTTCCTGTTCGCCAATGACCAGAAAATGACCAAGACGGAGGTGAAGCAGGAGCGCAAGGATCAGTTCGGGTCGCCGGAAGTCCGCAAGGAGCGCAAGAAGCTGCAGCGGGAAATGCAGAAGGAAGCCGAGAGCACGGGCGTCGACAATGCGACAATGGCCATGTTTTTCGGCGATTTGGCCGTGGCCATCCGGTACCATCCCAGCCTGGCGCCGACGCCGATGCTGGCCGCGAAGAGCACAACAGCCGCCGAGAGCCGCAGGATCCGGGACCAGATCCGCGAGAATGGCTATCTGGAGACCGAGCACCAGGATTTCGTAGAGGGCATGATGGCCTGCCGGGTCGGGAAGCCGGTGCCGCCCGAGCTGCATGATGACCTGCGCGCAGCGCTGTATGCGATGTTCGCCTGACGGGTGAAATGTAGCCGGAAATCCGGACACGGAGCTAAGGTATGTCCCGAACCTTTTGAAGGGATACGAGAAACCTGTATGGTTTTGAATGTCGCGGAGAGGCTGATATCCAGGGAGGGTCCCGGCCGGGGCCCAAGACGCATGACCCAACTGAAAAATGGGTCGACTACGGCCTGAACATTTGGCCTGATCGTGACAACCTTCCTCGCCTGGTGATCGGAGAGGCGCTTGACGAAATTTCAAAGTTCCACGGGGAGAGAAACGGAATTGGAGAATTTCGTGGAACGGTGTGAACAGGTGTTCGAAGGCGATCATATATCGAAGCTTGCCCGTGGCATGCCGTTTGGGTCGCCGACCACGAGCATTGATGTCGGAACAGCGATTCTATGCAATTCCAGCCTGTCAGATGACAGCAGGGCTGAAGTGGAGGAAATACTGAGGCGGCCAGTCGATAACTCGGTATATATCGAAGAGGATGCTCCGGGCCTGAGATCTGCAACTGTTCCGAGCGACGAGACGGTCTATTCCATCCTGCCGGACGGTGACCCTCTCCACCACGCGTCGATGGACCGGGGCGGCATCGATCCCCTTGATCCGTTGGATGCTTTCTTCGACGTACATGGACCCGAGCACCAAATCCTCGCGGCACGCGTTCAGGAAACGCGCAAAGTACTGCGTGACGTCGCCCGCAAGTCCCCGGGTCTCAGCGGAAAGAGCCCGGATCGGTGCGAGGATGATCAAGGTGCCTGACGTCTCTGGCTCTGTTGCGTCGGATGTCGGTGACAGCAAATCCGATACTACGCCAAAGACCCTGGTCGGCGGCGCACCGTTCACTGCTGTCGCTTTGCACGAGGCACTTGCATTTGCGCCTCGCATCGTTGCCGTGGACGGCGGTGCAAACCGGCTAAGACAGCTGGATATCACTCCCGATTTGGTAATCGGCGACATGGATTCGATCTCGGATCAGATAAAAGCTTGGGTGGGATCAAGTCGTCTCGTGCAAGATAGCGACACCGATACCACGGACTTCGAAAAGGCAATTGCATCAGTGCAAGCCCCGTTCCTCCTGGCAGTCGGTTTCACCGGCGGCCGGATGGACCATAGTCTTGCAGTCATCAACACGCTTGCCCGGAATTTCAACAAGCGGATCCTGCTTCTAAGTGGCAGGGATGTTATCTTTCTCTCCCCGCGAACCATCCAGATGGAGTTGCCGGCAGGTACGCGCATATCGTTCTTTCCTATGGGAGACGTTCGAGGTGCCAGCCACGGTCTTCGTTGGGAGCTGGATCATGTACCGTTCTCACCAACCGGAAAGATCAGCACATCAAATCAAACGACCGGGTCACTGGTTTCCCTGTCGTTTGATGCCGACAAAATGATTGTGATCCTTCCACGACGACACCTCGACAAAGCACTGATCGGAATACGTGCCCGGGATGAGCACGGTCGGTAACGGGATGGACCGGATGCCTCGCCGACCCACCGCTTGCACGATTTATTGCATGCAACCAGCGGTCGCGACCGTCCGATCCTGTCGAAATGCCTACCTTCCTGCGGTGATGGACCGGCGAAAGATCAGCAAGCTGATCGCCAGAAATACCGCGCCGAGGGCCGCCATGTTCAACATGACAGGCCAGACCGCACCGATGTCGGCGCCCCGGAAAACGACAGCTTGGGCGAATTCCATGAAATGGCGTGACGGCAGAAGCCAGGTGAAGGGCTGTACGTAATCCGGCTGGCTCTCGATCGGACTCATGCCGCCGGACAGCATCAGGATCGGGATGATCGCCATGACGATCAGCAAGGCGAACTGGGCCATCGTTCTTGCCATCGTGCCCAGCAAAATCCCGATTGCCGCCGCCGCGAACAGATAGACCGCTGCGCCGACCGTTAACAGCAGCTTCGATCCGGCGATCGGAACCGCAAGAACCTGTTCGGCCATGATGAGCATCGACAGCGTGAACGCGACAAGGATCACAAGACCGTTGGCCCAAACCTTCGCCATTGCGATCTGGAAAGCGTTGAGCGGCATGACGAGCAGGTGTTCGATCGTCCCATGTTCGCGTTCGCGCAAAAGCGCCGCGCCCGTCAGCACGATTGCGATCATGGAAAGGCTGTTCAGGATCGAGTTGACCGCCAGGAACCAGGCGTCGGTCCCGTTCGGGTTGAAGGCGCGCCGCAGGATCAAGCCGATCGGCGGTGTTGCTCCCGTCCCGTGAAGCTCTGTGAATTCGGTCACTTCCCGGTCAATGATGGACTGCAAATACCCGGCGCCCTGTGCGGCCTGACCCACCGCGGTTGCGTCGATATTCAGTTGGATTTCCGGCTGTTCGCCGCGTCGGAGGTCCGCCTCGAAACCCGGGGGGAAAACCAAAACGAACATATAGCGGCTCTCGTCCATCAAGGTATCGATCTGGCGCGCGGCGATATACTCGGGTGGCTGGAAATAGGGCCGGTGCAGCGCCGCGGCGATGTTGCGCGAAAGTGTCGAGCGGTCTTCGTCGACGATCGCGACCGAGGCGTTGTTGACGCTCTCAGAGCTTCCCGTGGCCTCGCTGTAGACCGAGAACGAAAACGACCAGATCAGAAACCCCACCATGACCGCGTCGCTGAAGAAGCTGCGAAGCTCTTTGGTTCCGAGCCAGAAGATGTTTTTCAGCCCGCGCATCGCTCAGCGCTCCTGCTTTCTCAGGAAGACGGCCGAAATCACCGTGAAGACCGGCGCGTAGACCAGGAGCGAGAAGAGATCGCCCGAAAGCTCATCAAATCCGAGCCCCTTGGTGAAGGACCCCACGCTGAGATGCATGAAGTAACCGGTGGGCCAGAGCGATCCGATGACCTGGGCCGATCCTTCCAGCGTCGAGATCGGCTGCATCATGCCCGAGAACTGCGTGGTGGGCACCATGCAGATGATGGCCGTCACGAACACCGCCGCGACCTGAGTGCGCGTGATGGCCGACATCAGAAGACCGAAGCCCGTGGCCGACGTGACGTAGAGCAAGGCCCCCAGAGCCAACGGCAGAACGGCCCCCTTGAGCGGGACCTGAAGCACGACAACGGTCAACACCGCCATCGCGGCGAAGTTCACGAAGCCGATCAGTACATAGGGCAGTTGTTTCCCGACAAGGAACTCAAGCCGCCGCGTCGGCGTGACGTGGAAATTCGTGATCGTGCCGATTTCCTTTTCGCGCACGACGCTGACCGCCATCAGGATTGCCGGAAAAAGCATCAACAGCGTGGCCGGGACCGAGGGTCCCACCGCATTGATGCTTTCAAAGCCCGGATTGTAGCGATAGCGGGTCTGGAAATCCACAAGCGCCATCGCGTCTGGGTCAACGCCGCCGTCCCGCAGGATCTGCCCGATCTGGGATTGATGTGCCGCGGTGACGTATCCTTCGATGGTCCCGGCCCGCTGGGTGTTCGCACCGTCGATCCAGGCAGAGACCTGTGGGCTGGCGCCGCGTTTGACATCGCGCCCAAAGCCAGGGGGGATCTCCAGCGCCAGCGTGATGTCATTGGTGACGAGCCAGTCTTCCAACTGATCCAGACTGCGCGCCGCACCGGTTTCGACGAAGAACCGGGAGCCGGAAAGATTGCTCAGGTAACTTCGGCTCTCCGGCGTCTGATCCAGGTCGAGAGCGGCGAAGCGCAGGTCCTCCACGTCGTGTGAGATGCCAAAAGCGATCATCAGCAGCAGAAACATGCTGCCTAGGAAGGCAAAGGCCAGGCGTACCGGATCGCGCAGGACTTCGAGGAATTCACGGTAGCTCAGGGCAGCCGTGCGGCGCATGTCGAAAGGAAGAAAGGGGCGCCGGGGCGCATGGCTTTCCGGGGCCCATTCCGCCTTATCAAGAAGCTGGTCGGCCTCGTCCTCGGCCCCGGGCTGCTCGCCGATGTCTTCTTCGATATATTGGATGAAGGCTGCTTCGAGATCGACTGCCCCCTTTTGGGAGACCAGCCGCTCGGGCGTGTCGGCCACAAGCACGCGCCCTTCATGCATCAGCGAGATCCTGTCGCAGCGCATCGCTTCGTTCATGAAGTGAGTCGAGATGAAGATCGTCACCTGATCGCGGCGCGAAAGCTCGATCAGCAGCTCCCAGAACGTATCCCGTGCGACCGGATCGACGCCGGATGTCGGTTCGTCGAGGATCAGCATCTCGGGTTCGTGGATGATCGCGACCGCAAGCGACAGCCGCTGCCGGATGCCCAGGGGCAGCGACGCGGCGCGCGTGTCGAGAAACTCGGTCAGCGAGAACCGTTCGGTGAGGTCTGTGACGCGCTGCCGTGTGCGTTCGGCAGGCAGATCGAAGAGGCGCGCATGCAGGACAAGGTTCTGTTCGACGGTCAGTTCGCCGTAGAGCGAGAAGGATTGTGACATGAACCCGACGCGCTCACGGGCCCTTAGACTGGTTGCATCGATCGGATTGCCAAAGACGAAAGCCTGCCCGTCGGACGCGGGCAGCAGTCCCGTCAGCATCTTCATCGTCGTCGTCTTGCCGCAGCCGTTCGAGCCCAGGAACCCAAAGATCTCGCCCACCCGGATCTCGAAACTCACCCTGTCGACGGCAGTGAAATCGCCGAACCTGCGGGTGAGTTCGCGGGCGACGATGGCCGGCTCTTTGTCTTCGGTTTCAAGCGCCGGGAGCGACAACTCGGCATGCGCGTGCTGCCTTTCCTTGGGCAAGAGGCGCACAAAGGCGTCCTCGATGCTCGTGGTTCCGGTCTGCTCTTTCAGCTGGTTCGGCGTCCCGGTGGCGAGGATTCGGCCGGAATCCATCGCGATGAGTTCGTCGAAGGCCTCGGCTTCGTCCATATAGGCGGTCGAGACGACGATGCACATGTCCGGGCGCCGCGTGCGGATCGCTGCAATCAGTTCCCACAGCTGCCGTCGCGATAGCGGATCGACACCGGTGGTCGGCTCATCGAGGATCATCAGATCGGGGTCATGGATCAGTGCACAGCAAAGACCGAGTTTTTGCTTCATGCCGCCAGAAAGCTTACCCGCAGGACGGTCGAGAAACGGGTGAAGCCCGGTTGCCCGGGTCAACTGCGCGACCCGGGTCTGCAGTTCGTTGCGGCCCAACCCGAACATCCGACCGAAGAATTCAAGGTTCTCGCGAACGCTCAGCGCTTCATACAGGCTCTTGCCCAGACCCTGTGGCATATAGGCGATCCGGGGGCTGACCTGCGTACGATGGCGCGGGGACCGCATGTCGCCGCCCAGCACCTCCAACGCGCCCGTCTGCAAACGGCGTGCGCCAGCGATCAGACCGAGGAGCGTCGATTTTCCGACCCCATCGGGCCCGACAAAACCAACCATCCCCCCGCTCTTGAGGTCGAGCGTGACATCGTCCAGCGCGACGACCTTTTTGTATGCGTGGCTGACGCCGCGCACGCGGCCGACAACCGCCGTGCCATCTGTCGGGGCTTCAACTGTCATTCGTGCCGGCAGAATCTTGGGGCAGCGCCTCCGGCGGCATGTCCGGCAGGAAAGTCGACCAGTCGGGGTCCGGGAAGCCGTCGAGATGGACATAGGCCACGCCGCGCAAACCGGCCTTGACCCGCTCGATGTTGTGCAGAATCAGCTCTTGATCCGGACGGATTTTGATCCGGAACATCAGCTTGTCGCGCTCGGACTCGGTTTCGACCTGTTTCGGCGTGAATTGCGACTCCGGCGACACGTAGCTCACGCGCGCCGGGATGCCGAAATCCCAGATGTCGAGCTTCACCCGCGCCTCGCTGCCCACGTTCACCAGATGCGCCTGATGCGCCGGCAGGAAGATCTCCATATAAATATCTTCGTAGTTGACGATCGTGAGGATCTTGCCGCCAGTCCCAAGTACCTCGCCGGGTTCGGCCAACCGATAAAGCACGCGGCCGAAAACGGCAGACTTCAACTCTGCGTCGGCGATTTGTGTGTCGATCTCATCGGCCACCGCTTGCGCCGCGTTTACATTCCGCATTGCCGCCTTGAAATTGGCTTCGGCACTGGCAACGCCGGCTCGTGCGACATCGCGTTCGGTCGCCGTGATATCGTAGCTCTCGCGACTGACGTTGTCGCGCGATAGCAGTTTTTCGGCCCGCCGGAGCGTGCTTTCGCTGAGTTCGAGTTGGTACCGCGCGACCGCGACTTGAGCCTGCGCAATTTCGACCTGGCTCTTCGCGCTTAGTACCTCGGCGCGTGCACGCATCAATTGGGCTTCGAGTTGCGCGACGTCCATCCGCGCAACGACGTCGCCGATCTCGACAAGGTCGCCTTCCTTTAAGATGATCTCGCTGACGCGGCCGGGTATCTTGGTCGAAACGTCGGCCTGGACGGCCTCTACCCGGCCATTCCCCGCAACGACGCCATCAGGGAACACCTGCTCTTGCGGCAAGGTCAGATAGTAATACGCAGCTCCAGCCACGAGCACGATCACAACGAAGAATGAGATGCGTAATCCTGACACGAAAACCCCCTTGGCATATGCAAACAGGTAAAACTCATCTCGCAGAGATACCGGGAACACCGTGCAGCGCATTGATCTTCGTCAAAAGTCGCACCGAGATTGCTCGGGTCGGCCCGGACGACGGAATTGGTAGAGAAGTCACCCCCGTGCTCTCCGGCCAAGGCGCAGGTCTCGCGGTCTTCGCCGCTCACGGGTCTTGCAGGCAGAACGCCCGACCTCTTGGGTCATGGCGTCATCTGTCGCAGTTTCAGAGGCGTCGGCCTGCATCCCCATGGGGAAGCAGGCCGAGTTCACCTTAGACCCGCTCCAGCGAGGACCCCGTCAGTTGCCGCTCCGTGATCTCCGGATCGCACAGCCGCGTGCCCTCGGTCGCGCAGGCCGCCGAAGCGGCCGCCACAGCCCGGCGCAGGCATTCCGGCTGCGGCTCTCCCAAGGCCTCGGCCAGCGTGTAGGCCCCCACGAAACTGTCGCCGGCGCCGACTTTGCTGACCACCTCGATCACCGGAGCCACCGAATGCCAGCTTCCGCCGGCGTTCGACAGAACCGACCCGTCCGCCCCGCGCGCCACGATCACGTTCGCCGCGACCCCGCGGGCAACCAGCTCTTCGGCAAATTCCCCGGTGTCCCGGCGTTCCGGCAACGGCCGGCCGGCCAACTCCTCTGCCTCGGCCCGATCCATCCGCAGTGTGTCGATCGCAACATGCGGCTCCTGCACCAGATTGATCAGCGCGGGCCCCGACGTGTCCACGATCAGCCGCGCGCCGCGATCCTTCACGTGCTCTGCCAGGATCGACGGGAACTCTTTCGCAACGCCCGGCGGCTGGCTGCCTGACAGGACCACCAGGGTGCCGTCCCCCGCCGCCTGATCGATCGAGCGCAGACCCCGCGCGACGTCTTCCTCCGACCAGCTCGGACCCGGCATCACAAAGCGGTACTGCTCGGTCGTGGACTGGTCGGTGATCGAGAAACTCTGCCGCGTCTCGCCGGGGCCCTGGAACGCAACCGTCGGCACTCCTTCCAGCGCCAGCAGCTGCAGCAGATGCGCCCCTGTTCCGCCGCCGATCGCGATCAATGCCGTGGCCTGTCCGCCCAACAGCCGGATCGCGCGGGCCACGTTGATCCCGCCACCGCCGGGATCCACATGCGGCTCGGTGCAGCGCAGTTTCTGCTCGGGGAACACCTTCGCCGCCGAGGCAGCGAAATCGACCGTCGGGTTCAGGGTGATCGTCAGGATATCTGTTCTCATGAGGCCGCCTCGGGTTGCGTCCGCCGGTCCGTCAGCCGGGTGATCCCGACAAGCATGCAGCCAACGGCAAGAAAGAATGCGCCCAGGCCCAGGATATAGGCCGCGACGCCCAGAGCACCGGACTTCTCCGGATCAAGGAAGAAATAGGGAAACGTGCCGTCAGACAACCCGCGCAACAAGGCATAGAGCGCATAGGCCAGCGGATAGAACGTCCAGACCACGGGGGCCAAAAACGTCAGGCCCGCCTTCGGTGCCGCGGTCAGCCAAAGGGCGGCGGTGCCGAGCGGGACAACGCTGTGAAACAGGATGTTGGACCAGACTTCCAAGCCCTGTGGGTTATGTGTTGCGGCCAGAAGCGCGTGGTACACGACCCCCACCGCGATGATCCACACGGTTGTTCCCGCCGGCCAGCCGGCGCCCGGCCAGCGGCCGGTCATGGCCGCGTAGCCCAACACGCCTGCAACGAGGGCGTTTGTCAGGATCGTGAAGTACCGCGCCATGGTCCACAGAACGGCTGCCGTGGTGGCCCCGGCGCCCATCTGGCGCCACTCTTCGATGAACTGCAGGGCGATCGCCGCAAGCGCCACCAATGCGATGGCGCCTGCACAGCAACGGACTGTCGGTGACACGTGAAACGGCGGCATGCGGCGACCATTGCCGTCTGCGGCAGGGCCGTCAAGGGAGGCGGCAGGCGGGTCGGCCTGCCGCCCGGTTCCGAGTGTCAGATCGACAACTGATAGCTGACGGGCACGTAGCGGAAACCGTCGCCCGCGGTCTCGACATAGCCGATGCCGGGGAAGGGCATGTGATAGCCGATCATCGGCACCCGGTCCGAGGCGAGCATGCCCAGAACCTCGCGGCGGGTGGCCGCCGCGGCGTCCTTGTCCATGTCGAACTTCACCTCCCAGTCGGGATAGGCAAGCGACCAGACGTAGTGGTTGGTCATGTCGGCCGTCAGCAGAACCTGGCGGCCCCCGCTCTCCAGCATATAGACCATGTGTCCGGGAGTGTGGCCAAACGCGGCCATGCCGGTTATGCCGCCTGCGACGCTTCCTCCGTCGCCGATGAAACTGGTCTGCTCGGCCAAGGGGCGCATATTCATCTCGAAGCCGTCGTTCCCGCGGGATGCCCAGGCGTCGAATTCGGTCTCGCCGGTGACATAGCGGGCGTTCGGATAGGTCGGCGCGCCGTCGTTCATCAGGCCGCCGATATGGTCGCCATGCATATGGGTGATGACGACGACGTCGATGTCTTCCGGCGCGTAGCCGGCAGCGGCCAGCGCGGGCAGGGTGCCCGCGGCGCTGAGCCCAGTGTCGAACAGAACGGTTTCGGAACCGGTGTCGACCACGGTCGGCGTGAAGTAGAACCGCGTCTTGTCGGCGGGAATGAAGTTCATTTCGCTGGCCTCGGCAAACTCCTCGGCCGAGACGTTCATGCCGAAGATATTCTGCGGCCCTTCGACCACCCGCGTGCCGGCAAGCAGGGTGGAAACCTGGAAATCGCCGAGCGTGAACGTATTCTGGATGGCGTTCTGCGGCGCCTCGCTGTGACCGCCCGCCTTGGCGAGCGTTGGGGTGAGGCCGGCGGCAAGCGGAAGGCTTGCGCCCGCGGCGATCGCGGCACGGCGGGTGAATTGCGGGGTGTGGGTCACGGGAGCCTCCTCGATTGGACAGGTGGATATTAGGTAGGCCGCATCTCAAGCTAATCCATCGGACCCGGATGCAACTTCGCACATGGGATGTGCGTCGGCGAAGGTCGTCCTCGGCGCGGTCATCCTGAACCCGGGACCGGTGCCTACTCCCACCACTTGTCGATCGCGGCGATGTCGGCATCGGACCAGCCAAAGTGATGCGCCAGTTCGTGCACCAGAACATGCGCGACCAGGCGGCCCAGGGGCTCGTTCCCGCGGTCGGCCCATTCGTCGAGGATCGGCCGCCGGAACAGCCAGATCGTATCCGGCTGCAGCGGCTGGTCGGCTGTGGATTTCTCGGTGAGGGGGATGCCGTCGTAAAGCCCGGTCAACTCGAACGGGTCGGCCATGTCCATGTTGCGCAGAATATGGTCGGGGGCAAAATCCTCGACACGGATTGCGACCTTGCGCGCAGCGCCGCGGAACGGTTGCGGCAGGGTGTCGAGCGCATCGTCGGCGAGCCGCTCGAACGCGGCAAGATCCGGGGCGGTCCAGTCGGCAGGTGTTCGGGTCATGAAAAGGATATGGCGCAGCCGGGCGCGGGGGGAAAGGGGTAGGCCGGTTCGGCGTGTTGCGGTAGGGTTTCGGTGGAGGCCGGTAAAAATGGCGGAAAACAAAACCAAGCCCACAGGGGCGGATGTGCATGACTTTTTGAATGCAGTCGAGCCAGAGCGGCGGCGGATAGACGGGTTGCGCCTCGATGAGATCTTCCGCGATGTGACGGGGTGGGCCCCGGTGATGTGGGGGCCGTCGATTGTGGGATACGGCCGCTATCACTATGTCTACAAGACGGGACGCGAAGGTGATTTCCTTGCGACCGGATTCAGCCCGCGCAAGGCGGCGCTGTCGATCTACATCATGCCGGGATACGCGAATTTCGGTGGCATCCTCGACCGGCTCGGCAAGCACAAATCCGGCAGATCCTGCCTATACGTCAATAAGCTGGCCGATATCGACGAAGATGTCCTGCGCGAACTGATCCGCGCTGGACTAAGGGACTTGGCCGGCTATTGGCCCGTCAAACCGGTCTGACGCTGGCGCCAAGCCGGGTCGTTTGACCGGCGAAGATTTGTCTGTGCCGCCAATGTCCGGCCCGATGGCCGGGCCACCGAAGGCCACCGGCGCACCGGGGCTGGTGGACAAGGGCAAGGCGCTGTGACAGAGCATCGCCGCAAGGAGACCCAGCGCCATGACCACCACCCGTTTCGCCCCGTCCCCCACAGGTTATCTGCATGTCGGCAACCTTCGTACGGCTCTGTTCAACTGGATGATTGCGCGCAAGGCGGGAGGGACCTTCATTCTGCGGCTCGACGACACCGATCCGGAAAGGTCGAAACAGGAATACGCCGACGCGATCATGGAGGACCTCGAATGGCTGGGGCTGACCTGGGATCGGGTTGAACGGCAGTCGGACCGGCTGGACCGCTATGCCGCCGCGGCCGACCGCCTGCGGGACGCAGGGCGGTTTTACGAGGCGTTCGAAACGCCCACGGAACTCGATCTGAAGCGTAAAAAGCAGCTGAATATGGGAAAGCCGCCGGTCTATGACCGGGCGGCGCTGGCGTTGTCCGAGGATGAGAAGACCGCGTTGCGCACCGAACGGGGGCAGGGGGTCTGGCGGTTCCTGCTGGATCATGCCCGGATCGAATGGCCGGACGGCATCCTTGGGAATGTGTCGATCGATGCCGCCAGCGTGTCAGACCCGGTGCTGATCCGTCAGGACGGGCAGGTGCTCTACACGCTGGCCTCTGTCGTGGACGACACCGAGATGGCGGTGACGGATGTGGTGCGCGGATCGGATCATGTGACCAATACCGCCACGCAGATCCAGATCATCGAAGCCCTTGGCGGAGCTGCGCCGCGGTTTGCGCATCATTCGTTGCTGACCGGGCCGCAGGGCGAGGCGTTGTCGAAACGTCTGGGAACCCTGGCCTTGCGCGATCTGCGGGCCCGCGGGGTAGAGCCGATGGCCCTGCTCAGCCTCATGGCGCGGCTCGGGTCCTCGGATCCGGTGGACCTGCGCGGCTCGCTGGACGAGCTTGTGGACGGCTTCGAGCTGTCGCATTTCGGTGCGGCGCCCACGAAATTCGACGAAGACGATCTGGTGCCGCTGACCGCGCGGCACCTGGCAGGGTTGCCCTTCGAAGCGGTGGCGCCGGATGTGGCGGCCCTGGGTGTCCCGGACGGACTGGCGCCACGGTTCTGGAATGTGGTGCGAGAGAACATCGCGGTTAAGGCCGACATGGCCGCGTGGTGGGCATTGTTCCGCGACGGCCCGTCCGAACCGATGGTGGCGGAAGAGGACAGAGGATTCGTGGCCGAGGCCTTCGCAATGCTGCCCGAGCCGCCTTACGACGAAACGACCTGGGGGACGTGGACAGCGGCGGTCAAGGACGCCACAGGCCGCAAGGGGCGCGCGCTGTTCATGCCGCTGCGCCACGCAGTGACCGGGCGGCAGCGCGGACCCGAGATGGCCGATGTAATGGCTTTGTTGCAGGTGAAGCCACAGCTCTAGACCAGTGGGCCGCAACTCGGTTGCGCGCTGCCGCGCGGACTCTGAAAACTGTCAGCCGGCGCATTTGTGTGAGTGGGGTGCCTTTGGCAGAGGCCCCGACCGCTTTGTAAGACGCTGTTCCAGAGCGCGTCCGCACCAGACGCCACGCTTTCGATCATGCAGCGAGCTTTCCGCGAGCGACGATCCAAGAGGCTTTGGCACGCTCGCGTTCCCCGCACCCTTGACAGGTGCACGACCTACGGGTCACGGGTGACGGGCGCAATCAGCGGGATGTCACTATGGCGGATCAGGCGAAATTCCTGGAAGGCAACCTCTTCCGCCACATCTCGGTGATGTCGCTGACGGCGAGCGTCGGGCTGATGGCGGTGTTCGTCGTCGATTTCGTCGACATGATCTTTATCTCGATGCTGGGCAAGGCGGAACTGGCCGCCGCCGTGGGTTACGCGGGCGCGATTCTGTTTTTTACCACCTCTTTCGGGATCGGCATGGCGATTGCCGCCGGCGCCTTGGTGGCCCGCGCGCTGGGGGCGGGCGACGGCACCAGGGCGCGGCAGCAATCGGGGCATGCGCTGATATATGGGGTCGTGTTCGGGGCCCTCTTTGCCTTCGCGGTCTGGCTGAACCTGCCGGCTCTGGCCATGCTGATGGGCGCGTCGGGCGAGACGCTGGACCTGGCCGTGGGCTATCTTCAGATCATTGTGCCGTCGCTGCCCTTGCTGATGATCGGGATGATCGGCGGCGCGCTCTTGCGCGCACGGGGGGACGCGCGGCGGGCAATGATGGCGACGGTCTGGGGCGGTGTGGTCAATGCGGTCCTGGATCCGATCCTGATCTTTGGGCTGGACCTGGAACTAACCGGCGCGGCGCTGGCCAGTGTGGCCGCACGGATCACCATCGCGGGCGTCGCCCTGTTGCCGCTGATCCGGTATCACGGCGGGTTCGAGAAACCGGATAGGGCGGGACTGCTGGCGGATCTCCGGCCGGTGCTGGTGATCGCCTTTCCGGCGATCCTGACACAGCTTGCCACGCCGATCGGCCAGGCCTACGTCACCCGCGCGATGGCGGCCTATGGCGAGGCGGCGGTGGCGGGCATGGCGATCGTGGCGCGCATGACGCCGGTGGCGTTCGGGGTGATCTTTGCGCTGTCGGGCGCGATCGGCCCGGTGATCGGGCAGAATTTCGGTGCCAACCGGCACGACCGGGTCAAGGCCGCCTTCCGCGACGGGCTGATCTTTACCGCGCTCGTCACCGTTCTCGTGGCCGCGATTCTGTTCGCCCTGCGCGCCCCGATCGCGGCGCTGTTCGATGCCGATGGCATGACGCTGACGCTGGTCTACCTGTTCTGCGGGCCGCTGGCGCTGGCGTTCTTTTTCAACGGGGTGATCTTTGTCGCCAACGCCGCCTTCAACAATCTTGGCCACCCGTTCTATTCCACCTGGATCAATTGGGGTCGGCACACGCTTGGCACAATTCCTCTGGTGATCCTCTTCGGTTGGTGGCTGGGCGCGCCGGGGATCCTGATCGGTCAGGCGGTGGGCGGGCTGATCTTTGGTGTGATCGCCTGGGGATTGACCTACCGCGTGATGGATAAGGCCCGGGTCGAGCCGGTCGAACCAAGGGCCCCGTTCCAGCGGCAGTCGCGGCTGATGTCGCTGCTGCATCACCGGCGCTGAGGGCGTGCGGGTGCCGGTATCTCGATCCCGTGGGTTGTTCGATGCGGGCGATCCCGTGACCCTGGACGAGGTCTTTCCGGCGGCTCCGGCGGGATTCGTGACATCGCTTTGCCGGGTGTGGCTCGGGCCCGGGACGACGGTTCTGATCGATGCCGCATTCGACGAATCCCAGGTCTCGGACCCGCTGTTCGAGCGCTTTGGCGTCGGCAGGCCGGACGGGTTTCATCGCTGGGTGCCGCGGCGGCGCGCGGAATACCTGGCGGGCCGGATCGCGGCAGGCGCCGCGCTGGCCAGCCTTGGCGAAGCTCTGCATGACGTGCCGCCGGACGCAGACCGTGTGCCTGTCTGGCCGGGCGGGATCCATGGTTCGATCAGCCATTCCCGCCGCCACGCGGCATGCGTACTGTCGCGCGGCTATCCGGTAATCGGCGTCGACATCGAGGACATCGTGCAGGGCGATTCGCTGAGCGCCATACTGGAGACCGCCATGACCGCGCCCGAGCGCGGCCTGATCACGGCCGAAGGCCGTCCCGACCCCCGGCTTGCAACGTTGGTCTTTTCGGCCAAGGAGGCGGTCTACAAGGCGCTTTTCCCGCATGTCCGGACGTTCTTCGGGTTCGAGGCGCTGCGGCTCGAACAGGCGCCGCTGGCCGGCACGCTACGCCTGCGGCTGCAGACGACGCTGTCGCCGGAATTTGCCGCCGGCACGATTTTCGAGCCGGACTGGCGGGCCACCTCCGAGCGCGTCCTGACCTGGCTGGCGCTGGCGCCGGACATCGGGGCCGGGAACGCACCGGCCTGACACCGGGGCGCTGCGCGCCGGGACGGCACATGTGCCCGGTGGTTTTTTCAGGCCCGAAGGGTGCAATTCGGTTGCCTGCCTCCGGTGGCGCGCGCCATAAAACGCGGGTGCTGTCGGCTCAGGAGGTTTGCAGATGACGTCACAGGCCAATCCCAGACTTGCCCGTCTGCGCGCGCGTATGGCCGACACCGGGACGGACCTTGTCCTGCTTGGCGCTTCGAGCCATTTGCGCTGGCTGACCGGACTCGACCCGCATGGCGACGAACGGCCGGTCCTGCTGGCAGTAACTGCGGATCACGCGGGATTGCTGATCCCCGGGCTCAACGCCGACGATGCGCGTCGCGGCACCGATCTTGCGATGTACACATATGCCGACGACGAAGGCCCGGATGCGGAACTGCGCCGTCTCCTTGCGGACTGCGATGCGCTGCGCCCGGAATTGTCCGTGGCGATCGACGAAACGATCCGCGCCGATCACGCACTGCTGGCGCTTGATGCGCTGCAAAGCCCGCGCAGGCGGTTTACCGGGGACACCGTCGGCGCCTTGCGCGCGGTCAAGGAGCCGGCAGAGATCGCCGCGCTGAAGGCATGCTCACAGCTCAATGACCGGGCATTGTTGGCGGGGCTCGAGGCCCTGAAACCGGGTGTACGCGAACGCGACGTGCGTCAGGCGATCATCGAGGCCCATCAGGCAGGCGGGGCGGTCCCGGCCTTCTGCATCGTCGCCTTTGGACCGAATACCGCGCTGCCGCATCACCACACCAGCGACGCGGAACTGCAGGACGATATGCCGGTTCTGATCGACACCGGCTGCGTGCTTGACGGCTACCTGTCCGATATCACCCGCTGCAAATGGATCGGCGACACGCCGGACCCTGACTATCTGACGATCACATCCGTGCTTGAACAGGCCAACGCCGCCGCACAGGCGGCCGCCCGCACCGGTGTCACCGCCGCCTCGGTCGATCTGGCTGCCCGCGACGTCGTCGAGGCCGCGGGATATGGCCCAAGGTTCCTGCACCGGACCGGCCACGGCGTCGGGATCGATGTGCACGAGCCGCCTTACGTAACCCGCACCAGCCCCACCGTGCTGGAATCCGGCCATGTTTTTTCGATCGAGCCGGGCATCTACCTTGAGGGCCGCTTCGGCGTCCGGCTTGAAAATGTGGTCGTGCTGAAAGATAGCGGTGCCGAGCCGCTTTCGGATCTGCCGCTGGTGATCTGAGACGACGAGCGTCAGCGCCCCGTCAGCTGCAGTAGTTCTTTGCCGTCGCGCCGAATTCCTTGTAGCGCTTCCAGAACACCTCGTGCGAGGCATGGTCCGATTGCCGGATCTCCTGCGCCATATGCGGATCCTTGAAGAATTTCACGGCCAGGCGCTGGTCGCTCCGGCTCAGCGTCATGTCCGCGACATCCTGGATACAGCCGCACAGCGACCGGTTCGCCGCCTTGCGGTCCGACTTCATGCACGCCCGCTCGATCATTCCGGCGTTGGCCATACCCGCCGACGCAACCACCAGAACCACGGCCCATTTCAGTGTCTTCATCTCTGCCCTCATCCCATTCTTGGGGACCTGCCCGCGTGGGCGGATTTATGCCAGATTCGAAGACGCACCCAAAACGGATCAACCAAGGCGGCCCCCGATCGGCAATCCCACGCCGATTTCTTGCCATCCGAGCAAGGTTAATGCCGCATTGCGGCCAAAATTTGACACGATGCCCGGCCCCGTTGCCTAACGGGTGATTGAGAACCCGTCCGGCGGCGCCTCATCGGCGGGCTCGACTTTCATCGACGTCACCCGCGCCGCCTCCGGACCCCGGTGCATCGCTGCCAGCAATTCGTCAACCGCTGGTTCGGAGCCACCGATCAACGCGGTGACCGACCCGTCCGCCTCGTTCCGCACCCATCCGCGCAGGCCGAGCCGCCCGGCGTGATCCTTCGTCCACCCGCGGAACCAAACCCCCTGTACCCGTCCCGTTACCCGAACCCGCACGCAAATCTCAGCCACTGGCGTTTCCTCTCAGCCACGCCGTTGCATATCCGGTCTCCCTCCGGTGGCAACGGCAATAATCTCCTGCCCAGAATTTCAGGCCATTTAGGCGCCGTTGAAAACCGTAAATGCGACTGCCATTGCACAAGCCGCCGGTTTCGCCCTACCTGTCCGGCATGGCCGAAGCTCTGCATACTCTCAAGACCAGTCTCTCGGCCTGTACGCTCTGCGCCGAGCGTTTCGCGGCCACGGCAACCGGCCACAGCCCGAACCCGGTCGTCTGGTTCGACGCCGGGGCCCGCATACTTGTCTGCGGGCAGGCGCCGGGTATGCGGGTGCACAAGGCGGGCAAGCCGTTTTTCGATCCGTCGGGCGACCGGCTGCGGGACTGGATGGGCGTCACCGACGCCGAATTCTACGATCGCTCGCGCGTTGCCGTTCTGCCGATGGCGTTCTGTTTTCCCGGCTACGACGCCAGGGGATCCGACCTGCCGCCGCCGAAGATCTGCGCCACAACATGGCACACCCGGATCATGCAGCGCCTGCCGGCCGCGCGCTTGACTTTGCTGATCGGGGGCTATGCGCAAGCCTGGCATCTTGGCGTCAAATCCGGCGTAACGGATACGGTTGCCGGCTGGCGCGACCATGCGCCGGGCGTATTCCCTTTGCCGCATCCAAGCTGGCGCAACACTGCCTGGCTGAAGAAGAACCCCTGGTTCGAGGCCGAACTGCTGCCGGTTCTGCGCGCGACGGTTCGCGGGGTGATGGATGGCTGAGACCCCGCTGGACAAAGCGCATGCAGTGATGGAGACGGATGGCGACGCGGGCCGCCTGCGGTTCTTCGACCGGCTTGCCGATGCCGAGCTTTTCCTGCTTCTCGCCGCCGAGGCCGACGGCGACCGGATCGAACCGGAGATCTTCGAGACCGCCGATGGCAGCTTCGTTCTGGTCTTCGACCGCGAAGACCGGATGACCGCCTTCGTGGGCCAATCCGCGCCCTATGCCGCCCTCACCGGGCGCGCCCTGGCAGGTATGCTGGCCGGGCAGGGGATCGGTCTGGGTCTGAACCTCGAGGTTGCGCCGTCTTCCATGCTTCTGCCGGCCGAGGCCGTGGGTTGGCTGGGGGAAATGACCGGCCAGCGCCCGTCGGAGGTCGGCGAACGGCCGGTTGAGATACGCCCGCCGGCTGGCTTGCCCGAGGGGCTGCTGACCGCGCTCGACGCCAAGCTTGCGGCCGCCGCCGGTCTGGCACGGCTGGCCTATCTGGTGGCCGTGACCTACGCGCCCGCGCGACCCGGGCATCTGCTGGCAGTGATCGACCCCGCGCCCGGCGCCGAGCCCGCACTCGCACGGGCGGTGGGCGAGGCACTGGCCTTTTCCGGCGTCGAGGCCGGTGAGATCGATATCGGTTTTTTCGCCGCCACCGATCCAATGGCGGCGCGGCTGGCCCGGGTCGGACTGCGGTTCGACCTGCCAGCGCCGGAGCGCAAGGTGCGTCCGCTTGCGCCCGGCAAGGACCCGCAGAGTCCGCCAAAGCTGAGATGAGAGCGGGCGTTCGCTTCGATCTGGATCAACGCGGCAATCGAGTTTCACGAAACCGTCATGGAACCGCCGCAAGCCAACCGGTCAGTCACCCAGCTTGGCATGCACCTCGTCCAGGTCGATTTCGCCTGTCGGCATCTTGTTGGCCGGGTTTTCGAAATCGTACCTGAAGACCTGAAAATCGCGTTTGTAGATTTCGTAGACCAGATGCATCGACAGATCGTCGAAGTAGTCTTCGACCGGGTGCGCCCGCCTTGGCCCGTGGCCTTCGGATTCGTTGAACCGCGGAATGTCCTGCAGAACCACCGGATGCTTCATCTCGACATGGTCCAGCACAACCTGCATGCCCTCGTTGAACGCCTCGGTATGCAGGATGTGGTCGTAACGCCCGCCATTGACGATGAAAGTCGAGACGTGGCCTGACATCGCCGACCAGTGAATGTCGGGGTCCATCGGGCGGCGCCAGCGGATCGTGTCGCGCGCGAACAGCAGGAACCGGCGGAACGACTTGATCTGGTCGAACTCTTCCTTGCCGTCCTCGCCGCCCACCTCGATTCCGTATTTCTGCACCAACAGCGGTACCAGGCTGCCGCGGTAGCGTTTGCCGTTGCGCTGGATGCCGCAGATCTTGTCGAAGAACGAACTGAGGATCCGCGTGTAAGGGTTGCGGACGCAGGTGAAGGCGTAGGATTTGTGCTTTTGCACGTTGCTGGTGATTTTCGCCTGGCTCTTGTCGATGGCCCATTTGTGCAGCCCGCCGGTCGCATCGTGGATATCGCCGTCGAAAAACCGGCCGTGATCCGAGAAATACATGATCTGCCCGATGGTCGAGCAGGCGCATTTCGGCACGACCCGGTAGACCATGCTTTCGCTTTCGGTCATCCATGTGCCCGGAAAGCCCATATTCCGTTGCCTCCTGCTGCCGGTTCTTTCGCCGATGCGCGAACCTGGCGTTGTTGGGTCAGAAAAGAGCAAAGAAAGTCTGTTTTTTCAATGCTTGTTCACGATATCAATGCAAACAATTCACGGTAAACAGGCAAACCGTTTCCAAAATGGCGAAAATCGCGTTCATTCTGCTGTGTCACAAGGATCCCGAGGCGATCATCAAACAGGCCGAGCGTCTGACGGTCACGGGCGACTATATCGCAATCCATTTCGACGCACGCGCCAAACCGGAGCATTTCGCCAAGATTCAAGGCGCGCTCAATGACAACCCCAACGTCGCCTTCGCGGCGCGGCGGATCAAGTGCGGCTGGGGCGAGTGGTCGTTGGTCGAGGCGACGCTGGAGGCGGTGAAGGCGGCGGTGGAGGCGTTTCCGCGGGCCACGCATTTCTACATGCTGTCGGGCGACTGCATGGCGATCAAATCCGCCGAGTACGCGCATTCGTTTCTCGATGCCGAGGATGTCGACTATATCGAAAGCTTCGATTTCTTCGAAAGCGACTGGATCAAGACCGGGATGAAGGGCGACCGGCTGCACTACCGGCATTTTTTCAACGAGCGCAAGCGCAAGTTCCTGTTCTATGCTTCGGTCAACATTCAGCGGCGGCTCGGCTTGCGACGTGACGTGCCGGGCGATCTGCAGATCATGATCGGGTCGCAGTGGTGGTGCCTGCGGCGGCGCACGATCGAGTGGATTCTGGATTTCTGCAAAAAGCGCCCGGATGTGATGCGGTTTTTCCGGACGACCTGGATCCCGGACGAGACCTTCTTTCAGACGCTGGTGCCGCATCTGGTGCCCGAGGCCGAAATCCGCACCCGTACGCTGACCTTCCTGATGTTCACCGATTACGGCATGCCGGTGACGTTCTATGACGATCACTACGACCTGCTTCTAAGCCAGGACTTTCTGTTCGCGCGCAAGATCTCGCCCGGTGCGACAGATCTGAAACGCCGGCTGGGCGCCCTGTTCGCCTCGAAGGATGCGACATTCCAGATCTCGAATGAGGGCAGAAGCCTTTTCCGGTTCCTCACCGGCCGCGGACGGATCGGGCGGCGGTTCGCGCCGCGGTTCTGGGAAACGGAATCGACGCTGGGCCGCGAACGGGAATTGATGATCGTGATCTGCAAGAAATGGCATGTGGCGAAACGGCTGCTCGCCCGGATTCGGGCGGCCACCAACCTGCCTTGCATCGAGTATCTGTTCGACGAGGAAGGCACCGCCTTGCCCGATCTCGGCGGCATTCAGGCGACCATCGAAAAGCGCACCCGCCACCGCAGGTCGCTGATGCGGATGCTGTTCGACTATTACGACACCAACCGCCTGGTGATCTGTCTGGACCCCAACAACATGGACCTGATGCAGGATTTTCATTCGGACCGGTCCACGACCAAGATGCTGGAGATTCAGTGCTCGTTCACCGATGCCTATCTGATCGGCCATGCCAAACGGGTGGGACTTGCCGGAGAGCGGACGCCGCAGGACACGATCGATGCGTTGTTGCCGACGATCCGGGCCGATGTCGTGTTCGAAAGCGATCAGATCCGCGACGCGGGGTTCGAATATCTCTACCGGATCCGCGAGGACGCGGATCCGGGCGAGAACCTGCTTGCCCTCGCGCGGTTTCTGGATATTCCGGAGGACACGGCGCGCGACATCGCGTCGACCGAGCATCTGTTTGTGGATTGAGGAACTTCCATGGGCTATCAGTACGACGACGAGAATATCTTTGCGAAGATCCTGCGGGGCGAGATTCCGAACGATACGGTTCTGGAGACCGAGCACAGTCTGGCATTTCGCGACATCGCGCCCCAGGCGCCGGTGCATGTTCTGGTGATCCCCAAGGGGCCGTATGTCTGCTACGACCATTTCGCAGCCCAAGCGTCAGAGGCGGAAATCCTGGACTATAACCGTGCGATCGGAGAGGTCTGCCGGCTGGCAGAGGTCGATCCGGGTTCGGGGCAAGGCGGGTATCGGATGATCTCGAATTCCGGGGTCGCAGGGGTGCAGGAGGTTCCGCATCTGCACGTCCACATCCTGGGCGGCCGGCCGCTGGGGCGGATGCTGGAGAAGGGGTGACGTCCAGAGCCCGATGGCTGCCGCGTTGATGGATTTGGCCTGGAGCGGACGTCAATCGGAATCTGAGAAGCCTCGCCATCGCCGACCCGCGGGGAGGCGAACCAAAGCTTTGAACGACTCGGTTTATCCCAGCAATGTCCGAACGACCTCAATGCAATGCGCGCCGGCAACAAATCGCCTCCCCTTCGGGGCGGGTCGGCGATGGCGCGGCGGCCTTCGGCCTTGATTCCGCGCCAGAAGCCTAGTTGCGAATGGCAACCTCAGGCCAAAGGCCGCCTCCGGCCTTTCACCCTCGCCTGGCCCTAGCCGGGTATCGTCGTGCGGGTGAGATCCAGAAACACGTCCTCGAGATCGGGTTCGCGCGTACGGACATCGCGGATGCGGATTCCCGCAGCACGTACTGCACCCAGCACCGCATCGGCAGAGGTCGCGCCGGTGCGATAGGTCAGTTCCAGCGCGCCGTCCGCGGCATGCTCCAGCGACACGCCCTCGGGCAGGGCGATCTCGCCCGCGGGGCCCTCGGGGTGAATCACCAGCGTCTTGGCGTCGAGACGGTTGAGCAAATCCACGGTCCTTTCCTGGGCGATCTTGCGGCCGTGGTTGATGATCGCGATCTCGTCGCACATCTCTTCGGCCTCTTCGAGGTAATGGGTGGTCAGAATGATCGTCATGCCCTGGTCGTTCAGCTTGCGCACATTGGCCCACAGCATCTGTCGCAGTTCGATATCAACCCCGGCTGTGGGTTCGTCGAGAACCAGAACATTGGGACCGTGGACAAGCGCCTTCCCCAGCAGCAGCCTGCGGCGCATGCCGCCCGACAGCGACCGGGCATAGGCGTCGGCCTTGTCGGTCAGCCCGATCATCGCCAGCACCTCGTCCGTGCGACGCTGCGATTTCGGCACGCCGTAGAGCCCGGCCTGCACCTCCAAGGCGCCGCGCGGCGTGAAGAACGGATCGAGGTTCAGTTCCTGCGGCATCACGCCGATGGCGGCGCGGGACTGGCGCGGATTGATGTCCTGGTCAAAGCCCCAGATGCGCACCTTGCCCGCCGATTTGATCACCAGTCCGGCGAGAATGTTGATCAGCGTCGACTTGCCCGCGCCGTTCGGGCCGAGCAGACCGAAGATCGCTCCGGCGGGGATCGCCAAATCGATGCCCTTCAGCGCCTCTGTCCCGTCCCCGCCGTAGGTCTTGCGCAGCCTCCGGATCTCGATTGCGTATTGCGTCATCGCCGCCCCTTGTCCGCCCCCGGCGGATCGCTATCATGCCGCCGGACCTAGGCCAGTCCGGCCCGGGAGACAACCAAGCGAGTGCGGATGCGGATGCCCATCGAGCCCCCCGAAACGGAGATCGTCGAAACCACGCGCATCGCCTGCGACGGCGGCGAAGGCGCTCTGGGCCATCCGCGTGTCTGGCTGATGATCCCGCCCGACAGGGGCTGGGTCGAGTGCGGGTACTGCGACAAGAAGTTCATCCACAAAGACTGGGCCGAGGCGGACAAAGGCGCCTGAGCCGCTCCATTGCGCCATCGTGAGCGGGTCTTCAGCGCCGGTTTCGCGGTGTCGCGAGGTATCCGTCGTGCAGGTTCCGACCTATCCCTAAGCCACTGCCGGCTATTCAGCGCCGATCTTCGGGCTCGGGTGCTGGTCACGGCGAGTGTGACACTTCTGGCAACGGTGATCGCCAATATCGGTTCGATCGTGGAAGTCTTATGTGCGGGGCTCAGCTGTCCGAATGGGAATGACAAGTCGGCCTACGGCCTTGCTTCCGCGCCGGAAGACGGGTTGCGAATGGCCGCCACAGGCCAAAAGCCACCGTCGCGTCCACCAAGTCCCAACCAGCTTGAGGCCTGAATCGCACTCCTTGCGCATAACCACGCCTACAGCCGGTCACCGGAACGGAAAAAGGGCGCGCTCCTCCCCAGCGCGCCCTCCACACACAGAAACAAGCAGAGAACTGGCTACTTACTTCTTGGCAGCCTTCCGCTTCGGACCTTCGACGGCCCTGGCGTCCACGGTCTTGCCGTTGGTGATTTCGATCCGGCGCGGTTTCAGCGCCTCGGGAATTTCGCGCACAAGGTCGATATGCAGCATGCCGTTTTCATGGGCCGCGCCCGCGACACGGATATGGTCGGCCAACTGGAACTTGCGCTCGAACGCCCGGGTGGCGATGCCGCGGTGCAGATAGGTGCGTTCGGCGGCGTCCTCGGCCTTGCGGGCCGCAACCACCAGCGAGTTTTCCTTCACTTCCACGGACAATTCGTCCTCGGTGAACCCGGCGACAGCCAGCGAGATGCGATAGGCGTCGTCGGCGGTCTTTTCGATGTTGTAGGGCGGATAGGTGGGCTGGGTGACGTCGGTCGTCAGAACCCGGTCCATAAGGTCGGCGATGCGGTCGAAACCGACGGTCGCACGATAGAGCGGTGCAAAATCGTAGTTACGCATGGGTCATCCTCCATTGAGCGATAACGATATTTGGCCCTCCATGATCGGACGGGCCATTGGCAGGATCGGACCCGGCATTCCGGCGTCCAAGGCAGATGTGGGAAACGTCGCCCGCGGTTTCAAGACCCCTCAGGGGCGGACGAATTTCGCCCCGGGCGAGGTGTTGGCTGCCGGAAGCCTGCCTGGAGCCCGAGCGACGGCGGCCAGCCCGCGGCCGACCCGCAATTCCCGCTTGAGAAGCTCGACCACAGCCGGCAGTTCCATCCCGAAGGCAATCCCTCTGCCGGCTTCGCGATAGCCCGACGAAATCAGCGATACGATCCGTGCCCGCCCGCCGGACCGGTCGAAGACCGGCGCACCCGAGGCGCCGAAGGTGACGTCGCAGTCGAAGGCGAAAAGCGCCGCCTCGCGTCCCAGAACCCGGCATTCCCCCTGCCACGACAACGCGTCTGACCGGCCCTTGGCATAGCTGACCACGCTCACCGCCCGGTTCCGTCCGGGCAGCCGGTCGACGCGGAAGGGCGCCGCGGTCGCCGCGGGGATCGCCGTTTCCAGCTCGACAAGCGCCACGTCGTGGCGGATATTCCAGGCGGTCATCAGGCCGCCGATCCGGTAGCCGGGATGCACCGCCGCAGCCTTGGCGCGCCGCTCGGCCACCACCTCGCCATCGCGCAGGCCCGCGCGGAACCGCATATCGCCGATGCCGATCTGGCCCCGGGCGACCCGTTCAAGGCAATGCGCTGCGGTCAGCACCAGCTTCGGCGAGATCAGCACGCCGGTGCAATACCCCCGCGCGCCCAGCTCCAGCCGGCCCACCGCCTCGAATCCCAGAAGATCCTGGCGCAGGGTCAGCCGTTTCAGGCCGGTCGTCTGCGCCATCGCCGCGCCAGCCACGGCCAGCGCCAGCATCAGGACTATGAGAATCAGCGCCAGCCGCATCGCTTCAGGGCCGCAGGAATTTCGCGCCCGTCGCGCTTTGCGTCTGCTCCAGGCTCAGGCGCCGCACCTTCGGCGCGGGCCGGGTAAAGACGCCGTCGCCCTCATCCCGGATCGCCATCAGGTCGGCCAGCGGCCCGGTCAGCGAGGTGCCCAGTGCCACCGGCTGGCCGCGCACCTCGGCCTTGGCCGAGACCAGCGACACGATCCGCGCCCGCCCGTCCTCGACCACGAAGATCGGCGCACCGGACGACCCGAAATCCACCTCGCAGCTGAGGACCAGCGATCCGCCCTGGCGCGCCAGGACATGGCAGACCTCTTGCAGCGAGGGGCTGTCGGCCCGGTCGTGGGCATAGCTGACGACTCCCACCTCGGCGCCCGCCGCGGGGCGCGCATCGGTGGGAAAGGGCGCGATCGCCGAGTTGCGGATGGGCTGATCCAGCTCCAGAATCGCCACGTCATGGGCGACGCGGGCGGCGAAGTTATCGGACGTAAAGGTGAAATCCGGATGCACCAGTGCGCGTTTCACGCGGCGGTAGGCCGCTGCGCGGCCGCCGCGCCAGTCGGCGAGAAACTCGATCTCGCCATCGGCGATGCGCTGGCCGGTGTCCTTGTCGAACATGCAATGCGCCGCGGTCAGCACGAGGTCCGGTGCGATCAGCGAACCGGTGCAAAAGCTGACGGTGCCCATGTTGAGCCGCCCCACCGCCTGCCAGCCGCGGCTGTCGTCGCCCGTCATCAGCGTCCTGAGACCCGAGGCCATCTCGGCCCGCCCGTCGCTGGCCCAGACGGCCAGCAGCACCAGAAAGAAAAGCCCGCGTTTCATCGCGACCCCCGTTTCATTCCCGGCAAGCCGTAGCCGCGAAGGGGGGACCGAATTGGGGCCGGTTTCAGGTCATCTTTGGGTCAATCACGGCGGAATTGCGCCCGCGAACAGATTTTCGACGAAAATCGGCGCCCCGCCGGCAGCGTCACGCCGCGTCCAACGCGCGCGGCGTCGGCCCGCCGGTCGCCCAATCGAGCAGCTCGACGGTATGCACCACCGGCACCTCTGTGCCGCCGCCGATCTGCATCATGCAGCCGATATTGCCGGCGGCGATCACATCCGGTCGCTTCGCCTCCAGCGTCCGCACCTTGCGCACCTTCAACTGCGCCGAAATCTCCGGTTGCATCAGGTTGTAGGTCCCCGCCGACCCACAGCACAGATGGCTGTCGGCAGGTTCCACAACCTCAAAGCCCGCGCGTTTCAAAAGGTCCTTGGGATAGGTCTTGATCTGCTGGCCATGCTGCAGCGAACAGGCCGCATGATAGGCCACACGCGTTCCTTTGGCCGCACCCTCCGGCATATCCAGCTTCATCAGCAGTTCGCTGACATCCACCGCCAGTTCGGACACGCGCGCAGCGTCTGCTGCCAGCGCATCGTTGCGGAACATATGCCCGTAATCCTTCACCGTCGTGCCGCAGCCGGACGTGTTGATGACGATGGCGTCCAGCCCGTCCCCGTCCGCCTCGGCCGTCCAGGCCCGGATATTCCGCGCGGCGGCTGCGTGGCTCTCGTCCTCCTTACCCATGTGGTGCACCAGTGCTCCGCAGCAGCCCATGCCGCGCGCGATCACCACCTCACAGCCCAGCCGGCGCAAGAGCCGGATCGTCGCGTCGTTGATATCCGTGTTCAACGCCCGCTGCGCGCAGCCGGTCATCAGGGCCACGCGCATCCGGCGTTCCCCATCCGCCGGCAAGACCTGCGGATCGTCGTTGCGGCTGACAGGCGGGATCACCTTCGGCGCCATCGCCAGCATCGCCCTGAGCCGCGCATCCGGCATCAGAAAGGCAAACGGCTTGCCGATCTTCGCCGCCAGGAGCGCCAGGCGGAACCGGTAGGGATAGGGAATGATCCGCGCCAGCGTCCAGCGCAGGGCGCGCTCGAACAGCGGCCGGCGATAGGTCTTTTCGATATGCGCCCGCGCATGATCGACCAGATGCATGTAATGCACGCCGGACGGGCATGTGGTCATGCAGGCCAGACAGCTGAGGCACCGGTCGATATGCTTGACCGTTCTGGCGTCGGCGGGCCGGTCGTTTTCCAGCATGTCCTTGATCAGGTAGATCCGCCCGCGCGGGCTGTCGAGCTCGTCCCCCAGCACCTGATAGGTCGGACAGGTCGCCGTGCAGAACCCGCAATGCACGCAGGACCGCAGGATCTCGTTCGACCGCTTGATCGCAGGGTCTTTCAGTTGCGCGTCGGAAAACGTCGTCTGCATCGCCTATCCCATCAGTCCCGGGTTCAGAATGCCCCGCGGGTCGAATTTATCGCGCAGCCCCTTCGATATCGCCGCCACCGGCGCGGGCTCGGGCTGAAAAACCGGCAGCGCCGCCCGCGTCTCTTCGCCGGCGCGGACCAGAGTCGCATGACCCTGAAACGCTCCGAGCCGCGCCCTCAGGTCCGTGCCCTCCGGCACCAGTGCCCAGATCAGCCCGCCGCCCCAGTCGTAAAGCAGCCCGTCCGCCTCTGCCCGCGCCGCCAGGTCCGGCGCGTCCGAAGGCTTCACCGACAACCGCCAGACATCGCCGTGCACCCCGTGAAACGGCTCCGCGTCCCGCACCCATTTCCAGCCCGCCGTCGTCCGCTCCGGGTCGGTTTCCACCGATATCTCGCCGTAGCCTGCCAGCAGCGTCCGTAACTGTCCGGCCCTGTAGGTGACGGAGGATTCGAACCCTTCGATCCGGATCATGGTTACCGGCGCCCCGTCGAGCCCCTTTGGCGTATGCGCCGCCCCCGAGACCTCGAACGGAGATCCAAGTGCGGCAGCCATCGCCTGCACCGCTTGCACGTCGCTCAGCCCCTCGATCAGCAGAACCGCCGCTGCCGCCGGCGCCGGCAACACCTTGAACGACACCTCGGTCAGAATCCCCAATGTGCCGTAGGACCCCGCCATCAGCTTCACCAGATCATAGCCGGTGACGTTCTTCATCACCCGCCCGCCGTTCTTCAGCACGCTGCCCCTTCCGTCGACGAACCGGACGCCCAGCAGGAAATCCCGGCACGCTCCGGTCAGGATCCGCCGCGGCCCCGATGCGTTCGCCGCCACCACCCCGCCGATCGTCGGTGCGCCGCTCGTGCCCAGAAGGCCCCGGTGATCCATCGGCTCAAACGCCAGCCGCTGGTTTTCCGCCGCAAGCGCTGCCTCGATCTCGGCCAAAGGTGTCCCGGCCCGCGCGACCAGCGTCAGAGCCCCCGGTTCGTACAGCGTGATCCCCGACAGCCCCGCGACCGACACCGCCTCGCCCGTCACCGGCTTGCCAATCGGCCGTGTCCCGCCGCCGATCACGTGCAGGGGGCCCTCCGCCGCGGCGACCGCGGCGGCCAGGTCAGTCTCGTCACGGGGGGAAAGCACACCGGGGCTCCTTCATCTGTCTGGAAATATCCTCGGGGGAGGGTCCGGGAGGAGCGGACGGCCCCCTCGCGGCCGATCGCCGCCGTCAGGCGGCGAAATCCCTCCGCGATGCGGAGGCCTGCAACGGAAACACCTTCGCCGGGTTCAGCAGCCATCCGGGGTCGAACACATCCTTCACCCGCATCTGCACCTCCAGATCTTCGGCCGAAAACTGGTCATACATCAGATCGCGCTTTTCGATCCCGACCCCGTGCTCGCCGGTCAGGCAGCCGCCGACCTCGACGCATAGCTTCAGGATTTCCGCCCCGAACGCCTCGCAGGTTTCCAGATCGCCCGGCTTGTTGGCGTCGAACAGGATCAACGGATGCATGTTGCCGTCGCCGGCATGGAACACATTGCCCACCGCCAGCCCGTATTCCTGCGACATCTCTCCGATGCGCTTCAACACGTGGGGCAGGGCGCTGACCGGAATCGTCCCGTCCAGGCACATGTAGTCGTTGATCCGCCCCACCGCGCCAAAGGCCGATTTCCGCCCCAGCCAGATCCGCGCCGCCTCGTCGGCGTCCTTCGCTTCGCGCAGCTCGACCGGGTCATGCCCCCGCGCAATCTGCAGAATGACCCCCAGCTGCTCGTCGATCTCCGCTTCCGAGCCCTCGACCTCGACGATCAGCAATGCCTCGCAATCGGGATAGCCCGCGCCCGAGAACTTGTCGGTCACCTCGATGCACAGCCGGTCCATATACTCGATCGCCACCGGCAGAACGCCGGCCTTGATGATATCGGCCACACAGGCTCCCGCCGCCTCGGCGCTCTTGTACCCGATCAGTACCGGCCGCGCGCCTTCGGGTTTGCGCAGGATGCGTAGCGTCGCCTCGGTCACCACGCCCAGCTGCCCCTCGGATCCGCAGATCAGCCCCAACAGGTCGAGCCCGCCTGCATCGAGATGCGCGCCGCCGATCTCGACCACCTCGCCATCCATCATCACCATCGTGACGCTCATCAGGTTGTTCGTCGTCACGCCGTATTTCAGGCAATGGGCCCCGCCCGAGTTCATCGCGATATTGCCGGCGATCGCGCAGGCCAGCTGCGACGACGGGTCGGGGGCGTAAAAGAAATCCTGCTCTTCGACCGCACCGGTGACGGACAGGTTCGTCCGCCCCGACTGTACCTTGATGAACCGGTTGTCGTAATCGACCTCCAACACCGCGTTCAGCCGCGCCACGCCCAGGATCACACAATCCGCCGTGGGCAGGGCGCCGCCCGCCAGCGAGGTTCCGGATCCCCGCGGCACCACCGGCACGCCTTCCTCGCGGCAGATCCTCAGGACCGCCGAAACCTCGGCCGTCGACGACGGCAGCACGGCCGCCAGCGGCGGGCACCGGTAGGCCGTCAGCGCGTCGCATTCATAGGCCCGTGTCTCGTGTTCCTCATGGATCACGGCATCGTCCGGCAACGCCTCCGACAGCCGCGCCACGATCCGCGCTTTTTTGGACAGCACCTCTGCACTGGGGGCAGGCATTTCCATGGGCTACTCCTCTCGATTGGTAAAAAGATATTACCAATTTCTGCATCTGGCAACTGAAAAACGCCGCTGGGGACATGGTGCAGGCTCATGTCCGGTCCGCGCGCCTATCCGCCCCGCGCGACCGGGCCACGGTTCCGCCTGACAATCCCGTGACCCCGCTTCGCAGTCGCCGCGTGGGGCGTTAGGCTGACGGCAAATCCGGAAGACTCCTGATGCGCCTTTTCGCCTTACTGCTAATGACCGGCCCGGCCCTCGCCGACCACCCCGTCGTCGAGGATGCAACGGCCCGCCAGACCGGCACCACCTGGACCATCTCGGTCACGCTCTCGCATCCCGACACGGGCTGGGACCACTACGCCGACGGCTGGGAGGTCCTGGCCCCGAACGGCACCCGCCTGGGCTTTCGCGAACTGCTGCACCCGCATGTCAACGAACAGCCGTTCACCCGCTCGCTGTCGGGCGTGACGATCCCCGACGGGCTGACCGAGGTGCTGATCCGGCCGCGATGCAACGTGGATGACTGGTCTGTGCAATCCTACGCAATCACACTTCCCTGACAGAAAGTTCGGCACGACTGTCTCCACAACACTTTATTAACTCTTTTGTAACGCTCCACTGATGCTTGATTGACGCTGGCCCGTCATACCTCGCACGCCGGTCACACCCGCAGGGCCGGAGTCAACCAGTGGAGTTCAAAGATGAAACACACATCCTTTCCGATGATCCTGGCGTCGGCCCTCTTTCTGTCGGCCCCGCCTGCGCCGGCGCATGACGGCACGCTGCGCCCCGAGTACAAATCGCACAAGCTCTACCCGGTGGTGCATTATCAGGTAAAGTCCTTCCCGAAGCGCCGGTCCTGTACCCAACTTGAGATCATGGCGATCACCGTTTCCCGCCTCGGAAAAAGTCCCTTCACCAGGGACCAATGCGGCACCAAGACGCTTACCCATGTGCGCGGTAAGGCGACGCCCTGACATCCACATGCCGGGCGCGGCTCAGCCTTTCACCTCGTGCACCTCGATCACGTTCCCCTCGGGATCGTAGAAAAAGATCTGGTGCCACCCGGCCACCGCCGCGTGGCCCCAGTCGGAATAGGGGATGCCTTTCGCATCCAGATGCGCCTTGAAGGCCTCCAGATCGTCGGTGCGATAGGCGATATGCCCGCGCGCCACCGGGTTCACGATCTGACCCGTCGCGAACCCCGCCTGCACGTCGCGCTCGGCCAGGTGCATCTGCACCGCGCCGTCGGTGACAAAGGCCACGTCGCCGGCATAGCCCTTGCCCTTTTCCAGCACCGGCAGCCCGTCGGTTTCGGTCTCGAGCCCCAGCACGTCGCGATAAAAGGCGTCCATCCCGGCGACGTTTCCGGTCGACAGATTCACGTGATGCAGCTTCAGTTTCATCGCACCGGCTCCTCGTCCGGACTTGGGTTCTCGGTTGCCCGTCGGCACGGTTCAAGCCAGCCTTGCATCGGGCTCCGGGTCCGACGCAATTCCGATGAAAGTCCGGCGGCTTTCCGACACCCGATACCCGCCGCTCAACGCCGGCCCTCGCGCAGCCAGGCGCCGACGATCAGCAGCGAACCGAGCAGCAGGAACAGCCATGCCGAGACCAGCGGCACAACCGTCACATCCGCCGTCAGATAGGCCTCGCGCGGGGTGATCCCCAGCCAGCCGCGGCCGGCCGCCGGCCGCCCGGCCCGCACCTTGCGCAGGTCCGGCAGCCCATCCTCGATCCGCGCTACGCCGCCCCGCGCGGCCTCGACCATCGGTGTCAAAAGCGCCGCGTCGGCAATGGTCTGCTCGAACTCGCGCGGGGCCGACGGGCCAAGCGCGATCACCGCCTCCTCGCCGCCTTCGCGCAGCCGGTAAAGCCCGATCTCCGGCCCCTCGACCGTGGCCTCGAACCGCCCCGGGCGCACTTCTTCCAGCGGCACCGTCACCACCGCGCCGTCGGGCCCGGTCAGTTCGACCTCGCCGACCTCGTCGCCCAGGGTGCGCCGGGTGATCGTCATGGTCTGCCCCTCGGCCACCACGGTCAGCGCCTCCTCCTCCAGCTCGGGCTCCTTCATCATCCAATGCGCCAGCCGCCTCAGCAGCTCCAGCTGCGGCCCGCCGCCCTCGAAGCCACGGCTCCACAACCAGGCATGATCCGACCCCAAGAGCGCGATCCGCCCCTCGCCGACCCGGTCGAGCACCAGCAGCGGCCGGTCCTCGATGCCGCTCATCACCGTATGCCCTGCGTCGGTCTCCAGATCGATCAGCCGGAACCAGCGCCCCCAGCCCGCGCCCTCCTCGACATCCGGCGCAAAGGCTTCCAGGCCTTCGGTCACGGGGTGCCGCTGGCCCAGATCGGTAACGGTGGGCCGAAAGCCTTCCTCGATCACGATCGATGTCGGCGCGGCGGGAATGATCTCGCCCAGGGGCGAGCGGTAAAGCGACGAGGCCTGCGCGAAATCCGGCCCGGCCGCGATCAGCACCGCACCGCCGTCCTCGACATATTGCCGGACGTTGTCGAGGTACAGCGCGGGCAGGATGCCGCGCCGCTTGTAGCGGTCGAAGATGATCAGATCGAACTCGTCGATCTTGTCGATGAACAGCTCGCGGGTCGGAAAGGCGATCAGCGACAGCTCGTTCACCGGCACGCCGTCCTGTTTTTCCGGCGGCCGCAGAATCGTGAAATGCACCAGATCGACCGAACTGTCCGACTTCAAAAGGTTGCGCCAGGTCCGCTCGCCCGGATGCGGCTCGCCGGACACCAGAAGCACCCGCAGCCTGTCGCGCACCCCGTTGATCTGCACCACCGCGGCGTTGTTGCGGTCGGTCAGCTCGCCTTCGGCCACCGGCAGGAGGAACTGAATCACGTTCATGCCCCCATGCGGCAGCGTCACCGGCAATTCCAGATCCTCGCCGATCGGAACCATAAAGCTTTCGGGGGCCCCGCCATCGACGGCAATCTGCATCTTGGCCCGTGCGCCAACACCTGCCGGTACCGCCCCCTGGTCCTCGATCCTTAGGGTCAGTGTCACCGGCTCGCCCAGGATCGCAAATGCCGGCGCGTTGGTGACCACAAGCCGCCGGTCCCAATCCGCCTCGCGCCCGGTCAGCAGGGTGTGCAGCGGCGCGGGCAGGTCCGGCGCCCGCTCGATGTCGTGCAGCTGCCCGTCGGTCAGAAGGATCGCGCCGGCCAGCCGTGCGCGCGGCTCTTCGGCCATCGCCTCGGCCAGCGCCGTCATCAGCAGCGTGCCCTGATCGCCTTCGCCGTCGCCCAGCGAAACCACGCGCAATTCGGTATTGCCGAGGGCTGTCACCTCGGTTTCGACCGCGGCGATGGCGTCGGCCGCCTGCCCGGGCCGGTCCGCGATCCGCTGGCTCGCGCTCTCATCCACAACCAGAATCACGATGTCCGACAGCGCTGCGCGGTCCTCCTGCTGCAGCGAGGGATTGAACAGCGCCACGAGCAGCACAGCCGCCGCCAGTCCGCGCAGCCACCATCCCGACAGCCCGCGCCAGACCGCCACCGCCACGAACAACACGGCCATGGCCACGGCCGCCCAGACCAGCGGCCAGTCGAGAAGCGGATCGAAAATCACCGAGCCTGTCACGCCAGGGGCTCCTTCATCTGGCCGGAAAACATCCTGGGGGTGAATGCGCAGAGGGGGCGCAGCCCCCGGACTGCCCGCACCGTGCCGAAGGCGAACACGGGCTTGACCGGCGTGCCGCAGGCACTCGAATTGACACCGCTCTGCGTCATTGTCCCAACCGGTCCAGCAGGGCAGGCACATGCACCTGGTCCGATTTGTAGTTTCCGGTCAGCACGTGCATCATCAGGTTCACCCCGAACCGCATTGCCATCTCGCGCTGCCGCTCGCCGGCAAAGCCGCGCCCCACCGGGAACATCCGGCCGCCGCGTTCGTCGATCGCCCAGGCTGCGGCCCAGTCGTTGCCGCCGATCACCACCGGTGTCACGTTGTCGTTTAGGTTCCGGAACGGCATGCCCTCGATCTGTTCGGCATCCGCCGGGGCGGCCTCGACCCACACATCACGGCTCGAATGGCGGCCCGGAAAATCCTGCAGCAGGTAAAACGTGCGTGTCAGGACATGATCGGCCGGGATCGGCTCCAGCGGCGGGATATCCAGGGCGCGCGCCAGTTGCTGCAGCTTGCGGCCATTGGGCGAGGCCTGTCCGAAGCGCGCGATATCGGCGTCGCGGGTGTCAAACAGGATCATGCCGCCATGGCGCAGATAGCGGTTCAGTTTCGCATAGGCCTCGACCGACGGCAGCGGCTGACCTTCCGTCACCGGCCAGTAGAGGAACGGAAAGAACGACAACTCATCGGTTTCCAGGTTCACCGCGATGGGATCGGCCGGCTCGATCGAGGTCCGCCGCCAAAGCGTGTCGCTCAGGCCCCGCAGTCCCGCCTCCGACACGCCGTCCAACCGCGCGTCGCCGGTGATCACATAGGCCAATGCAACCTCGGATGTCGCCAGAACCGCAGCCAAATCCTCTTCGCTCTGCGCGTCCGCCCGCGGTGTCACCAGCAGCAGGACGGCCAGCAGCGCCGCCGCGCCGCGCAATCCCTGGCTCAACCGGCCGGAGATCCAAAGCGACGCAAGGATATCCAGACACAACAGCACCAGTGCCCCGGCCAGCAGCCAGCCCTTCAACGCCGTCTCCTGCAACACCGCCAAACCCTCCACCACAATCCGCGCCGGCCAGACCGTCGCGGCCAGCTCGGTCTCTGCGGACACCACATTCACCGCGATCCGCCGGTCCTCGCCGGTATAAAGTCCCGGCGGCATGTCCGCCCCCGGAACCGCGTTCGCCAGCCGTTCGCCCGGCACGCCCGCCATGGTGCCCGCCTCCTGCACCTGACCAAAGGCGTCCAGCACCGCATCCGGCACCCAGGTCGTGCCCGCCAGGTCCTCGGCCGACGGCTGCGCCGGCCGGGTCGAGACCGCCAGCCGCTCCAGCATCTGCACAAAAAGCCCCGACAGCGGCAGAGTAGACCATTCCGCATTGGCCGTGACGTGAAACAGCACCACCTGACCCTGCCCGATCCGTTTGCGCGTCACCAGCGGCGTGCCGTCGGCCAGCGAGGCGATCACCCGTTCGGACAGCTGCGGATCCGGCTGGGCCATCACCTGAGACGACACCACGACATCGTCCGGTATCGCGAGCCCAAAGAACGGCGAGCCTTCCGAGAACGCACGCAGCGCCTTCGGCTCGCCCCAGCTCATCGCGCCGCCGATATTCCGCCCCCCGGCGCGCAGCCGCACGGGCATCAGCGGGTCTTCCTCGTTGCGGCTGACATCCGACGCCGCCAGCCGCTGTCCGGCGAACCGCAGCAGCAGCCCGCCCTGATCGACCCAGTCCAAGAGCGGCTCCTGCTCGCCGGCCGAGATCGTCGCCACATCCGCCAGGACCAGAACATCCGGGTTCGCCAGCAGGATATCCAGCAGATCACCGTCGATCAGGTCCGCCGTCGGCTCCAGCGCTTGTTCCAGATAATGCAGCGGCGACAGCAGTTCGAGGCCCTCGCGGTCGTCCCGTCCGGCGATCAGCGCCACCTCGCGCCGTTTCAGCGCGTCGTCGGTCAGGGTCACGGCCCCGGCAGACCGGATGCCCGTCAGCTCGAACCGGGTGATGCGGTTGCGCAGCTCCGGCGGCAGCGACAGTTCCACATCGGCCCCGGTCTCTCCGGCGGCAAAGTCGAATTCCGCCGTCGCCAGCTGCCGTTCGATCCCGGCAGGGTCCAGCCCGCGCGCCGCCAGCGTCACGGTCGCGGGGTCTTCGGCCCGCGTGCGCAGGGCGGAAACGGCCACGTTGCCCTCGTCGAAGCCCGCGGGCCGCAGTGCAAACACCGACCGCGGCGATTCAAAGACCGTCACGGTCCCCCGCGCCTCCAGCGCCGCCAGCAGCCCGCCGCGGCTGTCGCGCGCCAGACCGTCCGACATCCAGAAAGTATCGAACCGTTCGTCCGGCAGCGTCTCGGTCCAGGCCGTCAGCGCGTCCGCGTCGGGTTCCCACGGGTCCGGCGTCAGGCTCGGCAGCCGCACAGCCCAGGCATCCGCCGCCTGAAACGGCAATTCGCCCGCAGGCAGGTCGGTCAGCCGCACCAGCGCCACCGGGCGGCCGAGCCGCGCCGCTTCGTCCAGCGCCGCCGAAATCCGATCCACCCGCCGCTGCCAATCCCGCGCGTCCGCCCAGGTCCCGTCGACGACGATCAGCAGTGGCCCGTCGCCCGCCGTCTCGTCCGTCGGGTTCAGGACCGGCCCGGCAAAGCCGAGGATGATCAAGGCCACGGCCAGCGTCCGCAGCAACAGCAGCCACCAGGGCGTCTTGTCCGTCTGCGTCTCGTCGTCTTCCAGGCCCAAGAGCAGCGCGACGCCGGGAAACCGCCGCCGGATCGGCGCGGGTGGTACAGCGCGCAAGAGCAGCCACAGGATCGGCAACGCCAAGAGCCCCAGCAAGAGCCAGGGCGCAGTGAACCCTATCGAGCCGATCGTGAACATCTACCGCCGCCGCTCCAATGCTCCGTACAGCCACAGCAGCGCCGATTGCGCGCTGTCGCCCGTGTGGTGGCAAGCATACTGCCAATCGGTGGCCTGCGCGAGGTCCGCAAGCCGCGCCTTGCGCTCGGCCAGCCGCTCCATATAGCGGTCCTTCAACTCGCCCGCCTTCAATGTCTCGTGTACCAGCGTGCCGCCCATCGATTCGAAGATCGTGCGCCCGTCGAAGGGAAACGCCTCTTCCAGCGGATCGAGGATTTGATAGACCACTCCGCGTACGCCGCGGTCGGCGGCGCGGGTCAGCTGGCGTTCCAGACCGTCCAGATCGCCCAGGAAATCCGACACGAACAGCGCCCGCGAATGCGGCGGCATGATCCGGATCACCGGCGTGCCGTAGTCTTCGGTCTCCTTTTCGGCGGTAAAGTGCTGCGCGATCCGCAAGAGCTGCAGCTGCGACGACCGCGGCGGCGTACCGAGTGCGGCCAGTGCTACCCGTTCGCCGCCATGGATCAAGAGGACAGACATCGCCAAGGCCAACAGCTTCGCCCTGTCCGCCTTGGTGGTCCGGTTCCTGTCGCCCGAAAACGCCATCGACTGCGCCTCGTCGACCCAGATCAGCACCGATTGCGCCGCCTGCCATTCCTTTTCGCGGACGAAATGCGCATCCGACCGGGCCGAGCGACGCCAATCGATCATCCGCGCCTCGTCGCCCGCCCGCGCCGGGCGGTACTGCCAGAACTCGTCGCCCATGCCCGACCGCCGGCGGCCGTGCGAGCCCAGAAGCACCGCCTGCGCCAGATGCTCGGCCTCGGCCAGAAGCGGCGGCAGCGGCGCGGCCAGGTCCTCGGCCCGCTGGCGAAGCTGCGCGTAGGTCGTCATTCGGCCCCCCACGGCGGTGCGATGCCCTCGGGCACGTCGACGCCGACCGACAGCATCACATACCCGCGCGAGACACTCGCCGCCACCGTCGTGATCCGATAGCCGTCCCGCTCGATGATATAGAGCGACGGATCGCCCGGCATCGGCCCGCGCATCCGGCCAACCTCTTCACCCGGCAACGCATCGCCGACAAGCGGCCCCAGCGCAAGGTCGAGCGCCGCCAGATTCGCGTCGCGCAGTCCCATGAAGCACCCGCGCTGGCGGCCATTGTCGCCATGGGCGACCCGCGCCACCAGCCCGCGGTCGTCGTCGGTCCAGAACCCGTCATCGGTCAGCCCGAGACCGGCCTTGGCAAACCGCTCGTCCGCTTCTTCGAACCCCGGCAGGGTCTGCAGGCAGATTGCGTGAAACAGGCTCAGCGTCGCCACGTGCACCGCCTTTTCTTCTTCCGAGGCAAAGCCCTGCGCCGCCGCTGCGTTGCCGACCAGCAGCGCGGCGGCGATCACCGGCAGCGGGCAGCAGGCGCGCAACGGCGTCACGCGGCGGCCTCGACCCGGGTCACCTGTTCGGCCACCGCGTCGATCAACTGTGCCAGGCTTTCGCCGCGGGCGCGCGCCGCAAAGGTCAGCGCCATCCGGTGGCTCAGAACCGGCCGCGCCATCGCCAGGACATCCTCTGCCGACGGCGCCAGCCGCCCATCCAGAAGCGCCCGCGCCCGCGTGGTCAGCATCAGTGCCTGCGCCGCACGCGGCCCCGGCCCCCAGCCGACCGAGCGGTTGACGATCTCGGGCGCGTCCGGCTCGCCCGGGCGGCAGGCGCGCACGAGGTCCAGGATCAGTTCGACCACCGCCTCGCCCACCGGCATCCGCCGCACCAGCGTCTGTGCGGCCAGCAGATCGGCGGCGCTGAACACCTGATGCGCCTGCGCGTCCTCGGTGCCCGTCGTGGCGATCAGAATATCCCGCTCGGCATCGCGCTGGGGATACTCCACGTCGATCTGCAAAAGGAACCGGTCAAGCTGTGCCTCGGGCAGGGGATAGGTGCCCTCCTGCTCGATCGGGTTCTGGGTGGCCAGCACGTGAAACGGGCTGGGCAGGGCGTGCGGCTGACCGGCGATGGTCACCGACCTTTCCTGCATCGCCTGCAGCAGGGCGGATTGCGTGCGCGGCGAGGCTCGGTTGATCTCGTCGGCCATCAAAAGCTGGCAGAACACCGGCCCTTCGATGAACTTGAACGCCCGGCTGCCGTCTGCCCCGGTCTCCAGCACTTCGGACCCCAGAATATCCGCCGGCATCAGGTCCGGCGTGAACTGGATGCGCGCCTCGTCCAGGCCCATCACGGTGCCCAGCGTCTCGACCAGCCGGGTCTTGCCCAGGCCGGGCAGGCCGATCAGCAACCCGTGCCCGCCGCAGACCAGCGTCGACAATACCAGATCCACCACCGTCTTTTGTCCGATGAAGCGTCTGGTGATGCTGGCCTCGGCCTCGACCATCTTTGCCCCCAGCGCTTCGATCTCGGCGACGAGGTTCTCGGGTTCGGCCATGACATTGCTCCTGCAGGTGATATATCGGGGGCTAGTATCGTGAGGTATTCCGAAAAGCACAAATGGCAAAAGCTCCGCAGGGACAAATGATCGTGAAACCCACGGCCGAGGGCCTCGCCGCGTCGGCCCGCGCCGCCGCAAAGTCGAAAGGGCCGGCGCCGGTGCATCTGTGGAATCCGCCGTTCTGCGGCGATCTCGACATCCGCATCGCCCGCGACGGCACCTGGTTTTACCTCGGCACGCCGATTGGGCGAAAGGAGCTTGTGAGGCTGTTCTCCTCGATCCTGCGCAAGGACGGCGACGACTACTTTCTGGTAACGCCCGTCGAAAAGGTCGGAATCACCGTCGACGACGCACCCTTCGTCGCGGTGGATTTCGACGTGTCGGGTACGGGCAGGGACCAGGCGCTGACCTTCATCACCCAGGTCGATGACGTCGTGACGGCGGGCCCCGAGCGTCCGATCCGGGTAGAGCGCGATCCCCAGACCGGCGAGCCGTCGCCCTATGTCCTGGTCCGCACCAACCTCGAGGCGCTGATCGACCGCAAGAGCTTTTACCGCCTGGTCGATATCGGCGTGACCGAACCGGTCGCGGGCGAAGACTGGTTCGGGGTCTGGTCAAGCGGGCGGTTCTTTCCGATCATCCCCGCGGCAGAGCTGCCGTGAGGCAGGGCGCCAAAATTCCTCGAAGGCTTTTTCCAAGACTTCTGCAAAAGTCTTGGACCCGCACAATGCCGGCCTGACCCAACCCGCCGATGCCGAAGTTTGCCGCCAACCTCACTTTCCTCTTCAAGGAACTGCCCTTCCTCGACCGGTTCGAGGCCGCCGCCGAGGCGGGCTTCGACGCCGTCGAGGTTCTGTTCCCTTACGATGACCCGGTTCCGGATATCCTGCGCCGCCTTTCCCGCGCCGGCCTGCCGCTTGCCCTGATCAACACCCCGCCGCCCAACTGGGCCGGCGGCGACCGCGGCTTTGCGGCGATTCCGGGCGGTGAGGACCGGTTTCGCCGCGATTTCAAACGCGCCCTGCGCTATGCGGACCGCCTCAAGCCGCGGCATATTCACATCATGTCCGGCCTGGCCGCAGGCCGCGAAGCGCATGCCACCTATGTCCGCAACCTGGCCTGGGCCGCGGCCGAGGCGCCCGGCCAGTCGCTGACCATCGAGCCGATCAATCCCGTCGACATGCCCGGCTACTTCCTCAACGATTTCGAATGCGCCGCCGCCGTCCTGGCAGAGGTCGATGCCCCCAACCTGGGCCTGCAGTTCGACACTTACCACGCCCGGATGCTGACCGGTGACGTTGCCCGAACCTGGGCCACCTGCCGTCACCTCGTCCGCCATGTGCAGGTCGGCGGGGTCCCCGGCCGCCACGAGCCGGACGTCGGTGAAATCGATCACGCCGCCTTTTTCGCCTTGCTCGACGCCGAGGGGTATGACGCATTCGTCAGCGGCGAATACAATCCCAGAGGCCGGACCGAAGACGGGCTTGGCTGGATATCGTGACCTGCCCGGCGTACGGGGCCGGCGATCACCCAGACCCTGTTGTCGGACCATCCCGGATCCGCATAGACTGAACCTGCGCGCCCGGCAGTCGTTCAGGTGCCCGAAGCAGGAGCTCCAATGACCAAACCCATCGCCGTGATCGTCGGTGTCGGCGACGGCCTGTCGGCCTCGCTCGCCCGCAAGCTCGCCCCCGACCACCGCCTGGTGCTCGCTGCCCGAACCGGCGCCAGGATGGCCGGTGTCGCGGCCGAAACCGGTGCGCGAACCGTGGCCATGGATGCCAGCGACCCCGCTCAGATGGCGGCCCTCTTCGACGGCCTGGACGCCGCGCCCCGGGTTGCGATCTACAACCCCTCTGCCCGGGTCCGCAGCCCGCTGATCGAGCTCGATCCCGAGACGGTCCGCAAGGCGGTCGAGGTCACCGCCTTCGGCGCGTTCCTGATGGGCCAGGCCGCCGCGCGGGCTATGCTGGCGGCTGAACCGCAGGATGGCACCCGCGGCACCATCCTCTTCACCGGCGCCTCGGCCGGTGTCAAAGGCTTTCCGCAATCGGCCAGCTTCGCCATGGGCAAATTCGCCCAGCGGGGCCTGGCGCAATCCATGGCGCGGGAACTGCACCCCCAGGGCATCCATGTCGCCTGGATCAACATCGACGGCGGCATCCGCAATCCGTCGCGGCCCGAACGCATTGATCCCCCAGGCAACCCCGATGCGATGCTGGATCCCGACGCCATCGCCGACACCTACCTGCACCTGATCGCCCAGCACCGCAGCGCCTGGACCGAGGAGGTCGCCGTCCGGCCGTGGGTCGAACGGTTCTGACCGGGCGATGATTCCCGCGCGTTACTCCCACATCCTCTTCGGGTTCATCCTCTCGGGCCTGATGTCCTTCATCGTTTCGGGCATCGCCACCTTCCGGTCCGTCGGTCCCGTGCCCGACTTTCTCAACCTCTGGATCGGCGCCTGGCTGGCTTCGTGGGTCGTCGCCTTTCCCAGCGTGCTTGTCGCCGCCCCCGTCGCTCGCCGCCTCGTCGCGCGCCTGGTCCGGGAAACTCCCTGACACCTCCTGACACAACGCTGTCAGGGGGGCTGTGGCATAACGGACGCATCGCAACCGTTCAAAGGAGAGGAACATGCCTTTTACCCCCTCAAACGCGCTGGTCTGGTGCGAGATCCCTGTCAGCGACCTGGAAAAGGCCGTCGCCTTTTATTCGAAGGTCTTCGGCTACGAGATGACAATCGACGAAAACGGTCCCAATCCGATGGCCTTCCTGCCCGTCGCCGACCCGCAGAACGGCACCGCCGGCCATCTCTATCCCGGCAAACCGCCCGCGCCCGGCACCGGTCCGACCCTGCACCTTGCCGTACCCGACACCGTCGAAGCCGCCCGCGACCGCCTAATCGAGGCCGGCGGTGCCTCGGAGGGTCCGATCATCCCGATGGATTTCGGCCGCTGGTGCTATGCCACCGATCCCGACGGCAACTCGCTCGGCCTGTTCCAGTTCGCCGGATAGGCCCATGCGCCGCGCCGACCGCCTGTTCCAGATCGTGCAAGCGCTCAGGGGCGGGCGGCGGGTTACCGCTCGGCAGCTGGCCGAACGGCTGGAGGTCTCCGAGCGCACGATCTATCGCGATATCGCCGATCTGCAGGGCACCGGCGTACCGGTCGAGGGCGAGGCGGGTTTCGGCTACGTCATGCAGGACGGCTTCGACCTGCCGCCTTTGATGTTCACCCGGGACGAGATCGTGGCGCTGGTCGCCGGCGCCCGGCTGATCCGCACCTGGGGCGGCCTCGCCATGGCGCAGGCCGCCGAAGAGGCGCTGATCAAGATCAACGCCGTCTTGCCAGAGCAGGAACGCGCCCGCGCCGCAGCCGTGTCGATTCACGCTATCGACGCCGGCGGCCTCGACGACGCCACCCGAGCGCTGATCGACCGGCTTGAAGCCGCCGCGCAGGACCGCGAACGCATGGCCATCGCCTACCGCGACGCCGAAGGCACCGAAACCCGCCGCACCGTGCGTCCCCTGGGTCTTGGGTTCTGGGGCAAGGTCTGGACCCTCTTGGCCTGGTGCGAAACACGCGCGGATTTCCGGATGTTCCGCATAGACCGCATCGCCGAAGCCTCTCCAAAGGGACGTTTCCGCCCGGAAAAGGGCAAGCGCCTGACGGATTTTCTCGAAGCCGAGCGCACCCGCCACGGGTTCGGCTAGAGAGCGAAGCGTTGAGAGTGAATAGCAAGTTCGGGTTCTGGCCTGGAGCAGACGGTCGCAATCTGCATTCAGGCGCGGAATCAAGGCCGCAGGCCGCCGCGCCATCGCCGACCCGCCCCGGAGGGGAGGCGATTTGCCGACGCTGCGTATCGCATTGAGGTCGTTCGGACATTGCTTGGATAAATCGAGACGTTCAGAGGTCCGGGTCGCCTCCCCACGGGTCGGCGATGGCGCAGCTTAGCGCTCAAGAGGCAACGTCCGCTCCAGGCCAGGAATCGCCAGTACGGATCCCGCCAAAATTCCTCCAACTCCTGGGGTCTCGCCGAGGGGATGGCGAACCAAGCGGCCAGCATCGACGCCCATACCCGGCCAGGAAACCCCGGATCTCAGCGGAACTTCGGCGCCCGTTTCTGGAAATTCGCCATCACCGCCTCGATCTGGTTCGCGCCGCCGATGATCGGCGCCTGAATCTCCGCCTCCACCCGCAGCCCGTCGGCCGGCGGCATCGCCCAGGTCTCTTCCACCAGCCGCTTGATCCCCGACACCGCCTCCGGCGACCGTCGCTTGAGTTCACCGGCCAGGTCCCGTGCCGCCGTCATCGGATCGTCCGCCAGCCGCGTCATCAGACCCAGCTCCGCCGCCTCTTGCCCGGAGACGATCCGCGCCGTCATCATCAGCACCTTGGCCTTGTCTGCCGGCATCAGTTTCGGCAGGTTCTGCGTGATCCCCATATCCGGAATGATCCCCCATTTGGCCTCCATGATCGCCAGCCGCGCATCGGCCCGCGCGATGCGAAAATCCGCCGCCAACGCCAGCTGCAGGCCGCCGCCCAGGCAGACGCCTTCGATCGCCGCGATCACCGGTACCGGCAGTTCCTGCCAGACGTAACAGGGTTTCTGAAACCAGTTCGCCACCTCACCCTCCGTCAGGGTCAGAAGACGCTGCCGCATCTCGTCGATGCGGCCTGCCAGGCTCTGCATGACGGCCATGTCGAGCCCCGCGCAGAAATCCCCGCCCGCGCCCGTCAGGATCACAACGCGCAATCCGGCCTCGCCCTTGAGCTGCTCACCCGCCGCCGCCAGCGCCTCGAACAGCTCAAGTGACAGCGCATTCTTGCGCTCCGGCCGGTTCAGCCGGACCTCGGCTATCCCGTCGTCGACCGCTACTTCAAGCTCTGACATCGAAGGCTCCTTCATCTGGCCGAAAATATCCCGGGGTGCGCCGAAGGCGCGGGGCAGAGCCCCGTAATTCCGCACGACGTGCCAGACCAGCGTCGGCGAAGCCGACACAACTTGGCAAGCGTTACCTCGCGAAAGGCGCCGGGCGCCGCCCCTCCCGTGCCGCCGCCGCAGCCTCGGCGATCCGCCTGGCCCGGGTCGGCGCCGTCCTTGCCGTCTTGATCCATTCCAGCGTGCCGCGTTTCACGCTGCGCGGCCAGGCCTCCCAGGCAGCCAGGGCGTCGCCAAGCGCGTCGGTCAGATCTTCGGGCCGTTCCAGCCGTTCCACCTCGTCGAGAAACGACCACATGCCCGACGCCTGAGCCGCCGCCACCAGCGCCTCGCCCGCGGACGTCATCGCGCCCGACGCCCGGGCCGCCGCCACCTTGGCCTTGTTCACCGCCGACCAGGCAGATCGCGGGTTGCGCCGCGCGATCAGCACCGAGGACCGGTCCGTGTCCACCCCGCGCGTCTGGCTGTCGACCCAGCCCCAGCACAAGAGCTCTTCGACCAGCTCACCGAATTCGACATAGTGACCGGTGTGCTTCTTCCAGATCACCAGCCAGACCGAGGCGGACTGGCCGTGATGCTCCGCCAGCCAGGCCCGCAATTCCGCACGCGACCGCACCTCAACCCGTTCGGCATTCTCCGCCGCGCGCGGCATCCTACGCTGCCACCAGTAAGCCGCCGGGACGCCGCGCTCGCAGGCGGTCCGGAAACCACGTTGCAGGGCGATTGCAAACGCCGTTTTCCCGCAAGCCGGTCAATGCGCCTGGGCCCAGTTCGCGCCCTTTCCGGCATCAACCACCAGCGGCACGTCCAGATGCACCGCCGGATGCGCCGCAGCCTCCATCACGCCGCGTACCGCCGCGACCGTGGCGTCCACCGCGCTGTCCTCGACCTCGAAGATCAGCTCGTCATGGACCTGCAGCAGCATCTTTGCCGGCAAACCGGCGATCGCGTCGTCCATCCGGATCATCGCGCGCCGGATGATGTCCGCCGCCGTCCCCTGGATCGGCGCGTTGATCGCCGCGCGCCGGGCGAACCCGGCGGTGGGTCCCTTGGCGTTGATTTCGGGCGTGTGGATCCGGCGGCCGAACAGGGTCTGCACGAACCCGGTTTCCTTGGCGAAGGCGATGGTCGCGTTCATGTAATCCTTGATGCCCGGAAAGCGCTCGAAATACCGGTCGATGAATCCCTGCGCCTCGGCCCGCGGGATGCGCAGGTTGCGTGCCAGACCGAAACCGGAGATGCCGTAGATCACCCCGAAATTTATCGCCTTGGCGCGCCGGCGCACCTCGGGCGTCATCTCGTCCAGCGGCACGTCGAACATCTCGGACGCGGTCATCGCGTGAATGTCGAGCCCGTCGGCAAAGGCCTGCTTCAGCGCCGGGATGTCGGCGATATGGGCCAGGATGCGCAGTTCGATCTGGCTGTAGTCCAGCGATACCAGTACCTTGCCCGGCTCGGCGACGAAGGCCTCGCGGATGCGGCGGCCTTCCTCGGTGCGCACGGGGATGTTCTGCAGGTTGGGGTCGGTCGAAGCCAGACGCCCGGTATTCGCGCCCGCGATCGAATACGAGGTATGGACCCGTCCGGTGTCGGGGTTGATATGGTCCTGCAGCGCGTCGGTATAGGTCGATTTCAGCTTGGAAAGCTGGCGCCAGTCCATCACCCGTGCGGGCAGGTCGTGTTCGGTCGCCAGATCTTCCAGCACATCCGCCGGGGTCGAGTACTTGCCCGTCTTGCCCTTCTTGCCGCCGGGCAGCGCCATCTTCTCGAACAGGATATCGCCCAACTGCGCGGGGCTGCCGACGTTGAACGTCTCTCCGGCCAGGTCGTGGATCTCGGCCTCCAGCGCGGCCATCTTCTGGCTGAACGCGTTCGACATCCGGCTCAGCGTGTCGCGGTCGACCTTGATCCCCGCCATCTCCATCCGCGCCAGAACCGGCACCAGCGGCCGTTCCAGCGTCTCGTAGACCGTCGTGACCTTTGCCCGGTGCAGCCGCGGCTTGAACGCCCGCCACAGCCGCAGCGTGATGTCGGCATCCTCGGCGGCGTATTTCGTGGCCTCCTCCACCGCGACCCGGTCGAAGGTGATCTGCGACCGGCCGGTTCCGATCAGGTCCTTGATCGGGATCGGGACGTGGCCCAGATAGCGGTCGCTCAGCTGATCCATGCCGTGATTGTGCTGGCCCGCATGCATTGCATAGCTCATCAGCATGGTATCGTCGATGGGCGCCACCTTGACCCCGTAGCGGGCAAAGATCTTGGCGTCGTATTTCATGTTCTGCCCGATCTTCAGAACCGAGTCGTCCTCGAAGACCGGCTTCAGCATCTCCAACGCCCGATCGAGCGGCATCTGCCCCTCGGCCAGATCGTCCGACCCGAACAGATCGTCGGTTCCGGACGCCTTGTGCGCCAACGGGATGTAACAGGCCTGGCCCGCCTCGACCGACAGCGATATCCCCACCAGATCGGCCCGCATCTCGTTGAGGCCGGTCGTCTCGGTATCCACCGCCACCCAGCCGCAAACATTGATCCGGTCGATCCAGACCTGCAGCGCCGCGGCATCGCGCACCGTCTCATAGGCGGCGGCATCGAACGGCACCGCCTCCGGTGCCGGTGCATCCTCTGCCGCCTCGGGCGCACGGTCTTCGATTACCGGTGTTTCGACCCCCAGCGCCTCGGCCACACGCCGGGTGATGGTGCGGAACTCCATCGAGGTCAGGAATTCCAGCAGCGGTCCGGCCTCCGGTTCCTTGACCTCCAGATCGTCCAAGCCAAAGGCCAGTTCCATCGCCTGATCCAATGTCACCAGCCGCTTCGAAATCCGGATCTGATCGGCGAACTCGATCAGCGTCTGCCGCCGCTTGGGCTGCTTGATCTCTTCGGCCCGCTCCAGGAGCGTTTCCAGATCGCCGTATTCGTTGATCAGCAGGGCCGCCGTCTTGACCCCGATCCCGGGCGCGCCGGGAATGTTGTCGACGCTGTCGCCCGCCAGGGCCTGCACATCGATTACCTTCTCAGGCTCGACGCCGAACTTCTCTTCGACCTCCTCCGGCCCGATCCGGCGGTTCTTCATCGCGTCGAACATCTCGACCCCGCCGCCGACCAGCTGCATCAGGTCCTTGTCGGACGAGATGATCGTGACCCGACCGCCGGCCTCGTCCGCCTGGCGCGCAAGCGTGGCGATGATGTCGTCGGCCTCGAACCCTTCCTGTTCGATGCAGGCGATGTTGAAGGCCCGCGTCGCGTCGCGGGTCAGCGGGATCTGCGGCCGCAGATCCTCGGGCATTTCGTCCCGGTTCGCCTTGTACTGATCGTAAAGCTCGTTGCGGAACGTGTGACTGCCCTTGTCGAACACCACCGCCACATGGGTCGGCGCATCCGGCCCCTTGTTGTCCTCGACCATCTTCCAGATCATGTTGACAAAGCCCGACACCGCGCCCACCGGCAGCCCGTCCGATTTGCGCGTCAGCGGCGGAAGCGCGTGAAACGCGCGGAAGATGAACGCCGAGCCGTCGATCAGATGCAGATGGCAGCCCTTGCCGAAATGGGTCTCAGTCATGCGCTTCCCCCGGGTGATTTGACGAAGGTTCTATATGAGATGGATTTTCCGTGCGAGCGGCTTTGGCGGAAGCGGCACGTTTTCGTGGGGCGCGATGCATTGTGAGTTAATCGAGCGGTCGGCTTTTGGCCTGGAGCCGCCGTTCGCAACCAGTCTTCAGGCGCGGAATCAAGGCCGCAGGCCGCCGCGCCATCGCCGACCCGCCCCGAAGGGGAGGCGATTTTCCGACGGTGCGTACCGGATTGACGTCGTTCGGACTTTGCTTGGATA
>JASJDP010000035.1 GCA_030065095.1 Rhodobacter sp.
CTTCGACACGACCGCGGCCCTTGCCGAGACCGGCGACGACACCACCACAGGCGGTGATGGGACGACGGGCGGCGGCGACACGACGGGCGGCGATGACGGCACGTCCGGCGGTCACGACGGTGGACATGATGGCGGACATATCGGCGGGCATGACGACCCGCATGACAATTCCGCCGCGATCGACCCGCCCGGCGTCGGGGCCTCCTCGGCCGAGATCAACGCCTATCTCGATGCCCTGGCCGCCCTGCCCGACACCCATAGTCACGGCAACGACGCGGCCAAGGCCGAAGAGCATATGGCGGCCCTCGGCCTGGTCGAACGCGGCGAGGCCACCCATGTGGCGATCGGCGACGGCGACTGGGACGACCCCTCGATCTGGTCCAACGGCCAAGTGCCCGGGGATGGCGCAAAAGTGCTTGTTCCTCAGGGTGTTACGGTCAATTATGGTGTGGTCAGCGATGCCCGCCTGTTCACCGTCCGCGTTGACGGCAAGCTGGACTTCGCGACCGATACCGACAGCCAGATGATCTTCGACACGATGGTCGTGGCGCCCTCGGGCTATCTGGAGATCGGCACCATGGCCGACCCGGTCGACCCCAACGTCACCATCGACCTGATCGTCGCCAACAACGGCCCGATCGACACCAACTGGGATCCGATGCTGCTGTCGCGTGGCATTGTCTCGCACGGCAAGACCTCGATTCACGGCGCCGAGAAGGACAGCCACGACAAGGTCACCGAAGACCCGATGGCAGGCGATACCTCGGTCAAGTTCGCCGCTGTGCCGACCGGCTGGCAGGTGGGCGACACGATCGTCATCGCCGGCACCCATTACGACGGCTGGAGCGGCAACCGCGAGAACTGGTCGCCGCCGGAAGACGAAGTGCGTGTGATCACAAAAATCGACGACGATGGCCGGATCCATTTCGACGAGGCGCTGATCCACGATCACGACGCCCCGCGCGAGGATCTCAAGACTTCCGTGGCGAACTATACCCGCAACGTTTCGGTCGAGACCGAAAACGCCGAAACCGCAGAGGTTTTCGAGCGCGGCCACGTGATGTTCATGCACAATGACGATGTCGACGTGCGCTATGCCGAGTTCCACGAACTGGGCCGCACAGACAAGTCGATCGACGCCCTGCCCGTGGACGATTTCGACACGATCCGCTTCGACAGCAACGTCCAGGGCCGCTATTCGCTGCACCTGCACCGCGCCGGCGTCGAGGACATCAACGACCCGGCCATCCTGGAAGGCAATGCCGTCTTCGGCTCGCCCGGCTGGGGCTACGTGCATCACGACTCGAACGCCATTCTGGACAACAACGCCAGCTATGACACGTTCGGCGCGGGCTTCGTGGCCGAGACCGGCAACGAAACCGGGGCATGGAACGACAATATCGCGATCTTTGCCCAGGGCATCTCGTGGAGCGTTCCGAAGAACCAGTCGGAAATCGTCGATTTCTTCGACACCGCCAAGGGCGGCGACGGGTTCTGGTTCCAGGGCCGCATGGTCAGCTCGACCGACAATATCGCGGCCAGCGTGAACCATGGCTTCGTCTACTTCCATCGCGACCAAACCGGCACGATGGAACGGTTCGATTCCGATCTTTTCGCCTTCCCGGATGCGATGCATTACCGCGAGAGCGTCACCGCCGACGATGCGCCGATCCGCATCTTCGAGGGCAACGAGACCTTTGCCGCCAATGAAGGCCTGCATGTGGTCAAGGCCAACACCTCGCAAGGCCACGACGTCTGGAGCCACCTGACGGACTTCACCGCCTGGAACGTCGAGACCGGTGCCCATCTGCAGTACACCTCGCATTACATCCTCGAGGACTTCGACGTGGTCGGCAAGGAGCCAAGCGGCTGGTCGGACGCGGATTACGGTCTGCTGTTCGGCAACAACCTGTCGGATATCGTGGTCAAGGACAGCACCATCGAAGGCTTCGATGTCGGCATCAACCTGAACAAGGAGTTCACCAACGGCACGCCCGAGGATCGGCACGATTACTTCGTGATCGACACCGTGATCAGCGACGTGAACCGGGACTACACCAACTACGATCCGAGCCGCGACACGATCATGAGCAGCGGCGAGGCTGCCGGGCTGGATCCCAACCTCGAGCTTGGCCGATTGAGCTGGACCGATGGCGGCGACCGCATCACGCTTTTGGAAGGCACCAAGGAAGACAGCCTGGGCCGGATCGACTTCCCCAACGGCATGGACATCTTCCGCCTGCGCCAGGACGACATCATCCGCTACATGGAGCAGGACGGCTATTACACCACCTCCGGCGGCGACGCCTATATCCTGATCGATATCTACTTCACCGACCGCCTGACCGGCGAGCTTTTCAAGGAAGTCCACCCGATCTGGCTGGAGGATGTCGGCTGGGGCGCCAGCAAGTTCGACAACGTGGTCGATAACGGCCAGCAGAACATCGTCACCCAGAACGGCGTCGCCATGGCCGGCGATACCGTTCTGGACACCGCCATCCCGGTCAGCGAACCGGCCACCGTGCTGGAAAACGCCATGGTCCATCAGGAAACCATGGCGATGATGCCCGAGGCCGAGACGCTCGAGGCGCATATGGCGATGGAGAGCATGTCGACCACGATCGACGAGATCTGGATGGACGGCTATGCCGGCACCGAAACGCTCGGCATCGCTGTTGGTGACGACGCGCTCTTCGTTAACACCGGCGATATCGAGAATGTCGATCTGCTGGCCACGGGCGGCGACACCGTTCTGGCCTCGGACGGCAGCTATACGGTCGGCGCTGACCGCACATTGGCGGTCTTCGAAGCCAGCGCCCGGGTCGGCTTCGATGGCGAGGACGGCACCATGTCGCTGCTCGAGTTCGAAGAAGACGCCAACCTGCTCTATGCGGCGCAGGACGGCGATCTGGGCACGATCGAAGAGTTCGACAGCGGGCAGTTCGGCGGCGACACGCAGTCGGGCATCGACCTCGGCAGCGCCAAGCTGTCGATCGATCTGACCGGCCTGTCGGCCGAGGCGGCCAACACCTTCACCCTGCTGTCAGCCGACGAGCTGGTCGGCGTCTTCAAGGAGGCTCTGGTCGAGGGGCTCGGGCCCCGCGATGCCAAGGTGATGGTCGACTACGCCTCTGACAGCGTCACACTCGAACTGATCGAAGGCACCGGCGCGGTCGAGATCGTGACATCGGGCGACGAGACCGAGGTCAGCGACGGCTACGAGGCGCTGTGGGAGACCCTCACAAGCGGCCATGCGATGCCGACCGAGATGGATCCGAGCCTGATGGACGAGGACGAGCACCTGCTGCACGACGCAGCCTGATAAAACGAAGGCCCCGGAGTACGTCTCCGGGGCCTTTTCTTTCTTACCGAAAAGTTTCGCATGCGAAACTTTTTGTTAACGCCGGGCGATCCAGTCCCGCAAAGCATCGACGAAAGCGCCATCGACCACCGGGCCGGACAGCACCACCCTGCCCTCTCTCGCCTCCATCACCAGGCCCGGCTCCAGCACCTCGCGCTGCACGCTGTCCGGAGCCGTTTCCGCAGGTTTCAGGCACTGTTCAAGGATATTTCGCTCGCCTTCGGCCGTGTCCGGGCGGGCCGCGCGCAGCGCGACCTTGACCCGGGACTCGAAGCCGGGATCGGATTTGAGCGCCTTCACCAGCGCCAGGCCCAGATGCTCGGGGATCTGCGCCGGGAACCGCAACTCGGGCCCAAGCGCGTTCACCAGGGTGACGAAACTGCCGATCTTCGACCGCCGCGCCTTGGGCGTGTGGGCAAACAGCGCCTTCACCGCGCGGGTGGCATCGGGAAAGACCCCCTGCCCTGCCGCCGCCACGGCGATATGGGCGCGTTCGTAGAAGGACAGATTGGCCCGGACCTCGTTTTCCTCGACCATCGCCTGGTAGGCGCCCTGGCTGCTCTCGGGCTGCCTGATCAGCGCCAGCACGTGCGGCGCGTCGAGATCCTGCAGCGCCATCACCCGGCGGAGCCCCGAGATCAGACCATAGCGGCCATCCGGCAGCCCCAACACCTCGATCGGGGTCTGCTGGCCGCGCTCGGCGATCGAGGCCCTGAGCAGGTCCATCTCCTCGCTGTCGAAGGCGATCCGGTCGCGGGCGAGATGGCGCATCTCGATGGCCTCGAGCGCGATCTTCTTGACGATGCGCCCCTCCTCCTCGGCCGCCGTCATCTCGCGCGCCACCTCCTCGAGCGCGGCGCGGCCGGCGACATCGCCCGCCACCTCGGCGATCGGCATGCGGCGGCGGTCGGAAAACATCGATTTCGTCTCGATTTCAGCAGGAACAGTGACTGTATCGCCCAGGTCCAGGCGTTTGCGCTTTGCCATCTCGGCCCCCTATTCTGCCGCTTGCGCAGCGGCCAGTTCGTCGCGACGCCAGACCCCGATCAGAAGCCGTTTCACCGCCGCCCATGTCTCGTCGAACGCCGCGCGCCCGCGGACATAGGTCTCGCGGTTGAAGTCGCGGTAGTCGGCCTCGTAAATCCCGGCCACCTGTTCGTTCGCCTGGCCCACCAATGCCGTGAAATCCTGACGATAGGGTGAAAGCACCGTGCCGAGATAGGCCTGCATCAGCGCGGCGAATTCGGCCTGCTGGCTGCCGTCATAGCGGGTGACGATCGCCCGGACCGCGTCCCACTCGAAGGACAGGCCCGGCCGGCCGAGCGCGCGGGCCGCGATGTTCTCGCCGTCCTCGATGCTGGCGAAGGTGGCGTGCAGCATGTCGAAGAACCGGCCCGTGCTTTCGAATTCGAGGAAACTCGCCCCGGTCGGCACCAGCAGGATATCGGTCGCCGCCAGCGCATTGATCGTCAGATAGCCCAGGGCGGGCGGTGTATCGAGGATGACGACGTCGTACTGCTCCAGCACCCCGTCGGCCTCCAGACGCTCCGAGAGCGCGTCCCAGAGCTTCCACGAGCGCGCCGCCATCCGCCAGACCGGCACCTGGAACTCGGCCCAGTAGAGGTCGAGCTGGGCCCCGATCAGGTCGATATTCGGCCAATGGGTTTTCTGGGCCAGATCCTGCGCCGAAAGCTCCATCGCCTGCGCCACGGTGTCTTCGAGGGGCAGGGGGGCCTCGCCGCGGTCCAGCCGGGCCTGGTTCTCGCTTCGCAGATGCTCGCCGTAATGGCGCGCCAGCAGCGGGAAGACGGTCTGCCATTCGTCCGCGACCCGGCCGCCGAAGATCGAGGTCATCGAGCCCTGGCTGTCGAGATCGACCACCAGCACCCGGTAGCCATCGAGCGCGGCCGACATCGCCAGATGCGCCGCCGTCGAGGTCTTGCCGACCCCGCCTTTGAAATTGGCCACGGCAATCACCTTGGCGGGCAGCCCTTGCGGGCGGTAGGGCAGGTACTCGCGGGTCTTGGCCCCTTCGGCGGCGAAAAAGGCGCGCAAGGTCAGAACCTCGTCGAGGCTGAACCACTTGGCGCCGCCCTCGGTTTCGGTGGTGCCCTGGGGCAGGTCGGGGTTCTGGCGCAGGACGCGGCGGAAATGGGCCTGGGCGACCGGGATCAGGTACTTGGTGATTTCCCAGGTCGAGAACCGGCGCAGGGTTTTCTCGCCCTGGTCGTCCAGTCCCCGACCCGCGAGGTCGTTGCGTCCCTTGCGGCAGGCCTCGGCGATGGCGGCGAAGCCATCGGTATCGAGCGGTGCGCCAAGGCTGGCCATGGCGTCATCGGGTGACAATCCGTGATAGGGGGCGAGGTCGTTGCTGCTCATCAACGAAACTCCCGTGTGCTGTGTTTTTTACAAAGTAGCGAAAAACACGGTACATGGAAAGCAGAACGGCATCCCTCTCGCTTTTCTCAGCATTTTCCGGCGGATTTTCGCAAGATCCGTCTGCTGAATGGAGTTATATTGGGTTAATTTTTGTTACGGGTCCATCCGCCTTCCGGAACAGTCTGACAGATCATGCTTTTTTCGCAGGCAGCGACTCCGATCCCCCGAAAAAGCGACTCTGAACCCCCGAGCCGGTGACTCCGATCCCCCGTTGGGCACTGGTGTTCCGGAGGGCTTGTGGATAACTTTGCCGTAATTAAAACCACGAATCCCGAAACGGGACCGAGAGGCACGGCATGAGCAGGGCAGGGGGCAGCACTCCGGCGATCGGCGATTTCTTCGTCTGCGACTTTCTGAGCGCGGCCCCGAAGCACGACTTGGCGTCGATGGAGCATCCACTGTTCTCGCTCTCGACCCGGCCCGACCGGCGCATCCTGGAATATGTCCATAACGACGTGACCGTGCGGGTGACACCCAGCGTGCAGGGCCGCGCGACCATTTTCGATGCCGACATCCTGATCTTCTGCATCAGCCAGCTTATGGCGGCGCTGAACGCGGGCAAGCCGGTGGCGCGCAAGATGACGCTGACCGCGCATGATCTGCTGCTGGCCACCGGGCGCGAGACCAGCGGCGATGCCTATCGCCGTCTCAAGCAGGCGTTCGAGCGGCTGGCGGGCACGCGCATCACCACCAATATCGTTACCGGTGAGACCGAGATCACCAGCGGGTTCGGCCTGATCGAGGCCTGGGAGATCGTTCGCCGCACCCGCGCCGGGCGGATGGTCAGCGTCAGCGTCACGCTGTCGGACTGGCTGTATCAGGCGGTGCTGTCGCGCAGCGTTCTGACCTTGAACAGAGACTATTTCCGCCTGCGCAAGCCGCTGGAGCGGCGGCTGTACGAACTGGCGCGCAAGCATTGCGGCCACCAGCCGCTCTGGCGGGTCTCGGTCGAGACGCTGCTGAAGAAAACCGGCTCGACCAGCCCGCGCCGGGTGTTCCGGGCGATGCTGCGCGAGATCATCCGTGCCGATGGTCTGCCGGATTACACGCTGACCGAGGAGGCTGGCGACGTCATTGCGGTGACCCGCAAGGGGGCGGTGGTCGAACCCGGCGCGGGCCTTTTGCTGTCGCCCGAGGCGCTGGACGCCGCCCGCCGCCTGGCGCCGGGGGCGGATATCTATGCGCTCGAGGCCGAATGGCAGGCTTTCGCCGCCCGCCGGGCGCGCCCGCGCGACCCGGATGCCGCATTCCTTGGCTGGGTTCGCAAGCGAATGGAATAAGACTTATTCCGGCCCATCTCATCGTGTAGGACACCGCCATGGCACCGTTGATGTTGTTCGTATGGCCGGTTGTGGCCCTGATCCTGTTCGCGGCCCTTGGCCGGGAGAAGGGACTGATCTGGACCGTGGTGGCGGGGTACCTGCTGCTGCCGGACGGGTTCGGGTACGAATTGTCCGGCCTGCCCGATTACGACAAGCGGTCCGCGGTCGCCCTGAGCGCCGTGCTGGGGGCCATGCTCTTCTGGGGCAAATCCTCGTGGCCGGTGCCGACCTTCGGCGCGGGGCTGACCAAACGGTCGCGGATGCTGATGCGCAACGCGCAGAACGCTGCCAAGATCCAGGAGATCTGGTGCGAGCTGCTGAACCTCGAAAGCGTCGCTCCCGAGGATGACTTTTTCGAGCTTGGCGGCAGCGGCAAGGAGGCGCGCAAGATGCTGCGCGCGGTCAGCGAGGCGCTGCGCCTGCCGCTGATCACCACGGCCGAACTGCGCTCGGCGTCGGTGCTGGCCGACTTCACCAGGCTGGTCGAACGCAAGTCCGAGGCCGAGATCCGCGCCATCGAGCGTGCCTCGCGGACCGGCGGTCTGGGCAAGTTCTTCCTGCTGCTGTTCCTCGCCATTTGTGTCGGTCAGGTGATGACCGTTCAGGACAACGGCTTTCCGCTGATCAATGGCGACCGCTTCCGGACGGCGCTCGGGATACGCGATGCGATCGCCTATATCTCGGACAGTGTCATCGACTTCACGCCGTTCTTCCTGGCCTGGTTCTGGCTGCGCACGCCCGAGCATCACAAGGAGCTTCTGCGCGCGATCGTCATCTTCGGGGTCATCTATGCCTTCCTGGCGCTGGTCGAGATGCGCCTGAGCCCGCAGCTGAACCGCTGGGTCTATGGCTATTTCCCGCATGAATGGCAGCAGCATGTGCGGGGCGGGGCGTTCCGCCCGGTCGTGTTCCTGCGCCACGGGCTGTGGCTGGCCTTCTTCCTGCTGACCGCCTCGGTCGCGGCGTTCGGGCTGTATCGCATGACCACGTCGCAGCTGCGCTATGCCTACCTGGCCGCCGGCCTCTGGATCCTGGCGGTGCTGCTCATTTCGCCAAATCTGGGCGCGGCCTTGCTGGCCATCCTGTTCATTCCCGCGCTGTTGTTCCTGTCGCGCAAGTTGCTGGCCCGCGGCATGATGCTGGTGGCCATGATCTTCCTTCTCTATCCCGCTGCGCGCCAGGCCGAGATGGTGCCGCTCGACCGGTTTCTCGGCGTCATCGAGAGGATCTCGGTCGACCGGGCGGCCTCGCTCGAATTCCGGTTCCGCAACGAGGACGCCCTGCTGGCCCGGGCGCTGGAAAAGCCGGTGTGGGGCTGGGGCGGCTGGGGCCGCTCGCGGGTGATCGACGATCGCGGCCGGGACACCTCGACCGTGGACGGTCTGTGGATCCTGACGCTCGGCGCGACCGGCTGGGTCGGGTATATCGCCTTCTTCGGCGTGCTGACCTTGCCGCTGCTGATGCTGCCGAAAGCGGTGCGACGAAAAGAGATGTCCTACGCGACGGCGGCGATGGCGGTGATCCTGGCGGCCAACCTCGTCTATCTGCTGCCCAATTCGGCGCTCAGCCCGATCGGTTGGCTTCTGGCCGGCGCCATCGGCGGTTTCGTCAGCTGGCGCCCCGACCTGACCGCCCCGATCGCCGAGGTCATCGATGACGATCACGCCAAGCCGCGCTACACGCGCTTCGATACCGCGCAACCGGTGCCCGAGGTCAGGATACCGTCCCGCGACACCACGCCGTCGCGGACGCCGACGCCGTCATACCGCCGAAGCCGGAAGGCGAAAGGCTAGTTCCAGAGACTGGTATCGACCCCGTAGTCGGTGCGCAGCCTGTCGTGGTCGGCCTTGTAGAAGTCTTCGAGAAACGCGGTTTCGGCCGGGTCCAGCCGGAACCGGCCCGTCACCTCGACAGCGCGTTTGCGGAAGCGTTGGCGCAGGGCCTGGCGCAGGCCGCCGGGCAAGACCGCCTTGCCGGCTGCCAGAAGCGGCCGGATGCCCGTCAGCGCGGCCCAGAGCGGGTGAACGCGGGTCTGGCTGCCGGCGGCGTTGCTGGCCTGCAGCGTGCCCTCCAGCGCCAGCGGATCGAGGCCGAGAAACGCCCAGACCGGGGCGAGGGCGGCGTCGGGATCGGCCTGCAGCGCCTCCAGGGTCAGGACATGCAGCCGGCCTTGCGCGCGGGCTTCGGCATACTGGTCGAGCTGCGATGCATAGGCCGAGATCGCCAGCGACACGGGCGAGATCCCGGCATCGAAGGAATGGCTGGGCCGCGGACTGACCTGGCGGCCGATCTCGCGCCGGTTGCGCTCGGTATGCCGGGCATGGCTTTCCAGCCGCTTCAGCGGATCGCGGACGATATAGAGCAGCTTGAGATCGACATCCGGACGGGCGGTCATGCGGTCCCAGACCCCGGTGACGAAGGGCGCCTTGGTGTAGTCGGTCGAGGCCTCAAGCCGGTAGCGGTGCCGGGCCGGGTCGAAGTCGAACAGCGTGTCGAACCAGTCGAAGCCCTGGGCCCAGACGTCATCGAAGGCGAAGAAGCCCGGTTCCTTGTACGAGGCCGGGGCGATGGCGGGATGCCGGGCGAGCACGTCGAACAACGTGGTCGTTCCCGACTTCATCGCACCGATGATGATGATGTAGCGGTGTGGTTCGCTCATGCGTCCGGGATGAACCGTTGGATCGGATCCATGATGTTGCGCAGCATCGCGCGCAGGCGCGCCTCGGCCGCGGCGTCGGTCTCGTCGTCCCGGATCGGCGTGGTCAGCCGGACCAGCGCGCCATCGGTGCGCCCGGTGCGGATCCCGTCGATCAGCAGCCAGTACTTGGCGGCCATGTCCCAGGCGATTTTCCGGCCTTTCTGTTCGAACCAGTAATAGACCATCATCCGGCTTTCGCCTTTCTGGATGATCGCGCGGTTCAGCATGAAGGGCCGGTGCCAGTTCATCTCTTCGGTCAGATCCGAGCGCTCCAGCCAGGCGATTTCCCACCCGCCGCCGGGCAGGCAGATTTCCGGGCTGTGGACGCCGCCCTGGCTCTGGTCGTCGTACCAGGCCGAGAACAGCTCGACCGTGCCGCCATCAGGGCCCACGAAGGTCCGCGAGATGTAGTCGTCGGCGCCGAGATTGCGGGCCACCCCGGCGGACAAGGCGCGATCCGTGCCGGTCTGCGCCCAGCCATTGCCCAGCGTGCGCGGGAAGGCCGCGAAATCCTCGCGCGGGATGCTGCCGACCCCGCGTTCGGGCACGGTCTGCCAGGCCAGCGAGGCCCCGACCATCAGCACCGCGGTGGTGATCATCGCCGCCGAGGCGCGGGTGAAGCGGATGCGCGCGGCCTGGACGGCCAGCCCGTCGGTTTCCAGATCGAGCGCTTCGGCAAGGCTCATTTTCTCGGCATTGAAGAACAGCATGATCCGGGCCAGCGCGAACAGGATCAGGATACAGGCGATGAAGATCACCCAGCCTTCGAAGAAATGGGTAAAGCCTTCCAGCCACTCCAGGCCCCAATATTGCACGATGATGCCCGCGATGGCGATCCGGACCGAGTTCATCACCACCGTGATCGGTGCGGCCGAGATCAGCAGCACCGCCTTGTGCCACATCGGCCCCTTGTAAAGCACCGCGAAGATGTAGCTGAAGGACAGGATAGGGAACAGATAACGCAGCCCCGAGCAGGCTTCGGCCACGTGCAGCTTGGTGATGCCGAGATCGATGATATTGCCGTCGAGAAAGACCGGGATCGACAGCACCCGCAGGAAATAGACGCCCAGTTCCGACGAGATGAACTGCAGCCAGGTGGTCATCTTGTAGTAGATCACGCCGGGCAGGGGCAGCATGTAGACCAGGTGCAGCACCGGCGGCCAGAAATGCTTGCCGGTGGCCCAGCCGAAGCTGACCAGGAGCAGGCCGCCGACCCAGAGGATGGTGGCATAGGCGACCAGATCGGAGATGTTCGACAGCTTGCCCAGCGTGGCCAGCATCAGGGCGGCGACGATCACCGTCACGCCGACCCACCGGTTGCGCTTCGGCCCCGGATCGACCGGGAACGACTTCAACTGCCGCAGGAACAGCAGCGCCGACAGGATGGGAATGAGCGGCCCGTGGGAATATTCCGGCAACGACCAGGCTTCGAACAGGGCATCGAGCCCGTCGGCGAAGAACACTGCCGCTCCGACCGTGGCGAGGCAGAGCCAGAACAGGCCCGGCGTGAGCCAGTCGGTGGCGCGGTTGGCAGTGTCGGGGGACCGTGTCGTCGTATTCATGTTTCGACCGTCTGAACCAGGAACAACAATGCGGCCCGGACATAGCATGGCGTGCGCCCTGAACACAGTCCCGGCCACCGAAATTTTCGTGAGTGATGAAAATGTCGACTTCGGCGCGGGAACCTTCTATCCCGGCCCGAGACCGTTTTTTTGAGAGTTTTTCCGATGTACGGAGCCAGAGCGATCCCCTTGCTTCGCCAATGTGATCACAAACTATCTCCCGGGGGAAGAGGATGACCCGGATCGCGGTCTCGATCATCAACTACAAGACCGGCGACATGACCATCGCCGCGGTCCGCTCGGTGCTGGACGCGCTTGGCGATCTGGCGGCGGAGGTGGTGGTGGTCGACAATGCCTCGGGCGACGGTTCGGACGACCGGATCGCGGCCTGGATCGCCGAGATCGGTGATAACAGGGTCAAACTGGTCAGATCCGTCACCAATTCGGGTTTTTCGGGTGGTCACAACCAGGGCATGGCGGCCGCCCCCGGAGCCGATTTCTACCTGATCCTGAATTCCGATGCGCTGGTGCGGCCCGGGTTCTTCGCGCCCCTGCTGGCCGCGGCGGAGGCCGACCCGCAACTCGGGCTGATCGCGCCGCGGCTGGAATGGGAGGATGGCGAGGTGCAGGCCAGCTGCTTCCGCTTCCAGGGCATCCTGAGCGAGATGGCGCGGGCGGCGCAAAGCGGGCCGGTCTCGCGGCTCCTGCGGGCCTACAAGGTGCCGATCGAGATGCCGCCCGAGCCCGACCAGATCGGCTGGGCCAGTTTCGCCTGTATCCTGCTGCGCGGCGAGATGGTGCGGCAGATCGGGCCGATGGATGACGGCTATTTCCTGTATTACGAGGATTCCGAATATACCTTGCGCGCCACCCGGGCCGGCTGGCGCGTGGCGTACGTGCCCGAGGCGCGCGCGGTGCATTTCCGCGGCGGGTCGGGCCCGGTCAAGGCCATGGTGCGGGAAAGAAAACGTCTGCCGGTCTATTACTGGCGCTCGCGCACCCGCTACATGCGGCAGGCCTGCGGGCCGCTGGGGCCGCTTCTGGCCAACCTGTCGTGGATGGCGGGCCGGGCCATCGCCCATAGCCGGCGGCTGGTCGGCAAGCCGGTGCCGCCGGCCAACAAGGCCGAATGGCGCGATATCTGGACGAACATCCTGACCCCGCTGGCCCCGGCGCCGGAGACGCGGAAATGAGACCGGTTGGTCCCGATTATATCATCATCGGTGCGATGAAATGCGGCACCACCACGCTGGCGGCGCAGCTGGGGGCGCAGGACGGCATCTTCATGACCGACCCGAAGGAGCCCTATTTCTTCTCGGACGATGCGGTCTATGCGAAGGGGTTCGACTGGTATGGCGGTCTGTTCGCCGGGGCCGCGCCCGGCGACATCAAGGGCGAGGCCAGCACGCATTACACGAAACGGCCCGAATTGCCCGAAACAGTGACACGTCTGAAGGCCGCCCTGCCGGAGGTGAAGCTGGTCTACATGATCCGCGACCCGATGGCGCGGATCGTCTCGCATTACATCCATGAATGGAGCCAGGGCGTGCTGTCGGTACCGCTGGCCGAGGCGCTGGAGAGCCATGGGCCGCTGGTCGATTACGGCCGTTATGGCTGGCAGGCGGCGCCGTTTGTCGAGGCGTACGGGGCCGAGGCGATCCTGCTGACCTCGCTGGAGCGGATGACGGCCGACCCGCAGGGCGAACTGGCCCGGGTCGCGGCCCATATCGGGTTCGCCGGCGAGGTCGCCTGGATGGCGGACCAGGGGGCCGAGAATGTTTCGGCCAAGCGGTCGCGCAAGCTGCCGATGCACGGGCTTCTGGTCGACAACCCGGTGGCGACGGCGCTGCGCCGCGCGCTGGTGCCGAAACGGGTCCGCACCTGGGTGCGCGAGGCCCGCCAGTACAAGGGCCGGCCCGAGATCCCTGCCGATCGGGTGCCGGCCCTGCAGGCGCGCTTCCTGGAAGACCGCGAGAGGCTGGCGAGCGTCTTCCCGGGCGATCCGTCGCTCGATCTGGCCTATCCGTTCGCGCCATGAGCGTCGCGGCGATTGCCATAGGCCGGAACGAGGGCGAGCGGCTGGTCAAATGCCTGGCCTCGCTGGGCGCGCAATGTGCCCCGGTGATCTATGTCGATTCCGGCTCGACCGACGGCTCGGTCGCGGCGGCGAAGGCGGCCGGGGCCCACGTGGTCGATCTGGACCTGTCGGTGCCGTTTACCGCCGCGCGGGCCCGGAATGCGGGCATAAATGCCTTGAACAGTCTCGATTCCGGCGGCGAGTACGTACAGTTCGTCGATGGCGATTGCGAGCTCCGTGACGGCTGGATCGACGCCGCCCGCGCCGCGATCGAGGCCGACGCGCGGATCGCCGTGGTCTGCGGCCGCCGCCGTGAGCGCTTTCCCGAGGCCAGCCGCTGGAACCGCCTGATCGATGCCGAATGGGACACGCCGGTGGGCGACGCCCTGGCCTGCGGCGGCGATGCGCTGATCCGGCGCGCCGCCCTGAACGAGGTCGGCGGCTATCCCGACGACATGATTGCGGGCGAGGAGCCCGAGATGTGTTTTCGCCTGCGCGCCAAGGGCTGGACCATCCTGCGGATCGATGCCGAGATGACCTGGCACGATGCGGCCCTGACCCGGTTCGGGCAATGGTGGGTGCGCAACACGCGCGCCGGGCACGCCTATGCCGAGAGCGCGGCGCGCCATGGTGACAGCCCCGAGCGGTTCCGCGTGGCCCAGACCCGGCGGGCGTTGCTCTGGGGGGCGGCTCTGCCGGCTGTGGCGGCTCTGGGGGCCGTTTTGATCGGCCCCTGGGCCCTGTTGCTGATGCTGGCCTGGCCGCTGCAGGCGCTGCGGCTGGCGGCGCGCGGCATGGGGCTGGAGCGGGCCTGGTTCCTGACGCTGGGCAAGATGCCCGAGGCGCAGGGCGTTCTGAGTTATTACTGGAACCGGCTGCGGGGCCGCCGCCGGGGCCTTATCGAGTATAAGTGAGCCCGGCGGCGTCCAGGATCGGGTGGATGATGTCGGCATGCCACCAGATCACCAGGGCCGAGATCAGGGCCCAGCCGAGGAAGGCGAGGATATCGTGGCGCGGATCGAGCGCGGCGTAGGGCCGGTTGATCCAGAGCAGCGCCGGGTAGAGCAGGAAGGTCGCCAGCGGCATTGCGATCACCGCGCCGACCAGCCCGAAGGGCGGCACCAGCAGCACCAGCGTGCCGAACCGGGCCAGCGCGGTCAGAATCTGCAGGATCGCATAGCGGCCGGAATGGCCCGAGGCGAGCGGCACCTGCATATAGCTCTGGATGATCACCTGGGGCAGGGCGGCGATCGCGATCATCACCAGGTAGGGCCCCGCCGCCTCGTAGCGGACGTCATAGAGCAGGCGGATCAGCCAGTCGCCGACCAGCGCCAGCCCGAGCGTCATCACGAAGAGCGATCCGGTGACCAGGCCGCGGGCCTGGTTGATCTTGCGGCGGTTGCGCGCGCTTTCCGACGGCGGGCGGCGGGCATAGAGCGCCAGCAGGATCCGCTCGGCGACCTTGATCGACAGCCGCCGCGGCACCTGCGCCAGCAGCAGCGCGATGTTGTAGATCGCAAGCGCCTCGAGGCTGACATACTTGCCCAGCACCGCGCGGTCGCCATGGACCGCGAAAAAGCTGGCCGCCGAGGCGATGAAGATGAAGCCGCCATAGGTCAGCAGCATCCAGGTCGCCTCGCGTTCGAGATGCAGCTTGTTGCGATGGCCTTCCAGCACCAGGTGCGACAGCACGGCCTGCAGCAGGGGCTGGACCAGCAGCCCCATGGCCAGCGCCCAGACCGAGCCAAGCGCCCAGGCCAGGCTGATCGTCACGACGATGCCGACGAACTGGCAGCCGATCATCAGCAGGGTGAGCCGTTCCAGTTGCAGCGTGCGGTTGGCGGTCAGCATGTTGACCGACTCGAAGCCCCGGAACAACGGCACGAAGGCGGCGATCATCAGCAACCCTTCCAGCATGGGTTCCTCGTAGAACGCCGCGGCCGGACCCGCGCAGGCCATGATGATGGCCATCAACAGGAGGCCGCGCAGGATCTGCAGCGTCCAGGCGGTGTTCAGGAAGACCGGATCGTTGCCGCGCGGGTGCTGGATGATGGCGCTGCGAAAGCCGAGATCGGAAAACATCGCCACGCCGGCGATCACAACCTGCACCAGCGCCATCAGGCCGAAGGCCTCGGGAAACAGCAGCCGGGTCAGGATCAGGTTGGAAATCAGCCGCAGGATGTTCTCGCTGCCGAAATTCAGCAGCACCATTCCGGTACTGCGCAGGGCGCGCGCCTGATAATTGTCGCCCTTGAAAGAGTTCCGGATTTTATCGAGCATCTACAACCACATATGAATCCAGCATTCCCGGGCTAGTGGATCGGGGGCGGCTGGACAATCAGGCTATGATGTCACCGATGCCTTTGTCAGAACCTGTTGCATGGCGTCCAGCCAGCCATGACCATGGGTCAGGCAGGGTTCGAGATGGTTGCCTTCGGCCCATTCGTTCCATGCGTTGACGAACAGAAGATTTTCCTCGCCCGCGGCAGAAAAGGTGGCCGCCTTGGCCGCCAGCCAGTCGCCGAAGACCTGCGGGCCGCTGTTCCGGAAGATGATCGCCTTGCCGGGAGGCCGCCGGGCCGAATTGTCCCATGATGGGCAAACCCCCGGAAAACAAGGGTAGTCCGGGGGTGTCTGGCAGGCGTCGAAGGCGGAAAAGGCGCGCATGTCGTACTGGGTGTCAAACCTCCGCCACGGCTGCAAGCGCCGCCAGTCCCGGCCCAGCCGATGAGCGATCCGCCGCCCGAGATGGCGCTTGAGATCGGGCCGTTCCCGCTGCCAGCGCCGGAAATTGCGCGAAAACGGCTGGAAGTCGAGCGCGGCGTCGAACCCGAGCGCGGCGGGTGGCCGCGTGTCGCGGTCCAGATAGCGCTCGACCCGGACCAGGTAGGGCGTAACGCCGTGCCGGGCGCATTCCTCGCGGAACGTATCACTCCAGCGGCGGGGGCAGGGCAGATCGTCGGTATTGTAGACCGCGAAGACCGGGCGGGCGTCGATCCGGATATAGCGCGGATCGGTGAAGGCCGGGATCAGATGCCGCGCATGGGCGCGCGTGTCATCGTCGGAATAATCCTGTTGGATCAGTATCTTGCGCGTCCCGCCATCCCAGGCCCGGGTCCAGTTCTCGTTCGCCCAGCAGAGCATGAAGGGAAACGTCGGCGCGCCGCTGGCCAGCACCGCGTCGAACGGGGCGTGCAGAAGCCGCCGCCCGGCGAACCAGTAATGGTAGTAGCAGAAGCCCGACAGCCCCGCGGCCCGCGCCATCTCGGCCTGCGCGGCGCGGGTTTCGGCCAGCCGCAGGTCGTAGAACCCGAGATCGGCCGGCAGATGCGGTTGCCCATGGCCCGGAAACCGGGGCCGCGCCCGGACCACATTGCGCCATTCGGTGAAGCCGGGCCCCCAGAACGCGTCGTTTTCCGGGATGGGGTGGTATTGCGGCAGGTAGAAAGCCAGGGCGCGGAGCGGGGCGGAACGGGACTGGACGGCATCGAACATGGGCGTTCTTCCCGCGCGCATGGTTAACAGCCGATTAAATGGCGGGGGCTTTCGGGCCGTATCGATCCCGCGTTAATGCCCTGCTAACCAATCCGGCGTGACAAGACGGCATGCCGTCCCTGACCCTTCCCGACCGCCTGATCTGGTTCGCCCATTGCCCGAAAGCCGGCGGCACCTCCGTCGAGCAATTCATGGTCGCCCATTGGGGCGATGCGGTGGGGCATCTGCATTGGGGGTGGGACCTCTGGTGGCAGCGGGGCGGCTGGCGGCTGGCCGATCCGCCGAACTCGCCGCAGCACCTGATCTGGCGCGATGCCGAGCAGCACCTTGCACGGCGGCCCGACGCGGTGTTTGCCGTGATCCGCGACCCGGTCGACCGGATGGCCAGCGAATACCGCTGGCAGCGGGGCAAGAGACGCGGGAGCCGGATTGGTAAAGCCTTGGCGAAACTGCCTTTTTCGCTGTGGCTGCGGATCATGCTGGCGGCTGCGGCGCGCTTTCCGCACGCCTTCGACAACCATTTCCGCTGCCAGGCCGATTTCGTGCCCGACGGGGCGAAACTGTTCCGGCTGGAAGATGGCCTGGACCGGATCGCGCCCTGGCTGGAAGCGGTCACCGGCGCGGTCTGTCCGGCGGATATCCCGCACAGCCTGCCGGGCGAAGGCCGGACCGAGATAAGCCCGCGCGACCGGGCATTGATCGCGCGGGCCTTCGCGCCCGATTACGCGCGGTTCGGCTACCCGCGCCCCGACCTTCCGCTCGCCCCCGGCTGGGACGACCGGCTGGCCCGCCACCTGGCGCCGGCCATCGCCTTTCTCGACCGTCACGGGCGGCTCTGAGGCAGCGCGCGCCCACATCACCGGCCATCAAGCATTTGGCGCGAGGCTCCGGGACGAAATTCCTGTCCTCGAAGGAGCGTCCCGATGGCCCTCATTACCGATGCCACGACTGCATGGTCGACCCCGATCACCCTGACCGCCGACGAGGTCTGGCAGACCCGCGATGGCAGCGTTTTCGTCACCACCACCGTTTCACCGGCCGCCAATGACGGCATTGCGCTGCATGAAAACCATGCGGTGCGCTTTTCCGCCGGTGCCTCGGTCAGTTACCGCAAGGAGGGCGCGGCAGCCGCGCTGATCGTGCGCGAGGCTGTCTGATGAAGGATATCCTCGATGCGGCCAATCTCTGGAAGGGCAGCCCGATCGGGTCGTCCTTTTCCTCGGTCAACAAGGCGCCCGTCGCGGTCGACGATGTGCGCAGCGTGGTGCAGGACAGCGCGCCCGTCACTTTCGTGGTCCTGTCGAACGATGTCGATCCCGAAGGCCAGCCGCTGACGCTGGTGTCGGCCAGTGCTGCGCTTGGCACCGCGGTGGCCGAGGCGGACAACACCGTGACCTATACGCCGCCACCCGGCATCGCCGGGTTCGACACGGTCGTCTACGAGGTTGCCGACGATCTCGGCCAGACCGATACGGCGCAGATCAACATCACGATCACCGAACCGGAACTGGCGATCAACACGCTGTCGGACAACACGATGGTGATCACCGCCCGCACCGGTGCGATCGATGTCAGCGTGAGCGCGCCGGCCCAGTTCGCGGGCACCTACGGGTTCGACACGGCCGATCTGACGGGCGGGCCGGTGAACCTTGTCCCGCCGGGTGCCACCGGCACCGTGTCGCTGGGTCAGACCCTGACCGCCGAACAGGGGCTTTGGGTGCATGATGCCGATGCGGGCGATCCGGTCCGAAGCTGGCAATGGCAGCGCGGCGGGACCGACATCGGTGGCGCAACCGGCGCCAGCTACGTCGTGCAATCGGCCGACCTGGGGGCGGCCATCACGGCGCGCGAAACCCAGACCGACGGCGCCGGTCAGCGCAGCGCTCGGCAGTGCCTTCGTGCCATCGGACGACGCCGCGCTGATCGCCTGGCACGACGCTTCCGATGCCGCCACGATCACCGGGCTGTCCACGGTCTCGGCCTGGGCCGACAAGGTGAGCGGCGGCGCGGACCTCGCGCAAGGGACCGGGGGGGCGCGCCCGGTGACGGGCACCCGCACGCAGAACGGCCTGAACGTGCTCGATTTCGATGGCGGAGATTATCTGGCCCGGTCCGTGACGCTGCCGGCGTCGGGCGATGTGGCCCTCCATATGGCGCTGATCATCGACGGCGCGGCCAGTGAATATGCCGCCGTCCTTGCACTGGATGCGACCAACGACATGCAGATCGACGCGGCCTCGGCGACCCAGTTCGACGGCCGTTTCAATGCCGCCGGGATCGGATCGTCCTTCGGCCTCTCGGGCGGGCCGTTCAGCGGGCCTGTGATCCTGTCGGTGGTCTTCGACCAGACCGGCAGCGGCACCGCCGAGGTGTTCATCGGCAATGTCTCGCGCGGGGTCACGAGCTATACCACCGCGCTGGACGCGGCGATGTCGCTTTACGTGATGAGCAACCGCTCGACCAATGCCGAGGTCGATGGCGCGGTCTGCGAACTGGCCATCACCGGCACGACCGGAAACCGCGCCGCATACCACGCCTATCTCGCCAACAAATGGGGGGTCGCCTGATGCCCAGGTTCAAGTTCCAGGGGTTCCAGACCGGAACCCAGGTGACGCTCGCCGCCGATCAGGGCGCGGACAGCGTCAATGCCAGTGTCGCGACCTGGGGGCAGGCGGACACCTCGTCGCTGACACTGTCGCTGTCGGCGTCTCGCAACACCGGTCTGGCACCCTTCGGCGCCCTTTATACCGCGACGGCCGCCTCATCGGCGGCCCGCGTCGCTATTCCCTTCCACGATATCGAAGGGGTTTGGAATTATGGCGATCCCGGCAATTTCACCGCGCTCGACAACAACCCGATCTGGGGCACGGACGCGGACACAGGGTACGGCCCGCGCGGCGTGCATGTGCACGAAGCCCCGGGCAGTTATACGATCGCCCATACCGCTTATGATGGCGATGGCAGCCGGACGGAGACGCTTACGGTCACCGTCGAGGACCCCGATACGGTTTTCGCAGGGGCGGACACCGCCGTGGTGTCGGCGGCGGGAAGCTTTTCCGGCGCGCCCTCGGCGGCCAGCCAGTTCACCACCGTGACGGCGGCGCTGGCGCACCTTTCGGGGCGCCAGAACCAGCGCCTTCTGCTGCGTTTCGACGAGACCTTCACCGACACGATCGACATCACCGAGACCAGCGGATCAGGACGGCGCCTCTATATCGGCCGGTTCGGCGGGACCTCGCAGAAACCGCTGATCGACAAATCCGGCACTGATGACACTGGCATCACCGTCGATGGCGACAGTTTTGACGAGGTGGTGATCTGCAACCTGCGCATTCAGGGCGGCTACGATCCCACCAACCCGCCCAGCGGCGGCGAACCGGGCGGCAACGGGCCGCGGTTCGCGCACAAGACGCTGTGGGGGCTGGAGCTGTCGAACCTCGGCGGTGTCGGGGTCGAGCTGGGCGGCACCGGCGGCGACATTCGCGGCAACCTGTACATGGCGAATTGCCGGATCCTGGGTTGGCGCGGCTATGGCGTGCATGGCGGCGATGTTCAGGATGTGGGCTTTGCCGGCAACGTGGTGCGTCAGCCCACCGGCACGATCAACGGCAGCCAGAACACGACCCCGCCCTGGTGGGCGCGGGTGGCCCCGTTCCGGCTGTCGCGGCCGCGCGGCGTGACGGTGTTTTCGAACAATGACACGACCTGTTTCAACGATTGGTCGGCCTCGTCCAGCGCGCGTGGATTCCAGGCCCATATCCGCTGGAATTCGGGCGGCGACGCAACCAATTCCGGCGAGATCCTGTCGGACAAGGAACTGGTGATCGACCGGCACCGGGCCGAGGGCGGCGAATTCCAGATCTACAACGCCACCGGCGGCGGCTACGGGATCACGGACAATTTCGTGCTGATCGACCGGCTGCACCATATCAACACGGCCCATCACGTGGCCTCGGCGGTGATCCCGATGGGCGGCACCACCCTGCGCAACGCCGTTCTGGTGGCGCCGAACACCCCCGCCGGAACCTCGACAGGCATGCGGCGTTTCGTGACCGGCAGCGCCTCGGAGGCCGGCGGCTCGGTGCTGTCGGGGGCGCAGACACGGCGCTCCGAAGTCTATTCCTGCGCCTTCGTCGATCTCCGGACGGATGCCAATACCGCGGGGCGGAGCGGCAGCCAGGACCGGGATTTCAATCCCGGCGATCTGGACGACATCGCCGCGCGCTATTTCGCCAACAACCTGCATTTCGCGCCGAACATGGTGACCGGCGGCACCACGGAACATGCCCCGCATGATCTGGTGACGCGCTGGAGCGTGGTTTATGACGGCGAACGCTGGGAAGGCGGGCCCGTCGACACTGCGCGCGCCTATACCGACGAGGTGACGGCCGAATTCAGCCCACAGCCCGGGTCGGTGGCGATCGGGGCAGGCAGCGGCAAGACCTCGCTGCTCGATTTCCACGGCAATCTGCGCGACGACGTGCTGGCCGGCCTGTCCCGGAGCGCCGCTTCGGTCGGCCCGTTCGAGCCTGATCTGGAAAGCTGAGCGGGCGGCCTACTCGGCTGCCTTCTTGTCCCACAGCTGCTTGAGCCGCGCCTCGCGGTCGGCGGCGGCCATGGCGGCGCGCATATGGGCCGCCAGCACGCTGGCATTGGGTTCGAGCACCATCGAGACGTGATCGCCCGGCACCTCGACCACGTCGAGATCGGGCAGCAGATCGCCCCACATATTGTCGTTTCGGACATAGCGGTGTTCCTTGTCGATCAGGACACCTTTGCCGAAATCCCATTCCCAGATCAGCGGGGGCCGGAACAGCGTCACCGACCCGGTCCAGCGTTTCGCGGTATATTGGCGGACCGCGGCGGTGAAATAGCGCCCGATCTGGCGGCCGATCGATTCATCCTCGCGGGCTTCATGGCCCAGCGGATGCTCCTGCTTCCAGCGCGCCATCTGCAGCACCGGGTAGCGGAACTTCTCGCGCAGCAGCCGGTGGAGATGCAGCCGCAGCTTGACGCTGAAATCCAGCTCCTGCGGGGTGGGCAGGGGCGTGTCGATCAGGAGAACCGCGGCCACGTCATCGCCCGCCGCTTCCAGCTGGTGGGCCATTTCCAGCGCGGTGATCCCGCCGCCCGAATAGCCGCCCAGCAAATACGGCCCCTTGGGCCGGACGCGGCGGATTTCCTCGATATAGCTGCGGGCGGCCTCTTCGATCGTCTCGTGCGGCGTGTCGTCACCGACCAGACCCTTCGCCTGCAGACCCCAGACCGGGCCTTTCCAGTCCAGCGGCTGGGTCAGACCCCGGAAATTCAGCACGTTGCCATGCATCCCGGCGACCAGGAAGAACGGCAGTTGCGGGCCGTCATCGTCGTGCATCAGCACCAGATAGTCGAACCCCTGCCGGGCGCCCTCGGGGCTGTCCACGGGGGCGATCTCGCCCACCTGTTCGGCGATCAGGGCCGCCACCTTTCGAATGGTCGGGGCCTGGAACAGCACCGAGATGGGGAAGTCGACCGAGAAGGCGGATTTGACCTGGGCGAACATGCGGACCGCGATCAGGCTGTGCCCGCCGAGATCCATGAAATCGTCCTCGGCGCCGATCTCGTCGACCCCCAGAAGATCGCTCCAGATCCGGGCCAGACGCTGCTCGATCTCGCCTTCGGGCGCCACGAAGGGGCTGTCGAGATCGGGGCGTTCGAAGCTCTGGCCGACCCCGCTGCGGGGTTTGGCATCCTGCGCCGCCTGGCGGATCAGCGCCTCGAGGTCGAGCGACGAGATCGCCAGCTGCGGCAGACCCGCGCCGAGCGCGGTCAGGAAAAGACCGGCCCCGTCGGCGGGCGGAATGCCCTGCCGGACGCTGTGATGCAGCCGTTCCTCGGCCGGGGACAGGGCGGTCTGGGCGGCAACCGGCCGGACGCGCGACGGCGCGGCGGCGAAGGCGGTCTCGCTGGCCAGCCGGTGGATGGTGAAGCCTTCGATGTCGGCGCAGATCACCCCGTCGGGTGCGGTCAGCGTGATGTCGAAGCGCGCGATCCCGTCTTCTTGCGACACCAGCCGCACCCAGCTGCGCAACTCGGTCGGGATGGCGCCGAAGAACCGGGCCGAGCGGTACGAGACCGGCACCCAGAGCGTGGCCGGATCATAGCCGTCGATCAGCTCCATGGCCCAGCCGGTGGCGATGTCCATCAGGCCGGGATGCAGGTGATAGGCGGTATCGCCGGCGGGCAGCCGCAACCGGGCCAGACCCTCGCCGTTGCCGAAACGGGTTTCCTCGAGCACCTGCCAGCGCGGACCGAAGATCAGATGCGCCTCCTGGGCCGTGGCCAGGGTTTCGCCCGGGGCTGCGGTGGTCCGGTCCGGGCAGCGTGCGGCGATCGCGGCGATATCCAGCGACGCGGGCGGGATCATCGACAGCACTTGCAGCCGGGCTTCGGCATTGGGCTCGAAGCTTTTGCCGTCGAGCGCCGAGGTGACCTCCATCCGGTACCGGTCGGGCGATTTGGTCAGCGTGACGCGCACATCCGTCACCCCGCCATCCTCGACCCGGAGCGGGCTGAGGAAGGTCAGATCGGATATCTCGAACGCGCTGTCATGGCCCGCCGCGGTCAGGGCCTGGGCGGCCAGTTCCAGATAACCGGTGCCGGGCAGCAGCGCATCGCCGGCCCGGGTGCGGTGTTCGTCCAGCACCCATTGTTCGTCGGTGCGCCAGCGCGCCACGTAGGTGCGGGTGCCGTCCACATCCGAGGCGATCCCGTCCAGCAGCGGCTGATCGACGGCCAGAAGCGCGCCTTCGGTTCCGCCGCCCTGCCGCGCCGCGACCGCGCGGGCGGCCATGCCGACCTCGGCCCAGACCCCCCAGTTGATCGCGAAGACACGGGTTTTCCCACCGGCGCGGGACTGCGCCACGGCGTTCAGGTAATCGTTCGCGGCGACGTAATCGACCTGGCCGGCCGGCGCGGTGATGGTCGAACTGGAGGAAAACAGCGCCATCCAGTCGAGGCTGCCATCGGGGAACAGATCGAGCAGCACGTTGGTGCCGAAGACCTTGGCGGCCAGCACCCGGTCGATCTGGGCCTTGGATTTACCAAGGATCGGGCCGTCATCGATCGCCCCCGCGGCATGGACCACGCCCGAGACCGGGCCCCAGTCCTGTTCGATGGCGTCGACAACGCCGCGCATCTGTTCGTGGTTCGCGACGTCGGCGGCGAAGGTTCTGAACTGGCCGCCCTGCGCCTCGAGATGCATCAAGAGGTTCAGCCGATCCGCCAGCGGATCGCCGGGCGGGGTCTGGCGCAAGGTGCTATCCCACTTGGCGCGCGGCGGCAGTGCCTGTCGCGAGACGAAGGCGATCTTCGCCCCGTGGTCGCGCATCAGCCGTTCGGCCAGCGTCAGGCCGATCCCGCCCAGACCGCCGGTCATCAGCACCGTCGCCCCCTCGCGCAGTGTCAGATCGGGCGCGCCGAGCGTGACCGGCTGCCAGCCCTGCTGCAGCCGCTTGCCGCCCCGGAGCGCCGCGACATGGTTGCCCGGGTGCGCCAGGATATCTTCCAGCAGCATGTCCTTGGAGGGCGCGCGGATGGCGGGGCTTTCGATATCGAGTATTGCCACCATCAGGCCCGGAAACTCGCGCGGGATCACCTTGGCCGGACCCAGCACGGTGGCCTTGGCCGGATAGGGCAGCGGTTCGCGGCCGACCCGCATCATGTCGGATGTGATCACATGAAGATGCAACCCCTTGCCGTCGGCCTCGGCCCAGGCGCGGGAGAAATGGAACAGCGACCAGAAACCCTTGTCCTGTATCTGGTGATAGGCGCGCAGGGTCGAGACATCCGTTTCGCGGTCGGTGACCAGCCAGAGATGCAGCACCCGGCTTGGCAGGGCCTTCTCGGCGGCCAGTTCGGAGAGCAGCCGGGGAAACTCGGCATCGGCGAATCTCGGCGCCAAGCCGAACGTATCGGCATCGATCCGGCGATAGCGGTCGGCGGCGCGGACCGTGATCACCCGGTGGCCCGCGTCGCGCAGCGATGTGACCAGCGTCTTGCCCAGCCCGGTCTCGTCCAGCAGCACCAGCCAGGTCTCGGGTGTAGCGGCTGCGAGCCCTTCGGTCACATCGATCGGGCAATCGGCATAAGTCGGTTTCCAGACCGGCGTCCAGCTCCATTTCGCGCTGTCCTCGATCCGCATCGGCCAGGCCTCGGCCGTGTCGGGCGCGCGGGCGGTGCCCGGTTCGATGAAATAGCGCTTCTGCTGGAACGGATAGGTCGGCAGGCTGACCCGGCGGCGGCGCGCGCCTTCCCAGATCTGGCTCCAGTCGAAGCTGCCGCCCATGGCCCAGTGGCGGCCCAGCATGGTGACGAAATAGACGTCGTCGCCCACCTTGTCGGCGGGATCGCGCAGGGTTCCCATGACCCGCTTGCGGGTGACCTTGGGGTTCTGGGCGGCCAGCGCCACCATGGCCCGTCCGGGTCCGACCTCGAGGAAGATCCGATCCTGCGTCTCGGCCAGCGTGTCGATGCCGTCGGCGAACCGCACCATGCCGCGCAGGTGGCGGACCCAGTAGTCGGGATCGGTGGCCTCGGCCTCGGTGATCCAGGTGCCGGTCACGTTCGAGACGAAGGGCAGGGCGGGCGCATGCAGCGCGATGCTTTGCAGGTAGGCCCGGAAGTCGTCCAGGATGGGCTCCAGCATCCGGCTGTGGGCGGCGATGTCGATCGCGATGCGGGTGCCCTCGATATCGGCGGCCGCCAGCCGGGCCTCCAGCGCCGCCAGCGCCATTTCCGGCCCGGTCGCCACGGTCAGGGACGGGGCGTTGATCGCGGCGATATCCAGATCGTCGCCCAGGTAGGGGCGCAGCTCGGCCTCGGACAGCGGAACCGAGAGCATGCCGCCGGCGGGCACCGTGTCGAACAGTCTGCCGCGCAGATGCACCAGCCCGATGCAATCCTCGAACGACATCACGCCCGCCAGGCAGGCGGCGGTGTTTTCACCCATCGAATGGCCGATCAGGGCCGCCGGTTTCACCCCCCAGCTGATCCAGAGCTGGGCCAGGGCATATTCGACGATCATGATCAGCGGCAGTTGCACCGACGGCGTTTTCAGCCGCGCGTCGGCGGCGTCGAGATCGCCCTCGCCGGGCAGCCAGACAGCACGGACATCGTCGTCGAGCTTCGGCTGCAGATGGTCCAGGCCGGTGTCCATCCACTCGCGGAACACCGGTTCGGTGTCATAGAGATCGCGCGCCATGCCGGCATATTGCGCGCCGCCGCCGGGGAACATGAAAACCGTGTCGGGCGTCTCGGCGACGGTGCTCTGGCTGAACACCCGGTGCTGCGGGCACTCGCGCAAGAGCCGCGCCGCTTCGGCATGGCTTTCGGCCACCACCACGCGGCGTTTGTCGAACCCGTGGCGGCCTTCCTTCAGAGTGAAGGCCACGTCGGCCAGGGGTTGTTCGGGATGCGCCTCGAGATGATCGGCCAGCCGGTCGGCGGCGGCATCCAGCGCCGCTTCGGAGCGGGCCGACAGGGTCAGCAGCTGGAACGGCCAGCCGCTGTCTTCCGAGGGCAGCGCTTCGGGCGCCTCTTCCAGCACCACATGGGCGTTGGTGCCGCCGACCCCGAGCGAGTTCACGCCCGCCCGGCGCGGATGGTCGCGCGTCGGCCAGGGTGTCAGCCGGTCATTGACCCGGAACGGCGAGGTTTCGAAATCGATCGCCGGGTTCGGCGCCTCGAAGCCGAGGGTCGGGGGGATCTCGCCATGCTGCAGCGCCAGCGCGGCCTTGCCGAGTGAAGCGATGCCGGCGGCGGTGTCCAGATGGCCGATATTGGTCTTGACCGAGCCGATGCGGCAGAAGCCTTCCGCGTCGGTGGTTTCGCGGAACGCCTCGGTCAGGGCGGCGACCTCGATCGGGTCGCCCAGGTAGGTGCCGGTGCCGTGGCACTCGACGTAATCGATGGTCTCGGCGCTGACGCCGGCGGCCTTGTGGGCGGCGGCGACCGCCTTGGCCTGACCGCTGACCGAGGGGGCAAGATAGCCGGCCTTGTCGGCCCCGTCATTGTTGATCGCCGAGCCCTTGATCACCGCCAGGATGGGATCGCCGTCGCGCACCGCGTCCTCCAGCCGGCGCAGCGCCACAACGCCCGCGCCCGAGCCGAAGACCGTGCCTTCGGCGCGGTGATCGAAGGCGCGGCACTGGCCGTCGGGCGAGAGGATCTCGTTTTCCTTGTAGACGTAGCCATGGCCCTGCGGCAGCTCGATCGTCGCGCCGCCGGCCAGCGCCATGTCGCACTCGCCGCTGGCCAGCGCCTGGGCGGCGTAATGGACCGCCACCAGCGAGGTCGAGCAGGCGGTCTGGACGTTGACCGAGGGCCCTTTCAGGTCCAGCGCATGGCTGACCCGGGTCGAGAGGAAATCCTTGTCGTTGCCGGTATGGCGCAGCAGGAACATGCCGGTGTCTTCGACCAGATCCGGGTTCGAGCAGACGTTGAAATAGAAGTAGCTGCCCATGCCACAGCCGGCATAGACGCCGACCTTGCCATCGAAGCTGGACGGCACGTGACCGGCCCGCTCCAGCGCTTCCCAGGACAGTTCCAGAAACTGCCGGTGCTGCGGGTCCATGATGGCCGCTTCTTTCGGCGACAAGCCGAAGAATTCGGCATCGAAATGATCGAACCGATCCAGCGGTGCGGCAAACGGCACGTAATCGGGCCGCGCCAGCAGATGCGGCGGCACACCCGCCTCTTCCAGCACGTCCTTGTCAAATCTGCGGATCGAACAAATACCATCCCGAAGGTTACGCCAGTATGTTTCGGCGTTCTCCTGGCCGCCTGGCAGCCTTACGGCCAACCCGACAATGGCAATGTCGCCCTGCTTTTTTTCAGCACTCACTCGCAACATAACAAATAGTCCCCACCGTCTAAGTATAGAGAATCGGGCTTGTTTGCTACCAAAAGCGCTCCAGAATAGACGGAAATCACAGTTTGTTGCCGCAAAGTGAACACACACACGCCGGGTGGGGCCACTTTCGGGTGACCTAGGGTCAATTTTCAAGGGAGAACAGGTGGTTAACTGGACCGGTTTCGCTTCTGCCATGCTGATGGGTCTGGGTCTGTCCTTCTGCACGGAGCAGCCTCTGGACGAGGCCGAGATCGCGCAGATCTACGGCACGCCGCTGCCGCCGCCCGATCGCGGTCTGGCCGTGTATCACCTGGGCCATTCGCTGGTCGGGCGCGATATTCCGGCGATGCTGGCCCAGCTTGCGGGCGACGGCCACAGCTATCACAGCCAGCTGGGGTCCTTCGCCGAACTGCGCGGCCATTGGGAGCCCGATATCGAGGTGCGCGATTTCGACCGTGCCAACGACCATCCCCTCCATCGGCCCGCCCGCGAGGCGGTGGCCAGCGGCGACTATGACGCGCTGATCCTGACCGAACGGATCGACATCGAGGTGTCGTTGCGCGAGCGGGACACGGTGCGGTATTTCGGCCTCTGGGCCGAGGCGGCGCGCGCCGCCCGGCCCGGCACGCGCGTCTACCTCTATGAAATCTGGCACAGCCGCGACAACGAAGCCCGCTGGCTGAAGCGGCTGGAACAGGACCCGGCGCGCTACTGGGAGCCCGGGCTGATGGACGCGGTGATGGCCGCCGACCCGGAGCGCCGCCCAGTCTATGTCATTCCGGGCGGACAGGTCTTCGCCGCCCTTGCCAGGCGGCTGGAGCAGGGGCCGGTGGGCCGCCTGAGCACGCTCGATCCGTTCTTTCGCGACCGCATTCACCTGACCGACCATGGCCACTACCTGATCGCGCTGACCCACTATGCCGTGCTGTACGGGCACACGCCCGTGGGCCTGCCGCACCGTCTGCAGCGCGCCGATGGCAGCCCGGCCGAGGCGCTGGACGAGGACACCGCGGCGGCCTTGCAGGCGCTGGTCTGGGAGGTCGTCATCGGCAATCCGCGCACCGGGGTGGCGGGGCCGTAAGCTTCAGTGCAACCGCCGCCGTTGCTGGCGCAGCGCCTGGCGGCGATCGGTGATCTGTTCAGCCGCCGGATTGCCCCCGGCCGCCGGTGGCGGCGCCTCCGGCCCGCCCGCGCCCATCAGCGCTTCGACATGGGCGGTGAAGCCCGCCAGCGTCGGGGCCCGGAAGATATCGGCGATCGAGAGCCGTTTCAGGCCCAGCCGGTCGCGCACCGCGCGGTGCACCTCGACCGCCAGCAGCGAATGGCCGCCAAGGTCGAAGAAATTGTCCGACGCCGCGATATGGGCCAGGTTCAGATGCTCGGACCAGATCTCGGCGATCACCTCGCCGGCCTCATCGGGGGCCACCGCGCCTGCCGCCGCTTCGGTCGTGGGGGCCGGGACCGGCGCCGGTTTCGAGACCGGACGCGCCCGGCCCGCGCCGGGGGCCGGCAGGGCCTTGCGGTCGATCTTCTTGTTGGGCGTCAGCGGAAATGCCTCGAGCGAGACGATGCGGTTCGGCACCATGAAGGCGGGCAGGCGCGCGGCCAGGGCCTGTTTCAGCACCGCTTCCCCGGCGCTGCCGGTGACATAGCCGGTCAGCTGGCCGGTTCCGGAAGCATCCGTCGCCAGCGTGACCACCGCCTGGACGACCCCGGGTTCGGCTTCCAGCGCAGCCTCGATCTCGCCGATCTCGATCCGGTAGCCGCGGACCTTGACCTGCGCATCGTCGCGGCCGAGGAACTCGAGCTGCCCGTTCGCCTGCCAGCGCGCCAAATCGCCGGTCCGGAACATCCGCGCCCCGGGTTGGAAGGGATCGTCGAGAAACCGCTCGGCGGTCAGGTCGGGCTGCCCGTGATAGCCGCGCGCAACACCGTCGCCGGCGATGTACATCTCGCCCGCCACACCGACCGGCACCGGCGCCATCGCCTTGTTCAGGATGTAGATCCGGGTGTTCGCGACCGGGCGGCCGATCCGCACCGGCTGGCCGGCCCGGGCGGGCGCGGTGGTTGACCAGATCGTGGTTTCGGTGGGCCCGTACATGTTTTCGATGCGCGCGTCCGTCGCCCGGGCCAGATCGGCGACAAGGCCGGGCGACAGCGGCTCGCCACCGATCATCAGGTGATCGATCCCGGCCAGGGCGTCGCGGCTGACCTCGTTGGTCACCAGCATCCGCGCCATGTAGGGCGTGCATTGCAGATGGGTTACCCCGTGCCGTCTGATCGACGCGGCCAGCGAATGATCCTCGGCCTCGGCCCCGGCGTTTGCGCGCGCCACGACCTCGGCCAGTGGCACCAGCCCGTCCAGCACGGTCTGGCGGTCGATGCCGTAATCGATCAGGCAGGCGATCTCGGTCACCCCGATGGCGCGCACCTCGTCGACCCGGGCCAGCGCATCCTCGACGGTGCCGAACAGGCCGGAGCGTTCGAAGTAGCGCTCGAAGGCGAAGTCGAGAATGGCTTCAAGCTCGTCCTTTTCCAGGCTGCCCAGATCCAGTTCGCGCGCGCTGCTGGCACCGTCCGGTTTCTTGAAGGCCGGAAAGGCCCAGGCATATTGCTTGATCAGGTCCGCCGCCGAGCGCAGGTAGTCCTTCATCGGTTCGCGGGCGATAGCGCGGGCGCTGTCGCGGGTTTCGGCGATGAACGTGTGCAGCAGCAGCGTGACGGTGAACTCGGCCGGATCATGCCCGGCCGCGCGCAGGGCGGCGTGATAGAGGCCGATCTTCTCGCCGACCTCGTCGACCGACTGGCCCAGCAGATGGGTCAGCACGTGGCAGCCGTTTTCGCCGGCCTGGCGCCAGGTTTCGGGATTGCCTGCCGTGGTCACCCAGGCGTTCAGCCGTTTCGAGACCGGGCGCGGCTGGGTCAGGCAGGCGATGGTGCTGCCATCGGCCTTGGTGAAGTCGACGCTCTCGCCGGCCCAGAGCTTGCGCACATCCGCCAGGGCCTCGAACAGGGCAGGCTTGTTGTTGGGGGGCGCGTTTTCCGGCCGCAGCACGAAATCGTCGGGCTGCCAGCCGCTGGCGAAGGCGATCCCGGCCCGGCCGCCGGTCAGGTTGTCGATCACCGCCCATTCCTCGGCGATGCGGGCCGGATGGTGCAGCGGCGCCACGCAGGAGCCCGCCCGGACCCCGAGATTTTCCGTCACCGCCGCGACCGCCGCGCCGGTCACTGACGGGTTCGGATAGAGCCCGCCGAACGCGTGGAAATGCCGCTCGGGCGTCCAGATGGCGGTGAAGCCGTGGCTGTCGGCGAATTTCGCGCCTTCCAGCAGCATCGTGTATTTGTCGCGGCCGACCCCGTCGTCATTGCCCCAGTAATAGAGGCTGAACGCCATGCCTTGGCCCGATGCGGGCGCCTCGGCCCCGGCGGCCAGCTTGTCTTCGTCCGACAGCACCACCTTGAAGCCGCGCGCCAGTGTCCAGAACAGTTCCAGCACCGAGATGTCGAACGACAGCGAGGTCACCGCCATCAGCACGCTGCCATCCTCATGGGCGATGCGGTCGTCCATGCCGGTGAAGAAATTCGCCACGTTGCGATGTTCGATCATCACGCCCTTGGGGCGGCCGGTCGAGCCGGAGGTGTAGATCATGTAGGCGAGGTCATCTGCCGAGACCGGGCTGTCGGGGGCGGTCTCGGGCGCCTCGGCGAGGCGCGGATCGGCATCGAGCGCCAGCACCTCGGCCCCGGTGCCGGGCGCCAGCCCAAGCGCGGTTTCCGACAGGATCACCCGCGTGCCGCTGTCCTCGATGTAAAGCCGGATGCGGTCGGCGGGATAGCCGGGATCGAGCGGCAGATAGGCCCCGCCCGCCTTGAGAATGCCAAGCGCGCCGATCAGCAGGGCGGACGAGCGCCGCACATGCAGCCCGACCGGCTGGTTCGGCCCGACGCCCATGGCGCGCAGCACATGGGCGACGCGGTTCGCCCGCGCGTCAAGCTCGGCATAGGTCAGGCTCTCGCCGCGATAGACCAGCGCGGTGGCCTCGGGCATGCGGGCGGCCTGGGCCTCGAACAGGCGATGAATGCAGGCCGCCTCGTAGTCGGCCCCGGTCGCGTTCCAGGTCTCCATCACCAGGGCGCGCTCGGCCTCGGGCATCAGCGGCAGATCGGCGATGGCGGCGGTGCCGTCGGACGCTTCCAGCAGGCCGGCCAGGTGATCGATCCGGGCCGCGATCAGGTCGGCAAGGCGGCGCGGGATCCGCGCCAGATCGGCATGCAGCACCCCGTCGGCCAGCGCCAGCGTCAGGGCGGCCCCGGGCAGGGGGCCGTGCTCGGTCAGAGCCGCTTCGGGCCCGCGGCGCTGGCTCAGCCCTGGCACCCGGGCCGGCAGATCGGCGGGGACCGGTGAGGCCTCATCGGCCAGCGCCCCGAGATAGGCCGCGCGGGCCTGCGCCAGCGGCAGATCGGGATCGAACCGCACCGGCCGCCAGGGCAGATGCGCGCCATGGACCGCGTCTGGCACCTGCTGCGCCAGATCGACCGCGGCAAAGCCTGCAAGCGCGGCAACGCTGATTGCGAAGGCGGTGGCCAGATCGTCGCGCGCCCCGGTCAGGCTGTACTGGCAGGCCCCCGTCCCGCCGTCGGTCTCGCACCAGAGCGCCGGGCGGTACGTCTCGAACCGCCGCGCCCAGGCGGCCTCGCCCCGCACCGCCTCTTTCAGCGCGGCATCGATCGCGGCCGGATCGACCCCGGGCAACAGGCTGCCCGGCGCCAGACCGGCATGGGCAGGCGCGCCCATCCCGTCTTTCAGCCCCGACAGTTTCACCGCACCCGTGCCGCAGGCCAGGGTCAGGCTTTCCATGTCGGCGGCCAGCACCGTGCCGGCGGGGCCGTCGCCCGGCACCAGGTCGGCATTCGTCACCAGCAGCACGCGGTCGCCAAGCACCAGCTTGGGCACCGACAGCGGATTGCGGTAATCACCGTGATCCAGCGCCCGCACCAGCCGGGCGATCTCCTCGGCCGGGCGCGCGGGATCGATCGCCGCGCCTGCCACGGGCCGGTCATGCAGGCCGAAATAGCTGCGCTGCGACAGATCCTGCGGCACGGTGTCGGGCAGGCCCGCCTCGAGCGCCGCGATCACGTCGCCGAACCGCTCGATGGCGGCGGAGAAGCATTTCGCGTTCAGCGTCAGCGCGGTTTCGTCCGGGGCCAGCGCAATCTCCTGCTGGGCGATGATGCGGCCTTCGTCGATGCCGCCTTCGATCACGTGCCAGGTGATGCCGTGCCGGATCTCGCCGCCGAGGATCGCCCAGACCGGCGCGTTCAGGCCGGCGTAGCGGGGCAGGGGGCCGTCATGGAAATTGACCGCGCCTTGCGTCGCCTTGGCCAGCACCGCCTCGGAAATCAGCTGCGTGTTGGCGATCGACAAAAGCCAGTCGGCCGTGCCGCTGACCGCCGCGCCCGTTTCAGCCACCGTCAGGCCTTCGCTCCCGGCCCAGTCCGCCACCTGGGCATCGGCGGTGATCACGGCGCGGATCTCGTGACCGGCGGCCAGCATCATCGCCCCGCATTGCACCGTCAGCGTGTCGCTGCCCTGAAGAAAGCAGGAAAAGCCCATCACGCCGCGCCTTTTCGGAAAGGAACGGGCCGGGCCGTCTGGGCGGGATCGCGCGGGGGAAAAGACATGAAACAAACCACCGGACACTACGATTACGGTGCCGATTCTAGCACTTCACGCCCGGCAATCCAAACCCGGCCCGAGCAATCGTGGGGCCGTGACACAAATATCACGTCGCCCTGGCGCGCCCGATCAGAGACAGACAGGGCCGGGCGGGTCTTGTATGCAAGGCCCGTTCGATTGCCCAGGGTACCAGGATGGCCGGAAAATCTGCCCCCATTGCCTACCTGACCGGAGAATATCCGGCCTTGTCGCACACCTTCATCCTGCGTGAAATCGCAGCCCTCAGGGCCGAGGGGCGCGAGGTGCTGACCTGTTCCATCCGCCGCACCTCGGGCGCCCATGTCGCGGGCGAGGACGAGGCGCGCGAGGCGGCTCAGACCTTCTACGTGATCAGCGAAGCCACATCGCCCGTAACCCTGTTTCGGGCGCTCGGGTTCGGACTGGCCCGGCCCGGACGGCTGGCCGGCGCGCTCGGCCTGGCCTGGCGCACCCGTCCGCCGGGGCTGCGGGCGCTGGTCTGGCAGCTTTTCTATCTGCTGGAAGCGCTGGTGCTGGCGCGCCACCTGAGCGACCGGGGCGCGCGTCATCTGCACAACCATTTCGCCAATTCCAGCTGTTCGGTCGCCATGCTGGCCGCCGGCCTGGCCGACATCCCCTTCAGCTTCACGCTGCATGGCCCGGCGATCTTCTTCGAGCCACGGCTCTGGCGGATCGACGAAAAGATCGCGCGAGCGAAATTCGTCGCCTGCATCAGCCATTTCTGCCGCAGCCAGGGCATGATCTTCGCCGACCAGGCCCATTGGCCGAAAATGCAGATCGTCCATTGCGGCGTCACGCCGGACCGCTACGGGCGCGGCGACCAGCCGCCGGGCCAGACCCTCGTCTTCGTCGGGCGGCTGGCGGCGGTGAAGGGCGTGGCGGTTCTGCTCGACGCCATGGCCGCCCTGAAAGACCGCTTCCCCGAGGCCCGGCTGACGCTGATCGGCGATGGCGGCGAACGGGCGGCGCTGGAACGCCGGGCGCGCGATCTTGGCCTCGACCAGAGCGTGACCTTCGCCGGGGCCCGCACCCAGGCCGAGGTCGCCGAGGCGCTGCGCGGGGCCGACATCTTCGTGCTGCCCTCGTTCGCCGAAGGCGTGCCGGTGGTGCTGATGGAGGCCATGGCCAGCACCCTGCCGGTAATCGCCACGCGGATCGCCGGGATCTCGGAACTGGTCGAAGAGGGCGTCTCGGGCCATCTCGTGCCGCCCGGCTCGGACACGGCCCTGGCCGAAGCCATCGCGGCCCTGCTGGAGGACCCGGACGCACGCCGCCGCATGGGCGCGGCCGGGCGCGCGCAGGTCGAAGCTTCGTTCGACATCGCCAAGGAAGCAGGCAAGATCGGCCGCCTGATCGACGCCGACTGATCTTCAGGCCACGACTTCTTCGGACAGGTTCAGATGCGCCGCGATCCGGTCGCCGATCCGCAGCGCATTGGCGGCGATCGTCAGGCTGGGATTGGTGCCGCCGCTGGTCGGCAGGAAGGCGGCATCGGCCACATAGAGGTTCTCCAGCCCGTGGGTCCGGCCGTCGCGGTCGACGACGCTTCGGGCCGGATCGTCGCCCGCCCGGCAGGTGCCGCAGGGATGACCGAAATTGAGATTGGGCCGGGCCGAAAGCACCTGGATCCGGGCATGTCCCCGCAGCCGGGCTTTCAGCAGCTTCACGTACGCGGTGCCGCGCGCCTGTGCCTCGTCATCCATCCGGTAGTGGAACCGCATGCCGGACGGGGTGTCGGGATCCAGCACCACCCGGTTATCCTCGTAAGGAAAATCCTCCATCATTGCAGACATGATCGCGGCATTGCCGAACAGCAGCGGGGCAAGGGCCGCCGGACCCCGCAGAAGGTGCCGGATCATCGGGATATGGCGCAGCGGGGTCTCGTCGATCCGCTGGCGCAGCGCGTACAGCACGTTGGCAGCGGTCGCCTCGCCACCGGTCGACTGCACCTCGCCGAACGGACCGTCGGGGTGGTTGTAGAAATCGCGGAACCCGAGCGCCTTGCGGTGCCCCTCCAGCGACAGGTTGCGACGGGCGAAGACGGCGAAGCGGATGCCGAAATGGATCATCAGGTTGCGCCCGACCTGGTCATGGGCATTGGCCAACCCGTTCGGCCAGTGCTCCGAGGCCGATTTCAGCATCAGGACGGGCGTGAAATAGGCCCCCGCCGCCAGCACCACGGCGCGGGCGGTCAACTCGGCCTTGCGGGGACCTGCCCGCACCGCCACGCCGCCGACCCGCGCGCGGTCGGCCAGCACCCGGTCCACGGTCACACCCGCCAGCACCGCCACCCGGCCCGATTGCAGCGCCGGGTCCATGAAGGCGTTGCCGCCATGGCGCTTGCAGCCGCTCAGGCAGACCCGGGCCAGGCACCAGTCGCAGCCCTTGCGGTTCTCGATCCCGACATGCAGCCGGTAGGGATGCAGGCCGGCCTTCTCGAAGGCGGCCGAGATCCACGTATCGCGGGCATTCATCGGATCGGGCGAGGCAAGCCGATAGTTCATCTCAGGGTTCAGCGGATCCGGCGTGCCGGTGACCGACAGCGCCGCTTCGGCCTCCTGGTAATAGGGCTCGATCTCGCCATAGCCGACCGGCCAGCCCAGTCGGCCTCCGGGGTCGCCGGGATGGGTCCGGCGCTCGAAGTCCCGCGGCTGAAACCGGTCGAGCGCGGCGGCATATAGCAGCGAAGACCCCCCGACGCCCGCCCCGAGCGGGGCATAGAAATCCCGCGTGGTGCCGTCGATCGTGCCGGTCAGCGGCGCCGGGAAGCGGCCGATTTTCATGCGCTGGTCCGGATCGGTTTCGTCCTTGTTGATGTCGGCGCTTTCGGCGAAGGCCTGCTGGCCCTGTTCCAGCACCAGCACCGACAGCCCCTTGCGGGCAAGCTGGCGGGTGACGGCAGAGCCGCCCATGCCGCCGCCGACGACGAGCACATCCCAGCTTTGGGCAAGGGCTGTATCCAGGCTCATGTTGCGCATCGACACCTCGAATGGGGGAATTGCTCCGGCCCGCACCAGGCCCGGTCACCGGTCCGCGGTCAGAGCGCGATCTGCCGAGGTGTGTCCTGGCGCACCAGCGCGGCCCGTTCGGTCAGCGCCTGATGACGGCGGTGCAGCGCCTCCGGAAGTGGCAGCTCCATGGCCTGCAACACGGTTTCCCAGCGATGCGACCAGTCATGGGCCTCCAGCATGCCGACGACATTCGAGCGCCGGGCCGCGTCGACCCTTTCGGGATTGGCCGAGAAGCGGTCCATCAGCGCCAGCGCATCGCCGCCTTCGGGCAAGGACAGGATGGCGTCGGGCCAATAAAAATAGGACCGGAAGATATCGCAATCGGGCGGTGTGCCGATCAGGATCGCCCCGCCCGCCGCGCCTTCGAAGAAGCGCGGGCCGAACACCTGGGTGCCCCCGGTCTGCTCGGGCTTGTCGAGCTTGGCGAGATCGGACAGGAAGAATTTCGTCCGTTTGATCGCCGCCGCCAGCTGCATCCGGTGCGGGATATGGGCATCCAGAGCGTCGAACGGGGCACGGCCGGTGGTGTCGAAGATGTAGTTGAACCGGTTGTCGGCACAGGCGTGGGCATAGAGCACCTTGTGCAGGTCTTCGCGCCGGCGCCCGATCGAAAGAAAATCGATGCTGCGCTCGGGCGGGTCCGGCCACGGGCAAAAACTCAGCGCATCGACCGCGGCAGGCAGGAAGGTACAGGGCCGGTCGACGATCGTGCGGATCGGGTCGACCGCCGCCTTGTGCGCGACGAAGATATGATCGAACTGCTTCAGCGACAGCAGCGAGCGGCGATCCTCGATCAGATAAGGCCAGAGCTCCTCGATCCAGATCGCCTTGCGGGCGAAGTCGTGCCGGGACTGACCTTCCAGATGGGCAAGGTCGGCCGGCGACATGATATGGGTGAAATAGAGATCGCCCTCGGGCATCCCGCTCCACGCGCTGAAGCGCCGGGCGAGGCGGCTTTTGCGCTCGACCGGAACAATTGTCGTATCCCCGAATGAGGCGATGATGTCTTCAAACTCGAAGCCGTTCGCGTAAGGCACCTTCGGCAAGGCCTTACGCAGACTTTCGATGACCACCTTCATAACCGCGACCCCCAATTCACCCACTAATTAACGCACAAAACACTTCCCTTAACGCCTTCTTTTAGACCCGCCATCGCAAATCCTTGTCAAGCACTCCGGCCGCGATCAATTCACGAATGAGGTTCAAACGTATGTAAGGCCCGTGCCGGAAATCGGCGAGCCCGCCGGCCGCGGAGCCCAGCACATTGTCCAGCGCGGCGATCGTCTCGGACACCGTCCGGGTCGGGTAAGCCTCTGGCGCCAATGCATGAAACAGGCCGAAATCGACCCGGTAGGAGCGCTTGTCGGGCGCCGCTTCGGTGTTCACATCGATCGCGATCTCGCCGTAGAAGGCGCGCACCTGCCTGGCGAGATCGAGCACGGAAAAATTCCACTCGTCGCTGCCGGCATTCACGATCAGGGCGTCTCCGCCCGACTCACGCGGCCGTCCCGCCGCCCAGATCATCGCCTCGGCCATGTCGCGGGTGTCGATCAGCGGACGCAGCGGCGTGCCGTCGGACAGGATGGTGATCCGGCCTTCGGTCAGCGCGGTGGCGACGAAATCGTTCAGCACCAGATCCAGCCGCATGCGTGGACTGGGTCCGCAGGCGGTGGCGAAGCGCAGGCAGGTGACGACAAAGCCCGCATCCGCCAGCGCCTGCAGCCGGCCTTCGGCGGCGACCTTGGATTGCGCATAATCGGTCAGCGGGTCCAGCGCGTCGGTCTCGCGCTTGGCCGCATCGCCGCCCGCGCCGTAGACCGAACAGGAACTGGCGAAGACGAAATGCCCGACACCGGCCGCCTTGGCCGCCCCGGCGACCCGTTCGGCGGCCTTGTCGTTGATCGCATGGGTCGGTTCGGCAAAGGCGCGACCCATCGGATCGTTCGAGATCGCGGCCAGATAGATGACCGCGTCGACCCCGTCGAACAATGTTGCATCGACATCGCGGACATCGCCGTAAATCTGCTGATCGACATTCAGACCGCTGCTGTGAACGGCCGAATAGCAGCGATCGAAATAGCCGGTATCGTGGCCGGTGACATGGACCGGGCCGCGCTGGCGCAGCGCCTCGACAAGGACCGGGCCGATATAGCCGAGATTTCCGAAGATAAGGACGCGTTTCATAGCCCGCACTCTGCAACAACCACGCTTCAGATAGGCAGAAAATACCGGGAAACGCAAAGGTGATGGCGGTGTCCGCGATTAATCCGTCGGGAAATACGATATTGTTGTGATCTTGCGAACGCAGCGGCTGCCAAAGACGCCCCCCGCGACATTTTTTCTGCGATCGGGCCCTGCAATTATGGTATTCGCCAGCCCGACGCTGGGCTATTATTCGTCATGTTGTTTTTGTTCAGGGGGAGCTTGGGGTACGATGTCTGCTGTACTGATCGATCCGAAAATGTCCGACGACGAGCGCCGCGCGGCGCTCTATCACGGTGATCTTGTTTTCTATTCGCCGACCCGCGGGATGACCGCGCTGTGCGATCTGGCCTGGAACATGATCGTCGAAGCCTTTCATCCGATCGCGCCGGAACGTGCGCAATTCGAAATGCCCGTCGAAGAGTTCGTCGAGGTGATCTCGAAACTGAAACCGGCCTTCACCCACCATCCCGAGGCGAAGCAGGCGCTGCTGCAATTCTTCGAGGATATCGGCGCCGACCCGGAGCTGACCTATTTCGACGTGCCCAAGCTGCGCATCGTTTCGACCGACGGCTATCTGACCGCGGGCATGGGCTATGCCTACAAGGCCCATCGCGACATCTGGTATGCCTGCCCGGAAAGCCAGATCAACTGGTGGACGCCGATCCGCCCGATCACCGAACGCCGCGGCCTGGCCTTCTACCCGGCCCGGTTCGGCCACGCGGTCGAGAACAACTCGCACGATTTCGACGCCTACCAGTGGAACGCCGATGGCCGGAAAAATGCCGGCAAGTACATCAACAGCGATCCGCGCCCGCATCCGCGCTTCCAGGGCGAAAGCCTGGAAGATCCGCAGATCATCATCGGCGACCCGGCCTCGGTGATCGGCTTCTCGGCGCAGCATCTGCACGCCACGGTGCCGAACGATTCCGGCGAGACACGCTTCAGCATCGACTTCCGCACCGTGCACCGCCAGGACATCATCGATCACAAGGGCGCCGCCCTGTCGGACAACAAGTCGACCGGCACCACGCTGCGCGATTTCATGCGTGCCACCGATCACGTCCGGTTCGATGACGACATCGTCGCCACCTATGACGATGGCAAGGACACCAACGGCGTGCTCGTGTTCCAGCCCGAGGACGCGTGACGCCGGGACGCTTTGGGGGCGCTCGGGGGCGTTTTGAAGGGGTGAGAGGCACATGAAAGCGGTGATACTGGCCGGGGGCCGCGGCACGCGGATCAGCGAGGAATCCGTGCTGCGTCCGAAACCGATGATCGAGATCGGCGGCCACCCGATCCTGTGGCACATCATGAAGATCTATGCCCATGCCGGGGTGACCGATTTCGTCATCTGCACCGGCTACAAGGGCTACATGATCAAGGAGTATTTCGCGAACTACTTCCTGCACAGCGCCGATGTGACCTTCGACCTGGCCAACAACGAGGTCACGGTGCATCGCGAAAAGGCCGAGCCGTGGCGCGTCACCGTGGTCGATACCGGCCTCGATTCGATGACCGGCGGCCGCCTCCGGCGCGTCGCCGCCCATATCCAGGACGGGCCCTTCTGCCTGACCTATGGCGACGGCGTCGGCAGCATCGACATCTCTGCCGCGATCGCCTTTCACCGCGCCCATGGCAAGCTGGCCACCGTCACCTCGGTGCAGCCGCGCGACCGGTTCGGCCTGCTCAGCGTCGTGGACGGCGGCACGGTCGAGGGCTTCATCGAGAAACCCAAGGGCGACGGCAAATGGGTCAATGCCGGCTTCTTCGTGCTGGAACCGGGCGTGCTGGACTATATCACCGACGGCGATGCCACCATCTGGGAGCGCGCGCCGCTGGAGCAGCTGGCCCGCGATGGCGAACTGATGGCCTATGAACATGACGGCTTCTGGCAGGCCATGGATACGATGCGCGACAAGGCCTACCTGGAAGAGCTCTGGGCCAGCGAGGCCGGCGCGCCCTGGAAGCTCTGGGGGGACCATGACGCCTGAATGCCGCCATTGCGGCAGCCCGCTTCGGACCTCGTTCTGCGATCTGGGCATGTCGCCGCTGGCCAATTCCTATGTGCCAATGGCCGAGGCCGACCGGATGGAGCCGTTCTATCCGCTGCACGCCTACGTCTGCGGCACCTGCTTCCTGGTGCAGTTGCAGGATTTCGAAACCGCCGAGAACATCTTCTCCGAGGATTACGCCTATTACTCGTCCTTCTCGGACAGCTGGGTCGAGCACGCCCGCCGCTATGTCGAGATGATGATCGGCCGGTTCGGCTTCGATGCGAACAGCCAGGTGATCGAGATCGCCTCGAACGACGGCTACCTGCTGCAATTCTTCAAGCAGGCGGGCGTGCCCTGCTTCGGGATCGAACCGGCGGCCAACGCGGCCCGGATCGCCGAAGAGACCCACGGCATCCCCTCGATCACCGCGTTTTTCGGCGAGGCGCTCGGCAAGCAACTGGCCGGTGAGGGGAAACAGGCCGATCTGCTTCTGGGCAACAACGTCCTGGCCCATGTGCCCGACATCAACGATTTCGTGCGCGGGCTGAAGCTGGCGCTGAACCCGGGCGGCGTGATCACCTTCGAGTTTCCGCACCTGCTGAAGCTGATCGAGTTCAACCAGTTCGACACCATCTATCACGAGCATTTCTCCTACCTCGCGCTCGGCTCGGTCGAGACCGTGTTCGGCGCCTTCGGTCTGAAGCTGTTCGATGTCGAAGAGGTGCCCACCCATGGCGGCTCGCTGCGCATCTTCGCCACCCATGCCGAGAACGACGCGTTGGCGGAAACCGACCGGCTGGCCGCGCTGCGGGCCACCGAGGCGGCGGCGCGGCTGACCTCGCTCGAGGCCTATACCGCCTATTCCGCGAAGGTCATGGCCACCAAGCGCGGGCTGCTGAAATTCCTGATGGAGGCGAAAGAGTCGGGCAAGTCCATCGTCGGCTACGGCGCGCCCGCCAAGGGCAACACGCTTTTGAACTATTGCGGCGTCGGCACCGATTTCATCGATTACACCGTCGACCGGAACCCGGAAAAGCAGAACCGGCTGCTGCCCGGCACCCGCATTCCGATCCATGCACCGGAAAGGATCGCCGAGACGAAACCCGATTACCTGCTGATCCTGCCCTGGAACCTGAAGGATGAAATCGCCGCCCAGATGAGCCAGATCCGCGACTGGGGCGGGCGGTTCGTCACCCCGATCCCGGAAGTCGAGGTGTTCTGAGATGGATCGCATCCCCGTCGCCGGTCCCTGGGTCACCGAGGCCGAAGTGGCCGAGGTCGCCGAAGCCGCCCGCTCCGGCTGGTACGAAAATGCCGGGCATTACGTGGCCAGGTTCGAACGCGACTTCGCCGACTATATCGGGGTGAAGCACGCCGCCGCCGTGCCGCATTGCACGTCTGCCCTGCATCTCGGCATGCTGGCGCTTGGCTTCGGCCCCGGCGACGAGGTGATCGTGCCCGACATCACCTGGATCGCCTCGGCCGCGCCGCTGGCGCAGGTCGGCGCCACCCCGGTCTTCGTCGATATCGACCCCGAGACCTGGGTGATCGACCCGGCCAGCGTCGAAGCCGCGATCACCGAGCGCACCCGCGGCATCATCCCCGTCGGTCTCTACGGGCTGACCCCGGATTACGACGCGCTGCGCGCCATCGCCGAGCGCCACGGGCTGAAGATCCTCGAAGACGCCGCGCAGGTGATCGGCAGCCGCTACAAGGGCAAATTGGCCGGCAATTTCGGCGATATCTCGGTCTTTTCCTTTCACGGCACCAAGCTGATCGCCACCGGCGAAGGCGGCATGCTGGTGACCGACGACGACGATCTGTTCGAGCGGGTCTCAGTGCTGCGCGACCACGGGCGCACCAAGGAAAACTTCAAGAATTTCTACAACACCGAACTGGGCTACAAGTACCGGATGAACAGCGTCACCGCCGCGCTCGGCGCCGCGCAGCTGGCCCGGGTCGAAGAGCTGATCGGACGCAAGCGCGAGATCTTCGGCTGGTACCGCGACCGGCTTGGCGGGATGAACGGCGTAACGCTGAATGCCGAGCCTGCGGACCGGTTCAACACCTACTGGATGACCACCGCCGTGCTCGACCGCGACCTGGGCCAGGACACGCAATCGCTGATGGCGGCCTTTTCCGAGCGCGGCATCGACACCCGGCCCTTCTTCCACCCGATGAGCAAGCTGCCCGCTTACGCCGACACCCCCTCGGCGCAAGGGGCCGAAACGCGCAACCCGGTCGCCTATGACATCAGCCCGCGCGGCATCAACCTGCCCTCGGCGATGCGGCTGACCGAAGCGGATGTCGACCGGGTGAGCACCGCGCTGCGCGAGATCCTTGGCGGTTGAGCGCGCTCTCTCCGGGGCGCGGCTGGTCACCTTCCGCCTCGACAGCGACGCCGATATCGCGCTGGCCGCCGCCGAACGGCTTTTGAGCGACGACGAGACGGCCCGCGCCGCCCGTTTCCATTTCGACCGTGACCGCCACCGCTATATCCGGGCCCGCGGGGTTCTGCGCCGGGTGCTGGGCGAGGCCACTGACCAGCCGCCCGAGGCGTTGTGTTTCGACTACGGCCCGCGCGGCAAGCCGCGCCTGGCGGTCGGTCCCGCCTTCAACCTGTCCCATTCCGGCGATCACGGCGCCGTCGCCCTGGCCGAGACCGGCCGGGTCGGCCTCGATATCGAAGCGCGCGACCGCCGCATCACCGACCGCGCCGCCCTGGCCGAGCGCTGCTTTTCGGACCCCGAGCGCGCCGCCATCGACGCCGCGCCGGACCCGCTGCACCGGTTCCTGAGTTTCTGGACCGCCAAGGAAGCGCGCATGAAGCTGACCGGCGAAGGCCTCGCGCTCGATCCGCGCGACATTCACCTGACGCTGGATGAAGACGGCCGGCCCACCGGCATCGCCGCGCCCGACCGGCCCGCCACCACGCTGACCCGGTTCGAGGAAGACGGGATCATCGGCGCGCTGGCGCTGGCCTCAGCCTGAAAACAGCGCCGCCCGGTCGGCCTCGATCTCGGCCACCGCCTGCGATCGCCCCTTCAGCAGCGAACGCCTCTGATAGGCCCGGATGAAGGCGATCAGCTCGGGGTCGTCCAGTTGCCTGGTGCCCTTCCACCACGCCCCGATATAGCCCTGCAGCATCGCCAGCCCGCCCAGTACGTAAGGCGGCTCGAGCGACCGGAACACCGCCGTGGCAAAGAAGTACAAAGGATCGGTGCCCATGAAATACTGCCCGAACCCGTGCCGGCGGCGGCCGGTATAGATCGAGGTCTGGCTCGATCCCATTGGCCGCAGATGCTCGAAATTCAGGTCGGGATGATCCCAGCTCACCGCCTTCCAGCCCAGTTGCCTTGCCTTGTGGCAGTCGATCGCATCCCACATCACCTCGCGGACGAAGCCGCCGATCTGGTCGAAACAGCTCTTGCGGTAGAACTTGGTCATGCCCGCCGACATCTCGTCGCCCCGGCGTTCCGAGACCAGCTGCCCGCCGCGGCGGATGTAAGGCTTGCCGGAACAGGTCCCGATCCGCGGGTCGGCCTCCATTCGCTCCAGCAACGTCTCGAAATAGCGCGGCGGCAGGTCCAGGTCCAAATCCAGCTTGGTCAGGTAGGGAAACTCCTCCGCGACCCGGTCCAGGCCGTAATAGAACGCCTCGATCACGCCCGGGCCGACGGCGCGGTGGCCGCGGTCGGGCTTCTCGATCACCCGGATCCAGTCGTGCTGCGCGGTATATTCGGCCAGGATCTCGAGGCTGTTGTCGGTCGAGCCGTCATCGACGATCACCCAAAGGGCGGGGCGCACGGTCTGCGCGATCACGCTGTCCAGCGTCCGGCGCATATAGGCCCCCTCGTTGCGGCCGGGCGAAATGATCAGGTAGCGGCGATCAGTCATTGCAGGCGCTTGATCCGGATGGCTTCCTGGCGCGCGGCCAGCCGGTCTTCGATCCCGCTCAGCCGCAGCAGCCGCGCGGCATGATGGCCCAGAAACAGCGGCAGCCCGTAGCGGCGCATGTTGTAGCGCCAGCGCTTCCAGCGGTTCTCCAGGTTCAGGCGCAGCCCCTCGACAGCCCCGGGCGTCGCCGGATCCCCGGCAGGGTCATAGCCGCGCGCGGCCAGCAGCGGGCCGACCCGGCCTTCGATCAGGGCCACCTCGCGCGGCGTCGCCGTCTGCCGCCATTTCTGCGAGATGCCCGGATCGGGCGGCCCGTAGGTCGAATTCTCGTAATATCTCAGCATGCCCGGTTCGAAATCGAGACCGAGAAACGCGCAGATCCGGGTCAGTTCGGCCTCGAGGTTGGCCATCAGCGTCTCGAACTGCACCGTCAGCACCTGGTCCTCGGGATAGGCGGCATCGTCCCATTGCATCTCGGTGCCGACCCAGTGGCCCACGCCGTGATAGCTGGTCCCGGCCCAGCCCATGCCGATCGACGACCGCGCCACGTCGCGCGGGTCGCGCAGCAGGTGGATCACCTTCGTGTCGGGAAAGAGCGCGTGCATCTTGGCCGCGTTGCGGTGAATGCTCAGGCTCATATATCCCGGCCCGTCCGGCGTGACGTCCTGCATCATCGCCCGCACCAGCGCATGGGCCATGTCGCCGCCGTTCACCTCCGCAGCCGGCATGGCGATGTTCTTGGCCCGGAAGATACGGCTTTTCGCCAGCCCCTCGCGGTCGTAACGCCAGCGCCCGTCGGGCTTGCAGTTGACGAAGTCGAACAGGAAATCGGCCTCGCCCGGCGACTGGATGGCAGAATGATGTTTCAACATCAGGCGAAGCAGCGTGGTGCCGGAGCGAAGCGCGCCATAGACGAAAAGCGGCTGTGCAGGGGCGGAACTCATGGACATCTCATACTAAGAACAGGTCCCGAAGGCATCGCCGGAAGCCGCTCTCCGGGCAAGTCCGGGCAAGGCCCCGGCGCAGAATTTGCGGAAACCTGCGGTATTTTCGCCCCCCTGCAGCAGAATTTCCGCCTTCACGGGGGCAAGGGCTTGGATTGGGTCCGGCAGCGGGCTAGGTATTTTGCCGTAATTTCCGCCGCGAGTATCAGTGATGACCGAAGTTTGCCCAATCGATCCGAATCAGCTCAGGCTCGACAACGCCGCCGCGAAGGAACTCGGCAAATCCTATGCCGAGACCTACCAGAGCGGTGAGCCCTATCATCATATCTGTATCGATAATTTCCTTCCCATGGAGATCATCGAGAAGGTCCGCGCCGATGTGGCCACGCTGGAAGAGGCCGAGCGCAGCTTCGACGCCGCCGAGGAAAAGCTGAAATCGCAGTACAACCCCGACCGGCTGCCGGAATACACGCGCAACCTGTTCTACGTCTTCAATTCGCGCCCGTTCATCCAGTTTCTCGAGGAAATGACCGGCATCGAGGGCCTGATCCCCGACCCCTATTTCATCGGCGCCGGCATCCACAAGACGCTGACCGGCGGCTATCTGAACATCCACGCCGATTTCAACGTCCACAAGCAGATGAAGATCGAGCGTCGGCTGAACATGCTGATCTATCTCAATCCGCCCTGGAAGGAAGAATGGGGCGGGTCCTTCGAAGTGTGGGACAAGGAGATGAAGACCAAGAAGGCCAGCTTCACGCCGACCGAGAACCGGATGGTCTGCTTCTCGACCGGGTCCGACACCTGGCATGGCAATCCCGAGCCGGTGAACCATCCCGACGGGCTGCCGCGCCTGTCGATCGCGCTGTATTACTACACCGCGACCTGGGACGAGACGCGCATCGCCCATTCGACGCTGTTCAAACCGCGCCCCGGCTCGAACGATGCCAGCAGCGAAGGCCGGGCCAAGCGGCACCGCATCCTGAAAGAGGTTCTGCCGCCGGTGGTCCACCGCAAGGTGGTCGGCCCGATGCGCCGCCTCGGCTTCTGAGACCGCCTAAAGCAAAGGCCTCAAATCCCGCGCTCTAGACCAGCCCGGTGATGCCGGTCGCGGTGGTGCCGGTGTTCCAGACCCGCGCGGCGCGGACCGGAAAGGCGTGGCCGGGATGGACGCTGATCGTGCCCTCGGTGCCGTCGACCGTGGTGATCCGCAGCTTGCCCGGCGTGATCACGTTGATCGCCGTCGTCGGCTGGGCCAGATCGGCCGCGTCGTCGGGCACGATGGCAAAGACCGAAACGGCGGGGTCGGACGGGGTCCGGGCGCGATTGCCAAAAGGATCAGGCATCAGTTTCTCCTGCATGGGTTACCGCGGGTGTCGTACCCCGCATGGCCCTGCCAGAGCGTGAACGCCCCGCGCGGCACACGCGCCCCGGACGCAACGCCGTTAACCCGACGCTAACCCAGATCGCGCCACAAGCGAGACGGGGGGAGGGACGTGTCAGGAGCGCGCATGACCGCCACACCCTTTCGCATCGGCTTTCTGTCCCCGCACAACCCTTACGATCGCCGCGCCTTCTCGGGCACCACCTTCTATGCCGCCGCTGCGCTGGCGCGTCAGCCGGGGATCGACCTGCGCGTGCTGGGCGCCCACCGTCCGCCGGGGCTGGCCGACCGGCTGCTGCGCCGGGCGTCCCCCAAGCTCGACCGGGTGTCTGAGGCCGAGATCGACGGTCTCGACGCCGTTGTGGGGCTGGTCGCCAGCCAGATGATCGACCGGATACGGCCACCCTGCGACACCCCGCTGATCCATGTCACCGACGCCACCCCGGCCTTTCTGCGCGAAGACTATGGCTGGGGCGTGCCGGTCGAGATGGACCGCCGCGAAGCCCGGGTGCTGCAGCGGGCCGACGCCGCGCTCTATTCCTCGCAGGAAATGGCCGACCGGGCGGCGCGCGAGTTCGACACCGAGACCGCCGCGCTGCCCTTCGGCATCAATTTCGACACCGCCCGGCTGCCGGCCAGCCGCCCCGAGAAACCGCCGCTTTCGTCCCTGAACCTGCTCTTTGTCGGCAATGACTGGGTCCGCAAGGGGGGCGAGATCGCCGTCGCGGCGATGCAACAGGCCCGCAAGATGGGCCTTGCAGCCACGCTGACCGTGGTCGGGCGGCTGCCCGAGGCGCACCGGACGACCCCGCACATCACCGCCGCAGGCTATCTGAACAAGAACCGCGCCGCCCAGGCCGCCGAACTGGCCCGGCTCTATGCCAGGGCGCATCTTCTGCTGGTGCCCAGCCGGGCCGATTGCACGCCCATGGTCGCCGCCGAGGCGATGTCCTTCGGAACGCCGGTGCTGGCCAGCGACACCGGCGGGCTGCCCTCGCTGCTGGGCGGGGCGGGCACCGGGCGGCTGCTGCCGCTCGCCGCCGATGGCTGCGACTGGGCCCGCGCCATCCAAGACGTCACCCGCGATCCGGCGGCCTACGCACTGATGTCCGAAGCCGGGTTCGACCGTGCCCGCAGCGTCCTGACTTGGGACAGTTGGGCGGCAGGCGTCGTGGCCCGGGCCCGCGATCTGGCCCAGGCCCGACAGCGGCGCGCACCGCAGGTCGCCGCCGCCTGATCCCCGGCATTTCGCGCCGAAATGGCGGGCCGCTCCGACCCGGCCCGCCGCCATCGCAAATTCACCACAGTTGATGCCCTGTTAACACTTCGCCTTGGCAGAATCGCGCGTTTTAGACTAGAAACTCTGCGAATTAAGACCAGTTCAGGCACGGGAATTCCCCGAACGGAGTATCGATTATGAAGATTTTTCAAGCCCCTTCAGACAGTACCGAACTGACCGGTTGGATCGGCGACAACATGGACGCCGTGAAACAGGCCCTCGAGGACGAAGGGCTCGTCCTGTTCCGGGGATATGACACCGAAGACGCCGCCACCCTGAAAAAGACGCTGGCGCTGTTCGGCGCCGACCCGATGACCGACGCGCGCTGGTCGACCCCGCGCTCCTCGGTCGGCGAAGGGGCCTTCACCTCGACCGAATTTCCGGCCGAACAGTGGATCGTGCTGCATTCCGAAATGTCCTATGCCCGCACCTGGCCACGGCTTCTGATGTTCCAGTGCAAGGATGCGGCCGACACCGGCGGCGCGACCACCATTGCCGACATGAAGGCGGTGTCCGACGCGCTTGGCGACCTGGTCGCCGAGTTCCACGAGCGCGAGGTGATCTATCGCCGCAACTTCCGCACCGGCGTCGACATTCCCTGGCAGAACGCCTTCGGCACCGACGACAAGGATGAAGTCGCTGAAATCGCCCGGAAAAACGATCTCGAAATCGAATGGCTGGCCGATGGCACGCTGAAGGTCGACCAGCAGGCGCAAGGGGCGATCGACGGCCCCGACGGCGCGCTCTGGTTCAACCAGGCCCACCTGTTCCATCCGCTGCAACTGCCCGAGGCCACCCGCAACGCGCTGGTCGCCGCTTTCGGCGCCGACGGGCTGCCGCGCAACGCCGTCTTCGGCGACGGCGAACCGATCCCGGATGCCACCATCCAGCGCATTCTCGACGTTCTGACCGAGAAAACGCTCAACATCGACTGGCAGGATGGCGATCTGGCGATCATCGACAACATGCGCTGGATGCATGGCCGCGCGCCCTTCACCGGCAGCCGCCGGGTGCTGGCCGCGATGGGGCTGCCGCAATCGACTGCCGCGCAAACGCCCCTGTTTGCCGCCTAATCCATGTTGACCAGCGGTCCCATCGAGGTCGCCGCCTTCGAGGCGGCGAACGCCCGGGCCTATCTCCGGGCCGTGTTCGCGGCCTGGGACCAGGGGCAATGCGTCATGGCGCTGCCCGAAGGCGCGGGACGCAAGACCGTGCCGGGCACCAAGATCCTGGGCCGCGAAAGCTTTGCCGCCGATCCCGGCTGGTTCGAGGCCGATCTGCCTGCGCCCACCGCGGAAGACCGGGCCCTGATCGCGTTCTCATCGGGCACCACGGGCCGCCCCAAGGCCATCCTGCTGCAGCACCGCGCCTTGCAGGACGTGGTCAGCCGCATCAACACCGCCATGGGCATCGACGGATCGATCCGCGAATATCTCGGCGTGCCGGTGACCTATTCCTTCGGTTTCGGCCGGGCCCGCGCGGTGGCCGCGGCGGGCGGCGCGGCCTTCCTGCCTGAACACGGGTTCGACCCCTCCGAGATCGGCCGGATGCTGGCGGCGGGCGAGATCAACGCGGTCTCGGCAGTGCCCACGCTCTGGCGGGTGCTGCTGGCCAATAAAGACACGATTCCGGCGGAATCGGCGCGAAATCTGAAATGGATCGAGATCGGCTCGCAATGGATGACCGGGACCGAGAAGCTGGAACTGCGCCAGCTGTTCCCGAACGCGAAGATCGTCCAGCATTACGGTCTGACCGAGGCCTCGCGCAGCACCTTGCTGGATGTGTCCGAGGCCGCCGAGGACCGGCTCGACAGTGTCGGACGGGCGGAAGGCGCGGTCGAGATCTCGATCGATGCCGAAGGCCGCATCCGCACCCGCGGCCCCCACGTGGCCGAAGGGCTGGTCTCGGGCGCAGGCGTCAAGCCGGTGACGGATGACGACGGCTGGCTCACCACCTCGGACCGCGGCCGGATCGAGGACGGCTGGCTGTTCTACGAAGGCCGGGTCGACGAACTGATCAATGCCGGCGGCCTCAAGATCGACCCGACGGCGTTTGAGCAGGCCGTGAACACCGTCCTCGGTGTGCCTGGTGCCGTCGCCGCGGGCCGGCTGGCCGACGATCTGCGTGGCGAGAAGGTGCTGGTGGCGCTCCGCCAGGATGCCGGGCTCGACCGCGACACCGTCACCGGAGCCATCCGTGCCGAAGCCGAGCGGATCGGTCTGACCGGCAATGGATCTTTCGAACTGCGCGAAGTGGCGGCCCTGCCGCTGACCGCTACCGGCAAGGTGAAGCGGGCCGAACTGCCCGCGCTGGACGACATCGGCAGCCAGCCCTCGGCCAAACCGGCTGAACCTGTGAAAACAGGCTCTAAATTGGAGGAATTGCAGGCGCTCTGGGCCGAACTCCTCGGTCTTGAAGACGTGCCCACCGACAAGAGTTTCTACGACCTTGGCGGTGACAGTCTGTCGGCGCTGACCGCGATCATGCGGATGCAGTCGCTCGGCATCGACCCCGACACCGCCCGCGGCATCTTCGAAGGCAAGACCATCGCCGAGATGGCGGGCGAGGCCGCTCCGGCCGCGGCACCCGCACCCGCCGAAGCCGCACCAGACCCGGACCCGACGCCAACCAGCGGCAAGACCGCCGAGTTGCAGGCCCTTTGGGGCGAGATCCTGGGTCTTGAGGATGTCCCGACCGGCAAGAGCTTCTACGACCTCGGCGGTGACAGTCTGTCGGCGCTCACCGCGATCATGCGGATGCAGTCGCTCGGCATCGACCCCGACACCGCCCGTGGCATCTTCGAAGGCAAAACCATCGCCGAGATGGCCGGTGACGCGGCTCCGGCGATACCCGAACCGCCACCCACCGAAACCGCGCAAGTCCCGGTCCCGGCGCCAACCAGCGGCAAGACCGCCGAGTTGCAGGCGCTCTGGGGCGAGATCCTGGGCCTCGAGGACGTCCCGACCGACAAGAGCTTCTACGATCTCGGCGGTGACAGCCTCTCGGCGCTCACCACCATCATGCGGATGCAGTCGCTCGGCATCGACCCCGACACCGCACGCGGCATCTTCGAGGGCAAGACCATCGCCGATCTGGCGGGCGAGACGGCCCCTGCCGCCGCCGCACCGCCACCGCCCGCGCCACCCCAACCCGCCGCGCCGGTCGCCGCTGCACCGGAGCCGGCGCCGACCTTGCTGGCCAGCGGGCTCAATCTGGCCAAGACCGTCAACGCCGTTCACGCCACCCGCGGCGTTCTGGTGATCTGGGTCGTCATCGTCCACTGGCTTCCCGCCCTGCTGGAACGGCTGGGGGACAACGCCACATGGATTTACGGCGCGTTCCTGCCCGCCTGGCGCTTCGGCACACCGGGTTTCGCCATGGTTTTCGGCATCGGCGTCGGCGCGCTCGGGCTGTACCACTACCAGTCGAACCGCGAGCTGTTCTTCAAAAGCTCACGGCTCAACACCAAGCTGATCGTCGGCGGTCTGCTGATCCTGGTTGCGGCCCGCGCGATGCTGATGACCGTCGAAGGGCAGTGGGGCGACCGGCTGGCCCTGTCGGGCCTGTTCTACTCGGTGATCACCTATTACGCGCTCGCCATGCTGACCTTGCCGCTTCTGGTCCGGCTGCTCAGTGTCGGGCCGAACCGGCTTCTGACCATCTTCGGTGTCGCCGCGGCCTCGCTTCTGATCCACACGGTTCTGTTCGCCGCCATCGGCATGACCCAGCCGCCGGCGCTGCTGGAGTTCTTCAAGCTGATCCTCACGGCGAAATACGGCTTCTTCCGGATGACCTTCTACGTGCTGATCGGCGTCGCCATCGGTTATGCGTTCCGCCGCTACCATGCCCAGGCCGGGGTGATCGGCCAGACGGCGGGCTACGGCCTTGTCCTGATCACGCTGGGCGGGCTGGGGCTGTACCAGGCCGCGCCGGTCAGCCTGCGCCTCAGCTTCAACCTGCCGGAGCTTTGGCATCTGTCGATCTATGCCGGTGTGGCGCTGCTGATCCTGGCCGGCTTCGCCTGGCTGAACCTGACCGCCGACCGGCGGGGGCCGGGCCTGCGCTGGTTCAACACCTTCTTCGTCGCCAGCGGGATCCTGGCCTTGCCGATGTTCGTCGGCCATGCGGTGCTGATCGTGCTGAAGAACCTGCTGGATGCGTTCGGCGTCCCCGATGCCCTGGGCCTTGCCTTGGTTCTGGTGCCCTTCTTCCTGGGCTTCGGCATCGCTTATCGCAAGCTGTTCCGTGTCCTCGGATGACCCCGGGGACATCTTTTCTGATCAGCCTGAACGCCCCTCTGGCGACCCCCGATATCCGGATCGGACAGCTTGACTATCGCGGGCCGAAGGACGGGCTGACCGAAACCGCGGAGGGGGCCGAGATCTCCCTCAGCGAGGCCGGGGGCGCGTTCGGCAAGGTGGTCTACCGGGCCGCCGACGACACCCTGGTGCTGTCCTCCGACATCACCGGCCAGCTGGCGCTGCGCTATGTCATCGACGGCACCGCGGTCCGGGTCGCCTCGCACGATATCGCGCTGGCGCCCTATTGCGCCTTCGACCCGGACGGCGACAGCCTCGACCATGTCCGCCGCATCGGCTGGTCGGTGGGCAACGCCTCGCTGATCCAGGGGATCGAGGTCGCCCGCGGCGGCGAGACGGTCGAGATCGCCAACGGGGCCGCCACCGTCACACCGGCCCGCTTTCCCACCGGCCCGCAGCCGCTCGAGACCATGCTGGACTATTTCGGCCAGCGCCTGCCCGCCGGACCGGTCGAGGTCGAGATCTCGGCCGGGTTCGACAGCCGGGCCGCGCTGGCGGCCACGCTGGCCTGCAAACCGGCCACCGACATCCGGCTGTTCACCGAAGGCCCCGAAGACAGTCTCGATGTGCAGCTCGCCCGCAAGATCGCGGGCACGCTTGGCGTTCCGCTCGATCATCGCAATGGCAGCCACCCCACGACCGAGGCCTTTTTCCAGGCCTGGGACGCGGCCACCCTCGCCACTAACGGCCATATCGAGATCAATATCCTCGCTTCGGCCGATCCCTCCGCACCGCCCCGGGTCTGTGGCGACGGCGGCGAGATCTATCGCGGCTATTACGACCGGTACCGGCCCTTCCAGCGGGTGCTGGGCGGGAAACCTGCGCACGGGATCGACAGGAAACTTGGCGACAGCGCCCGGGTTCGGGCCGCCATCAGCCGGCTGGCGGCGGATGGCCCGGACAGCGCGGTGATCGGCGACCGGTTCTATCTGGCCGAACGGTTCGGCATCTGGAACCAGAAGCTCGCCCGCTGGGCGACCGGGCGGATGAGCCCGTTCTTCTGCCGCGCCGCGATGTCGGATCTGGGCCATGGGCTGTCATGCCCGGTTCATGTCGCGCTGATCGAGCGCTATCTTCCGGACATGATGGACATCCCGATCAACGACGAGCCCGCCCCGGCGCGCTACCGTCCCGGCTGGCTCAATGCCGCCCGGCTGGACGCCGCGATCCTGGCCGCCAAGCTGCGCCGTCGCCTGATCAGAAGCCCCGATCTGCAGACCTCGCGCCGCGCCTTCGTCGACACCGCACTGGCCGAGATGCCGGAAGGCCATCTGCACGGGCCCGCCACCACGTGGGCCGCGTATGGCGCCGAGCGCTTCCTGACCCTGTTCCGGGCCGCCGCCCGGGAGGGGAGCTGATGGCCGGTATCGCGATCCGCGCCTACGCGCCGCTGGCAACAGTGGCCCCGGCAGGGGTCTGGTTCGAGGCTGTCGACCCGCAGGGCTTCGCACTCGAAACCCGCGCCCGCGCCGGCCTGACCTATGACCCGGCCTTTCACGAGCTGCACTACACCTGGCAGGTGACCGGCCCGCCGAAACCCTATGAGGCACCGGTCAACATGGTCAGGCCCTGGAACAACATGCGGCTGGCCCACGGGCCGAAAGTGGCCCTGTTCTTCCCCGATCCCGGCGGCTACGAGGTGCGGCTGACCGCCCGCGATGCGCGCGGCACCGTCGCCGAGGCAGCCTACCGGATCGATATCGCCAGCCCGGAGAGCAGCTTTCCCGGCGTCTCGACATTGTGCGTGGCGTTCGACCCCGGCGAAAGCTGGGCCGAGGCGCCGGCGGGCGCGGTACGGCTGACCTCTTTCGCGGCGCTGGAAAAAGCCCTGGCCCGGGCCGCCGGGCCCACCCGCCTGCTGTTCCGGCGCGGCGAGACTTTCGAGCTCGAACAACTGCGCTTCGACACCGCCGCGGCCTATCATGTCGATGCCTGGGGGCAGGGGGCGGCGCCCGTCCTGCGCACCGCCTTTGGCCAACGCAGCCCCATCCTGCGGCTCACCAAGCGCGCGCAAGCGCGGCAGTTCACGGTGGCCAATCTCGAGTTTCGCGGCCATTGGAACCCGGTCACCGAAACCGGGATCGCCAGTGGCAGCCCGCTGGAATGGACCCCGTCGCGCCAGACCGCGCACTACACCGTCTGGAACAGCACCTTCCGCAATTACGGGCTGATCGACTTCCAGGTGAACAAGTCCGTGCCCGCGACCGTGCTGATCGGCAACTCCACGATCACCAGCTGGCAGAATTTCGGCACCCTGTTCCGCAGCGACATGGCCCGGTTGGGGCTGGCGGGCATGTGCATGGCCCAGCATCCCGAAGCGCTGCATGGCGGGATCGAGTCGCGGGCCCTGTCCAACCGGGGCGGGCCGGTGCGCATCACCAAGTGCCGCGATGCCTATATCGGCTGTTCCGACTTCTTTTCGCGCTCCGGCTGGTCGGGCCTGGCAGGCGAACTGGCCGACCAGCCCTGCCTGCGGCTGAACACGTCCGGCGAGCCGGGCAGCAGCTTCACGCTGGACCGGGTGGTCTGCGAAGGCGGCTATCACGTGGTCAACATGGCCGGGTCGAACCCGCGGGTGCCGGAACATCCCGGCAATTACGTGATCGACAAGGCCCTGCTGGTCGCCACGGCCAAGACCATCGGCCCCTTCATCGCCAATGACTTCGGCGGCGTCACCGCGCGCAACGTGCTGGCGATCCGGCCCGATGTCGTCAAGCGTCATCCCAACCGGTGGCTGGGCGGGATGCATGCCGACCCCGACAATCCAACCGCGGCCAACCTGGCCACGCCGGTGGCGCTTCATTCCTCGACCTTCCTCAACCTCGCCAGCGGGCGGCGCGAGCAAAAGGACCGCTGGACCGAGCTTTTCCCGGGCCATGAGGCGTTCCAGGACGTCACCATCGAGAACACCCTGATGGCCGACGGAATAGAGACTGCAAAAGGGCTTTTCGACCTGTCCGAGAGCTTTTCCGGCATTCGACTGCGCTACCGCGGCATTCGCTACGGGTTCCGCAACCCGCGCGGTAAGCTGGAGCGGGCGATCGGACCGGGCCAGAGCCTGCTTGTGCCCTATGACCAGATCACGCGCGACATGGCAGGCGCGCCCGAAACCGGGCCGACCAATGCCCGCTACTGGCGCGAAACCGAGGCGACCGACCGTCAGCATGTGCTGACCGTTGCCGGGGTACGGCGCCCGCTCTATGCCGTTCTGGGCGCGATCGCGGTGCGTTTCGAAGACCGGGGCGTGGCGATCCAGAACCGGGGCAGGGACGTCTGGGAACCCGAAGCCAAATGGGTGCTGAAGCTTGACCGCACATCGCGCCTGCCCGAGATGGACACCCGCTTTGCCAGCCCCGAAAGGCTGCCCGTCCCGTTCCCCCGGGCGGATGTCCCCCGCGCCACGGCGGGGCGGATCGCGTTCGACGATTTCCTCGGACGGCCCCGCGGCCCGTCCGGCGCACAAGGGGCCCTGATCGCACGATGAGCCGGACCGACGCCGCATCCGGGGCCGGGTTCGAGGCCTACAAGGCACGCGATCGGTTCGCCAACCTCGACGGGCTGCGCACGGTCTGCATCGGCGCGGTGCTCTGGCACCATGCCAATCCGCTGAACGACAGCACCTCGCCGATCTTCCAACGCGGCTTTCTGGGCGTCGATTTCTTCTTCGTTCTCAGCGGTTACCTGATCACCACGCTGCTGCTGCGCGAGGCCGAAAGCACGGGCCGGATCTCGCTGAAGAATTTCTACATGCGCCGCTTTCTCAGGATCGTGCCGGTCTATTTCTTCGTGGTCGGCGCGGTCTCGGCCTATTTCATCCTGGTCAAGGGCCAGACCCAGTATCTCGAACTGGTGCCGTACTATCTTCTGTTCCTGTCGAACTTCATCGAGGACGGCATCCCGCTTCTGGGCATCACCTGGTCGCTCTCGGTCGAAGAGCAATATTACCTGCTCTGGCCGCTTCTGCTGATCCTGCTGCCCTGGCGCTATATCCTGCCGTTCGGGCTGTTTCTGGTGTTTCTCAACGTCGCCGGCATCATGGGGCTGTTCGGCAGCGCCGGGCACGAGGTCGGACCGCTGACCCTGAAACTGCCGAACGCCACCTATGCGCCGATCATCATGGGCTCGCTGCTGGCCTACATGCTGCACCACCGCCGCTACTACAGGGCGCTGCAGACCGCCCTGGGAGGCCGCTGGACGGCGCTCTGGGGGTTTGGACTGCTGCTGATCCTGATGCATGCGCTGCCGCCCGACCTGCGGGGCCTGCCCAATCTGGCCATCCACCTGACCATGACCGCCATCCTGGCCGCGCTGATCCTCCGCGAAGACAGCGTCGGGCACGGGTTCTTCCAGACCCCGCTGATCGCGCGCATCGGCGTGGTCAGCTACGGCATCTACCTGTACCACCTGATCGCGCGCGACATCGTCTCCCGGGGCCTGTCCGCGGCCGACATCACCAGCGAATGGCCGCTGTTCCTCTTCTACAGCGTGCTGGCCTACCTGATCGCCGAGGGCAGCTTCCGCACGCTCGAAGCCTGGTTTCGCCGCTTCCGCCCCGGCTACGCCAAACCGCAGCCCGGCTAGCGGTTGCGCCCGCGCTGCCAGGCCCAGGCGTCCTGGCACATCTCGTCCAGACCGCGCCGGGCGCGCCACTTCAGCACCTGCTCGGCCAAGGACGGATCGGCCAGCGAGGTGGCAATATCGCCCGGCCGCCGGTCTGTGATCACATAAGGGATCTGCTGGCCGCTGGCGGTCTCGAAGGCGCGCACCATGTCCAGCACCGAATAGCCCTGGCCGGTGCCCACGTTGATCGCGTGCACGCCGGGGCCCGCCGCGGTCAGGGCGAGGGCCGCCAGATGCGCCTCGGCCAGATCGACCACGTGGATGTAATCGCGCACGCCGGTGCCGTCGGGCGTGTCGTAGTCATCGCCGAAGACCGACAGTTTCTCGCGCCAGCCCACCGCAACTTGCGTGAGATAAGGCATCAGGTTGTTCGGCACGCCTTGCGGGGCCTCGCCGATCCGGGCCGACGGATGGGCGCCGGCCGGGTTGAAATAGCGTAGATTGACCGCCGCCAGGGCCGGATTGGCCCGGCCCCAGTCCTCGACGATCTGTTCGACCATGCGTTTCGACTGGCCATAAGGGTTGGTCGGGCGCAGCGGGTGGCCTTCCGGGATCGGCACCTGCTCGGGGTCGCCATAGACCGTGGCGGAAGACGAAAAAACGAGCCTGTTGCAGCCTGTTTCGGCCATTTCGCGGAACAGCGTCACGCTGCCGCCGACATTGACCCGGTAGTAATCCAGCGGCTCGGCCACCGCTTCGCCCACGGCCTTGAGCCCGGCGAAATGGATCACCGCATCCGGCTTGAAGGCGGCCAGCGCGCGGCCCAGGGCCGGCCCGTCGGTGATATCGAGCCGCTCGACCTCGGCGCCGCGCCCGACGATGGCGGCGACCCGGTCCGGCACGTCGTCCTCGGCATTGGCGAAACTGTCGATGATGAGAACCTCGAACCCGGCCTCCAGCAACTCGACCGTGGTGTGGCTGCCGATATACCCGGCCCCGCCGGTGACCGCGATGCGTTTGCTTTGCTCCGTCATGGCCTTAGGCCATACCAGCCCCGCCGCGTAAGTCGAGACCCGAATGCGCCGGGCCGGCGATGTCAGTCCTGGCCGCCGAAGAGCCGCCACCAGAGCATTTTCAGCTTCTTCTTGCCGCGGGTGTTGGCCTTCGGCGCCCCGGTGCCGACCAGCGGCGCGCCCAGGAAGGGGCAGACCTTTTCGTAGGTCACCCCGTCCTCGAGCCGAAGATGCAGGTAATCGTCGGGCCGGTCGGCGAAATAGGCCGCCACCTCGGCATTGTGGGCCTCGTAGCGCGCGGTCCAGACCTCTTCATGGCCGACCGGACCGTCCGAGCCGTAGATCAGCCGATGGATGGCGTTCGGATGGCTCTGGAAGTCGTTCACCGCGCTGTTCAGCCAGGCGCTGGTATCGCGGGTGACATGGATGAATTTCGAGCCCGGGAAGGCGGCATCCAGTTCCTTGTAAAGCAGCGGCCAGGGCGTGTCCTTGGCGGCGTCGGCGCCGGCGGCCAGCTCCAGCGCCAGCGCCGTCACCTCGTCCCAGCTCAGGTCATCGCGATCGGCGAGGTGGCGAAAGGCGCTGTAGCTCAGCACGTCATAGCCAAGCTTGCTGAAAATCGTTCCCAGCGAGGTCGTCCCGGTTTTCTGGAACCCGACGCCAAATACCTTTGGCTGCGTCACTGCACCCTCTCTTCCGCGTCACTCATCTCGAAGGCCCGATCCAGCGACATAGGGTCGGCCTCGAACGGGTCCAGCGAGTACTTGATGAAATCCTTGTCCAGCCGGTAGGCGGGTCGGACATATTCCGGTTTCAGCCGGCCGCGCACACCGATCCAGCGGGTGCCCACCTGATGGGCGATGACCCGGTAGACATCCGTCATGTGGCCGCAGGGCAGGATCTCGATCAACCGGCGGGGCCCCGCCCCGGGCGCACAGTAAAGCAGCGGGGCCAGACCGGCCCCGTGGATCGCGACGATCTCGTCGGCTTCGCGAAACAGCCGGATCTGATCGGCCGGGGGCAGCGTCTCGGGCAACAGCGTTTCGAACCCGCGGGCCACCAGAAGAGACTCTATTTCATCGAAATTCATCAATGTTCGGGTCTTTTCCCGCTTCAGGAACACCTTTTTCGGAAGCGGCGGCCCGTCCGATCTTTTCAGCAGGGCCGCAAGCGCGGCCTGCATCGTCGGCAGCCGGCTCCAGCCAAACCGCGCCGCCCGCAAGGCCTGCCATGGCGCCAGGGCGTAGCTCAGACCCTGGCCGTGGACCTCGGCATCGCTTTTCAACGTGTCGAGCCCGAATTCATGGGCGACCGTGACGATGTAGTCGGGAATATCGCCCGGCAGAATGGCCACGGCACGGGTGTGGTCCAGTCCGGCGGCGTCGGCAAGGCCGAAGACGATCGGCAGGTGGTTGTTCAGAAAATGCGCCCAGTTGGCGGGGCTGTTGGTGCGCAGATCGATGATCCAGCGATCTTCGGGCACGCTGACAGGTCGGCCATTGCTATTGACCAGCTTGCGCAGCCCGGTGCCTGTCCGCTCGGGGGCGGCGGCGATGGATCCGAACTGCCACTCGACATGGCCCGGGCGCAGGTCCTTCGCCGGAACAGCCAGAATTTCGCAATCCGGGCGGATGCGATCGAAAAAGTAGCTCGCCGCCGTGACGATCGTCCCGGCCGGGATGGTCTGGGATGAAATAACCTGTTCTGGCAACGCAACCACGGGACTAGTTTCTCTTGCTTCCGGGTATTACAGCAAACCTCTTCCGTGTTGATCCGACCCACCCAAGCAGGTCGGGAACTGTGGGACGGCAGCAACGGTGCGTTATAACATAATCCAAATTATGCGCTGGCATTCGGTGTCTTGCAAAGGCTCTAAATTGAGGCTTTTGCAGCCGTGATGGCCGTCACGACACGCGGCGCATCCGAGCCTGCGACGCCAGGATATCGGCGAGCTTTTGCCCGGCCACCGACACGCCAAGATGCTGCCGGAACGCCTCGAACGCCGCGTCGGCCTGACGCTGGCGACGGGCGGGATCGGCCAGCAGCCTCCCGCACGCCCTCACCCAGTCGGCCTCGTCATTGCTGATCACCCCGGTGGCGGGCGTGAAAAAGGCCGGATGTTCGCCCGCGGCCGAGCCCAGGACCGGTACCTTGCGGTCGAGATAGGCCAGCACCTTGCCGAAGGATTTGCCGCGGGCAAAGGGCGCGGCCTCGCAGAGCGGCGCCAGCCCGATGGCCACATCGTCGAACGAGGCCAGATAGGCGGGGTACGCCATGGCCGGAGGCCCGAGGCCGCGAACATCGC
>JASJDP010000036.1 GCA_030065095.1 Rhodobacter sp.
GCCGATCGAGCTGCGGACCTCGTCGGTGCCCGCGCCGGGAACCTCCAGCACCACGTCGCCGGCATTGTCCACCGTGTAGGTGTCGTTGCCGGCCCCCCCGGCCATCGTGTCCGCCCCGGCGCCGCCGTCGAGCCAGTCGTCCCCAAGGCCGCCACGCAGTTGATCGTTGCCGGCCCCGCCATCAATCAGCTTGTTGGCGTTGGAATTGCCCGACACCGATACCAGATCGTGACCGTTACCGGCATAGACCGCCATTCGGGAACCGGTTAGCGTGAGATCGTCGGCGCCTGCGGTCAGACGGAAGACACCGGCACCGTTGAGCCGTACGGTGTCGGCTTCGACACCGGAGATCCCGTCGTCGAAGAGCGCGGCAAACGGCGCAAGACCGACGGGAGCAAGCGCATCCGCAACGGCTGAGTTGTAGGCGGCGTCGTTGGTGGTTCCCCCGACATCCTGGACGATCTCGCGCGCCAGGGGCAGCACGGCGGCCCAGTAACCGGCGATCCTCAATCCATCGGCATTGGGCATTTGCGCCGCAAAGCTCTCCAACAACTCGCTCGGCGACTGCACGGTAAGCAGCCGGTCGATCTCGGGGACGTAAACGGCGCTATCCGTCATCGCCTCGCCCAGCGGTCCGCTCATCAGCAGCCGCGCCATGATGCCGTCCACAAGACCGCTCCAGGCGTCGGTCAGGCTTCCGACCGCTTGTGCATTGGGATTCGCATCGCCCTGCACCAGGAATTCGGTGCCAAGGAACGCTTCGAGTGCGGCCAGGTCCCGTCCATCGAACAAGCCACCGCGTGACGACGGGTCGACGGACTGGATACCGGCCCAGCGGTATATGATTTGCTCAACCTGCTGGCGCGCGGTGACCAGGTTGCTGACGCCTTGGGAAACGAATCCCGCGACCAATGTCGCAAGCGCGCCATCGCCCTGCATCACCGACCTGAGCGATTCGACATCGCCGCGCCCGCGGATATCCGGCAGATCATCAATCGTGAGATTGCCGGTCAGCGTAACCGCCGAATTGCTGGCGACGTTCGAAACATCAAACCAGATATCCGCAGCCAGGCCCGTCGTCCCATCGGTGTATTCGAACACCGACTGTTCGTGGATCTGGTTCCCCTCGGCGACGAAATTGACCTCGGTGAAGTTCAGGTCGATCGAGCGAATGTTGAGTGAGCTCAGAGTGCGAAGTTCGCCCGCATCGGTGAGGCCGTCGCTGTCGGCGTCGATCCAGACACGGAGCTGCGACCAGATCGCATCGTTCGAATTGATGACGTCGTCATTGTTCAGATCATAGCTCGCGAGCTCGCCGAAACCCGATTGGCCGAGATCACCGATCAGTTCGTTGATGTCATCGATCGTTCCATTGCCGTTTTCGTCGATGGCCAGCAGGCCGTCCGTCGGGCTGAGCCAGCCGGTAAGCTCCTTGATCCCGTCGCCGTCCATGTCGAAGTAGACGTTGGAATCGGCACGGCTGACGAGTTCGATGCCGTTTCCGTCGAGGTCGAGAACGATCGGGTCGATGAGGCGGATCAGCTGGTCGCGAAGGGCGTCGGCGAAGGAGTCGGCAATGTCCGAAAGTCCGTTCAAAAGATCGTTGAATAGATCTATGGCACCGTAAACTCCGTCAACAATGGCAGCCCATGCATCGTTTAGGGCGGCACCAAAATCCCGAAAGACAGGTACAATACCAAAGGCCGCAGTCGCATCAATTCTGTACAGCCGGCCCTCAAGTGACAAACTCTCACTCGGAATAGCATTCATGTCAGAAATCAATTGCGCGTCAGCGTCGTTCCGAATCTGCCTTGCCAGGTCAGGATCGCTTGCCTCGACGGCATCTGCATTGCCGTAGGCCATGTCGTGGGTTTGAAACGCGGCATCGAGCGCATCAACGGGCGGAACGCTAAAGTCCGTACCGCCTCTCTCGCCCCCGGTCCAACCCGCGCCACCATAATTTCCATAGGTTGGATAGAAGGGTATACCGTTCGCTTCTTGCCAAATGGTCCAATTAATGCTCATCGATCCAAACAACCTCCAAAACCTTCGCTCCCACTGAATCGTCTAAATCGCGAGACTCGAACGTGTCATCCCTCAACAACGCCAGTTGGATTTGCGACGGGTGCCGCCCGTCAGAATTAGGTTCAACGCAAAACAGAGAGACGTCAGAACCGTTCACGCCATCCCCCAACATGCAGGGATGTCCATAAATTTTCTCCCTTGGAAGCGATATCTCGTATAATAGCTCCCAACTTGAGATCCTGAATTTTGAAACTTTTATTTCATTCCCGCCCGATTTCGGAAATGAAACCGACTCAACAAAAAGAAAATCACCTCCTTGAGAACATGAAACCGACAATACTTTTCCCAGAGTGCTACCGTCAATTGGCGGCGCAGTAGCCTTCACTTCGTTGTTATCAATATCAACCAGGACTATCCCAAGAGGTGGTCGAAAGTCGGAGTCTGAGCGAAGCGCCTCCTCCGAACTTAGACCTCGTTCATCCAGAACACGGTCTGTAACACCTATCAACGAAGTATCGTTTACCTGGCAAAGCCTGCCAATCGTTGTAAACTTTGAGCCACCAAGGCTGATGGTGCGTCCGCTGCTATAGCGATATAATCGTCTCACAGGAACAGGGTTCCCAACGGCAGATTTTTTGTAATCCCCTGCGACAAAGATAATGTCGCCACTTTCAACGCCCTCTAATCTGACTGGATGGTTAATGAAAAGACCCCCAGCGGCAATTGTCTTGCATCTGGCCGTATCACTCGAAACTGACATTTCAATAATTCTGCATTCAAACGTCGGCTCCGACGCTCTTTCGGAAAATAAAATTGTTCCAGAAGAAGAAATAAATGGAGAGTATATTTGCCTGTCGCTTCGATATTCTCCAACGATACTGCCGTCGAATGTCCAAATATAAAGGCTCGACCCTGACCTATTGCGCCTCACCAGTGTCGACAAGGACTTAGTAATGTACCCGTCATGAATCGCCCAATTTGATTTGGGCGGAAGTATAGATTGAGAGAAACCGCCTTTAGGCATCAAAAACAGAGAGCCAATAGCGCCAACGGTTTTCACGAAATTCCGCCGACTTTCGAGCTTCGTCTGAACAGTACTGCGCTTCCATCGAAAATTGCCTAAACTCAAGACAATACACCTATAGGGTTACCCACAACTTAATCTGACTATTTTAATGGTAGCAATGGCTGGCTGACTGTCAATGACAATCGAAGTTTCAGATCCGGCTAGAAGCCCATGCGTTCGGGGCCAAGCAAGTTATCCAGCTTGATCTGATGCCAAGCCCATAATGGTGTTGCGGCCTTGTCGCCTGGCCGGAGAGCAGCAGGAAGCGTATGAGATTGCCGGGCGCGTCGGCCAAAGCCGCGATCCTGGTCGTCAGTGCGTCGCGCCAGCCCTTGATTGCCCGATGCTGTGTCCCCCTTTTACCTTGAGCGACATTCCGGCAATGGCGCATCGCTAGATACACCGCATGGAGCGTTCAACCAGGATCGACAGCGACCCAGAGCTACGGTTCTTCATCCTCGAGCGGATCGACTGGATGACCTATATCGAAAGTCGACGACGAGGTCTCGATCCACTTCCCGAAGCCTCGGCGCAGCGGAATATCCCTCATCAACAGGCGAGACACCGCATGCCCGAGGAGTTACGGATTGGCCACGGTCGATCCGGGATAACCCCGGGATATCCGGGATCTTCCGGTATCAAGCCCTTTTAATCAGGGGCTTCAGATCAAGGGGATACCAACACGAAGGCCTTGATTTCGCGCCGGAAGTCAGGTTGCGAATGGCAGCGTCAGGCCAGGATTGCACCGCACCTCCCGCAAAGGCCATCGTGATCGTGCAACCCCCACCCGCTACCGGTCCGACACGCCCGCCTCCGCAAAGGTTGCCATCCCCGAATGGCAGGCCACCGCCCCCTTGAGCACCCCGATGGCCAGCGCCGCGCCCGACCCCTCGCCCAGACGCAGCCCCAGATCCAGCAACGGCACCTTCCCCAGCCGGTTGAGCAGGCGCCGGTGCCCGGCCTCGTCCGAGAGGTGGCCGGCCACGCAATGATCCAGGGCGCCCGGTTCCGCCACCTGCAGCACCGCCGCCGCCGCGCAGCAGATGAAGCCGTCCAGAATCACCGGCACCCGCAAAACCCGCGCCCGCAGGATCGCCCCCGCCATCGCCGCCAGTTCGCGCCCGCCGAGGCACTGCAGCACCCCGAACGCGTCCCCCAGCGCGTCGCGGTGCAGCGCCAGCCCCTCGTCGACGACCTGTGCCTTCAGTGCCAGCCCGGCCGGGTCGACCCCGGTCCCGCGCCCGACCCAATCTTCCGCCGGACCTCCGAACAGCCCCGCCGCCACGGCCGCCGCCACGGTCGTGTTCCCGATCCCCATCTCGCCGACGACCAGCAGATCGGCCTCGGGGTCAACCTCGTCCCACCCGGCAGCCAGCGCCCCGGCCAAGTCCGCCCCGGACATTGCGGGCCCGGCGGTGAAATCCTCGGTCGGGTCCTCCAGCCGCAGGGCCCGCACATCCATCCGCGCCCCGAACGCCGCCGCCAATTGGTTGATCGCCGCCCCGCCGGCCTTGAAATTCGCCACCATCTGGGCGGTGACATCCGGCGGAAAGGCCGACACGCCGCGTGCGGCCACGCCGTGGTTGCCAGCAAATACGATCACCTGCGGCCGTTCCAGCACCGGCCGGTCCGACCCGCGCCAGCCCGCATACCAGACCGCCAGCTCTTCCAGCCGCCCCAGGGCGCCCGGCGGCTTGGTCAACTGCCCGTTCCGCTCCGCCGCCGCCGCCAAAGCCGCCGGCTCGGGCCCCGGCAGATCCCCCATCACGGCGCGAAATCCAGCCATATCCGCCGGGCTATCCGTCATATTCTGCTTCCTACGTTGCGTGACCCCGGAATTGTCCCTATCGCTTCGCCCATGGAAGGAACAGCGCGAAACCGCCGCACCGATGCCTGACCGCGGCACGCCACTGGTGGTCCCCGGCGACATTGCCACGGCATTCGCGTTGCTGACCCGTATCCCGCTGCCGGGCGCCATCCCCGACCGCGGAGCCGCCGCCGCCTGGGCCTGGCCGCTGGCCGGGCTCGCCGTCGGCGCCGCCGCAGCCGTAACCGCCCTTGCCGCGCAGGCTCTCGGCCTTCCCCCCGCCGTCTCGGCAGGCATCGTCCTTGCCGCAACCATCGCCGTTACCGGCGCCCTGCACGAAGACGGCCTTGCCGACACCGCCGACGGGTTCTGGGGCGGCTGGACGCGCGAGCGCCGGCTGGACATCATGAAGGACAGCCGCATCGGCAGCTACGGCGTGATCGCACTGATCCTGTCGCTGGGCCTGCGCTGGTCCGCCCTGACCGCGCTTGTCGCCACGGGCCCGGCGGCCGCCGCGATCCTCGCGGCTGCCGCATTGTCGCGGCTGCCGATGGCGCTGATCATGCACCTGTTACCGAACGCGCGGGAAGAGGGCCTGTCGGCGCAGACCGGCCGGCCGGGACTCGCCACGGTCCTGGTCGCCACCGTTGTCGCGCTCGCCATCGGTCTTGTTCTGCTGGGGGCGTCACTCTTTCCCGCCGTGCTCATCCTTCTTCTGACCACCGCTGCCGCCGCCGCGATCATGCAGGCCAAGATCGGCGGCCAGACCGGCGACACCCTGGGCGCCACGCAGCAGATCGGCGAAATCGCCCTGCTTGCCACATTCGCGGCCCTGATCTGACGGCTACCGCCCGGGGATGTCGCGTTTCGGCGGTCCCACATCGCCCTCCCAATAGGCGTCGGTCCCCAATCGGTACACGGCGATCAGATCACCGGCCTGATAGCGATTCTCGAGATCCTCAAGATCATGCCGCAGGCTCTCGCCCGTCTGCCCGTCCTCTTCGTACCAGGCCAGCCGGCCTTGTTTCTTACCCGTCTTGGCAGACCCCGCCTCGACAATCCTGGTGACCGTCGCCATCCGCTTCTCGCCGTCGCGCCGCACCTTGATCGCCCGGTTGGCCGCGCGCCCGAACACCCAGAGCGTCACCAGACCGGCAATTCCCAGCGCCAGCGCAATCCGGCGCAGCCGCTCTCCCGTCCGCCGGTACCCGCCGACGTCATATTCGATCTGCGCCGGATCGTTCGACAGATACCGGATCGGCAGCTCGTCGCCGACCGACACCGCATCGAAATATTCCGCAGGAACCTCGACCTCGACCGTCTGTCCGCCCGCACCGCGCGCCTTGAAGGTAAAGGTCACGTACCGGGTGGTCTCGCCCTCGTCGCCGGTCGCCGCCGCGCGGCGATCCGCCACCACCGCATAGGCCAGATCCCCCGCGCGGTCCAACCGGTCGGCCAGATACAGGGCCCCGGCCGAGAAATAGGTCACGGCCAGCAGCGCGAGGCCGCAGATCAGGCTCAGCCACCCGCCCAGCCGGAAAAACAGGCTGAACCAGCTGCGCGGCCGAAACCTGGCATGCTTGCGGCGGTACTCCATCGCCAAATCATGCCTTTGCCGCGCCCCGCCGCACAAGCCCCTGCGGCGATGCTTCGCCCTTTCACTCAGGGCCCAGCTTCGCTAGATCACCCACGACGATCATAGGGGCGCCCCACCAATGCCGATGGAAAAGACCTTCGACGCCGCCGAGGCGGAACCGCGGATCTACGCCGCCTGGGAGGCCGCCGGGGCCTTTGCTGCCGGGGCCAACGCCAAGGACGGCGCCAGCCCGTTCTGCATCATGATCCCGCCGCCCAACGTGACCGGCTCGCTGCATATGGGCCATGCCTTCAACAACACGCTGCAGGACATCCTGACCCGCTGGCACCGGATGCGCGGCTTCGACACGCTCTGGCAGCCGGGGACCGACCATGCGGGCATCGCCACCCAGATGGTCGTCGAACGCGCCCTGGCGAAGGAGGGCAACGAAGACCGCCGGACGATGGGCCGCGAACGGTTCATCGAGCGGGTGTGGCGCCAGAAGGTCGAAAGCCGCGGCAACATCACCGGGCAGCTCAAGCGCCTCGGTGCAAGTTGCGACTGGAACCGTGAGGCCTTTACCATGGGTGGTGCGCCGGGCGATCCCGACGCAGGCAAGGGCGCCCCGAACTTCCACGACGCCGTCATCAAGGTCTTCGTGGAAATGTTCGAAAAGGGCTACATCTACCGCGGCAAGCGGCTGGTGAACTGGGACCCGCATTTCGAGACCGCGGTGTCGGATCTTGAGGTCGAGCAGGTCGAAGTCGACGGCAAGATGTGGCGTTTGCGCTATCCGTTGGAGAATGGCGAGACCTACGAACATCCCATCGAGTTTGATGAGGAAGGCCGTGCAACAGATTGGGAAACAAGAGATTACCTGACCGTTGCCACCACCCGGCCAGAGACGATGCTGGGCGATACCGGTGTCGCAGTGCATCCAACGGATGTTCGATATGGGCATCTGATCGGCAAGACCGTGCAATTGCCCGTCGTCGGGCGCTCGATTCCCATCGTCGCCGACGCATACGCCGATCCCGACAAGGGCACCGGCGCGGTCAAGATCACGCCCGCGCACGATTTCAACGACTGGGAAGTCGGGCGCCGTACCGGGCTGCCTGCCATCAACGTCATGTCAACAACGGCCGCCATGTCCCTGAAAGGCGACGACTTTGCCGACGGCTGCGATGCTGACGGCATCGCCCGGGCGATCCAGATGTTCGACGGCGTCGACCGCTACGAGGCCCGCGACGCCATCGTGACGCTGGCCCGCGACGAGGGCTGGCTGGACGGCATCGACGAAGACCGCCACATGGTGCCCCACGGCGACCGCTCCAAAACCGCCATCGAGCCCTACCTGACCGACCAGTGGTTCGTCGACACGGCCAAGATCGTGCAACCCGCCATCGATGCGGTCCGGACCGGCGAGACCGAAATCTACCCCGAGCAGGACAAGAAGGTCTATTTCAACTGGCTGGAAAACATCGAGCCCTGGTGCATCAGCCGCCAGCTTTGGTGGGGGCACCAGATCCCGGTCTGGTACGGGCCCGACATCGCGTCCAAAGGCGGCAAGGTCCTGGGGATTGGCTGGGAAAAGCGGGTCTCGACCTTTGGCGAAGGAACCGATGTGGCGTTTTGCGCGCCGAATTTCGAAGACGCGGCGAGGCTGGCCCGCAGGCATTATGAGGCGCTTCTTCCCGAAGGCAGCGACATCGCGTTCCAGGAGGTTCCCGACGCCGAGGCCGCCAAGGACCACCAACTCGCCGAGAGCGCCGAGACGCTGGAGATTGGCCTCTGGCGCGATCCGGACGTTCTCGACACATGGTTCTCCTCCGGCCTCTGGCCGATCGGCACGCTGGGCTGGCCCGAGGAAACCGAGGCGCTGGAACGCTACTTTCCGACCTCGGTCCTGATCACCGGCTTCGACATCATCTTTTTCTGGGTCGCCCGGATGATGATGATGCAATACGCCGTGGTCGGGCAGAAACCCTTCGGCACCGTCTATGTCCACGCGCTGGTGCGCGACGAGAAGGGCAAGAAGATGTCGAAGTCACTCGGCAACGTGCTCGACCCGTTGGATCTCGTCGACGAGTTCGGCGCCGACGCGGTGCGGTTTACGCTGACGGCCATGGCCGCCATGGGCCGCGACCTGAAGCTGTCGACCGGTCGTATCCAGGGCTATCGCAACTTCACCACCAAGCTCTGGAACGCCGTCCGCTTTGCCGAGATGAACGGCGTCTACGAGGCGCACGATTTTTCGGCGAAAAATCGTCCCGCGACCCAGACGGCCAACAAATGGATTGTCGGAGAGACCGCCAAGGTCCGCGAAGCCGTGGACGCCGCCCTTGAAAACTACCGGTTCAACGACGCCGCCAATGCGCTTTACGCCTTTGTCTGGGGCAAGGTCTGCGACTGGTATGTGGAGTTCTCCAAACCGCTTCTGAACAGTGAAGAGAGCGACATCGTTCAGGAAACCCGCACCACCATGGGCTGGGTTCTGGACCAGTGCATGATCCTTCTGCATCCCATCATGCCGTTCATCACCGAAGAGCTGTGGCAGACCACGGCACGGCGCGACAAGATGTGCGTGCATGCCGATTGGCCCGCCTACCGGGCCGTCGATTTCGTCGACGAAAGCGCAGATCAGGAGATGAACTGGGTGATCTCGCTCATCGACGAGATCCGCTCGGCGCGCGCGCAGATGCATGTGCCGGCGGGGCTGCACGTGCCCGTCCTGCAGCTTGACCTGGACGCCGCCGGGCGGGCGGCCTGGGCCAGGAACGAGGCCCTGATCAAGCGCATCGCCCGCGTCGACTCGCTCAGCGAGATCAGCGAGATGCCGAAAGGGGCCGTCACCATCGCCGTCGAGGGCGGCATGTTCTGCCTGCCCCTTGCGGACATCATCGACGTGGCCGAGGAAAAGGCCCGCCTGCAGAAATCGCTGGCCAAGCTGGAGAAAGAGCTTGGCGGACTGAAGGGGCGGCTCTCCAACGAAAGATTTCTGTCCAGCGCCCCCGAAGAGGTGGTCGAAGAGACCCGCGAAGCCGCCGCCGCCAAGCAGGACGAAGCAGCCAAGCTGCAGGCCGCGCTCGACCGGCTTGCGGATCTCGAATGACAAAATGCCCCGCAGTCTCCGACAACTGACCGAGGCACGAATCCAGACGGCGATCGCCGAGGGCAAGCTGAAAAACCTTGCGGGCGAAGGCAAACCCCTGCCCGACCGCCCCGGCGATGCCTTCATCGATCCCGGCGACGCCATCGGCCATCGCATCATGGCCGAGGCCGGCGCGCTGCCCCAAGAGGTCCTGCTGAAACGCCAGGTCGCCGAGGCGAAGGCGGCGCTGGCAACGGCGGCAGGCCCCGACCGCAAAGCGGCGATGACCCACCTCGCCGAGATCGAACTCAAACTCGCGATCGCCCGAGAGGCGCGGCGAAAGTTTCTGAAATAGATCGCATTTCAGGGCGCAGCGAGGCATTTTGCCCCCTTGGATCGAAAATCCCGTGTCAATGCGCGCGGCCGAGCGCCGTGTCCCGGTCGGTCTGCGGCGCGCGGGAAAGTGAGGTGGAATCCGCCCTGGCGCTCTGGCCAGCCGCGGAATTGCTGCTATCGTTAACGCCTATGCAGCAAAAAATGTGCATGATGCGGCGGAGGGTCGCTGGAGGCTCGGCATGAGTTACAGACGTGAACACTATGAACGGCCCCCGCTTCCCGGCGCGGGATATCTTGAAGATTACACCGACGCCTTTCTGGTCGTTGCGGGGGTTTTGTGTTTTGTCGGGCTCTTCGCGCTCTGGGCCGTGTTCGGACTTCCCTTCGTGGTCATCGTTTCCGTCCTGGCGGACCGTCTGATTGTCCGGAACCGGGAGTAGTCCCGATGTCGAACCGCCGTGCGTCTCTCACGGGCCACCGGAGAGGTGACGTCCCGCATCCCCGACACGTCCGAGAGACCGGATCACGTTGACCTTGGAATGAACCGCTGGGCCGTTTTTTTGCCTGGATCTGACGTTGCCTGCCGTGAGAAAAGCTGGCCATCGCCGACCCGCGGTGAGGCGAACCGGACCTGTGAACAACTTGATTTATCCCAGCAAAGTCCGAACGTCCTCAATCAAATGCGCGCCGTCAGAAAATCGCATTCCCTACGGGGCGGGTCGGCGATGGCGCGGCTCCTCTCCAGTTCCGCAACGCCCGCTCCAAGCCAACACCGTCCTATCCACCGGTTCCTAGCCGGTCAGCGTGCGCCGGACCGCGTCCTTCCATGCGGCGTATTTCGCATCCCGCACGGCCGGATCCATTGCCGGATCGAATCTGCGCTCCAGCGCCCAGTTTGCCGCAAAATCGTCCTGACCGGGATAGACCCCGGCCCGCATTCCCGCCAGCCACGCAGCCCCCAGGGCTGTGGTCTCCAGCACCCTGGGCCGATCCACCGGCGCGCCCAGGATGTCGGCCAGGAACTGCATCGTCCAGTCGCTGGCCGACATACCGCCGTCGACCCGCAGCACCGCCTCGCCGGCGCCGCCCATATCCGCCTGCATCGCCTCGAGCAGATCGCGGGTCTGATAGCCCACGCTTTCCAGCGCCGCGCGGGCGAACTCGGCCGGGCCTGAGTTCCGCGTCAGTCCGAACACCGCGCCGCGGCAATCGGCGTCCCAATAGGGTGCGCCCAGCCCGGTGAACGCCGGCACCAGGATCACCGACTGCTCGGGATCCGCGGTTTCGGCCAACCCTTGCGTCTCGGGTGCGGCGCCGATGATGCTCAGCCCGTCGCGCAGCCACTGCACCACCGCGCCCGCGATGAAGATCGAGCCCTCCAGCGCATAGGTCGGCGTGCCGTCCAGCTGATAGCCGATGGTCGTCAGCAGCCGGTTTTGCGACGCGACGGGCGCCGCCCCGGTGTTGAGCAGCGCAAAACATCCCGTGCCATAGGTCGATTTCAGCATGCCCGGCTCGAAGCATGCCTGCCCCACCGTCGCCGCCTGCTGGTCGCCCGCGACGCCGAGGATCGGCAGCGGCGCACCGAGCAGCGCGGGGTCGGTGATCCCGAATTCCGCCGCGCAATCCCGGACCTCGGGCAGCATCGCCATCGGAATGTCCAAGAGATCGCAGATCTCGGCGCTCCATGCCCCCTGCCGGATATCGTAGAGCAACGTGCGCGCCGCATTGGTCGCGTCGGTCACATGCGCCGCCCCGCCGGTCAGCCGCCAGATCAGGTAGCTGTCGACCGTGCCGAACAGCAGCTCGCCGCGCGCCGCGCGGTCGCGGGCGCCCTCGACATGGTCGAGGATCCATTTCAGCTTGGTCCCCGAGAAATACGGATCCAGCAGCAGCCCCGTCGCGGCGGTCACCATCGGCTCGTGCCCGGCGGCCTTGAGGCTGCGGCAGAAATCCGCGGTGCGCCGGTCCTGCCAGACAATGGCGTTATGCACCGCCTTGCCGGTCGCGCGGTCCCAGACCACCGTCGTTTCGCGTTGATTTGTGATGCCGATAGCCGCGATGTCCGGGGCCTGCAGCCCGGCCTTTGCAAGGACTGCCCGGCAGGTCTCCACGGTCGTCCGCCACAGGTCTTCGGGGTCGTGTTCGACCCAGCCCGAGGCGGGAAAATGCTGGGCGAACTCTTCCTGCGCCACCGCCGCGACGGCCATCGTGCCGTCAAAGACGATGGCCCGGCTTGACGTGGTGCCCTGATCGATGGCGAGAATATGGGTCATGGCGGCTCCTCCCTGGCTCGCGGCGATCATTCGCCCGGCGCTGCCTGCGGGTCAAGCCGGCGCCGACTAGGCATCGCACCGCGACGCGGCTATCCTTTCCGGCATTCAAAGCAAGGCCGACAGTTGCAGCGTGTACGACCCAATGGACCAAGCAGCGATCGATATCGCCGTCAAGGATGCGGCCAGTGACCCGTTGCCCGGCGCGGTGGCCCAGCTGACCGCGGACCGGTTCGCGCGTACATTCGTCTCGGATGCTGACGGGCAGGTGCGGTTTTCGGACCTCGGTCCCGGGTTTTATGCGCTTAGGGTCGGCTCGACCGGGTTCAACACCGTCCTGCGTCCTGAGATCGATGTCGATATGCGCAGCGATGTGCGATTGCAGATCGGTATGACGACGGATGCGGAGTAGCCGCCGGGGTCGGGGGCCGGCAGGGAGGGAGAGATGCGGGTAGCGATTACAGGGGCCGCGACCGGAATCGGCGCAGCGGCGGTGCGGCGGCTGAAGGCGGCGGGCCATCAGATCGTGGCATTCGACATTGCCGAACCGGCGGGCGTGGACGAGTGGGTGCCGGTGGACATGTCGGACATGGACGCGGTGGCGCGTGCCGCCGCCGGGGTCGCGGGGCCGTTCGACGCGCTGATCAACAATGCCGGGCTGCCGCCGCGGGCGGACAACGCGGTGCCGGTACTGGCGGTCAACGTCTGTGGCCTGATCGCCATGGCCGTGGCGCTGGAGCCGAAGCTGGCCGCAGGCGCGGCGATCGTGTCGACCGCGTCCCGTGCGGGCCATGCCTGGCGCGCCAATCTCGACCAGGTCAGGGCGTTGCTGGCCCTGCCGGGGCCCGAGGCGCTGCCGGCCTTCGTGGCCGACCGCGGCATGGACCCGCTCAGGGCCTATTGCCTGTCGAAAGAGGCCGTGATCGTCTGGAACATCGCGCAGACAGAGCGCTGGCTGGCGCAGGGTTTGCGCGGGAACACCGTCAGCCCCTCGGCGGTCGAGACCGGCATCCTAAGCGATTTCAAGGCGGCGATGGGCGAGCGGGCGGCAAAATCCATCGCCCGGGCGGGCCGGGCCGGATCAGCCGACGAGATCGCGGCGCTGATCTGTTTCCTGGCGGCCCCCGAAAGCGGCTGGATCAAGGGGCTGGACATCACGGCGGACGGCGGCATGTCGGCGATGGCGGCGGCCGACGAGCTTGGGCTGGTTGGCTGACACCGGCCGGGTCCCCCCGAGACCGTCCATGAACCGGGCAGTGCGGACGGTTCGGCGGCAACGGTCGGGGACCGGATTTCGGCGTGCCTTTTGCGCCGGGCGCGCTATGATTCAGGTCGATTTCCATATGCTTTGATACCCGGAGGAAGATACATGTTCCAACGCCTCGCCCTCCTCGCGCTCCTCGCCGGTGCCCTGCCCGCGACGGCCCAGCAAACCGCCGACAGCGTCGCCCCCGAGACCGGAGCGGCGACCGGCGCCATGGCGGCCTCCCCGGCGGTTCAGGCCGCGCTTGACGCCAAGGCGGCAGGTCAGCCGGTCGCCGCGCAGACCTGGATGATCGCCGCGGCCAACCCGCTGGCGGTCGAGGCCGGGGCGAAGGCGCTGGCGACCGGCGGCAGCGCGGCGGACGCAATGGTGGCGGTCCAGGCGGTGCTGGGGCTGGTCGAGCCGCAAAGCTCGGGCCTTGGCGGCGGAGCGTTCCTGGTCTGGTACGATGCCGCGACGGGCGAGGTCACCACACTCGACGGACGGGAAACCGCGCCGCTGGCGGCCACGCCGACCCTGTTTCAGACCGCCGACGGCGAGCCGCTGAAATTCTTCGACGCGGTGGTCGGCGGACGGTCGGTCGGCGTGCCGGGCACGCCTGCCCTGATGCAGGCCGCGCATGACCGGTGGGGGCAGAGCGACTGGGCTGGACTATTCACCGATGCCATCGCGCTGGCCGAGGGCGGCTTTGCGGTGTCGCCGCGGCTGGCCGCTCTGGTGGCGCGCGACGCCGAGCGGTTGTCACGCTTTGCCGCGACCCGCACCTATTTCCTGCCCGGCGGCACCCCGCTGGCCGAGGGCGACCGGCTGACGAACGTTGCCTACGGGCAGACCCTGCGCAGCCTGGCCGCGCACGGCGCCGAGGCCTTTTATTCCGGCCCTATCGCGCAGGATATCGTGACCACGGTGCGCACGGCGGCGGGCAATCCCGGCGTCATGGCGCCCATCGATCTGGCGATCTATCAGGTGAAAGAACGCGATCCGGTCTGCGTGGCCTACCGCGCGCATGACGTTTGCGGCATGGGGCCGCCGTCCTCCGGTGCTCTGACCGTCGGCCAGATCCTCGGCATGCTCGACGGCTACGATCTCTCTGCCGGCCCCGAGGAGGCCGATGTCTGGCGCCTGATCGGCGATGCCTCGCGCCTCGCCTTCGCCGACCGCGGCCGCTATATGGCCGACAGCGATTTCGTGCCCGTGCCCGTGAACGGCCTCGTCGATCCGGTCTACCTCGCCGACCGCGCCACTCTGCTGGCCGGCGGCGATGCCTTGCCCGAGGTCGCGCCGGGATCGCCCGCATTCGATCACGCGCTGAACTGGGCCGATGACGACAGCCTCGAATTTCCCTCGACCTCGCATATCTCGATCGTCGATGCCGCGGGCAATGCGCTGAGCATGACGACGACCATCGAGAACGGGTTCGGGTCGCGGCTGATGGCGGCGGGCGGGTTTCTGTTGAACAACGAGCTGACCGATTTCTCGTTCCGCACGCACCGCAACGGGGTTCCGATCGCCAACCGGGTCGAACCCGGCAAGCGCCCGCGGTCGTCGATGTCGCCGACCATCGTCCTGAAGGACGGCGAGCCGGTGCTGGTGGTGGGCTCGCCCGGCGGCAGCCGCATCATCGGCTATGTGGCCAAGACGATCATCGCCCATCTCGACTGGGGCCTCGACGTCCAGACCGCCGTCAGCCTGCCGCACGCGGTCAACCGCTTCGGCACCTACGATCTGGAAGAGGGCACATCGGCGGCGGAGCTGGAGGCCGGTTTGCAAACGTTTGGGTACGAGACCAATCTGCGGGGCCTGAATTCCGGCCTGCACGCGATCTCTGTCGGTCCGGACGGACTTTTGGGCGGCGCCGATCCGCGGCGCGAGGGCATCGCACTGGGCGATTGATACCCCTGCGCGCGGGACGAATTTTCGGTGAAAATTCGTGGCCCGGCGACCGGTCTCAGGCGCTGCGCAGCAGGGGCCGGCCCGCCGTGCGGGCCCAGGCGCGCACCGCGTCACCGAAGGCGGTGAACAGCTTGACCGAAACCGGGTCGTTCGCGGCGTTGTATTCCGGGTGCCACTGAACCGAAAGGGTGAACCCAGGGGCGTCCTTCACATACAGCGCCTCGGGCGTGCCGTCTTCGGCCCAGCCGTCGATCTCGACCCGGCTGCCGGCCTCCATCACACCCTGGCCGTGCAGTGTATTGGTGACGACCTCGGCCTCGCCCATTATCCGATGGAACACGCCGCCTTCGGTGAACCGGACCTTTTGGCGCAGTTCGAAAATCTCTTCCAGAGAGCCGTCGGGCGGCATCCGGTGGTTCATCCGTCCCGGCAGATCGCGGATCTCGGGGTGCAGCGTGCCGCCATAGGCCACGTTGACCTCCTGAAACCCGCGGCACACTCCGAAATAGGGCTGCCCGCGCTCGGTCAGCGCCCGGATCAGCGGCAACGTGATCCTGTCGCGCGCGCGGTCGAAGGTGCCATGCGCCTCGGTTTCCTCGTGCCCGTATTCCTCGGGATGCACGTTCGGGCGCCCGCCGGTGAACAGAAAGCCGTCGAAATGGGTCAAAAGCTCCTCGATGCCGACCAGCTCGGGATCGGTCGGAATGATCACCGGCGTGCAATCGGCCACGCGGCTGACCGCCTCGGAGCTGTAATAGCCGCCTGCATGCACATGATACGTGTCCGTAATCATGTGACTGTTCCCGATGATCCCGACGATCGGCCGTGGCATGACTGTCCTCTGAAGCTTCACATATCTAGCGCTCTACATAAGCGCGCTGGCCGTGGGGGTCGAGAGTGGATCGTGCACACATCGCCTGTGCGCCCGGCGCCTGCCGCCTATCAGGGCAGGTCGTCAGGCCTGGCCGATCAATCCGGCGGCCTCGATTCCCGCCAAGCCCGCGACGACGTCGTTGTCGCTGGTATCGCCGGTGACGCCGACCGCGCCGATCACCGGCCCGCCTTCCTCGGCACGCACGAGGATACCGCCGGGCACCGGCACCACCTTGCCGCCGTAGACCCCGTTCACCGCGGCCATGAAATAGGCTTGGTTCTCGGCCCGCGCCATCTGTGCGGTTCCCGGCAGCCCCAGCATCACCGCACCATACGCCTTGCCCTGTGCGATCCCGAACCGCCCCGGCGCAGCCTCGGTCTCGCGCTCGAAGGCAATCACGTGCCCGCCTGCGTCGAGCACCACCACCGAAAGCGGTTTGAAGCCCTCGGCGTGACCCTTGGCAAGTGTCTCGCGGATGATGACACGGGCGTGGTCGAGGGTGAGTTCGGTCATTGGATTTCCTCCGGAACAGGTCGCAGGTTAGCGCCTTGAGACTAACGGCGGGCGAAGAATTGTCGAACCCCCCGGCAAGTTCCTTCGAAGAGGTTTACGGCCGGCAGGCGGAATCCGGCGCACGTCAGGAGACGCTCACCTGCGGCGTGCGCGTGGCCTTGACCTGCAGCCGCCGGGCATGCAGCACCGGCTCGGTATAGCCCGATGGCTGATCGGCCCCCTTGAAGACAAGATCGCAGGCCGCCTGGAACGCGAAGCCGTCAAAGCCCGGCGCCATCGGCTGATAGGCCGGATCGCCGGCATTCTGGCGGTCCACCACCTCGGCCATCTTGCGCAACGCGCCGTGCACCTGTTCGCGGCTGACGATACCGTGGCGCAGCCAGTTGGCCAGCGCCTGGCTGGAGATCCGGCAGGTCGCGCGATCCTCCATCAGGCCGATGTCGTTGATGTCCGGCACCTTGGAGCAGCCGATGCCCTGATCGACCCAACGCACCACATATCCCAGGATTCCCTGCGCGTTATTTTCGATCTCGGCGGTGATTTCGGCCGGCGTCAGCGTGCCGGTCAGCACCGGGATCGCCAAAAGGTCGTCCAGCGTTCCGCGCGGCCCGCCCGCGGCGATTTCGGTCTGGCGGGCGAACACGTCCACCGCATGGTAATGCGTGGCATGCAGCGTGGCCGCGGTCGGCGACGGCACCCAGGCACAGTTCGCGCCCGCCATCGGATGGCCGATCTTCTGGTCAAGCATCGCCGCCATCATGTCCGGCATCGCCCACATGCCCTTGCCGATCTGCGCCTTGTGCTGCAGGCCGCAGGCCAGCCCGACATCGACATTGCGGTCCTCATAGGCCTTGATCCAGGCGGCGTTCTTCATCTCGCCCTTGCAGATCATCGGCCCGGCCTCCATCGAGCTGTGGATCTCGTCGCCGGTGCGGTCCAGGAAGCCGGTGTTGATAAAGGCCACGCGGTGCCGGGCCGCGCGGATGCAGGCCTTGAGGTTGACCGATGTCCGCCGTTCCTCGTCCATGATCCCCAGCTTCACCGTGTTGGGCGGCAGACCCAGGGCCGTTTCGACAAATCCGAACACCTGGTCGGCAAAGGCCACCTCTTCCGGCCCGTGCATCTTGGGTTTCACCACATAGACCGACCCGGCGGCCGAGTTTCGTGCGCCCTCGGTCTTTTGCAGATCGTGCATCGCGATCAGCGTGGTGCACATCGCGTCCATCAGCCCCTCGAACACCTCGGCCCCGTCACGGTCGAGGATCGCCGGCGTCGTCATCAGATGGCCGACATTGCGCACCAGCATCAGCGCGCGGCCCTTGACCGGCAACTCGCCACCGTCCGGCGCCGTGTACATGCGGTCGGGGGCCAATTCGCGGGTAAAGCTGCGGTCGCCCTTGGTGACCTCATCGGTCAGATCCCCCTTCATCAGCCCCAGCCAGTTGCGGTAGGCCAGCACCTTGTCCTCGCCATCCACCGCCGCCACGCTGTCTTCGCAATCCATGATCACCGAGATCGCGCTTTCCAGCCTTAGATCGGCGATCCCGGCCCGGTCCTGGCCGCCGATCTGGCTGGCGGGATCGACGACGATCTCGATCAACAGGTTGTGCACCCGCAACAGCACGCGCAACACCCCGTCCGCGCGGCTGTGCCCGGCAAACTGCGCGGGGGTCGTCAGCGCCGGTGTTAGCACGCCGTCGGCCACGTCCAGCGCATCGATCTCGGTCCAGCTGCCCGAGGCCAGGGGCGCCACGGTGTCCAGATGCCGCCGCGCCCAGGCGATCACCTGTGCGCCACGCTCGGGGTCATACCCGCCGCCCTCGGGTGGTGTGCCCAGGGCATCGGTGCCGTAGAGCGCGTCGTAGAGCGACCCCCACCTCGCGTTCGCCGCGTTCAGCGCATAGCGCGCGTTCATGATCGGCACCACCAGCTGCGGCCCCGGAATATCGGCGATCTCGGGATCGATCCCACTGGTCTCGACGGTGAAATCCGGGCCCTCGTCCGCCAGATAGCCGATCTCTTCCAGAAAGGCGCGATAGGCGGTCGGGTCGTGCGGCTTGCCGGCACGGGTGGAATACCAGGCGTCGAGCCTGGCCTGCAGTTCCGCCCGCTTGTCCAGCAGGGCGCGGTTTTTTGGTCCGAATTCGTGGATCAGTCCGGACAGTGCATCCCAGAACACATCCTCCTTGACGCCAAGCCCGGGCAGCGCCTCGTCCTCCAGAAACACCGCCAGCTGGCGGTCGACGCTCATTCCGCCACGTTCCACCCGATCCATCATGCCGCTCTCCCAAATCCCCATCCGGTATACCGCCGTATTCCCCACGTGCCGGGCTAATTAGGCAAGATCGCGCGCCATGGCAACAAACCCGCCGGTTCGTGCGGTTCGCGATACCGGCCCCCGGGGGGCGGTGGCAGGCCCCAACCGCAGGCGAAGCCGGGGTCGGTGAGAAACCGGCGGTGCGTCAGCGCCCCGGCTTGGCGGCGCCCCGGTCACCACGGCAGCGATCCGAGCAATAGCGCACCTCGTGCCAGACCTTCGCCCATTTCCTCCGCCAGGCGAACGGCCGGCCGCAGACGGCGCAGATCTTCCGGGGCAGGTCGGATTTCCTGCGCATGGCGCTTACAGGTCCAGCTTCATCTGCCGGGGCTCGCGCGCGCCGGCGTCACGGTCGCGCCGAAACCGGACCGGCACGCCCGGCTCCTTGCGGCTGGCGTGTTTCGCGACGATCCGCGCCGCCTCGTCCCGAAACGCCGCGCCGCGCCGCGCGCCCCAGACCCGGTCCGAGGCTTGCCTGGCCGCCGCCTTCACCTCGACGATGGGCGCGGGATAAATCCGCCCCAGCACGCGCCCCGCCCCGTCCCAGCGCCAGGGCTCCTGCAGGAACGCCCCGGGCACCTCGGCCAGTTCCGGCACCCAGCGGCGCACGAACGCGCCGTCGGGGTCCTGGTCGTGGCCCTGCTTGACCGGATTGTAGATCCGCACCGTGTTCATACCCGTCGTGCCCGACTGCATCTGCACCTGAGGCCAGTGGATGCCCGGCTCGTAATCGGTGAAAAGCCGCGCCAGATGCGGCCCGGTGCTGCGCCAGTCCAGCCACAAATGATAGGACGCGACCGCCATCAGCATCGACCGCATGCGGAAATTCAGCCATCCGGTCGCCATCAGATACCGCATGCAGGCATCCACGAAGGGCAGCCCCGTCTCGCCCCTCTGCCACGCCCGCAGCCGCGTTGCGTCGGGCACCTTCGGGCGCAGATCCTCATAGGCCGAATGCAGGCAGCGGGTCTCGATCTGCGGCTGATCCTCCAGCTTCTGCATGAAGTGGTCGCGCCAGGCCAGCCGCGACTGGAAGGCGTTCAGCGATCCCACCCACCCCATGCGCGTGCCCTTCACCTCGGCCCGGCGCACCCGGGCGGCCTGCGCCGCCTCGCGTCCCGACAGCGTGCCCAGCGCAAGATGCGGAGACAGCCGGGAACAGGCGCGTTCACCGGCCAAGGGCGTCGACATGTCGGCGCGATAGCTCCGCCCGCGCTCGGCCAGAAACGACTCGAGCAGCGCCAGCGCCTGGCTGCGCCCGCCGCGCTGACGGTCCGGGCAGTGATCGGCGGCAAGCCCGAGTTCCGCCGCCGCGGGAATGCGGCCCGGCGCGATGCCGGTCACCGCCTTGAGCGCGCGGGGGATTGCCACGGGCGCCGCCTGCACGTACTGCTCGCGCCGCCGCGCCCAGCCGTCGCGGCCCGGCAGCCGCCGCACCACGCCCGATTGCGGCAATTCCCGCCAGAAAATCCCGGCCTCGTGCGCCCAGGCCGCCACCCGCCGGTCCCGCGCATAGGTCCAGAGGTTGCCGGTCTCTTCGTGACTGACCATCCGCCGCGCACCCGTCTCGCGGCGCAGGCCGTCCAGAATGTCCACCGCGTCGCCCACCCGCACCACCAGCGGAGCGCCGAGCCGTCCAAGCGCATCCCGCAGCTCGGCCAGGCATTCCGCCGTGAATGTCCATTGCCTGGCAGACGTGTCCGGCAGCGCCCAGTACTCGGGCTCCACGATATAGACCGGCAGGACCTGCGCCGCGGCCACCGACGCCAGCGCCGCGTGATCGGCCACGCGCAGGTCGCGTTTGAACCAGAGGATCGTCGTCTCCATCCCGGGCACTTAGTCGGCGCAGGCGGCCCGCCAACCCCCATTGAAGCCGCCCGATGCGCGCACTAGGGTCGCCGCCGACACGGCAACGAGCAGGACCCATGAAAGACGCAAGCCCGCAGGCGGTATTTCTCGCCGATTACGCGCCCCCCGCCTACCTGATCGACCGGGTGGATCTGACCTTCCGCCTGCATCCCACGGCCACCCGCGTCCTCTCGCAGATCCGGTTTCGTCCCAACCCGGATGCGGCGCCCGGCCAGGAGCTTTGGCTCGACGGTGAAAATCTTCGCCTGATCTCGGCCGCCATCGACGCGCAGGACCTGACCGGGTCCCTCACCCCGGACGGGACCGGTGTAAGCGTCCCGCGAGCCCTGCTGCCCGAGGAGGCCTTTATCTGGTCCGCCGAGGTCGAAATCGATCCGCAGGCCAATACCGCGCTCGAAGGGCTCTACATGTCCAAGGGCATGTATTGCACGCAATGCGAGGCCGAGGGGTTCCGTAAGATCACCTTCTACCCCGACCGCCCCGACGTCATGGCGTCCTTCACCGTGCGCATCGAGGGTGGCGCGCCGGTGATGCTGTCGAACGGTAACCCCACGGCACGGGGCGACGGTTTTGCCGAATGGCACGACCCCTGGCCGAAGCCGAGCTATCTGTTCGCACTGGTGGCGGGCGATCTGATGGCCGTCACCGACCGCTTCACCACAATGAACGGCCGCCACGTGACGCTGAACATCTACGTCCGTCCGGGCGACGAGGGCAAAGCCGACTACGCGATGGATGCGCTCAAGCGCTCGATGCGCTGGGACGAGAAGATGTATGGCCGCGAATACGATCTCGACGTCTTCAACATCGTCGCGGTGGACGATTTCAACATGGGCGCGATGGAAAACAAGGGGTTGAACATCTTCAACTCCAAATACGTCCTCGCCAGTCCCGACACCGCCACCGACCGCGACTACGAGGCCATCGAATCGATCATTGCGCACGAATATTTCCACAACTGGACCGGTAACCGCATCACCTGCCGCGACTGGTTCCAGCTTTGCCTGAAAGAGGGACTGACCGTCTTCCGCGACCAGCAGTTCGGCGGCGACCAGCGCAGCCACGCGGTCAAGCGCATCGAGGATGTGCTGCAGCTGCGCGCCCGCCAGTTCCGCGAGGACAACGGCCCGCTGGCGCACCCCGTCCGCCCGGCGTCCTACATCGAAATCAACAACTTCTACACCGCCACCGTCTATGAAAAGGGCGCCGAGGTGATCGGCATGCTGAAGACCCTGGTGGGCGAGGACGGCTACGATGATGCGCTGAAACTCTATTTCGACCGCCACGACGGCGACGCCGCAACCATCGAGGACTGGCTGGCCGTGTTTCAGGACGCCACCGGCCGCGACCTGCATCAGTTCAGCCGCTGGTACACCCAAGCCGGCACCCCGCGGCTGTCGGTAGAGGAAAGCTTCGACGCCGGGACCTACACCCTCACCTTCCGCCAAGACACGCCGCCGACCCCCGGCCAGCCCGACAAGGCCGCGCAGGTGATCCCGATCGCCGTCGGTCTGTTGAACCCCAACGGCGACGAAGTGCAGCCCACGACGGTGCTGGAGATGACCGAGGCGCGGCAAAGCTTCAGCTTCGAGGGGCTGGCCAGCAGACCGGTGCCATCGCTGTTGCGCGGGTTTTCCGCCCCGGTGATCCTCGAACGCGAGACCTCGACCGAAGAGCGCGCCTTCCTTCTGGCCCACGACACCGATCCGTTCAACAAGTGGGAGGCTGGCCGCGCGCTGGCCAAGGACGTGCTGACCAGGATGATCACCGACGCCGCGGCCCCCGGCCCCGCCTATCTCGACGCGCTGGAACGTGTCGCCCGCGACGACGGGCTCGACCCCGCCTTCCGCGCCCTCGCGCTGCGGCTGCCGTCCGAAGACGACATGGCCCAGACGCTGCACGATGCGGGCGTCACGCCGGACCCGTCGGCAATCCACGCGGCGCGCGAGAAACTGGCGTTGGCGCTGGCCGGGCACCTGTCGCATGTCCTGCCGGATATCTACGAGGCGATGAACATCCCCGGCCCCTACTCGCCCGACCCCAAGGCCGCGGGCTGCCGGGCGCTGCGCCAGACCGCGCTTGGCCTGATCACGCGCCTCGACGACGGCGGGACGGCGGCGAAGCAGTTCCGCGACGCCGACAACATGACCGAGCAACTGGGTGCGCTGGCCTGCCTTCTGGACAGCGGCAACGGCCAGGACGAGCTGGGCCGCTTCTACCGGCAATGGGCAAACGATCGGCTGGTCATCGACAAATGGTTCGCCCTGCAATGCTCCCACGCCGCTCCGCACGCCGCCGCCGCCACCGCGCACGGCCTGACCCGGCACCCCGACTTCGACTGGAAGAACCCCAACCGCTTCCGCTCGGTCATCGGCGCGCTGGCCACCAACGCGGCGGGCTTTCACGATCCATCGGGGGCGTCCTACAACCTTGTCGCCGATTGGCTGATGCGGCTCGACCCGGTGAATCCCCAGACCACCGCGCGCATGACCGCCGTGTTCGAGACCTGGCGCCGCTACGATGCCGACCGCCGGGACCTGATCCGCGAGGCACTCACCCGCATCGCCGCCGCCCCGGAGCTCAGCCGCGACACGTCCGAGATGGTCGGACGTATCCTGGGGAACTGAAGACCGGCGCATGCCGCCTTGACGCGGCTTTCCCCGGGCGCTTGCGAAGGCGCCCGCACATGGCGGTTCGAAACGCCTTGCCCCGCGCGCCGTACCGCCGCCGCGCCCCAGCCGGCAAACGATGAGGACCCGAAGCGATCGGCGCCCTCTCGGCCGCCTGCCGCCCCGCTGCCGCAGCCCAGGCGAGCGACCTCCGCCACAGGGCACCGCGCCGGTCGTCGCCAACCACCCGACCGGGATCGCAGACGGCATCATGGTTCATTCGCGTCTCGCAAAGCCCCGCCCGGTCCGAAGACGCATCGCAATGCTGCGCGATGCCACATTCGCCCTTGGCGGTCCGCACGATCCCGCGGTCTCGCGTGTCGACTGCTCCCGCCCTCCGGCTCGGGCCAAGGGCTTTCTTCCGGCAAGCCGACGGCTGCAGACGCGTGATCCTTAGGATTTGCGCAAGGTCATGGCGCCATGCATGGTGGGGCAAACAGCCTTGACCAAAGGTGGCCCATGGACACGCAGCTTCTGGACGAAATCGACGTCGAAGGCCGTCGGCTGCGGATTGGCGTCATCGGCCCGGAACAGCACAGCATCGTACTGGCCTCAAGCAACCTATCCGGCGCACCTGGAACCTTGAACCAATATGTCAGCGAAGCGATTGGCGTTCCCTTACCCGACCCCAATCTCGAACTTGACCCTCAAAAGTTTCTTCTGAACCAGGCGCAAGGTGTCAGTCTCGTGCTAATCCCAACGGTGCGTCCGGATGCCGGCCCCGAAGACGCACTTGTCGAAGGATTGTCCGAGTTCTTTTCAAGCGGCGCCCATGCCGAGATCGCCGGAGAGGGCATGAGCATCGGCGAACCGCCGTCCTACTGGATACCGCTGATGGGCACGGGCGCGGGAGAGCTGTCGCTCGAACAATCCGGCGACGCGACGCTTCGCACGCTCGAAAGCGCCGCGGTCTGGGACGTCATCCCGGCCGGGGCCACGATCTCGATCAGCCTGCCCGGAGACCGGGAGTTCTCAAAAGACTTGATCGACCGATTCCACAATTTCGCGCCTGCGACGCCCGTCATCGCCGACCCCGCGGGGTCGGCCGTCAAGGGCAGGGTCGTGCCGCCCGAAGAACCCAACGGCCCGGAAAATGACGACAATCGCACGACACCCGACGGTCCGGACACGGCAACGGATCTGGGAGAAAACGGCGGCGACCGAACCGGCCCGTCCGCGGAATCGCGCCGCTATCGCCGCGATGCCGACTATCACACCGACCAGCCGGTGGCGGGCGCCGACGGCGACGAGTTGCAACGCGGAGCGATTGCCCGGGCGATCCTTCAGAAGGTCACGACGATCTGGGAAAAAAAGAACGCCCGCCGCAAAGAGGCAGAGGGCGACCGGGCCAAGACCTATTCCGGGCGCCCCTTCATCGTTCACCTTGCCGGGCGGTGGGGGTCGGGCAAATCCTCGATCCTGAACCTTCTGCGTCCGCTTCTGCAGGCGGATGCCAGTTCCTACAACCCACCGCCCAAGGGCTCGGTGGATGAGGTTTTCGACCGCAAGACCTGGGTGGTGATCGATTTCAACGCCTGGCGCCAGCAAAGCGCCGAACAGGAACCGTGGCACGCGTTGATGATTGCGCTATCGAAACAGGCACCGGACCAGATGGGCAGGCGCGGCAGGTGGTTCGTCTGGCGACATTTCGTCTGGCGGGCCTGGGTCCGCTGGCGCTATTCGGTCTATGTCAGCCTCGCCGGCCTGGTCGCACTGTTGCTTTGGCTCCCGTTTTCAAACGATGAAAACCTGATTACCGGGCTTGCGGCTCTGGCCGGCTTTGTCGCGTCGATCCTCACGATCAACGGGTTTTTCACACGGTTCACCGGAGGGTCGGACCGCACCGCGCAAGCGATCAAATCGCTCGACGCCGATCCGACCGATAGGCTCAAGCGCCGGTTCGACGACATGATCGAAGATGTCCGGCAGCCCGTTGCGTTCTTCATCGACGATCTGGACCGCTGCGACGCGCAGTATGTCGTTGACCTGCTGCAGACGATCCAGACCGTCTATGCCGAGTCGGACGCGCTTTTCGTGGTCGCCGCCGACCGCGAGTGGATCGTCTCGGCCTATGACCAGGTCTATTCCGGTTTCGACGGCAGATTGCGCGAACACGGCGTCCCTTTGGGGTATCTCTTCGTCGAGAAGATCTTTCAGCTTTCGGTTAACGTGCCGGACCTGAGCGCGGTCGAGCAACGGCAGTTTTTGTCCAACCGCCTGCCGGGCGCACCCAAGGAACAGAAACTGACCGAGGCAGAGAAAGACGCGCTTCGCCAAGAAGTCGCGGATGCCGAAACGCCGCAGGAGATGCAAGAGATCGTCCGGCGTCAGACCAGCGTTGCAGCGGTGCAAGAGGTGGCCGACGCGGCCCTGCCGGCGCTGTCGCAAGAACGCGCAACCGAGCAGCTGACGCATGTCCTGATCGACAGGCCGGGCGGCGATCCGGAGGACAGGAACGACAAGCCGATGCTGGACCCCAACCCGCGTGCAATCACGCGGCTGGTGAACGCCTATTCCTTCCGCATCTGGCACGCCTGGCGCACCGGGCAGTTCGGCCTTGTCGACAAGCTGCCCTATTGGTGCGCGCTCGACCTGCGCTTTCCCTATGCCGCAAAAGCCTTTGCAGGCGAACCCGCGCTGCGGGACGACCACGCCTGGAAGACGGAAAATGACGAAACCGCCTTTCCCGACAAGGACGAAATCGAACGCCTGGTCGAACCGCTGACGTCAAGCGATATTGAAAAGCTCCGGCACTTTGGCTAACCGGTGCCGGTCCGATGCAAGGAACCTGGCATGCTCGATCTGACCTATGAGGCCCCGAAACCCAAAATCATTCAGGGCGCCCAGTCCGACTGGGAACTCGTGATCGGGCTCGAGGTCCATGCCCAGGTCAGTTCGAAGGCCAAGCTGTTCTCGGGTGCCTCCACCGAATTCGGGGCAGAGCCGAATTCCAACGTCGCATTCGTCGACGCCGCCATGCCCGGCATGCTGCCCGTGATCAACGAGTTCTGCGTGGAACAGGCCGTGCGCACGGGCCTGGGGCTGAAGGCCGAGATCAATCTGAAATCCGCCTTCGACCGCAAGAACTATTTCTACCCTGATCTGCCCCAGGGCTACCAGATCAGCCAGCTTTACCACCCGATCGTCGGCGAGGGCGAGGTGCTGGTCGAGATGGGCCCGGGCGTCGCGCGGACGGTCCGCATCGAACGCATCCACCTGGAGCAGGACGCCGGCAAGTCGATCCACGACATGGACCCGCACATGTCATTTGTCGACCTCAACCGCACCGGCGTCGCGCTTATGGAGATCGTCAGCCGCCCCGACATCCGCGGGCCCGAAGAGGCCGCGGCCTATGTGGTCAAGCTCCGTCAGATCCTGCGTTACCTCGGCACCTGCGACGGCAACATGCAATACGGCAATCTGCGCGCCGATGTGAATGTTTCCGTCTGCAAGCCCGGCGCCTACGAGCGCTATCAGCAGACCGGCGACCATGCGCATCTGGGCACCCGCTGCGAAATCAAGAACATGAACTCGATGCGCTTCATCCAGGCCGCCATCGACTACGAGGCCCGCCGCCAGATCGCCCTTCTCGAAGGCGGCGGCACGGTCGATCAGGAAACCCGCCTCTATGACCCCGACAAGGGCGAAACCCGCTCGATGCGGTCCAAGGAAGAGGCGCACGACTACCGCTACTTCCCCTGCCCCGACCTGCTGCCGCTCGAGATCGAGCAGGCCTGGGTCGACGGTATCGCCGAGCGCCTCCCCGAGCTGCCCGACGCGCTGAAGGCGCGGCTGATGGACATGGGGCTGACCGATTACGACGCCTCGGTTCTGACGGCCGAGAAGGAAAACGCGGACTATTTCGAAGAGGTCGCCAAAGGCCGCGACGCCAAACTGGCCGCCAACTGGGTGATCAACGAGCTTTTCGGACGGCTGAAGAAGGAAGATCACAGCATCGGCGAAAGCCCGGTCTCGGCGGCCCAACTCGGCCGGATCGTCGACCTGATCTCGTCAGACACGATTTCGGGCAAGATCGCGAAGGAAGTGTTCGAGATCGCCTACACCTCGGGCCGCGACCCCGAAGAGATCGTCGAGACCGAGGGCCTCAAACAGGTCACCGACACCGGCGCGATCGAGGCCGCGGTCGATCAGGTCATCGCCGACAACCCGGCCCAGGTCGAGAAGGCCAAGCAGAACCCCAAGCTTGCCGGGTGGTTCGTAGGGCAGGTAATGAAAGCCACGGGCGGCAAGGCGAATCCCAAATCCGTCAACCAGATCGTCTCGCGCAAGCTGGGTCTCTGACCCCCCGCCCGCACCGCGCTTGACCTGCGTCAAGGCGGCCCGGCATCGGCACCGGCAATCTCGCGCATCGCAGGATGCAAGGGAGGAGATCGACGATGTGGGCTGGCCTGAAACGCACCGTGCTGGCCGCGGCACTGGCGCTCGCGGCGGCGCCGGGCGCGGCGGATATCCTGAAGGACGGCGACGATGTGATCTTTTGGTGCGCCGGGACCGAGCACGGGCCACGCTGGCTGGACGCCGACGCCCGCGACGGTCGCGTGTTTCTCACCGATCAGACCAGCACCTTCTGGCGCGCGATCCATGTCGGCCCCGGCGACACCTATGCCTTCGAGTTTGTCAGCCCGATCGACAATCCCGACCGGAAATACCTCGATTGCCTGACCGAAACCGGCGGGGTGCAGCTCGCCCCGGCCTACGGCGCGCCCTATACCGGCGCGCTTTGGCAGATCGAGCTGGATTCGCCGTCGCGATACGCCCTGAAATGCCTCGGCCATATCGAGGGCAACCGTTATCTCGACGGCAACACGATCGACGGAACGGTCGGGCTGGCGCCCTATCCGGGCGGCCCCTATTCCGGCGCGATCTGGGCCATACGCTGACCGGCGGCGGGGGCGCCGTGGCGACAAAGCTCGGCAACGGCACCCTCACCCGATCCAGACCAGCACCGCGTAAAGCCCTGCCGACACCAGCATCACCGGGCCCGGCGGTGCGCCCATCGCCGCAGCCAGGCAGACCCCCACGAACCCCGCGTTCACGACGCGCGCGCAAAAGATTGCCTTCGCCGCCATCTTCATCCATCCTGTCATCGGTCTCTCCATCCTTGCGTTGGATGGGGCCCCGCCGGGGGGTCGCCCCGGCCTCACGTGATGGGCAAAAGATGAGGTATTTCAGTCTGTTCGTCGTTCCCCAAAAGTTGCCGGCCTTTCGTTGGCCATTGTTGTGTGGAGTTGTGGAAAGTTGTTGGACCTCGCCGCCTTCGCGGCCCTGATCAAGCGCAAGCGCGGCGAAAGGCGCCTGACGCAGGAATCGCTCGCCATCGACGTCTTCGGCGATCCCGCCCGCAAGGCTGACATCAGCCGCATCGAAAACGCCCGCGTCCAGCCGCAGGAAGCCACGATCCAAAGGCTCGCCAGGGCGCTCGGCATCACCCATGCCGAGCTCGACCCGGTCCGCACCGCCCGCCCCGGCGCACGGCAGTTGGGCGAGATCCCGACACTCAGCCGCGACGAGCTCGAACTGCTCGCCTCGCGGTTCGACATCCCCCGGCCGCACGCTCTGACCGACGCCCAACTCCGCGACGTCCTGACAAAAAAGGCCGAGGAATACCGCGCCTACCGCGGCCAGATCGAGGCCATAGACGAGCGCACCGCAGGCCTCGGCGACCTGAAGGCCGCCGCCCAAAACGCCGCCGATACGCTCGACTTCGAAGAGGTCGAAACCCTCCTCGCGCATGCCCACGAGGTCGAGACCGAGATTGCTGCCGAGACCGCCGAACTCCGCGCCAGGAACGCCCTTCTCCGCGGCCGCGCGGAACAGGCCCACCGCCTGCTCTCCGCCGCCGCTGACAGCTTTGCCGCCATCGACAGCGATGCCCCTTTGAAACGCAAATGGGACCACATGCTGAGTTTTTTCGACTCAGGCCGATCGTTCGGGACCGCACATCTGAACCTATCGCGTCGCTTGGCCCAAGATATTGGAAACCACCTTGATGACGGGACGAAAACCCTCGCAACCGTACAAATGACCGAGGCTGCGATCTGTGAATCGCTTGCGCGTTTCGCGCCCGACCCGAAGGGTCGCGAATTGCTTCACAGCGCCATCGACCTTTGCCGGCAGGCGCTCAAGGTCCTGAACAAAACCGATCATCCAAGTGAATATGCCGGTGCGCACACCAATATGGCTTTGGCGATGCAAAGACTGGGCATGCAGTCATGCTGCCAAATTCGTGAAAGCTACTTTCGACAGGCGATCAATTCGCATCGGGAGGCTTTGGAATGCATCGACGCTGAAACGGATCGTTTGAAATCCGGCACCGTCCGCGCGAACCTGGCAATCGCTCTTTCCATACTTGCCGTCGATCTATTTGACGGCATCGACTTCTCGCTTTTCGAGGAAAGCCTCGACTGGTTTGACCAGGGCATGCCAATCATCGAACGAGACGGCGAGGGAGAAAAGATCGCGCAGGCCCAAAGCGACTACGGCATCGCTCTGAAGGAGTATGGAATGCGGCTCAACGGCAGGCCCGGCCGCGTGTTGCTCGAACGGTCGGTCGAGGCTCAGATGTCCGCAACCTCGTTCTTCAAGCCGCGGGACCATCCGTTTCAGAATGCCATCTGCCGCGAGAATCTGGCCTTTGCCGAACTGGCGCTTGCCGATCATGACAGCGTCTCTGACCCCGCCCCGCATCTGCGGGCCGCCCTGGCTCATGTCGAGGCGTCGCTGGAGGTCTTCGACCCCGCGCACATGGCCGCCAACTTCGCCAAGGCCACCGCCCTCCGCGACCGCCTGCGCGCCCGGCTCGGCGAGGCGTAGGGCGGAGGTTTCCCCACCCCGCCCGCCCCAAAGTCCGATGCAATTCCGATGGAAGTCCGATACGTTTCCGCCCCCCGACTCTGGCCGCCGGGCAACACTTCGCGGCCCGCGCGTCGCGCCGCCCTTTCCCCGCCCCGCGCGGATTTGTTAACCTCTGCCCATTGTCTGTCTCAGGGGGGTCTCATGCCGCGGTATGAGTACACGGTCGTGCCCGCACCGAAAAAGCCGGGGAAAATCAAGGGGGTGAAGGGCACCGACAACCGGTTTGCCGCAGAGCTGTCCCGGCTGATGAACGACTACGGGGCCGACGGCTGGGAGTATCAGCGCACCGATACCCTGCCCTGCGAGGAACGCCAGGGCCTGACCGGACGCACCACCACCTTTCAGACCATGTTGGTTTTCCGGCGGGAAATCAAGGACTTGACCACCGAGCCATTGCCCGAGGTGCCGCTGGTCGAGGCCGAACCGACGCTCGCCGTCCCCAGCTTCGGCGCCACCGCCCCGGCCCCGGCCATTGCCGCCGCGGCACCCGAGGGCGAGGCCCCGGCGCTCGGCCCGGCGGAGCCCCCAACTCCCGACGGAACCACCCGCGCCCCGGACATCGCAGCGCAGTAGGGCGCGAATTTTCGTCGAAAATTCGTTGCCCCCGTGCAGTCCGATGGGCAAGCCCTACCCCTCGATCTGCAACGCCAGTGCATGGATCCGTCCCACCAGATCCTTGCCAAGCGCTGCATGCACCGCCCGGTGCCGCGCGATCCGGCTCATCGGCCCGAAGACCTCGGCCCGGATATGCACCCGGAAATGGCTCTGCCCGCCCTCCTGATAGCCGGCATGCCCGATATGCTGCTCGCTTTCATCCACAACCTCTAGTGCGGACGGCGCGAAGGCAGCCCTAAGTCTCGTCTCTATCTCATCGGCCACGCGCATTTTATCGATCTGCCCCCTTCACACCTGTCCCGAAATCCTTAAACTCGTGCGACCGAGTCGAAAAGGCAGAGCAGCATGACCAATTCTGATCCCTTCGGTTTCGATATCCGGGTGTCCTCGGCCAAGAAACGGCAGACGCGGGGCAAGCGCGGCATGTCAGGGGCGTTTGAGACCTCGACCCGGGCCTGCGAACATCCGGGCTGCCGCGAAGCCGGGCAGTATCGCGCGCCCAAATCGCCGGACCACCTGGATGAATACCTGTGGTTCTGCAAGGACCATGTGCGCGAATACAACCTGAAGTGGAATTTTTTCAATGGCGCGACGGAGGAGGAATTTCAGGAGCAGATCGACAAGGACCGGGTGTGGGAGCGCGAGACCAAGCCCTTTGCCAAGCCCGGCGAGGAACAGCGCGCGTGGTCGCGCCTGGGCATCGACGATCCGCATCAGGTGCTGGGCGAGAACGCGACGCGGAATCCCGGCAAGTCGATCACCGGCAGCCGCAAGCTGCCGCCGACCGAGCGGCGGGCCCTGGATATCCTCGAGGCCAAGGATCACTGGACCAAGGCAGAGATCCGCAAGCAATACAAAAGCCTGGTCAAGGATCTGCATCCCGACATGAACGGCGGCGCCCGCGAGGACGAGGACCGCCTGCAAGAGGTCGTCTGGGCCTGGGACCAGATCAAGGACAGCCGGAATTTCAAGGGCTGATCGGCGCGCGCGCGCGCGCCCCGGGCCTTTGCCGGGCGACCGACGATTGCCGGCAGCCCCGATGCACCGGGCCATGGCCGGACATCATTCTGCTTCAGCTACTCAGGCGCGCAGCGGCGACATCCGTAAATCCGCCCCGCCCGAGTAGCCGAATACGCAGGGCATCCGGGCCGAAGTCCGGTTTGATCGGCTGATCCCACAGCGTGCGCGTGGCGCCGGATCCGAAAGCGGCGTCCGGGCCGGGCAGGACGACGGCGACGGAAGGCAATATCGATCACAACCATCGATTCCCCCCGAGGACCTTTGCCGCCGCGGGTTCTGGACAGTTGTGCGCGCGTTCAAACGTCCCGAGCCCGTGCCGCGCCGATGAAATCGCATCTTATCTGCGCTATCTTGTGCAGCGTCAGGGGGTTAGCGGCCTGTCTCAGGCCGGAAACAGACCCGTGACACGACCAGATTCCGGATGCGACCACGGGCCTGGAAATCCCCGACCGCAATCCTCCGGAATGCCTTGCGTGACGTTGACCTTCCCCGCTCTATCCTCCATGAAGGCGACCGGCGCAGGGATCGGCCTGCGGCGGACGAAACTCCTCCCGAACGAGGCAGAAGATGGCGGACGGTAGTATGGATATGACGGCGAAACCGACCGAAGAGATATCGGTCCGCGATGTGTTCGGCATCGACAGCGATATGGTGGTCAAGGGTTTCGCCGAACCGACCGACCGGGTCCCGGAGTTGGATGCAACCTACAAGTTCGATCCCGACACGACGCTCGCGATCCTCGCGGCGTTCGGCAGAAACCGGCGCCTGATCATCCAAGGCTATCACGGGACGGGCAAGTCGACCCATATCGAGCAGGTGGCCGCGCGGCTGAACTGGCCGACCGTACGGGTCAACCTCGACAGTCACATCAGCCGGATCGACCTGATCGGCAAGGACGCGATCAAGCTGAAGGACGGCCTGCAGGTCACCGAGTTTCAGGAGGGCATCCTGCCCTGGGCGCTGCGCAATCCAACGGCCATCGTCTTCGACGAATACGACGCGGGGCGCGCCGACGTGATGTTCGTCATCCAGCGGGTGCTGGAACATGACGGCAAGCTGACGCTTCTGGATCAGAACGAGGTGATCACGCCCCACCCCTATTTCCGCCTGTTCGCCACCGCGAACACCGTGGGGCTGGGCGACACGACGGGGCTCTACCACGGCGTCCAGCAGATCAACCAGGCGCAGATGGACCGCTGGTCGCTGGTGGCGACGCTGAACTATCTGTCCCATGACGCCGAGACGGCGATCGTTCTGGCAAAGAACCCGCATTACAACACCGAACGCGGCCGCAAGCAGATCGCGCAGATGGTGACGGTGGCGGATCTGACCCGCACGGCGTTCATGAACGGCGACCTGTCGACCGTGATGAGCCCGCGCACGGTGATCAACTGGGCCCAAAATGCCGAGATCTTCCGCAACATCGGCTATGCCTTCCGCGTGACCTTCCTCAACAAGTGCGACGAGCTGGAGCGCGAAACGGTCGCCGAGTTCTATCAGCGCTGCTTTGACGAGGAACTGCCCGAAAGCGCCGCGTCGATCGCGATGCCGTGATGCGGTAACGCCCGACGCGTGATCGCATGCATATCGGCCTGATCGGCGGCATCGGCGTTGCCGCGACACTCGTCTACTACCAGCGACTGACTGCCGCGGTCGATCGGCTCGGCGGCAAGCTGGAGCTGACCATGGTACACGCCGATGTGCACGAACTGTTGCGCAACAACCTGGCCGACAACCGGGACGCCCAGGCGCAGGTTTATGCCCGGCTGATCGACCGGCTGAAGGCCGCCGGTGCGGATTGCGCCGCCATCACCTCGCTGGGCGGGCATTTCTGCTACAACGAAACGGTGCCGCTATCCTCCCTGCCCCTGGTCTCGGCCGTGGAGCCGCTGGATGACTTCTTTGCCGCCGAGGGGCTCGCCCGCGTCGGCCTGCTGGGCACGCGCGTCGTGATGCGCACCGGGCTTTACGGGCAGCTCAAGAAAACCCAGGCCGTGGCGCTGGAAGACGAAATCGACGGGATCGGCCAGACCTATCAGGACATGGCCATCGCCGGGCGCTGTACCGAGGCGCAACGCGCGCTTTTCCTCGACGCTGGCCGACGGCTGGTCGAAGACCGCGGCGCCGACGCCGTGGTGCTGGCCGGCACCGATCTGAACCTCGCTTTCGATGGTGCACGGCCGGGCTACCGGGTGATCGACGCGCTCGACATTCATGTCGACGTGCTGGCGCGGATGGCCGTGACCTGACAGGCGCCGCGCCGCTGCAACAATTTCTGCGGCTGCAGCCGTTGCCGGACCACAACATCTGGAAGGCGGTTTTCAAACTGCTTCATTGATAGACGAATAATTGCCCGTAATGTCGAATTCATGGGCGGATTGAAAACTCTTGCGGTTGCGCTCTTCCTGCTCCCTGCAGCCGGGACCCAGGCGCAAACGAACCTGAGCGCCGATGGCCAGCTTCGCTTTTTTGCCACCTGCGCGGGACGGCTGTCGGCCCTTGTGGAGCATCAGTGGATGTTCGACGGACCGGCCTCGGATCGCACCGAGGCGGCGCGCACGCAACTGCTCGATATCATCGGCGCGATCCTTCCGGCCGGGCGCGAGGTCGAGGTGCTGAACTGGCGCATCGACGCCAAGAGCGCCCATGCCAGACTGCTTTACCGCGCGGTCTTCAACGAGGACCCGGACGATGCCGCCTGGGCACACCGGCTGGCCGCGCGCCAGACCGCCGTTTGCCGGTCGTTTTTGCTGTCCTGACCCCGCGCGCATCTGGTCATCCCGGCGCCACCGCTCTAGGGTGCGCTCCGGAGCGCAAAGATCGCAAAGCACGACATGAAAAAACCCGCAGACAACCCGGCCGACCCGTTCAAGAAGGCGCTGACCGAGGCCACCAAGGTCATCGCCGACGACCCCGAACTGGCCGTCAGCTTTACCGTCGATCCGCCGGGCATGACCAACGACGCCGTGCGCCTGCCGCAGGTCAGCCGCCGGATGACCCGGCATGAGGTGCTGCTCGCCCGGGGCACGGCCGATGCCTATGCCCTGCGGCTGAAGTATCACGACGAGGGCACGCACAACCGCTACGCCCCGCAAGGCCAGATGGCGCGCGATCTCTACGAGGCGATGGAGACGGCCCGGTGCGAGGCGGTCGGCGCGCGCGCCATGCCCGGCACCGCGGCCAATATCGACGCCAAGATCGCCAACGAGGCCGAGCGCCGGGGGTACGGTCAGATCACCCAGGCGTCCGAAGCGCCCCTGGCCACCGCCGCAGGCTATCTGATCCGGCATCTGGCGACCGGCCGGCCGCTGCCCGCGGGCGCCGAAAACGTCATGGATCTGTGGCGCGGGTTTATCGAGGAGCAGGCCGGCGGCACGCTGGAAAACCTTGACGAGACGCTCGCCGACCAGACGGCATTCGCCAAGTTCGCCCGTCAGATCATCGACGATCTCGGCTATGGCGACCAGCTGGGCGACGACCCCGACGAGCTCAATGACGAGGACGAGGACGAGGCGGCGTCGGACGACGACCGGGACGAGCCCGATTCCACCGGCAGCGATGACGAGGACGCCGAAGAGGACAGCGAGGCCTCGCCCGAACAGGCACAGGATCAGGAACAGGACGCCGCCCAGGCCCAGGTTTCCATGGACGAGATGGCCGATGCGGACATGGCCGAAGAGACCGAGATGCCCGAAGGCGACATGCCGATGGAGCCGCCGGCGCCCGCCCCGCATTCCGACGCCGATCCCGACTACACCGTCTTCCGCACCGACTACGACGAGGAAATCAAGGCCGAGGACCTGGCGGAACTGCAGGAACTGGAACGCCTGCGCGCCTATCTCGACCAGCAGCTCGAACCTCTGAAGGGCGCCGTCGGCCGGCTGGCAAACAAGCTGCAAAGGCGGCTGCAGGCGCAGCAGAACCGGTCGTGGGAGTTCGATCTGGAAGAGGGCATGCTGGATGCCGGCCGGCTGGCGCGCGTCGTGGCCAACCCGACCACGCCCCTGAGCTTCAAGATCGAAAAGGACACCGAGTTCCGGGACACGGTGGTCACGCTGCTGCTCGACAATTCCGGCTCGATGCGCGGACGCCCGATCTCGATCGCGGCGATCTGTGCCGATGTGCTTGCCCGGACGCTGGAGCGGTGCCAGGTCAAGGTCGAGATCCTGGGCTTTACCACCCGCGCGTGGAAGGGCGGCCAGGCCCGCGAGGCCTGGCTCAACGACGGCCGGCCACAGACGCCCGGACGGCTGAACGACCTGCGCCACATCATCTACAAATCCGCCGATGCCCCCTGGCGCCGGGCGCGCGAAAACCTCGGGCTGATGATGAAAGAGGGGCTGCTGAAGGAAAACATCGACGGCGAGGCGCTGGAATGGGCGCATCGGCGGCTTTGCCAGCGGCCCGAGGCGCGAAAGATCCTGATGGTGATTTCCGACGGCGCGCCGGTGGACGACTCCACCCTCAGCGTGAACCCGGCGAATTATCTGGAAAAGCATCTTCGCGACGTGATTGCCCTTGTCGGCCGGCGCAAGGCGGTGGAACTTATCGCCATCGGCATCGGCCACGATGTCACGCGCTATTACGACCATGCGGTGACGATCACGGATGTGGAACAGCTGGCGGGCGCGATGACCGAGCAGCTGGCTTCGCTGTTCGACAGCGACAAGCGCGGCCGCGCACGCTTCGTGGGGCTGAAAAGGGCCAGCTAGGACGCGATGTGGTGGGTGAGGCGCAGGATTGTCCGTGGCCTGAAGTTGCGATTTGCAACCAGCGGTCTGGCGCGGAATCAAGGCCGCAGGCCACCGCGCCGTTCGTCCCTGGTTCGGACTGTGCCGCGGCCTGATACTACGGTTCCCGGAAAGCCTCTCGGGATTTGTAAAGCGGCTTCAGCAGGTACTGCAGAACCGTCTTGGATCCGGTCTGTAATTCCGCCGTGGCGCGCATGCCGGGGCGGATCTCGATATCCTGCTGCCGATCGGTCAAACTCTCCATGTCGACCTTCAGCGTAACGCGATAGAACGGCTCGGCCCGCGGATTGCGGTCGTCTTCGAACGTATCGGCCGAGACGAAATCGACCTTGCCTTTCAGCGTGCCGTAGATCGTGTAGTCATAGGCCGACAGCTTTATCGTGGCCGGCTGCCCACGCTCGACGCTGGCGATGTTTTCCGGCTTCACCCGCGCCTCGACGAACAGTTCCTCGCCCAGCGGAATGATCTCGAGGATCTCTTCGCCCGGCCGGACGACGCCGCCGATCGTGGTGATCTGCAGCGCGTTGACGATGCCGGTCATCGGCGAGGTGATCACCGTGCGCTTCAGCTGGTCCTGCGCCAGACGCATCTCCTGCCGGCGCGATGTCAGATCCTGCAGCGTCTCGGAATACTCCTCCGCGAGGTCCAGCTCGGCCTGGCTGCGGATCTCGTTGTACTTGTTCACCGCGTCGCTCGCCGCTTTCTTGGCGCGGTTCACCTCGATCAGCGCGACGATGTCCTGCTCGTAGAGCCGTTCGAGATTGGCCAACTCGTCCTTGAGTTGCGACATGATCTCACCCGCGCCGTCGCGGCGGCTGATATAGTCGGACTGCCGTGCATTCAGCAGCGCCCGCTCCGAGGTCAGGATATGCGGCGTCCGCGCGGCCAGATCGGCGGGCACGTCGAAATCGAAGGCGCCCGCCAGTTCCGCCTCGAGCCGGAGACGCTTGATCTCCAGCGCGTCGATCTGGTCCTGAAGGTCGTCGACCGCGGTGCGGAACTTGGTGTCCTGCAGCCGGGCCAGCACCTGCCCCGCCTCGACCTTGTCGCCCTGCCGCACGTGCAACTCGGCCAGAATACCGCCTTCGAGGTTTTGAACGATCTGCGCCCGCGACGACGACACCACCTCGCCCTCGGCCCGCACGATCTCGTCGACCCAGGCGATGGCCGCCCAGCCCAAAAACAAGACGAAGGCAAGCCCGACCAGATAGATGATCCGGCTTGCACCACGGGTCGCCTCGGCCAGGTGGGTGTCGGCCGCCGCGGTCATGCGGCGGTGCTGCCGGCCAGATGCGCCAGCACCTGCTGGCGCGGCCCGTCGACCACAAGCCGGCCGGCCTGCAGGATCAGCGTGCGGTCGGTCAGCGCCAGGATCGGCAGGCGGTGGGTGGCGATCACGGTCGTGCGGCCATGCAGCCAGGTGTCCAGACGGCTGACCAGCGTGCTCTCCAGCGTCTGGTCCAGAGCCGCCGTCGGCTCGTCCAGCAGCACCACCGACGGGTTCTGCAGCCAGAGCCGCGCCCAGCCGATGGACTGGCGCTGCCCGACCGACAGGCCCGCACCGCCATCGAGCACCTCCATGTCCAGCCCCTTGGGATGCCCCTTCACAAACGTCCCGAGCCCCGCGAAGTCGAGGCTGGCCATCAGCCGGTCGTCATCGCGTTCCAGCATGGTGAGGTTGAGATTGTCGCGCAAGGTGCCGGCCAGAAGCCGCACTTCCTGGCTGAGATATCCGATGTTGCGGCGCAGGTCCCGCGGGTCGATCTGGCCCATATCGGTGCCGTCGACCAGAATGCGCCCGCCCTGCGGCGCGTAGAGGCCGGACAGCACCTTCAGAAGCGTCGACTTCCCCGATCCGTTCGCGCCCAGCACGCCCACACGCTGCCCCGGCGTGATCACGATGCCCGGCACGTCCAGCGTCTGCGGCCCGTCCTCGCCATAGCGGAACGCCACCTCGTTCAGCTCGAACCGGCCTTCCAGCCTTTCGCGGCGCAGATAGGACCGCTCGGCCTCTTTCTCCTGCGGCGCGAGCGCGATCGAGTCGAGCCCCTCCAGCGCCGTCTTGACGTTGCCCCAGCGCGCCATGGTGCCTGCAAGGGTGGTAAGCGGCGCCAGCGTCCGGCTGGTCAGGATGCCTGTGGCGATGATCGTGCCGACGGTGAATTCACCGGCGAAGACCAGGAAGGTGCCCAAGACCACGGCGCAGATATAGGTGCCCTGCTGCACCGCCTGGCTCCAGTAGGTGAGCATCGACGACAGCTTGCGCTGTTCGGCGGTGGAATAGGACGACAGCTCGTTCAACTCCTGCCAGACCTGCATCATCCGTTCTTCGCCGCGCTGGGTCTTCAGCGTGTCGAGTTCGCTGATCACCTCGTGCAGCAGCCGCCCGGCCTTGGCATTGGCTCCCTGCGTCTGGCGGGTGAGCTCGATCATGCGCTTCTGCAGGAAATAGGCGGGCAGCAGCATCAGGATGCCGCCGGCGACGATGGCCCAGACGATCGGTCCGGCGATCGAGGCGATCAGCAGCAGGAACACGGCGATGAACGGAACGTCGGCCAAGGTCGCCAGTGTCGACGAGGTAAAGAACTCGCGCACCGAGCCGAATTCGCGCATCGCCGCAAAGAGCCCCGATGGCGGCAACGGCTTACGGTCGGACCGCATGCCGATCAGCCGCTGCATCAGGTTCCTTTGCACCGACAGCTCGATCTGCCGCCCGGCGGCGTCGGTCAGGCGCGCACGCGCCAGTTTCAGCGCCGCCTCCAACCCGATGGCGATGGCGACGCCCAGGGTCAGCACCCACAGCGTCGCCTGGCTTTGATGCGGGATCACCCGATCATAGACCTGCAGGCTAAAGAGCGCGACGGCGACCGCAAGCATATTGGCCACCAGCGAGCCCACCATGACCTCGGCCACCTGGCGGCGGTACTTGGGAAACTCTCCCCAGAACCAGTGCGTATTATTCAGCTGCGGCACGTTGCGGGCCACGACCTGCTTCAAGGGCGTGCGCCCGGTCAGGATCGACCCGGAAAAGAACGGCGCGAATTCCTCGACCGGCACCTCGGCCTCGTTGCCGGGACAGGTCGTGTCGAAGATCGTCAGGACGGCGTCATCCTGGCTCATCACCAGCACGCACTGCCCGTTGGTCATCATCGTCAGCGCAGGCCAGGTTTCGGGCGCGATCTCGGCGCGGTGGGTGATCTTGTGCTTGATGCCGGTCGAATCCAGCGCCCGCGCCAGCGCCTTGATCGTCACGTCGCCCGGCGCGTTGGTCCACAGGAACTCGGCCACATCGCGCACCTGCACCTCGGTGCCGTTCAGCGCCGCGAAGGTCGCGATCAGCGTGGCGCGGTGCTGGATGCGCGCGGCGGCACCCTCGACGAGATCGCGGATGCCAAGCTCGTCCGCGGCAGCCTGCGGCGCGGGCGCCGGTGCCGGATCATTCGCTGGCGACGGCGCCAGATCGGCCGCCCTCTCCGCGCCGCGAACCACCTGCGGCTGCGCCAGCGTCAGCGTCACCGCCTTGGCCGGTTTCTTTGCGGGGGCGGCCCCGTCCAGCCGGACGACCTTGGGTGTCCTGCCTGCGCTCATATCTTCGCCCCCTCGGCCAGAAGCCCCCGGTCGCGGGCCATCTCCAGCTGGATCAGGATCACCTGATATTTGGCGTCCACATGCGCCTGCTCGCGCTGGACAAGCTGTTCGTAGATCGACACCACATCCATGATCGACCGCTGCCCGGCGCGGAATTGGGCCTGGAACAGCCGAAAAGTCTCGCGGCTCTGGCGGGCCAGGTCCGCCGCCTCGGCCTCTTGCCGGCGGTTCGAGGCCAGGCGCTGTTCCTGCCGGCTCGTCGCGCGGCGGGCCTCTTCGTCGGCCTCTGCCACGCGCAGCGCGGCGGACTCTTCGGCCAGCTTGATCGCCTTCAGCGTCGCAGGCGTGCCAAAGCCTAACGGCTCGTCGGTATCCAGCGTGATCGCGCCGCTTGTCCCGCTCTCGGTCACCGTCGCCCCGGCGGTGACCCGCGGCAGCAGCCCGGCGCGATCCATCTTGGCCTGCGCGACGTCGCGCGCGCCCGTGGCCTCGGCCAAGAGCACGCTCAGATGCCGCGCGCCCGCGGGCGGTTTGCCCAGAACCAGCGGCGCAAACCCTCCGCCGAAACTCTCGCCGGTCATGGCCGTTAGCTCGGCACGTCCCGCGGCCGCCGCCTCTTCTGCGCTGGATCGCGCCCCTTCGATGTCGTTGATCTTGCCGGTAACCACGCGCAGATCGGCCTTGTCCGAGACGCCGCCGTCGACCCGGCCGCGCACGACACGCTCGAACTCGTACATGCGCGACAGCGCGCGCGTGTGCAGAGCCGCCTTTTCGTCGCCGCGCAGCGCCGTGATATGAAGCTTCAGAGCCGTCTCCACCCGTTCGTTCAGATCGACCGACAGACCCACCGCCGCCACCTCGACATCCGCCGCGGCAAAGGCGCGTTCGGCCTTGCGGCGGCCGTTGTCGAACAGGACCTGCTCGACAAGGATCGAGGCCACCAGATCGCCCAGATGGGTCAGGCTGACCCCCGGCGACAGCGACGGCAGCCAGTTCTTCGATTTCGCCTCGGCGCGAAGCCTGGCCGCCTGAAGCTCGGCCTCGGCCGACCGGCGCGAGGATGTCAGCGCCGCCTGCGCCACCCGGTCATAGGGCGACCCCGGCTGCAGGAGCGTGTCCCGCGCCAGAAGCGTCGCGATGATCTCGGAGCGGCCCTCGCCCTCTGACTGGACGAAGTTGCCCTCGCGGCGGGACACCTCGGCCCCGCCTGCCTCTTCCGGCACTCCGGCGCCTAGCCCGGCAAGCGGACCGGGCAAGGACGCATCGCCGCATCCGGAAAGGCCAAGCACCGCTGCGACCAACGCCATACGGCAGCCGGCCATGGCGAGGCCGCTGGCCGGGGACCGGTATCGGACCTTTGGTTGCATCGCCACGGGCGCCCGTCCGATCAGATGATGACGTTGATGTCCTGTTCGATCACCAGCGTCGCCCCATCGCTGCCGATGGTATAGACGTTGTAGGTCTGGCCATCGATGTCGCGGGTCTGCCCGGTATCGACCGCACCGGCCACCGTCACCGTGTCGTCGTTGCCGCCATGGATCGTCAGCGTGTCCGAACTGTCCGACAGCGCCCGGATCTGCGCCTCGGTCAGGACGAGGTTGGTGTTCTCGCCATAATCGAGGTTCAGCCCCTGAACGTCGAAGCTGCCCAGCCCGGCGTGCCCCACCGTGGTCGCCGCCCCTGCCCCGTCTTCCAGCACCACCAGCGTGGCGGAACTGTTGCCGGCGTCGTCGGTGCGGCTGACGACCAGGTTGGTGCCGTCGGGCACCGCCGAGGTAAAGGTGAACTCGGTGCCGAGGACCGGGTGTTGCGACACGGTCGAATTCGGCGTGCCGATGGCGCCGCCGGGGTCCAGCGTATAGGCCGCATAGCTGCCTTCGGCGTCCTGGGTGCCGATCCGCCAGACATCGGATCCTGAAAAGGTCACCGAATCGACATTCGGGCTGTCGATTTCGGTGTCCACGGCGAAGCTTTCGCTCAACGTGGTCACATTGCCCGCCAGATCGGTCGCGGTGATGGTCGCGGTGGCCCCGTAGGTACCCTGAGGTATTTCGTCCGGCGCGAAACCGGCGGTCCAGTTGCCGGCCGCATCCACCGTCGCGGCGCGCGTCACGCCCAGCAGATCGACGGTCACCACCGATCCCGGCTCTGCCGTTCCGGTCAGCGTCAGGCCCGCCAGGCGCTCGGCGGCGTTGATCACATCGTCCGCCGTCTGGTCCGGGTCGACCGTGACCAGCGCCTCGGTATCGATCCGCACCGCGTCGCTCAGCGTGTCGGTGTTGCCCGCCGGATCGGTGGCGGTGACCGTCACGTCCGCATCGTAGGTGCCTTGCGGGATGCTGGCGGCGGCAAAGGTCACTGACCAGTTGCCCGCGCCGTCGACCGTCGCCGCCTGGCTGACGGCGCCGAGCTGCACCACCACGGTCGAGCCGGGCTCGACCGTGCCGGTCAGGGTCACGCCGTCGGCGCGTTCGGCCTCGTTGACGATGTCGTCGCCCTCGATCGGGCCGGGCGCCATGGTCAGGTTGTCGACCAAGGTATCGAGCTGCACGCTGTCGGTCGCCATGGCGCTGTTGCCCGCCGCGTCGGTGATCGACGCTGTGATCGGCAGCGTCTCGGTCCCGGTCGGAATCTCCGCCGCCGGAACGGTGACCGACCAGTTGCCACCCGCATCGGCCACGACGTCCTGCGTCGCGCTGCCCAGAGTGACGGTGACCGTCAGCCCCGGCGTCGCCGTGCCGTTGATCACCACGCCGTCGCTGCGTTCCGCCGCATTGATGATGTCGTCGATCTCGATGGGCTGCGGCGAAATCGCGACCTCGCCCGCCGTCGTGTCCACCCGGAGCGATGCGCTGGCGCTGGCGGTATTGCCCGCCATATCGGTCGAGACGACGGACACCGTGGTGTCGTATTCGCCCTGCGGGATCGCACCGCCTGCATAAAGCGCAGACCAGTTGCCGCCTGCATCGGCCGTCACCGTGCGCGTCACGCCCGCGACGGTGACTTCGACGCTGGCGCCGGGCTCTGCCGTGCCGGTAAAGGTCACGCCGGCCTGCGCCTCGGCGGCATTGACGATATCGTCGCCGCCCGCCTGCCCCGGCGCGATGCCGACGGCGGTCTGGGTGTCGACCTGAACCGATCCGCGCGCGGACGCCACGTTGCCCGCGGCGTCGGTCGAGGTGACGTCGACATCGGCGACATACTCGCCCGGCGCAATCTCGGCCGGTGAAAACAGCGCGCTCCAGGTGCCATCCGACGCAGCCGTGACCGTATGGGTCACGCCCTGCATGGTCACGGCCACCGTCGCGCCCGGCTCTGCCGTACCGGTCAACGCGACCCCCGCGGCCGCCTCGGCGCCGCTGATCACGTTGTCGCCGGCCTGCGCGGGGTCGAGCGTCACAGTGTTTTCGGTATCCACGCGAAGCGCCTGGCTGCTGGTTTCGGAATTGCCCGCCGCGTCGGTCGCCACGGCAGTCACCGTGGTGTCGTAGGTACCGACGGGGATATCGCCGGGAGTGAAATCGGCGCTCCAGCCACCGTCGGCGCCGGCGGTAACCGTGTGGCTGACCGCACCCAGCGTGACCACTACCGACGATCCAGGCTCGGCCGTGCCGGTAAAGGTCACGCCACCGCTTTGCTCGGCGGCGTTGATTATATAGTCACCGCCAACCTCGGCATTCAGAGTCAGCGACTGCTCGGTGTCGATATGCACGGTGTGGCTGCTGACGGAACTGTTGCCGGCCGCATCCGTCGTCGTGATCGTGACGGTGCTGTCATAGGTGCCCGGCGCGATCTCGGACGCTGCGTAGTCGATCGACCATGCGCCGCCGGCATCCACGGTGGTCGTGCGGGTAACACCTTGGAATTCCACCTCAATCACGGCTCCGGGCTCGCCCGTTCCGGTTAGCGTGACGCCGTCGGACGCCTCTGCGCCGCTGACCACGTCATCGCCTTCGACGGTGTCCAGATCGGCGACCGGCGCGACCGTGTCGACCACCAGCACATCGGTTGTGGTCGAGCTGTTTCCGCGGGCGTCGGTGGTGACGAGGGTGATGTCCGAGGTGTACTCGCCCTCGGCAACTTCGGAGGGGGCAAACGTCACCGACCACGCGCCGCTGTCGTCCACGGTGGTCGTGTGGGTCGTGCCGTCGATCGTGACGTCGACGGTCGCGCCGGGCTCGCCCGTGCCGGTGATCGTGGCGCCGTCGGGATACCCCTCGGCATTGACCAGATCGCCGGTCGACTGCGTTCCGCTCAGTACGGTCACAGTCGGCGCCGTCAGATCGATATCGACGGTGGGACCGTCCAGGTCAAACGTGTTGCCGTCGGGATCCACGACCGACACGACCGCGTCGTAGATGCCGTCGCCGGGCAGGTCGGAGGTATCGAACGTCGCGGCCCAAGTGCCGTCATCGGCGACAGTCACGGTCTGGGTCTGGCCGCCGATATCGACGACGACCTCGGACCCCGGCGCGCCGGTGCCGGACACCGTCGCGCTGTCGGCCACGGTTCCGCCGACCAGATGCGTTGCGTCAGGATCATCGACCGTCGGCTGGATGACCGACGAACCGCCGCCGCCGTCCCCATCGCCACCGCCGCCGGCCAGCACGGCGCCGCCCACCAGCGCGGCCCCGCCGGCCAGAAGGCCGCTAAGCTGACCCGCCAATGGCGCGACAAGCGGCGCGACGACCGGCTCCACCTCGGCCAGATCCAGAAACACCAACTGGTCGTAGGGGCTCCACTTTTCGCCAAGCGGCAGGTCTTGAACCTGGGCGACCAGCGCGCCGTCGCCCTCGCCCAAAAGCTCGATCGCGACGATCTCGCCGTCCTGGCTCAGATACAGGCTCTTTTCGCCCGTGCTTTCGGTGTCGAAATAACCGTGCAGCACCAGAACCTGCCCAGTGTTGAGCGTCACCACCAGATCGCCGCCCAGCCGCTGATAGCTGGCCACGTCGCCGGGGCTGAGATTCAGGGATACTTCCTTGGTGTACGAAACGTATATCGTCGAGGGATCGCCCTCGGGGAAATTTCCACGCCGCGCACTGCCCGCACTATCGCGGACCACATAGCCTACACTCATGGGTCTACCGCTCGCCTTCTTGCCTCAATTCAACCGGCGGTGGATTTTTTGTTTTTTGAACCGCCAGACTTTTCGTTTCGTTGGGCCACGATATGTGCCCGATTGGGTCATATGATGCGTTATTTCATACCCTTATGTCCAGTGGTAGAAGATTCGTGGGGGAAAAATTCCCGAAGAGTCCCGCAATGCCGTGACATTTATATCCTGCGGTCGCGGCCAGCCATTGCGCCGATCGGCTGGAGGGCACGCAACTTTTGCGCGGAACCTGCGCAATCGGTTCGATTCCGTGGAAATTGTTGTGCACGGCTTGGGGTTGAATACAGGATGTTGACGGTTTTCCTACGGATCGTGTAGCGTCCCGCCCAAGGGGATAGTCTGTTGCCGGACACGCCGATTGGCGGCTTGCCGGCGCTGCTGGGTCAGATGCTGAAGCCACGGGATATCGAGCAATCTCAGAATGCGCAGGCCTCACCTGGCGCGACCGGGCTGAAGATCGCCCGGATCGTCGCATCCGAGCACATCCGCATCGCGCCTGCCGGTGACGCACGGGGGTCGGGGCCCGCCGCCGTGGCGGCGGTGGCCGGCGACACCGGGATCACGCCACAGGCCGCAACCGACCCGCTGGGGCAGAACGGGCGCCGGCCGATTGTCGCGTTGTCGGCAATTGCGGCAGTTCTGGCCGCGGTCATCGTCGGGCTGCTGATGTTGCCGAAGGCGCACGCACCGGCCCCCGCAGCGACCTCTCTCGCGCCTTCGGCGCTTGCGGCGCCGCCGGAAACCGTGACTGCCCCGCCACCCCGGGCCGCGATCGTCACGGTCAAGACACAGCCCCAGGTCGCTGCGCCGGAACCGGAACGATCCCGCGCTGGCGCCGGATGGCAGGATGAGCTCATGGCCAAAGTCACCGCGGGCACGCTGGCGGCGCTGCGTGGTCCGGCCGCCGCCCTGGAGAACCGGGCCGAAGTCCTGGCCGCCGTCCGCGCCGCGGTCTCGCGCGGCCTGGACGCCGATGAGATCCGCCAAATGCTGGATGACGGCCACGCGGCGCAGACGCTGAAGATCCCCGCCGAATGGATCGGCGCCGACGGCGGCGTGAACACCGCCGCCGTCCTGGCCGCGCTGGAGGCCGACGAATGACGCCGCGCCGCCATGGGTTCAGGGCGCGCCGGCAAACCGACGCTGTCCGGTCCGACCCGCCGTGTTGCCCGCCGATCCCGCCGCACTCACACGCGACGGCACCGTCCGCGTTGCCGCTTCTTCCAGATCCGCCTTGGGGGACGTCATGAAACACACAATCGCCGCCATCGCGGTCGGCCTGCTGGGGCTTGCGGCCAAGCCTGCCATGGCCGAGACCTGCGGCGGCTCCTATACCGTCCGGCCTGGCGACAGCCTGTCGACCATCGCCGACCGGTATTACAGGAACGCCGGCATGTGGTCGGCGATTCACAGCGCGAACCTCGACACCATCGGGCCGAAACCCGATCAGATCGCGGCGGGCATGAAGCTGTCGCTCGCGTGCCTCGACGGGCTGCCGGTCGGTCTGGCCGGCGGTGTCGAGGTGACCAACGTTCAGCCGACCTCTGCAGGGATCGTCCGGATCCAGCCCGCCGACGCCCCGGTCGCCAAACGGATCAATCTGCTGACCGGCGACGATTTCGCCCCCTTCACCGCCAAGAATGCCCATAACGGCGGACTGCTGACCGAGGTCGTGCAGTCGGCCATGACCGAGGCCGATCCCGAGACGGGCTTTGCCATCCACTGGGTCGACGACCGGGCCAGCCACCTCGACCCGCTTCTGTCGAACGCGCTGCTGGATCTGGGCTTTCCCTGGTATCAACCCGACTGCGCCACCGCGCCCGACAACTTCCGCTGCCGGAATTTCCATTTCTCGGATCCGATGTTCGAGCTCTTGATCCTGCTCTTCCGCGACAAACAGCGGCCCTTCGCCTTCAACGCCGACAGCGATATCGAAGGCAAGACACTCTGCCGGCCGTCGGGCTATTTCACCTTCGATCTTGACCAGAACGGCCGCCGCTGGCTGTTGGACGACAAGATCGAGCTGAAACGGCCGCGCACGGTGAAGGACTGTTTCGACATGGTGCTGGCGGGCGAGGCCGACGCCGTGGCGCTGAACGAGTTTACCGGGCGCGCCGCAATCGAGGAGCATGGGTTCGGCGACCGCATCGAAGCCGTGCCGCAGCCGCTGTCCGTCGCGAGCCTGCACGTCGTGGTACATAAATCCCACCCCGAAGCCGAAGAGATGCTGGCGATGATCAACGACGGCCTGCGCGGCATCCGCAAGAGCGGCGGCTACCAGGCGATCATCGAAGATCACATGGCCCGGATCTGGGCCGAATTCTAGGAGGCCGGCCATGCTGGAACGCATCCTTCCAGCCGTGACGGGCCTCGCCGCGCCGCTTTTCGCGGCGCTGCTGCCCGGCGCGGCACAGGCGGCCTGCGATATCCGCTATACGGTGCAGCCGGGCGATACCTATTATTCCGTCGCAAACCGCCATTACGGCGACCATAGCCGCTGGACGCTGATCTATTACGCCAATCAGGACGTCTCTGCCGGGCCATCGCTGGTGCCCGGCAAAGAGCTGTATATCCCCTGCCACGCCGGCATGACCGCACCCGATCCCATGCCGCTGCGCCAGGACGAGGCGGAACTGAAGCTCTTGACCGGGGGTGACTATCCGCCGTTTACCGATCAGGACCTGCCCGGCCAGGGATTGGTGACCGAACTGGTCAACGCCGCGCTCGATCTGGCGCCCTCGCCCGTCAGCTACTCGATCGCGTGGGAGGACGACTGGTCGAGGCACCTCTTTCCGATGCTCGACGAGAAACAGTTCGACATGGGATTCCCCTGGCTGCGGCCGGATTGCGAGGCCACGCCGCAGGACCCGCGCTGTGTGAACTTCCATTTCTCGGATCCGCTGATGGTGATGCCGATCATGCTGTTCGTACGCGCCGACAACCAGTTCCGGTTCGACAGCGATGCCGATGTGCTGGGACGCTCGCTCTGCCGTCCCAAGGGCTATTTCACCCACGACCTCGACCGGGCCGGACGGCGCTGGCTGACCGAAAAGAGGATCACCTTCGTTATCGGCGACAGCCCGCGCGACTGCTTTCGGCGGGTTCTGGACGGCAGGGTGGACGCCGCCACGGTCAATTTGTTTCTCGGCGGCACGGTGATCGTCGACATGGGGCTGCGGACCCGGGTTGTGCCGCTGGAACGGCCGCTGTCCGAAGAAGGCCTGCATGTGGTGATCTCAAAGCGTCACTGGCGAGGCACGGCGCACCTTTACCGGATCAACGCCGGACTGCGGCGCCTGCGCGAGGAAGGCCGGTTCGAAGAGATCGTGACCCGGCATCTGGCGCTTTTTCAGGCGCGTATCAACTAGATGGCGGGGTTTCTTGCGGTGCGGGGTCGCCGGTGTGCCCGCTCCAGGCCAAAAGCCGCGCTCGATCCTGACAGTCTTCCTCTGGCCTTGAGCGACAGCGACAGGATACGATGCCGCAGCACATGACATAGGCCCGCACACCATGACCCCAAAGCCCGTCGGCCCACCACCGGTCGACCCGCCGTCGCGCCCCGGATTTCGCCTGCCGGACGGCGCCTGCGACGCGCATTTCCATATGCTCGGCGGGCCCGGCGACTTTCCGCTCTGGGAGGGCCGTGTCGAAGACCCGGCCCCCGGCCGGGATTTCGACGGCTGGCTCGACACGTTCCGCATCCATTGCCGGAGCCTGGGCATCAGCCGCGGGGTGGTGGTGCACTCGATCTTCTACGGCGCGGACAACGCCATCACGCTGGAAGCCGCACGGCGCCTTGGTCCGGGGTTCAAGTCGATCTGCCTTGTGACCAACGACGCGACCGAGGCAGAGCTGGACCATCTGGCCGACAACGGATGCGCCGGGGTCCGGCTCAACTATGTTCATGGCGGCGTGCTCAGCTGGGAGGGAGCCAAGGCCATGGCGCCCCGGCTCGCCGCTCGCGGCATGCACATCCAGATGCTGATGAACGCGCATGAACATATGGCCGGGATCGCCGGGGACATCCGCGCCCTGCCGGTACCGGTCGTCTTCGACCATATCGGCTGGCCCGATGTTACCGCCGGCCCCGGCGAGCCGGGCTTCGAAACCCTCTGCCGGCTGCTTGCCGAAGGCTGCGCCTACGCCAAGCTCTCGGGCATCTACCGCCTCGCCGACGCGCCCTACGGGGCGACCGACGCCCATGTCGCCGCCCTGGCCGCCGCCAACCCGGAACGCTGCCTTTGGGGGTCGGACTGGCCCCACATCATGCTCGCCGATGCCCAAACGCCCGACAGCGGCCACCTGCTTGACGCCCTCGCCCGTGCGGTGCCGTCCACCGAGACACAGCACCGAATTTTCGTCGAAAATTCGTCCGCGCTCTACGGGTTCTGACGCCCGCGCTTGAACCTCACCGCCTCGGCAGCATATTTCTGGGCAGCCCCGATGAAAGGACCCCGGATGCGCGACCTGCCCCGCCCCGTCTTCGACGCCAATTCGACACAAGCCAGCGATTTCGGCGATCTGCCTGTATGGGACCTCACCGACCTCTACACGGCCCCCGATGCCCCGGAACTCAGCCGCGACCTCGACTGGCTGGAACAAGCCTGTGCCGGTTTCGCCGCCGACTACGAGGGCAAGCTTGCGGAGCTGTCCGCCGACGAGATGCTTACTTGCGTCCAGCGCCACGAAAAGATCGACATGATCCAGGGCCGGATTATGTCCTTTGCGGGCCTGCGCTACTACCAGCAGACCACCGATCCGGACCGCGCCAAGTTCCTCTCGGACTGCCAGGACAGGATCACCACGTTCTCGACCCCGCTTGTCTTCTTCACGCTCGAGATCAACCGCATCGACGACGAGCGGCTGGACGCGCTCTTTGCGGCCAATGCCGATCTCGCCCGCTACAAGCCGATCTTCGATCGCCTCCGCGCGATGCGCCCGCACCAGCTCAGCGATGAGCTTGAAAAGTTCCTCCACGACCAGTCCGTCGTGGGTGCAAGCGCCTGGAACAAGCTCTTTGACGAAACCATCGCCGGCCTCGCCTTTACCGTCGACGGGCAGGAACTCGGGATCGAGGGCACGCTCAACCTGCTCAGCGACCCCGACCGCGCCGCCCGCGAAGCGGCCGCCCGCGAACTCGCCCGCGTCTTCGGCCGGAACGTCAAGCTCTTCGCCCGCGTCCACAACACGCTCGCCAAGGAAAAGGAGGTCGAGGACCGCTGGCGCAAGATGCCCACGCCGCAGACCGGCCGTCACCTGGCAAACCATGTCGAACCCGAGGTCGTCGAGGCCCTGCGCAATGCCGTCGTCAAGGCCTACCCCAGGCTTTCGCACCGCTACTACGAGCTGAAACGCAAATGGATGGGCCTCGACACCCTGCAGGTATGGGACCGCAACGCCCCCCTGCCCATGGAGGAAACCAAAACTGTCAACTGGCCCGACGCCCAGGCGCTCGTCCTCGACGCCTATGCCGAGTTTGACCCGCAGATGGCCGACATCGCCAAGCCTTTCTTCCACAAGGGCTGGATCGACGCCGGTGTCAAACCCGGCAAGGCCCCCGGCGCCTTCGCCCACCCCACCGTCACGGACGTGCACCCGTACGTCATGCTGAACTACCTCGGCAAACCGCGCGACGTCATGACCCTGGCGCACGAGCTCGGCCATGGCGTCCATCAGGTGCTTGCCGCCGGCCAGGGCGAACTCCTCTCCTCCACCCCCCTGACGCTGGCCGAAACCGCCAGCGTCTTCGGCGAAATGCTCACCTTCCGCAAACTTCTCGGCCAGGCCGCATCCGAGACCGAGAAAAAGGTGCTGCTGGCCGGCAAGGTCGAGGACATGATCAACACCGTCGTCCGCCAGATCGCGTTCTACGATTTCGAATGCAAACTCCACGACGCCCGCCGCCAGGGTGAACTGACGCCCGACGACTTGGGTGCCCTCTGGATGTCCGTCCAGGCCGAATCCCTGGGCCCCGCATTCACCTTCATGGACGGGTACGAAACCTTCTGGGCCTACATCCCACACTTCGTCCACTCTCCCTTCTACGTCTACGCCTACGCCTTCGGAGACGGGCTGGTGAACGCCCTCTATGCCGTCTACGAAGAGGGTGACGCGGGCTTTCAGGCCAAATATTTCGAGATGTTGCGCGCAGGCGGCTCGAAACACCACAAAGAGCTCCTCGCGCCCTTCGGTCTCGACGCCTCCGACCCCGGGTTCTGGGACAAGGGCCTTGGCATGATCGCCGGCTTCATCGACGAGTTGGAAGGGATGGAGACCTAGGATGCGAGTCGAAGCGCGTCCAGTGGATGGGTTCCACTGCATCTCCCCTCTCGCTTAGGGGCGCCAAATCGTCATCCGCCTTATCCTGTTGAAACCACGCGCCGCTGTCCGCCACCCGTACCGGCCGCACCGGGAAAAACGCGCTCCTTCTCAGGGCTATCACCCCCGTGTCGTCGGTGGCCGCCGGGGACGAGGTGTTGAACGTCTGAGGTAAGCCGTTGGCTTTCCAAAAGATCGATATGCGGAGTGCGTGCATTGCGGCCCTCGGAACATACAACGGCTTTTCAGGTAAGGGGGCCGGTTTCGGGCGATCGCATGGTGTATTTTGCAGTGTCCCGGCTATTGTACATCACCGGCCGGGAGAGTGAGGCGAAGCCATGAGCAAATCGACCACGGACAGGTCCGTTCAAGAGGATCAGACCAACGCCACAGACCGCCGCGCGCGGGGTGAGTTCGTTCGGGGCGTCAGCGGCTTTCGTCATGTGATCGGCGATCCCGGCTTGCCGGCGGAGCCTGGGCGGTATCACCTGTTCGTGGCGCTCAATTGCCCCTGGTGCCACCGGGTTGTGCTGGCCCGCAATGTTCTCGGGCTGCAGAACAGCATCACGATGGACGTAGCCTTTCCGAACCGCACGGACGAGGCGGATCCCGAGGGCCCGAATCTTTGGGAGTTTGCGCCGGAACGCATCGCAACGCTGACCGGGGCACCCCTGCCCGAGTGCACGGCCGAGACCGGCACCGGCAAGGGCCTGCGGCTGGCGCGGGACATCTGCCGTGCCGAAGGCTCGGACGAGCAGTCGGTGCCGATCCTCTACGACAAACAGGCCAGCCGGATCGTCAATAACGAAAGCGCCGAGATCCTCCGGATGCTGGATCGCCATGCCACCGCGCTCGGCAGCACGGTCGCCGATGAGACGCGGGTGGCGCTCTACCCGGACGATCCCGACTTGCGCGACGAGATCGACGCGTTGAACAGTCTTATCTACGTTTCGATCAACAACGGCGCCTACAAGGCCGGCTTCTCCTCCGACCAGGCGGTTTACGCGGCGGCGTTCGACGCGTATTTCCGGACGCTGGATCAGCTGGAGGCGCGGCTCTCGGACGGCCGCCGGTTTCTGACCGGAGCGGCGTTCACCGAGGCGGACCTGCGCCTTTTCCCCACCCTCTACCGGCACGATCCGGTCTACTACCTTCGCATGAAGCTGAATGGCGCCAGGATCATCGACTATCCGCACCTCTGGGCGTGGCTCTGTCGCGTTTACGCGCTGGACGGGATCGCCGAGGCCGGGTCGCTGATCCATTGCCGCCAGGGCTATTTCGGGCGCTCCTGGAACGGCGTGGTGCCGGCCGGGCCGCTGAAACCGATGCCCTATCCCGAGGCATATGAACACCCAGAGCTGGCGAGGCCGCCACGGCCACCCGCCACCCAACAGCGCGCATTCTAATGAACGGGACGGGCCCTATCTTACGAAGTTTGACGGTCCGGCGCGGATCTATTGGGGGGTCAAGGATCCGTTTTTCCCAAGCGAGGCGCTGCACGCCTGGAAAAAGCGTCTGCCACAAGCGCAAGTGACCGAACTCGCTGACGCCCGCCACTAGATCCAAGAGGACGCACCCGACGTTATCATACCGCCCTTGCGGGCATTCCTGCACGGCGAGGATTTCCGTGCTCCGGGCCGTGGAGACGAAACACGGAGCAGTCGCCTTGACAGCGGCACGAACAATTCCATATTAGAGAACACACGTTCTCTAATCGCAAGCAGCCATGCCTCGTCCAAGAACCTTTGATGCGGAAGAAGCGCTCTCGGAAGCGATGCGCGTCTTTTGGCGCAAGGGGTTTGCTGAAACCAGCTACGACGACCTCGTCGCGGCGACAGGTGTCAGCCGGAAAGGGCTCTATACCGTTTTCGGTGACAAGCAGGAATTGTTCCTCAAGTCACTCGATCACTACGAACGCACGGTCGTCCCGTCGCTTTTCGGCGCGCTGAAGGAAGACGATCTGAACCGAGCCAAGATCATCACGATGTTCGAGGATTTCGCCAAGCTGGCAGCTTCGGGTGAAGGATCGATAGGCTGTTTCATGGCCAATACAGCGGCGGACGTGACAATTTCGATTCCGGAAGTGCGGGACCGTGTGAACCGTCACCTGATCGACCTGGCCAAGGATTTCACGACTGCTTTGCAGCGCGTCGGCGTGGCACAAGAACCGGCGCACCGACTGGGACACTACCTATCCGGCGTTTTTCAATCGCTGCTGCTGATGGCCCACGCCCGAGCCGATAGCGCATTGATCGAAGACTTCATCACGATTGCGCTTCAGCCCCTGAAGGACCCATAGCCCCTTTTTTTGGCCAATAAGAGAATGATCGTTCTGCAACGCCTGCTCAACTCAATCGAAAGGAGTTCCGAAATGAGTACAATCAGATCCCTGTCCCTGGCTTTCGCGACATCTTTGCTGTTGCCGTCCATCGGCTTCTCGCAAGGCGCCTTTGACGGCGCGCCGGAAGGGTTCATTCCGCCGCCCCTGCACCCCGAGAATTCCGATCTGATCACCCAAGAGCTTGGCGAGGGCGTCTATGCTTTGCTCTCGAGTCAACCGCCGATCGACAACAGCGGCTTCATCGTCGGCGAAAACGGAGTGCTCGTGATCGACGCGCATGTGAACGGCCGGATGGCGAACCTCATCCAGACCCGAGTGCGTGAGGTTACCGACCTTCCGATTCTCTACTTGGTGAATACCAATCATCATGGCGATCACACATTCGGAAACGCCTTCTTCCCGGATGAGACCCAGATCATCGCCCATTCCGAAACCGCGCGGATCATGGTGGATTTTGAAGAGGAGAAAGAGCTCATTCTGGCCGGGGCTGGAGGGCGGACGGACTTCCTCGATGGTGTCGAGTTGAGGCTGCCCGATATCACTTTCGAAGATCGGATGACCATCGATCTGGGTGGCCGAATTGTCGAACTCCACCATTTCGGCCACGCCAACACTGCGGGTGACGTCGTCGTCTATTCGCGGGATGCGCGTGCTGCGTGGACGGGGAACTTCATTGTCGGGGCAGAGTTTATCCCGCCCGTCTTCGAGCCGGTCACGCGGTCACATCTCGCGGCCACCACGGCAATGGCGCAGACACTCGATGTCGATATCATCATTCCCGGCCATGGTCGTCCAACCGACGCCACGATGCTGACCCGGTACGCTGCTTATCTGACCGACCTCATCTCAAAAGTCCGCGCCGAGATGGCGAAGGGAGATACCGACGGTCTTCGCATTGTTCGGCAACTGCCACTCGATCCGCGATGGTATCCGGCCGAGGGCACACCCGAGCGCGGCTTTCTTCCCTTCATCGAAGGCCTCCACAGGATGAACGTGCTGCGCACCTTCCAGGATCTATCCCTCGAGAACAGTTGAGCCCTCCGGCGGCCATACGGATAGCCCGAGATGGCCGCCCCCTCACTTGGAGAAGCGACATGAACGAAGCCAACCCTGGAAAAGGCAAGGTGTTGGTCGCAGGCGCGACGGGCCAAGTCGGCAGCCAGGCCGTGAAGATCCTCCTCGGCAAGGGGTATCCCGTAAGAGCCCTCGTGCGCCGCACGACAGACAGGGTGCATGGCGCGGGTGATGGTCTCGAATATGCCGTCGGCTCGCTCGAAGACCGAGCCAGCCTGGAACGCGCTCTTGTCGGCATCGAAACCGTCGTGTCCTCCGCCAATGCGATCATACCGTCGGGAAGGACGATGACGGTCGAAGACATCAGCGCGTCCGGCTACGAGGCATTCATTTCCGCGGCAGAGCGCGCTGGTGTGCGGCATTGGATCCAGTCTTCGGTTCCGTCCCACGCCATCGAAGGATCGGTGCCTGAATTGGCAGGGAAACGGGTCATCGAGGCGCGTCTCGAACAATCGCCTATCGCATCAACGATCGTGCGGAATCCCGCGTTCACCGATGTTTGGATGGTTATGACAGGGGCTGCAAATGCCGCCAACTCGGATCCGCACGCAACGACGTCGCGCCCCTATGGTTTCATGAGATTTTGGCAGAGGCTCACGGGTAATCTGGTGGCCGAGCGCGGCATTCTGCTGGCCCCCGGAGGTGCCAATCATGGAGCCCCGTTCGTCACGGTGGAGGATGTCGCACACATGATGGCCGGGATGGTCGGCAAACAGGCGTCCTACAATCGCACGATAGAGGCCGGTGGCCCGGAATGGCTGAGCTGGCGCGAGGTGGCAGAGCTCTTGTCCGAGAAGGCCGGGCGCAAGGTGCGGATCATCAAGATGCCGGCGTGGTTCGCGGCGATGGGACAGGCATTGACGAGGCCATTCTCGCCATCGGCGTCCAACGTGCTCGCGCTCGTCAAGTTCGTTGCCACATATCAGCCGCGATGGGAAAGCCGGACGATTGTCGACGAATTCGACCTGCCAGCTCAGATGACAGTCCGGCAATACATCGAACGTCACTGGTGTGACGGCTGACAGGATTTGATCAGGAAAGTCGGACGTTCACCGCATACCGACCTATGGAATGTTTAGGCTCTGGGCCGACCTCCCTGGCCGAGGAGGCTAAGGTCAGGTCTCGGAATCCGATTGTCGCCGTTCGACACGGGGCATCCGCACTGCGGACCTCGCGTCCCGCTATTCTGGAGAAGCGAAAAGGCGAGTGGGTTGACCACCCTGGGCCGGCTCTCGATTGCCGAATAACACGGCCTTGATCTAGGCGGTCGATTCGCTGGCGTATTTGGCAGGCAAAAAAGTCTGGTCTAGGAGCACCTTTAGATTTGAAAGATGCTGTGCCGCGTCGGTTCGGATCGAGCCCATACCGGAAGCGACCGAAGAGCTATTTTTACATTCACAGCATTCGCTCCGCCGTGAATACCGGAGGTTTCAAGCCGCAGTGCCGCGGAAATGCGGCCGTTTATGCGGCGTGCAGCGCGGTTCAGGGCGTCAACGGCTGGGTCGCGGGACAAAGATGTCACAGGGTCTGTTCCCGAAACGACCACCGCGCAAGCCGGCGCATTCGCGCCGACCCGCAACTGACATTGAAAGGTCCCTGCCGCTATTGTGTTGTCGCGGCGCCTGTCAGTTTGGCCAGGGCACCCGTCATCGCCGCAAAGACCGGCAGGTCCTGTGGGATGCCGTGCATTTCGGCGACGTCCTTTGGGTCGTGATAGACGACCCAAACCTCGTCCCCGTCCTGGTAGGCCAATACCCGCAGGGGCAGATCAAGGCCGATTGAGGCCCCAGCCTGCAATGCCGGCGTCCCAAGCTTGGGATTGCCGAATATGAGCGCCGTTGCCGCGGCAAGCTCCATACCGACGCTCTCGGCACCCGCGGCATGGTCAATTCGGGCGAATACCTTCGCGCCGGCCTTCTCAACCGCCGCCTCGAGGCGGTCGATGGTTTCATCAACGCCGAACGCGCTTTGAATTCGGATCATGTCCGCACTGGCCGGCGAAACCGCAGCGCTCAGAAAAAATGCCGTGGCGGCAAGAAGTTTCATTGTAATTTCCTCCACTGCGCCGATGGCCGTCTCGGCCATCGGTTGATGGTTTTCGATCCCCGGTCGCGTCGGCGATGGCGGCACAATAACGAATTGGCCGCGCCGGGCCGTTCAAATCTCGGTGTAGAGCCATTTGGGCAATGCCGGAAACCCTGCTGCGCCGCCGCGAGCCATTTGGCGTTCAAGTCCACGCGACGAGGTCAATGTCACTGCATCAGCACCGGGCGGCGTCGTCCGCATGATGTTGAGCGGTTTTGGAATCGTACTACGGAGTCGCCGGTATGACCGCTTTTTGAGACCATGGGCCGAACTTCGGTGTCGATGCGATTCAGCGCAGATCGGTCGGCTGGTTGATTGCGGCAGCTTGGGGACTTGCCCGCTTTGTCCTACGGTGCGGACATTCGGCCTGCGCCGGCGACTGTCACCTGTGGGCCGTTCATTGCGACGAGCGCATGGTCGAACCCGGTGCGGTTGCCGATTGACTGAGATCAAGGCGAAGCCCCAGAACATGATGTGCTCTTTCCAGTCAGGACTGGCTTGTCAATGAGGGCACCATGACCAATGAGTTGCTATTGTCCATACGGTCGTTGGCGACAGGTGCCGTGCTTGTGGCAGGTGCGGTGCAGGCGGACCCGGTCGGCGAGCGGCTGTACCTTAACTTCTGCGCAGAATGCCATGGACGCAGCGGGGAAGGCAGATCGCCGAGCGGAGGTGTTGCCGGGCCTTCCGGCCCGCCGCTCACAGATCTTTCGGCGCAAAATGGAGGCCGTTTCCCGACTGAACAGGTCATTCGGTCAATCGATGGTAGATACCGGATACCGTCCCATCTTGGCGGGATGCCGGCATGGCGCCGGGAGTTTCAAGTGATTGCCGGAACGACGCCTTCCGCCTTGGACGATGCTGGTGAACCGCTTTTTCGGTGGTCGAGCGAGTCCTCGGACGGCGATTGCCCTCCCAGTGACGGGGCGAGTGACCTGAGCGAACAATCCGATACCGATCGGTTCGGCGGTTCAAGGGGCCGGGATTGCAGTCCGAGGCTCGTGGAACGGACCGACAGGGACGCGCTGGATCCAGAAACCTTGCAGAGCCAACAAGATGCAAGAGAAGGGACCAGCGAAGCCTGGGTTTTGTCAATCACTCGATTTATCGAAACGCTGCAACGCTGAACGCGATTTCGGGTAGCCGCCCGAGATTGCAGATGCTGCACTCTCGACGGAGGTCGCGTTTGTCCGCACAGCCGACGGTTCGCGGCCCAAGAAGCTGCGGGATCGTCCAAAGTCCGGCCTGACGGGCCGCAGCGCAGCACCCGAAGCGGTGAGCAATGGCGGCATTGGGCCGTGAGCGAGGTTGAAAATTCAACAGTCACACATTCGACGCAGCACGGACCGCATGGCAATTCGGAGCCCGGCCGGACTTGTATTTGATCATTGTTCCATAGTCACGGAACTCTCGCGCGACCGCCGAATTGATAACCTTAGGCGCGCTTGATCCGGTGCAAGGGACATCAAGAAGATCGCAATGTGCCCCGCTTCAACGTCTTCCAACGCAATTTCCGGCATCGCCTCCACACCACGGGCAGCTTCCTTCACGTCCTTCGGAAGTATGCCCTGAATGTCCGGAGCATTGCCGCCAGAGGCATCCTGTCCATGGCATTTTGAACACTTCTCCAGGAATAGGCTGCGCCCGGCCTCTATGCGGTCTTGTGGCAAATGAAGTTCATCTGCAACGGCGGTGCGGGGCAAAAGTGCCAGGATCAAGAACAGACCGAAGCGCATTGCCGCACTCTAAGTGATCGGTCCAAGCGGTCGCAATCACTTTGGTCAGGATGATCCGACGAACGCTCCACCCGAACCGCAGCAACTGGGATTCTCCACATCTTCGGCGGTTTTGTGGTCGCCGAAGCCTGCACGCAAGTGGGCCCCTGAGCGTCAGGCGGCCTCGCGCCCGCCTGGTGTCCCTGCGCGCTCCAAAATCCGGGCGCGGATGGCGTCCGGGACCAACCGAGACGCGGAAATGCGCGGCAGATCCATTTCGGCAATCACTCTTCCATCCCGCTCGTCCGCGTTCGCAAAGCCATCGGCGTCAACGTAGTCGATATAGCTTTCCGCAGCGATGCCTTCGGCGAGGATCAACACATGCCCACCCTCGGTCTCGACGTGGTAATACGTAAAGCCGTCAAGCGGCATTTTGGCGGCCTGATAGATTGTCTCGCCATTCACCAAGGCGCCCGCGTTGATCAGCATCCCGTCAACCTCGACGGCATGGTCTGCACTGATCCAAAGGTCGCGGGACGGGATACCGTCCGCGATCGCGCCGGCCGTGATGCAGATCGGGTTGACCTTGGCGGGATGCGACAAACGCGTGTCGATGGGTTGCTCGCCAAGCCATCTAACGGTGGTTGTACCGCCATCCGCCCGCAGGATGCGGTCACCGGGCTTCAGATCCTGAACGGCTTTGTCTCCACCGGGGCACGCAATGGAGGTTCCGGCGCAAAAGCAGGATACGCTCGCGGTCAAGCCATTCACGAAAAGCTGGCCGTTGGGAGCACCGGAGTAAGTGAGACGAATGCCGGTGACGGTCACGCCGGCCGGATCGGTCAGCGAGATGATTTGGGGCAAAGGTGCCGTCGGGATTGGAACCGCGGCAAGTGTTCCGCCAGTCGTCTTTAGGGCGACGCTCCAGCCCGGGCCGACCGGTTGCATCCCGCCTCCGAACGCGATCGCTATCAGCCCCGAGGCATTCGGAGTGCCGGATCCGTAGAAGGTGTTGCCGGCGCCAGCGGTCAGTGTCACAGCGGCGGATGGCGTATTGAAGGCGGTGATCAGCACGCCCTCGATCTTCGTGGGTCCGGCCAACGTAGTGGGATTGGCCGTGGTGCCGCCCTCGGTCCCGGCAACGGCTGTTTTCGTGAAGTTGTGAGTGTTGATGACCGAGGAAAACGTGAAGGACACGCCGTCATCCGTGAATGTGAGTGGGCTTGTGGTCGCCGCTCCGGTGGTTGTCTGATCGTCGAAATGGAAGTTCTGATAGTTATTGAACGGCATGTTCGCCTCCCCCCTTTGGGCTGCAAAAAAAATCGCAGCCACGTCGCAGCATACCGCGTGTGCGGCCATTTTAATATGCAATCTTTTTTGTGGCCTGCGCGCCGGCTGCGTCGCTTGATCGGCGCCCGGCGGTCGGCATGTCGCTCGAAGCCGTTGTTTCCGACCGAAAAGTGTTTCGCATTGAGTGATAGACGGCGGGACCGCGAACACTAGAACGCCATCGCCGGGTCCGAGAAGCCGGGCCGCTTTGGGCGTTGGCTAGAATGGGTCAGGTCCGCTGCCTGCGCAACGCTTCAGGTCGAGTGCGACACTGCAAGTGTCGCTGACCGGTGCTTTGGTCGCCCGTCTTCGACGTTTCCATGCGTTTGGGCGGCGTTGTTTTCGGGGTCGGCACCGGGGGTTGGCGAGGGCGGGCGGCGGGCCTGCCGGATGCGGCTGCGCCTGTGAGGCCGAGTCC
>JASJDP010000058.1 GCA_030065095.1 Rhodobacter sp.
CTGGCGTCACATATCGGTTTGAGGTCGTTCGGACTTTGCTGGGATAAAACGAGCCATTCAGAGGTTTGGTTCGCCTCCCCGCGGGTCGGCGATGACGCGGCTATACGCTTAATCAGCGACGCCCGCTCCAAGCCAATGCAGCCAGCCGCGTCCTACCGTTTCTCACCGTTGTTTCGTCAATCCCGCGTATGCGTCAGTTCCGGCACGTCCGACGCCCCGGCCGAGCCGCGGCCCGACAGCGATGGGTTCTCCATGAAGAACCGGTGACAATTGAAGATCTGTTCACCGTCCGCGGGCAAATGCCGCGCAAAGCTGCCATCCGGCGCCATCACCCAGGTCTGCGCCTCGTCGGCAAGGTTCGCCGCCATGATCTGGCTGACGATCTGCGCCTTGACCGTGGCGTTCTTGATCTCGACCAGCGTCTCGACCCGGCGGTTCAAATTCCGGTCCATCCAGTCCGCCGACGACATGTAGACCCGCGCCTTCTTGGACGGCAGCCCGTGGCCGTTGCCGAAACAGACGATGCGCGAATGCTCCAGGAACCGGCCGACGATGGATTTCACCCGGATATTCTCTGACAATCCTTTGATCCCCGGCCTGAGCCCGCAGATCCCGCGGATCACCAGGTTGATCTTCACGCCCTTCCGGCTGGCCGAATAAAGAGCGTCGATCACGTCGGGTTCGATCAGCGAGTTCATCTTGGCCCAGATCTCGGCCGGTTTGCCGGCCTCGGCAAAGGCGCCTTCCGCCTCGATCCGCCCGATCAGCGTCCGTTTCAGCGTCAGCGGCGAAATCGACAAGTTTTCCAGCGTATCCGGCGGCGCATAGCCGCCGACATAGTTGAAGACCTTGGTGGCGTCGCGCCCCAGCGCCGCGTCGCAGGTGAAAAGCGACAGATCGGTGTAGATCCGGGCGGTGATCGGGTGGTAGTTGCCGGTGCCGTAATGGGTATAAGTGACCAGCTTCTTGCCCTCGCGCCGCACCACGGTCGAGATCTTGGCATGGGTCTTGTAGTTGATGAACCCATAGACCACATGTGCGCCCGCGCGTTCCAGCCGCCGCGACTGCCGGATATTCGCCGCCTCGTCGAACCGCGCCTTCAGCTCGACCAGCGCGGTCACGGATTTGCCGTCCTCGGCCGCCTCGCTCAGCGCCTCGACGATGGGCGATTCGGTCGATGTCCGGTAAAGCGTCTGCTTGATCGCCAGCACGTTCGGATCGCTCGCCGCCTGCTGCAGGAACCGCACGACCATGTCGAAAGTCTCGTAAGGATGGTGCAGCAGCATGTCCTTCTGGCGGATCGCCGCGAACATGTCGCCGTCGTAATCCTGCACCCGCTCGGGCACCCGCGGCGTGAACGACGGCCACAACAGATCGGGGCGGTCGTCCGTCACCAGCTCTTTCACATCCGCCATGCCGATCAGGCCGGAAATCTCGACGACTTCGGGATCCTTCACGCCAAGCTCGGCCATGATCACCCGCTGCAGCGCCACGGGTGCGCCGGTCGACAGCTTCAGCCGGATCACCTCGCCCCGCCGCCGCCGTTTCAGCGCCGTCTCGAACTCGCGCACAAGATCCTCGGCCTCGTCCTCGACCTCCAGATCGCTGTCGCGCAAGACCCGGAAGGCGCAATGCCCCGTCAGCTTATAGCCCGGAAACAGATTGCCGATGTGCAAAAGCAGCAGTTCTTCCAGCGGCAGAAAGCGTTTGGTGCCACCGACGCTCGGCAGCGGTACGAAACGGTCGATCTGCTGGGGGATCGGCAGCAGCGCCTGCAAAGCCCGCCTGTCGGACCGCCGTTCCATCTGCAGGCCAAGGGCGAAACCCGTGTTCGGGATGAACGGGAACGGGTGCGCCGGATCGATGGCCAAGGGCGACAGCACCGGAAACACGTCCGCCAGAAACACGTCGTCCAGAAAGCCAAGGTCCTCCTTGCCCAGCCCGTCGCGCGACATCAAAACGATCCCCGTCGCCTCCATCTCGGCGCGCAAGCTGTCCCAGGCGACCTGCTGGCGTTCCATCAGCCTGCGGGCGTCGGTGTTGATCAGCGCCAGTTGCTCGGCCGGCGTCAGCCCGTCGACGGCCGGCGTATTGTGCCCCTCGTTGGCCAATTCCCGCAGGCCCGCGACGCGCACCGTGTAGAACTCGTCAAGGTTGGTGGCGCTGATCGACAGAAACCGCACCCGTTCCAAAAGCGGCACGCGCGGGTTCTCTGCCTCTTCCAGTACCCGCCAGTTGAACCCGAGCCAGCTAAGCTCGCGGTTGAAGAACCGATTCGGCCCCGCGAGGTCTTCGGGTTGCATTTCGACGGGCGCGGGGAACGGCGCCTCCAGAAAGTTGGCGTGTGTCATCGTTGCGGCATCGGCGCTTTCTATGAAAGAGACATGACGTTATGGCCCGTCGTCCCGCAGCTTGTCCAGCACCCGCGCCGCAAAGGGCCGGGTGACCGCCCGCCGCTCGGTCAGTGCCGCCTGGTCCAGCGCCGCCACCAGCCGCCCCGCAGCTTCGAAGGACCGTTCGACATTCTTCGCCAAATACCCCAGCACGTCCGGTGCGACGTCCAGCTGCCTGTCGGCAAAAAGCTTTACCAGAACCGCCGAAATCAGCACGTCGTCCGGCGCCGCCAATGTGACCATCGCAGTGCCCTGCACGCGGCTTTGCAGGTCGGGCAGGCCAAGGCCCCAGCGCCCGGGCGGCAACGACGCGGTCAACATCAGCGCCGCCTCGCGCTCGCGCATCAGGTTGTGCAGGTGAAACAGCGCCTTTTCGGCGGCTGTGTCGCCGGCGATTCGGTCCGCATCCTCGGCGACCACCGGTCCTTCGGCCAGCGCGGGAACATCCTCCGCCGCCAGTCCCGCCGCCGCCACGATCCGCGCCCCGGTCATCGCGGCCCAGACATGCGCCAGGTGTGTCTTGCCCGATCCCGTCGGTCCGACCAGAACCAGCTTGCCCTGTGGCCAATCGTGCCAGCTCTGGATCGCCTCCACCGCGGCCGCGTTGGCGGGAGAGACGAAAAAGTCGCCGCGCCCCAGCGCCGGTTCACGGGGCAGATCGAAGGTCAGCTGTTCCGGCATGGGGCTATTCCTCGCCCTCCGGGCTTCGCCCCTCGAGCCCGCGGTACAAGAGCCCCGACTGATAACGCCCCAGCGCGAACCGCACCAGCACCCCGAGGGCCGCAGACACGGGCACCGCCACCAGAAGACCGACGAAGCCGAAAAGCGCGCCGAAAACGCTCAGCGCAAAGATCAGCCACACCGGGTGCAGCCCGACGCTGCCGCCCACCAGTTTCGGCGTCAGAAAGTTGCCCTCAAGGAACTGGCCGCTGAAAAAGATCGCCGCGATGATCGCGATCCGCATCCAATCGCCCCAGAACTCGAACGCCGCCAGCCCCAGCGCCAGGCCACCGCCCACGATCGCGCCGACATACGGGATGAACGACAACAGCCCCGCAATCGCGCCGACGATCATCCCGAACGGCAGGCCCGCGAACATCAGCGCCATTGCGTAGTAAATCCCCAGGATCAGCATCACCGTGCCCTGACCGCGGATGAACGAGGCCAGCGTCGCGTCGATCTCTCGCGCCAGTTGCCGGACCACCGGGGCGTGGTCGCGCGGCAGCAGATCGTCCAGCCGTGCCACCATCCGGTCCCAGTCCAGAAGCAGGTAGAACGCCACCACCGGGACGATAAAGACCAAAAGCAGGACGTTCAGCACGCCGACAGCGGAACTGACGATCCCTTCGACCAGGGCGCCGCCCCTTGACTGGATGGTCTGCCCCAGCTCGGCCAGGGACTGCCGGATGACCGAATCCTCCTGCTGCAGGGCCGGAAACCGTTCGGTCAGAAACGCCTGCAGGTCCCGCGCCACCGCCGGGGCAACATTGACCAGCGCGATCGCCTGCTCGACCAGGGCCGGAATCACCGCGATCGCCATGACGACGAAGACCAGGATCGCCACCAGCGTGATCAGGACCGTCGCGGCGGCCCGGCCAAGACCGCGCCGTTCCATCCAGTCGGCGACCGGGTCCAGGCAATAGGCAATCGCGCCGCCCAGCACGAAGGGCAGGATCACATCGCCCAGAAACCACAGCAGCACGAAAAGCACCGCCGCGGCGATGCTCCAGTATCTTATCTGCAATCCAACCGGCAGGGCCATGGCGGCTCCTTTTGCTTCGGCTCAGACCGTCGCCGAAGCCGGGCCCGGTTGCAAGAAGAACCGCGGACCGCCGCCCGATGTCGCAGGCTGGTGGAGCACACCCTGCGGCAATTCGCGGGCGGCGGACATCCCGCAGGGGATGTATAATTCAATCTGAGGCGCGCGAGTTGTCTGAAAGCCATCCAAGGGAGGATGTGGTATGCTTTCCTATCTTCGCGTCGCTGCGTCGATCGCGGCCGTTCTGGTTTGGAGCGCTGCTTGCGCAGAAGCGGCCGACAGGGTGAATCTGGTCTACGTCAACGACTGGCCGCCGCCGGGCGGGCAAATGTCGGTCGATCAGTTGAATACGCTCGGGTCCTCTGACTTCACACATGTCGTCTTCGCCTATGTCAACATCTGCGAACCGGGCGCGTCCGGCTTCTGTCCTCCGGTCGACCGGCTGGAGTTGAAACTGAACGGCCAGCCGGTCTACGGGCCGGGCGGAGCCACCGTCGGATCGCTGCAAAATGCGGTCAGGCTGCTCGGACGCAGCAAGGACGTCTATTTCTCGTTCGGCGGGGCCGAGCACCCAAGAACCTGGGATTATCTTGCGCGCGCCGACGACGAGACCGTAGAAAAGGTCGCCCTCCGTCTTCTGACGTTCATGGACAATTACGGTTTTGCAGGTATCGATCTTGATATCTGGAAGCCGGTGACGGGGCTGACCGACGGCTACGTCAGATTGCTTTCGAGCCTCCTGAGGCATTTCCCCGAGCTGGACTTTTCGTCTTCACCGTACTCAAACGCGCTTGTAGGCGCTGGGGACCCGGCGTCGATCAAGTGGCAACGCTGCGCGATGGAAGGCATCGGCGCGGAACCGATCTGGTTTAACCGGAAATATTACGGTGACGCCTTCACCGCCGATATCCCGCGGACTGCGGGCGACGATCTGGCGCCGTTCGCCTGCGCGATGCCGGATGGAAGTTCGCACCAACTGCGCGTCGCGGCAGAGAAACTGGTCCCCGTTCTGGCGACCGGCGACGGCACGCTCCCGCCAAGCCTTGCAACATGTACGACCACCGGTGCGACGCCGTTCTACGAGCCTTGCGCAACCGTGGCGTCGACAATTGTCTCGGACTATGCCGGCGTGCCCGGCGCGGCCGTGTGGAGGCACATGAACATCAAGTATCTTGAGGAGTATGCTCGCGAAATCGGCGTGGCGATCGGCGGCACCCCATAGTCACGCCGCACTGCACGTGGCTGTGGCCAGGCGAGGGATATCGCCTGGCCCAATTTCAATCTGTTAGTGGCAGGCCGGACGGGTGCCCGGCAGCAGAACCTTGTCGATCACGTGGATCACGCCGTTGTCGGCCTGGATGTCGGCGATCACGACATTGGCGGTCTCGCCGGTGCCGTCGGCGATCGACACGCCGCCGCTGTCCTTGGTGATACACAGACGCTCGCTGGTCAGCACCGGCTTGAAGTAGTTCGAACCAGCCGGAATCCCCGCCGCCGGCAGGTTGCGGTCGTCGACATGGTACAGCAGCACGTTGGTCAGCTGGTCCTTGTTTTCGGGCTGCAGCAGGGTCTCGACCGTGCCCTCGGGCAGCGCCGCGAACGCGTCGTTCAGCGGTGCGTAGACGGTGAACGGGCCTTCGCCCTGCAGCGTCTCGACCAGCCCCGCGGCGGTCACGGCGGCAACGAGGGTCGAGAACCGCTCGTCGCCCGCGGCGATGTCGACGATGGTGTTCGCCGAGGCGGCGGTGGCGGTGCAAGCGGCCAGCGCGGCGGCCTTGAGAGTGGTGGAAATCTTCATCAGGTGTCCCCTGTTTGTGGTGATGCAGAAGTGCATGTGCCTCGTGTTACGGAGGGTGTCACAAATCGGACCAATCGATCACGCGTCCGTGATCGTCCGTGATCATCCGGGTCTTGAATCCCTGCCGCGCCTGACCGGAAAAAACCGGATTGCGGACGCCTCAGATCACCGCCCGCACCGGCGGGATCAGCCTCAGGACAGCCACCAGCGCAAAACTCAGCAGCAGCGCACCGGCCGTAACCGCCCCGAATTTCGCCAGTGCCGGCCAGGCCGCCTGCACCAGCGCCATCTGCAGCCCGATCACTATGAAGATATGGATCAGATAGACGCCATAGACCTGCGCCTCGAGCCGCCGCAGCCAGCGCCCCGGCACGTTCGCCGCCCGCCGGAACAGGGCCAGTAGACCCAGGATGATCCCGACTCCGATGAAGCCCTCCAGAAATCCCCAGACGACGTTCAGCGGATGCCGTCCCCACAGCGCTTCCTGCGGCAGCGCCACCAGTCCCGCTGCCAGTGCCAGCATGCCGATGCCGAACCAGACCGCCGCCACGCGCCCGTCGAACCACCGCAGCCAATCGCCGCGCCCAGCCACGATGCCAACAATGAACAGCCCCAGATATTGCGGCACCCGCCCCGGTTCCGCCGGCACATTGCCGGGGAGCCGCACCCATTCGTCGATCGGAAAGACGGGCCGGAGCGCCGCGGTCGCCGCCCCCAGCGCCAGGGCGAAGCCCAAGACGCCCAGATGTCCCGGCGGCGCGAGTTCCGGGGCCAAAGGCCGGCCGCCCGACGCCGCGCGCAACCCGATATAGGTCAGCGTGTAGACCAGAAGGTGCGCCGTGAACCAGAGCGGCCCGTATTCCGCGTCCCCGTCCGTGAGATATTCAAACCACAGCCAGCGCAGATAGCCGCTGCCCTCGCCATAGATGCCATAGCCGATGGTGCCGAAGCCGAAGGTGACGACCACGATCAGCGGCACCCCCAACCGCAGCAGGCGTGACCGCGCGAACGCCCAAGGCCCGCGCCGGTCATAGCTCGCGGCCACGAAATACCCGGCGATGAAAAAGAAAAATCCCATGAAAAACGTCCGGTTCAGAAGGAAGAAATAGAGCAGCAGATCGCTTCGCACCGGATCATCCAGCATCGCCCGCCACTCGCCCCCGGCCGCATTGTAGGGCTCGGCCGCGTGATGCCCGACCACCAGCGCGATCAGCATCACCCTCAGCCAGCCGACATAGTGCAACCGCTCCTCCGCTGTGCCGCGTCGTACGTCGTTCGCCATGTCTTCCTTGCCCCCGCTTCGCCGTTGGACGTTGTTCACATCACCGCCCGGACGACCGGAATACGCTGCAGAGCCGCGACCAGTGTGAAGCTCAGCACGATCGAAAGCACCGTGACCACGCCGAACTTCGTCAGCGCTTGCCAGCCGACTGCCAGAAACGCAAAATGCAAGCCCACCACGACGTAGACATGGATCAGGTAGACCCCGTAGACCTGCCCCTGCAGGGCCGAAATCCATGGACCGGGCGCCGCCAGCATGCGGCGGAACAGCGTCAAGAGCCCCAGGATCATTCCGACACAGACGAACCCCTCCAGAACGCCCCAGAGAGCCCGCAGGTCCACCCACGCGGACAACTGCGCGGCCTGGGCGTTTAGAAGCACCGCGCAGGTAAAGACGACAAGACCGATCGGGAACCAGACAAGCCCCAGTGAGGGCCCGATCTCTGTGAACCAGCCGCCGCGGCCCGCCGCGATCCCGATCACGAAGAGGCTCAAGTATTGCGGCAGATGCGCCAACTCGACCGGCACCACCCCGAAAATCCGTATCCACACGTCAATCGGATAGGCCTGCCGCACCAGAAAGGTCACGGCCCCCAGCATCAGAATGTACCCCAGCACGGTGCGATGCCCCGGCGGCGGCAGACGCGGCACATCCGGTCCGCCCAACCCGCGCCACGCGGCATAGAGCAAGGCGTAGATCAGAAGATGCAGGATGAACCACAGCGGCCCCCACTCGACGGTCCGTCCAAGCACATACTCCCAGACGAAGAACGCCACGAACTCCTTGCCCGCGCCGTAGATCGCCCAGCCGACGACGCCGTTGACGATCACACCGAATACGACCAGCGGCACGCCCAGCCGGATCAGCCGCGAGGTCACGAAAGCCGCGCCGCCCTTGCGGTCATAGCTGGCGGCCAGGAAGTATCCTGAGATCAGGAAGAAAAAGCCCATGAAATAGGCCGCGTTCACGATGAAGAACGGCCGCAGCAGATCGCTCGACACCGGATCGTCCACCGGCCAGGCGCCGCCCGTCGGCCCATAGGGCTGTGCGGCGTGATGCGCCACGACCGAGCAGATCAGAAAGACCCGCAGCCACTCCACATAGACCAGCCGTTCCGCCATCCGTTGCCTCCGTCGAGAGGCCCGCATCTTGCCCGCACGCCCGGCCCCTTGCCTTGACCTGCCTCAACCGCTTGCCCCCCTTGCCGCCATCGCCTAGACCGGCCTTGCGACCAAAGACAGAGATCAAGCCATGCGCCTTTCCCGCTACTTTCTCCCCGTGCTGAAGGAAACGCCGCACGACGCCCAGATCGTCAGCCATCGTCTGATGCTGCGCGCCGGCATGATCAAACAGCAGGCCGCGGGCATCTATTCCTGGCTGCCGCTCGGTTTCAAGGTCTTGAAGAACATCGAGAAAATCGTCCATGAGGAGCAGATCCGCGCGGGCCATCACCCGATGCTGATGCCCACGCTCCAGCCCGCCGATCTATGGCAGGAAAGCGGTCGCTACGACGCCTATGGGCCGGAGATGCTCCGCGTCCGCGACCGCCACGACCGCGACATGCTCTACGGTCCCACCAATGAAGAGATGATCACCGACATCTTCCGCGGCCACGTCACGTCCTATCGCGATCTGCCGCTGACGCTCTACCACATCCAGTGGAAATTCCGGGACGAGATCCGCCCCCGTTTCGGCGTCATGCGCGGCCGCGAGTTCTTTATGAAGGACGGTTACAATTTCGACCTCGACAAGAACGCCGCGATCCACGCCTACAACCGCCACATGGTCAGCTATCTGAAGACCTACGAACGCATGGGGCTGCAGGCGATCCCGATGCGTGCCGACAGCGGCCCGATCGGCGGCGACGACACCCATGAATTCCTGGTCCTCGCCGACACCGGAGAGTCGGAGGTATTCTACGACAGTGCCATCACCGACCTGAAGCTCGGGAGCCGCACGGTCAATTACGACGACTGGGACGAATGCGCGGCGATCGCGCAGGAATTCACAACGCCCTATGCCCGCACCGACGAGACCCATGATGCGGCCGTCTTCAACCGGATCCCCGAGGCGCGCCGCAAGACCTCCCGCGGGATCGAGGTCGGGCAGATCTTCTATTTCGGCACCAAGTATTCCGAGCCGATGGGCGCCACCGTGCAAGGGGCGGACGGCAAGCCCGTGCCGGTGCACATGGGGTCCCACGGCATTGGCGTCAGCCGGTTGGCGGGGGCCATCATCGAGGCCAGCCACGACGACAATGGCATCATCTGGCCGGAGGAGGTCGCCCCCTTCCGCGTCGGCATCGTCAACGTCAAGCAGGGCGATCCGACGACCGACACCGCCTGCGAGGACATCTACGCCGCGCTGACGGCGGCGGGCATCGAGACCCTCTACGACGACCGCGAAGAGCGCGCGGGGGCGAAATTCGCGACCATGGACCTGATCGGCCTGCCCTGGCGGGTGACCGTCGGCCCGCGGGGGCTGAAGTCGGGCGTGGTGGAGTTGACGAACCGCCGGAGTGGAGAGGCGGAGGAGTTGGCACCGGACGCTCTGGTCTCGCGCCTGTCTTAGGGTGAGATTTCACCTCACCGTTTGCCCGCCAAAGATGGGTTGAAACTCAACCTGCGCTCGCGGAGCGAAGTCCGCGGCAAAGGAACTAGTGCGCTCGGCAACCCACCGGTCCGGCAATGCCTCTCCACTACCCCCGTCCGAACCGACGAAAAGACTTTGAACCCTCTCCGGTGCTGTCACGACACATGATCAGTTCCGCAATCGGGACCGGATCAGCAAAGGAAAATGTCATGAAACGCACCATCGCCACTCTCACTGCCATCGCCGTCACCGCTTCCCTGCTCGGCGCCATGCCGGCCGCCGCCGACCTGACGCCTTGGGAGAAGTTCTGCCTGATGAACTCCAAGCCCGGCAAGGACCTCGACAACTGTCTGAACGGGCTTCCGTCGGTGCGCACGGGTCCTGGGTCCATGACCTCCGGCGACAGCGGCCAGACCGCCGCCATCCAGATCCGCCGCACAAAGTAACGCGTCCTGCGAAGGGTGGGCGCCTTGCGCACCCTTCCGCCGCCGGGGACATTTGACCTGCATCACAGACAGCACAGGCGACTCACCTCACACTCCCCTTACCCTGAAGGAGGAGAACGCCATGTCCGTCTACAAGATGATCGAAGTCGTCGGCACCAGCCCGGATTCGTGGGACGCCGCCGCCGCCGTTGCGGTCGAGAAGGCCGGGCAGACGCTGCGGGATCTCAGGATCGCCGAGGTGACCGCGCAGGACGTGGTGATCGAGAACGGCAAGATCGCGGCCTACCGCACCAAGCTGAAGGTCTCGTTCAAGTTCGAGGACAACGTCTGAGGCCGGGGGCGCATTTCGCGCCCCCTGTTCTCACCGACTTGTCGGCGATAAACTAAGCAAAACGAAGGGGATACCCTAGAATCCCGATGGGCGCGCCAGACCCGTCCGCGGTCTGGACTCGCTCTTTCCCCCGGTCGAAATCCCGGCTAAAGGAGGGCCATGACGGCCCCTTTTGCCCCCTTCGAATGGATGATCGCCTGGCGCTACCTGCGTGCCCGCCGGGCCGAGGGCGGCGTGTCGACCATGACCTGGATCAGCGTCATCGGCATCACGCTGGCCGTCTTTGCGCTGATCGCCACCCTGGCGGTGCGGGCCGGGTTCCGGGCGGAATTCGTCGATACCATCCTGGGCGCGAACGCCCATGTCACGGTTTATTCCAGCGTCTATGTCACCGACAGCGGCCGGACCTCGCGGGCGATCGAGGAGTATGATGCGCTCGCCGGGAAAATCCTCGAAATCGAGGGGGTGACCCGCGCCGCGCCGCTGATCAAGGGGCAGGTAATGGCCAACCTGCGCAGCCAGAACGGCGGCGTGGAGGTGTTCGGGTTGACGCTTGAAGACCTCAAGACCATCCCCCGTGTGGCCGGTGCCGAGGATCGGTGGGGAGACATCGAACGGTTCAACGAGGGTATCGCCATCGGCTCTGGCGTCGCCCGCGAACTTGGCGCAACCGTCGGCGACCGGATCAAGCTGATCTCGCCCAACGGCGTCAAGACCGCGTTCGGCACCTCGCCCCGCATCAACGCCTACGAGGTGGTCTATATCTTCACGGCCGGCCGCTACGACATCGACCGCACCCGGGTCTACATGCCGTTCGCCGAGGCGCAGAGCTATTTCAACCGCGAGGGCCGCGCCGACGAGATCGAAGTGATGGTCACCGACCCCGAGGGCGTCGATGGCTATGCCGCGCCGCTGTTGCAGGCCGCGGGCGAGCGGGCGCTGCTCTGGACCTGGCGTGACAGTGCGGGGTCATTCCTGCGCGCGCTGGATGTCGAGGATAACGTGATGTTCGTGATCCTCAGCGTGCTGGTGCTGATCGCCGCGATGAACATCGTCAGCGGTCTGATCATGCTGGTTAAGAACAAGGGCCGCGACATCGGAATCCTGCGCACCATCGGATTGTCGGAAGGCTCGATTCTGCGGGTGTTCTTTATCTGCGGTGCATCTGTGGGGCTGGTCGGCACCGTCCTTGGCGTGATCCTGGGATGCCTGTTCGCGATCTATATCGACCCGGTGTTTTCGGCCGTGAACTACGTCTCGGGCGGGGGGGTCTGGGATCCGTCGATCCGCGGCATCTACAACCTGCCCGCCAAGCTGCAGGTCGCCGACGTCTTGTCGGCGGTGGCGCTGTCGCTGGGGCTGAGTTTCGTCGTGACGATCTTCCCTGCCCGGCGGGCGGCGCGGATGAACCCGGTCGAGGCGCTTAGGTATGAGTGAGGCGGCGCTGCGGCTGCAGGCGATCGAAAAGACCTATCTGAAGGGAACTCCGGGCGAAGTCGCGGTATTGCGTGGGGCCGATCTGACGGTGGCAACCGGCGAAGTCGTCGCGCTGGTCGCGCCGTCGGGGGCCGGGAAATCGACCTTGCTGCATATCGCCGGGCTGCTCGACACCGCCGATGCCGGCCGGGTGTCGATCGGCGGCGAGGCGACGGAGGGGCTGTCGGACCGCCGGCGGACGGCCTTGCGTCGGCAGAATGTCGGGTTCATCTATCAGTTTCACCACCTGCTGCCGGAATTCAGCGCCTTGGAAAATATCGTTCTGCCGCAGCTCGCAAACGGTGTTGTCGAGGCAAAGGCACATGCGCGGGCCGAGGATCTGCTGCGCAGGGTAGGGGTATCGGACCGGGCCCGGCACCGGCCTGCAGCGCTGTCGGGGGGCGAGCAGCAGCGGGTGGCGTTCTGCCGGGCGCTGGCGAATGCGCCGGCCCTGCTGCTGGCGGACGAGCCGACGGGAAACCTGGATCCTGCGACAGCCGACCGGGTGTTCGATGCCTTGATCGAACTTGTGCGCGGGACCGGTTTGGCGGCCCTGATCGCAACCCATAACATGGAGCTGGCCGGGCGAATGGACCGGATCGTGCGGCTCGAGGATGGGCGGATCGTCTGAGGCTGTCGTGTCTTGGCGTCCCCATGAGGGTGTTTGGCGAACCGATGAAACCTTTCAGGATACCGCGAAAATGCCGGGGGTCCGGTCTGCCGCCAACGCCGGTGACGGGAAGCGGCCTCCTCGGGGTGCCTTTCCGCCGCAGGTTCCGGTCTTGGCTTGACCGACGCCAAGGTGCGGGTCCACTGTGCCGCCAACATGCAAATCAAAACACCGAGCAGCCGCGGAGGGACGCATGCGCCACGCCTTGATTGCCCTGACCCTGACCCTTGCCGGACCGGCTCTGGCCGAAGATCCTGCTCCGGGTGAGGAGCTGTACCTGTCGCGCTGCGGCGCCTGCCACGGCGTGGCTGCACGGGGCGACGGTCCGATGGCGGCCCTGCTGACGATTCCGGTGCCCGATCTGACCCAGCTGGCGGTGCGCAACGGGGGCATGTTTCCGCGTGCCGATGTCGTGCGCGCCATCGACGGGCGGCTGTCGCTGGTCGGGCATGGCGGGCCGATGCCCGTCTTCGGCAGGCTCTTGGGCGGGGGCAGCGCGGTGATCGACGGGCCGGACGGCTCGGTGATCCAGACCAAGGGCGACGTCGTTGCCATCGCGCGCCATATCGAGGAGCTGCAGGCCGAATGAACGCAATCGGCCGATTGGCGGCGGGGCTCGGGCTGTTGGCGGCCGCAGGGTGCGTGGCGACGCCGGTGCAGGTGGGCCGCGCGGCCTATCAGGACAACTGTTCCGCCTGTCACGGGGCGCGGGGGACCGGCGACGGGACAATGGCGGTCTTCGTCTCGGGCGGCGTGCCGAACCTGCGCGGGCTTGCCGCCCGGAACGGCGGCGATTTCCCCGAGGCCCATGTCGTTCGGGTGATCACGCGGGTCAGCGATCTGCACGAGGGTATCGTCGCGATGCCGGATTTCGGCGCGCTGTTGGATGCCTCGCCGACGGTCTATACCGCGCCGGATGGCGAACGGATCAGGACGGACGCGACGGTGCTGGCCATTGCCGACTATCTGGAGAGTATTCAGGACTAGGTCGCTGCACAGCGTCGTATCGCGGTGCGTTTTGGCCTGAAGTTGTCGTTCGCGACCCGTCTTCTGGCGCGGAATCAAGGCCGAAGGCCGCCGCGCCATCGCCGACCCGCCCCGAAGGGGAGGCGATTTGCTGGCGTCGCGTATCGCATTG
>JASJDP010000037.1 GCA_030065095.1 Rhodobacter sp.
ATGATCAAGGAGGTGCTCGACACCATGATCGAGCTCGCCGAGGAAGGCATGACCATGCTCTGCGTCACGCACGAGATGGGCTTTGCCCGCCAGGTCGCGAACCGCGTGATCTTCATGGACCAGGGCCAGATCGTCGAACAGAACGAGCCGGAGGAGTTTTTCAACAATCCGCAGAGCGACCGGACGAAGCTGTTCCTCAGCCAGATCCTCGGGCACTGAACCCGTCGAAGCCAACCGAGGGCCTCCGCACAGCGGGGGCCTTTTTCGTGGGGTATGGAATGCCAGACTGATGGCGACCGTCCCGTCCCGCTAGGAACCTTCTGCGATTAAACCGCAAATCATTCGCAGGAGTAAAAGATGCGCATTCCATTGCTGCTTGCCGCCGCCGTTTTCGTGCTGTCGCCAGTGCTCGCCAAGGCGCAGTACCCGCCGCCGTTCGGCGGCTCGCAGAACACCTATCTCTGCCACAACATCAACCAGGCGCAGGCGCTCAACTATATCGCCGTCGTGGAAGACCAGTTCGGCGACACCGAATTCGACATTCTGGAGGCGACGAAAATCTGCAATCCGGTGCTGCAGGGAAAATTCGCGCCGCCGGGCCGGGACTCAGAGGAAATCCCGGGCGCCACGGATCCCGAGTTGCATTACATCTGCTATCGCATCGCTGTCCGCCAGACCAACGCTCTGGGCATCGATTTCCAGGTCGAAAACCAGCTTGAAAGGCAGCGGTACCGCAGCGATCAGCCCGTCGAGATCTGTGTCCCGACATTGAAGGCACGGAGCTAACACTCCATCGGGTTGTCAGGGCGGCGGTTCCTGCCGTCGCCCGGCAGGACGCTTCGAAACGCCTCTCGATGCCGGAACCCGACGAGTTCGACGGAACCGCGTTCTGCCGGTTTCGGCCTTTTGCCGCCGTTCGCAACCCGTCTTCGGGCGCGGCTCCCCGCGAGGCCGGCAGATGGCCAAAAGCCCCGGTGAATGTCGAAAACGCCTGCCGACCCTAGCCCTTGATCAGTGATCCCGCACCATGTTCGGTGAAAAGCTCCAGCAGGCAGGCATTCGGTGCGCGGCCATCCAGGATCACCACCGCCCGGACGCCCCGTTCCATCGCGTGCAGCGCGGTTTCGGTCTTGGGGATCATCCCGCCCGCGATGACGCCGTCGCGGATCAACCCGTGAACCTGTTCCTGCGTCATCTCGGTCAGCACGTTTCCGTCGGCATCCTTCACCCCCTCGACATCGGTCAGCAAAAGCAGGCGGTCGGCCTTCAGCGCCGCCGCGATCGCACCCGCGGCCGTATCGCCGTTGACGTTGAAGGTCTCGCCGTTCCGCCCGGTACCGATCGGCGCGATGACCGGAATGATCTCAGCCGCCGCCAGCGAGCGCAGGAATTCCGCGTTCATCTCGACCGGCGTTCCCACAAAGCCGAGCGCGGGATCGGTTTCCTCGCAGACCATCAGATTGGCGTCCTTGCCGGACAGCCCTACCGCGCGTCCGCCCTCGGCGTTGATCGCCTGCACGATCCTCTTGTTGACCCGGCCCGACAACACCATTTCGACGACCTCGACCGTGGCGGAGTCCGTGACCCGCTTGCCGTTCACGAACTCCGACTGGATCTCCAGCCGCGCCAGCAGGTCGTTGATCATCGGCCCGCCGCCATGCACCACGACCGGATTTACCCCGACATGCCGCATCAGCACGATATCGCGGGCGAAACCGGCCATCGCCTCGTCGTCGCCCATCGCGTTGCCGCCGAACTTGATGACGACGGTGGCGCCGTCATAGCGCTGCAGATAGGGCAGGGCCTGGGAAAGCGTGCGGGCGGTGGCAATCCAGTCTCGGTTCATCGTCCGGTCTTCTTGTCTGTTCTCGTTTGAGACCTGTTAGTGCCTCGCCGCCGCTCTCTCAAGCGAAAGCAGGCTTCCCTTGGCGTCCCATATTTGGCAGGAACCGCCTATGCTCGATGCCTCGGACGACATCCACCCGCTGTTTCACGGCGCGCCCTCGACGACGGAGTTCAAGAAACTTCGCAAACGCATCGTGCGCGAGACCCGCGAGGCCATCGAACAGTATGGAATGATCGAGCGCGGGGCGCGCTGGCTGGTGTGCCTGTCGGGCGGCAAGGACAGCTACACGCTTCTGGCGGCGCTTTACGAACTAAAGTGGCGCGGGCTCTTGCCGGTCGACCTGCTGGCCTGCAACCTCGACCAGGGCCAGCCGGGATTTCCGGCCACCGTGCTGCCCGCGTTTCTGTCCGCCAAGGGCGTGCCGCACCGGATCGAATACCAGGACACCTATTCCATCGTCGTCGACAAGGTGCCCCGGGGCCGGACCTATTGCGCGCTCTGCTCGCGGCTCAGACGCGGCAACCTCTATCGTATCGCCCGCGAGGAAGGCTGCAGCGCGGTCGTTCTTGGCCACCATCGCGACGATATTCTGGAAACCTTCTTCATGAACCTGTTCCACGGCTCGCGGCTGGCTACGATGCCGCCGAAGCTGGTGAACGAAGACGGCGACCTGTTCGTCTACCGCCCGCTTGCCCATGTGGCCGAGGCCGACTGCGAGCGGTTCGCCAAGGCGATGGACTATCCGATCATCCCCTGCGACCTCTGCGGCAGCCAGGATGGGTTGCAGCGCCAGCAGGTCAAGGCGCTGCTCGACACTTGGGAGAAGAACCATCCCGGGCGGCGGCAAAAGATGTTCCGGGCGCTGACGAACGCGCGGCCGTCGCACCTTTTGGATCCCAAGCTATTCGATTTCGCCGGCCTGGTGCGCGCCAACGCGGCATTTGACGAAAATCCAATCTAAAAAACCACCGCATATTAACGCACCGCTGACCCGTCCGACCATAGCGTCGCCCCGTCAAAGACCGGCCCCGTCGGCCGGACTTGCTGGATTTGGGGCATTGCAATGGCACTTTCACTTGGACGGCTGGCCAATCATTTGAAACTCACCGTCAGAACGGCGCTTTTCGGGCCGCAGATCCTGGCCTTCGTGCCGGCATTGACGCTTGGCGGGTACTGGTTCGGCGGCGAAGGCGTGCTGCTGTTCATGGCCGTGCTTTTGCCCGCAATTCTGGGTTTGGTCGGGCTCTTCACACCGATGAGCCCTGCTGTGGCCGTGCGCAAGGGCGACCCGGTGACCGGCCTGCCGCTGCGCGAGGCGGTGCTGGCCGCCTTCGACAAATCCTTCGCGGCCGAGCAGGAGACCGGATTGCGGACGGCCGGGCTGGTTCTGGAAATCGACGATTTCGCCCGTTACCGCGAGCAGCACGGCGACGAGGCGGCCGAGAGCATCCTGCGCCAGGTGGCCGGGCGGCTGAAATCCACCCTGCGCGGCGCCGACATCGCCTGCCGGCTGGACGACGCGACCTTCGCGATTGCGCTGGCGCCGGTGCGGCGGCTGGATCTTGAGATCATGGTGCAGTTGTCCGCGCGGTTGCAGCACGCAATCTCCGAACCGGTCGTTGTCGACGGCATGCGCCTGTTCCTGACGGCGTCCATTGGCTTTTGCCTGCCGCGCCGGGCATCCGAAAGAACCGGCACAGCCTGCCTCGCGGCCGCCGAATCCGCCCTGGTCGAGGCGCAATCCAGCGGTACCGCGGCCATTCGTGCCTTCTCGGCGCAGCCGGTCCGGACCCGCATCGTACGGGCCGGGCTGGTGGGCGAGGTGGCCGAAGCGCTTGAAAGCGGTCAGATCAAATCCTGGTTCCAGCCGCAGCTTTCCACCGACACCGGGGATATCAGCGGCATGGAAGCCCTGGCGCGTTGGGAACATCCCGACCGTGGCGTTATTCTGCCCGGCGTGTTCCTGCCAGCCATTGCCGCGGCCGGCCTGAACGGACGGTTGAGCGAGGTCATGTTGTACCAGTCGATGACCGCGCTGCAGACTTGGGACAAGGCCGCACTGACCGTGCCGCATGTAGGCGTCAATTTCTCCAGCGATGAGCTGGGCGATCCCACGCTTGCTGACAAGATCCGGTGGGAGCTCGACCGGTTCGATCTGGCGCCCGAACGGCTGACGATCGAGATCCTGGAGACCGTGATCTGCGGGGCCGGAAACGATGCCGTTACCCGGACGATCAATCACCTGGCGAAAATGGGCTGTGGCATCGATCTCGACGATTTCGGCACCGGGCACGCCTCGATCGCCAATATCCGCCGGTTCTCGGTTCAGCGGATCAAGATCGACCGGTCCTTCGTCACCCGGGTCGATACCGATCGCGAACAGCAGGACGTGATGACCGCGATCCTCGAAATGGCCGACAGGCTGGGCATCGCGACGCTTGCCGAAGGTGTCGAGAGCGTCGGCGAACACGCGATGCTTGCCCAGTTGGGCTGCGGCCATGTGCAGGGCTATTCCGTCGCGCGGCCGATGCCGTTCGACGAGGCGCTCGACTGGATCGGCGCGCATCGCGCCCGGTTGCGCGATCAGCCAAAGATACCCCGGCAGGCCGGCTAGGGCGTTTTGTGATTTCGTTGACCCGAACTTGATCCGCTCCAGGGCGGGCCGCCTGGGAATCCGCTTGACCTTTCGGGCTCCGGAGGGTTGAACCACCCCTGATCTGAGATAGCGGCGCGGCGGTTCCGAATGGACGACCAGAACAAGAACCTCATCCTGGCCACGGCCCTGAGTTTCCTGGTGATCCTTGTCTGGTTCATCCTGTTCCCGCCGGAAGACCCGGCCGTGAACCAGACGCCGCCGGCGACGGCAACCACCGAGACGACCGCTGTGCCGGAAACCGCCCTGGTGCCGCCCGCCGCGACGACCGGCGCGACCGAGCCCGTGGCGGCCGCCGAAGCATCCTCCGCCGCAGCCGAGGCCGGGCGGATCGAGATCGACACGCCGCGGCTCGGCGGGACGGTGTCCCTGCTGGGCGGGCGCATCGACCGGCTTGCGCTCAAGGATTACCGCGAACAGCTGGAGCCCGACAGCCCGCTGGTGACGCTGCTGAGGCCGGTGGGCGAGGCCGGCGCGTATTACGCGCTTTACGGCTGGGTGCCCGGCGGCGATCTGTCCTTCGACGATGTGCCGGGCGCAAACACCGAATGGCAGGTCGAAAGCGGCACGGATCTGGGTGTCGGCGCCCCCGTCACGCTGCGCTGGGACAATGGCAAGGGCGTCGTTTTCCGCCGTGAAATCGCGATCGACGAGGATTACCTATTCACGGTCACGCAAAGTGCCGAGAACACGGGCGACAACGCCTTGCGCATGGCCCCGTACGGCATAGTCGCCCGCCATGGCGAACCGGCCGATCAGACAGGTTTCTTCATTCTGCACGAGGGTGTCGTTCGCCAGAACGACGACGAGCTAGAAGAAATCAACTATGGCGACATGCCGGACATGGATTTCGTCGAGCGCGAAGGCGCCCGCGCGGACATCTTCGACGTGCAGCAGAATGGCTGGATCGGCTTTACCGACCATTACTGGATGACTACGCTGATCCCCGAACCGGGGCAGCCGTTCACCTCGGTCGCGAAATACGTGGCGTCGGCCGACATCTACCAGATCGAAGCGCGCCACCCCACGATAGAGGTCGCCCCGGGGGCCAGGGCCGAGACCACCAGCCAGCTGTTCGCCGGCGCCAAGGAATGGGAGGCGATCCGCGAATACCAGAACAACGAGGGCATCTACCGGTTTCTCGATTCGATCGACTGGGGCTGGTTCTTTTTCCTGACCAAGCCGATCTTTGCGGTCCTGCACTGGCTGAACGCCCTGATCGGCAACATGGGCTGGGCGATCATCGGCCTGACGCTGATCATCAAGGCGATCCTGTTCCCGCTTGCGTACAAATCCTACGTCTCGATGGCGAAGATGAAGGAACTGCAGCCCGAGATGGAAAAGATCAAGGAACGCGCGGGCGACGACCGACAGAAGCTGCAGCAGGAGATGATGCAGCTATACAAGAAGGAAAAGGTCAACCCGGCCTCGGGCTGCCTGCCGATCCTTCTGCAGATTCCGATCTTCTTTTCGCTCTACAAGGTGATCTTCGTCACGATCGAACTGCGGCATGCGCCGTTCATCGCCTGGATCGAGGATCTTTCGGCCCCCGATCCGACCTCGATCCTGAACCTTTTTGGGCTCTTGCCCTTCGATACGCCCGATCCGGGTTCGCTGTTCTTCATCTTCAGTTTGGGCGTGCTGCCGATCCTTCTGGGCATCTCGATGTGGCTGCAGCAAAAGCTGAACCCGGCGCCGACCGATCCGACCCAGGCGGCGATCTTCGCCTGGATGCCATGGGTCTTCATGTTCATGCTGGGCACCTTCGCCAGCGGGCTGATCGTCTACTGGATCGCCAACAACATGATCACCTTCGCCCAGCAATACGTGATCATGCGCAGCCAGGGGTACAAACCGGACGTCTTCGGCAACATCCTTTCCAGCTTCAAGCGCAAGGCCAAGGCCGCCGAGGGCACGGACAAGAAATGATCCGTCCGGCCGCCCGGATCCGGCGCCGCCCGATCGACCGCGGTCGCGGGTGAGCTTCCGATGACCCCTGGCTTTCCCCTAGCGCCAGACCCCGACGAGACGGCGCGCGAGGCCGGGCGGCGGCTGTTCGCCGGACGGATCGAGTTTCTCAAGGGTGTCGTCGCGATGGAGGGCCTGCCGCCCGCGGACCGGGCCGAGGTATGTTTCGCTGGACGCTCGAACGTGGGCAAATCCTCGCTGATCAATGCGCTGACCGGGCGCAAGGGCCTGGCGCGCGCCTCGAACACGCCGGGGCGGACACAGGAAATCAACTATTTCACCCTGGGCGACAGCCATTATCTGGTGGACCTTCCGGGCTATGGATTCGCCAAGGCTCCGGTCAAGGTCGTCGAGCGCTGGCAGCGGCTGCTCAAATCCTACTTGGCCGGGCGCCCCACGCTGCGCCGGGCCTTCGTGCTGATCGACGCCCGCCACGGTGTGAAGCCGCCGGACGAAGACATCATGACGCTTCTCGACCGGGCGGCGGTGACCTTCCAGGCGGTTCTGACGAAGACCGACAAGATGAAGTTGGCAGAGCTTGACCGCACTCTGGGTCAGGTGCGCGCCGCCTTGGCCAAACACCCGGCGGCTTTTCCGGGCATCGTCGCGACTTCGGCCGAAAAGGGTGCCGGGATCGAGACCTTGCGGGCGGTGATTTCCGGGATCGCGTAACGCGGTCAGCGCGGGACCGGCGCGCCCCCGCCCCAAACCCCGCATAAGGTCAGGGCCGGATCGAGGTGCACGAAATCCGCCCGCGCCCCGGCCCGCAGGCGGCCGCAGAGGCCCGGCCTTGGCAACACCGCTGCCGGTCCTGAACTGCACATGCCAAGGGCCTGTTCCAACGGCACGCCCACCTGGCTGACCAGAACCCGAAGCGCCTGAGGGAAATCCAGATCGGCCCCGGCCAGCGTGCCGTCCGCCAGCGTCAGGCGGCCCTCGCGCCGTTCGATCCGCCGGCCATTGAGAAGAAAACCGTCGATGTCCGAACCGGCGGTGGCCATCGCGTCGGTCACAAGAAAGATCGCACCGGGACCGGTCTTGGCGCGCAACGCCGCGGCCGTGGTGGCCGGGTGCACATGAATGCCGTCGGCGATCAGCCCGGCGCTGAGCGACCCGTGATCCAGTGCCGCGCCGACAAGGCCGGGTTCGCGGTTGCCGAGCTGGCTCATGGCGTTGAACAAATGCGTAACGCAGGTCGCGCCTGCCTCGGCTGCGCTGAGGCAGGCGGCAAAGTCCGCGTCGCTGTGCCCAAGCGAGACAACGGCGCCGGATTGCGCCAGCCGGGCGATCTGTGCGGGCGTGACAGCCTCGGGCGCGACCGTCACCATCAGATTGGGAAGCCGCGCCGCTGCGTCGCAAAGCTGCGCCAGATCGCCGTCTTCCATCGGCCGGATCAGCGCCGGGTCATGGGCCCCCTTGCGGGCCAGGGAAAGATGCGGACCTTCCAGATGCAGGCCGATGACGCCGGGGACGGCCTGGGATATGGCCTCGGCGGCGGCCTCGATGGCGGCGCGCGTGGTCTCGGGCCGATCGGTGATCAACGTCGGCAGGAACGCCGTCGTGCCCAGCCGCCGCAGCGCGGCCGACATGCGGCGCAGCGTCTGAACCGACGGTGCATCGTTGAACATCACGCCACCGCCGCCGTTGACCTGCAGGTCTACGAAGCCGGGGGCGATGAGGCCGGGGCCAAGGTCGATCCGGTGGTATCCGGATGGGACGTCGTCCGGCGGTGCGATGCCGTCGCTAACGCCATTCGCGACCAGCAGCGCCGCGGACCGGTGCAGCGCCGCGCCGTCAAAGACCTGATCTGCAAGATAGGCGGTTTTGGCCATGCTCAGACCGTCTCTGTCACTTTCTTGAGGTGCCGTGGCTGGTCGGGATCGATTCCGCGTGACACGGCAAGGCGTTCGACCGTGGCGTAGAACGACGTGATCAGCGCGATCGGATCGCTCAGCGGGTGCGCCGTGCGTACGCACTCGAGGCAGGTTGCCTTTGTCGCCTGCCGCGACGTGACAAAGGATTCCGCCCCCCGGTCGGCCAGGTGGTCGGCGACCTCCACCAGCATCTGCTGGGCGGCATCGCGCGAGACGAGGCCGAGCACGGGAAATCCGGCGCCGATGATCGACACTGGGCCGTGCAGAACCTCGGCCGAGGAATAGCTCTCGGCGTGGATCTGACAGGTTTCCTTTAGTTTCAACGCCGCCTCGTTGGACATCGCAAAGGCCGGGCCACGGCCAAGGGTGAACAGCGAACTCCAATTCGTCAGCGCGGTGCGCAGTTCCGGCCAGTCGATTTGCGCGGCCCGTGCCAGGGTTTCCGGCAATGCGTGAATCGCGGCCAGCAGGTCGGCGTCCTGCCGCCATTCGGCCATCAGCCAAAGCCCCGCGACGGCTGAATTGACGAATGTCTTGGTGGCGGCGACCGAAAACTCGGGCCCGGCTTGGATGTCCAGACAATGCGTGCTGACCTCGGCCAGTGGCGAGCCCGGGTTGTTGGTCAGCGCCAGCGTCAGCGCTCCGCCTTCGCCGGCCGATTTCGCCAGCGCGACGATGTCGGGGCTCTTCCCTGACTGCGAGATCGCCAGGCAGGCACTACCCGTCAGCCGGAGGGGCGCGTGGTAGATCGAGGCGACAGAAGGCCCGACCGACGCGACGGGCACGCCCAAAAGGAGCTCGCTGACATATTTCAGGTAGGTTGCCACATGGTCCGAGGATCCACGTGCGACGCTTGTCAAAAAGGGCGGGTCCAATGTGCCGAGTGCCGTCGCCGCCGCCTGGATCGCGGGGGCGCCGTCCGCCAGCAACCGGTCGACGGCTGTGGGGATCTCCAGCACCTCGCGGCGCATCTGGCTTGTGCCGTTGTCCATCCGGTTCCTCATGAATTGACCAGGCGCATCTCGGCTACGAAGTCATAGCTGTCGCCGCGGTAGATCGAGCGGGTGAATTCGACGACCCGGCCGTCGGGCAGGTACGACGTCCGCTCGATCCGGAGACCCGCCGCACCGGGGTCCACACCCAACAGTCCGGCGTCGTCCTCGCCCAGATTGATCGCGGAAAGTTTCTGGATCGCCCGGACCGGGCGATGGCCGTCCCGTTCCAGGACTTCGTAAAGCGATGTGGCCACCTCGGTCGGGGCGGGCAGCAGGTCGACCGGCAGCGCGGCCCGCTCGATCGCCATCGGTTGGCCCGAGGCCAGCCGCAGCCGCGAAATGCGCGACACGCTGTCGTCGGGGCCAAGGGCCAGCGCCACCTGTTCCTCGGGCGACGGCAGGAACACGCCGCGTTCCAGCCATTTCGATTCTGTATGGAAGCCGCGGCGCGCCATATCCTCGGTGAACGACGTCAGGCGCGACAGCGACTGTTCGATCCGGCGGTTGCGCGGTGCGACGAAGGATCCCGATCCCTGGCGTTGGGTGATCAGGCCGTCCTCTGCCATGGCCTGGGTCGCCTTGCGCACCGTGACGCGCGACAGCCCGGTCATCGAGGCCAGCTCACGCTCTGGCGGCAACGGCGTGTTCGGCGGCAGGACTCCGGTCGAGATGGCTTCCTCGATCCGGCGGCGCAGCTGCAGATAGCGCGGGCCGCCGGCGTCCGAGAGCCACAGACCGGGGTCGAGGAAGCCGGCAATGCTCATGGCGCCGCCCCCGGCTGCATACGCAATGCAAGCTGGATCGCACCGTCGAGCGCGCTGCCCTGAGGTTCGATCAGATTGCCGGTATAGCGGTGATCGAGATGGGCCGCGAAACGCGGCCCGACGCCGCCAATCAGGCAAAGCGCATCCCCCGTCCGAAAGCCGAGACTGTCCAGAGCCCGCGCCAGATAGGCGGCGCCGTCCCGAAGGATGCCGAGGGCTGCCGCGTCACCGGCCCCGGCGGCATCGAAGACCCGGGGCGCAAAGCGTGCATAGTCGGGCGGCGCGGCCGTGTTGGCATAGAAAACGATGGCGCCCGGGTCCTGACCGAACTCTGCAAGCAGCTCCGCCAGCAACTCTGACGAAGGCAGCAACCCGTCGCGCCATTCCAGCACGGCCGCCAGCGCGGCGCGGCCGATCCATGCGCCAGAGGCCTGATCGCCAAGCCAAAACCCCCAGCCGCCGACAAAGCTTTGCGCATCCCCCCGCTGCCGCCCCAGAAACGACCCGGTGCCAAGGGCGGCAAGAAACCCGTCACGCCGGCCAAGCGCCCCGGCCATATTGGTCGGCCGGTCGTCGGTGACCCGAACGTTGCCCATCGGCAGGGAAACCTCGACAGCCTGTGCGACACATCCGTCGATCACGCCGGCCAGGCCCAGATAGGCGCGGGCATCCGCCAGGGCAGCGCGGCCAAGATCCGCCTTGTGCCAAGCCTCGTCGACCGTGGCGCGGATATTGGCAACCGCCTCGTCCATCGACGTCGCCGGATTGGCCGCCGCCCCCTGTGCCGAAGCCAGACGGGTCCCCGCCGCGGAACAGACGGCCACCCGGCAAGTCGAACCGCCGCCGTCCACGGCCACGATATGGCTTTGGCCATTCTCCATTAAAGATACCTATATAATACCTATTCTCAGAATGAAAGACATATCCAATGCCAAATTCCCATGCCTTTGTAGAATAATGGCAGGAATGTGGCTTTCTCCGATAAATGGTAGACAAAAGGTATTAAATAGGTATTTTAATCCAAACACCGGGGGGATTCGCACAGCCGCCATGCAGACAGAGGCACGTCATCCGCAGGCCGACGGGCTCGACGCCCGCCCGGATGCAGAGATCGGGCAGATTCTGTTGTCCGGTCAGCTTGCCGCTGTCGCGGCGGTCGAGGCGGCGATACCCATGATCGTCCAGGGGGCCGAGCTGATGGCCGGCGCATTGCGCGGGCCAGGGCGGCTCGTCTATGCGGCGGCCGGGTCCTCGGCGCTGATGGGCAATGCGGACGGGCTGGAACTGGCCGGAACCTTCGGCATCGATGCCGACCGGGTGATCCTGTGCATGGCCGGAGGGCTGCCGCAGCACGCCGCGATGCCGGGCGGAACCGAAGATGATACGGACCAGGCCGACCGGGATGCAACGCACCTGCAGCCCGCCGATGTGGTCATTGCCGTGACGGCCAGCGGACGAACACCCTATGCCGTCCGCTTCGCCGAATTGGCAAAAAAAGCTGGTGCCCGGGTGATCTGCATTGCCAACAATCCCGACGCCCCGATCTTCGCCCATGCCGACGTTCCGATTTGCCTGACGACGCCGCCGGAAGTGATTGCAGGATCGACCCGGATGGGGGCGGGGACCGCACAGAAGGCGGCGCTGAACATGATGTCGACCTTGATGGGGATCAAGTTGGGTCACGTACACGACGGTATGATGGTCAATGTCCGTGCCGACAACACCAAGCTGCGCGATCGTGCCGTGTCGATGGTGGCGCGCATCGCCCGGGTAAGCGGGGACGCGGCGTTCCAAGCGCTGCAGGCATCGGGCTGGTCGGTCAAGCAGGCCGTCCTGCGGTTGGCCGGTGCGGCAGACCCGCAGGCGACGCTGGACCGGCACGGCGGACGGCTGCGTGCGGCGCTTGAGGATATCGAAACCCCGGCCCCGGCCGGACACTGACATCAACCAGGGGGAGGACCCGATGACCTATATCAGATTGACCGGCGCATTGCTCGCCACCACCGTACTCGCCGCTCCGGCGATGGCGGTGGATCTGACGATCGAAAGCTGGCGCAATGACGATCTGACGCTGTGGCAGAACGAAATCATCCCCGCTTTCGAGGCAAAGCATCCCGATATCAACGTGACCTTTGCACCGTCGGCCCCGGCTGAATACAACGCTGTGCTCAACTCCAAGCTCGATGCCGGGTCCGCCGGCGACCTGATCACCTGCCGGCCGTTCGACGCGTCGCTGGCGCTTTACGATGCAGGGCATCTGGCGGATCTGACCGATCTGCCGGGAATGGAAAACTTCTCGGATGTGGCGAAATCCGCCTGGACCACCGATGACGGCTCGGCGACGTTCTGCGTGCCGATGGCCAGCGTCATCCACGGCTTCATCTACAACAAAGAGGCGTTCGACGAGGTCGGCGTCGAGGTTCCCGCCACCGAGGCAGAGTTCTTCGCCGTTCTCGATGCGATCAAGGCCGATGGCAGTTTTATCCCGATGGCGATGGGCACCAACGATCAGTGGGAAGCCGCCACCATGGGCTACAACAACATCGGCCCGAACTACTGGAAGGGCGAAGAGGGCCGCCTGGCGCTGATCGCCGGTGATCAGAAACTGACCGACGAGCCGTGGGTCGCACCCTACCGGCACCTGGCCAGATGGGGCGAGTATCTGGGCGACGGGTACGAGGCCCAGACCTATCCCGACAGCCAGAACATCTTTACCCTTGGCCGCGCCGCGATCTATCCGGCCGGCAGCTGGGAGATCAGCGGATTCAACGCCCAGGCCGATTTCGAGATGGGCGCGTTCAAGCCGCCGCTGCCCGAGGGCGCGTCGGAGTGCTATATCTCGGACCACACCGACATCGCCATGGGGCTGAACGCCGCCTCGGCCAATGCCGAGGCCGCCCGGACCTTCCTCAGCTGGATGGGTACCGAGGAATTCGCGACGATTTACGCCAACGCGCTGCCCGGCTTCTTCTCGCTGTCGAGCTTCGACATCGCGATGGAGGACCCGCTGGCGCAAGAGTTCGTGTCCTGGCGGGGCGAGTGCAATTCGACGATCCGTTCGACCTATCAGATCCTGTCGCGCGGCACGCCGAACTTGGAAAACGAAACCTGGAACGCCTCGGCCCAGGTGATTAAGGGTGCCGAAAGCCCCGAAGACGCCGGCATGCGGCTGCAGGAAGGTCTCGCCAGCTGGTACGGGCCTCAGCAATAAAGAAAATCGTGCGGGCCGTCCCCCATTGTGGCCGGTCCGCCGCTTGAGATTTGGGGAGCCTCCGGCGGGAATATTTCCAGACCAAAGATGACCAATGGTCCGCCTGAAACGTCGGGTCGCGGCCCGGGGCGACGTATCATCTTATCTTTGGTCATCAAGTATTCCCGCCGGAGGCATCCGACACCGGCAACCGGGCGCATGCGTTCATGATTTGTAAACTAACATCAGCAAGGTTCGGTCCCACGGTACAGGCAGGAATGCCGATGACCGTGACCGAAGATGGCACTCCGGTCTCTTGGCTGGGACCGGAGTGTTTCGCCCATGGCTAGCCGCCGCCCGATCCGCTGGCACATCGCGGTGTTCCTGGCGCCGGCGGTGCTGGTCTACACGGCGATCATGATCTTCCCGCTCTTCAACACGCTGCGACTGGCGCTCTTCACAGAGGTCGACAATGTCCGTCATTTCGTCGGGCTTCAGAATTTCCGGACGCTGTTCGGCGACCCGCGCTGGTCCGAGTCGTTCTGGAACGCGCTCGGCAACAACTTCTGGTTCTTCTTCATCCACATGCTGGTTCAGAACCCGATCGGCATCCTGCTGGCGGCGATCCTCAGCCACCCCCGCCTGCGCTTCGCCGCGCTCTACCGGTCGGCGATCTTCATCCCCACCATCCTGTCCTTCGTCATCGTCGGCTTCGCGTGGAAGCTGATCCTGTCGCCGATCTGGGGCATCGCGCCGTCCATGCTCGATGCGGTGGGCCTGAAATGGCTTTATGCGCCCTGGCTCGGCAAAGAGGAATATGCGTTGACCGCCCTGTCATTGGTCTCGGTCTGGCAATTCGTCGGCATCCCGATGATGCTGATCTACGCGGCGCTGCTGACGATCCCCGAAGAGATCCTGGAGGCGGCAGAGGTCGAGGGCATCACCGGCATGTCCGCCTTCTGGAAGATCAAGCTGCCGCTGATCCTGCCCTCGATCGGGATCATCTCGATCCTGACCTTCGTCGGAAACTTCAATGCCTTCGATCTGATCTATGCGGCGCAGGGCGCGCTGGCCGGGCCGGATTTCTCGACCGATATCCTGGGCACCTTCCTCTACCGGACCTTCTTCGGCTTCCAGCTTCAGCTGGGCGATCCGCATATGGGCTCGGCCATCGCGACGGCGATGTTCGCGATCATCCTGATCGGCGTCTGCATTTACCTGTTCGGTATCCAGACCCGCATGAGACGGTACCAGTTCTGATGCACAAGGCGCGCCGAAATCCCGCAAACCTGATCGCGATGCATGGCATCCTGATCCTCTATACCTGCATCGCGCTGTTTCCGGTCTTCGTGATCCTGATCAACAGCTTCAAGACCCGCAAGGCGATCTTCCGCGAGCCGCTGGCGCTGCCGGGTGCCGACAGCTTCAGCCTGATCGGCTACGAGACGGTTCTGAGGCAGGGCGACTTTTTCGGTTATTTCCAGAACTCGATGATCGTCACGGTCTGCTCGCTGTTCTTCATCCTGCTGTTCGGCGCCATGGCCGCGTTTGCCCTGGCCGAGTACCGTTTCCGGGGCAACACCCTGATGGGGCTTTATCTGGCGCTTGGCATCATGATCCCGATCCGGATCGGCACGGTGGCGATCCTGGAACTGATGGTGTCGACCGGGCTAGTAAACACGCTGATGGCGCTGATCCTAGTCTACACCGCGCAGGGGCTGCCGCTGGCCGTGTTCATCCTCAGCGAATTCATGCGTGGCGTGTCGGACGATCTGAAGAACGCCGGCAGGATCGACGGTCTGTCAGAGTACATGATCTTTTTCCGTCTCGCGCTGCCCCTCGTCCGTCCGGCACTGGCGACGGTGGCGGTGTTCAACATGATTCCCATCTGGAACGATCTGTGGTTCCCGCTGATCCTGGCACCGGCGGAGTCGACAAAGACGCTGACGCTGGGGTCCCAGGTCTTCATCGGTCAGTTCGTCACCGACTGGAACGCGGTCTTGTCGGCCTTGTCGATGGCGATCCTGCCCGTGCTGATCCTCTATGTCATCTTTTCGCGGCAACTGATCCGCGGCATCACCTCGGGGGCTGTGAAATGACGGGGGCGAAGCGCCGGGAAGGCCTTTCGAAAGGCCTTGCGCCAAGCGGTTTCGAAACCGCTTTCAAGCCGCTCGCAAGCGGCATGTGCAAGAGCCTTCGACGGCTCTTGACCGGTCAAGACACAGGAGCCGCCATATGATCCGCGCCGTTATCGCCGGGCTCGGCAACATGGGGCTGTCCCATGCGCTGGCCCACCATCACCATCCGGGCGCCGAGATCGTCGCGCTGGTGAACCGTTCGGCCGTCGATTTGCCGCCGGAGTTGCGTGGCTATCCGTTCTACAAGACCTTCGAGGAAGGACTGGCGGCGGCCCCCGACCTCGTCTGCATCGCCACCTATTCCGACAGCCATGCGGACTATGCCGTGGCCGCCATGGAAGCGGGGGCGCATGTCTTCGTCGAGAAACCGCTGGCGACCACCGTGGCGGATGCCGAACGGGTCGTGGCAACGGCGGTCGGCACCGGGCGCAAGTTGGTCGTCGGTTACATTCTGCGCCACCACCCGTCGTGGATGCGGTTGATCGAAGAGGCGCGCGCCCTGGGAGGCCCGTATGTGTTCCGGCTGAACCTCAACCAGCAGTCGCAGGGGGACACGTGGGAGACGCACAAGGCGCTTATGCAGACGACGTCGCCGATCGTCGACTGCGGTGTGCACTATGTCGACGTGATGTGCCAAATCACCGATGCCCGGCCGGTGCGGGTGCATGGCATGGGGCTGCGGCTGTCGGACGAGATCGCCCCGGACATGTACAATTACGGCCAGTTTCAGGTGGTGTTCGACGATGGCTCGGTCGGCTGGTACGAGGCCGGCTGGGGACCGATGATGTCGGAAACCGCCTTTTTCGTGAAGGACATCATAAGCCCCAACGGCGCGGTGTCGATCACCGACGAAAGCACGGGTGACAGCGACAGTGTCGAAGGGCATACGCGGGTCGGCGCGATCCGGGTGCACCGCTACGGCGGCGACGAGGTGATCGGGATGCCCGACGAACCCGGCCATCAGGCGCTGTGCGACGCCGAACAGGCCTTCATGCTGCGCGCCATCGCCGAGGATATCGACCTGACGCGGCACATGGACGATGCCGTACAGTCCCTGCGCATCTGCCTGGCGGCGGATGAGAGCATCCGGACGGGCCGGGTAATCGACTTAAGGAGCCAGGAATGACCGCTCTGAACCTGTCGAACATCTGCAAGTCCTTCGGCAAGGTCGAGGTTCTCAGAGACATCAGCCTGACCGTCGAAGAGGGCGAGTTCGTGGTTTTCGTCGGGCCGTCGGGCTGCGGGAAATCGACCCTGTTGCGGGTGATTGCCGGGCTGGAGGATGCGACCGCGGGGACCGTCGAGATCGCAGGCGAGCGGGTGAATGACGTACCGCCCGCCAAGCGCGGCATCGCGATGGTGTTCCAGACCTACGCCTTGTACCCGCATCTGACGGTGCGCGGGAATATGGCGCTGGGGTTGAAGCAGGAGGGGCAGGCGAAGGACGTCATCGAAGCGCGGATCGCCGAGGCAGCGCGGATGCTGCACCTGGAGCCCTATCTGGAGCGGCGGCCGGCGGAGCTTTCGGGCGGGCAGCGGCAGCGGGTGGCGATCGGACGCGCCGTGGTGCGCGAACCGGAGTTGTTTCTGTTCGACGAGCCGTTGTCGAACCTCGACGCCGCCCTGCGGATGAACACGCGGATCGAGATTGCAGACCTGCACCGCAAGTTGGGGGCGACGATGATTTACGTCACCCATGACCAGATCGAGGCGATGACGCTGGCGGACCGGATCGTGGTTTTGCGGAACGGGATCGTCGAGCAGGTGGGGTCGCCGATGGAGCTGTACAACGATCCGGTGAACCGGTTCGTGGCCGGGTTTCTGGGGGCGCCATCGATGAACTTTCTGCCGGGGCATGTGCTGGGCAAAGCGGCAGAGGAGGCGGGAATACGGCCGGAAAATCTGCGGATCGAGGAGTCGGGTCAGTTGGCGGCCGAAGTGACCCATGTGGAACATCTGGGCGGCGATACGAACGTGCTGGTCCGGATCGAGTCCGGCGAGATCCTGACCCTTAGGCTCTTCGGGCAGCATGCGCATGCGGTGGGTGATAGCGTGCAGGTCGGGTTCGACGAGAGGGACGTGTATCTCTTCGACAAGGACGGCGCACGGCTGCGGTAGCACGATGGCGCCGCGGGGACGCTATGCCGACTGGGTGAATTCCATACAGGTATCGCAAACAGATTCGGGTCCGGTCTTGACGCCAGGCCGAGCGCCTGGGCGAGATTCGTCTACCTGTTCACGAGCCGGTGGAGCAGCGTCTTCGCAGCCTCGGTGACGGCGGGGGACAATCCCTCGCCGTGGCTGAAATCCATGCCTTCGATGGCGAAAAGGAGCAGGCTGCGGGGGAGCAGGCCGAGGACGCGGGCGGTCTCGACCGCCTCGGCGACGCCAAAGCGGTGGGTGGAGTAGTGAAAGAATTCCGCCGGTACAGCGTCAGCGATAGCATCGAACTCGGCGAGGGTTCCGGGACGTGCGCCGCTACGGGAAGCGTCGAGAATGACGATTTCGGGGTGGGTTTGGAACAGATCGATCAGGCGTGTGCCGTCGCCTTCGTGGGCCATGGTGCTGAGGCCGTGTTCGGCGAGACGCGCGGCGAGCCAGGGCCCGACGCCGTCGTCACGGCGGAAGGGATTGCCGATCCCGATGTGAAGAGGGGCTGCTTTCGTCACTTTGGTTTGGCTCTGATCTGCAGGAATTGATCCGTTTCAGAAACATATCCAAAGTCGTCGGCATGGCCCAGCGGCGGCGTGCGGGTTGACGTGGCTTTGTCTTCGGGTCTGGGTCCGGGCTGAAGGGGACATTGCCCGCCGTGAGACGAGCCGCGCCATCGCCGACCCGCGGGGAGGCGAACCGAGCCTCTGAACGACTCGTTTTATCCCCGCAAAGTCCGAACGACCTCAATCCGATACGCACCGTCAGCAAATCGCCTCCCCTCCGGGGCGGGTCGGCGATGGCGCGGCGGCCTTCGGCCTTGATTCCGCGCCAGGGGCAAGGTGGGAATGTCCCCTCCAGGCCAAGACCCGCCCCTGCGCTTCACCTGCAGCGCATCACGCACGATGGCACATAGCGGCACCCATGATCGATCGACGTGCCAACCTCACCAAACCGCCGACGCGGCTGGGCGGGCGTCTGCACGCTCGCCTGGTTCGGAGCGACGTGTGCCTACGTCCGCTCGACCGTCAGCTTCAGGAAATGCGTCGCGCAACTGATGCAGGGGTCGTAGTTGCGGATCGTCTGTTCGCAGCGCCAGCGCAGGTCGTCGTCGGGCAGGTCCATATATCGGCGCACGACGCGGGTCAGGTCCACCTCGATCTGCGGCTGGTTCTGCGAGGTGGGCGGGACGATGCTGGCGTCGGTGATGCGGGCGTCGGCATCGATGCTGTAGCGGTGATAGCAGATGCCGCGCGGGGCCTCGGTACAGCCGTGGCCGGTGCCCGCGCGGGGCGGGGCATCGATAAACGCAGGCGTGAACGGCCGATAGGCGCGGGCGAGGCGCAGCGCCTCTTCGATTGCATATTGCACCTCGACCATGCGCACCAGAATCGACTGGAACGGGTTGGTGACGACCGGCCCCAGGCCGCAATCCTCGGCGGTCTGCTTGGCCGTGTCGCTCAGTTGCCCGAAATTGTTGGCATACCGCGCAAGCGGCCCGGTGAGGTAGGGCGGGCCATCCTTCATATGGCCGTGCAACGCATTGGAGCGTGCCACATGGGTCTCAAAGAAGTGGTCCGGGTACTCGTCGACCGCGATGTCGAGGCCGGTGTTCGACACGATGCGGCCCTCGTCGATGGGGTAGAGTTCGGGGTGCTTCAGCGAGACGAAGACATAGTCATCCTCGTCGTCGGGAAACTCGAACTTGGCGAACCCGCGCGCGACCTCGCCCGCGGCCTGAACGCCCCATTCGAGTTCCGGAATCAGGTCCGCGATGGCCTTGGCCGACGGTGCCTTGTAGAACCCCCCGACACGCGTGTTGACCGGGTGGACCGAGCGGCCGCCGATCACCTCCATCAGCGTGTTGCCGAGTTTCTTCAGGCGGAGCGCAGTCTTGACCAGCTCGGGCTCGACCTTTGCAATCGCCATGGCGTCGTGCAGGTTCAGGAAGTCCGGCGCGTGCAGCATGGCCGCGTGCAGCACATGGCTTTGGATCCATTCGCCACAATAGATCATCCGGCGCAGGTCTCTGATCGGTCGGGTGACCTCGATGCAAAGCGCCTGTTCCATCGCGTGGGATGCGCCCATGACATAGGCGATGGGGCAGATGCCGCAGATGCGGCTGGTTATGTCGGGGGCTTCATGCGCGTCTCTGCCCCGCATGAACGCCTCGAAGAACCGCGGCGGTTCGAAGATGCGAAATTCGACCGTCTCGATTTCATCGCCGTTGAGCTTGACGTAAAGCGCGCCTTCGCCCTCGACCCGGGCGAGTGCGTCGACTTGCAGGGTGCGGGTGGTCATGCGCGGTCTCCGGCATTGGCGAAGGCGGGGGCGGCGGCGTTGAAATAGCGGTATTTGTCTCGGGTTTGCGTTTCGCTGAGCCCAAGTCGGGCGAATTCGGCGCTGAGCGCGGCGGTGTTGGCGTGCTCGACCGGCCCAAAGCAGCCATAGCAGCCGCGGCCGATTTTCGGGCAAAGGTTGCCGCAGCCGGCCTGCGTGACGGGCCCCATGCAGGGAATGCCCTGGCTGACCATGACACAGGCGGTCTCGGCGCGCTTGCATTCGACGCATTGCGAAACGTTCGGAATATGCGGTTTGCGTGCGGCCAGCGTGGCGGTGATCAGTTCGATCAATTGAGACTTCGAAACCGGGCAGCCACGCAGTTCCATGTCGACCTGCACGTGGTCGGCGATGGCGTGGGAATGTTCCAGCGTCTCGATATAGTCGGGATGGGCGTAGACCGTGTTGGTATAGCCGTCCACATCCGCGAAGTTCCGAAGCGCCTGAATCCCGCCCGCAGTGGCGCAGGCGCCGATGGCAATCAGGACCTCGGATTGAGCGCGGACTTCGCGAATGCGGTGGAGGTCATGATCGGTGGTGATCGAACCCTCGACGAGCGAAATGTCGTAGGGACCGTCCTTGATTTCCGACGTGGCCTCGAGAAACTGCGAGATTTCGACGGCTTCGGCCAGCGCCAAGAGCTCGTCCTCGCAATCCAGCAGGGTCAGCTGGCAGCCGTCGCAGGAGGCGAATTTCCAGACGGCGAGTTTGGGTCGGGTCATCTAGATCTCCCTAATCGCCAGGCGCTTGCCGATTTGGTCATAGCGAAAGACCGGGCCGTCCTTGCAGACGAAATCGGGCCCCCATTGGCAGTGGCCGCAGAAGCCGAGCGCGCATTTCATGTTGCGTTCCATCGAGACCCAGATACGGCTCGCAGGGACGCCGAGTTCGGTGAGGTCCTGTGCGGTGAAGCGCATCATGATTTCGGGTCCGCAGATGAAGACCGAAACATTGGCGGGGTCAGAGGTGCCGAGGATGCGTTCGAGCCGGGTGGTGACCACGCCCACATGGCCCGTCCAGCCGCGCGCGGCCATGTCGACGGTGACCTCGACATTGGCGCCGGAAAACGCGCCCCATTCGGCGACCTGGGACCGGTACAAAAGGTCGTCGGGCGAGCGGGCACCGAAAAGCAGCGAGACCTCTTCATATTCGAGCCGGTTGGCGAGCGCCTGGCACACGGCACCGCGCAGCGGGGCGAGGCCCAGGCCACCGGCCACGAACAGCATGTGACGGCCCTTCTGGTCCTCGACCGGCCAGTCAGAGCCGAAGGGCCCCCGTACGCCCAGCATGTCGCCGGCGCGCAGCCGGGTCAGCGCGGCCGAGACGCGGCCGACATTTCGGGTGGTGTGGATCAGCCGCTCGGGGACGGCGGGGTCGCCCGAGATCGAGATCGCCGCCTCGCCCACGCCATAGGCGTAGAGCATATTGAACTGGCCCGCCTTGAACGGGCGCGGCGGGCCATCGACCGGCAGAAGCGACATGGTGGTGACGTCGTCAAGCTCTTCCCACACCTCGGCCACGCGGTAGCGGTGCGGCACCATCGGGTCCTGGGCATTGGCGGCGTCCATGGACTAGCCCGCGCCGTAGAGATCGAGAAGTTGCAGCCGCTGGGCGCGGACCCGCTTGGTCAGGTGCGGCAGCCAGGTCTTGAAGATCTGGTAGCCGAGCGCGGGGTGGTCGTCGCACTTCCCGCGCACGCAATTGGCGTCCAGCGACACGGCGCTGACCTCGGTCACGGCGCGGGCATCGGCGGACGAGCGATAGGGCGGCACCAGCCAGGACCAGCCCGCGACATCACCCTGGTTCAGCGTCTCGACAACGATGGCCGGCCGGCCGGGGGCGGCGATCTCGATGGCGACGTCGCCGCGGCGGATGATATAGACCTTGTCGGCCTCGTCGCCTTCCTTGTAGATCAGCGATCCCTTGGCGAAATGCTCGTTGCGGCCGCAGCCGGCAAGCAGATCGAGCGTTTCTTCGTCGAAATCCTTGAAGACCGGATGGTCGGCCAGAAGGTCCTTGATGCTGTGAAGTTCCATGCTCTCCTCCTCAGCCGTCGTCGCGCGCGATCACGGCGGCCTCTTCTGTGATATCGATGCCGACCGGGCACCAGGCGATACAGCGTCCGCAACCGACGCAGCCGGACGAGCCGAACTGGTCGTGCCAGGAACTGAGCTTGTGGGTCAGCCACTGGCGGTAGCGCGCTGCCGGGTCCTGCCGCACCGCGCCACCGTGGATATAGCTGAAGTCGAGGCTGAAACAGCTGTCCCAGACCCGCCAGCGTTCGGTATGGTCGCCGGTCAGGTCGTTTGTATCCTCGACGTCCGAACAGAAACAGGTGGGGCAGGCCAGCGTGCAGTTTGCGCAGTGCAGGCATTTTTCGGCCACGGCCTGCCAGCCGGGGTGATCCTCTTTCCCCTTCAGCCGGGGGGCGATGTCGGCAGGCAGGCGGCGGGTTTGCTGGGCTGCAGCGTGGGCGGCGGCGAGGCGAGCCGTGGCGTGGTCGTCGCCGGTGGCGTCGCGCAGCGGCAGGCCGTCGGCCAGCGCGGCGCCTTGTGCGCTGCCGATCTGCAGGAGAAAGCGATGGTCGCCGTCGGGATCCAGCTCTGTCAAGGCAAGATCGAAGCCCTCCTCGGCATGCGGCCCGGTGTTCATCGAGGCGCAGAAACAGGTTGCCGCGGAGCGGGCGCATTGCACCGCGACGATCAGCGTGGCGGCACGGCGGCGTGCATAGTCGGTGTCGGTGAAGCTGCCGTTGTCAAAGACCGCGTCCTGGCGCTCGATGGCGGCGATCTCGCACGGCCGCACGCCGAAGAAGGCGGTTTTGGGGTAGTCCTCGGCCCGGTCGTCGATCTCGAACCCGTCGGCGGTTTTCGTGGCCGACCAGAGTTTTCGGCGCGAGGGGTAGAGCCATTTCTTCCAGCTCTGCGGGCCGACGACATAGTCGAACCACGCCTCCGGACGGCCCTCGGTCAGCCGGTAATGGCCCGCTTCCTGATCGTCAGTGCGGCCACGGGGAAGGTCATCGGCGGTCCGGAGTTCTTCATAGGCGATGGTCCCGTCGACCTCTTGCGGACCGATCACACGCCAGCCTGCGCCGACAAGCGCCCCGATCAGGGGCGCGGGGCTGGAGATGACGAAGCTGTCGCCGGGGGCGGCTTGCATGCGGGAGGGTCCTTCGCGCTGGAACCGGTGCAACTGGGGTAGTGATAGCGGTATCATGGGAACGCTGGGAATGATCTGAATCAAGGAATTCTAGTGGATGATGGTGGTGCAGCAGGAAGAGAACGCTATTGCCCTGTGCGGTAGGACGGACGGCAAAGCACCCGCTCGACGCTTGCCCTGAGCAATCATTTTGATCTGCGTCAAGGGACCGCAGAAGTGCTTATAGTAGATTAAAAAAGTGGGTTTTCTCGGGCAAATAGAGAGAAGGGGGAATAGCAAATGATTTTTCCTGACGACGAGAGAAACGAGGAACACCCAGATTTCGAACGGCTGAAAAAGATAAAGCTGGCGCATCGGGAGCGGCTTCTCAATATCCCGCACGTTCATGGGGTCGGAATTGGATTTCGGTTAATTGACGGGTCGTACAGTGATGAGCTTGTGATCAAAGTCTTTGTGTCCCATGAAATCCCGGAAGAAACTGCCGAAGAGGCGTATCGTATTCCAAGTTCGCTGTCGGTCGGCAAGGAAACGGCTGAGGTTGAGATCGAAATTGTCGGGCCCCCGACAGTTCAAGTTTTCCGGCTTCGGTCGAGGCCCTTGCGCGGAGGGTCCAGCATTGCACCCCTAGATACATCCGGGCAGGACGTCGGTGTCGGCACGCTTGGCGTGTGTATAATGATGCGCGATCAGATGCCGTATATACTGAGCTGCCGTCACGTTCTCATGCCGCCCGGAGTTCAAATTGGGGCACGGGTTACCCAACCCGCGCTGACCGATGGCGGTGCGCCCCAATTCGCGGACGTGGTTGCCAACGTTTCGCAAGCGGCGCCGGTCAACTTTACGGGTTGGAACAGAGTAGACGCCGCATTGGCGCAAGTTATCGATGGTTTTGACGTTGGTGATCGGCTTGTGCATTGGATAGGTTATCCCAGTTTTCGGCCACTCAAGAAAACCAGCGGATTTAACAGTATCATGAAGCCGGTGGCAAAAATGGGCAGAACGACGGAATTTACAGTTGGGATGGTGATTTCTGTATCAGCGGACTTTGAAGTGGATTGGAGTCATGTTTTTGGGAATGCCCCTCGTACTAACTTAGTTCGGTTCGAAGATCAATTGATGATTGTTCCACCTATGTTCAGCACCCCCGGTTCGGCAACTATACCGTTTTCACAACAAGGCGATTCGGGTTCCCTTGTTGTAGACCTTGCATCAAAACGCCCCGTGGGCATGGTAATGGCATCCGGTAGCATTAAGCGGCCTGTAAATATTCACAGCTATACGTTAGCAAATAAGATAGAAGATATTTATGATTCGTTTGGAATTGAATTCTAGATTTCAATTTCACCTATACTTGAAATCATAATATTGAATCAATAAAAACTTTCTATTTGCCATCCATCTATATTTGTGGATTTAAATGTAGCTTTAGAATTCACATGACCTGATTCAGAAAGATTATGGTGGCGCACTGGCGCCACCATTTGCTTTTTTATGGTGCCTCAGTTAAAGCTGAAATACTTGAACTTCGCCGTGTCGTCCGGCGCCACGACGGTCTGGACGTTCGACTTCATGCCCCAGTTCAGCACCTGGTGGTGAATCGGGATGTAAAGCTGTTCGGCCTGCACCACCTGCCAGATCTCGTTGATCATCGTGTCGCGCGCCGGCAGATCTGTCTCGGATGCCAGGGCCTCGATCTTCACATCCAGTTCGGGGTTGGAATAGCGGGTGCCGTTCCACGAGCCGTACTTGTCGTCGCGGGTGTGGACGAGGAAGTTGAAGATATACTCGGAATCATAGGTCGGCACGCCCCAGCCCAGCATGTAGAAGTCGGTCTCCAGCGTGTTGATCAGCGGGAAGTGCTGGGCCTTGGGTTTAGCGTCGAGGTTCACGGTGATGCCGATCTGGGCGAGCATGCCCACGGCTGCCTGGCAGATCGCCTCGTCATTGATATAGCGGTCGTTGGGGCAGTTCAGCGTGATCGAGAAGCCGTCGCCATAGCCCGCGTCCGCCATCAGGTCCTTGGCCCTGTCGACGTCGGTCATCGACGCGCCGTCCATCTCGGCGTTCCAGCCGTTGACGAAGGGGGGCGAGATCATGCCGGCCGGCGCCGATTGGCCGCGCATCACCACCTGCTTGATGGCGTCGCGGTTGATCGCCATCGACATCGCCTGGCGCACGCGCAGGTCGGCCAGCGGGTTGGCGCCCTCGACATTGTCGTTCGCGAGGTCCGCGTCGCCCTGGTTCATGCCGAAAAAGATGACGCGGTTCTGCGGCGCGGTGCGCACGTCGAGCCCGTCGGCCGAGGCCACGCGGCCGAGATCCTGCACGGGCACGTCCTGGATGAAGTCGACCTCACCCGACAGAAGTGCGGCAACGCGGGTCGCGGCGTTCTGGATCGGGGTATAGACGATCTCGGTCACTTCCATGGGGAACTCGCCGTTGCCCCAATAGTTCTCGTTGATCGCCAGGACCGTCTTCACGTCGGGTTCGCGGCTGACCAGCCTGTAGGGGCCGGTGCCGTTGGCGTTCTTGGCCGCAAATGTGTCTTCGCCGCCTTCGTAGTCCTGCACCTTGACGGCGTTGTTGGCCTCGGCCCAGTCCTTGTCCATGATGAACATGTTGGTGAGGTTGTTGGGCATGATCGGGTTGGGGCCGTTCGTCACGATCTCGACCGTCATCGGATCGGGCGCGCGCACCTCGACCACGGACGCGAGCAGCTCCTTGTAGTCGCTGTCGGGCGTCATCGCGCGGTCGAGCGAAAACTTGACGTCTTCGCTGTCGAACGCGGCCCCGTCGTGGTAGGTGACGCCTTCACGCAGCTTGAAGACCCAGACATTGGGATCCGCTTCCGAGGGGCCCCATTCTGTGGCCAGCGCCGGAACGATGGCGCCGGTCATGTCGCGCATCACCAAGGGCTCCATGATCTGGTGGGCCAGCGCGCTGGTCGGTCCTTCGTTCTGGGCGTGCGGGTCGAGGGTCAAGGCGTCGCCGGCACGGGCCCAACGCAGCGTCTCGGCGTTGACGCTGAGGGCGGTTGTGGCCAGCAGCGCGGCTGCCAGCGCAAGGGTCTTGTGGGTCATGAGGTATTCTCCCTGATTGATGGGACGAATTATGACCGGGCGGTCAAGATTGGCAATGCTTAGACAGTAACGATTTTCACCGCACACGATTCCGATCCGGCAATGCGGCGGTCAGCGGCCGGCGAGCGTGCGCAGTACCGTGCGGGCGGCGTCGGTCAGCGGTGCCTCGGTCGTCGAGAGCAGCTTGATCCGGTCGAATTCTTCAGGGCGCTCGGCGAGCGTCTGCCTCAAGGCCGCGCCGAAGACCTGGCGCAGTTCGGTGCCGACATTGAATTTGCAGACATTGCTGGTACGGGCCAGGTCCGACCGCACCTGCGCGGGAATCCCAGAGCTGCCATGCAGCACCAGCGGCACGCCGGTTACCGCCTCGATGGCGTCAAGGGCCGTACGGTCGATCTGCGTTCCGGCGGTCCGCTGCAAATGCACGTTGCCCACCGAAACGGCCATGGCATCCACGCCCGTTTCGGCGGCAAAGCGCCGGGCCTCGCCGGGGTCCGTTCCCGTGGAGGCCGCCCCGTCGGCATAACCCACGATGCCGATCTCGCCCTCGATCGACACGCCCGCGGCCCGCGCCATGCGGGCAATGGCGGCGGTTTGGGCGATGTTGTCGGCGAGCGGCAGTTTCGATCCGTCGAACATCACCGAGGTAAAGCCGCAGTCGATGGCCTCTCGGCAGTCGTCGGCCGAATAGCCATGATCGAGATGCGCCACGACCGGCACGGCCGCACGCTCGCCCAGATGCCGGAACATCGCCGCCAGCACCGGCAGGGGCGTATGCGCGCGGCAGCCGGGGCCCGCCTGCAGGATCACCGGCAGATCTTCGGCCTCGGCAGCCGCGACATAGGCGCGGGCGTCTTCCCAGCCCAGCACCACCAGACCGGCAACGGCGTATCCGTCCCGAAGCGCGGGCTGCAGGACCTCGGACAAGGTGACAAGCGTCATTCACCGGTCTCCCACGCGCCCCGGACCTGATGCCGGGCCTCCAGCCCGCCCTCGTCCGGTTGCGCGTCGAGATCCCGGATCAAGCCTGGCATGGGCTTCATTTGAACTTGGCGATCATGTCCTTGATGCCTGGGATCGTCTCGATCTGATAGGCGTGGCTCGGCTGGAAATACTGAACCAAGGGCCGTTGCGAGGCGCCGCCGAGGATCGTGAAATAATACATCTCGTAGCCGGGCAGAACCGCGCAGGGATGATAGCCGGTATCGATGCAGATCGTCGATCCGTCGACGATGTGATAGGCATCGCCCGGCTGCCCATCCTCGCGCTGCAGCATCTGCAGACCCGAGCCGTGCCTGGGACGGAAGCGGAAGTTGTAGGTCTCGTCATGGTGCGTCTCGGTCGGCAGCCGGTCGGTGTCGTGCTTGTGGCTGGGAAAGCCCGACCAGCCGCCGGCGCCGACGGTATAAAGCTCGCTGACCAAGAGCCGCCCGACCTTGTCGGCCTGTTTTTGCCCCAGGATATGCTTGATCTTGCGGTGGGTCTTGGTGTCGTCGCTGCCGTACTGCACGAGGTCCAGATCGGCCGACCGTACCGTGAACGGGTCGAGCACGTCTTGACACCTGGCGCCGGCCACGAAGACTTCGCAGTCGTCCGAAACACAGACCATGTCCACATGCGCGCCCGACGGGACATAGGTGCCCTCCGGCTCGCCGTCCCAGACATCCTCGCCGCGGTTGCCGAGCGCGGCCACCTTGTGCCCCTCGATGTCGAGGTCCACCGTGCCGGTCGCCGGCACCACGCAGGTCTCGTAGCCTGGCGTGCGATAGGCGAAAGCCTCGCCCTTCTTCAGCTTGACGATGTTGAAATAGTTCAGCGGGACCGTCGGATTGTCGATGTCGACGATGGCTTCGTTGCGGTTGTCGAACGGGGCGATATGCATGGAATTACTCCTCGGGTAGGGACATGCCGGGATGCCCGGCGATGAAGCTGTCGAGCTCGTCCGGCGTCGGCATTGCGGGCGCGCAGCCGACTCGGGTGACGACGATGGCGGCGGCGGCGGAACCGCGCTTGACGGCGTCCCGCAGCGTGTGCCCGGCGGCCAGCGACGCCAGGAACGTGCCCATAAAGGCGTCGCCGGCCCCGGTGGGTTTCAGCGCATCGACCTTGAAGATGCCGGTGCGATGTTCGTCGTCTCCCTGCAACGTGATCGCACCCCGGTGGCCCATCTTGTAGACGACGATCTTGCCCTGTTCCGCCAGGGCCCGCGCGGCATCGAGCCCGCCGTCGTAGCTTGCCGCCAGCACGCCGAATTCGTCGTCATTGCCGACGATGACGTCGCTGGCCGCGGCGGCCTGTGCATAGGTATCCGCCGCCGTTCTGGAATCCGGCCACGAATAGGGGCGATAGTCGATGTCCAGCACGATGGGCACATGGGCGGCCTGCGCGCGCTTGAACGCCAGGAGCGTCGCGCCGCGTGACGGTTCCGAAGCCAGGACCGTACCCGCGCCGACGACGGCGCCGAAGCCGGCAAAGTCGACCGCCGCGATATCCCGGGCGTTCAGCTGGAAGTCGGCGGCGTTGTTGCGGTAGATCACGGCCTGGGTGTCGGCCTTGTTGGTGTCGACGACGGCCAGCGAATTGCGCGCCTCGCCGCCGACGCGGCGAACATGCGCGGTATCGACGCCATAGCCCGCCAGCTGGTTCGTCACCCAGGTTCCCACCGGATCGTTGCTGACGCAGGTGACAAGGGCGGCTTGCCCGCCCTGGCGGCAGATCGCGGCGGCGATGTTGGCCGAGGACCCGCCAAGCGCCGAGACCCAGCGCGCGCCGTCCTCCAGCCGGGTGCCCGGCGGATCGGCATAGAAATCCATTCCGGCACGGCCGATGATCAGGAAACGGTTCGACGTCGGCGCGGTGATGTCAGAAACCCCGTGGCAAGGCGGCCGATGAGGCGGTTCCTATCAGGTTTGAAAGGAAACCCATCAGCGGCGGTGATTGCATCGCGGCAGAACTTGACGTCATGAGCGGGTCTGACGCAAGGGACGAAAACACGTTCAGCGACGGGTTCTATCAAATATGAAAGAGTTGGGGATCGGCATCGTGGGCGGTGGCTATATGGGCAAGGCGCATTCCGCCGCCATGGCCGCGGTCGGCACCGTGTTCGAAACCGCGCTGAAGCCGCGGCTGGAGATGATTGCCGCCACGATGCCGGAAAGCGCCGAACGCTACCGCGCCGCCTATGGCTTCGTACGGGCGACGGCGGACTGGCGCGATCTGGTGGCGGATCCGCGCGTCGAGGCGGTGGTGATCGCGTCGCCGCAGGACACCCATCGCGAGATTGCCGAGGCGTGCTTTGCCCGCGGCCTGCCGGTGATGTGCGAAAAGCCGCTCGGTGTCTCGCTGGCGGACGCGCGGGCGATGGTGGCCGCCGCCGAGGCATCGGGCTGCGCCAACATGGTGGCCTATAACTACATCCGCACACCGGCCTCGCAATATGCGCGCCGTCTGGTCGCCGAGGGCGCGCTGGGGCGGATCACCTGGTTTCGAGCCGAGCATGTAGAGGATTTCCACAACGACACCGACGTGGCCGCCTGGCGCTATCAGGGCCGGGCGAACGGCTGCATCGGCGATCTGGCGCCGCATATCTACAACGCGGCGCTGGCGCTGATGGGGCCGGTGGCCGAGCTGTCGGCGCGGATCGAGACGGTCCATGCCGAACGCGGCGGCATTCCTGTGACCAACGACGATCAGGTGCAGATGATGTGCCGGTTCGAAAACGGCGCCATGGGGCATCTGTTTTCCAGCCGCGTCGCGACGGGCCGCAAGATGGGCTATGCCTACGAGATATTCGGTACCGACGGCGCTATTCGGTTCGATCAGGAAGACCAGAACGCGCTCTGGTTCTACGACGCCTCCGATCCGCCGGAGCGGCGCGGATTCCGGAAAATCCTGACCGGGCCGGCGCATCCCGACTATCTGGCCTTTTGCAAGGGCCCGGGGCACGGCACCGGCTATCAGGACCAGATCATCGTCGAGGCGAAGGATTTCCTGACGGCGATCGAGAGGGGTGAACCGGTCTGGCCCACGTTCCGCGACGGGCTGGAGGTACGACGCATCGTCGAGGCGGCCTATGCAAGCGACGAGACCGGAACCTGGGTTTCGGTGGATGAATTCTGAGGGGGACGAGATGGCTATCGAGATCGGCAATGCGCCCTGTTCCTGGGGCGTCGAATTCGCGGACGACCCGCGCAATCCACCGTGGCGGCGGGTGCTGGCGGAATGCAAGGAGGCCGGGTTCAACGGCATCGAACTGGGACCGGTCGGCTTTATGCCCGAAGACCCGGCCGAGCTGGGCGAGGCGCTGGACGAGTTTCAGCTGACGCTGATCGGCGGGGTGGTGTTCCGGCCATTCCACGACCCGGCCAAATGGGACGACGTCCTGGACGGCGCGGTCCGCACCTGCAAGGCGCTGGTGGCGCATGGGGCGCGGCATCTGGTGCTGATCGACGCGATCTCGGCGCGCCGGGCGCCGACGGCAGGGCGGCCGGGCGAGGCGGAACAGATGGATCCGGCCGAATGGGCCGCCTTTGTCGATCGGTTCCAGACCATCGCCAGGATGGGCGCCGAGGAGTACGGGCTGACCGTGGGCATCCATGCCCATGCGGCCGGGTTCATGGATTTCGAGCCGGAGCTGGAGCGGCTTTTGGGCGAGATCGACGAGGGCATCCTGAAGATCTGTTTCGACACCGGGCACCATTCCTATGCCGGCTACGACCCGGTGGCCTTCATGCAGCGGCATATGGGCCGGATCAGCTATATGCATTTCAAGGATATCGACCCAAAGGTGAAAGCCTGGGCGGTCGAGAACCGGATCGGGTTCTACGACGCCTGTGCCGAGGGGATCTTTTGCAAGCTGGGGCTGGGCGACGTCGATTTCCCCAGCGTGCGGCAGATCCTGCTGGACCATGGGTTCGAAGGCTGGTGCACGGTCGAGCAGGACTGCGACCCGCAGGGCAGGACGTCGCCGCTCGAGGACAACAGCCACAACGGCAAGTACCTGAAATCCATCGGGTTCTGAGCGCGGCACGAATTTTCGCCGAAAATTCGTTGCCCCCTGCGGCATCGACGAGGACACGGGCATGACAAAACTCAAATGGGGTCTGATCGGCGGCGGACGCGGCAGCCAGATCGGGCCCGCGCACCGGCTGGGGGCGCAGGCGGACGGGCTTTATACATTTGCCGCCGCGGCTTTGGATCATCGCCCCGACGAGGGTCGCGCCTATGCGCGGGAGCTTGGGGTCGCGGCCGACCGGGCCTATGGCGATTGGCAGGAGATGCTGGCCGCCGAACGCGGGCGGGACGACCGCGTCGATCTGGTGACGGTGGCGACGCCCAATGCCACCCATTTCGAGATCACCAGGGCCTTTCTCGAGGCCGGGTTCCACGTGCTCTGCGAAAAGCCGATGACGATGACGGTCGAGGAAGGCGAAGAGATCGTGCGGGTGGCGCGGGCGTCCGGCAAGGTCTGCGCGGTGAACTATTGCTATTCCGCCTATCCGATGGTGCGCCAGGCCCGCGCGATGGTGCGCGCGGGCGAAATCGGCAAGGTGCGTCTGGTGGTGACGAGTTTCAGCCATGGCCACCACGGCGACGCGACGGATGCCGACAATCCGCGCGTGCGCTGGCGCTATGATCCCGCGATGGCGGGCGTTTCGGGCCAGTTCGCCGATTGCGGTATCCACGCCTTGCACATGGCGAGCTTTGTCTGCGACGATCAGGTCGAGACGCTCAGCGCCGATTTCGCGTCGACAATTGCGAGCCGCGAACTGGAAGACGACGCGATGGTGAATTTCCGCATGGGCCGGGGCACCGTCGGGCGGCTCTGGACCTCGTCGGTGGCAATCGGGCGGCAGCACGGGTTCGACCTGCAGGTCTTTGGCGAGACCGGGGGGCTGCGCTGGGCGTCGGAGCAGCCGAACCAACTGATCTACACCCCCGTCGGTGGACGCACCCAGGTCATCGAGAAGGGCGAGGCCGGGCTGTCCGACGACGCGGCGCGGCTGAGCCGGGTGGCGATCGCCCACCCCGAGGGGTTTCCGCTGGCGGTGGCGAATATCTATGTCGATCTGGCGGCGGCGATCCGGGGCGAGGCGCGAGACGGGCTGCCTACGCCGGCGGATGGGGCCCGGTCCATGGCGGCTGTGTTCGCCGCAGTCGAGTCCGCCGGCAAGGGCGGTGCCTGGGTGGACGCGCGCCCGCCGATGTTCCGGTAGTCGCGTCCCCGGGTTCCGCCGGTCCGACCGGCCGGGGATCTGCCCCCGGACCCCCGGAAGTGTTTCTCCAGGATTAGGGAACCTTGGGTTTATTCGGCGGGTTGGCCGAGCGCGGTTTCGTGCAGGTCGTCGCGATAGGGTTTTGCCGTAGGCGGCAAATTGCGGTGCAGGCGCCAATCAGGGTCCTTGAGCTGTTTCAGGACAGCGGGCAGCGCCTCTTTGTAGGCTGCCCAGATCGACGGGCTGGGCGCGGGCAGGTCGTGCTTGATCCTTTCGTGCAGCGCGGGCAGGCGGTGATAGGGCACCATCGGGAACATATGGTGCTCGATATGGTAGTTCATGTTCCAGTAGATGAAGCGGCTGATCGGGTTCATGTAGACCGTGCGCGAGTTCAGCCGGTGGTCCAGCACGTTGTCGTCGAGGCCGCCGTGCTGAAGATACCCGGTCATGACGAAATGCCAGGCGCCGTAGAGCCGGGGCAGGCCGATGACCATCAGCGGCAGAACCGACCAGGTGGCAAGGGCAACGGCGACGGTGGCGGCGTAGATCGCTGTCCAGATGCGCGCCACGCGGACGACCGATGCATGTTCGGTCTCGGGGATGAAGCTGGCTTCCTCGGGGTTCAGCTTGCCGGTGGCGTTCAGGAGCATCCGGCTGATCCCATAGTAGAAATCCGGGAGGCCGATGAACTGCAGCAGTGCCCGTGCGACCGCGACGGGGCGCATGATTGCGATTTCGGGATCGCGGCCGACGATCAGGGTGTCGGTATGGTGCCGAAAATGGGACCAGCGCCACGTGACCGGGTTGCGGATGATCATGAAGCAGGCGATCTGATAGACGGCGTCGTTCATCCAGGAGGTCTTGAACGCGGTGCCGTGCCCCGCCTCGTGCCAGCGTGAATCGCTGGCCGATCCGTAGAGCACACCGTAGGCGAGCCAGAACGGTGCCGAGGCCCAGCCGGGCCAGAGCGCGATACCCAGGCCGGCGAACGCGATCATCAGACCATAGTAGATCAGCGTGTCGCGGATCGCGGGCCGGTCGCTGCGCTTCATCAGCGCCTTCATCTCGGCGCGCGGGATCTCGGAATGGTACCACTCGGCCGAGGCGAGGCCGGATTCGACCGCGTTCCTGCCGTCGGGTCCCAGAAGGCTGTAGTCGCGCATGGCGGTCCCCCGTGGTTGCGCGCAGGTTAAACCGTCGCGAGGACGGTGCAAGCAGTCTGTGATTGCAATTCTCTCAGAACCTCTCAAGAATGATCGATGAAGATGATGGGTTTTCATCAGCCAGGGAGGGGATGAGTGGCGCGGCGTCCGACGATACAGGACATTGCCCGCGAGGCGGGCGTCAGCGTCGCGACGGTCGACCGGGTGCTCAACGGGCGGCTGAAGGTGCGCGAAGAGACCGCGCGCAAGGTCAGCGACGCCGCACACAGGATCGGCTATCACGCGACCAACCTGATCGAGCAGCGGCTGCGGGCGGATCTGCCCGAGCTGCGGATGGGCTTCGTGCTGCAGAAGGAAAGGCAGGCGTTCTACCAGACGCTGGCGGCCGAGGCCGACAATGCGGTGCGCACCGCGCCGGGCATCCGGGGCCGGGCGGTCATCGACTTCGCAACTTCGCAGTCGCCGGCCGAGGTGGCGCAGATGATGCTGTCGATGCGGGGCCGGGTCGATGCGATCGCCGCGACCGCGGTCAACCATCACCAGACCACCGAGGCGGTGCTGCAGTTGAAGGCCGACGGCATTCCCGTCTTTGCGCTGTTCAACGACTTCGCCCAGGGTGAACGGATAAGTTATATAGGTTTGAATAACTTGAAGGTCGGACGCATCGCCGCGTGGATGATCGCGACGGCCGCGCACAAGACCGGAAAGATCGCGATTTTCGTGGGCGGGCACCGCTGGCACGGGCACGAGCTGCGCGAGACCGGGTTCCGCAGTTATTTCCGCGAGGCGAAGCCGCAGTTCCAGGTGCTGGACACGCTGGTCAACCTAGAGACCCGGCAACTGACCTACGAGGCCACGCTCGACCTTCTGGCGCGGCATCCCGATGTGGTCGGCATCTACCTGGCCGGCGGCGGGATGGAGGGCGCGATCCAGGCGCTTCGCGAGGTGCGGCTGGCCGGTCAGGTGGCGCTGGTGGTCAATGAACTGACGCCCGAATCGCGGTCTGCCCTGAGCGACGGCTTTGTCACCATGGTGATCTCGACCCCGCTGCGTCAGCTTTGCACCGATCTTGTGAAGCTCGCGAAGGTGCAGGTCAACGAACAGGGTGGACCGGTGCCGAGCCAGCAGTTTCTGGAGCCGGTCCTGTATCTTCCCGAATCGGTGTGACTGAGGGAAAACCATCATCCAGCCCTCGCTCGCCCCATCATTTCTGATAGCTTATGGGTAGGGACGCCTTGACGCGGCGCGCGCGAATCCATCACGGTTGCGTTCGCGAAGCGCCGGAAACAGGCGTGTGAAAAGCACTTGAACTGCATAGGACTTCTGCCGGGCTCGGATCCGCGGCCGGCAGGGGGCGCATGGGGAGGAACACCGACGGAATGCTGCCGACGGCGCTGAACCATATGGCTGTGCCCGGGATGCGCTGGGATGCGTTTCTGAGCCTTGCGAAAGCCGCGGGGTGCATTGGCGTCGAGTTTCGCAACGACCTGCCCGGACCGCTGTTCGGTTCCGACGATCCGGCGCTTGTCAAGGCGCGGGCGGCCGCGTCGGGGCTGCGCGTTCTGACCCTTGCCGAGGTGAAGGCGTTCAACGACTGGTCGGATGGCAAGCGCGACGAAGCCGAGGCGCTGATGCAGATCGCGGTCGCCTGCGGGGCCGAGGCCGTCAGCCTGATCCCGCGCAATGACGGGCTGGGCCGCGGCAATGGCGAGCGGCAGGCGAACCTGCGCGTCGCGCTGCGCGAGCTGAAGCCGATGCTGGAGGCGCACCGGCTGACCGGTCTGGTCGAGCCGCTGGGGTTCGAGATCTGTTCCCTGCGGCACAAGGCCGAGGCGGTGGACGCCATCGAGGATCTCGGCGCCGCCGGGACGTTCAAGCTGGTGCACGACACGTTCCACCACACGCTGGCCGGCGGCGGGCCGATCTTTGCCGCGCATACCGGCATCGTGCATATCTCGGGCGTCACCGATCCCAGCCTGGCCGTCAGCGAGATGCGCGACGAACACAGGGTGCTGGTCGACGCCAAGGACCGGCTGGGCAATATCGAACAGATCGAGGCGCTGACGCGCGCGGGCTATCGCGGTCCGGTGTCGTTCGAGCCGTTTGCGCCCGAGGTTCACCGTTTCACCGATCCGCAGGCCGAGCTTGCCGGATCTTTCGAGTTCATCTCCTCTCGTCTGGCCGGGATGGCCGCATGAGACCTGCGAGAGATGAGTAACCGCCCGAACGGGCATTCCGGTTTCAGGATGGGTGTGCCGGACACCACAAAGGGAGAGTAGACGATGAAGAAACTTCTGATCAGCGCGGGCCTTGTCGCCCTGATGGGCACCGGGGCGGTGGCGCAGGAAATCGGCGCCACGATTTCGCGGTTCGACGATAACTGGCTGACGGTGATGCGCAACGGCATGACCGAGCATGCCGCCAGCCTCGACGGCGTGTCGCTGCAGATGGAAGACGCGACCGACGACCTCGCCAAGCAGATCGACCAGGTGAAGAACTTCGTCGCGTCCGGCGTCGATGCGATTATCGTGAACATCGTCGACACCTCGGCCGGTGCGGCGGTGACCGAAGCTGCCGGCAATGTGCCGCTGGTGTTCGTTAACCGCGAGCCCGACAACGTCAACGAATTGCCGCCGACCCAGGCCTTCGTGGCCTCCAACGAGATCGAGTCCGGCACGCTGAGCGCGTTCCAGGTTTGCAACAACCTGCGCGCCATGGGTCTCGCCGGCGGCGCACGCGGCTATCTGATGAACGGTCAGCTGTCGAACCAGGCCGCGGTGCAGCGCACTAAGGACGTCTATGACGTCATCGGCATGGATATGTGCAACTTCATGGAAATCATCGGCGAGCAGACCGCGAACTGGTCGCGCGACGAGGCCCAGGACTTGATGACCAACTGGCTGTCG
>JASJDP010000012.1 GCA_030065095.1 Rhodobacter sp.
GCCGGATGTCCCCATGGGGACATCCGGCGCGCGAATACTGCCTGCGTTACGTCGCGCCCCACGGCCGAAAGCCGAACATCATGTAGTCCCGCTGATACGCCGCCCGCACCGCCGCCTCGACCTCGGCGTCGTAATAGGCCGCCAGCGGCACCGGCGCATCGTCCACCCAATCCGGAACCGGGGACGACACCACCCCGATCAGCGACGCCAAATGATCGAGCCCCGGTTGCAGGCGATCCTCGCGGATCACCATATCCGGCAATTGAACCGCCGCCATTCCCTGCACGATCTCGGACTGCGAGGCCCAACTGGCATCCACCCGCTGACTGGTCTGTCCATTCAGGTTTCCGGCCACCCATTTGGCAAAGGCCAGGAAGGCCGCGTGATGCGCTTCGGCGCTGTAGCCGGGGCCCGGCGCATCTTTCGGGATCGCCAGCTTGTAGTGTTTGCGCAAGGTCTCGCGGATATCGGCAAAACAGGCCGGGCCCGGAGAGAGAATATGACGTGCGAAGGTCCGATGCAGCCGCTGCACCGGATGCCGGACCACGGTAAAGGCCCGATGCCCCTTGTGCTGCCGCTTCCAATGCCGCAGGGATTTCTGCGTGAACCCCCGCTGCAAGTCTTGCGTGTCTCTGCCGTCGAGCGCGGCCAACCATGTCAGCACCCGGTCGTCCGGGCCACCACGAACAGGCTGGAACAACAGCGGCGACGCCGCCCCCGCCACGTAGTGCGGCACGGACGGTGCGCGGCGCGGTTCGAAATTCGGGGTGCGGGTCAGGTCGAACCGGTCGATCCGCGCCAGCGCTGCTTCCATCTCGGGAAAGTTGGTGACCTTCTCTTCCAACGCCGCCGGGTTCTGAACCTTGGTCGCCTGCGACGGGTTTGACTTTTGGTGATCGACCCCCAGAAACCGCGCCAAACCGTCCAGCACCGCCAGATCGGCAAGGTCGTCGTAGCCTATGTAGAAAGCCGTCTGACCGGTTGTCTGCAGCCCGTGCAGCAGCTTCAGTTGAAACGCCTGCATCTGTTCCAGATGCGCCTCGAATTCGTCCCGGTCAAAGGCGATCTGCGCGGATTTCGCCCGTTTCAGGTCGCTCAGCCGCCACTGCCCGGTCTCTGCCGCGATCTTACGCGACACGTACGAATCCGCCGGGTTGCGGGTCAGAATGATCTTGGCACAGCGCGTATCGGGCAGGATACGGCCCAGGATGCGCGGGTCATGGTCGTGAAAGAACCGAAAGCCCGGCAGGCCATCGGTGTGTGTGCGTATCCGGTCCAGCAACACGAAGGGATCGGACTCGCGCGCCGCCATGTTGACGCCATACATCTCGAACTTCTTCGCGCCGCCGATGAAATGCGGGTTGAACAACTCGCCCAGGCAGCTCAGCCCCGGATACTCATTGAGGTTTTCTTCCAGAAAATTCGATCCGGTCCGCATTTCGGCGAACATCACGAAATAGTCGAAACGGTCAGCCATAACCGGCCTATTTCTTGACAAGGTACGGCTTGCGCCGTGCGCGCGGCGCCTCGACAGCCATGTCGTCGCCGGGGAAATCGCCCATCAGATGCGGGTGCATTCCCTGGTTTTTAAGGTTCTGCAGGAATTGACCGAATCCGTTCAGGTCCACCATGCGCGGCGCCTCGGTCAGCCGCCGTGCATGCCGGGCCCCGATCTCGTCGATGATGGTCTGCAGCGGCTCCATCGGCGAATCGATAAAGTCGGCCATCGTCCAGATGCGCACCCTTGCCTTGGTCTGCGGCGATCGCAGCAGCGTCAGATGTTCGGTTTCGATCTTTTGCAGGCGGGCCGCCTCTTTCCGGATTTCCGAAAAATTCCGGTTGGCGTGGAACAGCGGCACGGCCCAGGCGCCGGAGATCACGGAAATCTGCGCGTTCGAGTCCCTGGCCATGAAACCCGCGGGTTTCTGATTGTCGCGCGGGCCGAACTGGAAGCACTGCCGTTCGCCGCGCGTGTTCCAGATCAGGTTCGTCAGAAACGCCACCGGATTGTAGTCGCGCAGCTTTGCGCTGTCGCTCAGCGCACCGGCATAGACCTTTTGCTTGCCGGCGAATTCGACCCGGCCGGGCGCATAGAGTGCCCCATGAACCCGTGCGCCGACCATCTTTGAAAGCCAGATCTCGAAATCCTCGAACAGGTCGCTGAACCCCTCGAACACCGAATACGGGGCACAGGTCTTGCCGTTCTCCCAATCCACGTTCGGCATCCGGCTCTGCATATAAAGCCCGGCGCGGCCGCGGGTCCGGCGTTCCACCGCCTTGGCGAAGATACGGTCGATCTTGCCCGGATTCGGCTCTGCCCCGCTCATCACATCGGCCCCGGGGGCCAGGAACGTATCGTAAAGCCGGTTCGCCCGCGGCCAGATCTTGCGGGCGACGAAACAGTTCGACCGGCGCAAAAGCTGCAGGTGGTCGTCATAGAAAATATGCGGCTTTCCCTGGAAATCAAACTTCGACAGCGTCAGCGACCGGCTTTCGACATTGGACGAATAGAGCCGCACCAGAGTCTGGTAATAGCTTTCGTCCGGGATCCACACCCTCTTGAAATAGCGGTCATACGCGGGCCTGTCGGGGTCTTCGAGGATCGCCGACAGCGTCTGCCGGGTCAGGCACCACCACTGGCTGCCAAGATGCGGCACGATCCCGTCGGGGATCCTGCGCTTGAGCTTCAATGTCCGCTGCAGCTTGACGTATCGGTCGAACAGAAATCGCTGCTTCTTCCACGAGAACGGGAACCGAAGGGTAAAGCGTTCGCTGTCCAGACCTCCGACCGTCCAGGGCACATCCTCTGTCGTCACCGACTCGATGAAATTCGTCATTGGACGGTCTTCGAGATATTCGATCATTTCATGCACCGGCCGGAGCGGCAGGCAGGATCCCGAGGCGAGGTAGACATGCCGCACCTCGGGAAACGAGGCCAGCATCATCTCGGACGCGGTTTGCGACGCGGCGACCAGCGACCAGGTGCCCCATTCGCAGCGGTGACGTTTGGAGAACCGGATATTCGATACTTTCGACAGGCGCTGCACGAAGGCCTTGTGATCGGCCGCCTTCACCTGCTTGTCCACGTGGATCACCACCGGGCAGCCGTGCGACGACCAATGCCGCGCCACCTGTTCGGCGCGGTCGAGCGCTGCGTGCACAAGCATCACGATGCCGACGCTCATGCCCAATTTCCTTTGGACATCAGGCCCAGGATCTCAAGCTGGCGCCAGTTGATGTATTTTTCCGACCACTTGCACCAAAGGTCCGGGTTGTCCTTCAGGTGCCGGTGATAGGCCTTGTATTCGTGGCTGGCGGCATAATGCTGCTTGCGGCTCAGTTCCTCTGCCGCCTTGCCGCTGAAGGTATCCAGGAACTTGGCGTGCAGCAGGATGCCCGACGCCTTTTCGCCGCCCCACTCGTCATAGACGAAATTGAGCCCCCGCGGCAGCAGCATGTGGGTCGAGCTGACATAGGCATAATCGCGATGCCATTTCACCAACGGGATCTTGTTCAACGCAGGGGCCCGCTCCGGCCGGTCATGAAAGAAGGCGCGTGCACGGGCGCCGCCCTGAATCCAGAGATTTCCGAAGCGGTGGTTTTTAGCGATGGTATAGTTACCGCTGTCGAACCAGCTGGCGATTTCTATCGGGTCCTGACCCTCGGTATAGGGAAAGCTGTCGATCGAACCCTTGGGGTACATATCCAGCAGCATTGCACTGAAGGATTTGATCGACGATGCATCCAGCCAGTCGGTCAACGCCCGGATCGGGCGGGTGTCGCAGAACGGGTAGACGAAGAACTCGTCGACATCGACGACCAGCGTCCAATGCCCATGGCCGTAGCGCGATTGTAGCCAGTTCAGCCAGTCAACGCCGAACCGGGAGCGTTTGTAGCTCGCCTGGCTTGTCCAGATCGAGACGTCGGGCTGATCCTGAAGGTATTCCGCCGACCCGTCGTCAGACCCGTTGTCGACCATCAGGAAATGGTTGACGCCCATCTGGCGGTAGTATTTCAGAAAGTATTTCAGTCGGACCTTCTCGTTCCGCAAGGTCGAGAATACCAGAATGTCATCGGGCTTGATCTGATCGGTCCGGTCTTTGGCGACGGCCAGTTCCCGGCGTTTGCGGAAAGCGCGAATGCGCCACCGCTTGCGCTGCAATCTCAGCCGGTATGACCTCCAGGCGCCCAAACCGTACCCTCGACAGAGGCATCGCCCCGATCTAACAAACCTGCGCTATCACGTCACCTTTAAGACAAGGTTGAAATGATCCGCCCATGTCGGAATGACCGTCGCGGACGGGTTGGCCCCGGTCCGCACATGCTCTGCCTGCCTCTTCTCTACCAGTTTTGTTATCGTTTGAGCCCAAAGATACACGTCGCCGGACTCCGCGTAAACGGGGATATTTCCCAGAAGCTCCTCATAGACCGGCAACCTGTTGCAAACCACCGGCACGCCAAGGCTTGCAGCCTCAAGCGGCGGCAGCCCGAACCCCTCGGCCAGGCTGGGAAACAGCATGCCCGCCGCCCCGGCCATCAAAGCCGCAACCGCGGCATCGGCGAGTCCCGCGCGCTCGACGACGTGTCGTCCCATCAGCGGCGAGCTGTCGAGCCGCCGGAAAAGCGCTTCATTCTCCCAGCCGCGTGATCCGGCGATGATCAGGACGGGCATTGCCTCGTCCGAAAGCTCTGTCGCCAGTGTCTCCCACACATCCAGCAACAGCGCATGGTTCTTGCGCGGTTCGATGGTGCCGAGCGTCAGGAAATAGGGACGGCCCAGATCCAGACCCTCGGGCAGATGCGACGGATCGGGGGCGGGCAGTTCGACACCCAGATGGGCGACGACACCGTCCGGACGGCGCCCCCACTCCGCGAACCACCGTTCCGCATCGTCGCGCGTGGCCCGGGAATTGTAGATCGCCAGATCGGCATGCGCCGATACGCTGCGCATCTTCGCGGCGAACGCCTGCGGAACGGCCGGCCTTTGAAATTGCGGGAAATCGAGGGGGATCATGTCATGAACCAGGATGCTCGCCCGCCCCTTGACCGCATCTTTCCAGGCGCGCAGCACGGCATCGGACAGGTTACTGTGGCCGGTGTTCAAGTAGGCCGCGCCTGGGGGCAGATGCGCCCGCAACATCTCGGCCAGGCCGCCCGGCCGGCAGCGGGCGATCGAAAGCCTGCGCGCGTCCGCCTCGGCCCGGCGCCGGCCTGCCGGGCTCTTTCGCCGAAACCGGCCGATCATGTCCATCGCACCCCAGGGCACGCGCCGTTCGATCCGGTCCAGAACCGCCTGCGCCCCGGCCCCGTCCAGCAGAACGAAACCCAGCCGCGTCGCCACCAGCAGAAACAGCGGCACTGGATCGTCCACCAGCCGCCGCAGATACGCCAATTCCACCCGGTCCACGCCGGTCAGCGGCCCGCGGCCCTGCCGCGAGATCAGACGCGTGAGGTCAAGGCATCGCGCCGGTATCTCAGCGGTCGTACCGTCCGTTCTGGTGCCAGCGCCAGGCATCGGCGATCATCACCTCCAACGTCGACCGTTTCGGGGACCAGCCAAGCTCGTGATACGCCCGGTCGCTGCCAGAGACCAGCTTGGCGCAATCCCCGGGGCGCCGCGGACCTTCCTTGAACGGCACGTCGCGGTTCGTAACGGTTCGACTCTGTTCGATCACTTCGCGCACCGAAAACCCATGGCCGGTACCCAGATTGAAGACTCGGCTGCCCTTGTCGTCTTCCAGCCATTTCAGGCCCAGGATATGCGCGTCCACCAGGTCCATCACATGCACGTAGTCACGGACGCAGGTGCCGTCGGGCGTGGGATAGTCGGTGCCGAAGATCGTCAGTGCCGGACGTTTGCCGTCGATCGCGTCCAGCATCAGCGGGATCAGATGGGTTTCGGGCTGGTGGAACTCTCCCACCTCGCCGTCCGTATCCGCGCCCGCGACGTTGAAATACCTGAAGATCACATGGCGCAGACCGTGGCTGTCCTGGAAATTCTCAAGGATATCCTCGATCGCCCGTTTCGAGGCGCCATAGGCGTTGATCGGCATTTGCGGGCAGGTCTCGTCCAGCAGCACGTTGTCATGCTCGCCATAGGTCGCGCAGGTCGAGGAGAAGACGAAGTTCATGCATCCATGATCGACCGCCGCCTCGATCAGTTTCAAAGAGCCCGCCACGTTGTTGTGCCAGTATTTGCCCGGGTCCTGCATGCTTTCGCCGACCAGGCTGAGCGCCGCGAAATGCATGACGGCGTCCGGCAGGTAATGCGAGAACACGTCGTTCAGGCGGCCACGGTCGTTCAGGTCGCCTTGTTCGAAGGGGCCGTACTTGACGGCATCGGCCCATCCGGTCGACAGGTTGTCATATGTGACGGGCGTATAGCCGGCAGCGGCCAGCGCCTTGCAGGCATGAGAGCCGATATACCCGGCGCCGCCGGTCACCAGGACGTTCGACATCAGCTATACGCCAGCTACTGGGCGGCTTTCTGCAGCGATACCATGTGCCGCAGGTATTCCGAGAACTCCTTCTGCAGTTCCTCGCGCGCCAGCCCGAAGGCGACCGTGGCCTGCAGGAAACCAGCCTTCGACCCACAGTCGAACCGCTGGCCCCGGAACCGGTAGCCATAGACGTTGCGGCCTTCTTCGATCTCTGCCGCAATGGCGTCGGTCAGTTGGATCTCTCCACCCGCGCCGCTCTTTATCTTATTGAGATTGTTCAGAACCTTGGGCGACAGAATATACCGCCCGATCACCGCCAGGTTTGACGGCGCGGTTCCGTCTTTGGGCTTTTCCACCATGCCGTTCACCGCCACGATCGACCCCATGTCTTCCTTGACGTCGAGCACACCATAAGCCGAGGCCAGTTCGGGCGGCACCTCCATCGCGGCGACCATGCTGCCGCCGAGCTCATCATAGGCTTCGACCATCTGCTGCAGGCAGGGCTTTTCCGCCGCGATCACGTCGTCCGGCAGAATGACCGCGAAGGGTTCGTTCGGCGAGATCAGCCGCCGGGCACACCATACCGCATGGCCGAGGCCCAGCGCCTTGTGCTGCCGGATATAGGCAATCGCGCCGCTGTCCATGTTGGTGTTCTTGAGCGTCTCAAGCAGTTCATCCTTGCCGCGCTTGCGCAGCGAATTCTCAAGCTCGGGCGCGTGGTCGAAATAATCCTCCAGCGCGCCCTTGCCGCGCGACGTGACAAAGATGAACTCCTTGATCCCGGCCGCGCGCGCCTCGTCGATCGCGTATTGGATCAAAGGGCGGTCGACCAAAGTCATAATCTCCTTGGGTATCGACTTTGTCGCCGGAAGAAAGCGCGTCCCGAGCCCCGCAACAGGAAACAACGCTTTCGTAACTTTTCGTCCCATGCCCCTACCTCTGAGTTGTGTTTTCTTTTCCCCTAACACGCCCTAGCGCGAAATTCAGCCATCATTTTGCGCCGAAATCGGGTGATTTCGTGGCAGGATGGCACATTTATTTCTTGTGTCACAATTTCTCAACCAATTGGTAAACCACGAACCTGCCGGACACGCGCGATTTCTCCGATCACACGGCGCCGGAACCCTGCAACCCGGACAAGCGGGCCATTTCGGTCCGATTTGCCGAACAGCCCGCCGGTCTGTTCCCAAAAACCGTCATCGGTGAATCTGACCCGGTGAAAAAACGCTGTGGGGCTCAGCAGGATCAGCGTCGTTCGCTCGCCGGCCCGCACCCTGCGCCGCGCCTCGTTGCGCAGCAAGGCGGCGGTCCAACTGCGGCCCGCCAGGTGGCCACTGGTTTCAAAGCGGATGCGGGGCTCAAATCGCCTGAACGGCGCCTCACCTGCCGCAATCGGCTGCGGCGGGTGGATCGGCCGTGTCTCGCCGTCTTGAAATCCCGCCTCGAGCGTCTCCATCAGGTGGCCCACATCGCGGGGCTCGCATGTTCCGGCCACCATATTGCGGATCAACCGCGCCCGCTGGTCAGAGCGCACCCGATCAAGGACCGGCCCGACCTGTTGTGTCCCGGCATGCTTGCGCAACAGCACGATCTGGCTGGCGCCGATATCGAACAGGGTCTTCGGCATCCGGTCCTGCGTCCGGCGGGCCGAGGCGGCGAACCCATGGTGGACCTGCGCCATAGGTACGATGGCGGTCTTTGCTCCGGCTTTTGCCAGGCGCAGGTTCAGGTCGGTTTCGTCCATGTAGAACGCGAAGGCCGGATCGAACCCACCCATCTGCAGCAGCAAATCCCGCCGAAACGCGCAGTTGGTGCCTTCGGTCTTCACGGCACCTGCATCCGGCGGATCCAAGACCTGGGCAGCGTTGCCCTGTGTTGCTATCGGTGCATGATCCCCGAACCGGTCAATCATCCGCGCGCCATGCTGTAAAGAAATGCCGTTTCGCCCGATCACGTATCCGCCGGCAGCCGCAACGCGCGTATCCTGAAACGGTTGCGTCAGGAATGTCAGCCATGTCGGTTCGGGCACCGCATCGTCGTCGATGAACGCCACGAGCTCCCCCGCGGCCTGCGCCAACCCAAGATTGCGGGCTCGCGAAATGTTCGGAACATCAAAGGAGAGGGTCTTGATACGGCTCGAAAACCCTTCGGCGTCGAGCGCCGCAAGACCGCCGGGATCGGCGACCACGATCACCTCGAACTCCGGATAGTCGAGCTGCTCGATCCCCATCAGGCAGCGGCGCAGGGCTTTGGGGCGGTCCAGGCTGACGACAATCACGCTGACCGCCGGTTCGCTCATTCGATCCCCAACTCGGCCAGTATGCCCTCGATCCGCGGCACGTCCTCGGGGTTGTTGAGCTCCCAGAACTGGCGGCCGCGCGCATCGACCTCGACGCACAGCACCGGGTGCGCCTGTTCCAGAAACCGCAGCTGCTCCAGCCCCTCCAGACGCTCCAGCGGCCCGACCGGCCAAAGCGGATATGCCGCCAGCGCCGATGGACGATAGGCATAGACGCCCACATGGTGAAACACCGGGGTCGGGTCGGTGTCGGGATAGACATCGGTGGTGAACGGGATGACTTCCTTCGAGAAATAAAGCGCCCGATTGTCCAGTGTAAAAACCGCTGTCGTGGCGCCGACCCGCCCCGCGTGACGGTCCTCGAGAAATCCGTTCAACGCCCGGCCGTCACAGCGCAACACCGGGGTCGCGACCTCTGCGGTGGGATGGTCCGCAAGACCGGACACCAAATCCTCGATGAACCAAACCGGCGTCAGCGGCGCATCGCCCTGCAGATTGACGATGATGTCAAACCCGCCGCCCAGGGCGTTCAGCGCCTCGGCGCAACGCTCGGTCCCGTTGACGCAATCGGACGATGTCATGACCGTTTCGGCCCCGAACGCCCGCGATGCGGCCGCGATCCGGTCATCGTCTGTCGCCACCACGATCCGGTCCGCGCCTTCGACCTTGCACGCGACCTCCCAGGTCCGCCGGATCAGGCTGCGGCTGTCGCCGGTGGCCCCACGCAGGCCCACCAGCGGTTTGCCCGGATAGCGCGTCGAGGCATAGCGCGCCGGGATGACGATCAGGACAGACATCAGCCCGGATGCAGCTCCACGCCCGGTGCATAGGCAATGAAGAACGGGTTTTCGTAGCCGGGTTTCCCATATGTCAGCGGCGCGTGATCGTCGAACCGCACCACCTTGCCGCCCGCGCCCCGCAACACCGCATCCCCCGCGGCCGTGTCCCATTCCATCGTGCGCCCGAGCCGGGGATAAAGGTCCGCCTCGCCCGCGGCGACGAGGCAGAACTTCAGCGAGGATCCGGCGCTGGTCATGTCGCGCACCGCATATTTCCCGATATAGTCGTCCGTGGCCTGATCGCGGTGGGATTTCGATGCCACGACCATCAGCGCACCGTTGTCCGGGTCGGTCACCGACAGCAGGCGCACCGGCCCCGCCCGGTCCTTGGCCAGATCACCGGATTCCTCTACCGACTGCCCCGTGGCGTCGGTGTAGAACATCCGCCCCTTTGCAGGCGCATACACCACGCCGCGCAAGGGGACGCCATCTTCGACAAAGGCGATATTCACGGTGAAATCGCCGCGCCGCTGCACGAATTCCTTGGTGCCGTCCAGCGGGTCGACGATCAGAAACCGTGCCGCGCGCTCGGCATGCGATGCCGCCTGTTCCTCTGTCACCAGCGTCACGTCCGGGAACGCAGCCCTCAGCCCGGCCGAGATCAGCGCATCCGCCGCTTCGTCCGCCGCCGTCACCGGGCTGGTATCGGATTTCGCCCGCACGTCGAAATCGTCGGAGTTGTAGATCTTCATGATCGCATCGCCGGCCTCCAGGGCCAGACGCCGCATCACCGCCGTCAAGTTGTCGAAATCCAACGTTCGCTCCATCACCGGCGTCCAAATCGGCGCCATCATTGAGTTTTTGTTCGCCGCCACTTATGCTGGCTTGGTAAAGGAACGGCAAGAATTCCCTGCAACAAAGACGGGGACGACCACCAGAGCGGGTTTGCGGCACGGACATGTTCGAACAACGGGTCCAAAGATCGTCGTTTCAGTCGGCGTTCAATCTGCTGGAACTGAGCTATCACGCGACCGTCCGCAATATCCGGAAATCTCACGGCAATGCCATCATCGGGCTGTTGATGTCGCTGGTGCAGACGGTGATCCTGGTCGCCGTCTTTTATGTGATGTTCTCGATCCTGGGATTGCGCGGCAGCGCGATCCGCGGCGACTTTCTGCTTTATATCATGTCGGGCGTCTTTCTGTTTTTAACGCATAACAAGGCCGTCAGCGCGGTCATGGGGTCCGAAGGTCCCACGTCCGCCATGATGCTTCATGCGCCGATGAATACGACAATTTCGATCGTATCGTCGGCTTTGGCGACACTCTATATTCAGACGCTGGCGCTGATTGTGGTGCTGTTCGTCTATCACGTCGGGTTCAACCGGATCGAGCTGTTTCAGCCGGTTCCCGGCTTTGGCATGTTTCTGCTGGCGTGGTTTTCGGGCTGCGCGGTCGGCATGGTTCTGCTGGCGCTGAAACCCTGGTTTCCGGCCTTTGTCGGCGTCGTCATGCAGATCTATACCCGGGCCAACATGGTCGCCTCGGGCAAAATGTTTGTTGCCAATACCCTGCCCGGCTACATGCTGGCGATGTTCGACTGGAACCCCCTGTTTCACTGCATCGACCAGGCGCGCGGCTTCATCTTCATCAACTACAACCCCCACTACAGCAGCATCTCTTATCCGATGATCCTGTCGGTTACGCTGATCGTGATCGGTCTGATGGGAGAGTTCTATACCCGCAAACACGCTTCGGCGAGTTGGTCGGCCGGCAAGTAGCCCGCCGGCACCGCACGCAACATTAACCTTTTGGCGACAACGGCGGGGTATATCCCTGCCCCGAGCGCTCCGCGTGGGATGAAAACCGCGCGTTCCCGACAATCCGGTCCCAAAGACCACCTCTCTCATCGGGTGCAGGGACAGGTTCAACGATATGGGCCGTGGGAAATCACGGCCCGGACCCTGCCGGGGGAAACCCCGCGGATAAACGTTGGCGGCGCCGCCGATCCTAAGCGGAAGCAAGCCTGCCATGATCACCGAGAGACATCGACTTTTGGCCCGGCGGTTCAGTTTTGCGCCTGGCCTGGGGCTCGCATGCGTCGCACCCCGCCGCCGGATCCCGGTTTTACGGCTTCAGTCGAGCTTACGGTCGCCTCGGAACGCAACCAAAACTGTCTTGCCTGCGGCCTTGCAGCCAAACTTGATCCGGTATTTCACCTCCGGAAATCCCCTGATCGGCAGCCGTGCTGCCGCCTCCGCCTGCGTCTCGCCAGGCCGTTGCAGGGTTGCACTCCACTTGTGGTAAGGTTTGTCGGGTCCGGCCGGAAGCACGTCGAACTTCACCTGCAACGCCCCACCGCGCCTTCGGCACCTGACCGATGTCGGGTAAAAATACCCGCTGCCCGGCGACGAGAACGCCTCGAACGTATAACCGCGCAGCTCTTCCTCGTTCCGGATCGTTTTCCAGCGGGTATCGGCGGCGGACCCTCTCTCAGGGCTTCCGGAAACCAAGACCAACGCAGCGAGGCCAGAAACCGCAAATCTACGGATGCGTCTGTTCATCGTCCGAAGAAACCTCCATTCCGTGCATATTGCAAAGCTTGGCACGACACCCTCAAGGCGTTCAATCAACAACGCGCAGCGTCAGATTCACCCGCCCGGTTTCCTGCAACAGTGTCGACGTTCCCGGCCTGATCCGGTCGATCCCGTGATAGGTCAGCCTCGCCGCCCCGCCCATCACCACCACATCGCCGGATCGCAACCAGATCGACTCGGTCGGGCCGCCCCGCGTCATGTTGCCGATCCGAAACAGCCCGTCGTCACCAAGCGAAACCGAGACGACAGGCCAGGAAAAATCCGCCTCGTCCCGGTCCTGATGCATGCCCATCTTCGCCACGGGCCCGTAGAAATTGATCAGGCAGCAATCCGGTCGGCGGTCCAACCCGGTCACGTCGCGCCAGATTGCCAGCACACTGTCCGGGATCGCCGGCCATGCCCTGCCCGACGGGTGTTCGGTCACATAGCGGTACCCCCGCCGGTCCGAGTACCAGCCGTATTTGCCGGCCGAGGTCATCCGCACCGACATGCGTCTTCCATACGGCGTCTGCGGCGAAAACAACGGAGCGGATTGGGCGACCGCCCGTATCTCCGACAACACCGCGGACTGCGCCGCGGCATCCAGATGGCCTTGGAAAACCTTGAACCCGCGGATGTCGATCGGTGCGTGCATGCCGTGCAATCTAAACCGGGAATTGCGTGCGTCCCAGTATGATCCGGCGCGGGCGGCCGTTCGTATCCCTGCCAGAAACACCAAAGGGACACCGATCACGTGCGTAGAATTCCCTCCTTGCTGTCGGCTCTTATGTTCGCGCCGCATGCCGTTCTTGCCGACCCGGTCTCACTCGGCCTCGGCGCCGCCGCGATCCCGCAGTTCGAAGGGTCGTCGGATTATCGCGTCATCGCCGCGCCGAACTTTGCCTTCTCGCTCGGCCCCGTCGGTATCCGCAGCAACGGGCCCGGTGCCGAGGCCGACCTTTTTGCCTCGCGCGCCATCGATGCAGGTCCGATCATGCGCTGGAACGGCGGCCGCGACCCGGCGGATATCGACAGCGCTGCCGTCAGCGCCCTGCCCAAGGTCGACGGCGCGCTGATGCTTGGCGGATTCGCCCGGCTGAATTATCCGGTTGGCGACGATCTGATCCTGTCGCCCAGGGTCAACATCCTGCAGGGCCTCGACGGCGGGCACGAGGGGCTGATCGCCGAGGCCTCGATCGGCCTGACCCGCCGCCTCGACGACTGGACCGTCGGCGGCAGCGCCGGGCTGACCTATGCCGACGAGGCCTATATGGATGCCTTCTTCAGCGTCGCACCGGCCAGCCCCTCGGGCCTGGCCGCTTTCACGGCGGGCGGCGGGATCAAGGACGTCGGCGTGACGCTCTTTGCCAGCTACCGCATCAGCGACGACTGGTCCGCCACTGCGGTCGCTGGTTACAGGCGGCTGGTGGGCGACGCGGCCGACAGCCCCATCGTCGCGACCGCGGGCGATCCAAATCAGGGTTTTCTAAGCCTCGGCTTCTCCTACACCTTCAACTGACCGCCGCGCCGTGCCGAAAAACCGTTACAAAGCGCAGTAATTGGCGCCCGGAGTCGCTTGCAGCACTCCTGACCCCTCCCTATATACGCCCGGAAGCCTCGCGGGGATGTGATCCCTGCGAACCTTATGGGATCGGGAGGCGGCGCCGAAATGGGCCGACCTCCACAACATCGCCGAGAAGAGAGGATTTTGAGCATGGCCAAAGTCATCGGGATCGACCTGGGAACCACCAACAGCTGTATCGCCATCATGGACGGCTCGCAGCCCCGGGTGATCGAAAACGCCGAAGGCGCGCGCACGACCCCGTCGATCGTCGCCTTTACCGACAACGAACGCCTCGTCGGCCAGCCGGCCAAGCGCCAGGCGGTCACCAACCCCGAAAACACGATCTTCGCGGTCAAGCGTCTGATCGGCCGGCGTCTGGGCGATGCCGAGGTCGAGAAAGACAAGAAACTGGTGCCCTATGCCATCGTGGACGGCGGCAATGGCGACGCCTGGGTCGAATCGCGCGGCGAGAAATACAGCCCCAGCCAGATCTCGGCCTTCATCCTGCAAAAGATGAAAGAGACGGCGGAATCCTATCTTGGCGACGACGTGACCCAGGCGGTCATCACCGTCCCCGCCTATTTCAACGATGCCCAGCGCCAGGCCACCAAGGACGCCGGCAAGATCGCAGGTCTCGAGGTTCTGCGGATCATCAACGAACCGACCGCGGCTGCGCTGGCCTATGGCCTCGACAAGAAGGAATCGAAAACCATCGCGGTCTACGACCTGGGCGGCGGCACCTTCGACATCACCATCCTGGAAATTGACGACGGCCTTTTTGAGGTGAAGTCGACCAACGGCGACACGTTCCTGGGCGGTGAAGACTTTGACATGCGCATCGTCAACTACCTTGCCGACGAATTCAAAAAGGAACACGGCGTCGACCTGACCAAGGACAAGATGGCGCTGCAGCGGCTGAAGGAAGCCGCGGAAAAGGCCAAGATCGAGCTGTCCAGTTCCAGCCAGACCGAGATCAACCAGCCGTTCATCTCGATGGGCCAGGACGGCACGCCGCTGCACATGGTCATGAAGCTGACCCGCGCCAAGCTGGAAAGTCTGGTGGGCGATCTGATCAAGAAGTCGATCAAGCCGTGCAAGGACGCGCTGAAGGATGCGGGCCTTTCGACCGGCGATATCGACGAGATCGTTCTGGTCGGCGGTATGACCCGCATGCCGAAGGTCATCGAGGAAGTGACGAACTTCTTCGGAAAGGAACCGCATAAGGGCGTGAACCCCGACGAGGTCGTGGCCATGGGCGCCGCGATCCAGGCCGGCGTTCTGCAGGGCGACGTCAAGGACGTCGTGCTTTTGGACGTCACGCCGCTGAGCCTGGGCATCGAGACGCTGGGCGGCGTTTTCACCCGCCTGATCGACCGCAACACCACGATCCCGACGAAGAAGTCGCAGATCTTCTCGACGGCCGAGGACAACCAGAACGCGGTGACGATCCGGGTGTTCCAGGGCGAACGCGAAATGGCGCAGGACAACAAGATCCTCGGCCAGTTCAATCTTGAAGACATCCCGCCCGCTCCGCGCGGACTGCCGCAGATCGAGGTGACCTTCGACATCGACGCCAACGGCATCGTACATGTGGGCGCCAAGGACAAAGGCACCGGCAAAGAGCAGAAGATCACCATCCAGGCGTCGGGCGGTCTTTCCGATGACGAGATCGAACAAATGGTCAAGGACGCCGAGGCCAACGCCGAGGCCGACAAGGAGCGCCGCGAACTGGTCGAGGCCAAGAACCAGGCCGAAAGTCTGATCCATTCAACCGAAAAGTCGATGGAAGAGCATGGCGACAAGGTCGATCCGACCACGATCGAGGCGATCGAACTTGCCATCGCCAACCTCAAAGAGCAGATCGAGACCGAGGACGCCGGAAAGATCAAGTCCGGGATCCAGAACGTCACCGAAGCGGCGATGAAGCTGGGCGAGGCGATCTACAAGGCGGAACAGGCCAAGGCCGAGGCCGGCGAGGACGATGTGGAGGACGAGCCGCGCGGTGTCGATGACGACATCGTCGATGCCGACTTCGAAGATCTCGACGACGACAAGCGCGCCTCGTAAGCGCAGCCAGACGCAAGCGGACCGGCCTGGCAAAATCCGGGCCGGTCCCTGCGTTTTCAAGGGGATAATCCATGGCAAAGCGCGATTTTTACGATGTGCTGGGGGTGCAGAAGGGTGCCTCTGCCGACGAGATCAAGCGGGCTTACCGCCAAAAGGCCAAGGAACTGCACCCGGACCGCAACTCTGACAACCCCAATGCCGAGTCGCAGTTCAAGGAAGTGAACGAGGCCTATGACGCCCTGAAGGACCCGCAGAAGAAGGCCGCCTACGACCGGTTCGGCCACGCGGCCTTTGACGGCGGAATGGGCGGCATGGGCGGCGGCCCGCGCGGCGGGGGCCAAGGCGATTTCGCCAGCGCGTTCTCGGACGTCTTCGACGATCTGTTCGGCGACTTCATGGGCGGCCGGGGCGGCGGCGGGGGGCGTCAGCGCGCGACGCGGGGGTCCGACCTGCGCTATAACCTGCGGGTTTCGCTGGAGGACGCCTATGGCGGGTTGCAGAAGACCATCAACGTGCCGACCTCGGTCGCGTGCTCGACCTGCTCGGGAACCGGCGCCGAAGGCGGGGCGGAGCCGACGATGTGCCCGACCTGTTCCGGCATGGGCAAAGTCCGCGCGCAACAGGGCTTTTTCACGGTCGAGCGGACCTGCCCCACCTGTTCCGGGATCGGCCAGATCATCCAGAATCCCTGTGAGGTCTGCGGCGGCGCCGGGCGGGTCGAAAAGGATCGCTCGCTCAGCGTAAACATTCCCGCGGGCGTCGAGACGGGCACCCGCATCCGGCTGGCCGGCGAGGGAGAGGCAGGCCTGCGCGGCGGCCCTGCCGGAGACCTGTACATTTTCATCGAGGTCGCGGACCATCCCCTGTTTCAGCGCGACGGCCAGAACCTGTTCTGCCTGGTGCCGGTCAGCATGACGGCAGCGGCGCTTGGCGGCGATATCGACGTACCGACCATAGATGGCGGCCGCAGCCGGGTGAAAGTGCCCGGCGGCAGCCAATCCGGCCGGCAGATGCGCCTGCGCAACAAGGGCATGCCGGGCCTGCGCGGCAGCGGCCAGGGTGATATGTTCATCGAACTGGCGGTGGAGACCCCGGTGAACCTGACCTCGAAGCAGAAGGAATTGCTGCGCGAATTCGAGCGGCTGGGTGAAAACAACAATCCCGAAAGCTCGTCCTTCTTTTCGAAAGTCAAGAGCTTCTGGGACGGCATGAAAGGGTGATCCGGAGAACGACGAATTTTCGACGAAAATTCGTTTACCCGCCGTTTACCAACGCCGTTGCACACTCGGACCCATGGGGAAGGCTTTCCACGAAGCACCACTGCCGCTCTTCGCCGGGGACGAGGCCGTTTCGGAACTGAATGCGTGGCGGCTTCCTTCTTACATCAAGGACCATCGAAAACGCCTGCGCGAGCGCTTTAACCAAGGTGGCGCTGCCGCAATGCCCGATTACGAGCTCTTGGAGCTTTTGCTGTTTCGGGCGCTGCCGCGCAAGGACGTCAAGCCGCTGGCGCGGCGGCTTTTGGAGTCCTTCGGCGATTTCAACCGTGTCGTGTCGGCGCCCGCGACGCGCCTGAAGGCGGTTTCGGGCGTCGGCGACGAGGTCGTGACGGACCTGAAAATAGTCGAAGCCGCCGCGCACCGCATGGCCCGGTCGAAAGTGCTGCACCGCCAGGTGCTCAGCGGATGGGACGCCTTGCTCGACTATTGTCACACCGTCCTGGCGCATCGCGAAACCGAGCAATTCCGGGTGCTCTATCTTGACCGCAAGAATGTACTAATCGCCGACGAGGAGCAGGCCAAAGGGACGGTCGATCACGTTCCGGTCTACCGCCGCGAGGTGGTCAAGCGCGCGCTGGAGCTCAACGCGTCGGCGCTGATCCTGGTGCACAACCATCCCTCCGGCGACCCCAGCCCGTCAGAGGTCGACATCTCGATGACGCGGCAAATCGACGATGCCGCCCGGGCCCTGGACCTGACGCTGCACGACCACCTGATCATCGGGAAATCCAACGAGCTCAGCTTCCGCGCCGCCGGCTATCTCTGAGCCACCCAGACCTCGACGCGGCGGTTGATGCGCTTGCCCCACTCGGTCTCGTCGCAGGCCATCGGCATCGCCTCGCCGAACGCCTCGACCGATAGATCCAGCCGGTCCCTGTCCGCCGCCGGAGCCGCGCGCAGCACCTCGCGCCGCACCGCTTCGGCCCGGCGCAGCGCAAGCCTCTGGTTCGCCGCGGCCGGACCGTCGCCGTCGCTGAAGCCAACGAAAACCATCGGCCGGCCATCGAAGCGTCCCCGCTCTAGATGGCCGGCCAGGACGTCCACATTCGACCGCGACTGGGCGTCAAGCTGTGTGCCGCCCGGCAGAAACCGAAAACTCAGGCTCAGACGCTCGGTCCCGCGCATCTCGCGCACCATGCGCTGCAGTTCGGTCAACGGCACCTCGCCGCCGGCCGAATCGACGGCGTTCATCAACCGGCCGCCCTGCCCGGACACGGCGACCTCCTCCAACCGCAGATCGACGAACCCGGCGCGGCCGACGACGGGCTGTGCCGCGGGCGATCTGGCATAGGCCAGGAACTCACGCACCAGAACCGGCAAACGCCGCGCGGGGGTGTAAAGAAACAGCGGCATCGTCAACGGGTAGTCTTCGGTCTTGATCGTGCGGTCCGCCGCGGCCGAGTTCATGCCGCAGGGCCCCTTGATCAACAGCGGTTCGGCATTTCCCAGCGCCGAATAGGGTACGATGCCGATCGCAAGGGTGTCGGCCGCAACCGCATCCGCCACCTCTGCATTGCTCAGATGCCGGGTTGGCCCGTCGGCCAACTCCTTGTCATTCAGCGACAGAACGCGGGTCACGAAATCCTGCGAAATGCCCGACGCGTCGTCGCGCAGATGCAGGGAAATCGGCGCGTCCGGTCCGCCGAGCGACGTCCAGTTCTCCACCTCACCGGAAAACACCCGCGCCAGACCCTGGATCGTCAACCCATCCAGTTTATTCGCTGCCGCCACCACCGGCACCATCGCGTCCAGTGCCACGATCCGGCTGCGCCGAGGGTTCGACAGGTCGCCGATACCCGCCTCGCGCGCCAGCGCGATTTCCTGCGGTGTCGCCGGGCGCGCAGACAGGACGATATCGGCCTCGTTTGCCAGAAGGTCGGCAAACCCCTCGGATGTCGACGTCACCCGGAAACCGAGCCGCGCCGCCTCGGCGCCCGAGGCCAGGTCAGTCAGCAGATACGAAAACTCGGTGTCGCTCGTGACCTTGCGTTCGATCCCGAACCCATTGCGCGCGGCGAATGCCTCGACCAGTGCGGGCATCAGCACCTCGCCCATCGTGCGCGATCCCGAAAACGTCACCTCGGCCACGAAGGCGGTCAGATCCGGGCAACCCGGCCCGTCACAGATCACGCCGGTGCCGTCGAGCGTCAGGACGCCATAGACGGTGTCGACACGGTAAAACTCGCCGTCAAAGCTCAGAAGGTTGCCGGTAATCTCGACCGAACCGTCGCGAGACGTCAGCGTGACGTCTTCGGCGGCGGCACGCCCGAGCATGGCCCATAAGAAAAGTGCGGCGAAGATCGCCGCACGGTTGATGGTCATAAGGCAAAGACCCTTGCGCCGTCAGTTCGACGCGATCTTCAGGTCTTGCAGCAGGTTTTTCAACACCAGAAATTCGCCAATCGCCTCGCAGTCGGGCATCGCAAGGGTGACGGTCACGGATTTCATTCCACCATCCGCCTGGCGCTGCATCGTCTGGCCGGCGATATCCTTGGCGCAGTTATAGGCGGTCACCTCGGCCTCGATGCTCAGCCGGACGACGCCGTCGCGAATGCGGGCATCGGCGGGAAAGGTATAGACCTCGGCCAAATGCGCCTCGTCCAGCGCCGGATCGCCCATCTGAGTGATGAACCCGCCACCGGTCTTGATGGCCGAGCCCGCATCGCGCGGCTGTCCGGCCCAGACATGGCCCGGCATGTCATAGTCGGCGCCGAATTCCAGCGCATGAATCTGCAGCCCGGTCTCGCCCCGGGTTTGCAGAACGACCCGTTCGACATCGTTTGCCGCCGAGACCGTGAGTTGGGTGGTGGATACCTCGCCGTCGGGAAAGGCGACGGTGAATTCGGCGTCCTGAGCCAGGGCCGGAACCAGGGCCGAATAACTGCCAAGATGGCTCATACGACCCGAAAACTGCAGACCGCCATGGCGCACGGTGATGACTTCCTCTCCGCGGCAGGGGGCCGTCAGCGTCAGGTTCACCATTGCGCCCGGCCTTTCCGAGGCCGACAGGATCACGCCGCAGGTCAGCCCGAATTCGTTACGTCTCGGACCGCCCGTCGACTCTGCGGATGCGCTATCCGGGCGGTCGGTGCCGGCCATGCGGTCGGCCAGATCGGCACCGGTCGACGGCAACGGCGTTGGCGTCAACGCATCGACAGGGGGGCGAGGCATGTCGGGCACGGCTTGCAACGACTGGTCGGGAGCCGGTGTAACGGGTTCGGTTGCGGCAGCCAAAAGCACCCGGTCGGGGACCGGAGGTTCTGGTGCGCCCTCCGCTGCCGGATCGCTCGCCGCCACCGGCGTCGTCTCTGCCGGTTCCACATCGGCAGGCGCCGGATTGATCCTAGCAACCGTTGGAGCGGCGGGTCTGGAGGGCCGTTCAACTGGCAGCTCGTTCGACACCACCGAAGCCGACGGAACCGCAAGCGGCACCACCAACGCGGCCTGAACCGGAGGCGGAGCGCCGATGCGCGCCTCTGCCGAGCTGTTGCGTTGCATCAGGTGCGCCGTCGCCGTTGCCGCCACGATTGTCACCAGCGCTGTGACCAGCCTTTGCTTGTTTTTCATAAGCCACACCGGAAATTGCTGCTGTTGCGCACAGTGTGGCGGTCAAATGAGGAAATCTTGTGGCAGCGGCGTGGGATTCTGTCGTCAAACTGCAACAGTGGCGACCGGTCTGAAACCGCGGGCGCCGCGGGCCGGCCGACGGGTTAAACGCAGTGCGCCGGGCGTGGGGTCAGACCAGCCGCCCGTGGCAATGTTTGAACTTCTTGCCCGACCCGCACGGGCAGGGCTCGTTGCGGCCCGGATTGCCCCATGTGGCGCGGTCGGTTTCGTCGAATCCGGGCGCTGGCGCGGCCGACGCGCCCGCGCCAGCAGCGGCGGCTGCGGCACCGGCGCCGACCAGTTCAGGCTGCGCCTGCCGCTCGGCCGCTTTCTGCGCTTCGGCCTGCTGCGCCATCAGCTGTTGCATCATCTGCTCGCGTTCTTCGTCGGTCAGCGGCCGGATCTGGCTCAGCTTTTGCGTCACCTCTTCGCGGAGCGAATCCAAGAGCCCCTCAAACAACTGAAAAGACTCGGTTTTATACTCGTTCAGCGGATCACGCTGGGCGTAGCCGCGAAAACCCACGACCGACCGCAGATGTTCCAGCGTCAGCAGATGCTCACGCCACTTTGCGTCGATGGTCTGCAGCAGAATCTGCTTTTCGATTCCACGCATGTTCTCGGGGCCGAACTGCGCCGCCTTGGCCGCCATCATCTCGTCGGCGGATTTGTAGATCCGCTCGCGGATGATCTCGTCATCCACGCCTTCCTCGTCGGCCCAACCGATGATCTTTTCGTCGATCCCAAGCTTTTCCAGCACGGCGGCATAGAGCCCTTCGACATTCCACTGGTCTGCGTAGGTTTTGGGCGGAATGTAGGTTTCCACCAGATCGTCGATCACCTGGTGGCGCATGTCCTCAGCCACATCCGACAGGTCTTCGGATTCCATGATCTCGCGGCGCTGGCTGAAGATCACCTTTCGCTGGTCGTTCATCACGTCGTCGAATTTCAGAAGCTGCTTGCGGATGTCGAAATTGCGCCCTTCGACCTTCGCCTGAGCCTTTTCCAGCGACTTGTTCACCCAAGGGTGCACAATCGCCTCGCCTTCCTTCATGCCGAGCGTGCCCAGCATCTTGTCCAGCCGTTCGGACCCGAAAATGCGCATCAGATCGTCTTCCAGGCTGAGGAAAAACGCCGATCGGCCCGGGTCGCCCTGACGGCCCGAGCGGCCGCGCAACTGGTTGTCGATGCGGCGGCTTTCGTGGCGTTCGGTGGCCAGAACGAACAGCCCGCCAGCCTCCAGCACCTTCTTCTTCTCGTCGGCGTGCTCGGCTTCGATCTTCGCACGGACCTCGTCGGGATGCGCCTCCGGGTCGGCGGCGAGCGCCTCCAGCACCTTCATCTCGACATTGCCGCCCAGCTGAATGTCGGTGCCCCGGCCGGCCATGTTGGTGGCGATGGTCACCGCCTCCAGCTTGCCCGCCTCGGCGACGATCTGCGCCTCCTTTTCGTGCTGCCGGGCGTTCAGGACGTTGTGCTTGATCTTTTCCTTGGTCAGCATCTGCGACAGAAACTCTGACTTTTCGATGCTGGTGGTCCCGACCAGAACCGGCTGGCCGTTTTCATGCGCCTTGCGGATTTCTTCGACGATGGCGCTGAATTTTTCCGTCGCGGTGCGATACACCGCATCATGTTCGTCCTTGCGGGCGATCGGCATGTTGGTCGGCACCTCGACCACACCCAGCCCGTAGATTTCGGCGAATTCCTCGGCCTCGGTGGTCGCCGTGCCGGTCATGCCCGAGAGCTTGTCGTAAAGCCGGAAATAGTTCTGGAAGGTGACGCTGGCCAGGGTCACGTTTTCGGGTTGGATCGCACAGCCTTCCTTGGCCTCGATCGCCTGGTGCAGCCCGTCCGACAGGCGGCGGCCGGTCATCATCCGCCCGGTGAATTCGTCGATCAGAACGACCTCGCCCGAGCGGACGATATAGTCCTTGTCCTTCTGGAACAGCTTATGCGCGCGCAGCCCCTGATTGACATGGTGCACGATGGTGGTGCTCTCCGGGTCATAGAGCGACTGCTCCTCGGGAAGAATGCCGGCCAGGTGCAGCCGCTCTTCCAGCCATTCGTTGCCCTCGTCGGTATAGGTGACGTTGCGGGTTTTTTCGTCGAGCTTGTAGTGATCGTCCTGAATTTCGGGGATGATCCTGTCGATGGTCTGATACAGTTCCGACCGGTCCTGCGCCGGTCCAGAGATGATCAAGGGCGTGCGCGCCTCGTCGATCAGGATCGAATCCACCTCGTCGACGATCGCGAAGTAATGATCGCGCTGGTACATCTCGGTCAGTTCCGACTTCATGTTGTCGCGCAGATAGTCGAACCCCAGCTCGTTGTTCGTCGCGTAGGTGATGTCGCAGGCATAGGCCGCCTGCTTTTCGGAATCGGGCTGCTGGGGATAGACCACGCCGGTGGTCATGCCCAACGCCGCAAAGACCTTGCCCATCCATTCGGCATCGCGCTTGGCAAGGTAATCGTTGACGGTGACGATATGCACGCCGCGCTTGGTCAGCGCGTTCAGATAGGCCGGGAAGGTGGCGACCAGCGTCTTGCCCTCGCCCGTCTTCATCTCGGAAATATTGCCCTGGTGCAGAAACATGCCACCCATCAGCTGCACGTCGAAGGCGCGCAGTCCCAGCGCCCGCCTGGCGGCCTCCCGACAATTGGCGAACGCCTCGGGCAGCAGAGCGTCCAGCTTTTCGCCTTCGGCCACACGGCGCACCAGTTCTTCGGTCTTCTCGATCAGCCCCTCGTCGCTCAGCGCCTCGAATTCCGGCTCCAACGCGTTGATCTTTTCCACAACCGGGCGGGTCGCCTTGATCTTTCGGTCGTTGGGCGTTCCAAAGACCTTTTTGGCGATGGTACCGAGTCCGAGCATGTTCTCTCCGCATGGATGCGTTTTGACGTCAACGTGTGAGACGAGTGCTTGCCCGCCCCCGCCTTGGTCCATAGGAAGAACGGTGAGAAAGCGGCCGAGCGCGCCTGAGGGCGATGTAAGGCCGCCCATGTTTAGTGTCAACGTCGCGGGCCGCCGCGGCAAACCGGAGAAACATTGCATGCAAGCTATCAGAGGCCTCTTTCTGGGGGCGGCGCTGGGTCTGGGGCTGATCCCGCAGGTTCAGGCGCAAGAGGTGACTGCAGACACGGTGGTCGCGACCGTCGGCGGGGAAGACATCACCATCGGCCACCTGATCGCGATGCTGCGCAGCCTGCCCGCCGAGCAGCAGCAGATGCCGAACGATGTCCTGTTCGATGGCCTGATCGAGCGGCTGATCCAGCAGATGGCGATCAGCCGGTCGGTCACCGAACTGTCCAAGGGCACCGAACTGCGGCTTGAAAACGAACGCCATGCGCTGATCGCCTCGGCGGCCGTCGATCGGATGGCAGCCGGGGTCGAAGTTACCGACGAAGAGGTTCAGGCCGCCTATGACCGCCGGTTCGCCGATTTCTCGCCGGCCCGTGAATACCAGGCCTCGCACATACTTGTCGAAACCGAGGAGGAGGCGGCGGCGCTCGTCGCCGAACTCGAGGGCGGTGCCGATTTCGCCGAACTGGCCAAGCTGAAATCGACCGGACCGTCCGGCCCCAACGGCGGGCGTCTGGGCTGGTTCGGACCGGGCGCCATGGTGCCGCCGTTCGAGGCGGCGGTCGTCGAATTGCAGCCGGGGCAAGTATCGGCCCCCGTGCAGACGCAGTTCGGTTGGCATGTGATCACGCTGCACGACACCCGCCTGCCCGAGGTGCCGACGATCGACCAGATGCGCCAGGAACTGGCCAACGAGGTCTTTGTCGACATCCTGCGCGCGGGGATCTCTGAAATCATCGAGGCCGCAGGGGTCGAACGCAAGGACGTGTCCGGCATCGACCCGGCCATTCTGCGCGATCCGTCGCTATTGGACTTTTGACCGGGCGCGGGACTGCAGGATGGGGGGAAAAACGGCGAAGATCAAAAAGCTGCGGCGCAAGCTGAAGAAGCTGCGCGGCAAGGTGAAGGCGCTTCGCGCAACCCGCCCGCAGACGGTACCGCAGGTGTCACCCCTTGCGCCGCCGGGCGGATTTCCGGAATTGCCGGTGATCCCCGGGGTCCGCTTCGCAGCTATCGAGGCCGGCGTGCGCTATGCCGGGCGCGCCGATGTCATGCTGGCGGAGTTGGCGCCCGGCACGCAGATCGCCGGTGTCTTCACCCGCTCTGCCACCCGCGCCGCACCGGTGCTCGATTGTCAGGAGAAACTCGGCGGGGACAGCTCTGGCGGTGCGGCGATATTGGTGAATTCCGGAAACGCCAACGCGTTTACCGGCGACAATGGCCGCACATCGGTTGCCGTAATCGCCGGCTCGGTCGCCCAAATGCTCGATATGCCCGAAACGCGGGTGTTCACGTCGTCGACCGGCGTCATTGGCGAGCCCCTGCCGCATGACCGTATTACCGCGAGGCTGGCGGAGCTGAAGGCCGCGCTCGACCCCGGTGGCATTGCGCAGGCCGCACAGGCGATCATGACCACCGATACCTTTCCCAAAGGCGCGGGCACCGAGATCGGGATTGAGGGCCGGACGGTCAGGATCGCGGGCATTGCCAAGGGATCGGGCATGATCATGCCCGACATGGCGACGATGCTGGTCTATGTCTTCACCGACGCGGCCATCGACCAGCCCGCGCTGCAGCGCCTTGTCGGCCGCCTGACGGACAGGACATTCAACTGCATCACCGTCGACAGCGACACATCGACGTCCGACACGCTGCTTGTCTGCGCCACCGGCACCTCGGGTGTCGAAATCGGCGGGCCGCGCAGCAGATCGGGTCAGGCATTCGAAGCCGCCCTTGAACAGATCATGCTCGATCTCGCGCATCAGGTCGTGCGCGACGGCGAAGGCGCGACCAAATTCGTCGAGGTCCGGATCACCGGTGCAAGTTCCGACGCCGACGCCAAAAAGGCGGCCCTGGCCATTGCGAACTCTCCCCTCGTCAAGACCGCCATCGCGGGCGAGGACCCGAATTGGGGCCGCGTGGTGATGGCCGTCGGAAAATCCGGCGCCCGCGCCGACCGGGACCGGCTGTCGATCCGGTTTGGAGAGATTCTGGTGGCGGAGCACGGCTGGGTCTCTCCGGACTACCGCGAAGAACAGGGCGCCGGCTATATGAAGAACCAGGAATTGACACTCAGCGTTGACCTCGGGCTCGGCGCGGGCGCGGCCACTGTCTGGACCTGCGACCTGACCCATCAATACATCACGATCAACGCCGACTACCGGTCATGAAGGTCGTCCTTGTTTCGGCCGTCGCACTGATCGACCGCGATGGCCGCGTGCTGCTGGCCCAGCGGCCGGAGGGCAAGTCGATGGCGGGGCTTTGGGAGTTTCCCGGCGGCAAGGTCGAAACGGGCGAAACGCCGGAACACGCCCTGATCCGTGAATTGCACGAAGAGATCGGCATCGACACCTGGGAAAGCTGTCTGGCACCGCTGACCTTCGCCAGCCACAGCTATGACGATTTCCACCTGCTGATGCCGCTCTTCGCCTGCCGTAAATGGCAGGGCATCCCGCACTCTAAGGAGGATCAGGCGCTGAAATGGGTCGCTGCAAAGGACCTGCGCCACTACCCGATGCCACCCGCCGACATACCCTTGATCCCGATCCTACGCGATTGGCTGTGACCGGCCCGTCCAGGATAACCCGCGAACGAAGCGCAAGAATCCTGGGCAATGGCGCGATTGTGAGCGAATTTTGGGCAAATAGGCCAAATTTGTTTAAATTGTTAGTGATTCATGAACCTTTTATCCTATAGTTGAATCAGCATCGGTTTTATCTGGGGGTGAGACACATGCTGAAAACGATCGTACTTGGAAGCTGCGTGTCCGTTCAGGGCGTGTTCGTGCGCCGGCTGGCCGACGGCAGAATGACGGTTCGCGTGGGCGACAAGGTCTACTCCGGATATCCGGTCGTGGCGCAGGCTGCCTGACCACAGCAGTGCATGACGAAAAAAAGGGAAGGCGCGCGCCTTCCCTTTGTCTTTGCGGCCTTTGAACCCGATCAGGCCAGCGTGCGCTCGACCTCTTCACGCTCGAAGATCTCGATCACGTCGCCCTGGCGGATGTCCTCGTAGTTCTCGAACGCCATGCCGCATTCCTGGCCGGACTGCACCTCGGCCACCTCGTCCTTGAACCGTTTCAGCGTCTTCAGCGTGCCTTCGTGGATCACCACGTTGTCGCGCAGCAGGCGCACACCCGCCGACCGCCGGGCAACGCCTTCGGTCACCAGACAGCCCGCGACGCGTCCGACGCCCGAGACCTTGAACACCTCCTTGATCTCGGCATAGCCGATGAAGTTCTCGCGCACTTCCGCCGACAGCAGACCCGAGGCCGCCGCCTTCACATCATCGACCAGATCATAGATCACCGAGTAATACCGGATCTCGACGCCCTTCTGGTTCGCCGCGTTCCGCGCAGGCGCGTTGGCGCGCACGTTGAAGCCGATGACGGGGGCGCTGGACGCCTCTGCCAGACCGACATCGGATTCGGTGATGGCGCCCACGCCGGAATGCAGCACGCGCACACGCACCTCTTCGTTGCCGATCTTCTCCATGGCCTGGACGATCGCCTCGGCAGAGCCCTGCACGTCCGCCTTGACCAGGATCGGCAGCTCGGCGACGTTTTCGTCCTCCTTCGCCTTTGCCATCAGCTGTTCAAGCGTGGTGGCGGCGCCGGCGGCGGCCCGTTTTTCCTTAGCCGCGCTTTCGCGGTACGCAGCAATCTCTCGTGCCTGCGCCTCGGTGTCGACGACGTTCAGAACGTCGCCCGCCTCGGGCGTGCCGTTCAGGCCCAAAACCTCGACCGGAACCGAGGGCCCGGCCTCTTTGACACGCTCGCCCTTGTCGTTGATCAGAGCCCGGACCTTGCCCCACTGTTCGCCGACGACAAAGATATCGCCCTGCTTCAGCGTGCCGTTCTGCACCAGAACCGTCGCGACAGGGCCGCGGCCCACATCGAGCTGTGCCTCGATCACCGCGCCCGAAGCCGCGCGGTCGGGGTTGGCCTTGAGTTCGAGGATCTCCGACTGCAGCGAGATCGCTTCCAGAAGATTGTCGAGCCCGGTGCCGTTGATCGCCGAAACCTCGACATCCTGCACCTCGCCCGACATCTTTTCGACGATGACCTCGTGCTGCAAAAGATCGGTGCGCACCTTGTCGGGATTCGCCTCGGGGCGGTCGATCTTGTTGATCGCAATGATCATCGGCACCTCGGCCGCCTTGGCGTGATTGATCGCCTCGACGGTCTGCGGCATCACCGCGTCATCCGCGGCCACCACCAACACCACGATATCCGTCACCTGCGCACCACGCGCCCGCATCGAGGTAAAGGCCGCGTGGCCCGGCGTGTCGAGGAAGGTCAGCTTGTCGCCGTCCTGATCCACCTGATAGGCGCCGATATGCTGGGTGATCCCGCCGGCCTCGCCGGCGACGACTTTGGCGTTGCGGATTGCATCCAGCAGCGAGGTCTTGCCGTGGTCGACATGGCCCATCACGGTGATCACCGGCGGACGCGGCTGCAGGTCTTCTTCCTTGTCGTCGACCGTGTCGATCACGTCCTCGACGTCGGCGTCGCTGACCCGCTGCACGCGGTGGCCGAACTCTTCGACGATCAGTTCTGCCGTGTCGGCGTCGATCGACTGGTTCTGGGTGACCATCATGCCGTTCTGCATCAGCGCCTTGATCACGTCCGGCACGCGTTCGGCCATCCGGTTGGCCAGTTCGCTGACCACGATGGTTTCGGGCAGCTGCACGTCACGCACGATCTTTTCACGCTCCTGAGCCCCGCCCATGGCCTTTTGCCGGGCGCGTTCCTGCTTGCGCTTCATCGCGGCCAGCGACCGTTGCCGCCCGCCTTCGCCGCCCGCGAGCGCCTGGTTCAGGGTCAGCTTGCCCGACCGCCGGCCGCTATCCTCGCGGCCGCGCGCCGCCCGGCCGCGATCTTCGCGCTCACGCTCGGATTTGCGCGGCGTGGCCTGCGGGGCCGGTTTGCTGACCGGGGCCCGCTGTGGCGTGTCCTCGGCCTTCGGCGCAGCCGCCGCGCGTTTCGAGGCCTCTTCCGCCTCGCGCTTCTGCCGCGCTTCCTCTTCGGCCTTCGCGCGCAGCGCTTCCTCGCGCTCGCGCTCTTCCCGCTCCTTGGCCTCCGCCTCGGCGCGGCGGCGTTCGCGTTCTTCCTCGCGCGCCTTCTCTTCGGCGGCCCGCTGGGCCTTTTCCTCGCTCTCGCGCGCCTTCGCCGCGGCCAGAGCCTTCATCCGACGCTCGAGTTCCGCGTCGCTGATCCCGCCGGGGCGCTTCGACGGGTCGCTGCCGCCCACCTGCCCGACCGGACCGGCCGGTTTCGAACCGGCACCGGGCTTGGGCACGACCACGCGCTTGCGCTTCGTTTCCACAACGACGTTCTTCGTGCGTCCGTGGCTGAAGCTTTGCTTCACCTGCCCAGACCGGGCACCGCCACGCAGGCCGAGAGTTTTCTTGCCGTCTGTCGTATCGCTCATAAGGTCTTCATACCCTTTCCGGGGGTGTCACCCCCGATCGTCTTGCGCAGCCCGGATAGCCGCGCGGCTTCCTCTACAACACGTTTGGTGAGTCCGCCAGCCGCAAGCGCGGCATGTATCACATGTTCGCGCCCGAATGCCAAACCCAATTCCTCGGCGGTCAGAACACCGATGTAAGTTCCTTTTCCGGGCGGGTTGCTCAGCTTCGACTTGCCCCTGCCCGACCCATCCGACGCCTGGATCAGGATCGCCGCCTCGCCAGACCCCAGCCAGGACTTGACCTTTTCATACCCTGCAACCGCGCGGCCCGCCTTGCGCGACAAGGCAATCAGTTCGATCACCCTGTGCGCCAGCATCCGTTCGACATCGTCTGCCAGCGTTGCGGGAACGTCAACAGACTGTTTCGCGGCGCGGGCGAAAAGGCGTTTCTGGACCGCCTTTTCAAGGGCCCCCCTGTCCGCCGAGACCCAGATGCCCCGGCCCGGCAGTTTCTGCGTCAGGTCCGCTACAATGCGACCATCCGGCCCGGCGACGAACCGGATCAACCCGCCTTTCGGCCGGATCTCGCCGGTGGCGATACACCGCCTCTCCGGTTCGGTCCTGTCCTTGACCCGGCCTCCGCGAGTCATCGCCGTCCCCGGGGCCTGCAATCAGGCCCGCGCTCCTTCGGTTGCGCCCTCGATGGCGTCGTCGGATTTCTCGATCTCCTCTTCCGAGATCAAATCGGCAGGGTCGACCCATCCAAGCTGAATCCGTGCCGTCATCACCATGGTCTGCGCCTCTTCCAGGCTGACATCGAATTTCTCCAACACGCCGTCGTCCTTGATGCGTTCGCCGTCCACCGTGGTCCAGCCGCCGGCCAGCTCCCAGTCGGCGCAGGTGGCAAAGTCTTCCAGCGTCTTCACGCCGTCCTCGGCCAGCGCCTCGATCATCTGCGGCGTCAGACCCTCGAAGGCCACAAGACTGTCCTCGACGCCCAGTTCGCGGGCATGTTCCAGCGCCTTGCGGTTCTGTTCGTCGATGAAATCACGCGCCCGGGCCTGAAGCTCTTCGGCGGTGCCTTCGTCGACGCCCTCGATGACGGTCAGCTCATCCAGTTCGACATAGGCGACTTCCTCGAGGTTGGTGAAGCCTTCCGAGACCAGAAGCTGGGCAAAGAACTCGTCCAGATCGAGCGTATCCATGAACAGCTTGGTGCGCTCTTCGAATTCGGCCTGGCGGCGCTGGCTTTCCTCTTCCTCGGTCATGATGTCGATGTCCAGCCCGGTCAGCTGCGATGCCAGCCGCACGTTCTGGCCCCGGCGGCCGATCGCCAGCGACAGCTGCTCGTCCGGCACGACAACCTCGATGCGCTCGGCCTCTTCGTCGAGCACGACCTTGCTGACCTCGGCCGGCTGCAGCGCGTTCACCAGGAAGGTCGGCGCATCCTCGTTCCACGGGATGATGTCGATCTTTTCGCCCTGCAGTTCGTTCACCACGGCCTGCACGCGGGATCCCCGCATACCGACGCAGGCACCGACCGGGTCGATGGAATTGTCATAGCTGATCACCGCGATCTTGGCACGGCTGCCCGGGTCGCGGGCCACGGCCTTGATCTCGATGATGCCGTCATAGATCTCGGGCACCTCCATCTTGAAGAGTTCGGCCATGAACTCGGGCGCGGTGCGGGACAGGAAGATCTGCGGTCCGCGCGGTTCGCGCCGGACATCCTTGATGTAGCAGCGGATGCGGTCGTTCGGGCGGTACCCCTCGCGGCCGATCTTTTCGTTGCGGCGCAGGATCGCCTCGCCCCGGCCCACATCGACGATGACGTTGCCGTATTCCTCGCGCTTGACGATGCCGTTGATGATCGTGCCGGCGCGGTCCTGGAATTCCTCGAACTGCCGGTCGCGTTCCGCCTCTCGCACCTTCTGCAGGATGACCTGCTTGGCCGACTGCGCCGCGATCCGGCCCATTTCGACCGGCGGCACCTCGTCGACGATGGTGTCCCCGGGTTTCGGGTCGTCGAGATACTGCCGCGCCTGCTCGGGCGTCAGCTGGGCCTGGTAGTTTTCCAGTTCTTCCTCGTCAGGGTCGATCACCGTGCGCACGCGGGTAAAGGTGGCCTTGCCCGTCTTGCGGTCGATGTCCACGCGAATGTCCATCTCGGCGCCGTAGCGGCTCTTGGCCGCCCGCGCGAGGCTTTCTTCCATCGCTTCGATCACCAGTTCGGGATCAATCATCTTTTCCCGTGCGACCGACTCTGCGATCTGCAGCAGTTCGATCTGGTTGGCAGAGGTAATCGCCATTGTCTTCAGTCCTCCTCAGACGCTTGGTCCGTCTCTATCTCGTCGAATTTCGCCTCGTCGATCACGCCGGCAGCTTTCCGTTGCCGCAACATCTCGCGGATCAGGTCGTCGGTCAGCACCAGCTTTGCGTCGCTCAGCCAATCGAATTTCAGGCCCACCGTGCCGACATCGAGATTGATCAGCACCTCGTCGCCGTCGATCCCGGCCAGCACGCCCTTGAACCGTCGCCGCCCGTCGATCATCTCGGCGGTTTCCAGCTTCGCCTCATAGCCCTCGAACGCTTCGAAATCCTTCAGCCGGGTCAGGGGCCGGTCGATGCCGGGGCTGGAGACCTCGAGCGTGTAGGCATCCTCGATCGGATCCTCGACGTCCAGCGTCGCGCTGACCATCGTCGAGATATCCGCGCAGTCGTCGACCTCGATGCCGCCTTCGGGGCGTTCGGCCATGATCTGCAGCGTCTTGGTCTTACCGCCCATCATCCGGATGCGGACAAGCTCGTACCCCATCCCCTCGATCACGGGGGTGAGGATTTCGGCCAGGCGCCGGTCAATGGAGGCTTTGGCGACGAGGTCGTTCAAGGCTGGGTCTCAAGCACAAAAAAACGGGCCAGCGGGCCCGTCGGTGGTTCCGTTGGAGCCTCGGGGGTGGAAGCCGAGGCACCGCTGTTGAAGGGGATATAGGCGGGTTGCGACGACTCTGCAAGGGCCGATCGGCCACCGGGAGTTCTAAATGACTCTTGGCAAAGTCTTCGAAGAGTTCCGGCCCGGCTTAGCCGTCCTTCCAGCCCGCATCCCGGTGCGTCCCGTCGCAATAGGGCTTGTTGCCCGACTGCCCGCAGCGGCACAGCACCTTCTTGTCGGCCGTCGCCCCCTCTCCCGCGATCTTTTCGTCGATTTCCATGCCGAGCACGCAGTAAGGCCCGTTCGCCGCAATGGTGATCTGTGCGCCGTCAGGGATAAGGTGGTCCTGGCCCTCGATCCGCAGCGCGCCCGACGGGCAGGCCCGCACCACCGATTCGAGCGTTGCCGCGTCCTCGGCATCGGGGTCGATCCAGGGGCGGCGGTCGGGGTCGAACGCCTTGGGCGCCATCGTCACGCATTCGGCGGCATGGGAACAGACCAGCGGATTATAGAGCACGGTCACCGATGCACCCTTGTAGGACAGAACGACATCCTTGCCCGCGGGCGTGCCGCCCCGGCTTTGGAACCCGATTTCGTTGTGGGTGCCGTCGCAGAACGGCTTGGACTTCGACGCGCCGCAACGGCACAGCGCCATGACCGGCTTGACCTCGACCTCGGCCCCGTCCGGGCCGACCATGCGGCTGACGCCCTTGACGACCAGGGGTCCGTTTTCACGTTCTTCGATGACTGGCTTGTCGGTCATACCTGTCCTCCATCGGTTGACGGGAAACCTAGGTCGGTCCGGCAAAAACACAACCATCCGGTGTGCGCTCGATGACAGATTTGCGGAGTTTCCGGCAAAAACGTCATTTCAAAGCCTTGCCTTGGGGCCAGCCAGCGCCGGTTTGGGAACAACTTTCGCACGACAGCAGAGAGCGTGGACCGTCACCGGCACGCGCGCTTTGGCATCAAAAGTCCGGTCCTTGGCGCCGGCCCTGCCCATGCACCGGCGCGTCTACTCGACCTTGACGAGCTTGCGCGAGAGCACGGCCTGGTTGGACACGTCGAGCAGGCGGATTTCATAAACGCCCGGCTCGTCCGGCAGGGTGATATCGACCGGCGGGGCGCCGGTGATCTTCGTGGCCGAGATCCAGGTAAAGATCGCCTGTTCGGCCCGGGCGAGCGTGATGCGTTGGTCGGCGCTGGTGGTGTCGGCCGTCCAGCTCACCGCGATCGTCGCGCCGGGCGCGGCGGTTTCCGGGGCCGTCAGGCTGGCGCCGGTTTCAAGCGGCGCGTCGGCCGACAGCACCTCGACCATCTGGCGGGCAAGCACCCGGTTTCCTTCGCGCAACACGTACCGGACCTCGTACATGCCCGTCTCTTCCGGGGCGGTCATATCGCGTTCGGACTGCCGGCGGACCTGGAAATACGCACCGTACTTGTCGTCCGGCGTTCCCATCGGAACGATCGTGACGTAATCGGACCGGCTGACCGTCCCGGTCCACGACACCGGCAAGGTATCGCCGGCGCGCACGGCGTCCGGGGCACTGACGGTCACCTCGGGCTCGGTGATTTCGATCATGACCGAGGCAAGCGTCTGATTGCCTTCGCGCAGGACATAGCGGACTTCGTACATGCCGGGATCGGCCGGGGCCTGCAGGTTCTTGCTGGTCGCGGTGCGGACCGACACGTAGTTGCCGTACTGCCCCTCTTCGGTGCCGACGGGGACGATCGTCACATAGTCATTGGTGTTGACCGTGCCGGTCCAGGACACCTCGATCACGGAGCCGGCCAGCGCAGCCTCGGGGGCGGACACGGTGACCTCGGGTTCGGTGACCTCGATCATCGCCGTGGCGAGCGTCTTGGCGCCTTCGCGCAGGATATAGCGCAGCTCGTACATCCCCGTCTCGGCCGGAACGTTCAGCGCGGCACTGTCCTTGTTCCGAACGACGACGTAATTGCCGTACTCGCCCTCGGGGGTCCCGACGGGAACGATCGTCACATAGTCGTCGCCGGCGACGGTGCCGGTCCACGACACCTCGATTTTCGACCCGCGCACGGCGGCATCCGGTCCCGCGACGGTCACCTCGGGCGCGGTGACTTCGATCATCTCCGTTGCAAGGGTCTTGTTGCCCTCGCGCAGAACATAGCGGACCTCGTACATGCCCGTCTCGGCCGGCGCCTTGAGCGAGCCGCGGGCGTCGTCGCGCACGACGATATAGTTGCCGAATTCACCCTCGTCCGTGCCGACGGGCACGATCGTGATGTAGTCCCGGGCATTCACGGTCCCCGCCCAGCTGACGTCAAAGGCCGCGCCGGTCAGAGCGATGTCAGGGACCTGAAGCACAACCTCCGGATCGACCACTTCGACGGGGCGGGACGCAACCGTGCGCTTGTCGATATTCAGGACGTAGCGGATCTCGTAGAGGCCGGGATCGGCCGGCGCGCGCAACGTCACCTCGGTGGCCGACCGCACGGCGACGTAATTGCCGAATTCGCCTTCGTCGGTGCCGATGGGAACGATGGTGATGTAATCGCGTTTGTTGATCGTCGGGCTCCAGGTCACCTTGAACTCGCCGCCGGTCTGAACGCTGTCTGCGGCATCGAGCGTGACCTCGGGTTCGATCACTTCAATCGGGGCGGCGCCCAGCGTGTCCTTGGTCGCGTTGCTGACGTAGCGGATCTCGTAGAGCCCCGGATCGCCGGGAACCGGAAGAGTGACCTCTTCGGCCTTGCCGATACGCACATAGGAACCGAACTCGCCGCTCTGGCTCGCCGCAGGCACCACGGTGATATAGTCGGCCTCGGCCACGGTGGGTGCCCAGGTCACACGAATGTCCGAGCCGCCGACGGCCGTCTCCGGTCCTTCGACCGTAACCTGCGGCGCCTCGGGTTCCGGCGCCGGCTCTGGTTCCGGTTCGGGCTCGGCAACGGCGGTGGCCACGGCGCTCAGGGCAGTCCCCAACTCTTGCGCGTTGCTGGCGCTGATATACTGGCCGCCGGTCCGGTCGGCGATACAGGCCAACGAGGCCGCGTCTTCGTCCGCGCCGAGGCCGAAGCCCACCACATGCGCGGTAAAGCCCACGCCGCCCTTTTCCAGCGCTTCGGCAAGCGCACAGGGATCGCGGTCGCAGCTTTCAAGCCCGTCGGAGATAAGCACGACGGTGGCGGGCCGGTCGGTATAGGAAAGCTCTCGCGCCGCCTGTTCGACGGCCGCGGTCAGGGGCGTCTTGCCCGTCGGCGTGATCGCGTTGATCCTGTCGAGAATGCTCTGCCGGGCCTGCGTTCCGGGCGGCACCAGCACCTCGATGTCGGTGCAGTCCCCGCGGCGCCGATGTCCATAGGCCATCAGTCCGACACTTCGGTCCTCGGTCCAGTCGCCCAGAAGATTGTCCATCACCCCGCGCGCGATCTCGATCTTTGCGGTGCCGTCGATCTGGCCCCACATCGAGTTGGAGCCGTCGAACACCACAATGACGTTCTCGTCAGCCGCCGCCGACCCTGCGGCGAGCATGGCGACCAAAATGCAGCGAAGTCGGAAATGCATGATCCTGTCTCCCGGGGTCTCAACGCAAAAAACCTAACGAGATGAAACACGGAACCTGTCGCGAGGGCAACTCTGTTGGACGCGCGTGGAATCGCGACGGTGGGCTCGCATGGGGTTCATCGAATGCTGAAAAGACAGCGTCGATCCGGACATCTGGCCAAAGCCGCGCGGGCCTGCACGCTCGACAGGTGCCCGAAACTCGATGCCCCGCCAAAGCGGGGCATCCATCGGTTTTCTTTGCCGCTTGCGCTTACGCCATCCACCAGCGTTCGGCCATGCGGGCGTTGTCCATCTGCCAGAGGTTGCCGATGGTGTTGGGCGTGCCGATCTTGTTGCTGACCGCCTGAACGTAGTTGGCGAACATCGGCACCAGCACGCCGCCGTCGTCCCGCAGGATCTGCTGCATCTCGCCGTATTGTTCGGCGCGCCGGGCGGGATCGAGTTCTGCACGGGCGGTGACCAGCAGCTCCTGGAAGCGGGCGCTGTCCTTTTCGTCCCACTGGCTGTCGTTCCACGGCACGCCGGCCTCGTACGCGGTCGAGAACATCCAGTCCTCGGTGGCGCGGCCCGACCAGTAGCAGGCGCAGAAGGGCTTTTTCAGCCAAACGTTGGACCAGTAGCCGTCGGACGGCTCCTGCACCACGTTGATGTTGATGCCGGCGGCCTTGGCCGAGGCCTGGAACAGCTGTGCGGCATCCACCGCGCCCTCGAACGCGGCGTTCGAGGCCGACAGGTCGATGTCGATCGAGCTCAGCCCGGCCTGCTGCAGGTGGAACTTGGCCTTGTCGGGATCGTAGGCGAGCTGCTCCATGTTGCCGGCGTAATACGGGTTCGCCGGACCGATGGGCGTGTCGTTGCCGACCTGGCCGTGGCCCAGCAGGATCTTGTCGACCATTTCCTGGCGGTTGATCGCGTATTTCAGCGCCCGGCGCACGTTGACGTCGTTGAACGGCTCGACATCGGTGAGCATCGGGAAGGTGTAGTGCTGGTTGCCGGTCACCTCCTGGATGCGCAGATTCGGATTGGCGCGCAACAGCGCCTCGGTCTTGAAGTCGATCCGGTTGATCGCGTCCACCTGTCCGGTCAGCAGCGCGTTCATCCGGGCGGTGTTGTCGTTGATGGCGATGTATTCGATGCTATCGAAATGGGCCATGCCCTTGTAGCTGCCATCATAGCGTTCGGCGATCATGCGCACCCCGGGATCGAGGTTGACCGCCCGGTACATGCCGGTGCCGATACCGTTGGCAATCGCGCCCTCGATGTCGTCGGCGGGGTACATCAGGATATGGTAGTCGGACAGAAGATAGGGGAAGTCGGCGTTGCCGTTTTCCAGAACGAACTGCACCTGATGGTCGTTCATCTTCTTCATTTCGGTGATCGCCGAGACAATGGGCTTGGCCGCGGACTTGGCGCCTTCGGCCACGTGCATCTGAAGCGACGCGATCACGTCGTCGGCACCGAAATCCTTGCCGTTGTGGAAGGTCACGCCCTGGCGCAGGTTGAAGGTCCAGGTCTTGGCGTCGGCGCTTGCTTCCCAGCTTTCCGCCAATTCGCCCTGCAGCGTGCCGTCGGCGCCGTTTTCGGTCAGACAATCGAACACGCAGCCCATTGCGGATGCGATCATGAAGAGGTCGGAATGCGTCCGGCCGTCCCAGCTGTCCGAGGTGTTGGCGCCCGAAAGCCCGGCGGTCAGCGTGCCGCCCATCACGTGATCGTGCGGCGGCGGCGAGTCATGCGCCAGCGCGCGGCTTGAATATCCCGCGGCCGCCAATGCGGACACTGCGAATTGTCTTCTGTTGAGTCGTGTCATCAGTACCTCCAGTTGGATTTCGCTTCTTCCCTTACGAGCGACCCCAGGGCCTCCCATGTCAGTCCGTCTATTGTGTTTTTTAACCACGCTTGTTCGTTTGGATTGTACCACCCGGGAAAATCGTTCCTCATCTGATCACGAACCAGGGTCTCTTCGGAAGCAACGCTCACATCTCTTTTCGATTGGGACCGCATGCCGAAACCTGTCATCAGCGCTTCGACAAGCCATGGTTCGTTTCCAGCACTGGTTTCCGGCCTCTTCCAGTTGTCGCACCGTGAGAAGTTGGCGAGTTGGTTATAGGACAACAAATAGACGTGCGAAAGGCTCGTCTCTTCTTTGGAACGCATCGCGCGAAACACCTGAAAGGTCTGTAACGTATCCGGCCCGAAGAGCCACAGACGCTCGGTCAGCAGATTTTCCTCTCTGAGGTGTATGAAGTAGGCCAGTTTCTCGCGAAATGCCCTGAAGTTGCAGGTCAAAAGATCGTGTTTGATCAACTTGTCGAACGCCAGCATGACGACGTAATCACTTGGAAAATCTTCTCGCCGCCCAAGAAAAACACGTGCGTCATCCGGTCTTTCCTTCGATTTGGCGTACAAGAGATCGACGATCTGACGCATTTTCATGAAGGCATTGGCGGCCGGTTGGGGATAACCGGTATGTGGCGACGCCCTGAAGTTTGGGCGTCCGATGAGGATCGGGCGCGCATTCCTTCTTTTTGCCTCATCGGCGTAGTGTTCCAGGATCGCCGTGTAATCCAAGCGTTCTGCGTCGTAGAGCGCCCGCCTGATCGCGTAAAAATCGGAGTCTCTGACCTCCGCTAAAAGGCGTTCCTCGAAGACGGGAACCTCCGGCGGAATCCGCCGTCCGTCATCATTCAGGTCGTTGACGCCGTCTCGATATCCATGGCTGACTTCGGCAGCGTGAAACAGCCACGACAGGACCTGCCTGTGGATGTAGCCCAGTTCGTCCGGTGTCAGCTCGACGCATTCGCATTCCGACTTGCCATTCAAGAAGGCCGTCGCGGGTTCCATAAAATCGGCGCGCGCCAGTATGGTTTTGTAGAAATCCGATTGTGTATTGCGATCTGCAGCACGAAATTGAATCGCCACCTTCTCCAAAATCATATAAGGCTCAAGCCGCATCGGCATTAGGCGGATCGCGTTTATCGATTTTTCTATTTTTACGTCATAATCGTTGGATTTGACGGCTTGAACGATATTTCTTTCGTATTGATAGGATATCAGCAGACACCTGATTGGCTCGACAATAAAGGCCAGAAGGACAAAAAGAGCGACCAGGGAGAAATAAGTGATCGTGGCGTCATCGGTCTTTCGGCGCAGGTAATTGAATGGAATCGCCATCCACATTGGAGAAAACCGCACTCCAAGAATTGCGAGCAGAGCCGTAGACGACGCAATTAAGGCGGCAAGCCCCCTTTCGATATCTGTCAGGAACTGGTTTCGCAACAAGACGTTCAGGACGACGGATGTAAAAATCGCGTAAGGGAGGATCCAGATCAGCGTGTCGCGAATTTTGTCTGGCGGCGGGTTTTTGAAGTACTCGTCTGGAACATTCGGTAGTTTATCGCACAGAACAACCAGGTGGTATGAGGTATCATTCGAAGCCTGCGTCGTCAGGAACCCATCTGAGCTCGGTATTTCCCCGGTTACGAGCCAGATATCTTTGAGGCCCGACTCTTCGGATTTTAGTTCAATACCCCTTCCTCTGCTCCGAAAAGTCATGCTTGGGGGAACGGGCGAGTGGACGAGCAGGCGGACTTTGGTATCGCTACCGCTGAGAACCTTCAGGTCGATCCCGTGCGGCATTGGCTTGGCAAGCATTCTCGGGCGCTGCGATCCATCGCCATTCTCGATTTTGAACCATTTCGCGAGATGGTTTTCTGCGAAGTCAATTCGACTTCCCAGAGTTTCGATATTTAGGAAACCGGGGCGCAACCTTGCTCGACTCTGGGTCGCTACATCTTGCCGACAGCGGCGTCGCCGATGTTCTCAACCCCGCGTTCGGCCAGCAGATTGGTCAGCCAGTCGGGATCCATCTCCGGAACGGAACTGAGCAGAAGGTCGGTATAGGGATGGTGCGGCGGACGGAACATTTCGGCCTTTTCGCCCTGCTCGACCACCTTGCCGTCCTTCATCACCACCACCTCGTCGGAAATCGCCCGCACCGTGGCCAGATCGTGGGTGATGAACATATAGCTCAGGCCCAGCGTGTCCTGCAGCCGGGCGAGCAGTTTCAGGATGCCCTCGGCCACCAGCTGGTCGAGCGCGCTGGTCACCTCGTCGCAGATGATGAACTTCGGCTCCGCGGCCAGCGCCCGGGCAATGCCGACGCGTTGCTTTTGACCGCCGGACAGTTCCGAGGGCAGGCGGTCGATGAACTGGTCGGGCTCCAATTCGATCTCGTTCAGCAGCTCGCGCACCCGCTCGCGCCGCTGCGCCCCCTTCAGCCCCATGTAGAACTCGACCGGGCGCCCGATGATCTCGCCAATGGACTTGCGCGGGTTCAGCGCGGTATCCGCCATCTGATAAATCATCTGCGCCTGGCGCAGCTGCATCTTGTCCCGCTGGCGATAGTCGCGGGGCAACGGCTCGCCATCGAATTCCACAGCGCCGTCGATGGGCGGCAACAGCCCGGTGATGCAGCGCGCCGCGGTCGATTTGCCGGATCCGGATTCGCCCACGACAGCCACCGTGCGGCCCGCATGGATGTCAAAGCTGATGTCGTGCAGCACCGGAATCTTGCCGTAAGCCGCGGTCACGTTCTTGACGCGGATCACAGGCACGGACCCGGCCGGGACCGACGGCTTCGCCGGCCGCTGGAAACTGCGCACGGCCCACAGGCTTTTGGTATACTCTTCCTTCGGGCTCGACAGCATCGTGCGGGTGTCGGCCTCTTCGACCTCGTCGCCCTTCAGCAGCACTTTGATCTTGTCGGCCATCTGCGCCACGACGGCCAGGTCGTGGGTGATATAGATCGCGGCGGTGTCGAACTGTTCCACGATGTCGCGGATCGAGGCCAGAACCTCAATCTGGGTGGTGACATCCAGCGCCGTCGTCGGTTCGTCGAAGATGATCAGGTCGGGCCGGCACGACATCGCCATGGCCGTCATCGCCCGCTGCAGCTGCCCGCCCGAGACCTGGTGCGGATAGCGGAACCCGATCTCGTCGGGATTCGGCAGGCGCAGGCGGCGATAAAGCTCGATGCCGTCCTTGACGCTGTCGACGCGGGTCGACACCCCGTGCTGCACCGGGCCCTCGACATGCTGGTCGATCAGACGGTGTGCCGGGTTGAAGCTGGCCGCGGCGGATTGCGCGACATAGGCGATGCGCTTGCCCAGAAGATGGCGCTTGGTGTCCGCCGAGGCGTTGATCAGGTCGATCCCGTCAAAGGTGACCTCGCCCTTCGAGATACGCACGCCGTCGCGGGTGAACCCCATGGCGGCGAGGCCGAGCGTGGACTTGCCGGCCCCGGATTCGCCGATCAGGCCCAGCACTTCGCCCTTGTTCAGGCTGGTGCTGGCGCCGTTGATGATCGGCATCCAGGTCTCGTCGGCCCGGCCTTCGATCCACAAATCCTTGATCTCGACGAGCGGGGCGTTGGGAATGTTCATGGCATCACTCCTTCAGCCCCGAGGATTTGTGCAGCATCCAGTCGACGACGAAGTTCACCGCGACGGTCAGAAGCGCGATGGCCCCGGCGGCCAGCAGCGGCAGCGCGGCGGTCAACGGCGAGAAGGCGGCGAAGTTGATGAACTGGGCGAGGTCGCGCACCATCGTGCCCCAGTCGGCCAAGGGCGGCTGGATGCCGACGCCGAGGAAGGATAGCGAGGCGATGGTCAGGAACACAAAGCAGAACCGCAGGCCGAATTCGGCCAGCAGCGGCGCCGTGGCATTGGGCAGGATTTCCCGGAAGATCAGGTAGGACAGCCCCTCACCCCGCAGCTTCGCGGCCTCGATATAATCCATCACGACGATATTGACCCCCACGGCGCGCGCCAACCGGAAGACGCGCGTCGAGTCGATCACCGCGATGATAACGATCATATAGATCGTCAGCAGCCACGACTGGCTGCCCGCCCAGGCGCTGGCGATGGTCATCAGCAGCAGCGCGAAGATCAGCGCCGGGATCGCCATCAGAACATCCACCGCACGGCTGAGGAACTGATCCAGCCAGCCGCCCAGCGTCGCCGCCAGAAAGCCCAGCGATCCGCCGAGGAAGAAGGCCAGACAGGTCGTGGCAAAGGCGATGCCGACGGTGTTCTGCGCGCCGTAGATCAGGCGGCTCAGCAGATCGCGGCCGATCTGGTCGGTGCCCAGCGGAAAGTCCGGGTCGCCGCCCAGTGCCGGGTCGCCGCCCGGTAGCACGTTGACCTTGGTAAAGATCTCTTCCTGCCCGTGCGGCGCGATCACGCCTGCGAAAACCGCCAGGACCGCGTAGATCAGGATGATGTAGATCCCGAAGGACGCGGTCAGCGGCATGGCCCGGAACAGCTTTTTCGATCCGGTCGTTCCCACATGCCGGCCCAAGAGCCGGAACAGGAACGCGCCGATGCCGAACAGGATGAACCCCTGCACCGCCCAGCGGAAGAACAGGGCGTTTTCCTGGAAGTACAACCATACGCCGCCGATCACCGCCGCCGCCGCAAGGGCATATCCGAAGGCCACGCCATAGGGCATGTCGCGGAACATCGGTGCGTTGTTGGTGAACATCTGCCCCAGATAGCGGAACAGCCACCCCGCAAGCGCGATGCCCGCCACCACCAGGATGATCGTCCGCAACGTGGCGCGGCCGCCGAAGAACGCGCTCCAGAACAGGCTGACCGCGGCCAAGAGCAGGATCGCCAGGATCGAGGCGATGATGAGCGGCATCTCGTTGAAGGTTTCGCCCTTGTGGTCCAGCATCTGCCCGACGCTGCGCAGCAGGAACCCGGCGAAGACGATGACCCCGAGGGCCAACAGGAACGTGCCGGCCCCGCCGAAAAACGCGATCAGGTCGCCAAAGGCATTGTCGAAGGTCATTTCGGATGCCTCAAGCGCGGGTTGGACAGGATCGACAGGATGTCGGCCAAGAGGTTGAGAAGGATGTAGGCCCCCGCGAAGATCAGACAGCAGGCCTGTACCACCGGAATATCCCGGATCTTCACGCTGTCGACGAAAAGCTGACCGATGCCCGGATAGACGAACACCACCTCGACCACCACGACGCCGGTGATCAGATAGGCCAGGTTCAGCGCGATCACGTTGATGATCGGCGCCAGCGCGTTGGGCAGGGCATGCACCACGATCACCCGCATCGGGCTAAGGCCCTTCAGCCGGGCCATCTCGATATAGGGCGACGCGAGAAGGTTGATGATCGCCGCCCGCGTCATCCGCATCATATGCGCGGTGACCACCAGCGTCAGTGTCAGCGCCGGCAGCAACGTCTTGATGAAGCGCTCGCTCAGGCTCATGCCTTCGAAGATATTCGACAACGACGGCAAGAGCGGGTTCAGCACCGCCAGAAACAGGATCAGGATGTAGGCCAGGAAGAATTCGGGGCTGGAGATCGAGCTGAGGGTGAAGATATTGGTGGCCCGGTCGAAGACCGAATTGCGGTAAAGCGCCGCCAGGATGCCCAATGTCAGCGAGACCGGAACCGCGATCGCCGCCGTCACACCGGCCAGGAACATTGTGTTTTCGAACCGCGGTGCGATCTGAGCGGCCACTGTCGTCAGCTCTTGAGACCCGGTGAAACTTGCGAAATTCGCTTGCGCGAAACTGGTGCCAAGATCGCCTTGCAGCGTGCCGGCGAGCCAGTTGAAATAGCGAGAAAGATACGGCTGATCCAGCCCCAGGTCGCGCCGGATCGACTCGATCGCCTCGGGCGTGGCGCCCTGGCCCAGGATGGCCTGGGCAAAGTCGCCGGGAAGAAGATTGACCGCAATGAAGATGACGATCGACACGACCAGCAGGGTCAACGCGCCCAGGCCCAGCCGCTGTATGATGATCCTCAGGACCGAGTCCAAACCGCCATGTCCCCCCGTGGCTTTTGCCTTTCGGGTCAGGTTAACGTCTGAGATTCACATGTAAAGGGAAACGGCGCTAAACCGGATCGTCCGCCAGCGCCCGGATCGCGGCGTCGTTTCTCAGCCGGTCCATGGTGCGGACCAGTTCCGCGCTGATCCCGGGTTCCGACAGCGCGTGCCCGGCCTTGCCGATCATCCGCAGGTCGGACCGCGGCCACAGCTTGTGCAGCCGGTAGGCCGCGGCAGGCGGGCAGATCATGTCATAGCGGCCCTGCACGATGACGCCCGGCACGTCGCGCAACAGGTCCATGTGTTTCAGGATCTGGCCGTCTTCCTTCAGGAACCCGGCATTGGTGAAATAGTGGTTTTCCAGTCGGGCAAAGGCGCGGGCATATTCCGCGGGGCTTTCGCCGCCGGGGCCTTCGTTGTCGATGGAGGCGAGCGTGTTCTCCCAGGACGCCCAGGCACGCGCGAACCGGGTTTCCAGCATCAGGTCGCCGGAAAACAGCCTGCGGTGATACGCAGAGATCAGGTCGTGCCGCTCGTCCTCGGGCACCAGCCCGCTGAAACGGGCCCACATGTCGGGCCAGAACTGCCCGGCGCCGCCGCCGTAGAACCAATCCAGCTCTGCCCTTGTCATCAGGAACACACCGCGCAGGATCAGCTGCGCCGCCCGGCCGGGGTTGGTCTGGGCGTAGATCAGCGCCAGCGTCGCGCCCCAGCTGCCGCCGAACACCAGCCAGCGGTCGATGCCCAGAGCCTCGCGGATCGCCTCGATGTCGCGGACCAGATACCAGGTCGTGTTGCAGTCGACACTGGCATGCGGGCGCGACCGGCCGCATCCGCGCTGGTCGAACAGCACCACCCGGTAGACCGCCGGGTCGAAATACCGGCGCATCGCCGGGCTGCAGCCGCCGCCCGGCCCGCCATGCAGCACGACCACGGGAATGCCGTCGGGATTGCCGCATTGCTCGACATAGACCCGGTGGCCATCGCCCACATCCATCATCCGCTGATCGAACGGGTCGATCGGCGGGTACAGGTACTGACTGCTCTTTCTTCGATCCGGGACCTTGTCCATAACCACCCTATATAACGCGCAGGCCCGCCCCGCCACGGGGGTAAGACCGGAAATTTCGAGGAACGCCAAAAGATGCAGACCACCATCGACCCAGCCGAGGTCGCCAAATTCGAAGCCATGGCCGCCGAATGGTGGGACCCGAACGGCAAGTTCAAGCCGTTGCATATGCTGAACCCGTGCCGGCTGGATTATATCACCGCGCAGGTCGCGGCGGAGTTCGGCCGCGACCTGGCCGGTCCGTCGCCGTTTGACGGCCTGCGCATCCTGGATATCGGCTGTGGCGGCGGGCTTTTGTCGGAACCGATGGCGCGGCTTGGCGCGGAGGTGGTCGGTGCGGATGCGGCAGAACGGAATATTCCGGTCGCGCGGATCCATGCCCGGCAGTCGGGCCTGCAGATCGACTATCGCCACACCACGGCCGAGGCGCTTGCGGCGGCGGGCGAACAGTTCGATGCGGTGCTGAACATGGAGGTGGTCGAGCATGTCGCCGATCCGCAGGCCTATCTGACCGCCTGCCGGCAATTGATGAAACCCGGCGGACTGATGGTCTGTTCCACCCTGAACCGGAATCCCAAAAGCTATGTGATGGCGATCATTGGCGCGGAGCATGTGATGCGCTGGCTGCCGAAGGGCACGCATGACTGGTCGAAATTCATCACGCCGGACGAGCTTTTCGCCATGTTAGAGACTGCCGGGCTCGATCCGGTCGACCGCAAGGGCTTCGTGTTCAATCCGCTCGGATGGTCCTGGTCGATCTCGGACCGCGACCTGAGTGTGAACTATGTCACGACCAGCCTGAAACCGGCGGCCTGACCCGCGCGCGGGCACCCGCCGTCACCGGCTACTCCTCGCGATCCAACCGGGTCCGCACCGCCCGCAGAACCGGCAGGGCCGCCCGTACCTTCTCGGCCCCCACCGCATCGACCACGTCGGCCACGATCGGCGCGATCACGTCGAAGGCCGCCTCGCAGGCACGCCGGCCCGACGGGCTGACCGACACGAACTTGCGCCGCGCATCGTCCCAGTCCGGCCGCACATGAATGTGCCCGGCCCATTCCAGTCTGGCCAAGGTATTGGTCATCGCGCCGCGGGTGACGTGGAATGTCTTGGCCAGCTGCGCCGGGCTTTTTTCCTCATTGGTTCGCGCCAGGTGGTTGAGCACGGCGAAATGGCTGAGTTCCATGCCCTTCGGCAGAGCCCGCGACAGCCGGTTCCGGGCAAGTTGATCCGCCATGAAGATTTCGCCGAACAGGGCGACGGAAAGGTTGTCGGTGACTTCGGACATCAAGGCCCTTCGAAACTGCGGTCGTGGGTCAGCGAGGGGACCCGTCGACGTGCAACCTCTACCTCTGCCGGGTCGAAATCAACCAGCGTCACCCCGGGCAAATCGCCGCCATCGGCCAAAACCTCGCCCCAGGGACCCACGGCGAGGGAATGGCCGTAGGTCCGGCGGACCTTGCCGCGCGAGGCCTGGTGTGTCCCGCACTGGGCGGGGGCCAGAACGTACGCGCCGGTTTCGATGGCGCGGGCCCTTAGCAGGCTTTCCCAATGAGCGGCGCCGGTAACGGGCGAAAAGGCGGACGGAACCGAAAAAATCTGTGCCCCGCCCTGCGCAAGGGTGCGGTAGAGCCGCGGAAAGCGCATGTCGTAGCAGATCGTCAGACCGATCTTGCCCAGCGGGGTGTCGGCCAGCACGGCCCGGGTCCCGGGGCGGTAGCCCGCCGATTCCCGATAGCTTTCGCCCGCGTCGATATCGACATCGAACATGTGGATCTTGTCATAGCGCGCGGCGACGGCGCCGTCGGGCGCAATCAGAAAGGACCGGTTGGCAAACCGTCCGTCCGGGTCGTCCGTCTTGAGGGCCAGCGAGCCGATCAGCAGCCAGACGCCATGTTTCGCGGTCGCATCGCGCAACTCCGCCAGGGTGGGATCGTCGGCTTCGCGCCGCAGGACGTCGTTCTGCCGTGTGCGGCTGGCCGAAACACAGTTCGTGACCTCGGGCGTCAGGATGAAATCGGCGCCCTCCGCCGCAGCCTCGGCGATCCTCGCGCGGGTGACCGGCAGATTCGCCCCGGGATCGTCCGAGGCGGTCAGCTGGATCAGCGCCGCGCGCACTAGCCCTGCAAAAGCGGGTCAAGCCTGCCCGCCTGTTCAAGCGCATAAAGCTCGTCGCAGCCGCCCACATGGGTATCGCCGACAAAGATCTGCGGCACGGTATGGCGCCCGGCCGACCGGCCCAACATCTCCTGGCGTTTCTCGGGCTGTTTGCGCAGGTCGATTTCGGAGAAGCTGACGCCCTTCTGGGTCAACAACCGCTTGGCTGCATGACAAAAGCCGCAAAGCGGCGATGTATAGATCTCAACCGGCTGCATCGTCAGTTTTCCCCTTGGTTCGGCCAATCATAGGGATTTAGGCATCCTTCGCAACGCGCGCCAGTACGGCGACGCAAATCTGCGATGCACCCGCGGCATGGGCCGCCTCGGCTGCGGCGGCCAGGGTGGCGCCAGAGGTCATCACATCGTCCACCAGCATCACCGGCCGTCCCGCCAGGCGGGCCGCGGCGCTGCGCCCCGGGGCGATCGCGCCGGATTGGTTGGCAAAACGGTCCCCGCGGCTCATGCCGTCCTGCGGTTTGGTGCGCCGGGTCCGAACCAGCAGATCGGGGATGGTCACGTTCCCGCTGCGGCGCCCGATTTCCTGCGCAAGCACCGCCGCCTGATTGTAGCGCCGCCGCACCAGCCGCAGATAATGCACCGGGACCGGAACGAGCACGGTCTCGGGCGCCAAAAGCGGCCGTGCCACGGCGGTCAGCCAGCGCGCCATCGGGCGAATCAGGTCAAGCCGGTCGCCGTGCTTCAGCGCCAGCACCAGACGCCGGCCGTTGTCGCGGTAGATCAGCGCCGCGCGCCCGCGCTGCCAGGGGCGGGCGATGCTCAGACAATCGTCGCAATGTTCGGGCGCGGCGGTGGCCTCACCCGGCAGCGGAACGCCACAGGCGTCACAGATCAGCCCGGTGATGAACGGGGTCTGGCGCCAGCATGTGCCGCACAGGCTGAATTCCTCCTCGACCAAATCGCCGCAACCGATGCATTGCGGCGGGAACGCCAGCCGCAGCAGGCTTTGCATTTCCCGACTTCCCCCAATAGATGACCGGGTCTGAAGCCCGATGGATTTGCGATGCCGCGCCCGCCCGACTTGACCGATCGTTCCGCACTGATGCGCAACCGGGCGCGGGCGGCAGCGATGCACAGCCCCGCGCTTTTCCTTCAGGAAGAGGCAGCCGTTGAGCTTCAGGAAAGACTCACCGACGTTAACAGGACGTTTACGGCGCCCGCGATCGTCACCCCCTGGCCGCAGGTCTGGCGGGCTTTTTCTCCGCGCACACGGATCGTTTCGGACAACGACACACTCGATCTTCGCCCCGGCGCGCACGATCTGGTGATTCACGCCATGGCACTGCATTGGTCGGCCGATCCGGTCGGGCAGCTGATCCAGGTACGGCGGGCGTTGCGGCCGGACGGGCTGTTTCTGGGGGCACTGTTCGGGGGGCAAACGCTGGCCGAGCTGCGGGCGGTGCTGGCCGAGGCAGAGGCCACGCTGACCGGCGGCCTGTCCCCCCGCGTCGCCCCGATGGGCGAGATCCGCCAACTTGGCGCGTTGTTGCAGCGCGCGGGGTTCGCGTTGCCGGTGGCCGACAGCCTGACGCGGACGGTCAGCTATGAAACGGCACTGCACTTGATGCACGACCTGCGGGCGATGGGTGAAACAAACGCCCTGGCGGGCCGGTCGCGCCGCATCACGCCAAGGGCTGTGATCGCCGATGCCGTGCGGCGTTATGCCGAGGCCCATGCACAGCCTGACGGGCGTATTCCCGCCACCTTCGAAATCATCTGTCTGACCGGCTGGGCGCCCGATGCCGGTCAACCGCAACCCTTGCGCCCCGGCTCGGCTGGGGCACGGCTGGCGGATGTGCTAGGGGTGGAGGAAATGCCGCTTCCCGGATCCACATCGCCGCAGGCCGATTGACCAGAAAAGAATTGGATTTATGTCCCCAGACGACACAGCCAGCAATCCAGAACCGGGGACGCCCGCGATGTTTGATGCCAATGCCGAAACCGCACCGCAGACGGATGAGGCGAAATGCCCGGTCCACGCGCCCGCCGACCACCCAAAGATCAAGCCGGGCAAGGTTGGCATTCTGCTTGCCAACCTCGGGACCCCGGACGGGTATGACTATTGGTCGATGCGGCGGTACCTGAACGAGTTTCTCTCCGATCGCCGCGTCATCGACTATTCGCCGTGGATCTGGCAGCCGCTGCTGCAGCTCGTGATCCTGACCAAGCGGCCGTTCAGCTCTGGCGCGGCCTACAAGTCGATCTGGAACGAAGCGGCGGACGAAAGCCCGCTGATGACGATCACCAAGGCGCAGACCGCAAAGATGAAGGATCGGTTGCATGCCCGGTACGGCGACGATGTCGTGGTCGATTTCTGCATGCGCTACGGCAATCCCTCGACCAGATCCAAGGTGCGCGCACTGGTCGAGGCCGGGTGCCAGAAGATCCTGTTCTTCCCGCTTTACCCGCAATATGCCGGGGCCACCTCTGCCACCGCCAACGACCAGTTCTTCCGGGTGCTGACGGAAGAGAAATGGCAGCCCATCGTCCGTGTCGCCCCGCCCTATTTCGACCAGCCCAGCTATATCGACGCGCTGGCGAAGTCGGTGGAACGGGCCTATGAAAAAATGGACCGGGAGCCCGATGTCCTGGTCGCATCTTATCACGGGGTGCCCAAGCGGTACCTGATGGAGGGCGACCCGTATCACTGCCAGTGCCAGAAGACATCCCGCCTGTTGAAGGAGCGTCTCGGGTGGGGCGATGACAGGCTTGTCACCACCTTCCAGTCACGGTTCGGGCCCGAAGAGTGGCTGAAGCCCTACACGGTGGAAGAGGTCGCGCGACTGGCGGAAGGCGGCAAGAAACGCATCGCCGTGATTGCCCCGGCGTTCTCGGCCGACTGCATCGAGACGCTGGAGGAGATCAACGAGGAAATCCGCGAAAGTTTCGAAGAAGCTGGCGGAGAGGAGTTTACCTATATCCCCTGCCTCAACGACGAAGATGCGCATATCGCGGCGCTGTTCGAGACGGTCGAGACCAACCTCAAGGGCTGGCTGGACTAACAAAGGCGGCGCGTGGCGCCGCCCTGTTCGATCTTTGGTTCGCCATTCTCGCGGCTTTTTGCGCCCAAGGCCGAAAACCGCCACACCGCTTGGTCAGATCAGCAGCACCTGCGTGCCCACCTTGGCCAGCACGTACAGCTCTTCGATATGCTCGTTGAAAAGCCCGATGCAGCCGTTCGACGACCGCCGGCCGATCTTGCGCGTGTCATGCGTGCCGTGGATGCGGTAATAGGTCCACGACAGGTGCAGCGCGCGCGTGCCCAGCGGATTGTCGGGACCCGGGGCGACGTAGTCGGGCCATTCCGGATTGCGCTTTTTCATCGCCGGGGTAGGGCGCCAATCGGGTTTGGGATCCTTCAGCACGACCCGGGTGCGGCCGCGGCGTGTCAGATCCTCGGTCAGCGGCACGCTGGTGGGGTAAAGCTTGTAGGTCCCGCCGTCCTGCGACCAGTAGTGCAGCGCCCGGCTGCTGGTATCGACCAGGATCGCACCGTTGTTCAGCGTGTCGAAATACGGCTGCCAGCGCAGCGACCGGAAGCTGGAGATATTGCGGCGGATCGTGTTGGAGATCTCTCCCTCGATCTCGACGGTTTCGCCGGTATCCTGCGCCAGCGCAGGAGCCGCCAGGCCGCCCATCGCGGCCGCGCCGGCGCCAAGAAAGACGCGCCGGTTCAATCTAGTCTTCATGTCCCACGACATCTGTCACTCCACAGTGTGGTTTTCATGCCTCGGCCCCATATTATGTCCGGAAAGCCGCAGTCGCAATTCAAACAAGCGTCAACTCGCACAAACCGGCCTTGATCGGTTTGAATCCGCCGAAGCTTGCCGCTAGGTCTGTGGCGATCGATCCAAGGGTGTGGCATATGAAACGCGCATTTTTCTTGCTGATTTCGTCTCTGTTCCTGCTGACAGCCTGTGAAACGCCGGCGCCCGCCATAGGCACCGACGGCAAGCCGGTGCCGCGCGTCTACCGGATTTCCAAGGCAGAAACCTCGCGGGTGCAGTTCCGCATGCTGGACTCGGTGAACGCCCTGCGCCAGGTCGAAGGCGCCCGCGCGGTGAAACTTGACGCGACGCTGAACGCGGCCGCCGCGACCCACGCCCGTGACATGGCCGTCCAGAACCGGCCCTGGCATTTCGGATCGGACGGCTCTTCGCCGGTGGAGCGCGCCTGGCGCGCCGGCTACCGGCAGACCATGCTGGGCGAAAACATCTCGGAAACCTTCGAGACCGAGCTGCAGACTCTGGCCGCCTGGATGCAGGATCCCAGCACCCGCGACGTGATCGTCGAACCGGAAGCCGAACACATGGGGTTTGCCTGGTTCCAGGAACCGGGCGGCAAGATCTGGTGGACCCTGATCATGGGCGGCGGACCGACACCGGTTCAGCCCGCGCCGAACCCGCTGGCCTTGCTGCCGCAACCGGAAGCGCTGCCTCAGGGGTAGATATCGATCACCGTGCCGTTTTTCACCATGGCATAGATCCACTCGATCTCGCGGTTCGACACAGCGATACAGCCCGCCGTCCAGTCGGTGCCGCGTTTCTGCAACGGCTTTGCCTTGCCATGGATGAAGATGTCGCCGCCGGGGCTGCGGCCCGCGGAGCGGGCGGCGGCAATGTCTTCGGCATTCGGATAAGAGATGCCGAGTGACAGATGGAAACTGGAATTCGGGTTGCGCCGGTCGATGAAATAGCGCCCTTCGGGCGTCTTGCCGTCGCCTTCGAACTGCTTGTCGCCACGGGGGCCAAAGCCAAGGTCGATCCGGTGTTCGGCCAACACCTCGTCATGGTGATAGAGATACATCTTGCGGGCCTCTTTCATGACGACGATGCGCGTCACCTCCGGCCCGTAATATTTCTTGAACTTACTGGAACAGCCGCCAAGTGCGACCGCCGCCATCAGCAATACGCCAATCGTCAGACCCTTCATTGTCCCATGTCCGGTTACTTGCTTTGCCGGCACTATAAGGAATTCAGCGGGCTTGCGGAATAGCCGCCAGTGCACGGCCGCGTTACTTTTGCCCCGAGCTTCGACCGGTGCCCAGCCGCTCTTCGATCGCCGCCAGCCGTTGCAGCACCTCGTCGCGGTAGCTGTCCGTGGCGGCGTTGGTTTCCTCGGAATGCGCGTCCTGCATCGAATTCACGATCAGGCCGACCAGCAGGTTCACCACGGCGAATGTGGTGATCATGATGAACGGCACGAAGAATGCCCAGGCATAGGGCCAGATTTCCATGACCGGGCGGACGATGCCCATCGACCAGCTTTCAAGCGTCATGATCTGAAACAGCGAATAGGCGCTGCGGCCGAGCGTGCCGAACCATTCCTGCATCAGCGCGGCCTGTTCGGCGGTGCATCCGGCGCATCCCGCGCCGAACAGCTTGGTCGCCATCACCGCGCCGATGTAAAAGATCATCGCCATCAGCAGGAACACCGACCCCATGCCGGGCAGCGCGGTGACGAAACCTTCGACCACCCGCCGCAGCCGCGGCGCGACCGAGATCACGCGCAGCACCCGCAGGATGCGCAAGGCCCGCAGAACCGACAGGGTCTGCGCGCCCGGCACCAGCGACACACCGACGATGAGGAAATCGAAGACATTCCAGCCATCGCGGAAGAACCGTGGCCCGAACGCATAAAGCTTCAGCAAAAGCTCGACGACAAAGATGCCAAGACAGGTCGTGTCGAGGGCGCGGATCAAACCGCCCCACTGTTCCATCACAGTCGGAGACGTCTCTAACCCAAGCAAAACAGCGTTGAAAACGATCACGCCAATGATGCCGTTTCGAACCGAAGGCGTTTCCAGCCACTCGGCCAGCCGCTGACGTCCCATATCCTGCCGCCCCTTCACCTGCCTGTGTCACGGATATGGGCCAGCGTGAATTGCGCGGCAAGTTCCACATGGGCCGACCAGCGGAATTGATCGACGACCTCGATCCAGTCCAGCCGGTAGCCCGCGTCGACCAGGATCCGCGCATCGCGCGCGAAATTGGACGGATTGCAGGACACCGCGGCGATACGGGGAACCTGCGCGCAGGCGATTTCGGCCATCTGCGCCTCGGCCCCGGCGCGCGGCGGGTCGATGACGACGGCCTGGTATCCCGCGAGCTCTGCCGCCAGCAGCGGGCGGCGGAACAGATCGCACGGTTCGGTCGTGATCCGTTTCAGACCCTCGGCATGGCGCCAGGCCTCGTCCAGGGCCGCCAGCATGGCCGCATCGCCCTCGACCGCGTGCACCTCTGCGTTCCTGGCAAGCGGCAGCGCAAACGTTCCGCAGCCGGCGAACAGGTCGGCGGCGCGCCGCACGTCGCCGACGGCGCGCCGCACCAAGGCCTGCAGCCTGGTCTCGCCATGCTGTGTCGCCTGCAGAAACGCACCGGGCGGCGGTGTCAACGGTATGCCGTCGAACCGCTGACCCGGCCGACGGCGTTCGACGACCGGCTCGCCGTTCCACGCCAGCCGCGCAAAATCGAAACGGGTGGCGAGCCCGGCCAGATCGGCCTGCAGCCTGCCGTCCGGTTCTTTTCCGCCGTCGACCGCCACATCCGCCCCGGCGTCCGACCATGTGACGGTCAGCGTTACCTCGGCCTTGCGTGTGGCACCCAGAATCGTCAGTTCGCGCAAGGCGGGAAGGCAGGCGGCGATCTCGGGCAAGACCAGCTGGCAGTCCGGAACTTCGACGATCAGATCCGAGGCGCGGGCGTGGAAGCCGACCAACGCGCCCTTCTTCGTGCGGCGTCCCGAAAACACGGCCCGCCGCCGGGACTGCGGCGGAGAGGTCGCGACGCCGGATATCGGCGCCTCGATCCCCTGTGCCGCCAGCGCGCGACGCACCAGATCGGCTTTCCAAGTCTCTAAGAAGGCATCCGAGGCGTGTTGCAGCGCACAGCCGCCGCAGGATTTGAAGTGGCGGCAAGGCGGTCTTACCCGGTTGATCGACGGCCTCAGAATGCGCGGCTGAACCATGCGGTCCCCGGTGACGTCGCCCTCGACCAGTTCGCCCGGCAATGCCAGCGGCGCATAAACCGGTCCCGCCGCGATGCCGTCGCCGTGACGGCCGAGCCGCTCGATTTTCAACGCCGGCAACGGCTCACGCACCGAGGTCGCGCAGAAAACGGCGTACTTCGCGCGGCGCGCGCAGGATATGTACCGCGACACCGTTATGTGCCTGATCGGCGAGACCCAGAACGCGGGCGCGACCAGACCTTCGCGTCCGCCAGATAAACCGCCAGAACTCGGTGTCGAAACGCTCGGGGCAATCCGCAGGCAGATCCGGCCGGGTCTTGCCGTAGTCGCGCAACGTCCGTCTGAACACCCGCCAGGCCCGCCGCCACAGCGGCAAATCCAGAACGATCAGCGTGTCCGCGCGAACCAGCCGGTTTTCGAACGTGGCACTCAACCCGCCTTCGAAGATCCACTGCGGTCCCGCTTCAACCGCATGGGCCATCGGAATCTTTGCCTCAAGCGGGCGTTCGACCCAGCCCGGCTTCCAGTGAATCTGATCCATATGCACGACAGGCAACCCGACTCTTGCGCCCAGTGCGCGGGCCAGCGTGGATTTGCCGGATCCGGGCTGGCCGACGATCATCACCCGGTTCACTCCGCCGCCTCGGCCAGCCCGATGAACCCGCCGGACTGCCGCTTCCAGTACCGCGCATAAAGCCCGCCGCGCGCCAGAAGCTCATGATGCGTGCCTTCCTCGACAATACGGCCCCCATCCAGAACGACGATCCGGTCCATCCGCGCGATGGTCGACAGCCGGTGCGCGATGGCCAGCACCGTCTTGCCTTCCATCACCTCGACCAGCGCCTCCTGGATCTCGGCCTCGACCTCGCTGTCCAGGGCGCTGGTGGCCTCATCCAACACGAGGATGGGCGCATCCTTCAGGATCGCCCGCGCCAGCGCGATGCGCTGCCGCTGCCCGCCCGACAGTTTCACGCCGCGTTCGCCCAGATACGCGTCATAGCCGGTGCGGCCCTGAAAATCCTTCAGGTCGAGGATAAACTCGTGCGCACGGGCGCGTTTGGCCGCGTCGATCATGCGCTCGTTGCTGGTATCGGGGCGGCCATACAGGATGTTGTCGCGCGCCGAGCGGTTGAACATCGCGGTTTCCTGCGTGACCATGCCGATCCGGCGCCGCAGGCTTTCCTGCGTGACCCCGCCGACATCCTGGCCCCCGACAAGCACCCGGCCTTCCTCGGTGTCGTAGAGCCGCAGCAGCAGCGCCACCAGCGTCGACTTGCCCGCACCGGAGGCGCCGACAATGCCCAGCTTTTCGCCTTCGCGTACTTCCAGGCAGATATCCGCGACGCCGCCGGTCTGCCGGCCATAGGCAAAGCTGACATTTCGGAATTCGATGGTTGCCGGGCCGCGAAGGTCGCCAGCATCCGGCGCATCGGACAGCATGTGCGGCGGCGCCAGCGTGCGCATGCCGTCCTCGACCTCACCGATATTTCCGTAGATCCCCATCAGCGTCCACGAGATCCAGCCGGTCATCTGCGCCAGCCGGATCGAGATGGCCCCGGCGGTGGTCAGCTCGCCTACCGTCGCGTTGCCCTGCGAGACAAAGTAGAGCGAGGCCGAAACCATAACGGCGGGCAACAGGCCGGCAATCAGCGTCAGACCCAGCCGGAAGGCCGCCGCCATGGTGCCCCAGGCGATGGCCCGCGTGCGGAAGGTGCCCAATGCGTCAAGCGCGGCGCGGTCCTCATGCAGGGACGAGGCGAACAGCTTGACCGTCTTGATGTTGGTGACCGTGTCCACGATCTGGCCGGTCACCATCGCCCGCGCCGCGGCGCGTCTGGCGGAAAGCGTGCGGATACGCGGTAAAAAGTACCGTAAAAAGGCGACATAGAGACAGGTCCACAGGATCATTACCGCCGCAAGCCAGGGGTCGATCGCGCTGAACACCAGCAATGTGCCCAAGGCCGAGGCGGCGGCGACCGACAGGGCATTCATGGTTTCGATGACCACATCGACCAGCGCGCGGGTGGTCTGCATCTGTTTCTGGGCGATGCGGCCGGCAAAATCGTTGTCGAAGAATGTGACCGCCTGACCCAGGGTGTGGCGGTGCAACCGCGACAGGACCAGTTTGAACAGGCTCGGACTCACCACGATGGACTGAAACGTCGAGGCCAGGCCGAACGACACGGGCCGGATCACCAGCAAGAGCAGCAGCCATGTGAGGATCAAGGGCCAATGCGTCGCCCAGAACCCCGCGCCCAATCCGCCCGCCGATATCGCGGCATCGGCGATCCAGCCCAGCATCACCATCACGGCGATCTCGCTGAGCCCGACCGCGGCGTAGGCGGCCGAGCCAAGGCCGATCACCGGATAGCTGCCGCCAAGCGCCCAGCGCAGGAACCCGCCAAGCCGCTGCGGCGGCGGGCCTTCGGCGGCAGCCTCGTGGTCGATCAGGTCCGCAAACCAGAGGGCGATGGCGTTCAGCACTATTCCGCCGCCTCCATCGTGCCGATGAAACCGCCGGACTGATGCTGCCAGAACCGGGCATAGAGCCCCTCCCTGGCCAGCAGTTCGGCATGTGTCCCGTCCTCGGCGATCCGTCCGTCATCCAGCACGATGATCCGGTCGAGCCGGGCGATGGTGGACAGCCGGTGGGCGATGGCGATCACCGTCTTGCCCTCCATCATGCCGTAGAGTGTCGTCTGGATCGATGCCTCGACCTCTGAATCGAGCGCGCTCGTCGCCTCGTCCAGCACCAGGATCGGCGCATCCTTCAGGATCACGCGCGCCAGCGTCACCCGCTGCCGCTGTCCGCCCGACAGTTTGACCCCGCGTTCGCCCACCTGCGCCTCGTAACCCTTGCGCCCCTGCGGGTCCTGCAGGTCGAGGATGAACTCATGCGCCTCGGCCTGTTCGGCGGCGGCGATCACGTCGGCTTCGGTCGCATCGGGCCGCCCGTAAAGGATGTTGTCTCTCACAGAACGATGCATCAACGAGCTGTCCTGCTGCACCATCCCGATCTCGCGGCGCAGACTGTCCTGCGTGACCTGCGCAATATCCTGCCCGTCGATCAGAATTCGCCCGCCCTCGCAGTCGTAAAACCGCAAAAGCAGCTTCACCAGGGTCGATTTTCCCGCACCGGACCGGCCCACGAGCCCGATCTTTTCGCCCGGTCTGATCGTCAGCGAAATCCCGTCCAGGCCTCCGGCTCCGCGCCCGTAATGATGCGACACGGCCTGCAACTCGATCCGGCCCTCGGTCAGTTGCAACGGCCTGGCATCCGCCGCGTCGACCAGGGTGATCGGCTGCGCAATCGTCTCCATCCCTTCGGCAACGACACCCAGGTTGCGAAAGAACGAGCTGACCGCCCACATGATCCAGCCCGTCATGGCGTTCAGCCGCAGGGTCAGCGCCGTGGCCGCCGCCACGACCCCGACCGTGGCTGCATCCGCCATCCACAATCCCACCGCCCAGCCGACGACGCCGACGATCAGCAGTCCGTTCAGCAGCACCAGGCAGATGTCCATGATCGTGTAGATCCGCATCTCGTAGGCAAAGGTCTGGCGGGTGTTCTCGATCGCCTCCTTGGCGTAGCCGAGTTCCTTTTCGTGATGCGCGAACAGCTTGACCGAGTGGATGTTGGTGTAGGCGTCGACCACCCGGCCCGTCACCTCGCTGCGTGCGTCCGACGCCGCCTTGGACGCCGGCCCCACGCGCTGCATCGTCCAGCGCACCAGATAGGCGTACAGCACGAACCAGATCAGCAGCGGGATCACCAGCCGGATATCCGCGCCCCACAGCAGCACCGCGGCGCCGACCAGATAGGCCAGCGCGAAGGTGATCGCATCGAACACCTGGAAAATCGCCTCGCCGGCGGCGGGCGGCGTCTGCATGATCCGGTTTGCGATGCGGCCGGCAAAGTCGTTTTCGAACCAGCCAACCGATTGCCGCAGCACCTGCGCATGCGCCCGCCAGCGGATCAGTGTGCCGAAATTCGGCATGATCCCGTTGTTCAGCAGCGCCACGTCGACGAACTGAATTGCCGGTCGGATCACCAGCACGAACACCGCCGCCAGGATCAGCTCGGTCCCGTAGCGGTCCCAAACTTCAGCCGGGCCGCCGGAATTCAGCAGATCCACGACCCGGCCCATGTAAAAGATCAGCCCGACCTCGACCGCAGCGACGACCACCGATATCAGCGCTGTTGCAACGAAAAGCCGGTGAAACGGCCGCGCATAGGCCATCAGGAACGGAAACAGCCGCGTCGGCGGCGTGTCCGTTTCGGGATAGGGGCCATAGGGGTCCACCAGGTTTTCGAAGAATCGAAACACGGGAATCAATGTCTTTCAGGATGCAGGTATGCGGGGATATAGGCCGATCCCGCCAAAAGGGGAACCGCAACAGCACCTGTCGTGACCGAAACCGGTTACGCCAAGAGCTGGCCGCGGGTCAGTGCAAAATCGGAATCGATCCAGTCCTGTTCCAGCCGCTTCAGCCGTGCGCCCAGCGCGGCGCCGGAATAGTCCGGCATCAGATCGGCGGACTTGACCGGAAAACGGGCGGCGGACCCCTTGGCGATCTCGGCCGCGAACCCGGGGGGCAGGGCCTGTTCCAACAGCGCCGCGCGCAGCAGCACGGTGTCCTGCGCGGTGTCGGCATCCTGGCGATAGGCGATCTCGGCGGGACCGGATGCGTCGGACATCAGCCTGAGCAACGTCTCTAGCCTGCGGGTATCCGGCTTTGACAGCCGCAGATGTGACGCCGCCTCGCCGCCCAGCGCCGCCAGTCGGCGGAGGCCGTCGGGCAGCACGCCGACCGAGGCTTCGAGCGCCACCAGCATCGGCAACGCATCGGGGGCCGAACCTGGCAAGACACGCGCCAATATGCCCGCCTGCGTCATCGAGGCGACGGCAGGCGCCGGGTCCGGCGCAGACAGAAGTTTGAGCAACTCTGCCGTGATCCGCTCGATCGACAGTGTCTCTAATCCGCGCGAAAGCCGCGCACATGCGGCAAGCCCCTCCGGGTCGATCCCAGCCTGGGGATCGCCGTACCATGCGTAGAACCGGAAAAACCGCAGGATGCGCAGAAAGTCCTCGCGAATCCGCGCGGCGGGATCTTCGATGAACAGCACCCTGCGCGCCTGCAGATCCGACAGTCCGCCCAGCGGGTCGACAAGGCTGCCGTCGGCGCGCGCGTAAAGCGCGTTCATCGTGAAATCGCGGCGCAGGGCATCCTGCTCGACCTTATCCGTATAGGCCACGACGGCGCGCCGCCCGTCGGTTTCGACATCGCGGCGAAACGTCGTCACCTCATGGGGAACATGATCCGCGACAACCGTGACGGTGCCGTGGTCGATGCCGGTCGGCACGGCCTTCAGCCCGGCCGCCTCTGCCAGTTGCACCACCCTTTCAGGCACGGCGTCGGTGGAGATGTCGATATCGTTCACCGGTTCGCCCAAAAGCGCGTTGCGGACGCAGCCGCCGACGAACAGCGCCCGATACCCCGCCGACGTCAGCATCCTGCAGACCTCTTGTGTCTGCGGTTGTTCGATCCAGTGTCCGGTCACCGTGGTCATGCCGCCATCCGTTCGGCCAGCCCGCGCAGAATCCGCGCGGTCGCGCCCCAGATGTAGTAAGGGCCATAAGGCACCGTGTAATAGAATCGACGCTGACCGCGCCAGCGCCGCGACTGGACACGGAACCGGGCCGGATCGGTCACATGACTCAGCGGCACATCAAACACCTCGTCGACCTCGCCTGCCTCCGGCACCGGCTCGAATCCGTCCCGAACCATGGCCAGAACGGGCGTCACCTCAAACCCGGTGACGGTCTCATGATCGGGCAGCAGGCCCAGAACCTCGACCGTCTCGCGCGGCAATCCGATCTCTTCCTCGGCCTCTCGCAGCGCCGCCGCCGTCACGTCGGCATCGTCCGCATCGACCTTGCCGCCGGGAAAGGCGATCTGCCCCGGATGGTGTTTCAGCGCCGACGAGCGTTTTGTCAGGATCACCCGCAAACGCCCTTTGGACGCCAGGATCGGCACCAGCACCGCCGCCGGACGCAGCTTGCGCCCCTCTGGCAGCACGACGCCGGGATTCAGGTCGAAATCGGACGAGGCGGCGCTGGATTTCGCCAACGCCGCCACGACGGGCGCGAAAAGGTCAGGCCCCGCCACCCTCGGCCTCCACGGCCTCGAAACCCAGGGTCGCGGGATCGAATTCGTAATGCGCCCCGCAGAACTGGCAATCGGCGGTGACGATGCCGTCGTCGGTGGTCATTGTCCCGATATCCTTGGCCGAATAGATCGACAGGCTCTGCCGCACCCGGTCCGGCGAACAGGTGCAACCGAACTGCACCGGCTGGGCCTCGAACACCCGCGGCTGTTCTTCGTGGAACAACCGCACCAAAAGTTCGGTGGGCTGCACGCCGGGGCCGACCAGTTCCAGTTCTTCGACGGTGTCCAGCAGCACGTTGACCCGCACCCAGTTCTCGCGCTCGTCGCCGTCGAGGATATCGGATGCCAGCAGCAGCCCGCCGTCGCCCGAGCCCTCTTCGGCCACATGCGGCGATCCCTCCGGCATATGCTGCAGCATCACGCCGCCGGCCCGCCAGGCCTCGCCGCTGCCGAGCAACTGCGATTTCCCGAAGGTCAGTTCGAAACGCGTCGGCAACTGTTCCGACTGGGCAAAATAGGCCTCGGCGCAAGCCGCCAGCGACCCGCCGGCGATCGGCGTGATTCCCTGATACGGCACGGTCCCGGGCCCCTGGTCGATCAGGATCGCGAAATAGCCGGCGCCGATCTGCCCGAAGCCCTCGCCAAGCGGCGAGATCCGGTCAGCGTCATAGCTGGCATAGGCGCGTACCCGCGCCGCATCGCCTTGCCGTTTCGGCGCGTAGTAGTCGGTGGCGATCAGCCGCACCGGCCCCTCGCCGCGCACCTGCAGCGACAGCTTCCAGCGCAACTTGATCGTCTGCCCGATCAGCGCCGTCAGCAACGCCATCTCGGCCACCAGCGATTCGACCGCAAGCGGATAGTCGTGCTGGGCCAGCACCATTTCCAGAACCCCGTCAAGCCGCGCCACCCGGCCGCGGATGTCCGACAGGTCGAGTTGAAACGGCAGAACGGTGTCGTCCCAGGCGATTTGCGAGCCAATGGTCATGGGGTTCCTTTGCCGGGTTGGAGTTGGCATACCGCGTCCATATAGGTGGAGCAACCGGCGGCGAAAGGGCAGGGCGGGTATGATCAGACGGTATGGCGAGGCGGTGCGGCCAGGCGTCAAGTACCGCCGCAGACCCGGGGCTTATGCGATTCTTCGGCTGGGCGGCAGCGTGCTCTTGACCCACCAGGCAGAGCCGATCCCCGAGTTCCAATTGCCCGGCGGCGGCATCGACCCCGGCGAAACGCCCGTCACCGCATTGCATCGCGAGGTTTTCGAGGAAACCGGATGGCGCATTGCCGCCCCCCGCAGGCTGGGGGCCTTTCGCCGGTTCACCTACATGCCTGAATACGATCTTTGGGCGGAAAAGCTCTGCCACATCTACCTCGCCCGCCCGTCGCTGCGCCACGGCCCGCCGACCGAACCCGGCCATACCGCGATCTGGATGCCGCTCGACCTTGCGGTTGAACGCCTTGCCAATGAAGGCGACAGCGCCTTTGTGCGGCGCCTGCTTTAGCGTGGGAGCTTTTCGGTCCTCACACACCGCCGGGTTTTGGCCTGGAGCGGATGTTGGCAATCAGTCTTCTGGCGCGGCTCATTAGGTAACCAGCAACGTCCGCGTCAGGCCATCACAAGTCAGTGCGCCCTTTCAACCATTGGCCTTGCGTTGGGGATGCCGCGTGAACTCCATCAGAACGCCCGAGACGTCGTCGGCGAAATCCCGATCCCCGGCAAAACTCTCAAGGTCCCACAGCAGCGCCTCAAAGAACGCCTCGCCACGCATTGATGCGTTTTTACGCAAAATAGCAGCCAGGCCTTCGTCTTCCAGCATCGCGCCCGCAGGATCGCTGCATTCGGTGACCCCGTCGGAACAAAGAAACAGCCGGTCGCCGGGGGTCAGCTGCAGTTCTGTTTCCGTATAGTCCGCCCCGGCAATCAGACCGACGGGCAGACCGCCCTCGCCGACCACCTCTACGGCACCGTTGGCCCGGTGCACCACCGGATGCGGATGCCCCGCCTGCGCGAAGACCACCCGCCCGGATGTCAGCCCGACCCGTGCCAGCACCAGGGTCAGGTAATGTTCGGTCTCCATCTCGTCGAGGATCAGGGTGTTCAGCCCGGCCGCCACCTTCGCCGGCGAGCGCATGACGATGCGGCCGTCTTCGGCCTGCTCCAGGGCGATATTCTGGTCCGCCGAACTTCCCGACAGATACGCCGCCAGCCGCGCGGTGATCAAAGCCGATGCAATGCCGTGCCCCGACACATCGATGGAGTAGACCCCGATCTCGTGGTCATTGATCGGAAACATCCCAACCAGATCGCCGCCGACGTGGCCCGCCGGGCGCAGCAACAGGGACACATCCAACCCCGGGAGCCTGCGGAACCGCTCTCGTACCAGCGACTGTTGCAGCTTTCGCGCTTCGATCAGGTCCCGGTCGACCGCGTCGTAAAGCGTCTGCATCTCGGCCAGCGTCGAACTCACCAGGTCGTTCTTCGCCGTCAGCTCGCGTTCCATGCCCAGTATCCGCTGGCCGGCCCGGATCCGCGCCCGCAATTCGCCGGCATTGACGGGCTTGGTCAGAAAATCGTCCGCCCCGACATCCAGCCCGCGCGCGACCTCGCCCTTCTCGCTCTTCGACGTCAGCAGAATGAAGTACCCGTACCGGTCGCCCCGCATCTGCCGGTACGCCCGGCAAAGCTCCAGCCCGCCCATGCCCGGCATCATCCAGTCGCTGACGATCAGGTCCGGGTCCTGGTCGCGGCAAAGGTCCAGCGCCTCTTCGCCCGAGCCCGCCTCGATCACCCGGTAGCCCCAGCGGCTAAGATAGGACGTCAGAATCCGCCGCTGCACCCGGCTGTCGTCGACAACCAGAACCGTTTCCGGCTCACCCGGCCCTGACGCGGCGGATGGAGTTTCTATCGGGACGTTCAACACGGGGTACACCTGTCGCGGCTGGGTCCGCCCTCACGTGTAGCGGTTCTCGCGTTAACGACCCTCTAAAGCTAAGACTTTAGGCAGAAACCTTCCCGGACTTAACGATTCCACGCCTGCCTGATGCTAGTAAGATTTCCGATGGGGGCACCACCGGGCGGAGGTGCAAATGATCGACTGGCAACGGGTGGACGAACTTCGGGACGAGGTTGGCGCGGAAGATTTTCTGGAGGTCGTCGATATCTTTCTGGAAGAGGTAGACGAGGTCGCGGAACGTCTGCGTCAGGCACCCGATCCCGCCACCTATGAGGCCGAGCTTCACTTTCTGAAAGGCAGTGCGCTCAATCTCGGATTCGATGCGCTTGGATCGCTTTGTGCCGAAGGCGAAAGGATGTCGGCCGAGGGGGACGCGGCGAACGTCGACCTCACCTGCATCCTTTCGGCCTATGAAACGTCGAAGACCGAATTCCTGACCCGGCTCGGCCTGACCCGGAATGCGGCCTGAAATGCAGTTCAGGCATCCGACACTATATGCGCCTCTAACTTTGCCCGAACCGCATCCGGAATCGGCGCGCTGCCGCGGGTCGCCGGGCTGAAGAACACCTCGACCGAATCGTAGGTCGCGTGCAGCTCGGCCGTGTCCGCATGGTGCATGCGCAACTGGAACGTCACGCTTTTGGTGCCGATTCGCAGGACGGCACCGTCGATGACGATCAGATCACCGGCCACCAGTTCCCGGATAAAAGTCGTCGTCGCCTTCGCGGCCACGGTATGGACAGAGTGGCGTTCGATCATCTCGGAATAGGGCAGGCCCAGCAACGTCCACAGATGATAGGTCGCGTCATCGAAAAACGGTGCATAGTGGCGCACGTTCATGTGGCCGAAATGGTCATGGTGCCACGGATGCACCACGCCGCGAAACAACTCCAGCCGTCCGTCCATCTGCGCCGCCCCTTGTAGCCTGCGGCCAAACCAAGCACCGCCGCCGCACCGCTGCAACCCTGACTTGCCCAGCCGTTGCCGCGGATGTACAGGGCGCTGAAGTCAAAGGAGCCCACGCCCATGTCCGCGCCCAACAAAGTCGTTCTTGCCTATTCCGGCGGCCTCGACACCTCGATCATCCTTAAATGGCTGCAGACCGAGTATGGTTGCGAGGTCGTGACCTTCACCGCAGATCTGGGCCAGGGCGAGGAATTGGAACCGGCGCGCGCCAAGGCCGAGATGATGGGCGCGAAGGAGATATTTATCGAGGATCTGCGCGAAGAGTTCGTGCGCGACTTCGTCTACCCGATGTTTCGCGCCAACGCGCTTTACGAAGGGCTCTACCTGCTGGGCACCTCCATCGCCCGACCCCTGATCTCCAAGCGCCTGATCGAGATCGCGGCGGAAACCGGCGCCGACGCGGTCAGCCATGGCGCCACCGGCAAGGGCAATGACCAGGTGCGGTTCGAGCTTTCGGCCTATGCGCTTAACCCCGACATCAAGGTCATCGCCCCCTGGCGCGAATGGGATCTGTCCAGCCGGACCCGGCTGATCGATTTCGCCGAAAAGCACCAGATCCCCATTGCCAAGGACAAGCGCGGCGAAGCGCCGTTTTCGGTCGACGCAAACCTTTTGCACACCTCGTCCGAAGGCAAGGTGCTGGAGGACCCCGCGCAGGACGCCCCCGATTACGTCTACCAGCGCACGGTGCATCCAGAGGACGCCCCGGATTCGCCCGAATTCATCGAAATCGGGTTCGAGAAAGGCGATGCAGTCTCTGTCGACGGCGAACCGCTGTCGCCAGCGCAGGTCCTGACCCGCCTGAACGAGCTTGGCGGACGCCACGGCATTGGTCGGCTCGATCTGGTCGAGGGGCGTTTTGTCGGCATGAAGTCCCGCGGCATCTACGAAACCCCCGGCGGCACGATCCTGCTCGAGGCGCATCGCGGCATCGAGCAGATCACCCTGGATCGTGGCGCGGCGCATCTGAAGGACGAACTGATGCCGCGCTATGCCGAACTGATCTACAACGGCTTCTGGTTCAGCCCCGAGCGCGAGATGCTGCAGGCCCTCATCGACAAGAGCCAGGAACATGTCACCGGCACCGTCCGCCTGAAGCTTTACAAGGGCCTCGCCCGCACGGTCGGCCGTTGGTCCGAACACAGTCTCTATTCCGAGGAACATGTGACGTTCGAGGACGATGCCGGTGCCTACGATCAAAAGGACGCCGCCGGGTTCATCAAGCTGAACGCCCTGCGCCTGCGCCTGATCGCCATGCGGAACCGGCGGTTGAAGTAATGCCGTTGGAGGCCCGCCCGGTCGTTCGGGACCACGTGATTCCGCTGATCGGACTATCGGTCGCGCCCGGGCAGGACGGGTTTGTCGCCAGCAATGCCAAGTCGTTGGCGCAGGCCGCCTACGAGCCCGGATCGGCGATCTTTGGTCTATGGGACGGCGATGTCCCGGTCGGTCTTGTCGCGATGATCGACCTTCGCGACTGCGTAGACCTCGAAGACGGTGGCGACCCGGACACCGCCTATCTCTGGCGGCTGATGATTGCGTCCGGATTCCAGCGACGAGGCTTTGGGCAGGCGGCGCTGAAGATCTTCCACCGGTGGGCCCGGGATCGCGCTCTGCCGCGGCTGGAAACCTCTGTCGTGCCCGAGAACCTTGGCGCCCGCGCGCTGTACGAAGGCTTCGGATTCATTGACACCGGTAAAATGCTCGATGGCGAAATGCTGCTTTCAAGACCCGTCTGAGGCGCGAAGCCGGTCATAGAACGGCATCGCCGTCCGGCACATCTCTGCGTGCTTGCCAGACAGCTCCGGTAAATCCCCCTCCGGCCCGGCGAACCCGGTCGATCCATGTACCGCCGGATACCAGTGGGCCGCCCAAATGCCGTCGGCGGCATTCCCGCCTGCAGGCCAGCGCAGCATCGCCGGATCAAATTCCAGCCCCAGCGCCGTGCACAGCCGTGTCAGAGATTTTTCCGGGTCTTCCCGTATCTCATGGCTGTCGATCACCAACGGTGTTTGGCCCATCGCCAGCACCGCGTCGAAAAGCTCGGCCTGCTGCCGAAAGCCGAGGTCGTCCAGCGTCGGGTTCTCGCGCTTTGCCAGGTAACTCGCCACCGCCCGCGCCGGGTGTCGGATCAGGAAGACGTTCGTGACATCCGCAAGCCAGTCGCGCCGGAATCCCGGCAGCATGTGATGCGTCATAAGTTTCAGGTAGAGGTGCCCTTCCCGGTCGGACAGGCATTTTGTGATCACAGCTTCCGGATCCACCTCACCCTGATCAATCACTGCGTCCCGCATCGGATGTTGCAGACCCGTCGCCGCCAGATAGGCGGCGTAGAACGGCTCGTCCCAGACCGCGCAGTCGGACCGCTGGGCAAAGGCATACATCATTGCCGTCGACAAGTTGCGCGGACCCGACCACATCGCGATCCGCATCAGGCGCATTCCTGCTGAATCAGAGCCTGATACAGGCCGCGGATCCGCTTGGTCGTCGGGCCCAATTGGCCATCGCCGATCACCCTCCCGTCGACCTCGGCCACGGGCGTCTGCGCACCGAAGGTGCCGGTCAGAAACGCCTCGTCGGCGCCATACGTGTCGACCAGCGAGAAATTCCGCTCGAACACCGGGATCCCGTTGTCACGGCACAGCGCGATCACCTTGCCGCGCGTGATCCCGTTCATGCAGTAATCCCCGGTAGAGGTCCAAACCTCACCCCTGCGGACGATGAAAAAGTTACAGGCGTTGGTTGTGTTCACGAAACCATGCACATCGAGCATCAGGGCTTCGTCCGCTCCCGCCTTTTCCGCCGCGACGCAGGCAAGGACGCAATTCAGCTTGGAATGCGAGTTCAGCTTCGGGTCCTGAGTGGTCGGCAGCCCGCGGATATGCGGGACCGTAGCCAACCGGATCGGGCGCGGAACCGACGGGCGCGAATGCTCCATGATGATCACCATGGTCGGTCCGGACCGCGACAGCGACGGGTGCTGGAACGGACGCAGCTTTACACCGCGGGTCAGCATCAGCCGCGCGTGCACATCCGCGTGCATGTCGTTTGCGTTCTGCGTCTCTAACAAAGCGATTTCAACTTGTTCGCGGGTCATCCCGATATCCAGATCGATCGCCTTCGCGGCCTCGAACAGACGATCCAGGTGCTCGTCGAGAAAGGCCCAGCGCCCGTTGTAAAGCCTCAGACCTTCCCACACGCCGTCGCCCAGCATGAAACCGCTGTCATAGACGCTGACGACCGCTTCGGCCCGGGGAACGATCCTGCCGTCCACATAGATCAGAATCCGTTCGTTGCGGACGTCGTCCTCGGCCTGATGGGTTGTGACGGTATCGGTCATTGCGCTGGCTCCCTTCCGCAACGCTACCCGCGCCGCGAGACATGTCAAAGAGGTAACCCTTACGTGACCTCACGCGCCAGTGAATGGACCGTCGGCGCGCTTGAGGCCACCCTGCAGCAAATCGGAGGGATCGCCATGACCGTCACATTCCAGACCGCAAAACCGTTGCTTCTGAGCATCGCCATCTTGCTCGGCATCGTTGCCGAATGCACCCGCGCCAACGCGGCCGAGCCCAAGACAGCAGTCTTCGCAGGTGGCTGTTTCTGGTGTGTCGAGGCGGATTTCGAGAAGGTGCCGGGCGTTGTCGAGGCGGTGTCCGGTTTTACCGGCGGCACCGTTGACAACCCTACCTACAAACAGGTGGTACGGGGCGGCACCGGGCATCTCGAGGCAGTGGCGATCACCTACGATCCCGACCAGGTCAGCTATGCCCAGCTCTTGCATCTGTTCTTCCGCTCGGTCGACCCGACCGACGCCGGCGGCCAGTTCTGCGACCGCGGCGAAAGCTATACCACAGCAATTTTCGTCGCTGATCCTGCCGAAAAAGCTGCGGCCGAGGCTGCAAAGGCCACGGCCGCCTCCGATCTCGGTATGCCGATCGTCACGCCGATCCGCGATGCCGGCGCGTTCTACGAGGCCGATGACTATCATCAGGATTATTACAAGCAGAGCAAAACGGTTCTGACGCGCTTTGGTCCGATCAGCAAAGCCAAAGCGTATAAACGTTATCGCAATGCCTGCGGCCGCGACGCGACGGTCAAGCAGCTTTGGGGCGACGCCGCACCCTTTGCGGGGACCTGACCGTCAGCCGACCTTGCCCGCAGCCAGCACCGCCATGTTCAGGATATCGTTGACGGTGGATACCGACTGGCAAATCTGAATCGGCTTGTCGACGCCTGCCAGGATCGGCCCGATCACCGTGGCGCCGGCCAGTTCCTGCATCAGTTTCACCGAGATCGATGCCGAATGGCGGGCCGGAACCACAAGGATGTTGGCCGGACCGGTCAGGCGCTGGAACGGGTAGGCCGCCATCGCCTTGGTGTTGAGCGCAACGTCGACCGTCATCTCGCCCTCGTATTCGAAATCCACACCGCGCCGGTCCAGAACCGCGGCGGCCTTGTGCATCTTTTCCGCCCGTTCCGAGACCGGGTAGCCGAAGGTCGAAAAGCTGACGAAGGCCACGCGCGGCTCCAGCCCAAGACCGCGCGCGACGCCCGAGGCGCGCTCGGCAATGTTCGCCAGGTCCTCTTCCATCGGCCATTCATGCACCAGCGTGTCGGCGATCAAAACGATCCGCCCGCGATGCAGCAAGGCGGTGACCCCGACGGCGTCGTCCTGGGCCGAGACGTCGAACACATGGTTGATCAGCCCCAGCACATGGGCCGATTTTCGCGTCGCCCCGGTCACCAGGCCATCGCCATGCCCGTGCGCCAGCATCAATGCCGAAAACACGTGCCGGTCGCGCGCCGCAAGGCGATGGATGTCCTGATGGTCGTGCCCCTTGCGTTGCAGCCTCGAGTATAGAAAGTCTTTATAAGTCTCTAAATAGGGCGTATTCGCCGCGTTGACGATTTCGATCTCGCCGTTTGCGTCGATAAGGCCCTCGGCCCGCAACAGCTCGTGCACGTCCGCCTCCCGTCCCACGACGAGGGACTTCCCGAACCCGTTCCTTTGATACGCAACGGCGGCGCGCAGCACCCGCGGATCGTCGCCCTCGGCAAAGATCATCCGCGCCTGGGCCGCTTTGGCGCGGGCGTGGATGCCGTGCAGAATCGACGCCGTCGGGTCCATCCGCTCGCGCAGCGACAGCTCGTAGGCCTCGATATCCAGAATCGGCCGGCGTGCGACGCCGGTGTCCATGCCCGCCTTGGCAACCGCCGGCGGGATCGTGTAGATCAGCCGCGGATCGAACGGCGTCGGGATGATGTAGTCGCGCCCGAAGATCAGCTTCTGCCCATAGGCCATCGCCACGTCGTCCGGCACTTCCTTGCGCGCAAGCTCGGCCAGGGCCCGCGCGCAGGCGATCTTCATCTCGTCGTTGATCGCCCGGGCGTGGATGTCCAACGCGCCGCGGAAGAGATACGGGAAACCAAGCACGTTATTCACCTGATTTGGGTAGTCCGACCGCCCTGTCGCCACGATCGCGTCCGGTCTGACGGCCTGCGCGTCCTCGGGCGTGATCTCGGGGTCCGGGTTCGCCATGGCAAAGATCACCGGGTTCTCCGCCATGCTGGCAACCATGTCCTGGGTCACCGCTCCCTTGACCGACACTCCCAGGAACACATCCGCCCCCTCCATCGCCTCTTCCAAGGTCCGCAGGTCGGTCCGCGCAGCGTGGGCGGATTTCCATTGATTCATCCGCTCGGGCCGGCCCTGATAGATCACGCCCTTGGTGTCGCAGACGATGCAGTTGTCATGCCGCGCGCCCATCGTCTTCAACAGCTCGACACAGGCGATCCCCGCCGCCCCCGCGCCGTTCAACACGATCCTCACATCCTCGATCTTCTTGCCCGACAGATGCAGCGCGTTGATCAATCCGGCAGCGCAGATCACCGCTGTGCCGTGCTGGTCGTCGTGGAAGACCGGAATGTCCATTTCTTCCTTCAAGCGCTGTTCGATGATGAAGCATTCCGGCGCTTTGATATCTTCCAGGTTGATTCCACCAAAGGTCGGCGCCATCAGTTTCACCGCCTGAATGATCGCCTCGGGGTCCTCGGTATCCAGCTCGACGTCGACCGAGTTGACGTCGGCGAACCGCTTGAACAGCACCGCCTTGCCTTCCATCACCGGTTTCGACGCCAGCGCACCCAGGTTCCCAAGCCCCAGCACGGCCGTGCCGTTCGACACCACAGCCACGAGATTCCCCTTGGTTGTATAGTCATAGGCCGTCTCGGGCGCCGCGGCGATTTCCTCGCACGGCACCGCGACCCCCGGCGAGTAGGCCAGCGACAGGTCCCGCTGCGTCGCCATCGGCACGCTGGCCGACACCTCAAGCTTGCCCGGCACAGGTTCCAGATGAAACGAAAGCGCTTCTTCGCGGGTATACTTTGGCGTCGTCATGGCGGGCCGGCCTCCTGCTGCTGGCCGAACCCTCTTAGCGGTACGCTTCGCGGTGCTCAACAAAAGATAGAATTGCGGCTTTTCCCGGCATGCCCCGCTTTGTAAGGTCGCGCAACGATCCTTCGGGGGGATATCTTGACCGCTGCCAACACCGCCGCGACGCCGATGATGGCGCAATATCTCGACATAAAGGCGCAGTACGCGGACGCCTTGCTGTTCTACCGGATGGGCGACTTCTACGAGATGTTTTTTGACGACGCCGTCGCCGCGGCAGAGGCGCTCGATATCGCGCTGACGAAGCGCGGCAAGCATCGGGGCGACGACATACCGATGTGCGGCGTGCCGGTGCATGCGGCAGAGGGCTATCTGCTGACCCTGATCCGGAAGGGCTTTCGCGTCGCCGTCTGCGAACAGATGGAGGACCCGGCCGAGGCCAAGAAACGGGGCTCGAAATCGGTGGTGAAGCGCGATGTCGTGCGCCTCGTCACGCCCGGCACCCTGACCGAAGACAGCCTGCTGGAGGCGCGCCGCCACAACTACTTGGCCGCGTATGGCGAAGTGCGCGGCGACGGCGCGCTGGCCTGGGTCGATATTTCGACCGGGCAGTTCCATGTCATGCCGTGCGGCCGCACGCGCCTGTCCCCGGAACTGGCCCGCCTTGCCCCGCGCGAGGTCGTTCTGTCCGAAACGCTGGAACCGGAACTGGCAGGATTAGTCTCTGACATGGGTGCATCGGCGACGCCGCTGTCCCGCGCCAGTTTTGACAGCACGGCGGCCGAGGGACGGCTGACGACGCTGTTCAATGTCGGAACGCTTGACGCTTTCGGCGCCTTCTCTCGGGCCGAGATGTCGGTGCTTGGCGCCATCGTCGACTATCTGGACATCACGCAAAAGGGCAAGCTGCCGCTTCTGCGTACGCCGGTGCGAGAAGCCGCGTCCCAGGTCATGCAGATCGACGCCGCGACGCGCCGCAATCTGGAGTTGACCCAGGCGCTGTCGGGCGGCCGCGCCGGATCGCTTCTGGCCACCATCGACCGCACCGTCACAGCGGGCGGCGCACGGCTATTGGAGCGGCGCCTGTCCAGCCCGTCCCGCAGCCTTGGCGTCATCCGCGCGCGGCTCGATGCGGTCGGCTTCATGGCGGACAATCGCAACCTGGCCGACGGCTTGCGCGGCACGTTGCGGATCTGTCCCGACATCGATCGCGCCCTGTCGCGACTTGCTCTCGACCGGGGCGGCCCGCGCGACCTGGCAGCCATCCGCAACGGGCTGGAACAGTCCGAGCTGATTTCGCAGACGCTCGGCGATGCGGATCTTCCACCTTTGCTGGCCGAGGGCGCAAAGTCGCTGACCGGCCACGGAACCTTGCTCGACCTGATCGACACCGCCCTGATCGCCGAACCGCCTCTTTTGATCCGAGACGGCGGGTTCATCGCGGCAGGCTATGACGACGAGCTCGATGAAGTTCGCCAGTTGCGCGACGAGGGCCGCGGCGTCATCGCGGCGATGCAGGCGGATTATGTGGCCGAAACCGGCATCGCGTCGCTGAAGATCAAGCACAACAATGTTCTGGGCTATTTCATCGAAACCACGGCAACCCATGCCGAAAGGATGCTGTCGCCGCCGCTCAGCGAAACCTTCATCCACCGTCAGACCACCGCCAACGCGGTGCGCTTTACCACGGTGCCGCTATCCGAGATGGAAACCAAGATCCTCAACGCCGGAAACCGTGCGCTCGAGATCGAAAAGCGTCTCTACGAAACCCTGAGACAGGCGGTTGTGGACGCATCTGCGCCGCTGGGCACATTGGCTCGAGGATTGTCCGAAGTCGATCTCGCCGCGGCGCTGGCCGAGCTTGCCAAGTCCGGAAACTGGACGCGCCCCACCGTGGACGACAGCCGCACTTTCCATGTCGAAGGTGGCCGGCATCCTGTGGTCGAACGCGCCCTGGTCGCACAGGGCGCACCCTTCATCGCCAACGACTGCGACCTTGCCAGCGGATCTGAGGGATCCGACATCTGGCTGCTGACCGGTCCCAACATGGCCGGCAAATCGACCTTCCTGCGCCAGAACGCCCTGATCGCGCTGCTTGCGCAGACGGGCAGCTTCGTTCCCGCCGATGCGGCCCATATCGGTCTGGTCAGTCAGCTGTTCAGTCGCGTTGGTGCATCCGACGATCTTGCCCGAGGCAGATCGACCTTCATGGTCGAGATGGTGGAAACCGCGGCGATCCTGAACCAGGCCGACGACCGCGCGCTGGTGATCCTCGACGAGATCGGCCGCGGCACCGCCACCTATGACGGCCTGTCCATCGCCTGGGCGACGCTGGAACATCTGCACGATATCAACGGATGCCGCGCGTTGTTCGCGACGCATTACCACGAACTGACCCAACTGGCCGACCGGCTGGACGGCGTCGAGAACGCCACTGTAGCCGTGAAGGAATGGGAAGGCGACGTGATCTTTCTTCACGAGGTCCGCAAAGGTGCCGCCGACCGGTCTTACGGCGTACAGGTGGCGCGGCTGGCCGGGCTTCCCCCGTCGGTCGTCGAGCGTGCCCGGGACATTCTGGCGCAGCTGGAAAAGGGCGCGCGCGAGGGGCAAAGCGGCACCAAGGCCCTGCTCGACGATCTGCCGCTGTTTTCCGCCGTGCCCAGCGCCCCGCCGCCGCGGCCGGCCCCGGCAAGCGTGGTCGAAGACCGGTTGTCGGATATCCACCCTGACGAGCTTACACCGCGCGACGCTCTCGTCTTAATCTATGAACTCAAAGCCCTTCAAACCGGCAGTTAGCGACACGGCAGAACTGGACACCAGATAGAGATATCCTTTGTTTATCAAGGTTTTAAGGTAATGTCTCCACAAGAACACCTTACCCGGGCGTCGAACTGACCCCAACCTTTGCCGGCCGCAGCAACCGGTCATGCAACATGAACCCGGCCTCGGTCACCTGAATGATATCGCCCGCCTTCGTGTCCGGCACAGGCGCCTCGAACATCGCCTGATGAACCTGCGGGTCGAACTTGTCGCCCACCTCGGGCGAGATCGGTTCGATCCCGTGTTTCTTGAACACCGAGAGCAGTTCGCGCATCGTCAGTTCGATCCCTTCCAGCAGCGCGGCCGACACCTTCTTGGTTTCTTCATCCGCGGCTTCCAGAGCCCGAGCCAGATTGTCGAACACCGGCAGCACATCCCGCGCCAGTTTCGATCCGCCATACTGCTCTGCCTCGCGCCGGTCCTTCTCGCCGCGCTTCCGGGTATTTTCGGCATCCGCCAAAGCCCGCATGAACCGATCACGGAACTCGTCCCGCTCTGCCCGCAGCGCCTCCAGCTCCTCGTGCACAGCATCGATTTCAGGGTTCTCGTCCAGTGCCGATTCGACCTCGACTTCATCCAGAGTCGACAAATCGATGTCCGGCATCGTCGGTTTCTTCTGCTCTTCCGTCATCACAACCCTTTCAGCCGCGATCGGCGATCAGCCGCCCCAGCAGCTGCGCCGTGTAGTCAACGATCGGTACGATCCGCCCATAATTCAGACGCGTCGGCCCGATTACACCAACGGCACCCACGATCTTTCGGTCCGCGTTCATATAGGGAGACACCACCAAAGAGGAACCCGAAAGTGAAAAAAGCTTGTTCTCCGATCCGATAAAGATCCGCACCCCATCGCCCTGATCGGTGAGTTCCAGGAACTCTGCGATATCCCGCTTGCGTTCAAGATCGTCAAACAACTCTCGAACGCGCTCCAGATCTTCCACTTCGCCACCTTGATCCAACAGATTCGCCCGGCCGCGGACGATCAGCCGTTCGTAGGGTTCGCCTTCGTCCTCCCAAATGGCCAGCCCGCTTTCGACAAGGTCCCGGGCCAGCGAATCGAGCTCTTGCCGATGGCGCACGACCTCGGCATCGAACACGCGGCGCAGTTCGCTCAGCGTGACGCCCTCGGCAACGGAATTCAGAAAGTTCGCCGCCTCGCGCATCGACGACGGAGTCTGCCCGACCGGCGGCGTGAACACCCGATTCTCAACATGCCCGTCGGCAAAGACCAGCACCACCAGAGCACGGTCCGGCGCCAGAGAAACGAATTCGATATGCCTGATGGGCGCCTCGTGCTTCGGTGCCAGGACAAGGCTCGCCCCGCTGGTAATGCCCGACAACGCTGATCCGATCTGATCCAGCATCGTCGCCATGTCGCGCTCGTTCGAGCCCATCGTCGCGTCGATTCGCTCGCGGTCGGTCTCATCCGGCTCGCTGACCTCCAACAGGCTGTCCACGAACATACGCAGCCCCTGCTGGGTCGGAATCCGTCCCGCTGAGATATGCGGCGATCCCAGAAGACCGAGAAATTCCAGATCCTGCATCACGTTCCGGATCGTTGCCGCCGAAACCTTTTCGCTCATCGTCCGTGTCAGGGTGCGCGACCCGATCGGATCGCCGCTGTCCAGATAACCTTCGACCACGCGCCGAAATACCTCTCGGCTACGGTCGTTCATCTCGGCAAGAAGCTTCGCTGTGTCGGTCATGGGCAATGTCATGGCAACCAAACGTCATTAAAGGTCTGCAAGGGCATTCGTCAATCGCACTTGCGCTTGAAATGCCGCGGCGGCTAAGTCACGCACAACCATCGCGGAAGGACTGACATGCGCCCCTCTGGCAGAGATCTGAACGAAATGCGCCCGGTTTCCATTGAAATCGGCATCACACGGCACGCCGAAGGATCGTGCCTGATCAAATGCGGCGACACCCATGTTCTTTGTACCGCATCGCTGGAAGAGCGCGTGCCGCCGTTTCTGAAGAACACCGGATTGGGTTGGGTGACCGCCGAATACGGTATGTTGCCACGCGCGACCAACACAAGAATGCGGCGCGAGGCCAAGGCGGGCCAGGGCGGACGGACGCAAGAGATCCAGCGGCTGATCGGCCGGTCCCTGCGTGCCGGGCTGGACCGCGTGGCGCTTGGGGAGCGGCAGATCACAATCGACTGCGATGTGATCCAGGCCGACGGCGGCACCCGATGTGCCGCGATCACCGGAGGCTGGGTGGCGTTGCGTCTGGCCGTCGACAAGCTGATGAAGGCGGGCGACGTTCTGAGTGATCCATTGACCGATCACGTCGCTGCGGTGAGCTGCGGCGTGTATGCCGGAACGCCGTTGCTGGATCTCGATTATCCCGAAGACAGCGAGGCCGGGGTCGACGGCAATTTCGTGATGACCGGGTCCGGGCGCTTGATCGAAGTGCAGATGTCTGCCGAGGCTTCGACTTTTTCGCAGGACGATCTCTCTCGGCTGCTCGCGCTGGCGGCGGAAGGCGTGGACGAGCTTGTCGCGGTGCAGAAGGCGGCGATTGCCTGAGATGCGTCGTTTCGACGGGGATACACTGGTCATCGCATCGCACAACGCCGGCAAGATTCGCGAGATTCGGGCCTTGCTAGAGCCTTTTGGCGTGCATGTGAGGTCGGCCGCAGACTTTGATCTGACCGAGCCGGAGGAGACCGAGGAAACCTTTGCCGGGAACGCGAGGATAAAGGCACATTATACCGCGGAGCATAGTGGTTATCCGGCACTGTCCGACGACAGCGGGATCGTCGTGGACGCGCTGGATGGCGCGCCTGGAGTCCATACCGCGGATTGGGCGGAAACCGAGGCCGGGCGCGATTTCCCGATGGCAATGACCAAGGTCTGGACCCTGTTGGAAGAGCGCGAGGCACCCGCCCCGCGAACCGCCCGGTTCTGCTGCACGCTGTGTCTTGCCTGGCCCGACGGACATGATGAGGTGTTCGAGGGGACGGTCGATGGCCAGGTGGTCTGGCCCATGCGGGGTGATCGCGGGTTCGGCTTTGATCCGGTCTTCCAGCCTGATGGCGAAACCGATACCTTCGGCCAGATGGACCCGGCAAAGAAACACGGCATGAGCCACCGCGCCGCCGCTTTCGCCAAGCTCGTCGCAGCCTGTTTTGCCTGAAATCTGGCAAACCGCCGGTTTCGGCCTGTATATCCACTGGCCGTTCTGCCAGGCCAAATGCCCCTATTGCGACTTCAATTCACATGTTGCTGCCTCCATCGACCAAACGCGGTGGGGCGATGCCTACCTGTCCGAGATCAGGCGTGTTGGCGCCGACACGTCCGGACGCGTACTTGGGTCGGTCTATTTCGGCGGGGGTACCCCCAGTCTGATGGAGGCCGCCCTGGTTTCTCGCATATTAGAGACTATTTCTGCTACGTGGACCCTGGCGAACGACATCGAGATCACGTTGGAGGCCAACCCAACCTCGAGCGAGGCCACCCGGTTCGAAGGATACCGGGCTGCAGGGATCAATCGTGTGTCGGTTGGCGTTCAGGCCCTGAACGATTCAGATCTGCGGGCGCTGGGACGTCTGCATTCCGCGGCGGAGGCCCAGGCGGCGGTGGAAATTGCCAAAGACACGTTTGACCATGTCAGCTTTGACCTGATCTACGCCCGGCAAGACCAAACCCTGCAGGAGTGGACCGTCGAACTGAAAAAGGCGCTAGGAATCGCCGGGGATCACATTTCACTTTACCAACTGACCGTCGAGGACGGCACCGCCTTTGGCGACCGCCTTGCCCGGGGCAGGCTGCCAGGCCTGCCGGACGATGATCTTGCGGCCGATCTGTACCTTGTCACCCAAGAGATCTGTGACGCTGCGGGATTTCCCGCCTACGAGATCTCGAACCATGCCCGGCCCGGCGCTGAATCACGCCACAACCTGACCTATTGGCGTGGTGGCGACTACGCAGCGATTGGCCCCGGTGCGCATGGCCGCCTGACGCGTGGCGGACAGAGGATTGCGACCGAAACGCATCTTGCTCCAGCCAAATGGCTCAGGGCTGTGGAGACCGCGAAGACCGGGGAATCATCAAGGGTCCCGGTTTCCCAATCAGATCAGTTTTCCGAACTGCTTATGATGGGGCTTCGGATCCGCGAGGGGGTATCGATGACTCGTCTTGAACGACTGGGCGGATCCAATGGATGGCTAAAGAAAGTCTCGCAATTACAGGAGCTTGGCTTGGTTGACGCGACGGATCGCAGCCTTGCGGTCACCGACCGTGGCAGGCCCGTCCTGAACGCAGTCTTGCGTGATCTTTTAGCGGGCTAACCGCGCCCGCTTGTCAAAATCCGGCACAGGTCGTCAAGCTGGTCCAGCGATCCGTAACGGATCGATAATTGCCCATCTTGCCCACCCGCCCGATGATCGATTCGCGCCTTCATCCCAAGCGCTGCGCTGAGATCGTCTTCCAGCGCCCGGGTATCTGCGTCCTTTTCTGCCGCTTTGCCCGGCTTGGCCGCTTTGGCTTTCGCCGGTTTTCTGACCAATGCTTCGGTCTCTCGCACAGACAAGCCCTTTGCGACCACCCGCTTGGCCAATGTCAGCGGATCATCGGTGGTGACCAATGCCCTTGCATGTCCTGCCGACAACTGACCGTCAGCCACCATGTCCTGAACTGTCTCGGGCAAGGTCAACAGCCGCAGCTGGTTGGCGATGTGGCTGCGACTTTTTCCAAGGGCATCAGAGATTTTCTCTTGCGTATGCCCGAACCGTTCCATCAGTTGCCTGTATCCCGCCGCTTCCTCGATCGAATTGAGGTCGGCGCGCTGGATATTTTCAACGATGGCGACCTCAAGAACTTCCGTGTCCGTATAGTCGCGGATGATCGCCGGAACGCTGTGCATCTGCGCCGCCTGGGCGGCGCGCCACCGGCGCTCTCCGGCTACGATCTCGTATATGCCGTCCTCGTCCGCAGTCCGCAGGATAAGCGGTTGGATAATACCTTTCTCCTTGATCGACCGCGTCAGGTCGTCCAGTTGGTCTTGGGTGAACTTCCGCCTGGGTTGGTTGGGATTGGGCCGGATTCTGTCGATGGGCACGGACCGATCCGCAGACGCGCCGGCTGACTTGGTACCGGCATCGGTATCCGCAGGCGGGATATCAGCCATCAACGCCGAAAGACCCCGGCCAAGTCCCCGCCGTTCTGATTTTCGATCCGCCATGACAAGCCTCCCTTATTTCGCCTCAACGTCATATCGGGACACAAGCTCTTGTGCCAAAGCCCGATACGCCCGCGCACCTTTCGAGCCGGTGTCGTACTCGAGAACCGGCAACGCGAACGAGGGCGATTCGCTGACCCGCACATTTCGCGGAATGACCGTGCGAAACACCACCTCGCCCAGATTTTCGCGCGCATCGTTTTCGACCTGCAAGGACAGGTTGTTGCGGCCGTCGTACATCGTCAGAACGACGCCTTCCAGACGAAGCTCTGCGTTTGCTGTTCGCCTAACCTCTCGGATGGTCAGCATCAGTTGCGACAGTCCCTCCAGCGCAAAGAATTCCGATTGAAGCGGCACAAGAACTGAATGCGCCGCAACCATCGCATTGACTGTCAGCAAACTCAGCGATGGCGGACAATCGATCAGCACGAAATCAAGGCCATAGCGGTCGATACCCGGCTGCCGCAATGCATCATGCAACAGAAAGCTTCGCTTTTCGTTCGACACCATTTCGATGTCCGCCGAGCTGAGATCGGTGGTGGCGGGCGCGATCCACAATCCATCGATTCCGCTCGGCCTTACAACCTGGTCGAGCGGTGCGTCTTCGAGCAGCAAATCGTACGTCGTCCTTGCCCGCGCTGCCGCGTCGATTCCAAGGCCGGTGGATGCATTGCCTTGCGGGTCCAGATCCACCAGCAAGACGTGATAGCCTGCCTCGGCCAGTGCGGCACCCAAGTTAATGGCCGTCGTCGTCTTGCCGACTCCGCCTTTCTGATTGGCGATTGCGATTATCCGAGGAAGTTTCTTGCGTGTGGGATCAAGCACGTGCCAAGTCTTTCACGATCAAAACAGCCGAGCCGGGGTTGGTCGCGCTGGATTTCTTCTCCAGCTTAAAGCGCCATTTTTCAAGGGCTTTTTCGACCTCTGCAGGCCAGTTTTCACCTTTCAGAAACAGACCTTCGCCCGTCTCGGCCATATGCCTTTCGGCGTATCCCAACAGCCGGTCCATTGGCGCCAGCGCACGGGCCGAGACCACGTCGGCGGCCTGCCCCGGCACCTCTTCGATGCGGCGGGAAAGAACAGCAAAGGCAACGCCGGTTTCCCGGCTCACGGTCTTGAGAAACATTGCCTTCCGGATATCGCATTCAACACAGGTGACACGAAGCCCGGGATTCGATTCCGCCGCCATCAAGGCGACCACGGCACCGGGAAACCCGCCGCCGGTCCCAAGATCGATCCATGTCCGTGCATTGGGTGACGCGGCGGCGAAGACGGCCGCCGAATCCTGAATATGCCGGTGCCAGAGATCTTGCGCCGTCGATCTGGAAATCAGGTTGATCCGGGGCGACCACTTCAGAAGGAGATCGGCGAAGACCTGCAATCGGTCGGTTGTTTCACGTGAAACATTGTAAGTCCGGCGAAGAATCTCATCGACGTTTTCGCTCATCAGGCGGATTTCTTGCGATCATTCTGGCGCAGCTTCGCCAAAAGCAAGGTCAGTCCGGCTGGAGTCATCCCTTCGATCCGCCCGGCCTGGCCAAGCGTCTCTGGGCGAACCTTCAAGAGTTTCTCCGTAAGCTCGTTGGACAGCCCCTTCATAGCGCCATAGTCGAAATCTTTCGGGATTTCATATCCTTCATCACGGCGCATCGCCTCGACATCGCGCCGCTGCCGTTCAATGTAATGAGCGTAAAGGGCGTCGCACTCGATCTGCCTGCGAATGTCGGCGTCCAATTCCCAAAGCCCCGGGTTTATCCGGCAAAGATCTTCAAACCCGATATCGGGAAAAGCCAAGAGTTCATAGCCGTCCCGCCTGCGCCCATCCTGGCTTACCATTAAACCCTCCCGTAACGCCTGCTTCGGCGTCAACGACACAGACCGCACCCGCGCTTCGGCCGACTGCAGTCGAGCCATCTTCAATTCGAACTCCGTCCGCCGCTCGTCAGACACGCATCCGGCCGAGACACCCAGCGGCGTAAGCCTCTGGTCCGCGTTGTCCGCCCGCAGGAACAACCGGTACTCTGCACGGGACGTAAACATACGATAGGGCTCGGTCACGCCGCGAGTAATCAGATCGTCGATCATAACCCCGATATACGAGGACGCGCGGTCAAAAGTGACCGGCTCGTCCCCCAACGCTGACTTTGCAGCATTCAATCCCGCGACCATGCCTTGAGCCGCAGCTTCTTCGTATCCGGTCGTCCCGTTGATCTGTCCCGCGAGGAAAAGCCCGGGTACCGACGCAATCTGCATCGTTCGGTCAAGTGCGCGTGGATCCACATAATCGTATTCGATCGCATAACCCGGTTGCAGAATTATTGCGTTCTCGAGGCCTGCGATGGATTGCACATATTCAATCTGAACTTCCTCGGGAAGCGAAGTCGATATGCCGTTCGGATAGACGGTGTTGTCATTCAGACCTTCCGGCTCAAGAAAGATCTGATGCGATGCTTTGTCCGCGAACCGCACCACCTTGTCTTCAATCGACGGGCAATAGCGCGGACCCGTACCGTCGATCCGGCCGCCGTACATCGCCGATCGGGACAGATTGGCCGTGATGATGTCATGTGTCGTTTCGTTTGTCGCGGTTATCGCACAAGAAACCTGCGGGTTGACCACCTCCTGCGACAGGAACGACAGAAACACTGGATCGGTATCTCCAGGCTGGCATTCCAGACTTTCCCAATCGATGCTTCGGCCGTCTAGCCGCGGAGGTGTCCCTGTCTTCAATCTGCCAAGTGCCAACGTGAACTCTTCCAGCCGGTCGCCGAGCCTGTTCGCCGCCGCTTCGCCGACCCTGCCGCCCTCGATCCGACGTTCTCCGATGTGGATCACACCCCGCAGGAACGTCCCGGCGGTTAAAACCACCGACTGCGCATCGACTTCAGTTCCGTCCAACAGAACAACACCGCAAACTCTTCCGGCGCTCATACGAAGATCTGTGACTTCTCCTTCGATAACCTGAACGCCTTGCGCGGCCTCCACGTACGCCTGTATCGCTGCACGATAAAGCGTGCGGTCGGTCTGCGTCCGCGGACCCTGGACCGCCGGGCCCTTTCTGCGGTTCAGAAGCCGAAACTGAATTCCTGCGGCATCGGCGGCACATCCCATTACGCCGTCCAATGCGTCAATTTCCCGAACGAGATGGCCTTTTCCAAGACCGCCTATCGCCGGGTTGCATGACATCACGCCGATACTCTGCTTTGACAGTGTAACCAAACCGACACGCGCGCCGACACGCGCCGACGCCAAGGCGGCCTCGACGCCCGCATGTCCGCCGCCAATTACCAACACGTCGAAATCGGCATGTTTCACGTGAAACACTCCTTACTTCCCAAGACAGAACCGCGCAAAGATCTCGTCGAGAATATGCTCAATGTCGACCTTTCCGACAAGGCTATCCAGTGATCTTATCGCTAGCCGAAGGTGCTCTGCGGCAAATTCAATCCGGTCCGAGCCTTCCCCCAGAACCGCAAGGCTGTTAGAGATCTCGCTGCAAGCAGCAACCAGCGCCGCCCGATGGCGTTCCCTGATAGCGATCCCCACTCCTTGCGTCCGCTGCTCCAGGACCGCGCCTATGCGTTCCAACAGCGAATCGACCCCCTCGCCGGTCAGACCCGACACCTCGCCCCCTGAATTCAGATCCGCCTTTCCGACAATGACAACATCCTGCGCGTTCGCCTCAAACGGCAAACGATCGCCTTTCTTGGACAGAAGAAAAATCCTCAAATCCGCCGTTCGCGCCCGCTCCATTGTGCGCTCAACGCCCAACGTCTCGATCCGATCCTCTGAAAGCCGAATTCCCGCCGTGTCGAGGAATGTTACCGGCAAGCCGCCGACATCCATCCGAACTTCGATAACATCGCGGGTCGTTCCGGCGATTTCCGATGTGATTGCGGCATCGCGCCCGGCCAGCCGGTTCAGCAGTGTGGACTTTCCCACGTTCGGATTGCCGACGATGGCCACCTCAAACCCGTCCCGGATACGCTCCGCAGCCTTCACTCCCGATGCCTCTTTCTGCAGTGACCTCAGTACTTTGCCAGCTATTCGCTTTACCTCGGCTGTCGTGTCGTCCGGTACCTCCTCGTCCGAAAAGTCGATCATGACTTCCAGTAACGCAATTGCTTCCACCAGCTCCCGACGCCAGCTTTGAGCCGCCTCTCCCAGGGCTCCGGTCATCACGCGAACCGCCTGGATGCGCTGCGCTTCGGTATCCGCTTCGATAAGATCACCCAGGCCCTCGATCTGAGACAGATCAAGCACCTCGTTTTCCAGCGCCCGCCGGGTGAATTCGCCCGGTTCGGCCGTCCGGCACCCCGGCACACGGCCGAGGCAATCCAAAACCGCCGAAATTACCGCAGTGCTGCCATGCAACTGGAATTCGGCAACCTTTTCTCCGGTGAAACTGTGGCCCTCTTCAAAGACCAGGACCAGCGCCTGATCGATCAGATCCCCGTTCCAATCCCGGAACCGGCGCAACCCGGCACGACGTGGCGACGGCAGATCGCCCGTGAACGTCCGCGCCGCCTCATGTGCTTGCGGACCTGACACCCGCACAACGCAAACCCCCGCCTTGCCACGCGCAGACGCGACGGCAAAGATCGTATCCATTCGGCTATCCCAATTTCATCGCCGGGGCTCAGGCATTCATCGAATCAAAGAACTCGGAATTCGTCTTGGTTTGCTTCAACTTCGACAAAAGGAACTCGATGGCATCGGTCGTACCCATCGGATTCAGGATCCGCCGCAGGACAAAAGTCTTCTGCAAGTCGTTCTTGTCGACCAAAAGATCCTCTTTCCGGGTCCCGGATTTCAAGATGTCCATCGCCGGATACACGCGCTTGTCCGCAACCTTCCGGTCCAGAACGATCTCTGAGTTACCGGTGCCCTTGAATTCTTCGAAGATCACCTCGTCCATCCGGCTTCCGGTATCGATAAGGGCCGTTGCAATAATCGTCAGCGACCCACCCTCTTCGATATTGCGGGCAGCGCCGAAGAACCGCTTGGGCCGCTGCAACGCATTGGCATCCACACCGCCGGTCAGAACCTTGCCCGATGACGGCACCACCGTGTTGAAGGCCCGCCCAAGCCGGGTGATGGAATCAAGCAGAATCACCACATCGCGCTTGTGTTCAACCAGGCGCTTCGCCTTTTCGATCACCATATCCGACACCGCGACATGCCGCGTCGCAGGTTCATCGAATGTCGACGAAATGACCTCTCCCTTCACCGACCGCTGCATGTCGGTAACCTCTTCCGGACGTTCATCGATCAGAAGAACGATCAGATAACACTCGGGATGATTCGCCTCGATCGAATGCGCGATATTCTGCAGCAGAACGGTTTTGCCGGTCCGCGGCGGCGCCACGATCAACGACCGCTGACCCTTGCCGATCGGCGCCACGAGATCGATGATCCGCGCCGAGCGGTCCTTGATCGTCGGATCCTCGATCTCCATTGTCATACGCTCGTCCGGATAAAGCGGCGTCAGGTTATCAAACGCCACCTTGTGCCGGGCCCGCTCCGGCTCCTGGAAGTTAATCGTCTCGGCCTTGGTCAAGGCGAAATAGCGCTCGTTGTCCGACGGGGCTCGAATCACGCCTTCAACCGTATCGCCCGTTCTCAACGAATACTGCCGGATCATATCTGGCGACACGTAGATGTCGTCGGGACCCGGCAGATAATTGGCCTCGGGCGACCGCAGAAATCCAAAACCGTCCTGCAACACCTCCAGCACACCGTCGCCGCCGATCTCCCAGCCTTCCTCTGCCTGCTCTCGCAGGATCTGGAACATCATTTCGCCCTTCCGCATGGTCGAGGCGTTTTCGATCTCCAGCTCTTCGGCCATGGACAGCAAATCCTTGGCATTCTTCGCCTTCAAGTCGGCAAGGTTCAGACGGTCTTGGCTCATAGGAAAGGTTCCGGGACCGGCCCTGGCGGCACACGGTCTTTGTTGAATTGGGAAACAGCCACATCCGGACGGATGCGCGATGCGGTAGATAAGCCTCGTGACTGCACAAGTCAATTGCCGTTAAAACGGACGGACGATCACCGAGATCACGATCACAAGCATCAACACGGTCGGCAGCTCATTCATCAACCGGTATTGCCGGCCGGTGCGGCTGTTCGTGCCTGAAACGAATTCTTTTCGGCGCAGGCCACACCAATGGTGGAACCACGTCATCAACGCGATCGCCGCAGCCTTGATCCATGGCCAGACGGACGACCAGTCGACGATTCCCGGTGTGAACACCAACATCAGTCCGAATATCCAGGTGGCGATCATTGCCGGATTCATGATTGCCCGCAGCAGCCTGCGTTCCATGACCTGAAACATCGCATCTGTCGGTGTCCCGGTTTCGACCTGCTCTGTGTGGTAGACAAAAAGACGTGGCAGATAGAAAAGACCCGCCATCCAGGCGATAACCGAAATCACATGCAGTGCCTTGGTCCAAGGGTACAGGTCTGACAGGAAATCCGTGATCATCATTTTCATCGTATTCGGGCGTCTGTGCCCCTCATAAAAGAAAATAAATAGAAAGAAAAAGATGATGATTTTGTTGGGGCTGTGGATGATGGGGATTATGCAGTTCTCAACAGTATTGTACTGGCTATCCGGGCCTATGACACCGCGTGAACAAATCCCTCAATATCCAGATTTTATGTAATAATAACATAATGTTACTATGAGATATCTCTGTGGAATATTATTAGAGATTCCCTCAATCGGCTTGGTGCGGGCAGAAATCCCCAGGGCGATTAAAGACCCCGTGCACAACGGATGATTTCCGGCTAGCAACCCCGAACCAGCCGCAAATTCCGTGACAGCCGCGAATGCACTTGCTACCCCACGGATTACCCTGTTCCTCACACATAACTTCTCCACAGAGTTCTCAGCATGTCAGACCGCATTGTGCTCGCCTCGGGGTCCGAGATTCGGCAAAAATTGCTTCGAAATGCAGGCATCGAATTCGATGTGGCGCCTGTGGCAGTCGACGAGCTGGAAATTCGAAACGCAATGGTGTTGGACGGGGCCAAGCCCCGCGACATCGCCGATGCCCTTGCGGAACACAAGGCCCGCAAGGCATGCCGCCGCGCCCCCGGGGCGCTGGTGATAGGGTGCGATCAGGTTCTGGACTTCAATGGCCGGGTTCTGGGAAAGCCTGGCACTCCGGAAGAAGCCCGCGCGCAGATGACGTCCTTGGCGGGGAACCGGCACACCCTGCTGTCAGCGGCCGTGATCTACATGGATGATCAACCGCTATGGCGGCACGTCGGCGTGGCCAAACTCCATATGCGAAAGCCGAGCGCCGCCTACCTCGACGCATATATCGCCCGAAACTGGGATAGCATTCGTCATTCCGTCGGCGGATATAAGCTCGAAGAAGAAGGCGTGCGATTGTTCGAACGCGTCGAGGGCGACTATTTCACGGTCCTGGGGCTTCCTCTCTTGGAATTGCTTGGGTATCTCACCGTCAGGGGGGCTATTTCGGGATGAGCGACGACACACGCATACCTCTGGCCGGCGTCATCGGCTCGCCGATTGCACACAGCAAAAGCCCCCGCCTGCATGGGTACTGGCTCGAGCGCTATGGGCTGAGCGGCTTCTACATTCCAATGGACATCGCTCAATCGGACCTGGAGGACGCTATCAGGGCCATGCCCAAGCTTGGCTTCGTCGGCATCAACGTCACTGTCCCGCATAAGGAATCCGTTCTGAACCTGGCCGACCTTGTCACGGACCGGGCCGCCCTGATCGGTGCCGCAAATACACTGATCTTCCGGAAAGACGGGAAAATCCACGCCGACAATACCGATGGGTACGGTTTCATAGAAAACCTTCGCCAAACCGCATCGGCCTGGCAGCCGAAATCCGGTCCCGCCGCTGTCATCGGTGCCGGTGGGGCCGCGCGTGCGGTGATCGCGTCGCTGCTGGAAACCGGTGTGCCCGAGTTGCGGATCAGCAACCGCACCCGGACGCGCGCCGAGGCGTTGCGCAGCGAGTTCGGTGCCAAAGTCGTCGTGTACGACTGGGTTCAGGCCGGGAATATGCTCGAGGATGCCGTCACCGTCGTGAACACGACGTCGCTCGGCATGGTCGGCAAACCCAACCTTCGGGTGCCGCTTGACGGTCTATCGCCCAAGGCCGTCGTCAGTGATCTGGTCTACACTCCCCTGCAAACCAGTTTTCTGCAGCGCGCCGCCGAATTCGGCTGCACCACCGTCGATGGGCTCGGTATGCTGCTTCATCAGGCGGCCCCGGCATTCGAGCGTTGGTTCGGAATCCGGCCAGAGGTTGACGACGGGCTCCGGCAGGTCATGCTGGCGTGACACCCTCGAAACGCCCTTTTCTGATCGGACTGACAGGATCGATCGGTATGGGAAAGACCACCACGGCCAAGATGTTCGAGGACGAAGGCATTCCCGTCTGGGACGCGGATAGCACAGTCCATCGGCTTTACGAGAGGGATGGCGCTGCGGTCGGGAAGATCGCCCGGATTTGCCCCCAAGCCGTTAGGGATGCCACGGTCGACCGGGCGGCCCTGAAGAATTGGATCGCGCAAGATCCAACCGCGCTTGCCAAGATCGAAGCCGTCGTTCACCCGCTCGTTGCCGCCGACCGTGCCGAGTTTCTGCGCAAAGCCGATGGCGACATCGTTCTTCTCGATATTCCACTTCTCTTCGAAACCGGCGCAGATACCGATATGGACGCCGTCGTGGTGGTCAGCACAGACGCAGGGATTCAGCGCCGGCGTGTGCTCGACCGCGGAACCATGACCGAGGCACAATTCGACACTATCCTTGCGAAACAAGTCCCGGATGCGGAAAAACGCCGGCGCGCCGACTATGTGATCGAAACGCTGGATCTTGCAGGCGCCCGCGCGCAGGTGCAATCATGTCTAAAGGACATCCGGCAGAGGTTGGCCGATGCGTGAGATCGTACTTGATACCGAAACAACCGGCTTCGAACCCGAAACCGGCGACCGCATCGTCGAAATCGGCGCTGTCGAGCTTTTGAACCACGTCCCGACCGGCCGCACCTATCACCAATACATCAACCCCGACCGCGCGATGCCGCAATCCGCGTTCGAGGTGCACGGTCTTGGCCCCGATCTGCTGGAAGCCCCGCGTGCCGCAAATCCGGGCGAAGTCGTCCTGCGCGACAAACCCAGGTTCGCCGAGATCGGCGACGCATTTCTTTCCTTTGTCGGCGACGCCAAGCTGGTGATCCACAATGCGGCCTTCGACATGAAGTTCCTCAACGCCGAGCTGGGCTGGATAAACCGACCGCTTCTTCCGTCCGACCAAGCCATCGACACGCTTGCCATCGCCCGCAAGAAATATCCCGGCTCGCCCGCGTCGCTTGATGCGCTCTGCCGCCGCTTCGGCATCGACAATACCGCCCGGACGCTTCATGGCGCCTTGCTCGACAGCGAAATTCTGGCCGAGGTTTATCTGGAACTGATCGGTGGCCGCCAGCCCGGCCTGATCCTGTCGAGCGGACCGGTTGCCTCTAGCAAAGATCCTGGACGGGATTGGCGGCCGGTGGCACGTCCGACCCAATTGCCACCGCGTATCACAGCAGAAGAGGCCGAAGCGCACCGCGCCTTCGTCGATGCGCTCGGTCCCGAATCGCTTTGGGCAAAGCTTAGCTGACCGGCGTCGCCGGCTTCTGTTCCTGGGCCCGCCGCGCGATGTCCTGCCGGTAAAGCTGTACGAAATCGACGGTATCCAGGTTCAACGGCGGAAAACCGCCGTCGCGGGTGACGTCGCTGATGATCCGGCGCACGAATGGAAACAGCATGCGCGGGCATTCGATCATCAAGAACGGGTGCAGTTGCTCGTCCGGTATGTTTTCGACGTGGAACAGCCCGCCGTACTCCAGTTCCACGACGAACAGGACATCGTCGCTACCGGCATTCTTCGAAGTCACGGAGAACTTCGTCGTAACTTCGTACTGGTTTTCCGTCGGCCGTTTCTTGGCATCCATGCTGACCTGAACCTGCATCTCGGGCTTTACCTCGCCACTGACGCCCTTCCGGGACAGAATGTTTTCGAACGACAAATCGCGGATGAACTGCCCCAGGACCTGCATCTTCGGCGGCTGCGGCTGCGCAGTTGCACCGGCCTCTTCGGTCGTTTCGCCATTTTCGGCCATCGTCAAACTCCCTTACGTCGGAAATCAGGTTTCGACGCCGTCTAACAGGTCACTTGCAGGGCCTCAATGCCGAGTCCAGCCAGAGTTTCCGTGTGTTGGCTGCTTTGGCGGCACAACCTCTTCGAAGTCGCCGTCAATTACCGGTCCCTTGCCCGGCGGCGCGCGGTGGCCGGTCCGCGGCCCCGGCTGTGCACCCATTTCGAATGACTGCACTTTCACCCGCGCCCGCAGAAAGCGATAGATCGCCATGCGCACGGGCGGCATCAGCAATGCAAATCCGACCGCATCGGTAAAAAATCCCGGTGTCAGCAACAATGCGCCGGAAAAGAGAATCATTGCGCCATGTGCCAACGGCTCTGTCGGATCGTTTAAACGCGAGAACGAGGTGCGCAGCTGGTTCATCGCCAGAATACCCTGAGCCCGCACAAGCCAGGTCCCCAGGATTGCGGTAAGAACGACGATCAGCAACGTCCACCCCAGACCGATCGCGCCACCGATCTGGATGAACAGCGCGATCTCGATCAACGGGACCGCTAGAAAGAGGGCAAAGAGCCACATGATTTCCCCGTGAGTTGCATGATCCGAACAGTGGACTTGCCAATGTCCACGCCTTACATAAGTGCGGTGTCCGAAGAATACCACATGAGCCCGAGAAAGAGGTCTGCATGAGTTCCGCCATCATCCAACTTCTGGTTCTTGCCGGAATAGCGGTCTTTCTGATCCTGCGGTTGCGCAGCGTTCTCGGAACTCGCGACGGGTTTGAAAAGCCCCCGGTGCAGTTGCCCGAACGCCCGCGGCGCGAACGTCCCGATCTCGAGGTGATCGAGGGAGGCCCGGATCGCGACATCACGGATCACGTCAAAGACGGCTCTGACGCCGCGCATGCCTTGGCCGCGATGAAGCTCGTGGAGCCCGGCTTTTCCGTCAACGAATTCCTGCAGGGCGCCCGCGGCGCCTATGAGATGATCCTGATGGCGTTCGAGAAGGGCGAAATCGACGATATCGCGCCCTTCCTCGGGCCCGAGGTTCACCAGACCTTCGTCGATGTAATTGGCGAGCGCGAAGACCAGGGCCTGACCATCGAGGCGAATTTCGTCGGCGTGCGCGAGCTGACCCTGGCGGACGCGAGCTTTGACCGCGACACCCAGGAGGCCGAGGTCACGGTGCGATTTGTCGGTGAACTGACCTCGGCCGTGCGCAACGCAGCCGGGGAGATCATCGAAGGCAACCCCAACGAGATCAAGCGCCAGAAGGACAGCTGGACGTTTGCCCGCGTCATGGGGGCCGACGATCCCAACTGGAAACTGGTCGCCACCGGGGAATGAGACGTGCCGCCCTGGCGGGGGCATTATCGGTGGGATTTGCCTTGACCGGTCCCGCCTGTGCGCAGGATGCAACCTATGAGGTTGTCAGCTTTGCCGATCTCAAGGGCTGGGAATACGACGACCACGATGCTGCGTTGCAGGTTTTCAAGGAAACCTGCCGCGACATGAAAGACCCTGACTGGGCGTCGCTCTGCGCACTCGCCACAAATCAAAAGAACGCCCGGACGTTCTTTGAACTGTTCTTCCGCCCAGTCCTGATCACCGACGGCTCGGCGGGTCTTTTTACCGGCTATTTCGAGCCCGAACTCAACGGCTCTCGCACCCGGACGGGCAAATACCGCTATCCGCTTTACCGCAAACCGCCCGAGGTTCAGAACGGCCGCACCTGGTTTACCCGCGCCGAGATCGAGGAAAACGGCATCCTTGACGGCCGGGGGCTGGAGATCGCCTGGATCGACGACCCGGTCGATGTGTTCTTTCTGCAAATCCAGGGGTCCGGCCGTGTCCGGTTTCCCGACGGAACCGGCCTGCGCGTCGGCTATGGCGGCAAGAACGGCCACGACTATAAATCGATCGGTCAGGAAATGGTTCGCCGCGGGATCTACCAGGCGCATCAGGTATCGGCCCAGGTGATCCGCAACTGGGTCCGCCGCAACCCGGTCGAAGGCGCCGCGCTTTTGCGGCACAACCCGTCTTACGTCTTCTTCCGAGAGGTCCCGCGCGTTCCGGCCCACAAGGGTCCGCTTGGCGCGATGAACCGCTCGATCACGGCCATGCGCTCGATCGCCGTCGATCCGAAATACGTGCCACTCGGCGCACCGGTCTGGATCGAAAAGGGTGGTCGCAACACGCTCCGCCGTCTGATGATCGCGCAGGACACAGGGTCTGCGATCAAGGGCACCCAACGCGCCGATATCTTTTTTGGCACCGGCGACGAAGCCGGGCGGAAAGCGGGTCGGGTCCGCGATCCGGGCCGGATGATCGTTCTGATGCCGATTCAGCGGGCCTTTGCCCTCGCCCCCGAGGGCACGGGGTGAGCCGCAAGGGCCCGCGCGGCCTGACCCCCGAGGAACATGCGCTCTGGTCCAAGGTCACCGAAACCACCGTGCCGCTGCATCCGGCGCAGCCGAAACCGATCCCGGAACGGATCGAACACCATTTTGATCCGCCGAAACCCGATCCGATCCCGGCGTTCCGGATCGGAGAAAGACAGACCGACACTGCCCTGCCCACGCAGCGCCCGAACGGGCAGCCGGTCCACATGGACCGAAAGGCCTTTACCCAGCTCAAAAGGGGCAAGCTGAAACCTGAGGCGCGCGTCGATCTGCATGGGATGACGCTCGCCCAGGCCCACCCAGCGCTAAACCGGTTCATCGCGGACGCCTTCGCCCGGGGCCGGCGCCTGGTGCTTGTCATCACCGGCAAGGGCAAGACCGCCAGGGACGACGGCCCGATTCCCGTCCGCCGCGGCCTGCTACGGCACCAGGTTCCGCAATGGCTGGCGCATCCGTCGCTGTCCTATGCCGTCCTGCAGGTGACCGAGGCACATCTGAGGCATGGCGGCAGCGGCGCCTACTATGTTTACCTACGCCGCAAAAGGTAACAACCGCCGCGCGCGTGTCACGCCCACGGCTACGAGAAGGGCCGCACCAGCATAGACCCCGGCGATCCCGACCATCTGATCCTCGAAATCTATCCCGAAGTCGATAAGCGCACCGGTCAGCCCCGGTCCGATGGCCGAGCCCAGAACCATCGCCGCGGTCGCCAGCGCCTTGATACCGCCCAGATACCGTGTGCCATAGAATTCGGCCCAAAAAGCGCTGCTTAGGGTCGACAGGGCCCCTTGTGACAATCCCATCAAGACGATTCCGGCGGCTGCCAGCGGCAGCCCCTCGGCCATGCCCAGCACGATGAATCCCACGGCTACCGGCAGTTGGGCGAACGGCATCAGCCGTGCCGAACCGACCCGGTCGATCAGCCATCCAGACACCAGCATCGCCGCAATCGCCGTGCCGGTAAAAAGCGGAAACAGCGACACCAGCTCGATATGCGCCCAGCCCTTGGTTTCGGCCAGGTGCACCTGTTGAAAGAAGAACGCCGTGCCAAAGGCCGACGGGGCCATGATCGACGGGACCACAAGCCAGAACAGCCAGTGCCGCAACGCCTCGGGCCGCCGCCAGTGGCGCCCGCGCATCCCCGATGCCGGGCTTTCCTCGGCGACGGATTGCGGCGTGCGCTCCAATCGCAAAAGCCGCGACAGAACCGGAATGACCAGCAGCAGGAACACTGCAAACCCGACCCACAGCATCCGCCAGGGAGCAATGCCCAGAAGCGGGACGATGGCCAGCGGCAGAAACGCCTCTCCGACGGCAAAGCCCATCAGAGCAACGGAGATCGCCTTGCCGCGGGAGGCCACGAACCACCGGGCCATAGCGACCACGGCGATATGCGTCGTCATCCCCTGCCCGGCGAATCGTAGCGCGAAGATTACGAAGGGGAGCGCCCAGGCACCCGGTGCCAGCGCCATCATCAGACAGGCGAAGGCGAGACCGGCCAACACCACCGCACCCAGGGTGCGCGCCCGGAAATGGTCGGTCGCGATGCCCGCCCAGATCATCGCGACGGCGCTTGCCGTGGTTCCAAGCGTGTAGATCCCGCCCCAGTCGCCATGGCTCAGCCCGAACTCGGCGCGGATCTCGCCTGCGAAGACCGAGATTAGGTAGGTCTGCCCAAAACTCGAACAAAATGCCAGCAGCGCGCCGGCGGCCAGAAACGGCGCGTTCGCGCGCAGAAAGGGCAACAGATCCATGACCCTCTGTCACCGAGGGGCCGGAAAAAGGAAAGCCCTATTGCACCAGTCCCGTTACCGGCGACAGGATGATCTCTGTGGCATTCTGCACCGTCAGAACCGTCCCCGGGACCAGACCTGTCCGCCCGGCCTGATCGCCGCGAAACGCGGTCTCCAGCGCACCGGCGCGGGAAAAGATGCTTATGACCGCAGGCGAATCCCCGGCGACGAAATGCCCCTCGCCCGTCGAAAACTCGGTCACGTCGATCACGGTCACGTCCAGATCGGCCAGCGTCTCCAGCGACCGGATGTTGCCCAGCCGGTTGCCCTGCCCGGTCAGTCGGGCCGACAACGACAGCGCCCGGTCGCGTTTCGACACGAACAGCCCGAACGGCTGCGGCAGTCGACCGATGCGCGAAGCCTGGGCGCGGAACAGCTCGACATCGATGTCCGGCGAGATCAGAATCACGCCGCCAAGGCCCCGCGCGACCGATCCGGGGCGGGCGATCGCCATCTGCCGCAGGGTTTCCATCACCAGCATCGCGCCCACCGAATGCGCCACGAGAATGACGCGGTCGGCCCCGGATGCCTGCACCTCGCGCACCAGCCGTTCCAGCCCGTCGCGGGCATAGAGCAGGCTGTCGCGGTCATAGGCATAACCAAGCGGATTTCCGGCGCTCGGCCAGGAGTAGTGGACGGAAACGCCGGGAAACCGGAAATCCTCGGACAGCTGGGTAATCCGCAGAACGCCTTCGTGGAACCGGTTGTTGAAACCGTGCACATAGATCACCGCTTCGCGGGCACCCTGGGGACGGCGGGCGAGGCTGGCGGCCAGATCGCGCCGAAACGGATCAGGCCCCTCGAACGCTGTCGCCCCGGCCAGCAGGAACTGGCTGTTCGGGTCGATCCCGTCCGTCGGCCACGTTATTTCCCCCGCGGGCCGGGTCTTGGGCACGGAAATGTCGTAGCGCAGGTAATTCGACACCTGACTGCGCCGCCCCGAAAACCCGGCCTCGGGCGTCCATTTCCGCGTGGTCCCGATATATACCGACCGAATATCGTCCGACACCAGATCGGCACTGACGGGTACCAGCCGCGCCCGCGGCGTGCAGGCGGACAGGGCGATCAGCGACAGGATCAAAACAACCCGGATCATGTGTGTGTTGATAAGCTGTCCTGTCCGCCGCGCCCACCGAAGAATTCGGACAGCTACAAAACGTATCGGCTGACATCCACCGACTTCGTCAGCTCACCCAGATTGGCGTCGACAAATCCGGCATCCACCGTCACGGATTCGCCGCCCCGGTCCGGCGCGGTAAAGGAAAGTTCTTCGAACACACGCTCCATCACCGTGTAAAGCCGCCGTGCCCCGATATTCTCGACGCTTTGATTGACCTCCGCCGCGATCTTCGCCAGCGCCGCGATCCCGTCTTCGGTAAAGTCCACGGCCACTTCTTCGGTCGCCATCAGCGCCGAATACTGCCGCGTCAGCGCATTGTCCGTCTCGGTCAGGATACGCACGAAATCGGCTTCCGTCAGCGCCCGCAGTTCCACCCGGATCGGTAGCCGCCCCTGCAGTTCGGGCAACAGATCGGATGGCTTCGCGACGTGAAAGGCGCCCGATGCGATGAACAGGATGTGGTCGGTCTTGATCGGCCCGTGCTTGGTCGAAACGGTCGTCCCCTCGATCAAGGGCAGAAGATCCCGTTGCACCCCCTCGCGGCTGACCTCGGCCCCGCGCGCATCCGACCGGCCGCAGACCTTGTCGATCTCGTCGAGGAACACGATCCCGTTCTGCTCGACCGCCTGCAGCGCGGCGCGGTTCACCGTCTCGTCGTCCAACAGCTTGTCGGCCTCTTCGCCGATCAGCACCTCATAGCTTTCGGCCACGGTCATCTTGCGCCGAACCGTGCGTCCGCCAAAGGCTTTGCCGAAAATATCGCCCAGGTTCATCATGCCGCCCATCTGCCCGGGCTGACCGGGGATCTCCAGGGCCTGCATCGGGTTCGACGTGTCGGCCACGTCCAGCTCGATCACGTGATCGTCCAGTTCCCCGCGCTTCAGCTTGCCGCGGAACATCTCGCGCGTGGCCTCGCGGGCATCCGCCCCCGCAATCGCTTCGATCACCCGCTCCTCGGCGGCGGAATGGGCCGAGGTCTTTACCTCTTCGCGCATATTCTCGCGTGTCATTGCGATCGAGGCATCCACCAGATCCCGAACGATCTGTTCGACATCGCGGCCGACATAGCCCACCTCGGTGAACTTCGTGGCCTCGACCTTGATGAAAGGCGCTTTCGCCAGCCGCGCCAGACGCCGGCTGATCTCGGTCTTGCCCACCCCGGTCGGACCGATCATCAGGATGTTCTTGGGATAAACCTCTTCGCGCAGGTCCTCGCCCAGCTGCTTGCGCCGCCAGCGATTGCGCAGCGCCACCGCCACGGCGCGCTTGGCGTCCTTCTGGCCGATGATGAAGCGGTCGAGCTCGCTGACGATCTCGCGGGGGGTCAGGTCGGTCATGGTTTGATCGTCTCCACCGTCAAAGTCCCGTTCGTGTAAACGCAGATATCCGCCGCAATCGCCATCGCCCGCCGGGCCACCTCTTCGGCCGAAAGCTCGCTGTCCATCAACGCCCGGCCGGCGGCCAGCGCATAATTTCCGCCAGACCCGATGGCCGTCACGTCATGCTCGGGTTCCAAAACGTCGCCGGCGCCGGTGATCACGTAAATCTGCGCCCCGTCCGACACGATAAGCATCGCCTCCAGCTTTTGCAGGTATTTGTCGGTGCGCCAGTCCTTCGCCAGTTCCACCGCTGCGCGCTGCAACTGGCCCGGTGTCGCCTCCAGCTTGGCCTCCAGCCGTTCCAGCAAGGTAAAGGCGTCCGCGGTCGATCCGGCAAACCCGGCGACGACGTCGTACCCGCCCGGCGACAGACGCCGCACCTTGCGCGCCGTGCCCTTGATCACCGTCTGGCCCAGGCTTACCTGCCCGTCACCGGCAATCACGACCTCGCCGCCCTTCTTCACGCCGATGATCGTCGTGCCGTGCCAGCCTGGAACGCCGTCGTTTGCCATCGCAGTCTCCTTCGCCATTGCGCCTATATGGCGGTGCGGCCCACGGGGAACAAGCACCTTTGACTTGGCCAGCGGTCAACTCTAGCGTCGCCGAATATGGCCGGTGCAAAGATCCTCCGCATCTATCTTGACCACGACGACCTCCGCCGCGCCGAAGCGGGCAATTTCAATATCATCGAGCGGATCTCAAGGGCGTTCGAGTCGCGGAACTTCAGGGTCGAACTGCGCAGGAACAGTGCCGCAGAACGGCTGAAATCCGCCACGCGGCGGGGCTATTCGCTGTTCATGATGGACGATCCGTTTCATCCGCGTGCGCTGACGTTGCGGCGGGCCTATTTCTACCCGTTCTGGCGGATCGAGACGTCAGCCAAGCGCTGGGAATGGCAGATTGCCCAAACCGCATTCCAGCCGGCGAAGATAGACCGGGACGCGGCACGAACGTTCTGCAATGCGTGGCGGAAGCGGCTGTTCGGGGCAGCGGCCGACCGTCCACGGCGCAACGGCTTCGTCTATGTGCCGTTGCAGGGCCGGCTGCTGGAACACCGCAGTTTTCAGACGATCAGCCCGGTCGCGATGATCCAGTCCGTCCTGGACAACGACCCCGGGCGTCCGGTGATCCTCGGCTACCATCCAAGCGAGATCTACACCCCTGAAGAAACACAGGCCATCGATGCGTTGTGCGAAAGACATTCTCGTCTGCGGGTCGCCTCCGAACCGATGCCTGAACTTCTGGCAGGCTGCGACTATGTCGTGACCGAAAACTCCTCTGTAGCGCTGTCAGGTTACTTCTTTCACAAGCCAGCGCTGCTGTTTGCCCGGATCGACTTCCACCACATCGCCATCAATACCGCCGATACCGAAGATCGGGCCGCCTTCCGGGCGATACAGACCGCCGAGCCGGATTATGACGCGTATCTCTACTGGTTTCTCAAGCTCACTGCCATCAACGGTGGATCCGATCAGGCAGAGGCGCAGATTCTGGACATGGTTCGACGGCGCGGATGGGAGGTTTGATCGAAAAGGGGCGCCGAAGCGCCCCGATCCCCGCCATCCGGTCAGGTGATAGCGTCAGATCGCCTCGGTGATCCAGTTCTGCAGGGCGGCTTTCGGCGCGGCGCCGATCTTGTTCGACACCACTTGGCCATCCTTGAACAGGAACAGCGCCGGGATTCCGCGCACGCCCAGCTGAGCGGGCGAGTTGGGATTCTCGTCCACATTGACCTTCACGATCTTCACCTTGCCGGCATATTCGTCCGACAACTCTTCGAGCGCCGGGCCGATGGTCTTGCAGGGGCCGCACCATTCGGCCCAGAAATCGACGACGACGGGGATGTCGGAATTTACGACCTCTGTATCGAAGGTCTGATCGGTAACGGCGACGGTGGCCATGAGTTTTCTCCTAGGAGGGATTTGTTGCTGAAAGACGTATGGGCTGCACGGTGTCAGGTCAAGATGTAGCGGCATTTCGCAAGGCCTGCCTCACAATGTCGTTTGGCAGCGGCATCAGCCGCGGCTCAGCGGTCCAAAGAATGGCGACGTCAGCGCGTTTTCCGGGATAGATCGTCTCTAACGCGGCCAGATAGGCGCCCATTTGCCGTAAAATGCCTTCGGGCGTCCCGCCGGCGTCGCCGGGCACCACGGCGTTGGTCTTGAAATCGACGGCCAGAACCCGGCGGGGTTCGACCACCAGTTTGTCGATTGTCCCGTTGATCCGCCGACCGCCAAGATTGGAAAGGGCGGCCGAAAGATCGACCTCGCTCAACGTTGCGTCATCGAACAAGAACCCGAACTCGGGATCCAGCAACACGCGGCTTGCCTCGTCCAGCGCCCGCTGCCGATCCGAATCATCCGTTTCGGTTCCGGCAAGGGCCACCGCCACGGCCGGCCACTGCGATGGCGCCAGGTGCTGCAGATGTTCCAAAAAGCTGTGCACAAGCCTGCCGTGGGCCTTGCCGGAGTCTTCGTCCGCTTCTCCTCCGTCGCCGAAAAGAACCTTGGCGCCGCCCAAATCCGAAGGCGCTAGCGGTTTTGGCGCGCGGGCGGGCGCAGGGGCGCGGCGCTCCATCCAATCCGGCACCTCGATCTTGGCGGCGGTCACGTCACCCGGCGTTTCCGCCACGTCGCCGAGGTCCCAGTTCCGATGCGTATAGCGCAGGCCTGTGCCGGTGGGTGTGTCGATGGTCGCCGCCCCAAGCTCTTCGAGGCCGCGGCGGGCGATCTGGTGCCAGCTTTCCCCCGCCTTCCCGACATTTCCGGAACCGGCAAAAATCAGCCAGGTCTCGGCCCGCGTGACTGCGACGTAAAAGAGGCGGTTGGCCTCTTCGCCCTGCGCCGTCCGAATGGCTTCGATGGCGGAGACAAGACCTTTGGGCTGCTGGTCTTTGGACGTGCGCCAGACCGGGGTGCCATCCTCCGTCACGATGATCTCGTCGCGCAGGCTTTGCACCCGTCTGGCGGTGTCCGGTAAAATGACGATTGGCGCTTCCAGCCCCTTGGCGCCGTGGACGGTCATAACCCGAATCCGGTCGCTGGCGGCATCCATCTGGCGCTTGACCTCGATCTCTCCGGTGTCGAGCCAGGTCAGAAAGCCGGTGAGGCTGGGAACATCGATGCGTTCATAGGCCAAGGCCTGTGACAACAGCGTATCGATCCCGTCCTCGGCCTCCGGTCCCAGCCGCGCCAACAGCCTGCGCCGTCCGTCATGTTTCGTCAGAATCCGTTCGATCAGGTCGTATGGCCGCAGATAGTCTGCCGAATTCCGCAAGTCCTTCAGCATGCTCAGGGTTTCGGGGAACTCGGCTGAGCGGTCGCGCAATTCGGTCCACAGGTAGGGTGCAGAACGGCCCGCGCCGAGGCGATAGAGCTCGGCCTCGCTCCACCCGAACAACGGCGACCGTAAAGCCGCCGCCAGCGAAAGGTCATCCTCCGGAGTTGCCAGAAACGCCAGGATCGCAGCCAGATCCTTGACTGCCAGTTCCGCGCCGAGCTTTAGCCGGTCGGCCCCTGCAATGGCCAGTCCGCGCGCCTTGCAGGCGCGGATGATCTCTTCGAATAACCCGGACCGCCGACGCACCAGGATCAGAAAATCCCCCGCCGTGATCCTGCGCCGGGTTCCGTCACCTGCCGGGATCGTCTCGTCTGCGATCAGCCGTTCGATCTCTTCCGAGATTCGGCGTGCCAGGACGACATCGTGATGCTCTTCGGTTTTGATGTCGACCGGGTCGTACCAGTTGCGTTTTTCCGGCTGCTCCGCCGCTTCGACCGCTGGCCAAAGATCCACCCGGCCCGGCAAGCGGTCACGAAACGCCCGGTGCCGCGTCTCTGAAAACTCCGGCAGTGCTGCCTCGACAAACCGCAGGATGGCATCGGATGACCTGAACGAATACTCCAACTCCAGGCTTTGCAGCGGCACGCCGATATCGTGCAGCCGTCCGCCAAAATGCATCCGCATCCGGTCGAACTCCCGGGCATCCGCACCCTGAAACGAATAGATTGACTGTTTCTTGTCACCGACGACAAAGATCGTCCGCGACACCCCATCGCGTGCGCCCAGGCCGGCCGTGAATTCCTGTGCAAGCCGTTCGATCACCTGCCACTGATCGGGGCTGGTATCCTGCGCCTCGTCGACCAGGATGTGATCGAGGCCGCCGTCCAGCCGGTAGAGGACCCATCCTGCCACGGCCGGGTCCGAAAGCAGCGCCAGCGTCTTCTGAATCAGGTCGTCGAAATCCAGCCAGCCATGCAGCTGTTTTTGCCGGTCATAGGCATGCAGAAAAGCCGCCGCAAAGCTGGACAGGGCCGCGGATTTCCGGGCGGCGGCAAGGCAGGTGGCGGCTTCGCGGGCGGCTTCGACCCGCAGCATCAGTGCGTCGAGGTCGTGACATATCGGGCCAAGGACCTCGCGGCTCGCCTTCGTGGGGAACTTGCCGACCTTTGCGGCAAAGGGCTCCTTGGCGCCAGCGCCGGTCAGAAACACGCCGAAGAGAACTCTCAGGTCATCGAATCCGAAAGGACCGGTTCTCACAGCCCGCAACCTCTCGGCGGCCCGGAGATCCGTCGTGCTGCCCGTCTCCAGCACTGTCCGCAAACGATCGAGCAGGCCATCAAGACCATCGAAATCCAGGGACTTCAGGATCGCATCTTCGCAAAGATCCGGATCGGCGCCGAACAGCTTCAGATAATCGCGGTCGGACAAGGCGGTTGTAAAAGACTTGCGGTGCCGCGCGATCGCGCCGGTCAGCCTGTCCAGGCCGTCCCCGGTAAAATGCGCGGCAATCCCGTCAACGGTTGCCTGGGCGTCGCCCTCGGCAAGACGCTCCACGACGTCCTGCTGCAGCAACACGGCGGACCGGTCGTCCAGTTCGACGAAGGCGGGCGACACACCGGCCTCCAGCGGAAACCGGCGCAGCAGGGAGGCACAGAACGAATGAATGGTCTGAATCCGCAGGCCTCCGGGGGTCTCGATGGCGCGCGCAAACAGCCGCCGTGCCCTGGCCAGATCCGCCTTGCCGCCGACCGCGACACCCAGGCCGCGCAGCTCTGCCTCCAGATCACGGTCGGGCTTCATCGACCAGGAACCCAGCCGCCGGAACAGCCGGTTCTGCATCTCGGACGCGGCCGCCTTGGTGTAGGTCAGGCACAGGATATTTTGCGGCTGTACCCCGTCCAGCAGCAACCGGGCAACGCGATCGGTCAGCACACGCGTCTTGCCGGATCCCGCATTCGCAGCCAGCCAGGTCGAACGGCGCGGGTCTGCGGCCTGGTTCTGCCGCTCTGTCGCCGCGTCCAGGGTCACGCGCCGACCTCTACCGGGTCCGGGTCGTGGTTGGTGTCCCACTCGCCATATCGGGCAAGGTGGTCGTAGTCGCCGCCATAGATTTGGTGCATCACGGCCCGTTTCGAGGTATAGCCGCGCGTCCGTTGCCGGTAGGCGGCGATCAGCCGGCGAAGCTCGGCCAGCGTCTGCGGGATATCGCCCCGGTCCAGCATTCTGGCTTCAAGCCGCGGGTTTTCCCCCAGGCCGATATAGGCGACCTCGCACACATGCGCCGGTTCCAACCCCTCGATCGTCCCCAGTTCTGCCATCACGGCGGCAAGCGCCAGCTGCTTGTCGAAATGCAACTGCTGGTCCTGTGTCGGTGGCGCCCCGGTCTTGTAGTCGTAGATCGCCAAGGCACTGCCAAAGGCGCGGTCGATCCGGTCGATCTTGCCCACCAGCCTTAGATCCAGATCCGCCAGATCCAGATGCCCCCGCGCTTCGAGCGCAATCGGAGAGCGCTGGCTCTGGCGGTCGATCTCGCCGGCGATGAACCAGTCTGCAATCCGCATCAGCTTGGCGCGCCACATCCGTTGCGCCGCGGGCCATGGGGCCTCGGTCGTCAAGACCGCGTCGGCGATATCCAGTAGCCGAGTGCGCGCCTCCTCGGCATCAGAAACGGGTGCTTCCGACACAAAGCGTTCCAAAACCTTGTGCAGCACGGTGCCCCGCATCGGGGCATCCGGTAGGCGTTGCAGCGGATCGAGTGGCCGCAGGCCCAGGATCCGCCGTGCATAAACAGCGTAGGGATCTCTTATTAGTGTCTGTATTTCCGTAATCGACAACTCTTTCGGCCGGGCGTCGACCGGGGGCTGCGGCGACGGCCGCGTCGCCGGTGGCATGGCAGCGCACAGATCTTTCGGCGGGTGGTCGAGTCGGTCCGCCAACGAAAGCCACTTCTGGCCGCGGTTGCGCATGGACTGCAAGGCGGCCGAGCCCTCGCCCGAAATCCCGTCCAGCAGGTTTGTCAGCCGGTTGATCCATCGCGACGGCACGGTCTGCGCCTCGGCATCACGGACGGATCTTGTCAAAATCACCTCTTCCGCGGCAATGGCCTGTTGAAAGTCATGGGCGGCAAGCCCGATACGCCGCTCGGGCAGCAACAAACCCGCGCGTTGCCGGAGTGTTCGGTTCAGCCAGGGGTCAGGTGCCGGCGGCTCCGGCCAGACGCCCTCGTTCAGACCGCCAAGTATGACAAGGTCCGCACCTTGAACCCGCGCTTCCAGGGTTCCCCAGATCATGACATGCGGGTGGGCGACCGTCGCTTCGCGCACTTCGCCGCGCTGCAGGACGGAGTTGAACAGCGATGAATAATCCCTTGCCGACAGGCTGCCACCATAGCCTGCCGCTTGTCTCAGCTCGGCAATCCGCCTGACGGCCTCCTCTCCTGCAGCCGCGTCCCAAAGAGCCCCTGTCCCCGTCCCGCGCGGACCGGCCGAAAGACCTTCGGCCGTGCGGATATGCCGGTCGAGATGCTGGGCCAACGACCGGCTTCCCACCCGGTCCAGACCGTCGATCAGATCGCTCAGCCAGGTGGCCCACGTCTGACATCCGGTATCTTGTCCAGCATCGCGCCCGAACGCCCAGGCGATCAGATCGTGGCGGCGTGGAAACGGCGGGCCGTACCGGCGCAGGTTCAGTTCCAGTTCTCGGGTGTAAAGCAGGTGAGCCCCGCGATCTTCGGATCCGGTGTTGGTCAGCGGATGCTTTAGAAGGGTCAGCAGTTTCTCGGACGTCAGCCGCTCGCCAAACAAATCGGCCACATGGCGCAGGAAACGCCCCGGTGCCGTTAGCGGCAAGGGCCGCCCGGCGCTGTCGTCCGGGACGATGCCCCACCGGTCCAGCGCCGCCGACACCTGCCGTGTCAGAACCCGGTCCGGGGTGATCAGCGCGGCAACGCGGCCATCCTCTGCGGCCTTGCGCAACGCCATCGCGATCGCACTGGCCTCGGCCCGGACCGAAGGCGCCTCGACCAGCGTCATGCTGGCGGCAGCCGACGTGATGCCCCGTAACCGGGGACCATCGGTCATCCAGCCGTCGGTAACCGGTGCCGGCCGCAGGGCAAGCGACATCAAGCGGTTGCGATCGGGATTCGGCGGGGGCGTGTCGACCCATCTGCGGATATCACCCGGCTGAAGGTCGAGCGTCTGCATCAGCCGGCGATATCGGAACTGCGGGTGATCTTCGGCCGCCGCGGCCTCGCCCATCTGACCCCAAATCTCCACCGGCATGTCGAAATCAAACCCCGGCAGGATCAATGCGCCATGCGGAAGCTTCGCAACCGCCTGCATGAACAACGCAGTCGTGCCCCTGGACCCTGTGGACCCTGCCACCAGAATCGGATGTTGCGGCGGATCGTGCCGCCAGCGATCTGCCAGACGCTCCACCACCGCGCGCTGGCGGGCATCGGCGTCCAGACCAAGGCTGCCGTTCAGGAAGTCGTCGACAAGCGTGACGAACCGCAGGCTTCGTTGCCAGTGGCCCGACTGGTCCGACACATCGAGACCGCGGATATCGGCAGAACTGACGCCCTCGCCGGCCATTTCATCCATCAGGTTGGCCAGGCTGTCAGCCAGGTCGTACAGCGCTGCGGGTGCGGCCAGATCGGGCTCTTGTTCAAGCAGCCGGGCGACCAACTGGGACAATTCCAGCCGCCGCTGTAATGGAGACACCGCCCTTGGGATGTCCGCCAGGGCGGTGTCGGCGGCCAGGTCTGTTATCAGCCGAAGCCGCGGAAGCAGGCGCGCGGGCCCCTGATCGAACAGGCCCTGCATCCGCCGGTGCATCCGGCGGGTGTTCACATAGACCTGCACCCGCGCCAGGTCTTCGGGCGGCTGCGAAGCGAAACGCTGCAATAGGCCGTCGATGACCGCCTTGGGGAAATCCACCCCAGGTGGGACAGCAAAGACGCTCGCAGGTGATTCAGTCTCGAACATTGGGGAATTCAAGCAATTCTTCGGCCAAGGCAATGCTGCTGGGGCGGCCGACGTCAACCCAGCCGCCTTTGTGGATCAGCCCGAACAAGCGGCCCCTGGCGGCCAAAAGGTCCCAGAGCTCGTTCAACGAAAATACGCGCTTTTGCACATCCCTCACGCAGTCCGGGTTCACAACCTGCAGCCCCGAATAGACCATGCCCTTGCCACGGCTCAGGCGCCCGTCGTCGGATAGAAAGAAATCGCCGGATCCGCGATGCCCAACCGCATTGTCGTGTTCGATCAACAACAGCATAGCGTCCATTCGATCCCGATCCCACACATTGCAGAGACACTCGATTGGATTTGGACCCGTCCAGACGCAGTCGGTGTTCAACGTCAGGACCGGCCCGCGTTTCAGATGCGGCAGAGCGTTCCGCAGGCCGCCCCCGGTATCCAGAAGCACAGGCTCATGCACCGCCTTGACCGCCCGCGCCGCCAGCGCCGCCTCCATCTGTTCGGCCAGATAGTGGGTGTTCGCGACAATCCGGGTCAGTCCAGCCCCGTGGACGAGGTCCAGCGCATGGTCCAGCAGGGGACGCCCAGCGACCTGGACCAGCGGTTTCGGCAGCGTGTCCGTCAGTGGACGCATACGGGTGCCAAGCCCGGCGGCAAACAGCATCACGGCGTTTGGACGGTCACGCATTTCGTTCTCAACTTGGCAAGACCGGCCGGTGTCGGCTCGGGCAAGACGGGGCGCAGCAATTCGCCCAGACCGCGCAGGTCGGGATGGCGCAGGTTGCGCCAGACATGGCCCCAAACCCGCGGCAGGAAATCGACGTAGCGCGTTTTGCCATGGTCCAGACACAACCGCGCAAACACACCGAGGATGCGCAAGTTCCGCTGCAGGCCGACGGCGGCATAGCCCGCTTCGAAATCTCCGCCATCAAGTCCCAGTGCGCCGCAGAATCGTGCCTTCATGGCGGCCTCCAGGCCCAATGCCAAATCTCGCCGGGCGTCCTGCAGCAGCGACACCAGGTCATAGGCCGGGTCGCCGATCAGCGCATCCTGGAAATCCAGAAGACCGACGCGCCGAACGCCCTGCCGTTCGGGCAGCCAGATCAGGTTCTCGGCATGAAAATCGCGCAGGACCATCACACCCGGCATCCGCAGAGAGGCTGTGAGCACAGTCTCTAACTCTCCTTCGATCTCCCTCCTTTGCGCTTCGCCGGCCTTCATCCCGAGGCCGGCACAATACCAGTCGAACACCGGTGCGATCTGGTCTCGCATCTCCGATGCGCCGAGCGGTTTCAGCCCAGGTGCAGGGGGGGCCCCGGCCAGCGCCACAAGGACATCCACCGCCGCCTGGTACAGCGCTTGCTCGTCCGTTTCATCTGCCTTCACGACCCGCGCGTACAGGCGATCCCCCAAATCCTCCAATACGGCGAACCCGGCCTCGACATCGGCAAAGTAGGGTACTGGCGGGCTGAACCCGGCCCCGGACAGATGCTGTGCCAACGCAACGAACCGGCCCACGTCGTGGCCGCCCTCCGCGGGCGCGTCCATCAATATGGCGGTTCGGCCATCGGGCATGGTCAGCCGCTCGTAGCGCCGTGAAGACGCATCGCCCGCCAGCGGCTGGCGTCGTGCCGTACGCCATTCGGACGAGGCCAGAAAGCGGCCGAGCCGTTGCGCGCGCTCATTCATGGGTAAGATCTGCCTGCAAGTCGCGTAGCAGGCGCTTCCATCGCGGATCGGATGACCGCGCAGTCACCAGGCGCTCGTTTGGCCGGCCCGTCGTCCCAAACTCAAGCCGCAGAGCTCCGGCCTGCACGTCTTCATCCAGTCGGTCCGGCCACTCCACAAGGCAAATCGCCGTCTCGAACGCGTCATCAAGGCCCAGCTCGGCGATTTCGGATGCGTCACCCAACCGGTACAGATCGCAGTGCCAGATTTCTGCGGCGCCGTCGTCATACGTCTGCACCAGCGTAAACGTGGGTGACGGTACATCCTCGGCAAGCCCAGACGACCGCAGCCGCTTTTGGATCAGCGCACGGGCAAAGAACGACTTGCCCGCGCCAAGACCGCCTGACAACAGGATCAGGTCGCCCGCGCGTAATGACGGTGCCAGCGCTTCGGCAAACCGCCGGGTGTCGTCTTCCGACAAAAACTGGAACCGTCCGACAAGGGGGTCTGCCATGGCGCCACTCTGCCGCCGCGCGCCCGGCACCGCAAGCGAACCGGCTTCCGCCGTTTCAGAGCCTATGGCCTAGGCACCACACCGCTTTTCCGCATCTTCGACGGCTGCCGTGAAACCGAATAGCGAAAACGTGTCGATCGTCGTCGTATTGCGCCGGGACACGCCTGTTATCACCGCATCGGCGCCGCGCTTCATGCTGGCGACGATCTTGGCGTCGTCGCTGTCCGATTTCGACCAGGCAAACTGCGACTCGTCACGGTCCGAGGTTTCCCGCTTGTCGAGGCCCGGCGCGATCAGATCGTATCCGGAGTCCGAGATTTCCAGTTTGACCACCGAATTTTCGCCGTAAGGGTAGCCGCTCTTGTACGAGACCTGGCCCTTGACGTTCAGCCCGGGACTGTAAGAGACGAACAGACGGATCACGCCGCGTTCGACCGCGACGATTCTGTCGCCCTTCTTGTTGACGATTTCCGTCGGGCCAGAGACCACCCAGCATTGCTGCGGCACAAGTTTATCCTGCGGGCATTCACCGATGTCCTGAACGGTGACCGTACAGGACGCAGGTTCCTCGAACACGCTCCAGGCCTTGTATGCCGCCACGCGGTTGTCCGATTCCTGCGCCGCGATATCCTGCCCCAGAACCGCCAACGCGGTTCCGGCAATTCCACCAATCAGAATGGATCGCATCGCCCCCAACGCCTCCTGCCGTCTCTGCCTCTGCCCGCGTGCCCCGGCCAATCTGACGTGACCTTTCCCGGCAGGCATGCAATGATCTACCATGTTGGCGTATCATAACGGAATCACGCCGATTTTTGGAAGCCCCGTTGGCAGAAAATCGCGCAACGGTGATCGTGGGGACAGGCATGGGCGATCCGGCCGGAATGGTCGAAATCTGGCGGGGTGCGTTTCTTGAGTCGGTTCATGCCGGCCACGCGGTCGTTTGCGACGCCTCCGGGCAAATCGTGCAGTCGTGGGGCGATCCGGACGCCGTTATCCTGCCGCGCTCGGCGTGCAAGATGATCCAGGCGCTGCCGCTTGTCGAAAGCGGCGCCGCCGAAGCCGCAGGCCTTACCGACGAGCATCTGGCCTTGGCCTGTGCCTCGCATCAGGGGGCAGCGTTCCATACCGATCGCGTCAGGCGCTGGCTGGCCGGTTTGGGTCTGTCGGACGCCGATTTGCGCTGCGGTCCGCAAGAGCCTGGCGACCTGGCTGCTCGCGATGCCCTGATTCGCGCCTGCGAACATCCATGCCAGTACCACAATAACTGCTCGGGAAAGCACGCAGGCTTTCTGACCCTCGCCCGCCATTTCGGCGCCGGCCCTGACTATATCGACGCCGCACATCCCGTGCAGCTTGCAGTCCGGGAGGCCTTTGAGTCTGCTACCGGTCTTCCCTCGCCCGGTCACGCCATCGACGGCTGCTCTGCGCCGAACTTTGCCACCACGCTGCACGGTTTTGCGCGCGCGATGGCGTTCTTTGCATCCGGCGATGACCGCACCGTACGGGGCAAGGCCGCGCGGCGCCTGGTCAAGGCAATGACCGCGCATCCCGATCTCGTCGCCGGCGAGGGCCGCGCCTGCACCGAACTGATGCGCGCTATGGATGGCCGTGTTGCGATCAAAACCGGAGCCGAGGCCGTGTTCGCAGCGATCATCCCCGAACTGCAATTCGGCGTGGCCGTCAAAATCTCTGACGGAACCACGCGCGCCTCGGAATGCGCCCTGGCGTCCATCCTTGTCGGGCTGGGGGTGCTCGACCCCGATCACCCTGCCACCCTGCGCCGCCGCAACGCTCCGATTCGAAACCGCCGCGACATCGTTACCGGGTATATCCGGCCTGCCGAGGGCGCGTTCTAGGCTGACACTGCAGTGAAGTCGTTCCGCGAATACCCCTGCAGATACAACAGGGCCGTCAGATCGCCGTGATTGATCCGCACGTCGCATTGTGCGGCCACCGATGGTTTTGCGTGCAATGCGACCCCTGTGCCCGCCAGCCCGAGCATGCCAAGATCGTTGGCCCCGTCGCCGACCGCGATCACATCCCGCGTCGAAATCCCCAGCTGCCGCGTGATGTCGTGCAGCGCCGCCACCTTCGCATCGCGCCCGAGGATCGGCTCGGCCACCTCGCCGGTCAGCTTGTTCCCGGCCTGCAACAGGGTGTTTGCCCGGTGTTCGTCGAACCCCAGCGCCCCTGCGACCTGCCCGGTGAACGCGGTAAAGCCACCTGACACCAATGCCGCATATCCGCCGTATGCCTTCATCGTCGCAACCAGCTCCCGTGCGCCCGGCATGTACGTGATCCGCGACTCCAGTACCTTTGTGATTACATCCGCATGCAACCCCCGCAGCAGCCCGACCCGTTCCCGCAACGCGGCCTCGAATTCCAATTCGCCGTTCATCGCACGTGCCGTGATCCCGGCCACCTGTTTGCCGACACCGGCCTCATCGGCCAGCTCGTCGACGCATTCCTGCTGGATCAGAGTCGAATCCATATCTGCCAGCAGCACCCGTTTGCGTCGCCCGGCCGACGGTTGTGCGACCAGATCCACACCCAAGGCCTGACAGTCTTCCCATACGGACCACCGGTTGTCCGGCACGTCCGCAACGGGGAACTCTGCGGCCTCGTCCGGTGCCAGCCATACGGCCTCTCCACCTCCCCAGGCGTTGCGCAGACTTGCGACCAATGCCGGGTCGAGGCCCCGGCCGCCCGGCGCGGAAATCAGCGATATCGTGAACATCGGATCCTCAACCTGTCTCCAACCAAATGCAAAGCCGCGATCCCGGCGCTCCGCTCTGTCGCGACGGGTGCTTCGCGAAACGGCGACCGGACAAACCAGCCCCGGCCGTTTAGTAGATTCCACACCTCGGCCAAGCTCTCCCCCCATCTTCCGGCCTGCCCTGACGGTTACCGGGCCGCGCCCGCGCTGATAGCGACCTTTTGACTGTTGTGAAACCCGCGCGGCGTGCTATGCCCGGCCTTGGGACACCCCTCCCCAACGAGGGGCGCTTATCTGGAAGGATAACCATAGATGGCACCGACGAAACCGGTCACGCGGCCGGCAAATCCGCGTTTTTCCTCAGGCCCCTGCGCCAAACCCCCCACATTCGACCTCGCTACGCTTCAGGACGCTGCGCTTGGACGGTCGCACCGCGCCGCGATCGGCAAGGCCAAGCTGAAATCGGCGATCGAGACCACGCGCGACATCCTCGGCGTGCCTGCCGATTACCGCATCGGCATCGTGCCCGCCTCGGACACAGGTGCGTTCGAGATGGCGATGTGGAACCTTCTCGGCGAACGCCCGGTCGAAATGGTGGCCTGGGAAAGCTTTGGCGCGGGATGGGTCACGGACGCGGTCAAGCAGCTGAAGCTCGACGCCACCGTGCACCAGGCGCCCTATGGTCAGATCGTCGATATGGCCAAGTTAGACTATGATCGGGACGTCTGTTTCACCTGGAACGGTACCACGTCGGGCGTGCGTGTCCCCTCTGGCGACGTGATCCCAGCGGATCGCGGCGGTCTGACGCTGTGTGACGCCACCAGCGCAGCCTTTGCGATGGATCTGCCGTGGGACAAGCTCGATGCCACCACATTCTCGTGGCAAAAGGTGCTGGGTGGCGAGGCGGCCCATGGAATGCTGATACTCAGTCCGCGCGCGGTCGAGCGGCTGGAAACCTACACGCCGCCCTGGCCCCTGCCCAAGATCTTCCGCCTAACCAAGGGCGGCAAGCTGATCGAGGGTGTCTTTGAAGGTGCGACGATCAACACGCCGTCGATGCTGGCGGTCGAGGATTACCTGCAGTCGCTGGCCTGGGCGAGGTCGGTCGGCGGGCTGTCGGGCCTGATCGCCCGGGCCGACGCCAATGCCGGCGTCATAGAGCGATTTGTCGCGACCCATGACTGGATCGAAAACCTTGCCGAGGATCCCGCAACTCGGTCGACCACCAGTGTCTGCCTGAGGTTTGCCGACCCACGCGTCGCCGATGGCGCAGGTTTTGCCAAGGCCGTGGCCAGGCGCCTCGACACCCAAGGTGTGGCTTTTGACATCGGCGCCTATCGGGATGCACCGCCGGGCCTGCGTATCTGGTGCGGCGGGACGGTCGAGACGTCCGATCTCGAGGCATTGATGCCGTGGATCGAATGGGCGTTCGAGACCGAGATCTCGGCACAGCGCGCGGCCGCATAACCGGCTGATTCCCGTCTGACTCGCACACACGAGTCGCCTGCAATTCCCATCGTGAAAATGGAGCCCAAAATGGCCCCCAAAGTTCTTGTCTCCGATAAGCTCTCGGAGACCGCCGTCCAGATCTTCCGCAACCGCGGCATCGAGGTCGACTTTCGTCCCGATCTCGGCAAGGACAAGGATAAACTGCTCGAGGCGATCAACGGATATGATGGCCTCGCCATCCGCTCGGCAACAAAGGTGACTCCGAAGCTTTTGGAAAAGGCCGATAATCTCAAGGTCGTCGGCCGTGCCGGCATCGGCGTCGATAATGTCGACATCCCCGCGGCCTCGAAGAAGGGCGTGATCGTGATGAACACACCCTTCGGCAACTCGATCACCACGGCGGAACACGCCATCGCGATGATGATGGCGGCCGCCCGGCAAATCCCCGAGGCGAACGCCTCGACCCATTCGGGAAAGTGGGAGAAGTCCCGGTTCATGGGGGTCGAGTTGACCGGCAAGACGCTTGGCGTCATCGGTGCGGGCAATATCGGCTCGATCGTTATCGACCGCGGACACGGCCTGCGGATGAAGGTAATCGCATATGACCCGTTCCTCAGCGAGGACCGCGCCGACAAGCTGGGTGTCGAAAAGGTCGAGCTGGATGAACTGCTTGGCCGCGCCGACTTCATCACCTTGCATGTGCCGCTGACCGACAAGACCCGCAATATCCTGTCCGCGGAAGCCATCGCCAAAACGCGCCCCGGTGTCCGGATCGTCAATTGCGCCCGCGGCGGTCTTATCGACGAAGCGGCCCTTGCCGAGGCACTGAAGAACGGCCAGGTCGCGGCTGCGGCCCTGGATGTCTTTGCCGTCGAACCGGCCACCGACAACCCGTTATTCGACCTGCCGAATGTCGTGTGCACCCCGCATCTTGGCGCCTCCACCACCGAGGCTCAGGAAAACGTGGCCCTGCAGGTGGCGGAACAGATGGCGGATTATCTGCTGACCGGTGCGGTGCAGAATGCGCTCAACATGCCCTCCGTCACCGCTGAAGAGGCCAAGGTGATGGGTCCCTGGATCAAGCTGGCGGGTTACCTGGGAGAGTTCGCCGGGCAGCTGACGGACGAGCCGATCAAGGCGATAAACATACTCTACAACGGTCAAACGGCCGAGATGAACACCGCGGCGCTGAATGCGTCGGCGGTCGCGGGGATCATGCGAGTGTTGAACCCGGATGTGAACATGGTATCCGCGCCGATCGTCGCCAAGGAACGTGGTATCGACATTGCGACCACAACCCAGGGCAAGACCGGGGTGTTCGACGCCTATATCAAACTGACCGTTGTCACCGGCCATCGGGAAAGATCCATTGCGGGCACCGTCTTTTCGGACGGAAAGCCGCGGTTCATCCAGATCAAGGGCATCAACATCGATGCCGAGATCGGACAGCACATGCTGTACACGACCAACGAGGACGTGCCCGGCATCATCGGCACGCTGGGCCAGACCATGGGCAACCATGACGTCAACATCGCAAACTTCACCCTTGGGCGCTCTGACGTGGGGGGCGAGGCTATCGCCCTGCTGTATCTGGACGCGCCACCACCGCAGGGTGTTCTGGATGAACTCGCAGCCACCGGGATGTTCCGGCAAGTGCGGCGGCTGCAGTTCGAGATCGGGTGATCGGGCAGTTTGATGCGCGTCTATGCCATAGGTGACGTCCACGGACAGCTGGACATGCTGACTGCGGCACATGCCCGGATTGCTGCGGACCGAGAGGTCTGCCGCGATCCCGCCGCCCCTGTGATCCACCTGGGCGACTACTGCGACCGCGGGCCCGATACGGCCGGTGTCGTCCAGTTTCTGGTGGACGGCATCGCCGCAGGGCGCCCCTGGCGGGCGGTCATGGGCAACCATGACCGGCTGTTTCGCGACTTTCTGATGGATGGGGCCATCACGGACGACAGGCTTCGCAGCGACCTGAATTGGCTCAGCTGGAATATGGGCGGCCGGGACACGCTGCGCTCTTATGGAATCGACGATACGGGCTCGTTGCCGTCCGAGCAGCTTCACACAGACGCAAGGACGCGGATACCGGAGGAGCATCGACAGTTCCTTGGTAAGTTAGAGACATATATCGAGTTCGAAGACCTGATCCTGGTGCACGCGGGCATTCGCCCCGGCGTTCCGATGCAGGACCAGGCCGAGGACGATCTTGTCTGGATCCGGGACGAGTTTCTGTTCGACACCCGCGACCACGGCAAACTGGTCGTGCACGGCCACACGCCGGTCGACACACCGACAAACTACGGCAACCGGGTCAACCTCGACACAGGGGCCGGGTATGGACGTCCCCTGACCGCTGCCGTCTTCGAAGGCCGCGACTGCTGGGTCCTGGCCGAGGGGGGTCGGGAACCGTTGCCGCCGGGCCCTTACCCGATGTTCTGACGGGCCAGCTTCAACGCTTCGCTCAAAACCTGGCGGTTGCCGATATGGTTGGCGAGAATCAGGATCAACTGGGCGTTCAGCGCCTGGCTTTGCATCTCGCTAAGCCCTTGGTGGGTGGCGAGCAATTCTGCGTAGAACCCATCGTGATCCGCAAGATTCGTGGTGTCGATCAACGCCACTGTCACTGCCTCCAAAGTCTTGCGATTGCCTTGGTGATCGCCGCTGGGTCGACATAGGGCCAGCGCGCCGCCACCACCTGATCAGGCCGGATCAAATAGACGGCGGCGGTGGCATCGCCAAGGTATCTATCCCGGATCAGATCGGTGAGTTCCGGTTTGATCACGGTCGCCCCCCCGATGTCAGAGACGCCGCAGCCAAATGCCAGAACCATGACCTCGCCCCCCAGTCTGTCGATCAACCACCCGTTGCCCAAAGGTGCATCGGGTGCGACCGATCCCGGACGCGACACTTTCGGCAGGGCGGGGTCGTCGGGTCCCGCACCGGGATAGACGCAAGGAACCGACAGCCGCCCCGAGTTGACCCAGGCGCGTGCAAACGGCGCCTTGGCGGCAAGGGCCAGGACCTGGTCGCGAAACAGGCGCTCAATCCCGTCCGCCGGTGTCATGAATTTCGTCGCACGCGCCGAATTGAGGATATTCTCGTCGGCCCCGTGACCTCGTTCGGAATCGTAATCCCCGAGAATCGCCGGTGGCGAGCGCCCGTCCAAAACTGCCGCAAGCCGCCAGCCCAGCGCATCGACATCCTGCAACCCGCCGTTGCCGCCCCGCGCGCCGAAGGGCGACACGATATGGGCGCTGTCGCCGGCAAAGATCACCCGTCCCTGCACGAAACTATCCAAACGGCGGCATTGAAACGTGTAGACGCTGACCCAATCGAGTTTGAATTTCGAATGCCCGACAACCTTTTCGATCCGGGGAATCACGTTTTCGGGCTTTTTCTCTTCCTCCGGGTTGGCGTCCCAGCCGAGCTGCAGGTCGATACGGTAGATATTGTCGGGCTGTTTGTGCAGCAGCGCCGACTGGCCCGGATGAAAGACCGGCTCGAACCAGAACCGGCGTTCCGAGGGGAATTCGGCCTGCATCTCGATATCGGCGATCAGAAAGCGTTCTTCGAACAGCTCGCCCTTGAAATCGAGACCGATCATTTCGCGGATCGGCGACTTGGCCCCATCGCAGGCGATCAGATAGTCAGCCTCAAGGTGATAGGTTCCATCGGGCGTCTCTATCTCGATAGTGGCGCAATCTTCGTTTTGCCGAATGTTCGTGACTTTATTCTTGAACCGCAGATCGATGAGGCCGTTCGCCTGCGCGGCCTCGACCAGATATTCCTCGACATAATACTGCTGAAGGTTCACGAAGGCCGGCATCTTGTGGCCTTCCTCCGGTTGCAGATCGAAATTAAAGACCTCGGCGTCGCGGTGATAGGTTCGGCCGACCTTCCACGTCACGCCCTTTGCCACGGATTTTTCACCGACCCCCAGACGGTCGAGAATCTCCAGCGACCGTTTCGACCAGCAAATCGCCCGGCTTCCGACCGAGACCACGTTATTGTCGTCCAGAACGACGCTGGGCACGCCATAATTCGCCAGCTCCAGCGCCATCGCCAGACCGATGGGCCCGGCGCCGGCGATAACCGCCTTATGCCTGGGTTCCGGCGAGGTCAGGCCGGGCGGCGTGGTATAGGGAAACGGCTGATAGTCATAGGGCATTGCAACACTCCCGGTTTAGCCCGGCCCGAAAAGCCGCATCGCGGTCAGGATGGCGAAAATGACAGTCAGGATGATGAAGTTGGTTCTGGTCCGTGGCGGCACCGGCTTGGGCCCGGCCATGACCTGATACAGCAGAAAGAGCCAGGCAAGGATCACGCCGATGTAGAGAAGCAGGGTAATCCAGCCCATCACCTTTGCCCCTTGATCAGCTTCGATGCCGACCATATCGCCGATCCGCTAAAAAACAGACCCCCCATCACGCCGACCTCGAACAGCGCTGGGCCGGTCGGAATGCCGCGGTAAAGCAGTGCGACCAGCATCAGCGACAGTCCGAACAGGCTGAAACAGAGCCTGAATATGTGCTCTTTGCGCGTGGGGCCGTATTTGCTCATCGCAGCATCCCCGCCAGTCCGACCGCTAGGCCCGGCAGAACCACTCCGATCGCGTACCAAACCGCCACAAGTCGTAGGAATCGCCTCATTCCTGCAGTTGCTCCCACATCTCCTTGTCGCGCTGGGCGGTCCAGATCCGCGGCGTGTCGATGTCGCGCGCCTCGTCATAGGCGCGGGCGACGTTGAACGGCAGGCAATGCTCATAGATCGCATAATCGCCGAATTTAGGGTCGCATTCTGCGCGGCATGCGGCCATCGCCTCTTTCAGCGACCCGCCACGCAGCGCGACCCTGGCAACCGAATTGTAGGTCGAGGTCACGAAATCCGTCGTCGAATCCAGCGCCGCGTCGACCATACTCCTTCCGACCAACGCATCCCCCCGGCCCGGCGCGATGGCATCGAGGTTCCAGCGCCGGATGGCGTCCAGCGTGCCGGGCCAGTCGTGGAAATGTCCGTCGCCGCAATAGCAGGCCGAGTGAAATTCGACGATGTCGCCGGTAAACATCACATTCTGATCCGGAACGTAAATTACGATATCGCCTGCGGTGTGCGCCCGGCCCAGCTGCATCAGATCCACCCGCCTTTGGCCAAGATAGACACTCATACGGCCGTGGAACGTGGTCGTCGGCCAAGTCAGCCCGGGGATCTCCTCGTGCCCCTGGAAAAGCCGCGGGAAGCGATCGAATTCGCTGTCCCAGTCCTCTTGCCCGCGCTCGACCACCATCGCGCGCGCCTTTTCGGACATGATCACCTGGCCTGCGGCATAGGCGCTGGCGCCCAGCACCCGCACCGCATGGTAATGCGTCAGCACCAAGTGGCTGATCGGCTTGTCGGTAACCTCGCGGATGCACTCGATCACCTTCCGCGCCAGCCGCGGCGTCGCCTGCGCCTCGACGACCATCACCGAGTCGTCGCCGATGATCACCCCCGAATTCGGATCGCCCTCGGCGGTGAAGGCATAAAGCCCCTCGCCGATCTGGGTGAAGCTGGTTTTCTTTTCGGTCATGTCGCCGGCAGAGGCGAAGGCTTTGGCCATTTTCAAGTCTCCAGAAATTCGAGCCGGTTGCCGAAGGGATCTTCGGTAAAGAAACGCTTTCGGCCCGCAATCGCATCGTCCCAGGTCACGGAATGCCCTCTTGCCGTCAGGCGATGCGCGAGATCGTCGATCGCCGCAACGCGAAAACCCGGGTGAGCCTTGCGGGCAGGAACAAACGGTTCCTCTACGCCCAGATGCAATTCGCTTCCATCCAGCGCGATCCAAAGCCCGCCACGCGACGCAAGCGCCCGAGGTTTTTCGATCTCGTCCCAACCCAGCAATCCCTGCCAGAACGCCCTGCTTGCCTCCTCGCCGCCGCGCGGAATGGCCAGCTGCACGTGATCCAGCACCGCGCTCATCTTTCGTAGGGATCCGTCAGCGCCGCGATCACCTTGCCAGTGCAATCGCCAAAGCCGACCCGGTAACCGTCGCCCTCGGCTGCGCCGGACAGGGTCAGCGTGTCGCCATCCTCGATGAAGGTCCGGGTTTCTCCGGTCGCCAGCGTGATCGGTTCCTTCCCGCCCCAGCTGAGTTCCAGCAGCGATCCGCGTTCCGGCCTCGTCGGGCCGGAAATCGTGCCCGATCCCAGCAGGTCGCCAACTGTCATCGGGCTGCCGGCGGTTGTGTGATGCGCCAGCTGCTGGGCAGAGGAATAGTACATTTCCTTGTAGTTTGTGTGTGCCAGAAGGGTGGATTCCTTGGCGTTTTCAGGTTGAATAGAGACCGATAGCGGAATGTCGTACAGCATCGGCCCGGGTTCGCGCAGATGCGGCAACAGCTCCTTCTCGCGCGCCGGCGTCGAAACCCGGAACGGCTCCAGCGCCGCCTTGGTCACGATCCATGGCGAAATCGACGTCGCCGTCGCCTTGGCCTGAAACGGTCCCAGCGGCTGGTATTCCCACGCCTGAATGTCCCGCGCCGACCAGTCGTTCAACAACACATAGCCGAAAATCATGTCGTCCGCCTGCTGCACGGAAACCGGCCCGTCCGACGGTTGCCCCACAATTGCGCCCATCTCCAGCTCGATGTCGAACCGGCGGCTTGGCAGAAAGGCCGGAGCATCATGGTCGGGCGATTTCAACTGGCCCCAGGGGCGGCGGATCTCGGTACCGCTCACATAGACCGAAGAGGCACGCCCGTTATAGCCGATCGGGATGTGCAGCCAGTTGGGCGGCAGCGCATTTTCCGGCCCGCGGAACATGGTGCCGACATTGGTGGCATGGTGCCGCCCGGCATAGAAATCCGTGTATTCGGCCACCTTGAACGGCATGTGCAGCGTGGCTCTTGCCATTGGCACCGAATAGCTGACGGCGGCGTCCTGCAGCCGCTCGTCGGCGTCTTCGGCCAGTATTCGCTGCAGGTCGGCGCGGTACCTGGCCCAGGCAGTTGGTCCAAGCTCCATGAAATCGTTCCAGTTGGGTGCATCCAGCACATCCGCGTCCGCGTCGGCCCGCAGCAGACCGGTCGCTTCCAGGCCGGTGGCGTCCAGAATGCGGTCGCCGATCGCAACGCCGCAGCGCAGATCGCCATCGCCGACCGAAAATACCCCATAGGGCAGGTTGTTGAGCGGAAACTCGGTTTCGGCGGAGTTCGCGCTCTCGACCCAACTTCGCATCAGCGGCATGACATCCTCCCAAAGCGGTGCGCACCAACGCGCGCCACCTGTGCCAAGTTGTAGGGTGCGCCTCGCTCCGACTGCAAGCCCGTCACTTCTTGCCGGGCGTCCCGTCGAACTTCTTCTCCAACGACGTCCAGCAGTCGATGTAATCGTCCTGCAACGGAGCCTCATTGGCGGCGAACCCCGTCAGATGCTGCGGAAAGCGGGTTTCAAACATGAAGGACATCGTATTGTCGAGCTTATGCGGCTCTAACTCGGCGTTGGACGCGCCCTCGAACGCCTCGCGGTCGGGCCCGTGCGGCAGCATCATATTGTGCAACGACATGCCACCGGGGACAAAGCCCTGCGGCTTGGCATCGTACTGGCCATAGATGTTGCCCATCAACTCGGACATGATGTTCTTGTGATACCAGGGTGGGCGGAACGTGTCCTCCATCACCATCCAGCGCTCGCGGAACAGCACAAAGTCGATATTGGCCGTGCCGGGCACCCCTGACGGCGCGGTCAGCACGGTAAAGATCGACGGATCCGGGTGGTCGAACAGGATGGATCCGACCGGGCAATAGGTGCGCAGATCGTATTTGACCGGTGCGTAGTTGCCGTGCCAGGCCACCACGTCCAGCGGCGAATGCCCGATCTCGGTGCGGTGGAACTGGCCGCACCACTTCACCACCACCGACGAGTCCGCCTCGCGGTCTTCGAAGGCCGCGACCGGTGTCTTGAAGTCCCGCCGGTTGGCCATGCAGTTCGCCCCGATCGGCCCGCGCCCCGGCAGCTCGAACTTCTGGCCGTAGTTTTCGCAGACAAAGCCGCGTGCAGGGCCTTCGACCAGCTCCACCCGGTACAATAGACCGCGCGGCAATATGGCGATCTCCTTGGGTTCCAGGTCGATGATCCCGAGCTCGGTGTAAAACCGCAACCGGCCATCCTGCGGGACAACCAACAGTTCGCTGTCGGCGGAATAGAAATACTCGTCCTGCATCGAGGCGGTGACCAGATAGATATGGCTGGCCATCCCCACCTGAGTGTTTACATCCCCCGCCGTGGTCATCGTCCGCATGCCGGTGATCCAGGTCATCTCATCGCCGGTCATCGGCACCGGATCCCAGCGATACTGGCCCAGGCTGATGACGTCCGGGTCGATATGCGGCGCCGATTTCCAATAGGGCATGTCGATCTTTTCGTAGCGCCGCGAATGCTTCACCGATGGCCGGATGCGATAGCACCAGGTCCGCTCGTTTTGGTGACTCGGCGCGGTAAAGGCCGTGCCGGATAGCTGCTCGCCATAAAGGCCGTAGTTGCATTTCTGCGGGCTGTTCATGCCCTGGGGCAGGGCATCCGGCAGCGCCTCGGTCTCGAAATCATTGCCGAAGCCCGGCATATAGCCGTCATGCGTGCCGACGGTCGTCGCGGCGCGCACCATCTCGCGCGGGGCAGCTTGCCTGTTCATGGAAATCTCCCAGGAATTATGCGGAAATCATATCGTTGCAAATGCAACGAAGTCAAGTTGCGACTTGGCCGGGCGCTTGAATGACCCGTCTCTTCGTGATTTCATTTCAATCGCAACGATTTGCCGGAGCAAAGGATGCCGGGGTTCGATCTCGACGCGTTCCTGCCGTATCAACTTGCCGTTTTGTCGGCCCGGGTCAGCCGGGATTTCTCGGCCCATTACCGTGAGCGATTCGGTATCGGTGTCGCCGAGTGGCGGGTGGTCGCCAATCTCAGCCAGGTCGGAACGGCAAGCGTCGGGGACATCCATGACCGGGTCGACATGGACAAATCCAAAGTCAGCCGCGCAGCGTCGCGGCTGGAGGCCGCCGGTTACATCTCGAAGGCGCCGCATCCCACCGACGGCCGCCTGGTCGCGCTGACGCTGACCGACAAGGGCCGTGCGATGATCCGGGATCTCGCGCCTGTTGCGAAGCGGTTCGAGGCCGAGGTTCTCGCCGGTCTGGGTGATCAGGCGCCGGCGTTCCGGTCGGCGCTGCAATGCCTGCTCAAGGCGTCCGACGCAGTGGAGTCCTAGTCGGGACGTCTGAACCATTCATGCGACGAACCGGAAGTCGCCGTTGCTAAGTTCAACTTTCGCAATGAGTCAAGTTTTCGCCACCGCGAGGAGGCATTGCCGAAACCCCGACATCCGGCTTAGTCCAACCGAATTCGGCTTTGCGCTGCCAGCCCGTCGGCATCGATGACCGAAAGCGTGACAAAGCCGGGGTCTGCCAAATCCAGAAATGCCGCACGGTCATGGCTTTGGATCAGAACCGGGCCGCCATTGGCCAGCCACGTAAACGGCGGGCGGCCGTCGCGCACCTTCACTGCCAGACCGTCCGATCTGGCCTCGACACGCGCGCCGTCGGGTGGAAAGGCGATCTTCGGGGAACCGCGTGCATCGGAAAACACGGCATCCCGGGCGCGGAACCGTTTCAAGGGCTGTGGCAGCTGGGCGTGTCCGACAATCAAGGTCCCCGGAGGTGGCGGCGGCAGCCGGTCGACCTCGGGCTTGAGGAGCGCGAAGGTCTCGAACAGGACCGGCGCGGCCAGCTCTCCGCCAAACGCCCCCGGCACGGGCGTGCCGTCCGGCCGGCCCATCCAGACACCGGCCACATGAGCCCCGTCGTACCCGATCGCCCAGGCATCGCGGTGCCCGTAGGACGTGCCGGTCTTGTAGGCAAGACCGATCCGGGCAAAGCCGTTCGGCGGCGCAAGGCCGGACAGAATGTCACCGATCTGCCATGCAGCCTCGGGCGACAGGGTCGCGTGACGCGGCCCGTTCTTTTCGGCGCCGGACACGCTGTGCAAGTCCACCGGCTTCCCGCCATTCGCAAAGCTGGCATAGAGCGTGACCAGCCCCTCGAGGCTGACACCTATGCCGCCAAGCGCAACCGCCAATCCCGGTGTGCCGCCCGGTAAACGGACCTCGGCCCCCGCCTTGCGCAGGTGTGCCATCAAACGTGCCGGACCCAACGCGTCGGTAAGCTCGACCACGGGAATATTCAACGACATCTGCAGGGCGTCCCGCACACGGACGGTGCCGCGGAAATCGCCATCGAAATTCTGTGGTGCATACGTACCGAACGAGATCGGCCGGTCGTCGACAAGCGTTTCGGGATGCGCCAATCCCTGATCGAAGGCCAATCCATAGACCAATGGCTTAAGGGTCGATCCGGGCGACCGGATCGCCTGGGTCATGTCGACAAACCCGTCTCTTGCACCGTTCCTGTAGCCTGCCGATCCGACCGAGGCGCGAACCTCTCCGGTACGGTGGTCTGCCACCAGGATTGCAATCGACAGCCTTTGACCAGCCTCCCGTGCGGCGCGTTCGGCCAAACCTTCCAGCCGGGCCTGTAGCCCGGCGCCCAGATTCAGCCGATGCAACCGGCTGTCGGGATGGTTTGCGCGCAGGCGATCCGTCAAATGCGCCGCGAGCGCTGGAAAGGCCCGGCGCTTGGAAGGAATCGTCTCGGTCGCCGCTGCCGCCGCTGTGTCGGCATCGATCACGCCTGCCGCTTGCGTCCGGGCCAGAACCCGCCCACGTGCGGCATAGGCCCTGGCGGAAAACCGGTCGGGGCGCCGGCCCTCCGGCGATTGCGGCAAGGCGACGAGCAGCGCACCCTCCGCCGGCGTGAGGCGCCGCGGGGTCTTGCCGAAATAGGCAAGGGATGCGGCCCTGATCCCCTCGAGATTGCCGCCGAATGGCGCGCGGTTGAGATAAAGCGTCAGGATGTCTTGTTTGGAAAGCCGCCGCTCCAACGCCAGTGCCACCCGGACCTGCCGCAGCTTGGCCTGCCATTTACCGGTAGGCCCATCCTCCAGTAACCGCGCCACCTGCATCGTCAGCGTGGATCCGCCCGACACGATCCTGCGGTGCCAGACAGCCTGCCCCAGGGCGCGGGCCATCGCCAGAACGTCAACGCCCGCGTGGCGATAGAACCGTTTATCTTCGAAGGCGATCAGCATCTCGATGTAACCGGGATCGACGGTATCCAGCGTTGCCGCCAACCGCCAACGCCCGTCGGCGACCGTAAAGGCACGCAGAAGCACCCCGTTCCGGTCTTGCATTTCGACCGATGTTTCGATCGCCAGAGGCGGCAATTCCGTCTCTGCGATCCAGGTGTCGAAACGGTCCCGCCCAAGCCCGGCCAGAAACAGGGCAAGGGCAACGGCGATCAGCGCATGACGGCTCATTCGGCGATCGCGACCCGTCCCGTTTCGCTGATCGCCCGGAACTGCGGCCGGTACATATCCTCGACACTGGCAGCCGGGTGATGGAAGTTCCCGGGCGACACGGCGCGGACGATGTACCCAAGGCGGAACTCCTTGTCCGACCGCCAGTCAACCGCAGCCAGGAACCGGTCCTGCCGGAATTCGGTGTGTCGCGTATCGGATTGCAGCGTCAGCCAGTCAAGCGCACGGACGTCACCACCCCGCATCAGGTTGGGATTGTCGATCTCGAATCCTGCGGGCAGCGGATCGTCGATTATCAGCCGAGCCTCGGATCTTGCAAATGGCTTCACCGTCAGAACGGCCACCAGCCGCGTACCCTGCGCCACCGTTTCCAGCGAAACAGGCTCGCCTTCCATGGTGAAGTAACGCCGCCCGATGGCATAACCGTTGCCGCCGGCCGGTTCCGGAACCTCGGGCACGCCGAAGGCCGTCAGCGTTATCGTCGAACCGGTGTCCCCGGTGTTCCGGATCGCAAGCGGGGCAAAGGCCGTGTCGTCCTCGACCACACGCACCAAGGGCCCGTCAAGCGGGCTGCCGTTCAGCGTCAGGTCGCCGAATGCCCGGTCATCCAGCATTGCGTGCGTCGCCAGCAAGGACCAAACCTGTTCCTGGGTCGACAGCGATCGGGTTCCTTCGACCGGTGCGATGCTGTCGAGCAGAACATCACGGTCAACCGCGCTGCTGCCTGCCTCGACCGCAAGTGTCAGCACCGCCGCGCGGTCCCGCAGCCGCGTGCCATAATCCGCCCGCCAGATATGCGCCTCGGACGGTGCGGCCAGCCCCGACGCAATCTGTCGGGCCGCCTCGGCAAACATTCGGTCGGCGCGGGTCGGATCGCCATAGGCGGCCAGCGCCGCCCCCAGATGAGCTGCCGCAAGCGGCGTGGCGAAGGCCTCTCCCTTGACGTCGGCATAGTACCGCAGATCGCCAATCGCCGCCGCACCCTCGCGCGCCAGGACGTACAGGGCATAGGCAATCTCCTCGCCCCCCTCGTCGAAATCCGGGGCATAGTTCACACGATTCCGCAGATTGTCGAGCGCGGAGCGGAAGGCGATATCCGGCACGTCGAAGCCTTGCGAACGCGCCCGCGAGAGAAAGTCGGTAACATAGGCGTCGAGCCAGAAATCCCCCGATGACGCGCGCCACAGCCCGAAAGCGCCGTTCGGTGCCTGATTCGTCAGAATCCGCTCGATCGCCTGGTCGATGCGGTTGGACAGCGTGTCCCGCTGTTCCAGTCCCATCGCCCGCGCCACCTCGTCGAGATAAAGCAGTGGCATGGCGCGGCTGGTGACCTGCTCGGTGCAGCCATAGGGATAGCGGTCAAGCGCTTCCAGAAGGCCAGGCGCGTCCAGCCGGGCGATGGGCCCGGCGGCCAGCGTGGCCGAGGCGGTGCCCGGAAGGAAGCCGGCGAAAACGTTGCTGTCAAAGCTGAACGTGTCGCCCGATGCGAGACTGAACCGGCTGGATCGTGCCGTGATCGGATCGTTGACTTCGACGGGGACGGTCAGCGTCTTGGTCAGGACCTTGCCGCCGGGCGAGTTCAACGTCACCTCGATCGTCTGAAGGCCCACCGCATCGGCCGTGATCGGAATGGACAGGACCTGTTTGCCGTTCTCCGCCAGATTCAATCCGGACGGCACCGCGCGGTTCAGGCTGATGCCCTGCGCCACGACATCCAGACCGATGCGCCCGGCAGGCCCGCTGGCATGCACGATTTCCAGAAGCAGCCTCGACTGGTCGCCGGGCGCCATGAACCGCGGCACGCTGGCGGTCACCACCACCGGATCGCGCACCAGCACTTCGGCCTCTGCCTCGCCGACGGCGGTCTTCGACCATGCGACGGCCATCAGCCGGACGGTCCCATTGAACGACGGCAAGTCGAACTCGGTCCGCGCATAACCATCCGCGCCCACCTCGACGGGGCCCGAGAAATAGGCGACGAGTTCTTCGGTCGGCGGCGGTGCCTCCAGCCCGGCCTCGGGCGCGAAGTCGCCTCCGGACCGGATATTGCCCAACGAGCCGGTCATCCCGTCGATCAGCCGGCCATAAACGTCTCGCAGTCCCATGCCGAGCTTTCTTTGGCCGAAATAGTGACCGCTCGGATCGGGCGACTTGAACGACGTGAGGTTCAGAATGCCGACATCGACCGCTGCGATCGTGGCGAACGCCGTTTCACCGGGCGCAATGCCATCGACCTTGAGCGCCACCGGCAGCGGGCCGCGCGGTTCCACCTCGGCGGGGCTTTCAAAGCTTGCGGTCAGACGGTGTTCGCCCGGATCGACCGCAGCATGCGCCAGCCCCAGCGAGCGGGCCGGATTGCGGCCGGCATCGACGTCCATCGGCCGGATCACCGTGGCCGTCACGTAGGCGCCTGCGCCCCAGGCATCGGTCACCGGCAAGTCGATCAGGTTCTCGCCCTCGGCGACATCCACCGCCTTCATGTCGATCAGGCGGTTCGAAACCACCGTCACCAGCGCCTTTCCGGGATAGCGTGGCACGACCCGAAGCCGCGCCGTGTCGCCGGGCGCATAGGCCTCGGCATCCAGCGACAGTTCCAGCATGTCCGGCGTGCTGGAGGCGTCCGCAGCGCCGTACCAGCCCGCATAGAAATCCGTCGAAGCAGCGACGTAGTTACCGCCCGTCCGCTCGACGCGGATTTCATACCGGCCCCAATCGACCGGAGCAGTCACCGTTACCGGCACGTCGCCAAGCGTCGCTTTGCCGTCGGCGACGCGCGTTCGGGTGGTTATCGGTTCCCACTCCCAATTGCCGTCGTATTGATACCACTGATACCGCGTCTCGACGCGGTTCACCGTCCAATGCACGCCCATTGCCATCGGCTGTTGTGCGGCATCCAGGGCGACAAGGCTGAACGAGGCATCGGTGTTCTCGGACAGCGTGCCGTCGAAGTTGGGCTTGATCCCGATGACCGGAGTCGCGGGCGCGATCGGGTGGGTCAGCTTGCGTTCGACCGGGCGGCCTGACCCCTCGGAGACCCGGACTGCGATCACCGCTTCCATCGGACGGAAATGCGTCTCTAATGCTGGGAATTCGATGCCGAACTTGGCCTGCCCATCAGCGTCCGAGCGCAGGTCTCCTGACATGTACCAAACCTCGGGTTGAACGCTGTTGTCATACCGCCCGAATCTGTATCCCGGAAATGCGTCTAACGCTCTGGTCGCGCGCAGCAGCACTTCGCCTTCGATCGGCAGGTCGCCGGCAGGCGCGCCAAAAAGATACTGCGCGTCGACCGTCAGCAAAGGCGCGTCGTCGGCGCGGATCACCCCGTCGGGCAGCGTCAGGTCGAAATCGATGCGTTCGGGCAGAAAATCTTCGACCAGCACCTTGGTCGAGGCAATCGCCGGGGCGTCGGGGTCGGCATGCACCTCCAGCCGCCAGGATCCGCGCGGAACCGTGCCGGAGGTTCGGAAGGCGAAGACGTGGCCACCGGCGGTACTGTCCTGAGATAGCTGTCTTGCATATTCCACCCCGTCGGGGCGGGTCAGGACCGCGACGATGGGCAGACCTTCAATCGCCTCCGCCTTGCCGTCCCGTGTCAGCACGGTGGCGTTGATCGTCTCACCGGCACGATAGGCGCCGCGATCCATCGTCAGAAAGGTGTCGATCGGTCCCGCCGGGTTGCGCCCCTCGACGCCACGGTCGGACAGGTCGAACTCCGGGTCGGTCAGCGACAGGAACGTCAGGTCGCTGCCGGTCTTGGCCAGCACCATGGCCGGAGCGGCGCCCCCGGTGCCATTGATCAGGCCATGCGCGAACCGGGCATACCCCATGGCGTCGGTGCTTTCGGTGCCGAGGACGTCGTTGGACCGCGACAGCAGCGTGACCTCGACCCCTTCGGCGGCCGCCGCGGTCCCCAGATGCCGGGTGAACACATGCAGCCCATCCGCCCCCGCCATGGTCGCCAGTCCCAGGTCGCTGACGACGAACCACTGCGTCGCGGCGGGATTGTCGTAGGGATCGGCGCCGGGCACCTTGGCCTGCAGCGCATAGATGCCGGGTGCCAGGTCGCCGACAACCTCGGTCATCGGCAGTCGGGTTGTCACTTCGCGATTCAGTTCCTGCACTACATCGCCGGTACCCTCCCAGACCGTCGAGGCGATCTGGTCCCCGAACCGATCTTCTTCCCAGGGCGACAGTGGACGACCGAAAAAGCGGTCCTGAATCGCCCGCAGGATCGACCGGTCGCTGACCCGGCGCAGCAGCAGGTCCACCTCGGTGACGTTCACCGCCTGGACGGGGATGTTCACCTCGCCAGTGGCGGGCAGCACATAGGCACGGCCCGGAAACCGGACCGAGGGCGGCCGGTCGCGGACATAGAGGTTCAGTGTGACGTTCTTCGCTAGCTCCTCGCCCGCCGCGGCAGGCAGGCCTTCGCGGAACGTGACCCGATACCGCTCGCCATGCACAACGCCGCTGATACACAGCTGGCGCTGGTCCGCCTCGACCGCCAACTCCGCCTCCGGCACCCGCACGAAGGGGGCATAATCCACACCCGCCTGGACCAGATCCTCGCTGAATTCGGCGCAGATTCGCGGCTGTGCCGAATCGTTATCGACGGTGTGTTCGACAATCCGAAACCCGTGTTTCGCGATGGCGCGGTCCAGCATCTCCTCGGTGTCGGCGCGCGGCGTGATCGCCTGAGCCAGCCGCAGTGTCGGGATCATGTCGCGCCCCCGGCCATTCGCCTCCAAAGCCTCGGCCAGGACGACCAGCGCATTGTGCCGTACCGGCCCGCTGTCCGCGCGCAGATATCCGTTTACCGAGGCCATCAGAGCGCGATAGCGGTAATCGCGGCGTTCTGACCGCTTGTCGGTCTGAATCGCCAATGCCAGCCGGGCGTATTCGGTCCAGTGGTCCGCCGCATCGCTGAGCACGGTGGCTGCGCCGGTGAAGCGGTAGGCAGAGACTATATTGCCGTTTCCGCGAGCGTCGGCGGCAAAGCGCAGCAAGTCGGCCACCGCCCAGCTGTTCGGAATATGCTTGTTGGTCAGGTCGAGCGCCATGCGCCGGGCGCCGGTCAGGTCGCCCTCGGACAGGATGTCCAGTTCCGCCGCCCGCATTTCGCCCCGCTCAACCACTCCGGCCGCGGTGGTCAGGACGCGCCCTGAAAACGCCCCTTCATAGACTGCGCTTTCGCCGATCTCGCCCTTGGGAAAACAGGAGTTCGACCGCGTGTTGAACGTGAACGCCACGCACCGCGTATCGGTCAGGCAAGCGGTTTCGCAAGCGTTCAGGGTCGTATCGAAGATCGACCGCAAATCGCCTCCGGGCAGGTCCACATCCCGTATCAAGGCCAATCTTCGATCGGGAATTGGGCTTTGTGCCAAAGCCATCGGCGCCAGGAAAGAAAGAACAAGAACAATGCCCAGGCCTATACGCATGGTTGCCTCCGGTGGAATTTTGACACCATGGTCGCATAGCCGGGGCGGGGCTGGCAACGATTCCGATGCCGCGGTTAAGCGGCTGTTCAGCAAGACACGTCATGGTGGCGCCCGAAAACAGAGCCGCCCGATGACCAACGTCGATATCCTCGCCAAGGAACGCCGCGCCCGAATGGCGGCGGAACGCCTGCTGGAACTGAAGCAGGCCGAACTTTCGGCCGCCAACCGCAAGCTCTCGGCGCATGCGCTCAGCCTGACGGACGAGATTGTCGAGCAGCGGGTTGAGGCAGAGGCGCTCAAGGAGCAAAAGACGCAGGTCCTGTCAGAGTTAGAGAGCGCCAATTCCGCCTTGGTGATCGCCGAACGGCGGCTCTGGGATTCCGTCGAGACCATTCAGGATGGCTTCGCCGTCTTCGATGCCGACGGCGTGATGATTGCGGCGAACCCGGCCTATCTGCGGCCCTTTGACGGGCTCGACAGTGTGGGCCCCGGTATCGGCTATGCCGAGATGCTGAAACTGGCAGCGGACGAGGGCATTGTCGACATCGGCGATCAAAGCCGCGCGGAGTGGGTTGGGGACATGCTGGCCCGGTGGCTTGGTCAGGTCGCCGAACCTCGTGTCATCCGGCTCTGGAATGGCGTCTTCGTCAAGCTTGTCGACCGCCGCGCCCGTGATGGCGACATGGTCTCGCTGGCGCTGAATATCACCGACACGATCCGGAACGAGAAGCGCCTGAAAGACGCCCGCCGCAGGGCCGAAGCGGCGAACCGCGCCAAATCCGCGTTCCTTGCCAATATGAGCCACGAAATCCGCACCCCGATGAACGGCGTCGTCGGCATGGCCGATCTTCTGGCCGATACCGATCTGGACGCGGATCAGCGGCTTTTCGTGGAGACGATCAAATCCTCGGGCGAGGCGCTTTTGGTGCTGATCAACGACGTGCTCGACTATTCAAAGATCGAGGCGGACAAGCTGACACTCCATCCCGAGCCCTTCGATCTGGAACGCGCAATCCACGAAATCCTGATGTTGCTGCGTCCCTCGGTCCAGGGCAAGGAGCTTGAGCTGCTGGTCGATTTCGACCTGTTCCTGCCGACGAACTATGTGGGCGATCCCGGCCGGCTGCGTCAGGTGCTGACCAACCTGATCGGCAATGCGATCAAATTCACGCCTGCGGGCCATGTGCTGGTCCGCGTCGTCGGCCTGCCAGTGCAGGGCGGTGCCGCGCAACGGATTCATGTGACCATCGAAGACACCGGGATCGGCGTTCCGCCAGACATGGCCGACCATATCTTTGGCGAATTCAACCAGGTCGAGGACGAACGCAACCGCAAATTCGAAGGGACCGGTCTGGGCCTTGCCATCACCCGGCGGCTGGTCGAGTTGATGGGCGGCGAAATCTGGGTCGACAGCGAGGTCGGCAAAGGATCGAGCTTTGGCTTTCATCTCACGCTGCCGGTGGCTGAAACCGAGGAACCGCCGCTGCAGCCGGTGCCTGGCTGGATCCGCCGGGCACTTGTTGTCGACGGGCAGGCGGTGAACCGGCAGATCGTCGAAAAGCAGCTGGCAATGCAAAACCTGGAGGTTTTGGCGCTGCGGTCCGGGGTCGAAGCCATAGCCGCCCAACCGGGGCCCGGCGACGTGTTGCTGACAGACAGCCAATTGCCGGACATGACCGGCGAAGACGTGGCGACCAAACTGCGGGCCGATGGCTTTCCCGGACCGATCCTGATGTTCTCGGCCGCTGCGAGGCACACCAGACGCGAAACGGAGGCAATCGATCGCGTTCTGCAAAAACCGCTCCGCCGCCGGGAGCTGTTTGCAGAGATTGCGCGTCTGCAGGAACCGCGGACGGCCGCGGACACGGCCCGGGCGTCGGCGTTTTCGGCGGATGGTCCCAAAGTACCGTTGGACCCTGCAAAAGCACGTGCGATGCGTATTCTGGCTGCCGAAGACAACAAGACGAACCGGCTGGTCTTTGGCAAGCTTTTGAAGTCTCTGGATATCGACTTGACCTTCGCAACCAACGGGCGGGAGGCGGTCGACGCGTTCCGGGAACAGCGGCCCGACCTGATCTTCATGGACATTTCGATGCCCGAGGTCGACGGGAAAGAGGCGACCCGGCAAATTCGGGCCATCGAGGCCAATGAAGGGCTGGCTCATACCACGATCGTCGCGCTGACGGCGCATGCGATGGATGGGGATGACAAGGGCATTCTTGCGGCGGGGCTGGATCACTATCTGACCAAACCGCTGAAGAAGGACGCGATTTTTGACCGGATCGCCGAGGAGGTGCCGGACGGATGCCGGTCGGTTTTTCCAGAAGGGATGCAAGCGACGGGAACCTGAGAAAGACCGGCCGGAACGCGACGCCAGGAATGTCTTTTTTAGGGACGCCATGGCAATTGGATGCTTCCCTAAGCACCTGGGCCGGCAGATCGCGATGAATCCATCGGCACGAGCTTGCCCTCTTGACCGATACGGCCGTGACTGACAGCGGCTAAGGCCCTGCGGTCGGCTGCAGTCATCCGAGACGGTGCGGTTGCGTGACAGCGGCAGGTCTGGAACAGTGACGAGATGACGTCGGCACGAGGGTTCCGGGTACGCGCCCTGGGCGAAATCGCGATCCGCTGCGCGGATGTCGCTGCGATGGCGGTGTTTTACGAGTCGGTTATCGGGTTAGAGCGGCTGCACGGCGACCACAGCGACGGGATCGTCTTTTTCAAGATCGCCGAAGGTTTTGGCGGCCATACCTCGGTGCTGGCGCTCTTCCGCCACGATGAGGGCCGGCCCGACATCCACCCAACCGGCGACCGTCCGCCCGAAACCGGCGCGCGGTCGTCGCTGCATCATCTTGCCCTGTCTCTGCCGTTCGACGAGCAGCAGGCGGCGATGGACTGGTACGACCGGATCGGCCAGCCCTACAGCGTGCAGCATTTCGGCTGGATCGGATGGCGCGGCATCTTCACGACCGACCCCGAGGGCAACACCGTCGAGCTGGTGGCCTACGACGCCTCGCTGAAGGACCCGGACTGAGCCTCGGCGCGCACAAATGCCATCCGGTTGCCGTCGCTCATCTCCGGCCGGAAAACGTAGCCGCCGAGATCGAAGTCCCTCAGACCCTCGACATCGGTGACCCGCCGGTCGACGATGAACCGCGCCATGCTGCCGCGCGCCCTTTTTGCGAAAAAGCTGACGATCCTCGGCCCGCCCGGTTTCTCTTCCAGAAAAACAGGCTCTATTATCCGCAATTTCAGCTTCTGGGCGTCGACGGCGCCGAAATATTCCTGGCTTGCACAATTGACTAGAACATCCGTATCGATGGCCTGCGCGGCCTCGTTCAGTGCCTTCGCCGGTGCATCTCGCCAGTAGTCATAGAGGTTGCTGCCGCGGCGGGTCTTTAGCCGGCTGCCCATCTCCAGACGGTAGGGTTGAATCGCATCCATCGGACGCAGAACGCCGTAAAGGCCGGACAGGATACGCAGATGATCCTGAGCATAGGCCAGCGCCTCGTCGTCAAGCGATGCCGCCTCGAGCCCCAGATAGGTGTCGCCGGCAAAGGCGAATACAGCCGGTTTCGTCGCCTCCGGCGCAGGATTATCCCGAAAATCCCGAAATCGGGCGCGGTTCAGACGTGCGAGATCATCGCTGAGGTTCATCAGACGCTTCAGCTTGACCAGGCTCAGCTGCCGTGCGTGGGCCGCCAGACGGTTGGCATCTTGTCGAAAGGCAGGTTCGGTCGGTGCAGAGCGGTCGACCGCGCTCCAGTCCAGTCGCTTCGCAGGCGAAATCACTACCAGCATGTCCGTCCCCTTTCGCGTCCTGTCGTGCCAGAACCTAGCCGTTTGGCGCGCGAGGTCCAGCTGATAGGAACCTGCCCGCCTTGGAGTGAGGTAATTGGCCGGATTTGGCCTGGACCAGACGTCGCATTCTCCTTGAGGAGCCACGCCATCGCCGACCCGCGGGGAGGCGAAACAAACCTCTGAACGGCTCGTTTTATCCCGGCAAAGTCCGAACGACCTCAATCCGATACGCGCCGCCAGCAAATCGCCTCCCCTTCGGGGCGGGT
>JASJDP010000038.1 GCA_030065095.1 Rhodobacter sp.
TGCGAGAGCGCATGTCACCGCCCTGCGGCTTGGGCGCGAAGGAACCCGTGGTCCGTCGCCCGTTGTCCCAGCGGATCGCCGTGGACGGCGCGACACCGTATCTCTCAGCCGCAGCTCGCCGGCGCAGGCCTGCGCCAATCGCCGCGATTACCCGTTCCCGCAAGTCCATGGAAAGTGGTTTGCCCATCGCTGCCCCCAAATCAGCATTGGCGTCAGTGATTCAGCCCTTCGCCCGGATGGGAATCCCCAATCGATTCATGTCGATGGGAAAACGCTCTAGCACTGGATGCCGCACGCTCTACAAACGGCAGCTTTCCGAGAAGGCAATAAAGATCGGGTGCCTCCAATCGTCGTTCGGAGGCACCCCTTTCCGTTATTCGACGCGGGTCACTTGGGATGCCACGATCTCTGCGGCGCCGAAGAACTCCTGCATCTCCGGACCCTGAGACACCACGCCGCGCGAGATTTGAAAGTCCTCCACGCTGTTCCAGCCAATCAGGACGGCTTACCATCCGTCAGTGGTGATGAACTCGCGGTCGAAAATGTAGCCGGGCTGCTCCGCGACACGCCCGAAGAATGCATCGCGGCCAGCGTCAAATTCTTCGCGCTTGCCTTCGAGTGGACGATGCGTTGCATCAAGAATTCAATAGTTGACGGCTCAAACCGCCATTACTTCGCAACTTTTTTCGGTTTGTCTCGCTTCGGCAATAATTCGCCATGGCTTTGCTGTGCCATTGCCACAGTCCGAGCTCAGAAACTATGGATGCCCAAAAATTGCGCTGCCGAGAACGTAGCGTGCTGAAGGCGGGACAGACATGGAAAGCACCCAGCGCAAGCTCTCAATAGCCATCGTATCTTGGTTTTTGGCACTCTACCCGGCATTCGCTCAGGGTCAGGACCGGGGGAATGTCGCCGCACCGGCCCCGCAACCCCTTCTGATCGCATCGACTGGCGGTCCCGGTAAGTCATTCGAGGCGTTCTTCGCTGCGCTCCGACACATGGAGTCGCGAGGAGACTACAAGGCGGTCAACACACTCAACTTCATCGGTGCCTACCAGTTCGGTGAAGCAGCGCTGGTGGATCTCGGTTATGTGCGGCGTGACGGGGACCTGTACGACAACAACTATGGCGGCGGCTTCACCGGCAAAAACGGGATAAGGTCAGTCCAGGATTTCCTGAACAACCCGCGGGTCCAGGACAAGGCAGCGAGGGCGTGGATGAAAATCATGTGGCGCTACATCGAGGCCGAGAAACTGTCGCGCTACGCCTGGACACGGGTCGGCCGCGTAACCCTCTCGCCCAGCGGAATGCTTGCGGCAACGCATCTTTTGGGCACCGGCGGCTTGCGGCAGTTCATCCGCTCCGGCGGCAGCAACAATATCCGCGACCCTTACGGCATGCCGATCTTGCACTATGTCGAGCAGCTCGCCGGCTACGAAATTCCTTTTGCCCCGGAAAAGCCCGATGTGATTGCCGCTTTACACTAGGCGGGCGCAATCGCAACGGCGCTCAGTTTCGCATGGCTGCGGTTCCGCTACGCTTGAGTTTCTGCCAGCTGCTCAATCGCCCGACCATCGCGCGCAGGATCGACCGGATCGAGGAGATATAGAGCAACTGCCGATACCCGAACCGCAACAGCGGCACGACCGGAAGCAGCTTCCATTCGAACCGACGGGAAAAGGCGAAGGCGGCCAGAACGTTCACGAAGTCCACCGCCGCCAGCAGCAGAAAGCCAAGCGACGCCGTGACCGGGAAATCCGTGAGACCGGCCGTCCCTTCTGTCGCGAAAGAAAAAACCCAATAGACGGCACTGGCAAAAAACACGAGGTCGACAAACGGGTAGATCAGGCTTGTCACAAGCCCGTACCAGACTGCGTCCACGAGCGAGATATAGCCGACGGGCAATCCCTCCAGGATCGAACCTTTGTGTTTCCATGAGACCTGGAACATCCCGAACGTCCAGCGCAATCGCTGTCTCAGAAAAGCGCGAACCGTGTTTGGCGCTTCCGTGAAAGAACGCGCCATGGGTTGATAAGCCACACGGTACCCCGCGCGATGGACGGCAACGGTCAGGTCTGCGTCTTCTGTGATTGTGTTGCCGGAAACGCCCCCGGCTTTCCGAACCGCTTCGGCGCGCCAGGCGCCGATCGCACCGGGCACAACGATGATGCCGTCAAACGCTTCATAGGCGCGCCGCATCACGGCCTGGGTCACCAAGTACTCGATGGTCTGGCAGGCGGTCAGAAAATTCTCGCGGTTGCCGATTTCGACCGTGCCTGCTACCGCGCCGACACGTTCATCCTTGAACGGCTGCACCAGATGGCTGATCGCGCCCGGGTCAATCAGGGTATCGGCGTCCACGATGACGAAAATGGGCGATTTCGAAACACCCATACCGAGGTTTTCGGCGAACCATTTGCCATGGTTTTCCTCGCTCCAGAGCGACACGCGCCTTTCCGCCCGAAAGCGGTCGACCACGACAGCAGCGGTCTCGTCGATGGATCCATCGTCTATCACGACGACCTCTAGCCTGGGATAATCCGACGCGAGCACGCTGCGCACCGAACTCTCGATCACCTTGGCTTCGTTGTAGGCCGGAATGATCACAGAGACGGGCGGCGTATAAGCTTCGTCAAACGGATATTTCTCGCGCCGAAGGAACGCGAGCGAGAGGTAGATCGGCGAGCGCAGCGCAACCACCAGTGCAAGCAGCAGAATCGTGTTTTGTATGCCGATCCAGCCGAACCGTATTGCGCTGTAGGTAACCTCGTCGCGCCGCAGCCGGTCGGGCGCCGCCACGTGCAGCGCGTCGTTCGGCTCCAAACCAGCCATGTGTTCAAGCGGTTCGATCCGGAACCCCGCACGTGTCATACTGTCAAGAATCGTCGGCAGAAGGCTGATCGTTTCCTGATCGTTTTGCCGGCTGAAGTCGAAACGCATCACGTTGGCGGGCTGGACGACTGCGGTTTCATTCACCCTGGCCAGGAAGGCTTCAGGATCGAATCGGCCAAATGGGGCGGCAAGGCTTGAGTTGACCGGCAGATAGCCTTCTGCCTGAAGCCCCTGTAGCTGGTCGAGGACCGTCTTATCACCCGGCAACTGCCCGTGGCGCGCAGGGTTCTGAACAAAGACCGTCCGATACCCGTATTCATGCGCAAGATAGTGCTGCGCCATGTTGTTGCGGATGCTGGTCCAGACCCGTGACAGCATGAAAGACGAGGGGCGTGGTTCGGTCTGTGTCCCGATCATATGGCCGGCGGCAATCAAAAGCGGGATCGTCTCGCGATGATCCAGCAAGTCGCGGGTCGAGACGAAAAAGGTTGCCTTCAGCTCGCGCCTCTCAAGGATGGTCAAGAGCTCCTTGATCGCCCAGGGCGCGCCGAGACCTTGAAAGGTCAGAGCCAGCCGCCCTGGACGGCCGTCATCTCCGAAATACTCGATCCGGTGCGGACTGGGAATGCTCTGGAAGGATTGCGACCTGATGCGACTGGCCGATAGTTCGATCCGGCGCTGCCCTGGCACGGCGGCCGTGATGATGCTCGAAAACGGGCCCGATCCTTCGACGACCGCATGATTGCCGAAGGAGATCGGGGCTTCGATCGCCATGCGCACGCGGTCGGAATCGTCGAGCGGACCGAGCAAGGACCAAATGGCGGGATCCTCGTAGCCCAGGGGCCAGAGAACGACCGGCGCGCCTTGCACGACTTGCCGTGCGTTGTAGAAAGACACAGAATCCGCCAGCCATATCTGATTTATCCGCCGCCTATCATCGAGATACCGGATGACCGTGTTGCCTGGATCTGCACTGAATCCGGTCTCTCCTCCGTAGGCACGGGCGCGCAGCATTGCCTCAGCGAACGATACGCGTTCCGGAAGGCGTGCACCGCTGGTCCAGACCTCGCCAAAAGTGGCAAGGGCGAAGGAGGTGCGGTCCGGCGCGAGTTGCGTCCGAACCGGAGGAAGTTGGGACTCGAGCCATCCTTGTGGCGCAACCGGTTCCGACGGTGCAATCGGCGCGCGAAAGCCCAGGACCACGGCCCGATCTACAAGCTCACTTATGGCTTCCACTTCCCAAAACCCGGCTTCGGCCGGCCCGATCAGGCAGGTCTGCAGGCGGGCCGCTGCCAGCTTGGCGCGGATCGCCCGAACCACCGGCTCCAGAACCGCGGCGGAAAGGCCCGGATGCCCGCTGAGATTAAGGCACAGCCCGCCATCTACGTTTTCCAACGCAAGCGCCTCGAGATCGGCGAAAAACCTGCCGTTCGAGGTTCGCTCGTCGAGGACTCGAGCCAGTTCCGCCGTCGTCGCCTCTACGCTCGGCGTCAGAACCGGGAAGGCAGCCGGTCGATTGCGGCTCTTCCAGCCCGACACAAAGTCGGCAAGCGGAAAGTCGGCGGCGTGCTCCCCCAGTGGCCGGATGGCACCGCCGGGTAGGCCTATAGAAAAAGCCTCGTAAAAAACCGCATCTAGCCTGCTGCAATTCGCGCGCAGACCCGAGAGGGCTGTGGCATCTCCGTAAGGCACGAAGCCCGATACGACACGGGTCGCCTGGAACGTGCCGAATTCGCGTTGGCCGCAATCGGTCTGCACCCGCGCCTTCATCACCACGTCGGTCACTTCGCGCCCGTCCAGCGAGGTCTGCCCCTCAAGTCCCTCAGCCACGGCGACGGGCTCGGAAGGCACGAGGTTGTGGACGCGGTAGGCATATTCACCAAACCACGTCAGGACGAAGGCCACGAACAGGAAGGCCGCCCTCGAAACGATCTTCACCCGACGGCCATGAGGATCAGCGAAGACCTGCCAGTTTTCGTCAGAGGAGGCCTTGTGGTCGTCAGGCAAGAGGTGCGCCCGGCTGACCGACCCAAAGGCGGACTTGGAGAAACTGTTCGAGCGCCATTGTCTTTCTTACCTGCGCGTCTTTCGGATATACGTAACACAACAAGACCTAAAAAAACTCAAGCTCTACAATTGGAAAGTAGCTACATGGGTCTCTCCCGGCGCACGGTTTTGAAGGGCGGGTCTGCGCTATCGATCTCGCTTCTGACAGCGGTGGATGGTAGTGCCGATGTCAAGACCGAAGTCAAAGTCAAAACGGTCTTCCTCCTTTTGGACGGTATCGGGCGAGGAACGCCGCCTGATCTTGTAGAACGCGTTCTGGATAGGTTTTTCAGGCGCAGAATCCCGGTCGGAATCGTTTTCGATGGAGCCAACGTGACCGCGCCGGCGGCCGAAACCGTGAACGCAGCCTTGCTGCGATACCTAGGGCAGATCGCCGGGCGCGAGCCCGGGTTGCTGGAGCTGGTCCCGGCCTTCGCCGCGACCGATGACCCGCAACGGTATTTCCAACTGCGTCGGGCTTCGGAGCTGCGTCGTCGGCTAGCTGATTCGGCCCTTGGTGAAGTAATGGGCGAGCGCATCCAGACGATCGTGTCCGTCGTCGATCGCAGCCCCAAAAACACGACCGATCCTTACGCATTTCGGGCCGCAGGTTTCCGGATCCAGATACGAACGGGTGCCGGGATAGCCGATGGCGGTACCGCGCAGTCACGCGTCGCGCCGATGGATTGGGGCTTGTTGGGAATCGAAGGCGGGTACGAGGCAACGATTCTCGGCGCGCCGGATGAAGTACTAAGCGGGCTATTTTCTTCCGAGGGTGATCAGCTTTTGACGCTGTCTCTCGCTGGAGCCGAGACGGTTCCACCCGAGATGGTACTCACGGCGTGCGACGCTTGGGCCGACGCACTTTTGGCTGCCTTATGGCAGGCCCGAATCTTCATCACACGGCCGTCGGATCACTTGTTGCAGGACAATCCCGGGGCTTCCAAGTACTTGGCCCTGCTGCTCGATTACCGCGGCGGGGCGGACATGGGGCTCTCGGCATTCGCCCGAGACCTGGACTCCGCCGGCTTTGCCTATTCCATCCTGTCCGCGTCAGGCGCCGAACCCGGTTCGCCCGATACCTGCTACGATCATCAGATCGGGTCGCAGATCGATCCCGCGGCCGGCCCGGACTGCATGTTCGGAGGGCTGGGCGGTACGCCGGCCGCGGCTGGCGCCGTGGAAATCCTGCTTCTGCCCTCGGATACGCCGCACGCCTGGACGGGACTGCGGGAGGATTGCCGATTTCAGATCGCGCTGTCCGACCGGTCGGGCGGAACCTTTTCCCAGAGGCATGCCGATGATCCGCTGACGGACCAAGTCGAGCTGATCCCTCCCGGCGATGTAGCGACGGAAATCCAAAGACGAGCCCTCCTGCGCGCGCTCGAAGACACCCGCCGCGATGGCCGGGTCCATTTTTACTCGGTCCGCGGATTCATGGAGGAAATCGTCGCACCGGAACCGGCGCTGCGCCGAATATGGTCACTGCGGCGGCGCAGGATCAGCGATCCCTTCCACGCCCGCACTCCGGACCGGGCCGAGGCCGAGCGGCTGGTTAGAGATGCTCGCCTCGCCTGGCGTTACATCGAGAAGCACAGCAACAAAAAAACCGGAATCTGCGCCGGGACCGCCTCGCTGTCGGCTTCAAACCGCTACATCACCCTTTGGGACATCGGAAGCCAGCTCTTCGGCATTGATGCCGCAAACCGCCTCGGCCTTATCGGGAACAGGGAGGCGAAGGATTGGATCGGCTTGATCCTTGACAACCTGCCGGTGCAGATGATCGGTGGCCTGCCGCTGCCGCCGGCGTTGTTTCAGTCGGACACATTGCGCCCGGCGAGAACCGCTTACGACGCCTGCGACACCGGCCGGTTTCTGGTCGCGCTTGCCGCGCTGGCCGCCTCCGGCCTGATCGAACGGTCCGGGATCCGCGCCGTTCTAGAACGATGGGATCTTGCAGGCGCCATCAAGGCAGGGCGCGTGTTCAATTTCAGCAACGGCCGGTGGGTGGACGCTACAGTCAACCATTGCACGCCCTATACCAAGCGGGGGTTTGCTGCGTGGGGGATGAATATCGAAACCTCGCTGCCGGCGCTTGACGCTCGGAGTTCCGGCGACGACCTCATGAGGTTCCTGCACCAAGTGGCCGTCTTGGGCCACTACGGGGCGGAGCCTGCGCTCTTGGAAGCTGTCGAACAGGGGCAAGGCGCCGAGGCAAGGTTCCTGTCGGACGTGTTGTTTGACGCACAGCTCGAAGGGTTCGAGAACCGTGGAGAGCTGCGGGCCGTCTCTGAGGCGCCGCTGAATTTTGCCCCATGGTTCATCTATCAGGGCCTGCGGGTGGATCGCTGGGGCGACGCGGCCTGGGTTATTAGCACCCGAAGCCGGCGCGCAAGCTACGATACGCCGGAGTTCCGCGACAAGGCTGCGCTGATCAGCTCCAAATCCGCGTTTCTTTGGGCCGCCGCTTATCCGCATCCCTATTCCGACAGGTTGCTGAGCTTGGTCCGGGAAAAGGCGCGCATCGAGGATCACGGATTCTCGGTGGGGATCTTTGCTCGTTCGCTCGAACCAATGAAGGGTTATAGCGACCTGAACACCAACGGTGTTATCTTGACGGCGATCGCGCATATGCTTGCGCCGCGGGCACCCGATTAAGCGGTGCAGGTGCGACCGCCGCGACAATCACTCCGCGGCGATTGTCGCCATCGCATCTTTCACCGTCACAACGTCGATAATCTCGGCGCGATCGAGACGCGCAGCGCAGCCCATGATCTCATCGTAGACCGATGCCTCGATCTCATATTCGCGTGGCGCCTCTTCGGTAATACCGTGGAACAAAAAGACCAGCCAGACGCCGTTTTGCGCGGCACGTAACATTTCGCCGCACACCGTCGCGGCTGTCATGTCATTGGTGACTTCGAGACGCCCGACATAGCGCGGATCAATATCGTTTATCGGATTCCGGCCAAGATTGCCCTTCCAAGACAGGTGATAATCGTAGCGTGTCATGATGGACGCTATGATTTCTTCCGTGAAATCACCGAAGGGAGATGCAAAAGAGACCGGACGGGTTCCGACCTTGGCCTCAATTTCCTCTATCGGTGCATTCAATTCCGCCTCGAATTCCTCGGGAGGTAAACCGGGAAGTCGGATATGGGTATGTCCGTGCGCACCGATTTCCCACCCGGATTCGTAGAATTCGCGGACCTCCTCCCAGGTCAGGCGCCAATCCCCCTGCGGCGTGTCGATCCGGTCGCGAAGCAGTCCTGAGGGAATAAAGAGCGTCCCAGGTAGACCGTAGCCCTGTGCGATGCGAAGACCGAAATCGTACTGCGGTCGGGTCGCGTCGTCAAAGGTGATCGAGACAAGGCCCTTCGACGATCCGTTCTTGGCTGTCACAGCTATCTGGTGATCGCCCTCCGGTACCGGCGCCGGCGTATGCGGCACCAGCCTCAGCGCATCGCGCACTGTCGTTAACCGCACGTTACCCCGATCGCGCAGATCGGCTGCGCATTTGACGACGGCTTCGAACTGCTCGGTGGGGTTTTCGTAAGCGTCCGACGGATCTTCACCAATTCGGTGCAGCATCAGAACCAGCCAATATCCCTCCCGACCCGCCTTTTCGATATCGGCGCAAACCTCGTCCGCGGGCCTTCGGTTGTCGATCTGTTCGCGGTTGATCCGAAAATGGTCTGTGGACTCGAAATAATTGACCCCTTCATTGCCCCAACCGGTCAAATGGGCGTCGTAGTACACCTTTGCTCGCTCGATCACTCGTTCGTCGTAGGCTCCATGCGGAGTGGCGAAGGATGTAGGATAGACCGTCGTGCCGCGGAAGATTTGCGCCGCCGGTGCCCCGAGTTCGAGTTCGAGACGCGCATCGTCCATCTCCGTCATCTTGTCGTGAGAATGGCCATGAGCGCCGAATTCCCACCCGCGCTCGATTAGGTATCTGATTTCTGCCCAGCCGATTTCGCCGGGCAATCCGATCGGCTCCGTTTGGCCATACATCGAACCAGGAACACCGTGGTCAAAGAACACCGGCATGCTTTGTTTGAAGAATTCGGCGGTGATGTTGTCTACCGTGAACGTGACGATCCCCAACTGCTCCCGCGCTTGGCCGACACCCGGAAGCATCAGAAGTATCGCCAGGATCCACGCATATGGTTTTTTCAACATCTCTGTACCCCTGGTTCTACACGGCACTAAGGCAACCATGTACCTTGTCAGAATTTTGGAGAGGTCGCGCATGTTCGGACCGCGGACTCAGGTTCATCTCCTGGCTCAATCTAGGCGGCTGCGGGTTAGTGCTGCAACTTGGATTTTCGACGGCCGGCTTTCTAACCTTCTCTCTCATTTCGAGGAAGTGGGCGCCAGGCCCGTCGTGGATGCAGGTGGCCGAGTTCCGCTTAGAAGCTCAGTCGGTGCATCTAGGGTCTGGCCTTTAGCGAATGGCCTGTTAATGAATTCTTAAGTTTCGCAGGTGATGAGACCCGCGTCGGTTCAACCTTGGAACGCAACGCAAAGGAGATTGCGAAATCGGTACCTTCAAACGCTTTCTGATGCCGCTTCTTGCCTCGCTTGGGCTTGTATCTTCGGCTTCGGCTGAGGCTATCCGGCCCGTGGTTGGCAATGGCTGGCAACTTGTCTGGAACGACGAGTTTAGCGGCAGGTCGGTCGACCGGAGAAAATGGGACTTGGAGACGGATTGCTGGGGTGGAGGCAATAACGAATTGCAATGCTACACCGACCGTCCAGAAAACTCCTTCCTGCGTAACGGAAAACTGGTGATACGTGCCCGCTCGGAACGCTTTACCGGTCCCGCAGAACCACCGGATTGGAAGACAAGGGCAGGTAACCGGACGTTGAACTTCACCTCTGCGCGGTTGCGCAGCAAGGGGAAGGGCGACTGGAGATACGGCCGGATCGAGGTGCGCGCGAAATTGCCGGCCGGTCAGGGCATTTGGCCTGCCATCTGGATGTTGCCAACCGATCGGGTCTATGGCGGTTGGCCAGCCAGCGGTGAGATCGACATTATGGAAGCCGTGAACCTTCCCCCGGGAAACGGCAGAAAACGCGTGTACGGAACGTTGCACTATGGCAGCGAATGGCCAGGCCAAGTCTGGAGCGGGTCGAGTTACCAATTCAAAAGATCCAATCCGGCAGCCGAATTTCACACCTACGCTTTGGAGTGGAGCAGGCACGAAATCAGGTGGTATGTGGATCATATTCACTATGCCACGCAAAGATCATCCGACTGGTATTCAAGGAAACTGGGCAAGGGTGGGGCACGCCGAAATGCCCCGGGGCAAGCTCCGTTCGACCAGAGGTTCCACCTGCTTTTGAATGTCGCGGTCGGTGGGGATTGGCCGGGCGCACCCAACAATCGCACCGCGTTTCCGGTGGAGATGGAGGTGGATTTTGTCAGGGTCTTTGCCTGCGCCAAATCTCCGGAAATGCTGAGCGGCTGTGAAACAAAGAATCGCCGAGTGACTGGTGTGTACGACGGCGTCGCATCCGAATTCCTGCACGCCAATCTTGAGCCCGATCTGCCGGACCCAGACGTTGTTGCCGCCTTGTCGCGGTGAGGACCTGCCTGCGTTGTTTCTGGGGCGGCATGAGGCCAATGGCGGCACGGGTATCACCCAGGTTGAGTAAGAAGACTGGGGCGCGGCGGCTACTGTTGCGGACTATACCGCCATTGCATCGACGCGTTCTTTCGCTGAAGCCGCCGCATGTTCGATGGATTTTGATGGGGTTTTCGCCCGGATCATGACAAACAACCCAAGGACTACGGATGTCAGAAGATCTGCTTCCTTTCGCGTGTCCACGGCGCCTGGCAGGTGCCCCTGTCTTTGAGCGTTGCTGAGCGCATTGTGAAATGCGCCTGACAAGCGCTCGAAGTACCGTTTGATCGCACCGGATCCGGTCGGATCGTCCGGTCCAAATTCCACGGCCGTGTTGCAGAGCAGACATCCCTTCCCAGCGGCAGGTCCGTCCGACGCCGAGCCGTAGAAATCGAGAACAGCGCGGATCTCTCCCAATCCGGCATCCGCGTGCTCCAATGGACCGAACCTCAGGTCGATGATTTCGTCGTTGTAGCGTTCCAGAGCGGCCTCAAAGAGGCCTTTCAAGTTTCCGAACTCCGAATACAGGCTGTACCGGCTCACCCCGATCCGCTGAACCAGCATGTCGGCAGAGGTCCCTGCGAACCCATGTTCTCGGAAGATCTCCATCGCCTTGGCCAGCAGTTCGTCTCTGCCGTGCGTCTTCTTGCGCCCCATTGGCACCTCGATCGACATGTCTCGCCCATGGTTATATCAGAACAATCATTCTGGAAAACCCTAAAACGGAGGCGAAAGATGGCTGAGAAGGCGACACTGGTGGTCACGGCGACGCCCAACCCGAACGAAATGTCCTCGGTGCAGGCCTATCTGAAAGGCGTGATGCCCTTGCTCACGGAAGCAGGCGGTTCACTTGTCAAACGTCAAAAGGTGGGCCAGGTGATAAACGGTCGGCCAAGTGGCATGGTTCTGGTCATGGATTTCGACTCCGCCGACGCTGTTACTGGATTATTTGCATCGGAGGCCTACGCCGACCTCGTTCCGGTTCGCGACAAAGGGTTCTCTGAGATGAACATCCTTGTCACGGGCGACATGTGACAAAGAATGCCGCCCAAAGCGGGCAAGCTGCGCCGCTCAGCAGCGCCGGCCTTGGGCTCTTCCCGGTCGATTGCCCGTGCGGCATTCCGCTGATCGGCGGCTTTCCGTGAACCGTCATTGACGAAAGATGGTAACTCTATCCGTCAGCGCGGTGCTGATGTCTGGGCCTGGTGGGAGGGTTGGAGGGCAAAGGAACGCCGCCGCTCAAGGTGATGGCTGGATCGATCACCCCTCCGCCGGTGGCACGGCCCGCTGATAGAGATGCCATGTGGTGTGGCCAAGGATCGGCAGCGTGAAGATCAGGCCCAGAAACGCCGGAACCAGCGACAACAGCATGGTGACCGCGATGATCGCCGCCCAGGTGAGCATGACCACCGGGTTTTCTGTGACAACGCGAATGGACGTCAACATGGCAGAAATAAAATCGATTTCCCGGTCGAGCAACATGGGCATGGCCACGACGGTTACCGAGAACAGGACAGCCGACAGAAATGCGCCGACGCAGGTGCCGATCGCAAGGAAGGTCCAGCCCTCCGATGTGAAGAACACGGTGTTCAAAAACCCGTCCAAATCCGAGAAGGAGGAATCTTGCAGGACGATCACCAGCACAGTCCGAAACTGGTAAAACCACACCCAGAAAATGAACAGGGTGACAAAGGCCATCCAGCCCATCTCGCGTTTGCGTTGATTGGCCATGACGGTAAGGATGTCCGACCAGCCGAAACGCTCTGCCTTCTGCAACCGGCGGGACATTTCATAAAGCCCGGCGGCGGCGAAAGGCGCGACCAACGGAAAGCCGACAGCGGCGGGAATGATCATCCAGATCCAGCCGAGCCAGACAAGGCACCAAACAAACAGGAGTCCGAAAACCGCATAGAACAGGCCGAAGAAGCCGCTCATGACGGGGCGAGCCAGAAAGTCGGAAAACCCGGCCTTCAGCGACGCGGTGATATCACCCGCGGTCACCTTACCCACCTTGGGCATGGCCCGCTGCTGTGGCGTCGGATTGTCCGGTGGTGTGGAACCTGCAGTTTTGGATGTCATGACACACTCCTCCCAAATCGCAGCGTGCTGGTCCGTTGGCCAACAGACCCAGCAGTGAAACAGACATCCCTTCTCTGCATACAGGTTTGCACCCGGTGTGGCATAGGGGCAAGGGGGCGTCTGGCAGCTAAGTCCCGCACAGCTGTCGCACCCCTGGCTTGTGACGCTGCACGCCGCACGAACGACTGGTTCGGTGAAGCTGCATTGCAGCGGCGGGTTGGCCCGGGAAGGTTCACACTCGGCCGTCTCTTTCACTGGTTACTTCAGGTAATCGCGCATTCCACCAGTTCGAGCGAGGCGCAGCATTGGTCAGAAGGGCTCGTACCGGACCGACACGGTGCAGAAAGCACGCTAACGCAGCGCGAATCGAAACCGGACGATCGAGCCACATTGCCTACAGCGGAGAATCAAGCGATTGGAGCAAGTCTCGGTCATTCGTATTACGACGCCTGACATTCACCGCTTCGGCTTGGGAGGTCGGCCCAGAGCCCAAAGCGACGGGTGCTGCAACGTGAACGAACGTCTTCTAAATGGGCATTCTGATCGTTGAGATTTGCCTGATGCCGTCACCTCACATCGTGGCTTACGCAAGTTGTCCCGCCGAAGCGGCCTTTGGGAGCAAGTCGACTAACCGTGACTGCGCGAACCAACCAGAACCGGACTTGCTCCGGCAGGCCGTGCGTGTCCGTGCAGGCGCTTTGGCGGCGGCCAAATGCGACCATGATCCGTACATGAAAGTTGTAGCATTCTGTGACCACCGTGATCTGTGGTTGTGCGCTTGCTCCGCGGCAATAGCTATGATCCAAGTTTTTGTTGGGTCTCCTTGGACATGCGCGGGAGTGTCAAATCTCGAACCGATAGCCTTTGCCCCATTCAGTGAGAATGTGTCTGGGATCGGCTGGGTTCACTTCGACCTTACGTCGGAGACGCTTGATCAGCGTATCGACTGCGCGATCGTCCTTGCCGGAGTATTGTCTCGATCGTCCAACAGCTAGGATATCCTCTCTTGAGAAAATGATGCCAGGGCTCTGTGACAGGAACCGAAGGACGGACGCCTCGCTCTGCGTAAGCGGAACAGTCAGTCCGTCCGGCTTCGACAACCGGCGCAATTGAAGATCGAAAGTCCACTCGCCGATCTGCTTGGTTGCGTGCGTGACGGCGTCGGCACCATCTGCCAAGCTTCGTCTGCGCAGCACCGCACGTATCCGTGCTTTGAGTTCCGGCATTGAGAATGGTTTGATGAGGTAGTCATCCGCTCCAATGTCCAAGAGCGCAATGATTGTGTCCTCATCGCTCAGCGAACTCATCACGATGATCGCTGCATCGGACCGCTCACGAATCTCGCGGCAGAACACCTTGCCCGACGGACCCGGCATGACAATATCGACGATGCAAAGGTCGGCGCGCAATTCCGACCAGGTCCTTCGGGCATCAGGTACATCCAACGCGCGCCGTGTCGCATATCCCGCCCTGACCAGAGCGTCTTCCACCTCCGCTCCGAGCGCAACATCATCGTCAACGATCAAGATGGTCGCGCCCATCAAGCTCCCTCGCCACAGCTATCTGAACGGCGCAACGCGGGCATGTAGCAGCTCTGGCGCGCCAGCCTATGTCTTTACGCAAACGAAAGGACAACCTCAATGTGGTGGACTGCGCGCGTGACTCTCGCTCAGCAGCTGATGCTACTGGTCATCGGCCTCGTTATGGGCGTCCAGATCGCCAATGTCATTGTCTTGCGGGTCGCGGAAGTCCAGCAGTTCTCGACCCAGCAGCAGAGCCGCCACCTTGCAGTCGCGGGTCGTGCAATGCGCTCTTTGCTCGATGTGCCGGAAGACCAAAAGGCCAGTTTTGCCGGAACACTCTCTAACCCTTCGATACAGGTTGAATGGGGCGACCTACGCCCATTGCTGAGCGGCGACGCGAGGCGTCCGGAGGCCGAGGCCGAAGCGCTGGCGTGGTATCGCAAGGCCGGGCTGCCGGTTAACGATATCGTGATGACCGTCCGTGGCTATCCATCGCCGCCTCCACCGCCAGGCATTTCAAGTGAGCGTTCTCGCATTCTGAGCCTTGGAGAACCGCCTCGCACGATCCTTGTGCAAAGCTTCGACCGGCCACGTCTACGCGTATGGGCTCTGCGAGAAAGACCTGCACCGCCGGACAATTTCCTCAACTACATCCGGACTCACCCGCGCGCGGAGGTGCATCGGATCTCGCTGCGGCACGAAGAAAGCGGCACCTGGTTATCGGTCTATCAGCTGCGCCGCCTTCCGCCGGTGAACGCGGCCTACACAAAGCTCCTGACCTCGAGCCTTGTTTCTGTTTTCATCGCAGCGATTGTCCTGATCATCGGGCATCGCGTCATGCGGCCTCTTCGACGGCTCTCGCGTGAAGCCGAGCGGCTGGGGCGCGGCGAAGTAGTTGAGAGACTTGCGGTCGAAGGCCCGCGCGACACGCGCGAGATTATCGCAACATTCAATCGCATGAACGAGCGCATAACTCAGGCGGTCGATTACCAGATTGGCCTGTTGCGCAGTTTGGCCCATGACCTAAGCGGCCCGCTTGCAGGTGTAAAAAGGCTTGTCGGATCGGTAGGGCCAGACACGACCCGCGATCAGATTGAGGCGCGGTTGGAAAGGGTACAGAGCATCGTTGATGCCATAATGGCCTTTTCGCGGGCCGTCATGAGAGACGGTGATTTCCAGTCGGTCGATCTGGTGCAGCTGTTGGATGTTGTGATCGATGAGCGCGTGGAACTGGGCGGCGATGCCGCGATGGAAGACAGCGAGCCGATCATGGCAACCTGCCGCGTAAGCGCTATCCAACGCTGCCTAAGCAATCTTGTCGACAACGCCTGCAAATACGGTGGGCAAGCAAGGGCAACTGTGCGACGCGACGGGGATGAAGCGGTGGTCACGATCGACGATGCAGGACCCGGCATCCCTGATGGCGATCTTGAGCGCGTGTTTGAGCCATTCCAAAGGCTTGCAGACAGCACGCAAGGCAACGGCCTTGGCCTCGCCATTGCAAAGACGATCGTCGTGGATCAGGGCGGAAGTATCCGACTGTTGAACCGCCCTGAGGGTGGCCTTCGCGCCGAACTGCGCCTGCCGCTCGAACGCGTCGACTAGTTCGAATTCCACTTGTGACAGTGAATTGTCACAGATTGTCACGAGATTGGGCGCCGCATCTTTGCTACCGAGGGACGAGCTGGACGACCTCGGACCACAACCGGATGCGCATCCTGCCGACCTGCCCGCGTGGCGCAGGCGCACTGGGAAGGCGTGTCAAGGAGAGACCCTATGGCAAGGATCCAATCGAATAACACAGACGTCAATCTCACCACGACATTCACCAGCATAGAAAAGCTGAATATCAAAGACTTCGACCTCTACGGCAACGACAACGACAACCATGTGACGCTCGAAGGCCTGAACAAACAGCAAACGGCCGTGAAGGACAATCCCAACATCACCTTCCACGGCTATGGCGGGTACGACACGCTGAGCTACCAAGAAGCCGATGTCGGCGTCGACATGATCGTTCATGACGGCGAGTCGGACTTCCGCCTGTCGGGCGGACATTTTCGCCAGCAGGACTCGCAGTACGACTTCAACAGCCTCGATGTGTATACCCGCGATGTTGAAAACATCCGGCTGACCAGCAAATCAGATACTGTCGATATGACCGGCTGGTCCGGCGCCTTCGTCGTGCAGGTCTCACTCAAGGGCAACAGCGACAGCTACATCGGGCATACCTTCGCCGATTACGCGGATGGTGGGGATGGCGCCGACCTCCTCTACGGCCTTGAAGGAAACGACACCCTTATTGGCGGCAACGGCACCGACACGATCTACGGTGGCACGGGCGACGACCTGATCGATGCCGGTAGTGCCGGAAACGGTAGCGGCACCGAATGGATTGAGGGCGGTACAGGGCGCGATGTCATCAAATCCATCGCGAGCAACGGGGATAGCGCCAACGCTGTCATCTATGGCGACATCGCCTTCGAGGAGGGGCAAACACCCAGTGCCGAGAACGAGGCTGATCTCTTCATCATCGGCTACGACACGAGTATCGCGGCGGCGCCGGATCTCGGGTTCGCCGAGAACTTTGAGGAGTATGCCGACGCGGCGGTCGATGTCGGCACGGCCATCGTGAAACTCTCGCCCTTCGGTCCGCTTGGCGGAATCGCCGCCAAGATCGGCTTCTCTATCGGCGCCTCGGCGCTCAGCAACATGATTTCCGCCGGCACGGCGGCAGACGCGATCGACGTTTCCAATAACACCAAAATCACGATCAAGGACTTCGATGCCTGGGGCGACACTTTGGTGATTGCGCTGGATGGCGAAGCCTCTGCGGTCTCCGCCAACGTGCTGTTCAACGCTGACCGCACCACCATCGCTGAATTCGATGTTGGCGAGTACACGTTCTTGGCCACCGAACTTGCAACACGCCAATTGTCGGTGATCAACGACGATGCGGACGTATCCGAGGCACTTATCAGCAGCTTGTCGGCCGACCTTTTGAAAAACATGCTGTTCAACTCAATGGTCGTTTGGGATGGCGAGGTCCTGGCAGATACCGGCAACACCGACCCGATTACGGGCGAGCCCATCTTTGAGTCGGTCTACAAAATGAACGCGCGCACGTTGTCGGGCGTCGATATGGTGCTGAGCGAGGCCGAGCAAACCCGACTTGAAGCAGCACTGGGGGAAATTAGCAACGACGGCGTCTGGATCATGGGGGATTACGGGAACTCGATCCTCTTTGGTCACGACTTGCATCTCGCGGGCACGGCCTCGGATAACGTGATGTACTCGGGGGCCTATATCCTAGAGAACAACACTTCCACCTGGTACAGCGATACCGCCGTCTACATGTTCGGCGGCGCGGGCAACGATGTCATTTTCGGCAGTTTTGCAGGGGCAGACCGACTCTACGGTGGTACGGGCGACGACTATCTCGTGGGGGTCGGCAATACGGCAAACGGTAACAAGCTGCCTGATGAGCTGTACGGCGGCACGGGCTTCGACATCGCGTCTTTTGAGAAGGTCGAGTACGCGGATGACAACGGTAATACTCACCAGATCGGCGGCTACACCTCGGCTGCCGACGTGCAAGAGGGCATCTTCGTCAATCTCGGTGCGGATAGCATTGCCCACCAGATCGATGGGACCGAGTGGGGCGACTTCGTTACTGGCTATGAAAGCACCGGGGTGGTCGACGCCGCTGACAGGCACGAAGCGGACGTGGATGGCGATGGCACCAATGTCGGCAAGACAGCGGCGAACCTCCACGATATCGAGGGGATCGTCGGCTCGGCCAAACAGGACTTCCTCGTTGGCGACGCAGAATCCAACCTTCTGGATGGTAGCGGCGGCAATGACTACCTGATCGGCAGCTGGGGCGCGGACACGTTCCGCTTCACGGACACCTTCGGCCACGACACGGTCGCGGATTTCGCCACGCTCGACACGCTTGTCTTCTCGGATGTGACGAGCGAAAGCGCGGTTGTGATCGACACGACCGGGCCGGACCCGATCCTTTGGGTCGGCACCAACAGTGTCACGCTGAAAGGCGTCGACCCCAACGATCTGAAGATGGAAAACATCGAATATATCGGTACGGGCGCAGGGACGTGGGACGCGATTGTCACGCTGGAGGGCGACCGCGCCGACGATCCCAGCCGGCTGTCGGACGAAGAGGCGCTGCTCTACCTGGCGTCGCATGGCGACTTGATCGCGGCTTATGGCTACAACCTGACCCGCGCCAAGAACCACTACGACAATTACGGTCGCGCCGAGGGCCGCGAGATCACGTTCAACGCCGAGAAATATCTGTCCAATTACGATGACCTGCAGGGCGCCTATGGAACTGATGCGCTCCGTGCCGCGCAGCATTTCGTGACCAACGGTTATGCGGAAGGTCGCTCAGAGAACCGCTATGAGGATGCGACTGTGCTTAGCGATCTGGAAGCGGCGCTCTATCTCGCCTCGTATGGGGATCTGATCCAGGAGTTCGGCTACATTCTCGCGCACGCCAAGGCACACTACGAGGCCGCCGGCCGCGCCGAGGGTCGCGAGATCACCTTCGACGCCGCGCAGTATTTTGAGAACAATCCCGACGTGCTGGCGTTCTACGGCAACGATCCCCTCAAGGCCGCAGAGCACTTCGTCAATTCCGGCTTTGCCGAGGGTCGCACCGACGCGGCCAACCTGACGGACAGCCTTTCTGGGTCTGCGGCAACGATGTCGAGTGTATGGGACGCCCCCTACGCCGGCTTCGCCGTGCTGGACGGCCAGATCGGGTCGGTCAACCACACTGCTATAGGGGACGCGTCCCCTTGGCTGTCCATTGACCTTGGCCAAGATGCCTGGATCGACGAAATCGTGATCCAGAACCGTCAGGACCGGTGGTTCCACCAGCGCCTTGACGGTGCGGAACTTCAGGTGCTCGACGATGGAGCCGTGGTCGACAGCGTCATCCTCGGCACGGGCCTCACCCAGACCCTCGATTTCGGGGGAGTTATGGGTGACGAAGTGCGCATAGAGCACTCGAACGGGAATTACCTGCACATCGCGGAGATCGACGTCTTCGGAAGCTTCCTTCTGTGACCCGATGGCGCGTCGATGCGGCGGGCCCTCGACGTCAAGCAGGCGTGCCATCCGGTCTAAGTATGGGGCGACGTAAGAGCATCGTGCAGAAAACGATGTCCGTGGAAGAACGTTTGACTGAGCCGACCAAATGCGCATCTGGGGCAAAAGAGGAACCAAAACGAACGCTGATTGAAGTGGCAATGCGAATCTGAAAATTCCGCGTCATTATAGCAACTTAGAAAAGGAACTCACTGACTGCTCGGTGCGCCTGAACATCTGTGCGCGAACGGCTATTGTGTTCGCAAGTGTAAGTGTTTTAGTCGTGCCAAGACGAGCTCTCACAGCGCTTGTCAGTGTCGCTAAGGGAGGAAAGCAGTCGTTTCCGCTGGCTAGTTGGACGACCGCATTGTCCGCTTAATTCCAGTTTGCCGATGGCGGAGCGAACGCCCGGATTGAGCTCAGCAATCAGGCGCCGCTTTGAACGACCGGTGTAAGGAAATTCGCTGCCACCCCATACGCGTCGCTCCTCATGTACATGGAGCGCGATTGCGCTGGAGGCCGCGCACGGACGCAGCTTCATGTCGCGCGCGCTCTGGACCGCTGCCGGCTTCACCGACGATTAACCGGAATCGTCCCTACTGCCCTCATGACAAAGCTCTGGGAAATCGATCTCGGCGACCGGGCAGGGGGTGGTGGACCGCGGATCGCCTGGGTCAGCGCGGACACGGCCGAAGATGCCGCACGGCTCGCAACGGCCGCAGGCGGAACGCTCAAAGCTGCAAGGTGCAAAGCTTGGACCGGCCAGCCCGGTCAGGCCTTCATGTGCTGGCAGCCGACGGGCACTTGGAGGTAGGGATCGACCGGCTTCGCCGTCGACGACAGATGCACTGGCCATGGACGCCGGTACGACCCCTTCAGTCTCGGTTAACGCCACATTAACCATGCGCCCCTGGATCGTATCTCACGGCGGGGGCGCAGTCAGAAGAGTTGATGCGATGCCCGGTTGTGACCGTCCCGAGAATTCCGTCGATATCATCTATCCCGAGGATGTTGGAGTTGTCGGACGTCGATCCCGCGACCGCGGCGTCCCGCTCCGCGACGTCTTTCTGTTTCTCCTCGCGTTCCTGGCTCTGAAGGTTCTGCTGATGGTCGGACATGGAGGCGCCGCCTATGGTGCAAGGTGACCCTGCTGTCGCGGGGCGGTCCCGTCGAACACCTAGCGTCCTACGCCATGAGGCCGGATCCGGTATCCGGCTGGATCGTCGGCCAGGTCAGCCTATTTGACGACATTGGTGCGAAGCGCAGCATCTGACACGATCGGCGGGAAGCGGACATATTCCGCCGGTGCGAGAGCCCAGAGCGTCGACAGTGAAAGCGGACATGCTGTAACCGCCGAATTCGGGTGCGAGCTCCGCGGCGCGGCGGGCGGCTTCGAGCCCAGAGCGACGGATACTGCGCGCTGCTCGAACCAGTGAAATGCGCGATCAGCGGACTTAGCCAGTAAAAGATACCTCCGAGTGTGACCTTTCCCCGGCCACCCCGTCGCTGCAACGCAGCGTCACCAAACCGGCTGTTCGCGTGGCGTGCATCGTGACAAGCCAGGCGACCCAGCCTTTATGCAAAGAGAGCTCGGGAAGATCCCTGACCGGCAGGGAGATCATCCTTGTTGAGCAATTTTAGCTGAATCCCCAAAACCCTTGCCATACTGCCAGCGCCAGACAGCAAACCAAGAAGGCCAGGGCGAACAGGAACGATGCGATCCGGGCCGCCTTAGACCTCTGGAACCCTGCCCATTTCTCCAAGCCGATATTACCTGCGATGGTGTTCTGCAACCCGAAATAGCCATCCTTCTTCGGGTCCCTTAGTTTCATCTGAGCGTACGCAAATCCAGTCAGCAGCGCGCCGAACAAGACACCAACCAGGGCAATGCACATGAAAAAGTAATGAGGCATTGAGTTGCCCTTCGGTGTCCATCCTCTTCAGCAACGAAAAGCTCATTCGTGGCGTGGAATACTTCGCGTCCTATGGTCACGCCGAACCAGTCCAACCGCAAACCGATGTCTGGAGTGACACAATATCAACGTTGCGCCTGCGGGCGGTTTTCGAGACGGTTTCGAGGGATATCCGGTTCTCCGCCCACGCCCGGATGGCCTTGATTTCAGTGACTAGCGGCTGTCTCTTGGTTCTTTTAATCCTAAAAAAGGGAACTTTGGAATGAAAATGGCATTCTTTAAGGTGAGCAACCTCATCTGACTGGTCCAATCTGGTTGTTAGTGCATGATTGGCGTTTGAATTGATCTACTGGAGCGGCGCAAGGGTTTCAGACGCAATTCGTCTCGGTGAAAAGGATGTTGATCGGGACGGATGGCTTGCATTCAATCAACAGAAGACCGATGGGGACGTAGCGATACCGTTCCGCCGTGAGCTGCCAGATCCGCCGTGAGCTGCCAGAATTCGCGGATTGCTACGCTGATGATCTGGCTCTACTGCACGCTGCACTTGACACCCGAACTGAGCGACATCTCACTTGGCTTCATACCCAGCGCGGTGCTTCGCGGTCGGCCAAATCGGTATCCCAATGGTTCGCCGCCAAGGCGCGTCAGGCTGGTATCGTGGGCAAAACCGCGCACGACCTCCGCAAGGCGCGTGCGACCGCCTTGGCGGAATCCGGTGCCACGGGCACTCAAATCGGCGCCTGGACAGGTCATGAAAGCCTCGGCGAGATCGAACGGTCCACAAGGAAACACGATAAACGCCGGGCACTCTCAAAAACGGAACCGGAACAAAAAGTTCCAACTCAGGTGATCGAGTTCTAAAAAAATCGCAAAAAAAAGCGGGAAAAGCAAATGGTTAATCGAGCAATGGCGACCCCGGCAGGATTCGAACCTGCGACCTACCGCTTAGGAGGCGGTCGCTCTATCCAGCTGAGCTACGGGGCCGCACTGCGCCAAGGCATAATGCGCCCCCGCGCCCAAGTCATCCCGAAATTCCGTCGAGAGGCGGCGCACGATCGGCATCGTCCGGACGGGACCGCAATGCAGCCGACAGCGGAACGGGCAATGCATGCGCCACCGAACCATCAGCCAGGGCCAGGCGGCGCGCCATGACGCCGCGCGCCCGGAAATGCGGCTCGGCCAGCGCCTCGGCCAGCGTCGCCACCAGGGTGCAGCAGCAGTCGACACCTTCAAAAGCCTTGCGCCAATACGCGCCGGGCTTTGCACGGATGATGCGCGACGCCTCGGCCAGCGTCGCCTGCGGGTCGCGCCCGTCGTCGCGCAATTCCTCCGGAAGATCGAGCACGGCGCAGAAGTTCTCCCAGAACCGCTGCTCGATCGGCGCCGCGGCGACGATCTGCCCGTCGCTTGCCGGGTAAAGCCGGTAACGCGCCGTTCCGCCGGTCAACAGGCCGTCGGCGTTGCCCGGCGCCGGCCCAGCCGCCTGCTGCTGCGCCAGCGCCCACCAGGCCAGCGGAAACATGTTGTCGGTCATCGATACGTCCAGATGAGCCCCCTGCCCCGTCCGTGCGCGCGCCTGCAGGGCCAGCAGGATGTTCATCACTGCCGGATAGGCCCCGCCCGCGATGTCCGCGATCAGCGCGGGCGGCACCACCGGCGCATCCCGCGGCCCCATCGACAGCGCCAACAGCCCCGTCTCGGCGATATAGTTCAGGTCGTGGCCGGCCACCTGCGCCTTCGGTCCGCTCTGCCCGAACCCGGTGATCGAGCAATAGATCAGACCGGGAAACCTGTCCGCCAGCGTCCCATAGTCCAGCCCCACTCGCGCCATCACCCCGGGCCGGAACTGTTCGACCAGCACATCCGCACGCGCCAGATACGGCTCCAGCCGCGCCCTGTCGGCCGGCGACTTCAGATCCAGCGCAAGGCTTTGCTTTCCCCGGTTCAGCATCGCGAAAGGCAGGCTTTCGCCGCCCTGAAACGGCGGATAGCCCCGCATCTCGTCGCCGGTCCCGGGGCGTTCGACCTTGATCACCTCGGCGCCCGCCTCGGCCAGGATCAACGACGCCATCGGTCCCGGCAGAAGCGTCGAGAGATCCAGAACCACGATGCCGTCCAACGGTCTCATGCGCACCCTTCTCAAGCCTGTCGTCCGGATCGTGGCACATGCCCGGCGGCGGCGCCAGAAGCCCGGGTGCAAAACAGGAAAAGGAGGAGCAATTGGCCCACCGCTCCTCCTTCCTGCTTCCGGCCGATCCTTGGGAGAGCCGGAATAGATGTCTGTTAGCGCTATCATGCACCATGCCTCAGCCTTGGACAAGGTCCGATTTTGGCGCTAACAGTAAGGTACCGAGACGATTGCAAGGATGCCGCGATTGGCCCAGGAAAACATCGCAAACGAGAACCGCCCGCTGACCCTGCGCGATGTGTCTGAAGCCTCGGGCGTCAGCGAAATGACCGTCAGCCGGGTTCTGCGCAACCGCGGCGATGTCAGCGAGGCGACCCGCACCAAGGTCCTCGAAGCTGCGAAATCGCTGGGATATGTCCCGAACAAGATCGCCGGCGCGCTGGCCTCGCAGCGGGTCAACCTTGTGGCCGTGATCATTCCGTCGCTTGGCAACCTCGTCTTCCCCGAGGTGATGACGGGCATCTCCGAAATCCTCGACGACACCGACCTGCAGCCCGTCGTCGGCGTCACCCACTACAAACCCGAGCGCGAAGAGGCGGTGCTTTATGAAATGCTCAGCTGGCGCCCTTCCGGTGTGATCATCGCCGGACTGGAGCATACGGACGCCAGCCGCGCCATGCTGCGCGCCGCGGGCATCCCCATCGTCGAGATCATGGACAGCGATGGCGAGCCGGTCGACGCCGTCGTCGGCATCAGCCATCGGCGCGCCGGGCGCGAAATGGCAAAGGCGATCGTGCAGGCGGGCTATACCAGGATCGGCTTTCTCGGCACCAAGATGCCGCTCGACCACCGGGCGCGCAAACGGTTCGAAGGGTTCACCGAGGCGCTCGCCAAGGAGGGGCTCGAGATTGCCGACCAGGAATTCTACGAAGGCGGCTCGGCGCTTGTGAAGGGCCGCGAAATGACCGAGGCGATCCTGACCCGCACCCCCGATCTCGATTTTCTCTACTACTCCAACGACATGATCGGCGCAGGCGGACTGCTTTACTGCCTCGACAAGGGCATCGCCGTGCCGGGCCAAATCGGTCTTGCCGGGTTCAACGGCTTGCGGCTACTCGACGGCCTGCCCAAGCAGCTTGCCACGATGGACGCCTGCCGCGCCGAGATCGGGCGCGAGGCGGCGCGGCTGATCGCGGCCCATGCGGGCGACACCAGTGCCGGCGGCGAACGCCACGTGCTGACCCCCAAACTGCAATACGGGGCGACGCTGAAACGGCGCTGAGCGATCGTGCAACGCAATGCCGGCTGTGAACTCCGCGACCTGATCTGAATCAATCCCGACACATCCCAAAAATGCTATGTGAAAAACTCAGCATTGATCTTCGGGAGGGATGGGTCAGGCATGCGGATTACCAAACGGACGAACCTTGCGATGCGGGTCCTGATGTTCTGCGCCGTCAACACCGGCCATAACGTCACCAAGGCGCAGATCGCCAAAGGCTGCAACTCGTCCGAAAACCACCTTGGCCACGTGGTCAACCAGTTGGGCCAATACGGCTATCTCACCACGATCCGCGGCCGTCGCGGCGGCCTGCGGCTGGCACGGCCCGCCACCGAGATTTCCATCGGCGAGGTGTTCCGCAAGTTCGAGTCCGAGGTGCCCGTCGCGGAATGCTTTTCCCGCGTCGACAATACCTGCCCGCTGGCCCCGGTCTGCCGCCTGCGCGGCGAGATCAAATGCGCGGTCGAGGCGTTCTACAGCCATCTCGACACCGTCATGCTCGACACGCTGGTCGACGAAAACGAAGGGCTTTGTGCGTTGCTGGAGCAATCGGAACTGGCCTGATCTCACCGCGCGAAACATCCCGGATCCGCGATGAACAGCGCCTGCGGGTGCCGGCGGTAGGCGCCTGTCTCCGGTTCGATGCTTCCGACGGGCTCGGCCAGCTCGGGGCAAGGGTGCGTCCCGGACGCCCGAAGGACCAGCAGAAACGCTTCGGCACCGGGGATGTAGGGGAAATTCAAGGCGTAGTGATGCGGCGCGCGCGCCCGCGGCGGGATTGCGGCGATCCGCATCGGCCGCTCCCGTCCGGTATAGAACAGATCGGCCAGCACGTCGCGATCGCTCGCCACGATGGTCGCCAGCCCCTGCGCCCCGGCGGCGTCCAGGATCGCGCGGCTCATCTCGTCCCGGCCGATATAGCGTTCCAGCAAAGGCTGGCCCCGCCATGTCAGCGCCTCGGGCGCGGTGGCGGCCAGCGGGAACAGCAGGCACAGCGCGCCGTTGATGCCGAACGACGCGATCAGCCAGCCCCGCCGCTTCAGCACCAACGCCATCGCCGCCACCGTCCCCGCCAGATAGGCCGACGCCGCCCAGTTCGCATAGGCCTGGTTCAGCACCGCCTGAACACAGACGATCAGAAGGATCGGTAGCGAGAACAGCAAAAGCAGGCGCGCGCCCGGCCCCGCCCGGCGCCAGCGCGATACCGCCACCAGAAACGCCCCGAAAACGACCGGCCCCACAACCGCGAACTGGCTTGCCAGGAACCCGGCCAGCCCGGCCAGGTTCAGCCCCGCCCGCGCCCCCGGGTCGCGCACCCAGTCGGCGTTGTCGAGCGTATGCTGCACCGTGGTCAGCCCGTTCAGCAGGTTCCAGACGGCATTCGGAGACACTGTCACCAGAAACGCCAATCCGAACACTCCGGCCGCCTTCCAGCCGGGTCGCGCCGAGGGCACCAGCACGGCCGCCAGTCCGGCGCAGATCAGGTAATAGACGGCCGCATACTTTGACAGGAACGCCATCCCCAGCGCCACGCCGGTCAGAAGGGCCACCCAAGGCTCGCCCCGATCGAGGACCCGCAAATAGCCCAAGAGCGCCGCCGCCAGAAACGGGAACATGACGGTGTCGGTCGAGATCAGCAGGCTTGCGACCGCCACCATCGGCAGGGTCAAATAGCCCAACGCCACCCAGACCGCCGCCTGCCGGGATACCATCCGTGCCGCCACCGCCCCCAGGATCAGCGCCGTCGCGCCATGGAACAGCGGCCCCGGCAGCCGGATCCAGAACGGCGCGTCGCCGCCGATCTCGGTAAACGCCCGGATCACCCAGCCGACCATCGGGGGCTTGGAATAGTATCCGAACGCCAGGTCCTGCCCCCACAGCCAGTACTGCGCCTCGTCGACGAACAGGTCTGTCTTGTTGAACGCCAGCAACGCTATGCGCGCCGCGGTGATCGCCAACACCGCGGCAAGGGCCGGGGCAAACCAGCCGCGGCTATCCGGCACGGCGCTTCTCGGCGTAGATCAGCCAGAGGTTCCGGGAATAGATGAAAAGCCCCATCGACTGGCCCAGGATGAACACCGGGTCCCAGCGGTGCACCGCGTAGGCAAACAGGATGATCCCGCCGCCGATCGAGAAATACCAGAACGCCAGCGGAATGACCGAGCGTTTCTCGCGCTCCGACACGATCCACTGCACCAGAAACCGGCCCATGAACAGAAGCTGCCCACCAAGCCCGAAGACCACCCACCAGAACTCGGTCCAGTCCTCGACGTTGAGCCAGGCAAACAGCGTCTCGGTCATGCGCCCGGCTCCTCGACCGGCGCCGCCTTCTTGCGGCGCCGGATCAGCCAGGCGACGCCGATCAGGTCGTAGATGCCCACAAGCCCCCGTTGCAGGTTGGAATAGTTCGATCGTCCGGCCTGACGTTCGGCATGGGCCACATCGACCAGACGCACCTCCCAACCGTCGCGTTTGAAGAGCGCAGGAAGGTACCGGTGCATGTGATCGAAATAGGGCAGGCGCAGAAACGCCTCGCGGCGAAACCCCTTCAGCCCGCAGCCCGTGTCGCGGGTTCCGTCCTTCAGCAACCGGCCGCGCAGCCAGTTGGCAAAGCGCGAGGCAAGCCGTTTCGACACCGTATCCCGCCGTCCGACCCGCTGCCCGGCGACAAGCCCGATCCGACCGGTCTCATCCTGCATCAGGGGCTGAAAGAGCTTGGGCAACTCATCGGGCGGGTTCTGCCCGTCGCCGTCAAGCGTGCAGACAAGCGGCGCCCGGGCCGCCAGCACGCCGCTGTGCACCGCCGCGCTCTGCCCGCCGGACCGGTCGTGGCGGATCAGGCGCAGGGGATACGCCCCGCCCAGATCGCGGACATTCGCCGCCGTCGCGTCGGTCGAACCATCGTCGACCACGATGATCTCGTAGTCCTCAAGCCCGGCACAGGCTTCGGCGATGCCGGCGATCAGCGGCGCAATGTTGTCTGCTTCGTTTCGCATCGGGATCACGATCGAAACAGATGTCATGGAGGACCTCACCCAAGCGCGGGCCCCGCCCGCGCGCCGTTCCGCGCGTTAATCACAATCGCCGGGCGATGTCCACCTCGGCACCCGATGCTGCGCCGCGGAATGTTTCGCGCGCGAAACATTTTTGATTTATTAACAATATATTACTAAGCGCCTCGCAGCGTTGACGAGGCATGACCGACTATGGGCAACCGGGCTGATCGCATACTCCAAGCGAAGCCAGGAGAATGACGACCGTTGCAATGGCCAATGGACTATCTTGGCCGAAGGGGGACATTTGCTATCAATCCCCGGCGCGGAATCAAGGGGCGCAGCCCCGCCGTGCCATCGCCGACCCGCCCCGGAGGGGAGGCGATGGCACGGCTTCTCATTTGGTCAGCAACGTCCCCTCCAGGCCAAAACCTGCCTTGCGCCCCGCCTACCCCGCGTCGCGCTGGAAGATCCAGTCATGGTCGGGATGGTTCTTGAACCGCCATTTCCGCAGCGGCCCGGCCATGACGTTGAGATAGTACATGTCGTAGCCGTAAGGCGCGCCGCAGGGATGGTGGCCCTTGGGGACCAGCACCACGTCGTGGTCCGAGACCGCCATCGTCTCGTCCAGCGCCCCGTCCTCGGTCCAGACGCGTTGAATGCCGAAGCCCTGCGCCGGATTGAGCCGGTGGTAATAGGTCTCTTCCAGATAGGTCATGTTCGGATAATCATCCTCGTCATGCCGGTGCGCCGGCCAGGACGACCAGTTCCCGGCGGGCGTGTAGACCTCGGTCACCAAGAGCGAATCCGCCACGTCGCGGTTCTCCATCGCGATGTTGTGGATGTGCCGCGTGTTGGTGCCCCTGCCGCGGTCTTCCAGCGCAATCCCTGCGGGCCCGATGATCTGCGCCGCGTGCCCGCCCTTGCCCGGGGCCGTGCAGACCGCCAGCGTACAGTTCGTGGTGGCCGTCGCCGACCAGTCCGATCCGTTCGGTACGTAGACGCAATGCGGCGGGGTCCTTTCGAACACGTCCATCCGGTCGCCAAGTTCGCCGAAGGACTTTTCCCCGGCACCGATCTCGGCCTTGCCCTCGACCAGAACCAGGATCACCTCGGTGTCGCCGGTCGGTTCGGCCACCGTCTCGCCCGGCACCAGGCGGTAGAGCCCGAACCCCACATAACCCCAGCCCGCGCTGTCGGCCGTGATGTCGTGCACCTTGCCGGTCCGGCCCGTGGGGCGCCGCAACAGATCGCTCATGTCTTCTCGTCCTCTTCAGGTTCCACCGGATCGAACACTACAAAGAACTGATACGCGCAATAGATCGCCACCGCCCCGAACAGGACCGCCCAGAACATCTGGCCCCGCGCCAGATCCATCAGCGCCATTCCGCCGCAGACCCCGGTCACGGCAAGCCGTATCCAAAGCGGCCGGTAGAACGGCAACTGCAGATCAAAGAACTCCTTCACCGGCTGTTGCGCGCCTCCAGCGCCTCTTCATAGGCCTTGCGCGCCGCCTGCACCTCCTTGCGTTCGCTGACTTCGGGCACCGCGACCTCCCACCAGTTGCCGCCTTCGGGCGTCGCGGGATAGGGGTCGGTGTCGATCACTACCACGAACGGCCGCTTGGCGTCCTTTGCCTCCGCCAACGCCGTCTCGAGTTCGGCGATGTTGCCCGCCTTCACCGCCTCGGCGCCCAGCGACCGTGCATGACCGACGAAGTCGATATGGCTTGGGGTCTCGTGCACGGCGGTATCGAGCAGGTTATTGAACTCCTCGCCGCCGGTGGCGCGCTGCAACCGGTTGATGCAGCCGAAACCGCGGTTGTCGGTGACGACGATGGTGATCTTGATCCCCATCATCACCGCCGTCGCCAGCTCGGAATTGGCCATCATATAGGTGCCGTCGCCGGTAAAGCAGATCACGTCGCGATCGGGCTCGGCCATCTTGATCGCCATAGCGCCGGCGATCTCGTAGCCCATGCAGCTATAGCCGTATTCCATGTGATAGGACATCGGCCGCCCGGCCTTCCACAGCTTGTGCAGCTCGCCCGGCATCGTGCCTGCGGCGCACATCACCACCGTGTCCGGACCGGCGGCGCGCTGTACCGCCCCGATCACCTGCATGTCGGTGGGCAGGGCATTGTTGTCCGGCTCGGGCGCGTCCGTCAGCGGATCGACCGCGGCAAACCAGTCGGCCTTGATGCTGGCGGCGGGCGGGGTGGCCTCGTAGCCGCCGAGTGTCTTGCCCAGTTCCTTCATCCCCTCGCGGGCATCGGCCAGCAAAGGCAGCGCCCCGTGCTTGGCGGCGTCATAGGCCTGCACGTTCAGCGAAATGAGCCGCCGGTCGGGGTTGCGGAACAGGTCCCACGACCCGGTTGTGAAATCCTGAAACCGCGTGCCGATGCCGATCACCACATCCGCCGCGGCGCAGACGCTGTTGGCCGAGGACGCGCCGGTCACGCCCACGGGGCCGAGATTCAGCGGATGGTCCCAGGGCAGCGAGGATTTGCCCGCCTGCGTCTCGACGACCGGAATCGCATGCGCCTCGGCAAAGGCCACCAGATCGGCCTCGGCATCCGAATAATGCACGCCGCCGCCCGCGATGATCACCGGCTTTTTCGCCGCCTTGATCACCTCTGCCGCCGCGGCCAGTTCCCCCAGATCGGGCCGCACCCGCCTTCCATGCCAGACCTTGGGCTCGAAAAAGGATTTCGGGAAGTCGTAGGCATGCGCCTGGATGTCCTGGCAGAAGGCCAGCGTCACCGGCCCGCACATCGCCGGATCGGTCATCACCGCCATCGCGCGGGGCAGCGCGGTCATCAACTGCTCGGGCCGGGTGATCCTGTCGAAATAGCGGCTGACGGGGCGGAAGCAGTCGTTCGCGCTGACGGTGCCGTCGCCGAAATCCTCCACCTGCTGCAGCACCGGGTCGGGCCCGCGGGTGGCGAAGACGTCGCCGGGCACCAACAGCACCGGCAGCCGGTTCACATGCGCCAGCGCCGCGGCGGTCACCATATTCGTCGCCCCCGGTCCGATCGACGAGGTCACCATCATCGCGCGCCGGCGCTTCAGCTGCTTGGCATAGGCGATGGCGGCGTGGGCCATGGTCTGCTCGTTATGCCCGCGATAGGTCGGCAGGCGTTCCTGCACGCCGTGCAGCGCCTCGCCCAGGGCGGCGACATTGCCATGGCCGAAGATCGCCCAGCACCCGGCGATGAACGGATCGCCGTCTTCGTTTGTCTGGTTGGCCAAATAGCGCACCATGGCCTGGGCGGCGGTCAGTCGGATCGTCATGCGGCTTTCTCCTGTGCTTGCGCGCGGGCCTTGTCCCAGACGCGGCAGAGGTCACTGTAGTTTCCGGCCATCTGCGCGATGGCCTCGTCGTCCTTGATCTCACCGGCCAGCCAGTCGCGCGCGGGCCGCCCAAAGATCGTGCGGCCCACGGCGAAGCCCTTGACCAGATCGTGCCGGGCGGCCAAGGCGAAGCTGTCAAACAGCTCTTCGGCCGGCGCATCGAGTCCCAAAACCACGATCCCGCGGGTATGGGGGTCGTTGGCGGTGATCGCTTCGCAGGCGTTCGACCACGCGGCGCCGGTCCGGAACGGCTCCAGCTTCCACCAGTCCGGATAGACGCCGCAGTCATAGAACCGCTGGATCACCTTTGCCGTGGTGTCCTCCTCCACCGGTCCGGCCTTCGACGGGATCACCTCGAGCAGGAACTCCAGCCGGTTGCGCCGCGCCGCGGTGAACAGGCGGTGCACGGTTTCCTCCTGCTGCGCCCACAGCGCCGCATCGTCGTCGGGGTGGCAAAAGCAAAGGCACTTCACAACCTGCGCCAGCGGCCATTCGTTCAGCCCGCCGTAATCGGCGCCCAGTTCGGGCTCCAGCTTCAGCGGCCGCGACCCGGGCGCTTCGGTTGGCCGCCCGATCCAGAGCCCGCTGCCAGCCGCCTGATAAAGCGCATCGCGCCCCAGTCGCCGGTCGCAGAGAATGCCGTGGCCGGGCCGGCCATCGGCCACTCGCAGCGCGGCCTGCAGGCAGAGCTTTTTGAAATGTCCGATATGCGGGTGGCTGACCCCGGCCGCATCGGCCAAATCCTCGAACTGTTTGCGGTGGTCGAAGGCAAAGACGCGCATCACCGGCCAGTCGCCCCGGCGGGTCGTCGCCCAATGGATCTGCTCCAGTTCGGCATCTTTGCGCAGGGCCGGCGTCTTGACCCCGCGCTTGAGGAAGAACCGCAGCTCGTCCCAGGACGGATAGGCCGGCGCGCAGCCGTGCCGCGACACCGCGAACGCGCCGCAGGCATTGGCGTAGGTCAGCGCCGTCGGCCAGTCCTCACCCGTCAGCCAGCCCTTCAACAGCCCGCTCATGAACCCGTCGCCCGCGCCGAGCACGTTGAACACCTCGATCGGAAATCCCGGCCCGCTTTCGCCCTCGTCGAGCGTGTCGGGAATCGCCCCGGTGAACGCCGCCGCCCCCATCGGCCCGCGTTTGCAGACCAGAGTCGCGCTCGAGACCTGACGCACCGCGCGCAACGCGGCGATGGTGTCGGTGGTGCCGCCAGCGATGTGGAACTCTTCCTCTGTGCCTACGATCAGGTCGAACAGGTTCAGCGTCGACTGCAGCTTGGCCGTGACCGCCGCGCTTTCGATATAGCGTTCTTCCCCGGCGCCGTGCCCCGCCAGCCCCCAGAGGTTGGGCCGGTAGTCGATGTCGAGCGCCGTCTTCGCCCCGCCCTCGCGCGCCAGGCGCAGCGCCTTCAGCACCGCCGCCTCGGTCCGGGGATGCGACAGATGCGTGCCCGTCGCCGTCACGCAGCCCGCCCGCGCGATGAACTCCGGGTCGATGTCGGCCTCGCAAAGCGCCATATCCGCGCAGTCGGTCCGCACGAAAATCAGCGGGAACTGTTCCTGATCTCGGATGCCCAGCAGGACCAGCGCCGTCAGCCGCTCCGGGTCGGTGATCACGCAGGTCGTGTCGACGCCTTCGGCAGCCAGTTCCTCGCGGATGAACCGGCCCATATGCTCGTCGCCCACACGGGTGATCAGCGCCGATTTCAGCCCCAGCCGCGCGGTGCCCGCAGCCATGTTGGTGGGGGACCCGCCGATATATTTCTGAAACGAACCCATGTCCTCCAGCCGGCCGCCGACCTGAGCGCCGTAGAGGTCGACCGAGGACCGCCCGATGGTGATCAGATCAAGGTCCTTCATATCACCTCCGGCACCGTCACCGCCCGGCCCTCGGCCACCGACCGGATCGCCGCCTCTGCCAGGGCCAGCGCCATCAGCCCGTCATGGCCGGTGGTCGGCGGCGGTGTTCCATCCCGCACCGCGCGCACGAAGGCCGCGATTTCGGCGGCGTAGGCCGCGGTGTATCGGTCCATAAAGAACCCCAGGAGCGGCGGGCGGGTGTAGCCGTCGGCATTGGCGATCTCGACCCGCGCCTGCCGGTGGTTCTCGGCGGATACGGACCCCTTCGACCCATGCACTTCGATCCGCTGATCGTAGCCGTAGGTCGCGCGCCGGGTATTGGTGATCGTCGCCTGTCTGCCTGTGGCCGTCGTCAGGATCACGTTGACGCTGTCATAGTCGCCGAGTTCCCCGATCTCCGGATCGACCAGAACGCTGGCGGCGGCCATCACCGTCTCGACCTCCTCCGCCAGCATCCACCGCGCGACATCGAAATCGTGGATCGTCATGTCGCGAAAGATGCCGCCCGAGCGCTCGATATACGCGTAAGGCGGTGGGCCCGGGTCGCGGCTGGTGAGCGTCACCATCTCGACCTTGCCTATCTTGCCGTCGTCGATGGTCTGCTTCAGCGCCCGGAAATCCGGATCGAACCGTCGCTGGAACCCGACCATCAGCGTGGCGCCGGTGGCCTCGACCGTCTCCAGACAGTCCTTCACTCGCTCTACGCTCAGATCGACCGGCTTTTCACAGAACACCGCCTTGCCGGCCCGGGCGAAGCGCTCGATCAGGTCGGCATGGGTGTCGGTCGGCGTGCAGATCACGACCGCATCGACATCCTCGGCCGCCTCGATCGCCGCGATCCGCCGGATGTCGCATCCGTACCGGTCGCGCAGCGCCTCGGCCGCGGCGGCCACCGGGTCGGCCACCGCCGCCAGCTCGGCGCCCTCGACCGACGCGATCGCGCCCGCATGCACCTGGCCGATGCGGCCGGCTCCCAATACGGCAAAGCGCACAGGCCCGCCTCCTAACTTTCGTTGGTGTCGGGATAGGCCCCGACCACCTGTTGATCGAAATCCATCAGCGAGCCGGTGACGACGCCCGACTCCGGCCCCAGCAGGAACGCGGTCTGCCGCGCGACATGCTCGGGCTTCACCAGCATCCCGAAGGGCATGTTGCGTTCGGCCTCTTTCTGCCAGCCCTCCGACCGCCCGTGCGACACCTTCTGGCGCCTGTCCTCGCCGGGCGTATCCATCCAGCCCACATTGATCCCGTTCACCCGGATCCGGTGCTTCGCCAGCGCGGCGGCGGCATTCTTGGTGATCCCACCCAGTGCCGCCTTCGAGGCCACGTAGGGCGCAAGAAACGGCAGACCGCCGTAGATCACGATGGACAGGATGTTCACGCAAGCCCCGGCGTGCCCATGCTCCAGGCAATGGTTGGCAAAGCCCTGCAGCGCAAAGAACGGCCCCTTCGCGTTGGGGTCCATGATTGCGTCCCACTGCTCGGGCGTGGTGTCCAGGATCGAGCCGCGGTCGGTGTTCGCCGCGCAGTTGACCAGCGCATTGACCGTGCCGATCCGGTTCACCGCCGCATAGGTCATCGCCTGCACCATATCCATGTCGCCCATGTCCATGGTCAGAAAATGCACGTCGGCGCCAGAGGCCGACAGCTCCGTCGCCACGCGGTCGCCCTTGTGGATGTCCCGCGTGGTGAAGACCAGCCGCCGGCAGCCCTGCGCGATCAGCTCGCGGCAGATCGCCAGGCCAAGCCCCTGACTGCCCCCGGTGACAAGGGCCCCGGTGTCGTCATGCGCGCCCACTCAGGCCGCATCCGCGTATTCGGGTTGCGTCTTTGCGCCGGTGATATAGGCGACCACATCCTGGCCGTCGGTCTCTTCCTTTTTCAGGTTGGCGCAGATCTTGCCCCGGCGGAACACAATGATCCTGTCCACAAGATCCATCACCTGGCGCATGTTGTGGCTGATCAGGATCAGCGGCTCGCCCGCCTCTTTCAGCGTCCGGATGATGTTTTCCACCTGCGCGGTTTCCTGTACGCCGAGGGCGGCCGTCGGCTCGTCCATGATGGTCAGGCGGGAATGGAATGACGCGGTGCGGGCGATCGCCACGCATTGCCGCTGACCGCCCGACATCCTCTCGATGGTGTTGTTGATGTTCGGGATCTTCACGGCGGTCTTTTCCAGACCGTCCAGCGTTGCCTTGCGCATCGCCTTATAGTCAAGAAAACGGAACGGCCCGAGCCAATTCCACTTGGTGATTTCGCGCCCCAGGAAGATATTGTCAGGCACGTCCAGATGGTCGGCCAGGGCCAGGGTTTGAAACACGGTTTCGATTCCCGCCTCGCGCGCGTCCAGCGGCCCCGCGAAATCCACCTCTTCGCCATAAAGCCAGACCTTGCCGCGGGTGCGTTGTTCCACCCCTGTGATCTGACGCACGAAGGTCGACTTGCCGGCGCCATTGTCGCCCATGATGGCGACATGCTCGCCTGCCTTCAGTTCGAAGTCGGCGCCTTCCAGCGCGTGCACGCCGCCGTAATGCTTGGTCAGGTCTTCGGTTTTTAGAACGATTTCGCTCATGTCATGCTCCTCCTGCCTCAAGCGCGGTTGCGTTGGCGGTACTGGTCAAGGATGACCGCCGCGATGATGATGCCGCCCATCGCCATCAGCTGATAGGACCCGTCGAGCTTGATATAGGTGAAGCCCGAGCGCAGGACGCCCAGCACCATCGCGCCAAGCACCGTGCCGATGATCGAGCCGCGCCCGCCCTGCAGCGAGATGCCGCCGATGACGGCCATGGCGATGGCGAAGAGCTCGTAGAATTCGCCCATCCCTGCCTGGGCCGTCGCGCCCTTGGAGCTCAGCACGATCCCGGCGAAGGCGGCGAGCATCGAGGCGATCATGTAGACCAGCACCTTGTGGCGGCGGACATTGATCCCCGACATCCGCGCCGCCTCTTCGTTCGAGCCAATGGCGTAGGTGTGCTTGCCGTAGACGGTGAAACTCATGATCAGCTGGAAGATGATCGCCAGCACCACAAACCAGATGACCGGCATCATGCCCGAACCGATGAACTTGTAGGCCTCGGTGGGGAAGGAGATCGGACGACCCTCGGACCACCAGAGCGCGATGCCGCGGCAGATCAGGAACATACCCAACGTCGCGATGAAGGGGGGGATGCGGAAGAAGGCCACGAAGGTGCCGTTGATGGCCCCGATACAGGCCCCGAATGTGAGCCCCACGGCTATGGGGACTATGACTGGTAAATCCATCGCCCAGAGGCCGAAGATCGCCTTGGGGTTCGGGTTGCCGTTCACGAGTTCCGTCTGCGCGAAACTCATCGCGATCATGGCCGTCGCGGCGACCAGAGGTCCCGATGAAAGGTCGATCCCCGCGGTGATGATCACCTGGGTCACCCCCAGCGCGATGATCCCGATTATGGCGACCTGCAGGATGATGATCTGCAGCCGCGCCTCGTTAAAGATCGTGTCGAACCGGTCCTTGGTGTCGAAAAGGAAGCTCTGGCCCCGCATATAGGGCGCCGTCTGGCCGATCAGCTCAAATATCGCGATGATGATGATCAGAGCCAGAACGATGTTCAGCTCGTTCGGCCAGGATCGCTTGGATTTGTCGAAAGTCAGGCCGCCGGTGCCGTGGGTCGCGTCCGCCATGTGTCGTGCCTTCTGCTGCGCCGAGACTGGGGTGGAACGGCGCCGCAAAGCGCCGCTCCGGTGGTTCAAAGAGGCTTAGTTCTTGTCCAGGAAGTCGCCCATGTTGTCGGGCGTGACGAGAACGAAGGGGATGTAGACCTTCTGGTCCACGGTCTCGCCATTGGCCAGCGCGATCGCGGTGTCGACCGAGCCCGCGCCCTGACCGAACGCATCCTGGAACACGGTCACGTCATAGTCGCCGGCCTGCAT
>JASJDP010000039.1 GCA_030065095.1 Rhodobacter sp.
GCAAGCGCATCGGCCGGTTCGAGCGCAACACAAAGCGGCATTTGTCGCGGACCACGAAGCACTTCGCCGGGCTGACCAGCGGCGTGCGTCTGACGCTACGGGCGGTTGCGGCGCTTTCCGCGGGCGGTCTGGTTGCCCGTGTCGTGAGCGATCTCGACCGGATCGGCAAGCAGGCCGACAAGCTGGGGCTGACAACCGATGCGCTGCAGGAAATGCGCTTTGCTGCAGACCAGTCGGGCATTGCCGTCAACACGTTCGACATGGCCTATCAGCGGTTCATTCGCCGTCTGGCCGAGGCGCGCCAGGGCAAGGGAGAGGCACGCGACGCACTAAAGGAGCTTGGCATTGCACTGGTCGACGCCGAAGGCAATGCCCGGTCGAGCGAAGCGGTTCTGCGCGAAGTGGCCGATGGCATGGTCCAGCTGGAAGATCAGTCTGACCGAGTGCGCGTCGCCATGCGGCTTTTCGACAGCGAAGGCGTGGCGATGGTCAATATGCTGCGCAACGGATCGGCTGGGCTGGACGAAATGCGCCAGCGCGCCCGTGACCTGGGCATCGTGATCCGCGAAGAGACGGTGCGCGAAGCCGAGGAATTGAAAAACAAGCTTGGCGAGGTCACCGGCCAACTTAAAGCTGAATTGTCGGAGGCTCTGATCAATATTGGGCCCTTGCTCGTTGGCGTTGCCGGGTTCATGGCCGATGTTGCGGGCGCGGCCGGGGCACTCGGGGCTGCTGCCGCAGCCGCCGCCGCCGAACTGCGCGGCGTCATCGAGGCCGCGGTAGGGGTTGGAAATGTGCAGCTGCCGTCGCAGCTTTCGCCGGAAGAGGCAGCGCGGCTGCAGGCGGACGTCGAAGCCGCGGGCAATCTGGGCGGCGGGGACCCGAGCAACACCGGTCGTGTCTTCGTCGATGACAAGGGCAACATCGTGGAATACGGCACCCCGGCGGCCGAGCGGGTCATTGCCGGGATAACGGGCCCGGCCAGCCGCCAGATCGTGCCGGCGCATGGCGACCGCTTTCTGTCACCAACCGACCCGCGCTCGCCCTACATGATGTCGGAAAGAGGCCGCGCGGCCTACCGCGCGCGGCTCTATAGCTCTGGCGCATCCAAGCGCAGCCGCGGTGGCGGTGGCGGAGCGTCGCGCGAGATGGATCGCATGAACGATCTGATGCGCGAAGGTGAGGCGCTGCAGGAGCGGCTGCGCACCGAAACCGAGCGCTACAACGACGAAATGGCACGGCACCGCGAATTGCTCGATGCCGGCACCATTGGGCAGGAAACCTATGCCCGCGCTGTCGAGGACACCGAAAGCCGCCTTGGCAGGTTCGGGGCGCTGAGCCGCGATCTGAAGGATGCGCTGATCGACGCCGCCGCCGGGGGCGCCAACGCCTTCCGCAATCTTGGTGAAGCGATCAAGCGCGCGGCGGCGGAATATGCCCTGTTCGGCAGCGGTCCGCTGAGCGGGATCCTCGGCGGCGGGTTCAAGGGATTGCTCGGCGGTTTCAGCCTGTTTGATCGCGGCGGCTATACCGGCAACGCACCGACGGGCCGGGCGACTGGGATCGTGCATGGCCAGGAGTACGTCATGGACGCAGCCTCGACCCGCCGCATCGGTGTCCAGACGCTCGATGCCATGCGCCGCGGCATGATGCCGGCGGTGCCGGTATCCGGTGGCGCGCAGCGGCTTGACGGGTCGATCCGGGTTTATGTCGATCAGGACGGGGAATGGCAGGCAGAGGTTAGGCGGATATCGGTCTCCGCGACGGCGCCGATCATCGGCCAGTTCGCCCAGGCGCAGCAGGAAAGCTTCGGGGCGGCCCTGAACAACTACCAAAGCCGGGGCACCGCGACGTGACAAAGCGCGAGATCATCACGGTGCCCTGGTCACTGTTTGGAATGACCGAGGTCGATTGGGACATCGATTTTCGCGAACAGGGCGCGCTTGAGAATATCGCCGGCGGAACGCAAGTGGTGTATTCGGCCTTTCCGCGTTGGATCGGGTCGCCGTCATTGGTTCTGAACCGGGCGGAAATTCTGGCCTGGCGAGCGCACCGGTGGCATGCCGGCGGGCTGCGCGGTGTTTTCAGGATTTTCATGAAAGATCCCGCTGCAGTGAATTTGCGGGCTATCGCCGGGGCAGACGCTTACATCGAGCCCGGTGTTCCGTTTTCTACCGGCGCCGTTTTCGCCACCGGCGAGGGGCTTCAGTATTCGCCGACGGTGGAAACGGTCGGGGCGGCGGCAAAAGGTGCGACCGAGATGGTCATCGATCCGGCCACCGCCGAATTCCCGATAGTGCCTGGTATGATCGTTAGCCACGACGATTGGCCGATCGGCATCACGTCGGTGACAACAGAGGGCAGCTACCAGCGCCTGACCTTCAGGCCCGAGGGGTTGCGCGGCGCGATTCCGGATCAGGGCCGCATTTCGCTGCTGCCAACAGGCCTCTTTGAGGCCAGCACCGCGGGAATGGGAAATCCCGCCTACGGGCTTGACCGGGTGTCCCGGCCGCGTTTGCAGCTGCGCGAGTGGATCAACCGGCCATGAGCTTCTTTCCCGCAGGCTTCGATCCGCGCGCCGATGTGGTCGCGGTGTTCCAACTGGTGAACATCAACACGACCGATGGCGACTTTGGCTTTCTGGTTGGCACCGATGGCAGGTTTCGGGATGTCAACGGCAAGGACTGGTGGGGCTCGCAGTTGATCGGCAGTGGCCCGCTTGAAACCTCGATCGGCGGCACTGCGCCGCGCGGAGAAATCTCGCTGTCCTACTTCCAGGATCCCGAAGCCGGAGACCTGATTTCTCAGATCAAGGCGCTTGGCAACGACTATGTGAAGGACCGCCCCATCACGTTCTATGTGCAGCCGTTCTTCAACCAAGAATACCAAGCCCCGCAGATTGCGCCGATCCAGCGGGCGCGGCGCTTCATGCGGTCGATCACTTACCAGTTCGACGGCCCGCTCGGTCGCCGGATTTCGGTCGGCTTCGAAACCGAATTGGAGCGGCGGCAGCGCGCGCGGCGCATGGTCTACAACACGGTCGACCACGCCCGACTGACCGGATCCGCGAACCCGTCGCTGGAACTGATGCCGTCCGACAGCCTGCAGGACGAAAAGCTGTTCTGATGTCGCCGCTTTTTCACATCGCATCGCTCTGGTCCGTGCAGGAAACGCGCTGGGGCGAGAACGACTGCATGCTCGTCCTGGCCGACTGGGTCCACGCGCAGGGCCACCCCGATCCGGCAGCGGAGGTCCGTGGCACCTATGACCGCGCGCAATCGCGTCAGGCTGTCGAGTTCCTGCGCGCGCCAGTGGAGACTGCGGCCCGTTACTTTGAAGGTGTTGCCGGGCTGACCAGGACAGAGGCGCCAGGCCCGGGCGACATAGCGGTGCTGTTGGTGCCGCAGCCCGGCGGTATGCGCCCGATCGGCGCGCTCAATCTCGGGCCGGTTTGGGTGGCCAAGGCAGAACGGTTCGGGGTCGTGCAATTTGCCGGTCCGCAAGTGCTTGGCGCTTGGGATGTCGGATATGCGTAGGCTTCTTCTTGCGGCGCTGCTCTCGACGACAGCGCTGGTCCCGGCCCGCGCAGATGCCGGACCGGTCCTCGGGTTCATCTCTGCGCTCAGCGGGGGCACGCTGTTTGCCGGGTCGTATTTCGCGCCGGGGTTCCTGGGCGGGTACACGGCCGGGTCGCTTTTGGGCTCCTCGGTTCTGGGTCGGCTGGCCCTGGGCCTGGGCGTGTCGGCGCTGTCAAGCGCTGTCTTCCAGCCGGACGGGCCAAAGCCGACGGACAGGCTGGTCAACTATGCCCAGCCGATCGCGTTCATGGAACGTGGCTATGGCACTGTGCGCAAAGGCGGGCCGTTGTCGCTCAGCAAGTTCGCTGGCAAAAAGCGCCACTATGGCGTCCTGATGGCCGCCCAGTCGACGGAGGGGGTCGTCGAGCACTGGCTGGACGATACTGCTGACGTACAGCTTGACGGCAGCGGTAACGTCACCGACGCGCCCTATGCCGGCTATGGCAATATCCGGCCGTTCACCGGGCAGAGCGGCCAGACTGCAGACAGCCTGCTGGTATCCACGTTCACCCAGTTCACGGCATCTCATGACTTTGCCGAATTGTCGGGGGCCTGGCTTTGGGCGCGAAAGCCCGACCCGGCGGATTTCAACGAAATCTACCCGGGCAACCGCGAATGGGTCTATGCGCCGGTCTGGAAGATGAGCGACCAGATTTTCGATCCGCGCGACGATTCGACAGGCTGGTCGGACAACTGGGCGCTGTGTTTCGCGCATGAGATGCAGACCTATTTCGGCCTGACCATGGACGACGGCAATATCGCCGAAGAGGCCGACATCAGCGACGAGCAGGTGACCAACAAGGAAAGCCAGCTGCAGGCGCGCTGGACGCTGAATGGCGTGTTCAGCGATGACATGCCGCTTGAGACGATCCTGGGCCAGTGCGCCGCTGCGGCAGATGCGTTCATCTGGGAACACACCGACGGCACGCTGCGGTTCAAGGTCGGTCGCTGGCAGGAGCCTACCGTCATTTTGACGCTGGCCGATTTCATCGGATCGCTGTCGATCACCGAGGGTCAGGCCGATACCAATGCGGTCAACGAATATGCGCCGGAATATATCGAACCCGGCAGGGAGTGGAAAGAAACGCCCGGCGGTGTCATCGTTGTCGATCCGAACGGACGGCGCGACCGGCGGTCGCCGCAGCTCTTTCTGGTAAACAACCACAACCAGGCTGCGCGTGCCACTGAACGGATCAAGACGAAGGACCATGCCCAATACCGGCTAAGGGGCACACTTAAGCTGATCGGGTACGAACTTTTCGAACAGGATTGCGGGCCGCGCTTTGCGCGGTTCCAGGATGCCGGGTTCGACTTTTACCTTGAGATGGACAAGATCAGCGCCCGCGACGATGGCGTCAGTTTTGACATCGAGGCCCGATCGGTTCTGCCCGATGACTTTGCCTTCACGGCCGCAACGGACGAGCCCGACAGGCCGGACTATGTCGATTTCGATGATGCGCCCGACGACGATCAGCTGACGGGACTTGCCGTCGAAAACTACGGCAGCGGCAGCATCGACCCCTCGCTGCGCTGGTATTGGCCCGCACAGGACGAAATTTACAGGATCGGCTTCCAATATCGCCGCGTCACGACGCCAGCGCAGGCATGGAACACCATCTCGCTTCCCTCCGGCACGACGGAATACATCACCACCGGCCTGATCGAAGACGAGACCTATGAGGGCCAGGCGGTTCTGCTGAAGGGCGCGTTTGCTGAGCAGACCGGCGACTGGGATCCAGACCCAGCGTTGTCGATCGTTGCAGGATCTGCGCCGCCCGCGCTGACCGTGTCGACGCAAGCAGCCGAGCCAGGCGGCGTCAGATTTACCGGTACGGCGCCGGTTTGGACGAAACTCGCCGGTGTCAAGATATACCGCGCCGCGGTCGGGGCGGCGTTTTCTACTGCGGTCGAGGTCTCTGGCGGAACGATTGCGGTGGCCTCGGGCGCCAGCTTCAATGTGTTCGCCGGCGACGATACCGTTTCGAACCTAATAGCCAACGGGACGTTCGACAGCGGATCGAACTGGTCGCTGGATGCCAACTGGTCGATATCCGGTGGTGTGGCAAGCCACGTGGCCGGCGCCGACACAGCCGATCAGACCATCGCAGGCCTGAGCGCCGGGGTGGATTATCGCTACACCTTCGACATTCTGAACCGGACCGGCGGTGCGGCGCAGGCACGCATTGTCGGCAGTTCCACCGCCTCCGGGTCGTCAGAATCCTCCGATGGGACGCATCAGGGCGTTATCACTGCGCCAGCCTCTCCTGTCGAATTCCAGATGTTCGGCAATGCCAGTTTCGTTGGCGATGTCGACAACATCTTCCTGGTCGAGGACACCGCCGGGTCGCTGGCGCAGGGCGAGGCGGACTTCTGGATTGCGCCGATCAGCGACACCGGCGTCCGGGGCACGCCCGACGGCCCACACACATTGCGCATACCGTAAATCCACGAGGCAACCATGAGCTCACTCACTCAGCCAATCCAATCGGTTTGGCGCGGAAATCCTATTGCCGAAGACCATCAACCGGATCCGTCGGCGATCGTCCAGCAGCTGACCGAGATACATGCCACCGCCACGGCGGCCGCCGACGGGCAAAACTGGCTGGCTGATGCCGATCTCGCGACGACGGCGAATGTCACACTGTCGGGCGAACAGACGATCGACGGCACGCTGACCAGCGCCAGCCGCTTGCTGGTCAAGGACCAGACTGACGCCACCGAGAATGGCGTTTACGTCACCGCGGCCGGCGCCTGGAGCCGGGCCACGGATGCCGACACATCCGCCGAGATCGCGCGCGCCTATATCCGGGTCGATGGCGGCACGGCCAATGGCGGCAAACGCTTTGCGGTCGACGGCTCACCGACGCTTGGCACCGGCAGTATCAACTGGGACGAGGTCGGCCCGTCCACCGATCTGGCTGCGCATGAGGCGGATACAGCGAACCCGCACAGCGTCACCAAGGCGCAGGTGGGGTTGGGCAATGCAGATAACACCTCGGATGCGGACAAGCCCGTTTCGACGGCCCAGCTTCTGGCGATCACGCGGTCGCGCGTGCGGATGATCCCGCAGAACAACGAGCGCATCACCATGACGCGCTCGGGCGCGAACGATATCGCCGTCGTGATCCCCGCGCTGGATCTGGTTTATCCCGAAACGACCGCGGCAGACACCGTCGCCTCGCACAGCTTCACTTTGACGGCCACAGAGGGCGGCACGAGACTGTTGCTCTATGACCGGATCGGCGACAGCTGGTCGGTCGTGGCGAAAAACGCCTGGACAGACAACAATGTCGGGACGGCGGAATATCTGGCAGTTGGCTACTGGACCCATGACCGGGTCAATGACGAGACCCTGCTGATCACGCAATGGGCAAAGATCCGGTATCGCCAGCGGCGCTCGATCGACGGCGGCACCGAGGTCGAGGTCACCCAGGAACTGATCGCCGATGGCGAGACCATAACCGAAGACTGGTTCGCCGATGAAATCCACGCCGCCCGTTACGACGACAGCGCCGAGGATGAGATCCAGCATCAGGCCTACGCATCCCTGTCGGCCAGGCTGAACGCGATGTCAGAGGCCGACCGCGTCGCCGCCGGAAATAACCTCTCCAACGCCAATCGCATCACCAGCCTCGAAACACTTGCCGAGGCGCTTGACGCCCGCATCACAGCCCTGGAGCCCTGACATGACCCTAAGCGTCCTGATTATGATGGATGACGGTATCGATTTCGAGCGCTATACCGACCTCGCCGAGTTCGTGCCCACCAACTACAACGCGATGAAGGCCGCCGGCGTTCACTTCGAGAAAGCGTTTGCCAGCGTGCCGGTCTGCAATGCCAGCCGCGCCGGCATGCAGCTGATGCAGTGGCCGCATAAAACGCTGGTCTTCAACAACATGGTCGAGCCCTATCCGCTCAACGATTTCGACCAGACCTTCGGCGCGCTGCTGAAGGGCGCCGGGGTGGATGTCTATTGCAACGGCAAGATCTATCATCCGACCAGCGCCACCGATGCGCTGGCCACCGCGAAATTCGGCGATGGCGCAAGCGCAACCTCGGGCTATGTGCCGTTTACGGCGACCACGACCAGCCTCAGCGGGATCACGGTTCACGGCACCTATCCGGTGCTTGCGAGCCTGTCTGATTTCACCGTGTCGCCCGACTATATCGCCGTGACCGATGCGATCGCCGCGATCAACGCGCATAGCTCTGGCGACAAGCTGGTGATGTGCGGCATCTACCTGCCGCACACCCCGATCGTTGTCTCGGCCACGAGCCTGGCGCTGTTTTCAGGCCTTACGACCGATGACCTGAAGGACGCGATGGCGATCGCCGACAATATCGGGTTTTACGGGCGGCACGCCTTCACCGGCATGAACCAGAACGCCAGCGATGCCGAAAAGCTGGCGCGGCTGCAATATTATCTCGCCGCCTTGAAGGATGTCGACGATCAGCTCGGGCGCTTTCGGACTGCGATCGCAGCCAACCCAGACACTGATAAATGCAGCATTATCACCTCGGACCACGGCATGCAGATCGGTGACGGCGTGGCCGTGATCGGCAAAGGCGCGCCGACGCCGTCGGCGTGCCGCATCCCGCTGGTGGTCGAGGGTTCGGGCGCGTCGAACGGGTACGATTCAAACGAGGTCGAAACCAAGCCGGTGTCCCTGATCGATGTCGGTGCCACGCTGCTTGAGCGCCACGGTGTGACCGTCCCGTCGGATGTCGATGCGCGCAGCCTGGAGACACGTTTGACCGGCGGAAACCTGACCCAGCGACCCGTCATCGCACAATGGCTGGGATCCTGCCTGGTGATGGATCAGGCCGGGCTCTACTACGGCATCGCCACGCCGGCGAAAGAGGCGCGCGACGGTGAGGGGTTCCTGTTCCGGCAATACGACTACAGCCTCGATCCCTGGGCCGCCGGCGATCCGATGGAAAGCCTGGGCATCGCCAAGCGCGAGGAAATGATTGCCGATCTGCTGAGCCAGTTCCGCATGAATTACGTGGATGATGCGATCAAGCGCGTCGACGATCTGGAGGCATCCCAGGGGTCGATCTACAGCCTTGGGGCCAAGGAAGCGGTTATCGAAGGGTCGCGGCATGGCGATGTCTACATGCTGCGCGAAGGCCAGGTGATCGAGATCGTGGAGCCCGAGGACGGAGCGGGCACTGATATGGTCAATTTCGTCGGCGAGCTGGACCATGATTTCGCCGTGCCGGACAATATCGAGACGCTGCTGTTTGCCCAGGAGGCCAGCGTCAAGGCCGGCGCCCACCCGAAGATCTTCGGCAACATCTCGAATGCGACCAACATCTTCATGCCCTCGGGAGCGTCCTACGTCATTGCCGGGCTGGGCGGCGATTTCATCAAGGCGGGCGCGGACAGTTCCGGCAGCGTCATCGATGCCGGCGGCGGCGATGACGAGGTCCGGGGCAATGTGCTGCAGACCGACGGGCTGACCATCGACGGCGGCGCAGGGAACGACACCATCCGCGGATCGTCGGGCGATGACCTGGTCGAGGGCGGCACGGGCAACGATCATCTGATCGGCATCGGCGGCGATGACACGCTGCGCGGCGGCGCAGGGAACGACACCATCCGCGGATCGTCGGGCGATGACAGCATCGTTGGCGGTGCGGGCGACGACTCGATCGACGCCGGCGGCGGCACCAACACGGTCGATGTGGCCAGCGGCAGCGACGACGTTTTGATCAACGAGGATCAGACGACGACGATCACCGGCTGGAACGCCAATGCTGAGCTCAAGGTCGATGTATCGGAATTCAGCAATGTCACCGACCAGGCCTCGATCTACGCCGCCGCCGCGGACGTTTCCGGCGATGTTGTGGTCACGCTCGACGGGGCCAGTACCGGCAGTTGCGTGATCACCATCCAGGGCGTCGCCAAGGGCGTCGGATTTTTGCAGGCGCAATGTACCGCAACCTGATCGGCGCGGGTCGGAATGTGATCGGAAAGTGAAATGACAGAGGAAGCGCACCGCGCATTCCGGGAGGGCAAGATGGCGGAGGCAATCGACAGTCTGAAGCGCCGCATGGGCCGGCTGGAAGCGGGCGTCCTTGGCGTGCTGACCTTTGCAGCGGTCCTCTATCTCAGAAGCAGGGGGTTCGTCTGATGGGGATCGCATCTTATGTGTTGGGCCCGCTGGCCGGCGTGGTGCTGGCCGTCGGGGCCGCCCCGTTTTTGGTCGAGCCACCGGCAATAGAGGTCCATTCGCTGACCTTCGGCGGCGAGATGGTCACACAGGACAGGACCGTCGCATCGGAGTCAGAGACCTTCTTTGCGCGCTGGCGCGCCGAGGTCGTCGATGTGGCGACGGGCGCCGCGGTGCCGGGCTGCAAGGGGCAGGGCGAATGGGACTATCCCGCCGGCCGCAAGGCCGCAACCATGACGCTGCCCCGCTGGGTCGGCTCAGAGGCCTGCACGGCCGAACGGCTGCCTGACCAATTCTACCTCAGAGCAACATGGATCTGGGGTGACGATCAGACCGGCGCGAAGAGCCGGATCTATCAACGAAACTAGGAGAAACTTCATGCGACTGATACCGAACTGGCAGGAAATCCTGCTGGATGCGGCCTCGATGCGCGCGGCCTTCGGCGTGCTTTGGATACTGGCTTTCCCCGAAATCGCCTATGCGTTTCTCGGGTTCGACATCGTGTCGCCCTACGTCAAATGGTGGGCGGCGCTGATCTTCGTTGCCGTGACCCTCATCGGCCGGATTATCGATCAGGGCATCAGCGACGGCACGCGCGCTGCACCGTCGACCGTCTTGGCGAGGATACGCGCCGGCGTCCTATGGCTGGGCCTGATCACGGTTGTGATGGTCGGCCTGTCGGTCGGCGGCTGGGGCCTGGCGCTGGTCTCTCCGGCCGAAGCGATGTCCGTACCGCCCGAACAGAAGGTTGAGGCAATCGCTCCAGTCGAGGCGCCGCCAACGCCTGCGATGGAAAAGCGGGGAACGGTTTCCGCAGAGGAGTTTGCGGCAGTGGCCGTGCCGTTCGTCGGTAAGTGGGAGGGGCTGCGGCTGAAGGCCTATCAGGACATCGTCGGCGTCTGGACGATCTGCTACGGCCACACGCGCACCGCCGCCCCGGGCCAGGTCAAGACCAAGGCCAAATGCGATGAACTGCTGCGCCAGGAGCTGCTGGAATATCGGGATGAATTGCACCGGTATTTCACAGGCGAAACGCTCGTTGCCCGCCTGACCCCGGCGCGCGATACTGCCTTTACCTCGCTTGCCTTCAATGTCGGCTGGGCTGGCGCCGGAAAGTCGACCGCCGTCCGCCGGCTGAATGACGGCGACATCAGGGGCAGCTGCATTGCCCTGACCTGGTGGAACAAGGCCGGCGGCCGCGTGGTGCAGGGTCTGGTCAACCGCCGGACCGAGGAACATGCGCTTTGCACGCTGGGACTCTGATGTTCGATCTCAACCCGATCACCGGTGGCGTGCTCGCCCTGGCGCTGGCCGGGGCAGGCGTACAGACGGTCAGGGCGCAACGGGCGGTCATTGACGCCCGAGACGCCCAGATAGCTCTGAAGGACGCCGAGATGGCCGAGGCCCGCGCTATTGGCGAGCTGCAGACCTGCGCCGCCCGAATAGTCAACATGAAAGAAGCTTTGAAATCCAATGCGAGCATACCTGACGATCTCACTGATTTCGCTGTCCCTGATCACTGGATGCGCGGGGAGGAAACCAGAGCCGATTCCGCCGGTCCAGACTGAGGCGCTGTTCTGCGATCTGGTCACGGAAAACTTCCGCTACACCCAAGCTGAAATCGACGGGCGCATTGCGGCCGGCTGGTCGCCAAACCTGCGCCGCGAGTTTCAGATCAATGCACATCGCGACCGCGAGTGCCCTGATACCGCCTAATCTTCCTGGACAACCTTGAACCGGGGAACCGGGTCGCCGTCTCTCACGATCTGCTCGATATGCCAGGTGCAGGTGCGGGACGTGCACCCCGGAGCCTTGCATCGGAAGTCCTGTTCGATGTGGTCCAATCTGGTGAAGCAGCTATGCCGAACATGCAGCTGCTGCGGATAGACCCGGTAGACACGGTCGCAGGTCACGCATTGCATGACCAGCACATCCGCTCCGGTCAGCTGGAACAGCTTCACGGCATAGCGTGGACCGAGAACGATCTCCTGGCTGGGCATCTGGTTCTTCGAATGGCGGGCGGATTTGTTCGATCTTTGTTCTAACTATGCCCGTGCCGGCACGATTCGACAAGTCGGTGCCCTTTCCAACCCATCCGCAGCGGCATTGGTGCCGCTATCGATGCGTCAGTTGTCAACCTGATCGGCCTCTTTGACCCGGCCTGCCCCGCCGCAATGTTCAGTGGTCGATTTCGGAACGTTCCGCGAACCGACTGTACGGGATTTGTACGGGCTTGAACTGCATTTTGCTGCATTCTGTTGCAAGAAACTGCAGGCCTGGGGAATTGTTTGGTTTGTAGCAGTCGTATAGGTGTTTGAAAACAAAGTGTATTATGGTGCTGCCGGAGAGATTTGAACTCTCGACCTCTCCCTTACCAAGGGAAAATCCAATCCAGAAAAATCAGCCTGTTTTCAGAGCTTTGGCCGTGCGACGGGTGTCTGGCTGTACGGGATTTGTACCGGCGCGGCCGCGGATATCGCGCTCGTCCTGGTCGCTGTGAGCGTAGATCCCATCGGGCAAAGACGGGTCCTTCCACCGGCCCGCGCGCGCTGCGGTGATCGGGTCGAGGCCCTGGCGCACACGCATCTCGGTGTAGAAACCGTGGCGGCCGGCAGCGTGCGGGGTGATATAGTCGATGCCGGCGCGCCGGCAGGCGGTGCGCCAGGCTTTTAGCGGGCCAGTGCGGCTGGCATAGCCGAACACCGTTGGCGGAAAGCGGCGCCTGTGGACCCGGTCATAGGGGCAGCGCGCAGGCAGATTGGCCAGACGCGCGACCATAGCTGGTGAGATCGCCACCCATTGCGCGGGGTGGCCCTTTGACGCCTGCAGCCAGACCCTACCGCGCGGCAGATCCAGGTCATTCGGCGTGAGCGCGATGGCCTGGCCGATCCGGGCGGCGGTTTCGAACATGAACTCGGCTAGCGTGGCCAGATATGGCCCGGCCTCGGCCGCGAAAGCATCGAGCCAGGCGCGGTCGGCGGGCTTGCGTTCCTGCCGGCTGAGCTTGCCGCGCCGGTGATCCTGATCGATGCGTTCCTGCGCGCTGAAACCCTTAATTCGGATGGGCGGGCATAGCCCGTGGTCATGCGCATGGTTGATCACAGCGCTGATCGGGGTCAGCACCTGGCGCCGCCAGGTGTCGGTCGCTGCGGCAGGGTAAAGCCGGGGGGCGAGCTCGCGCGCCTCGCGCGGCGTGATCGCGACCGCCGGCCGGTGGCCGATCGCCTCGACGATGGGCAGCAGGAACTTCGCTTCGGCCGGTTTGGCCGGGTAAAGCATCACCGCGGCGGCAAAACTCAGCTGGTCCGCCGCGTCGCCAAGGATGTGACGACGCCTTTGCCGATCGGTTTCTTCCGCGATCCAGGCGCGTGCGCCTGCCTCTGAAGATGCGCTAGTGCTGCAGCGGTAGTAGCCTGTGACGGGCCGGCCGTCGACCTCGACGCGGCCCCTGGCCCACCAGGTGTTTCCCCGCCGGAAAGGTTCGAGGGGCATGTGCTGTCCTCCAGGATTCTGTCCAACTGTCGCGGTGTGATCAGCATGGCCCCCTTGCCGATGACGTGGCAAGCGCCCAATTCCCGCGCCTTGGTGCGCAGCGTGCGCGCTGACACGGTCATGCCTCGGGCCTCAAAGGTGGCGACCCATTCTTCGGGGGTCCGGCCAGTGTCCAGAATGTCAGCACCGGTGTCAGGCATCGCGAACCTTCGGCATTTCATCGAAATAGCCGGTGTCGAGGTAGCGCCCCGCGCGTGTCTTACCGCAGCGGTGGTAGATCTCGCCCTTGAACTCGACTGTGGGCGCCGGGTCGGCATGCGGGTTCCAGATGCTGTCGTGCAGGTACGCGCCCCATTGCTTGAAGAAGAACGGGACATCGGCTGCCTGGCACTGATCACGAATGCTCCGGGCCCATCTTGGGTGCATCGGGCGCGCGTGTTTCCCGCTTTCTCCGCCGACGATGACCCAATCAAGGCCGCTCCAATCGTTATTGTCTGGTGCCTGCTTGCCGTCTGGCGAGTCCAAGGACCTTACGCCCGTCAGAGCGTTCAGAAAGTGATGTCCGTCGCAGGAATTTCGTAGGTCGATCGGGCCAAGCAAGGGCTCAGCTGAAATAAACCGGATCGCAGCTGGCGCCTGCAACAGTGCCGGGATCCGTTCGTCGGCGTGTTTTTGATCCTCGACAGAGACGCCTAGCCAGACGTTAGGGAGGGGCCACACATCCACCCAGGTTTCGATCTCGTTGCCGAACTCAGTTCGGTTTCGGTAGCGTCCGATCGTCGATGGCATCAACTGCCAGCGGCCCTTTTCCTGCTGCCAGTAGTCAGTCGCGAACTCGGCAATCTCGCTGTCTTCGATGTCGCTGATGTATTTCCGCATCCGCTTCGGCTGCTTGGTCAGCACCTGAAAGGTGTGCTGCGGGCAGAGCGCCATGACGGCGAAGATGCGGTCGATCCAGTCGTCGGGTACATCCTCGTGAAAGAGATCGCCATGCGCGCAGACAAAGACCATGCGCGGCTTGCGCCAGTGCAGTGGCTGGGTCAGCCAGCCTTCGTTGAACCGTACCTCGCCGGTGAACTTCGCCACGCCCTTGGCGTTGCGGCGGGCCAGTCCGATCCGGCTGGGATGGTTCTTAAATCGTGACGCGGCCAGTTCTGCAGCGTAGCAGTTTTCACAGCCGGGCGAGACCAGGGTGCACCCTGTGATCGGATTCCATGTCGCGTCGCTCCATTCGATTTTGGTGGTATCAGCCATTGTGTGCCCCGTCGATGTTCCGCCGTTCGACGGTGAAGGAGTAGGCGGCCACCCATGGGTTGAGGTCCCAGCCAAAGCCGCGCTTGGCGTTCAGGCTGTCCCAGAGCGTGCGAAAGTTCTGACGGATTTCAAAGCATCCACGCTGGTTGCACGCGCTTCGCCCTACGGACCAGCTTGCAGCACAGGTACTGCAGTCAACGCCCTCGGCGATACAGTCCTCGCCGCCAATCTCCTGCAGCCTCTGAACCCGAACGTCCGTCACGGTCAGGGTGAGGCGCGATACCCAGCGGGGCATAAAACGTGCAGAGCGCCAAGATCCTTCAATCCCATTAAGCAGATCGCTTGACCAGCATGCAAAGCCAAGGCCGTGCTTACCGTATGCCAGGCGCCTATCGTCATAATTAAAGGATTTATCGTGATCCAAAAACTCCGGTTCATCCATCAGATCGCGCAAGCTTTCGTCTGCACGAAATGCTATCGCCGGAGCGCCTTCCCAATTTACATCGGCCCACGTTTCTTGGACCCACAACCGATCACCGATTTGAGGAATGGGCAGGGCGCTCCAGCACCCGTTCTTGGCGGGCAGTCCCCAGATCCCGTCGGCGTCCTGTTCTGCATCGACGATCGGCGCGGCCCAGGATGGGCGCTTTTGCACCCGCCGCGTCTGGGTCTTCTGGCCGTTAAGGATCGCCCGCACCATTGGGCCTGAAAAGAGAATTGGACGGTCAGTCATCACCATCCTCCCCGCTCAGCCGTTCCAGGGCTTGGGCGATTTTGGATTGTTCGCTGAGGATCAGCAGGATGAGGATCGGCAGGGCGGTCTTTTCGGCGCTGTCGGGGCAGTAGGGCTGGAGGTCGGTGAAAAGCGCCTCGACCGCGACGCAGAGCGCCTCGATGATCTGGCAGGCGGCGGCGATTTCCAGATCGGGATCAACGGGATAGACGGGGGTGTTCACGTGCATGACGCGGCTCCTTGTGGCTGGAGCCTGACCCCCGCTGTCAACCGGGCGGCCAGGCAACGGCGGGTTGACAGACCGCCCACAAGGAAGCGGCAGGTCCCCGGGTTGCCCCGGTTCCCTCCCACCGCGCCTGACCATAGGAAACGCCGGGCGAAGGGCCCGGCGCGTCATGCGCCTTGTGCTAAGCAGGCTGTCAATCCCGGCACCCCGGATTTTGCCGGACTGCACAGCCATCCTCCGCCCACCGGCGCCGTTTGTCAAGTTTGCGTGCTGTAGAGGCATTGCAGCGATCATCGCTCCGCCCCCTCTGAGTTGTTGCTAAACAGCGAAAACGGCAGCGGTCCGAAGAGCACCCAGATGTGGTACATGTCGGCGCCGTCCACCAATTCAGATTGCGGCGGGTAGACTTCGACGGCGGTGCTTCCTTCGCCGGCGAGTTCATTCTTGATGCGTTGCATCTCTGGCCAGGAAGGCCGGTCATTGCTGAGGCTGGAGATTGCCAGGTGAATGGCGGATCCAACGTCGCGGACCAAGACAGAGAACACGCGGTTCTTACGGACGTGATCGACCTGGCCGAGCCATCCTCTTTTGAAGCGCATTGGGTTTTCTATTCTTTCCCAGTCACCCCACTCTCCGCTCCGCCGCAGCTTTCGCTCGCGCTGCAGCAACCGTTTGCGTTCCTTCGATGGCACGAGGAACAGCGGATTGCCGCCTTTGGTGAAGCTGCGGTGGCGGTTGGCGGTCAAGGGTTTTGGTCCTCTAGGTTAGAGACGGCCAGCGGCGCAGGCAGTCGTGGAAAAATCGCATCTCGTCGTCTGTCAGTTCGCGATCGAAATAGGCGACGATCGCCCTCGGGTCGTCACTGTCGCGCCCTACGCCGCGGACCTTCGGGGCTGGCCTTGCCGCTTTCATCTGAACGATGTTGGACTTGCGGCAGCTCGGGCATTCCCGGTCTTCCCAATGACCATTGCCGCAGTCCTTGCAGATCACGATGGCGGGCACTGTCGGTCCTCTCTGTCAGCTAGCTGACGGGTGCCAAGGGTTGCCATCCGATCACGCGAAAGCGGCGCGCATCGACCCAGCAGTCCTGTGTCATTTCCCACCCTGCAACCGACCATGGCTGGTCCAAATCTTCGGGGCAGGCCATCCTAAACCCGATACTAACAAACTTGTCTCCCACTGCATGATCGCCGGACGACACTGGAAGGTGGCAAGAGCGAACGAATCCGTCGGCGGGTTCGTCTTCGGGCAATACTTCGCATAGGACCTGCACAAGATCATCGTGATCCGCGTATAAGCCGGGGTCTTTCCATTGCATCGTCAGGCGTCCCTAAAGCAATTTCGGTTGGGTGGCTGTCTTTCGGCGGCGCTGGCGCTGTCCCAGGACCGCCGGCGCGTCACGGTTGCAGCCCGCGTCACGATCATGCTGCGTCACCGGTACACCCAGCGCATCGGCGCACCCGTAGTCTTCGCAAAACGCCCTGACGCAGTAGGTTCCGTTGACCTCGCAGAACATCGGGGTATGGTCGTCGTGATCCATGGCCGTATTACCCATCACGCCGCGCGCCCCCGGTCGGTCACATAAAGCTGGGCCGGGTACATGGCGCCGGCGGGGATTTCGCCCAGCCAGCCGCGGGCCAGCAGCCGGTCGATGATCTCGCTGATCAGCCCGTCAAAGCCGGTGCCGGTTTTGCGCGCGAGCTGCGCCCGGGAAAACCGGGGGAAATGGGCCGCATCCAGAGCCCGTGCCGCGGCAAAGACGGCGGCGTCCTGAGCGGCGATTTCTTCCGGGTCGGGGGCAGAAGGCCGGATATGGCTTTCCGGCTGCCTGGGCATCGGCACGCCGCGCCGTTCGGCCTTGTTCCACAGGCACCGGACGTAATAGTTTGCAACGCCCAGGTCCTTTGCCACCGGGCCCGGCATCTCTCCGGCCACCATGCGGGCCAGCGCGGTGCGGGCAATGTCGTCGGGCAGGCCGTCCTGGGTCAGATCGGCGATCGCCGCGGGCAGGTCCGCGGCGCTGGCGGAGGCGCGCATCTCACCCATCGTCCAGCACCGTACCAATCAGGTCGCGGGCGACGATCGCGGCCAGCAGCGCCTGACCCAGGGCGCGCGGGGTCGTGCCGCGGCGGCGGGCGGCCATTTCAAGCTGGGCCCGGGTGCGCCGGTCGAGCGGAATTGCGGCCTGGCGCGCGAGCGCGGGCTTGGGGTTGAAATAGCCGATCCTTGCGCCCTGGTCGCGCGCCTGCCGCCACCAGCGCATCACATGGCTCACAGGCACCTGCAGCTCGCGCGCGGTGCGCTCTGGCGTCGCGCCGTCGATGCCCCGGACAATGGCCTGGTCACGGATTGAGGGGATGGGCGCCAGATCGAACATCAGAAATCGATTTCGTCGTCGGTTTCGGCTTCATCAGACAGGGCGACGGCAGCTTTCAGCAGTTCATTTTCGGCATCGCTGCGCTCGGTCTTGGCGATAGTTTCTTCCGCCCACCTGCCGAGTGCGTTCACAAGATCTTTAAAGGTGTCGAGATCCTGAATTTTCAATTGTACCGTCAACTTAGCCATATGCTCGGGCCCCACTTTGTTGGTTGCGAAGATAATGCGGGCGCGCCGGGGCGGTTGGGCCCGTGAGCGGGAACGGAAGGGCGTGGAAAAATCTGGGCGCGACGGGGCGAGGCCCCGCCGGCCCGGACAGTGCCTGCGGCCGTATCAGGCTTCCGGCGTCGACGAGGACGCAACGGCCTGGCATGGAGTGTCTTGGTCATGCCGCCGTCTTCCGGTCGGCGGCGTCGAGTACGCGCAGGATTTCGCGTGCGGCCAGGCGCAGGCTGGGTTCAAGACTGTCGGTCAGGATGACCTCGCAGGCTTCGCGCATCTGGCGGTCTGCGATGGGGCCATGACCATGGCAGATCAGGTGTCTTGCCGCGGCCAGTTCACCCAGACGCCCGACCTGCCGCATCGCGTTTTTGTGCCAGGCATGCACCAGATCCTCGACGCCGTTGCCCTCGGCAAAGATGCCATGCGCCTTGACCGACAGGACCTGGGTGTCCCAGTTGCTGTCCTCGGGCAGATGCACATCGCCGCCGGTTTCAATCGCCGCGCGGCGCAGCCAGTCGAACCGGGCCTTGGGGCCGGGCAGGGCGGTGAAGCCCCGCAGGGCGTGGGAGAGGCTGTCCTGGCACATGGGGGTCATTCCTCGCCTTCCTTCCGATCAGATGCCGGCGCTGCCAGCAGCGGCTGGTCGGATTTGGTCAGGTCGCGCGAGAATTCGATTTTGTGGCCGCCATTGCCGTGGCGCCCGCCGTCGCGCAAGATCGAGGTTGTCACGCCTTTGAGCGGCCTGCCCTCGACGTCGAGAAACCCGGCCTGGTCCAGCGCCTCCTGCACCGGGCTGCGCTTGAGTTCCTCGCCCTTCACGTGACCCTTGAAGGTCACCACATTGGCGTCGATCAGTTGCATGGGGCATCTCCAGCCGCACGCCGTGCCTCTTCCTGCCGTACAGCGGCGGCGAAAAGCCGGCCGCGCGCCGGGTCTGGATAGTCCGGCGCATCCCAGTGAGAGATGGCTTCCTCGGCGTCAAAGTTCCGGCAGCCGGCAATGTAGCGATCGCCGCGCCGCACCAGCAGGTAACCGCGTTCGTCAGTATGCAGGCACGGAATGCCGGTGCCCCTCAGGTAGAGATCCCCGCCAACGCTGAGGTTGTCGGGCAGCGCGGTGATGCCGGTGCCCCTCAGGTAGAGACCCCCGCCAACGCTGAGGTTGTCGGGCAGCGCGGTGATGCCGGTGCCCCCCAGGTAGAGACCCCCGCCAAGGCTGAGGTTGTCGGGCAGCGCGGTGATGGCGCTGTCCCTCAGGTCGAGACCCCCGCCAACGCTGAGGTTGTCGGGCAGCGCGGTGATGGCGGTGCCCCCCAGGTCGAGACCCCCGCCGACGCTGAGGTTGTCGGGCAGCGCGGTGATGGCGGTGCCCCTCAGGTCGAGACCCCCGCCGACGCTGAGGTTGTCGGGCAGCGCGGTGATGCCGGTGCCCCTCAGGTCGAGACCCCCGCCAACGCTGAGGTTGTCGGGCAGCGCGGTGATGGCGCTGTCCCTCAGGTCGAGCTCGCCGCCGACGCTGAGGTTGTCGGGCAGCGCGGTGATGGCGGTGCCCTTCAGGTAGAGATCCCCGCCAACGCTGAGGTTGTCGGGCAGCGCGGTGATGCCGGTGCCCCTCAGGTAGAGACCCCCGCCAACGCTGAGGTTGTCGGGGGTGATTCCGAATTTGGCCAGAATGGCCCAGTCGGCCGCGGAGGGCGTTAAGGCGCTCGGCTGCTGTGCGGAAAATGTCATCCCGCTCACCCGAAAAGCCCGATGGCGGTCAGGGTGAGGGCGGTAAAGGCGATGAGGTCCCAGCGGGTGCGGGGGGCGGCCTCGTAAGCAGCGGGCCGGCGGTCAGGTCGGGGGAGGGGGGTCATGTCCGGTCAAACTCCGTTTGGCTGGGCCGGGTCCGCGATTGCTGGCAATCGCTGAGAGGGCGGCCTCAGTTGAAACTTGTCCCCTACCCATAAATCGATGAAACTTCTATCGTCAAGAGAAAATATCGAAGAAATATCGATTGATCGGTCACAGGTCGCGATCTAAATTACCCTGCGAGATTGCGTTTGGGAGATTTGGTGTGGCCTATGAGCGCGAAGAAAGGACGCTGTTTTTCATCGCCAATGTCTGCGGTGTGACAATCGACCGCGCTTATGCCTGGGGTTGGGTCAGGTTGCTCATGAGGCTATCTGCAAGATCGGGCGGCACTTCGGTCAGGCGTCCACGGTAGAGGAAATCCATGGAGACGCCCCAGCGCTCAGCTATGCGGAACGCCATGTCCGCCTTCAGCGGTTTAAGCCCTTTTTCGATGCGCCCATAGCTCGTCTGATCTATGGCGACGGAAACCGCAAATTCAGCGCGTGTCCTGCCGTGGTGCTTTCGCAGCGCCTGCAGGCGCTGGCCTACCGCTTCGGGATGGAATGGGCTGTGCTGGCTCATCTGGTCGATTTGTTTTTTGGGCTATGTTTCCGGCAAAATCGACAAAGCGTCCATCGATAATTCGTCGACTATTGACATATCGAAGAAACGTCGATTATTTTTGCCGACATGGCAGAGATCCGCACTATTCGCGAACTTGTGAACCTGTGGCCGACGCGCGCGGAACTTGCGCGCGACATCTCTGCGGTCTCGCCGTTGATCGAAGCGACGACGCATCAGGTGCACAAATGGGCTGAGAACGGCTCGATACCGTCCAAGTATCAGAGCGCGGTTCTTCGGGCGGCGACGGAGCGCGGGTTTCCCGTGACAGCGGAGCTGCTGATCACGTTGCACAGCCCGCGAGAGGACGCGGCGTGAGCGGCATTCTATTCCCCGTCGTCGCCGGTGACGCGTCGGGCGATGGCGTTGTAGGTCCAACGCAGAAGGCCCGCGGCGGTAAGGATTGCCACAAACGACGCGGCGGCAAATATCCAGTCGCTGTCGAGTGCGCCCAGGACTGCAAAGGCGCAGGCCGGGATCAGCACCAGTATCCAAAACCCGCCGGAGCCGCCGCTCGGTTGGGCCGGTTGCGTCTCGCCGTGGCGATCTCGCAGGCTCATTCCCAGCAGCCAGGCAAAGGGGCCGAACAGCACACCCCATATGAGCCAAAGGAACCAGTTGCGCCCTCGCGCGCCGGCCGCCACCGCCGTCAACACGGCAAAGAACAGCCAGAAAGAAAATACCCATACCATGGCGACGTCTCTCGATACCGCCCCAGCCTGCGCGCCTGCGCGCGCCCCTGTCAAGCGCGCCGCGTGAACGATGCGCGTGCGTTAGCTTCCGAATTCCTTGGCGAAGGACAGGTCGCCGAACACGAAACGGCCCTCCGTTCCGTCGTCGAGGCGCACGATGCCTGTCCCGGCAAGAAGGTTCGTCTTGCGCGAAATGACGGCGCGTCCTTTCCGCCCGTCGCTGCAGGTGACCGGGGCGGTAATTGTTATCTCGGCGGAATAGGCGTCGTAGGTACCGGCGCAGACCAGCCCGCGCGCGTTCTGTACGCGGAAGCTGCCGCCGCTGACCGCGGCGGTCGCCGTACCCGTCACCGGATCCCCGCCCAATTCGCCGTTGACCGGCCAGCTGGCCGAACAGCCCGCCAGCGCCGCCACGCCCGCAATCCACAAAATACGCATCTTTCAAATCTCCCAAACCGACACCGCCCCAACCTGCGCGCCCGCCGGGCGCCCTGTCAAGCATGGGGGAGGGTTGCCGCATGAACCCCGTCAGGTCTGGCCTGGGCGCTAGGCGCTCTGTCTGGCGTCGGCTTCTGCGTTGGCCGTTTCGACGCAATCGGCAAGCTGCCGCAGCATCTGCGGAAGACCCTTCGCCGATGCATCTTCGGCTTGAGCGTATCGAACATCGCGTGGCGCGTCTGGAAGGCCGGCCTGGCCAAACGGAAGCGGCGTCTTCAGACAGAGAGTCAAGGCCGAGGTGGCGCCATGGTTGGTGACCGTCGCGTTGATCCAATGCTCGACCTCGAAAAACGCAGGCGTTCCGGGGCGCGCCGTGTTGACAACGGTGACTTTGCCTTGGGTGTCGCTGGTTTCCGGCCTGCCGGGGTTGGCGGGCACATAGCGCAGGGCGCCCTCGCCATAGCCGGTGATCTTGATATCGTAGGAATGTTCCATATGCCGTTTCCTTTACAGTGTTGGCGTGTGGTTCAGCGCGTCGGGGACCGCGAATCCCCGGCGCGCACAAGATATTGTGGTTTTCGGTCGCGATTGTCCAGATCATGTGTCGGCCCTGGGCTGGGGACGGCCGCATGACCCGCCCGCCGGATCATCCGCAGGTCGTGCTGGTCTATGCCGATGGCGCCGCATCCGCCGATGCTGGCACGGTCCGGCGGCTGGCCGAAAGAGGAGTTTTGTCCGGCGAAATGTCCGGTTCGGAATTTTTGTCCGGCGAAAAGTCCGTGCTGCCAGAGCCGGAAAATCAGCACCGGGTGATGGTGCTGGGCGATTCGCGGCGCGTCGCCGATCCGCATGAGATCCAGCGCCAGTTTCCGCAGCGCTGGCGGGCCTATATCCGGGCCAACTATCGCAATCTTGGCCATGTCCAGCGGGTGTTCGGCGTCTCGGAAAAGGCGGCGCGCAACTGGTGGAACGGCGACACCGGGGCCAACGGCGCCCAGGTCGCGATTGCCGTCAACGAGCATCCGGTGGCCGCGCCGCGCATGCTGTTCGCGGCGGAGTAGGGCGCATGGATGGTCATGCGCTTTCCGCTGTGGGCCGGACAAACCTCCGTAGGTTTGTCCGTTTCTGCGCTGCAGCGTTCGGCTGGGCCCTGGCCACGGCGTGCCTGATCATGCTGGCCGCCGGCGGGCTGCGCTCGCAGGTCCAACTGTTTGAAATCTGGGCATCTGAGGCGACCGGCACATGGACGGTCCTGCTGACCCGGCCCGATGGCACGTCCTGCGTCATGGCCACGGGCACCCATTGGTTTCGGACCCAGTCGCTGGCGTCGGGGGTGCCGGGATGAGCGGGGATTATGAGGTCAGGCGCGTGGACGGGACCTATGCGATTTTCCATGGCGATGAGCAGATCGGGAAGTCGTGCGCGCCCCTGGACTATATGCTTGACCGCGCCTGGGCCCTGAACCGCAAGGCGGAGCGCGCACGCAGACCGAAGAACCGTGCCTGCCTGACCTGCGGCGAAACCTTCCTCAGCGAAGGCCCGCATAACCGCATGTGCAAGAGCTGCCGGGCCAAAGGCGATGACCTGGTGCCGCACGGCCCCGCCCTCAGCTGCCGCGGCCCAACGCGGGTGCCGGCATGAGAGGCCCCAACACATCCTCGGCCGTGATGCAGCAGCGCCGCGAGCCGCCGGACAGTTTCGACGACTTCCCGACCCATCCCTGGGCCACGCGCGCAATGCTCGAAAAGCTGACCGAACGCGGCCATGCGCTGCACCTGCAGACGGTCTGGGAACCCTGCTGCAACCGCGGCTTCATGGCGATGCCGCTGGCCGAGGCATTCGACAAGGTCATTGCCACGGATATCTTCGATTACGGCTGGCAGGGCCAGCAGGATACGTTCGACTTCCTCGGGCCCTGGCCCGGCTGGATCGACGACGCGGTCGATGCCTGTCAGATCGATTGGGTCATCGCCAATCCGCCCTTCAACCTGGCCGATCAGTTCATCCGCATGGCGCTGTCCGTGGCCCAAATCGGCGTCATGGTCTTCGTGCGCGGCGCCTTTGACGAGGGCGAGGGGCGGTACAACGCTCTGTTCCGCGACTTGCCGGAGGCCTATGATTTTCCTTTCGTGCAGCGCGTGCCGATCCATCGCGGCAAGCTGCGCCATCCGCGGCGCAAATACTGGGTGCCGAGCGATGACCCCGACGCCGAACCCGATGACGGAACCTGGAAAACCCCGTCCACGGCGACGGCCTATAAGTGGCTGGGCTGGCTGACGATCGAGGGCTGCGCCACCGACAAGGACCGCATCGCGCCCTGCCGAGACCGGCTGATGCGCGAGGACGACTATCCCATCCGCCATGACGACGAATTCGGCCCCGGCGGACCCGACGCCACCCTGCCGCTGCTGCGCGAGGCGGGGCTGTGAGCGACAGACGCGGTGCGAAGGAAACGAGGAAAGAGCAAATGACGGACAAAGAAACCAAGCCCGCAGCGACCAACATGGTCAACGGCTCGAAGCTGCGGGGCTATATCGAGCGGCTGGAACGCCTTGAGGCGCAAAAGGGAGAGGCCAGCGACGATATCGCGGCGGTGAAGGCAGAGGCAAAGGCCGAAGGGTTCACGCCGAAATACATCAACGCAATCCTGAAGCTGCGAAAGAAATCCCCATCGGATCGCGAAGAAGACGACGCGATGATGGATCTTTATACCGGCGCGCTTGGCATGTCGCGCGACGTGCCGCTTTTCCGGCATGTCCAGGGCATGGGTGTCGACACGGCGGCGCAGGAAAGCGTCGTCGAGGCGCTGAAGCTGCTGGTGCCCGATAGCGGCGAGATCACGATCAAGGTCGGCAAGTCGCCCCGCATGCGGCTGCACCGCGACAATGAGGGCGTGCATGTCGAGGAAGTGTCCGATGCGCCCCCGCCGCCGCCGGCCTCTGCGGCACGCGGCACGGCCCCGCGGCCACAGGCAGAGGTGCCGGACTGCACGCCGAAACAGGCGTTCGAGCTGGGCAAGCAGGCGCGGCGCGACGACAAGCCGGTCATCGACAATCCCTTCCCCTGGGATGACAAGCGCCGCCCGAAATGGGACGAGGGCTGGCGCGAGGAAGATGGCGGCGACGGCATGGGGCCGCGCAAGTGAGGTTTCAGTCAAAATCGAAGATCGACGCTTTCGGCGAGGTCTTTCACCCGTCGGAAGCGGTCGAGCCGATTTTGGCTGGCCCCGTGCGCGCGTCTCTCATGGAGTGGCTGACCGAGATCTGGGCAGAGGATGAGCTGCGCGAGGTCAGCCTTGCCCCACGAAAGCGCGCCATGTTCCACGGCGCCCCCGGCACGGGGAAGACCACCTTGGCCCATCACCTGTCTGCCCGGCTGGGCCTGCCCATGGTCGCGGTCCGTCCTGACCGGGTCGTCGATTGCTGGCTGGGGTCGACGGGTCGCAACCTGGGCCAGCTATTCGATGCCGCCCGGCCGATGCCGGATGGGGATGGGCCGGTGGTGCTGTTCTTCGATGAATTCGACGCGATAGCGCAGCGCCGCGTGTCGGGCGCGCGGGATGCGCAACGCGAGATGAATTCGGTCGTCGACACGCTGTTGCAGCGGATCGAGGCGCATGCTGGCTTCATTATCGCCGCCACCAACCATGCCGATCACCTTGATCCGGCGGTCTGGCGGCGCTTTGACCTGCAGATCTCCCTGGAAACCCCCGGCCAGTTCGAACGAGAGCGCATTCTGGCGCGCTATCTGCGCCCGTTCGGCCTGGCGCCTGATGCGCTGTCGGCGCTGGCAATGGCCTGTGAAACCGCCTCGCCGTCGCTGCTGCGGCAATTCTGCGAAGGGCTAAAGCGCAATCTGGTCGTCGGCGAAAAGATCGGATGGGACATGCGCCGCGATGCTGTGATCGCCCGCGTCCTTGCGTCTATTGAGCCGCACCCCGACCTTGGCAAGCCGCGCCTTTGGGCGCTCGGCATAGACGACGCAGCCGTGCAGCGCATGCCCTGGCCCTTGCCGGATGCCGCTGCGGTGCAGGCGATGCCAGACACAGCCCCTGAAGCGCCGCCTGACACGGTGGTCGCGCTGCGCCCGGCGGGGAGGGTCTCATGACGTCCGGGCTGACAAGCATGACCGTCTGTTCCGGCATCGGCGCGCCGACACGGCCTGTCCTGCGCTGGCACGGCGGCAAGTGGCGTCTGGCGCCCTGGATCATTTCGCATTTTCAGCCGCACACCTGCTACGTCGAACCATACGGCGGCGGCGGGTCTGTGCTGCTGCGCAAGGACCGATCTTCGCTCGATGTCTACAATGATCTCGACCGTGCGGTCGTCACGCTGTTTCGCCTGCTGCGCGACGATCCTGACGACCTGATCCGGCGCGTCGAACTTACACCATTCTCGAGGTCGGATTTCGACCTCGCTCAGAACTACGCCATTGAGCCCAATGATGACGTGGATCTTTGCCTGCGGCTGTTGGTGCGGTCCCATATGGGCTTTTCATCGGCGGGTGCATGCGGTCGGGGCGGCCATCAGAAAACCGGGTTCCGCGGGCGTGGGGTGCGTGCAGGCACGACACCGCCGGAGAACTGGCGGCGCTTTCCACCGGTACTGCGCCAGGTGGTCGAGCGCATGCAGGGCGTGGTGATCGAGCGCCGCCCGGCCCTTGATCTCATCGCGGCACATGACGCCGCCGACACCCTGTTTTACCTGGACCCTCCCTATCTGCCAGAGGCCCGCGACGCTGGCGCAGACTACACCCATGAGATGAGTGCTGATGATCATGCAGAGATGCTGGACGCGGTCTGCCGTCTGCAGGGAATGGTCGTGATGTCCGGCTATGGGTCAGACATGTACGATGCCGCGCTCGGCCAGTGGCGCCGTTTCGAAAAGGAAACGCGTGCCGATGGGGTGCGCCCACGCACCGAAGTTCTGTGGATGAACTTCGAACCGCCCGGGCAGCCCGAACAGCAGGCCCTGAACTTCAGCCTACGGGGTGTTGCATGACCCCCAACTCTGCGCCCCTGCCAGAGGGGCGCAGACCCCACCAAGCCGCCACCAGAGCGGTGGAACGAGGATAGAGCGATGACGCCACAACTGGCGTATTCAGACGACGGCCAGGACCTGCCGGACTATCCGTTCACGGCGGCCGATCGCCTGGACAGCCATTGGTTTGTGCCCTGGGAACGGCGGCGCTGGCTGAATTCCGACATGCGTCTTAAGGGCACGCCGGAATGCCGCGCGCTCTATTTCGACCTGATCAATATCGCCTATGACCAGTCGCCGATCGGCACGCTGCCCACTGATAACGCCGTTCTGGCCAAGCTGCTGTTCGTGCCCGAAAGTCATTTCGCCCAGCTGTGCGGCATGGCCTACGGTCCTCTGCACAAGTGGCGCCGATGCCGCTGCGAGGGCGAAGTTCGCCTGATGCATGATTTCGTCCTGCACACGCTGCTGGACGCCGTATCGCGACGTGAAGACAACCGCGCGCGGATGGAGGCGGCCAACCGTCAGAAACGGCTGCAGCGGCTGCGCAGCACCGTCGCGGGTCTGCATACCGATCTGGCGCGCAATGACGCGGCCATGAGGTGGATCGACGACTACCTGACGGCTGAGGGGTGTGAGTACCGCAGCACAACCTGGGTCGAGCGCGCGATCGGTGCGTGGTCTACCCACATCTTCGACCTCAACAACCGGGGGATAAAATGACCCGCCTGACAGTGTCCCGAACTGTCCGGCGGACACTCTGCGGACAGTTGGCGGACACTCTTCCGAAAAAATGATGCGATTTCAGTTGGTTGAGGAAAGTGTCCTGAAGTGTCCAGTACGACAGGGACATAGACAGAGACAAAGAAAAAGACAGTGGCGCTTTTCCGTTGACGGCTGTGCAGGCCGCAATCTGGAACAGGCTTAGAAAAGAGGATGCAGGCACATGAGCGACAGCGACAGAACCGAAACGAAGCGCGACCGGGTCAGGCGGCTGCTGATCACACCCTTGCTTGAGTACGGCATGCGCCGCCCGTCCTGGCTGCAGCCCAAGCGGAACGCTGATGGCGAGGTTGAAAAGACGCTGGAGGATGTCTATCGCGACTACCTCAACCGCCTGGCCGACAACCTGGGCTACATGACCGATGACGGACTGGACCGTCTGCGCCAGTCGCTGGTCTTCAACGGCGAGCCGCCGCCGCCCTCCACGCGCCGCAATCCGGGGCGGCGCTATCGCGATGAATTCCCGTCTTTCGTGGCGGTGTTCGATCTGGCCAACGCCTTTGAGGAATGCCCGCTGCACCAATGGCCGGGCTTGCGCAGCTGGTTCGGGTCCGTCGCCGGGCCGAAGGCGCTGCAGCTCGACACAGCGGTCGAGACCTACGATTTCATTCTCGCCCTCAAGCGCCCGCCGTTCAGGGAAAGCGACCGCAGGGCGATCAGCGAAGACGCCGCGCGCCGCCGCGCCTTTCTCGCGGGGCTGGAAAAGGGCTTTGTCACGCCCGCCGACGAGAACAGGCGCACGCGCTACGTGCACCGGCTGGCCAAGGTCAAGGCGCTGATCCAAGAGTTTCAGGGACAGGACGATGCCGGCGAATTCCACCACCGCGAGCCCGGGGCGGCGGCGTGAACGCGTTGGGGCGCATGGACGCCGAGGGCGAGGCCGTTCGTCCGAACGAAGCCAAAGAACATCTGTTTCCCGAAGACCGGCCGCTCGACCCTGTGACCGGCAAAGAGCTGATCGCCACATGGCCGCTTTGCATGTGGGCCTTCGGCGACGAAAAGGCGGTGCTCGACCGCGACGACAGGCCGCTTTGCCGGCCGTCCTTCGGCACCGAATACTTGATCCTGCAGCGCGGCGCCTTGGGCGGCGTGGCGATCGACACATCGCCGGGCCGGTCGCTGCCGCATGAGGACGCGCAGATGGTGGCCTCTCTCGTCCAGTCGGTGCTGCCCTGGGGTCAGGCCCGGCTGATCGCCGACTGCGCCCGCCGCATGACCCCGCCCGACTGGAAGCCCAATCCCCAGCCCACCTGCCAGCCGGTGGCGTGGCGGGGCAGCAAGAACGGGCGCTATGCCCAGACGGAAGTGTGGCGAGGCCGGGATCGCTGGTATCCGGTCGGCTGCAGGAAGTTCGGTCGAGCCTGTCCGGTGACCTATACCGACACGGCGGATGAGATCAAAGCGGAGCGTGGTGTCTACCTCGACTGGATCGGCGGATTGATCAAGCTGCGCAAGGCTTTCCGCCCTATCTTGTGGTCAAAATACTGCCTGACCCAACACCTGCCGCCGCCGCGCCCATGGAAAAATTCCTTGACTTCATTCCCAAACGCTTGACATAAGCGAATCGAACACAACTGCGCCCGGAGCCAAGATGGCCCCGGGCGCTTTTCGTTGGTGCACCTCGGCCCGCAGCGAGCAGACATCCCCCAGGTGGCAGCGGCCAGGTGACGGGCGGCGGGACGGGACGAGCCCGCCGCCCACTATCCAGTAAACAAAACGCGGGTCCTTCCGGCCGCCAACCGTATACGGTGCGGCGGAGTGTTTCGCGTTCGCCGCTGCAGCCTTTGGATCGGCTGCAACTCCGATCAGACTAAGGACATCCTGACGATGCTGACAGAGCCGCTGAAACTCCACCGTTGGCGCAGGGCCCGTAAGGCGTTCAAAGGCCTGGAGCGTGCATTCGAGGCACACCGGGCCTCGCACCTTGGCGGCACGCTTGCTGTCGGCGGCAGTTGGGCAGGTCCGAAGACGCTCTTTGACGACTGCCCCGAGCCAACCATCGGGCTGCGCAAGTGGCTCGCGACACTGCTGCCAGCGGGCAGTTGGACGATAGACGCTTGGGGCGTGTTGCACCAGGTGGGCGACAGGCTCACCCCGCACGATCACGTCAAAAGCCACCGCGGCGGCAACAACCTTTGGGCAGGCGTCTACTGGCTCGACCCAGCCGGCGACGGTGATCTCTTCTGTTACCGGATGGCCGCCGACCTGGTCGAGGTTGCACCGGTAGCCGGCGCGGCGTTGCTCTTCCCGGCCGATCTGGTGCATTCCACCACGCCTGCAACACAAGCCCGCCGGGCGATTGCCTTCAATGTCCAGGCCGCAGGCCAATGACGTGCCGCTTAAACCATGTGCCGGCAGTGGCTGCCGCAAGCTTGTGCCGGTCGACCAGACGCATTGCGACGCCTGTCACCGCACGGATCGTATCGCGCAATATCGCATGTCCGACCGTGGGCGCGCGGATCGGCCAAGCCGCAAGTGGTACAATTCGAAAGCCTGGAAACTGCGCCGAAAGCAGCAGCTGCAGCGCGAGCCGTTGTGCAGGCTCTGTCCGACATGGTCGCGGCGTGCGGCGACAATTGCTGATCACGTCATCCCGCACCGTGAGGATCGTGCCCTGTTCTTTTTCGGCGAGCTGCAGTCGCTCTGCAAGTCGTGCCACGATGGCAAAAAGCAGCGGCTGGACCGCCGACGCACAAAGGGGGGGTAGGCAAAAGTCCACGACCCTTCTTTTTGCAGACCCGCGCCCCAACCAGATTTTTTCGCGTGCGGTTTTTGGCAGGGGGGGTCTGCTGCTGTGACCGACCTGGCGACCGTCGACAAGCTCGCCGAGTTGCTGGGGGGCTGGCCGGGGTATTTCGGCGAGACCGAGCTGCAGCACGGGCGATCGATCCTGGCGCAGCTCCGCCGCGACCGGCTGGTCGACGAGCCGGTGTTCGGCATCGCGTGTCGCTACGCGGTCCACCGTGCGGCCTATGACCGGGTGAGCGCCCGGATCAAGGAGGCTGAGGTCGACACCGATGCGGGGCCTGCCGATGACAAAAACTATTTGAGCGGCGACGAGCAAACCCGGGCCTATCATTTCAACAAGCTGGCCACGGTCGAGCGCGAGCTCGTAGCAACCCCCTATCAGCGCCTCAAGGCCGGACAAAGTGCGCAAACCACGTTCATGGATGTGCTGATCGAGGCACCGAAAGAGGTGGGCGGCAACAATTCGGTCACGCCCTTCCGCCCGCTTTCGCGTCAGACCTAGACGAACATGCCCGACACTCCGATCACAGAACGTGGGCTCGAATGGGCTGACCAGGTAGCTGCAGGGACGATCCCTAGCTGCCGGCGCGCCAAGCAGGCTGTGCAACGCTTTCATGATGACCTGGCGCGCGCCGACACGCCAGAATTTCCTTTCATCTTCGACCGGGTCGCGGCAGAGCACCTTTGCGCCTTCGTCGAGGCCTGCCCGCATGTCGAGGGTGTCTGGGCGGCGCGCGGCGAAAATATCGAGCTGTCGGGTTGGCAAGCCTTTGCACTGGCCAACATCAACGGCTGGCGCCACTGCGACACCGGCTTACGTCGGTTCCGCACCGTCTATATCGAAGTGCCGCGCAAAAACGGGAAATCAACGTTACTCGCCGCTGTTGGCCTGTACTTTCTCGGGCCGGATGGCGAGCCGGGCGCCAAGGTGTTTTCTGCCGCTACCTCCACCGACCAGGCCAGGATCGTGTTCGACGTGGCTAGAGCGATGGCTCTGCAGGGTAGAGTGGGCAATCAGCCGCTTGACCGGGTGCTTGAAATTCATGTCGAGGAACACAAGATCCGGCCATTCGATCAGCAGCGACCAGAGCGGTTAGATCCTGCGGCTGTCTTCAAGCCGATCGCGGCGCAAACGAAAAGCCAGGACGGCAAGAACCCTCATCTGGCGATCATCGACGAGTTACACGAGCATCAAAAACGCGATGTGTGGGACGCAATGTCCTCTGCACTAGGCGCGCGCCAGCACCCGCTTTTGATCGCGATCACGACCGCGGGTCACAACACCGCAGGCGTGTGCTTCGAACAGCGCCGCTACCTGACGCGGTTGCTTGACCGGGTGATGGAGGATGAGAGTTACTTTGGATTGATTTTCGAGGCCGACGAGGGTGACGAGGCAGGAGATCCGGCGACCTGGGCCAAAGCCAATCCGAACCTAGGCATTTCCAAATCCGAAGAATATCTCGCCGGTGAATGGAAAAAGGCCCAGGCGAGTCCGGCGGCTATGGGTGAGTTCCTGCGCAAGCACCTCGACATCTGGACCAGCATCGGCGCTGCGGCGATCGACATGGAGGCCTGGCGCGCGGCCGAGGATCCCGACATGGCTTTGCAGGAATATGCCGGGCACCGCGCGCTGATCGGCGTTGACCTTGCGGTGCGGGAGGACTTTGCCAGTGTCGTCGCGGCTCTGCCCGACGGTCGGGATATGCGTGTCTTCAGCTGGCATTTTCTGCCCGAGGCCATCGTCAACCGCGACGGAAACGAGCATTTCTGGGGCTGGAAAAACGAGGGCCTGATCACGACCACGCCGGGGGCCGAGCTGGATCTGAACGCGGTCGAAGCGCTGGTGCTGCAGCTTGCCGGCATTGAAGTCGATGCCTGGCAGCGTGACGACCTGGTCGAGCTGGATGTCGAGTCGGTGATCTATGACCCACATCTGGCCGCCCAGATGGCGGCGACCTGGGACGCCGAGGGCCTGACCGCAATCAAGCTGATGCAGCGGGCGCGATATCTCGACGAGCCGTTTCAGCGACTCATCGCGGCAGTCGATGACCGGCGGCTGATCACCGATGGCAATCCGGTGCTGACTTGGATGGCGGGAAACACGCTGCAGAAAAAAGTGCAAGGGGGCGACATGATCTACCCGGCGAAGATGGCACCGGAAGAGAAAATCGACGGGATCTCGGCCCTGGTCAATGCGATGTGGCCTCTCGGCCAGGCCGAGGACGAGGAGCCGGCTGGCCCGTCGGTCTATGAATCTCGCGGCGTGCTGGTGGTGTAGGGGTTGCGGCAATGAGCTTTTTTGGCTGGCTTCGCCCCAAAGCAGCAACCCAAAGCGCTGGCAGCACCACGATCGACGGACCTGACGACATTGAACGCGCTATTCGCATAGGGCTAAGTGGCACCGCCGCCGGGGTCAGCGTCACGCCCGATAGCGCCATGCGCCAGGGCGCGGTCTATGCCTGCGTCCGGCTCATATCAGGCGCGGTGGCCAACATGCCGCTCGACCTGAAGCAGCGCGTCGACGAAAACACCCGGATTGAGCGCAACGATCTGCCGCTTGCAAACGTGCTGCGTCGCAAGCCGAACGGCTGGCAGAAAGCCGCGATGTTTCGGCGCATGCTGACCGCACACCTGGTGCTGCGCGGCAATGCCTATGCGCAGATCGTGCGCGGGATCGGCGGCCGGGTGATCGCGCTACACCCGATGCACCCTGACCGCGTCGAGCCAAAGCAGCGCGACGACTTGAGCCTGATCTACAAATACACCCGCCGCGACGGTGGCCGGGTGACATTCAAACAGGGCGAGATCCTGCACCTGGTTGGGCTGTCGCTGGACGGCGTGACCGGCGTTTCGGTGATCACCTATGCCCGCGAAGCGATCGGGCTTAGCCAGACTCAAGAACGCCACGGTGCCACCACGTTCAAGAACGCGGCCCGACCGTCGATTGTACTGACGCACCCCGGGCAGCTTGGCAAAGAAGGCCTCGAAAACCTTCGGACGAGTGTCGATCAGTATCGCGCCGGAGGCGAAAGCGAAGGCAAAGCCTTGATCCTCGAAGAGGACATGAAGGCTGACCAAATGCAGATGACGGCTGAAGATGCGCAATGGATCGAAAGCCGAAAGTTCTCGCGAAGCGATATTGCGATGTTCTTCGGAGTACCGCCGCACATGATCGGCGACACCGACAAAAGCACGTCCTGGGGGACGGGCATCGAAAATATGGGCATCGGCTTCACGACTTACACGCTGGAGGATTACCTCACCACCTGGGAACAAGGCATCGACGTGGACCTGGTCACGGACCCGAGCGTCTTTGCCAAGTTCAACCGCAACGCGCTTTTGCGCGGCGATAGCAAATCCCGGCAGGGCTATTACACCGCAATGCTGCAATGGGGCGTGATGAGCCCCAACGAGATCCGCGCGCTGGAGGACCAAAACCCGCGCGAGGGCGGCGACATCTACTATCCGCCTCCCAACACCGCCGGCAAACCTGACCCCGACGACGAAGGAAACGAAACATGACCTTGCGCACCTTGCCCGAGATGACCGCCGCGCGGTTGCCCGACACCTTTGCGTTTACCCATGACGACGAGGCGCTGCAGCGCTGGCAGGCCGGTGTGCGTGCCGAGCAAACGCCGGAAAACACAATCTCGATTCTCGACGTGATCGGCGAGGATTTCTGGACCGGCGGCGGCGTGACATCGAAGCGGGTCGCGGCAGCGCTGCGCCAGATCGGAGACACCGAGGTCTTTGTCGACATCAACAGCCCCGGCGGCGATTTCTTCGAGGGCGTCGCGATCTTCAACCAGCTGCGTTTGCACAAGCACAAGGTGACGGTGAGGATTCTCGGCCTGGCCGCATCCGCCGCGTCGCTGATTTCCATGTCCGGCGACGAGATCCAGATCGGCAAGGCCGGGTTCATGATGGTCCATAATGCCTGGGTGTTGGCGGTCGGAAACCGCCACGATATGCGCGCCGCCGCCGACACGCTGGAACCGTTCGACGATGCAATGGCGACCGTCTATTCGGAGCGCGCGGGTGTCGAGAAAAAGGCTGCCGTTCGCTGGATGGACGACGAGCAATGGTTCAACGGCGAGCAAGCCGTCGAGGCTGGCCTTGCTGACGACTTCCTGACCGCCGACACCGCGATCGACGCGACCGCCGCTGCGGCGCATGAAGACATCAACGCCCTGCGGCGCGCGGATGCGCTGTTCGCCAGGGCCGGATTGACCCGCTCGCAGAGCCGTAGCCTGCTGGGCGAGATCAAAGGGGGCACGCAAGACGCTGCCCCAAACGCCACGCAAGACGCTGGCGATTGGACGGCTGCCGCCGCGCAGCTGATCGCAACCCTCAAAACATAGGGAAACCCCCGATGACCAAGAAACTAATTGCGGCCTCGGCCGCGCTGGCGGCGTGTGCCGCAACCACCGCCATTCCCGGCCCGCGCGGGATCCAATACGTGCGCGCTGACATGTCGAACCCGGCTGCCATCCTGGCGGAACTGCAAAACGCCTTTTCCGAATTCCGGGAAGAGCAAACGCAAGCGATCGCGGATCTGCGATCGGGCCAAGAGGATGTCGTGCGGACCGAAAAGGTCGAGCGTATCAACGGTCAGATCACCGAACTGACCCAGGCCCTGGAGACAGCCAATCAGGCGATCGCCGGTCTGCAAATCGGGGGCGGTGGCGGAGGCCAGGTCGACCCGGCCGTGGCTGAGCACGCCCAGGCCTTCAACAGCTGGTTCCGGCGCGGCGATGCCGCGGCCGAGGCGAGCTTGCCGCAACTCCAAATCAACGCTGCCCTTAGCACCGACAGCAACCCGGATGGTGGTTGGCTGGTGCCCGAGGAAATGGCCAACGAGGTCGACCGCGTCGTCGGCACGATTTCAGCCATGCGCGATATCGCGATGACAATGACCATTGGCACCGACACGTACAAAAAGCTCGTCGGCGTCGGCGGCACCGGATCGGGCTGGGTTGGCGAAAAGGCGGCGCGCACGGAAACCAACACTCCGACGCTGGAAGAGCTGATCTTCAACATGATGGAGGTCTATGCCAACCCGGCTGTCACCCAGCGCTCGCTTGACGATTCCCGCCTCGACATCGCAGCCTGGCTCGCCAACGAGGTCGCCATCGAGTTCGCCGAACAAGAGGGCGCGGCGTTCATCACAGGCGATGGTGTGAACAAGCCGCGCGGCATCCTGTCTTACGACAAGGTGGCAAATGCTTCCTATGCTTGGGGCAAGACCGGGTTCATTGTCAGCGGTAAGGCCGATGGCTTCCTCGCGCCAACTGCCTCGGTCTCGCCGGCGGACTGCCTGGTCGATCTATACTACGGCCTGAAGCAGCAGTACCGAAACGGGGCGACCTGGGTCATGTCGGACGCCACCATGGCGACGGTTCGCAAGTTCAAAGATGCTGACGGCAAATTTATCTGGGCGCCGCCCGGTGAAACCGGCGAGCTGTCGACGGTGCTGGGTAAGCCGGTGGTAACCGACGACAATATGGAGGCGGTGGCCGCCAATAACTTTCCCGTCGCGTTCGGGAACTTCCTGCGCGGCTATCTGATCCTCGACCGGTTCGGCATTCGGGTGCTGCGAGATCCTCTGACCAACAAGCCTTATGTGAATTTCTATACCACCAAGCGCGTGGCCGGCGGAATCCAGAATTTCGAGGCGATCAAGCTCCTGAAAATCTCGACCTGACGCGATCGCCTGATCGCCAACGCATCACGAAAACCGGGCGGCCCGCTGCCCGGTTTCCTGTTCCTGATCCATGCTGGACCAGGGGAAATCCAAAGGACGGAAACCCATGAAAGACTTTCACTCTGCAATGACCCGAGTGGCCGCGATCGGCGCCGTTGTGTTGGCGGCGGACAACACGCCGGCAGCCATCGATCTGCAAGGCACGATCGGCGCTGAGATCCTGCTGGATATCGGGATCGGTGGCATCACCTTCAACGGCACCAACAAGATCGAGTTCAAGGTCACGCATTCCGACGATGACTCGACTTACACCGACGTGGCCGATGCCGACATTCTCGGTGTCACGGTAGCCTCGGACGGGATTATCAAGGCGCTGACCGCGGCTCACGCAGCGGCTGCCGTTTACCGGTTCGGCTATGTTGGCGGGAAGCGCTACATAAAGATCCTGGCCGATTTTTCGGGCACGCACGGCACCGGCACGCCGATCGCAGTGTCGGTCCTGAAATTCGGCTCGATCAACCCGCAAGCCGCGCAGGCGTAGTCGGGCAAGTCCTGACATGATCCCTCCGATTCTTGTCACCCCGCCAGCGGGCGACCCCGTCGTCACGCTGGCGGAGGCCAAATTGCATTGCCGTGTGGACGACACCGCCGAGGATACGCTGATAACTTCCCTTGTGGGCGCGGCGACGAGCTTTCTAGATGGCTGGCGGGGCAAGCTGGGCCGCTGCATCGTCAACCAGACGTGGAAGCAATTCTATTCCGCCTGGGGCGATCCGATGCGCCTGCCGTTCTGCGATGTCAGCTCGGTGGCAAGCCTGACATACTATGACGCCGACGCGGCCGAGCAAACGGTCGACAGCGACGCTTTCGAGCTGATCGAGGATGCCCGCAGCGCTCAGATCCATTTCAAGGACGCATTTACCCGGCCACCGCTCGATAGCGACCGCGCCTTTCCAATCGAGATCGAATTCATTGCCGGATTCGGCGCTGCATCTGCGGTTCCGGAGGATCTGAAGCAGCTGGTGAAGCTGATGGTCGGCCACTGGTACGAAAACCGCGAAGCCTCGATTGTCGGCACCAGTGTAAATGAGCTGCCGCTCGGCGCCCAGTCGCTCATTGCGAATTATCGGCGGGTCGGGGTCTAGGCTGATGGCCGCCGCGGGCAGGTTTCGCGATCAGGCGCGGTTCGAACGCCAGGGGGCGGCGACGCTCGACGATGCCGGCAACACGACCGAGAGCTGGGGCGAAGTCGCGACCGTGTGGGCAGATCTGATGGAAACGCCCGGCCAGGAGGGTCTGGCCGCTGGCCGGCCAGAGGAAACCAAGACAGGCACGCTCCGGGTTCGGAATTCAGCCACAATGCGCGGGATTACCGGCGCCGATCGCGTGATCGTGCGCAGCGAGACTTGGGACATTCTGAGTTCTCCAAGCCAAGTCGGCCGCGCGCCCGGCGTTCTGGAATTCAAGGTCGAGACAGGACGGGCGGAAGAGTGAACCTGTTGGGAGCGGCCAAGTTGCGCCGCCAACTGCGCGCGCTTGATCCGGCGCTGCGAAAGCACATGCCGCCCGCCATTCGCCGCGGGACTGAGGAAGGCGTACGGGTGGCGAAAATTCTGGCACCGGACGTCACCGGCGAAACCAAGGGCAAGATCAGGTCGGAATACAAAGACGAAGGAATGACGGGCGTTGTCGTGGCAATCGAGAGTGATGCGACGCGCGCCGAAAAGGACAAGGCCTATTCAATCGAGCATGGCCGCAAAAAGGGACAGCACGGGACGACCGAGGGCTACCACCACTTGCACCAGACCCGCCGCTACTTGGCGAAGAAGAACAAAAACCGCATGAGGCGGGCGACCAACAAGGCCGTGAGAGAGGCCGCGCGCCGTGGCTGATGGTGTCGAGGTCAAGCTGTGGAAGGCGGTGCGCGCGGCGCTGATCGCCGACGCCACGGTGAGTGGGTTTGTCGGCACCCGGGTTCATGACAGGCCGCCGCCGGAAGTGACGTTTCCTTACGTCAAAGCAGGCGAATTCGAGGCCGGCCCCTGGCATGATCACGATGACCGCGGCCACGAGATCGACTTCGGCATCGATTTGCACACGCGACCGGGTGCGCGGGTCGGGTCCACGCAAGCCAAGAACTTGGGCAATGCAATAATGGATGTGCTCGACAGGAATGCCGCCGGTCTGACGGTGGCGGGCTACCAGGTCTACGACATTCTGTTTTTGCTAAGCACGCCGCTCGACGGCGGCAAGAACACCGATTCCGGCAAGCGCCTGGTCTTTCGCGCCAGGCTTTGCACCACCTGATCATCCCAAACATAAGGAAACGGGACCATGCCAGACAAGAAACTGGGGCGCGAAGTGCTGATCAAGATCGGCGATGCGGCCAGCCCGGAGGTATTCACGAAGATCGCCTCGATGAATGCAAAGCAGATTGGCATCAACGGCCAGGAGATCGACATGACCGATCACGATGGCATCGACGCAAACAGCGCGCATTGGGCCGAGGGTGTCGGTGGCGTCCGGCGCCTTACGCTGTCAGGGGACTTTCGTGCCAGCGATGATGCGACACAGAAACGTCTGGCCGCAATCATGCTCACCGAAGACATGACCAGCAACGCTGAGGTCGTCGTTCCGGGCATCGGCCAATTTGATGCCAACTTCGTTTTCTCTGGACTGGAGTGGTCTGCGGATGACGGGATGACAGGGTCGGTGTCCGCAGCGTCGACCGGCACGGTCACCTTCACCGCCGAGTAACATGGGGATTGCGATCGAGGCCCCGCGCGGCGGGGTAGTGGAGGCATTCGGGGGTAAGCCTTACCGCTTGCGCTTGCGTCTTGGTGAAATCGAACGGTTCGAGGATCGCCACCGCGGGATCTTCGACACGCTTTTCGGTTTTGAGGGCGAGGCGCGGGCGCCGACGTCGCGCGAGGTGCGCGATCTGTGTGCGCTTGGGCTCGTCGGCGGCGGCGATGTCGACGACCGCGAGGCCGACCGCATCATCGCCGCCGAAGGTCCGGCGGGTCTGATGAAGATGTACGAAGTCGCCAAAGCGCTGATCGGCGTGGCCTTTCATCCTGATTGGGACGACGAGGACAGCCGCGGGGGTGACGCGCAGGGAAAGACCGGGGGCGCGGAGACGGGCGGTTCAACGTCCGCGCCCTCATCCGCGCCGCAGCCCCCGGCGACTACCGCCCCGACGATATCCGAAACCTGATCCCGCGCGACATGCTGCTGATAGCGCGCGGCCATGCCGACCAGAAACGCCAGACCGGACCGGGCGCAAACGCGCCGAGCGTCGAGGTCCATGAAAGGTTGAAAGCCAAATATGGCCTCCACTGATTTCGAGCGCCTTAACATCGTAATGAGCGTGCGCCACCAGGAGGCGATGCGCAAGATCGATCAGATGGGCAAGCGCATCGGCCGGTTCGAGCGCAACACAAAGCGGCATTTGTCGCGGACCACGAAGCACTTCGCCGGGCTGACCAGCGGCGTGCGTCTGACGCTACGGGCGGTTGC
>JASJDP010000003.1 GCA_030065095.1 Rhodobacter sp.
TGGAGAACATCAACCCCGACAACCTCCTGGCCGCCAACAAGCGGCAGAACAAGATCACCGAATATCGCGCGATGATCCAAAAATGGCGTCAATACGGTGCCTCGGTGGTGGCGGGTTACATCATCGGCTTTCCCAACGACACCCGCGAAAGCATCCTGCGCGACATCCGGATCATCCAGGAAGAGCTGCCGATCGACATCCTGGAGTTCTTCATGCTGACCCCGCTTCCGGGCTCGGCGGATCACAAGAAAATGGCCGAGGACGGTGTCTGGATGGATCCCGACCCGAACAAATACGATGCCGCGCAGCGGGTGACGCATCATACCGTGATGTCCGATGCCGAATGGGAGCAGGCCTATCGCGACGCGTGGTTCGCCTATTACACACCCGAGCACATCGAACGCATCGGGCGCCGGTCGCTGGGGCAGAAGGCGAAGGGGATCAATCTCAACGAAGTGGCCGAGTTTTTCCTGGCCTACGCCGTAGAGGGCGTGCATCCGCTGGAAAGCGGGCTGCTGCGGCGGAAGGTGCGGCGGGACCGTCGGCCGGGCCTGCCGATGGAAAACCCGGTGACGTTCTACCCGCGTTACTGGGCCGAAACCGTTTCCAAGCTGTCGCGGCTCGGCTGGGGCGTCTGGCGAGCGAACCGGCTGCAGAAGCGGATCCTGAGCGATCCGAACCGGTTCGACTACACCGACCTGGCGACGACGCCGCCCGAAGCGGGGGACACCGCCTCGTTGGCCCTGTTTCAGGAAACGGCGGGCGGACAGGCGGCGGTTGCGCGTGAGCAGGTGATCGTCAAGGCCCGGGAAAAAGCGGTCGCGGTTCCGGATTTGCGTTGAGTGGGCGGGTCCGGGGCCGCGTCGGTCCGGCCGTCGCGGAAGATGCCAATCAGGGTGTCGGCAAGAGGTTCGGCGCACTAAGCTGGGGCTGGTTTTTCGCCGCATCGCTCCTCTAAAAATTGAACGCCTCCAGAGCGGATGTGCCCCGCCAACGGCGACGCGATCGCCAAGAAACGCTTGCCTTTCGAGCGGTCGATTTTGATAATGCCCTCGGCTAGCGAGGGGAACTTTGGAAATGAAGCCATTTCTTTTTGAGATCGAGAAAGAAGCTGACGGCATCGAATGTCTGACCGACAACGAAGCCGAAAAAAGGTTCAAGACCGATATCGATTTTTTCGCCGAACGGGGTATTGACCTTCAGGACTATCTCGCAGAACCGGCGGGATCGGACTACAAGGAGACCATCAAGGAATACAATACGGGAACGCCGCCCAGTCCCGACGGTCCCTACACAGACAGCAAACCCGACCAGACAAAGAATCCGTTCGATCCGAAGTGACGGCAAGAGCGGCGGTCAGTCTTAAGCTTCCTTGACTTCGGTTTTGATCATTGCTCCGACGGACGACCTGCACGCAGGGGTCGTTCAGTGGGAGCTTGGGAAAATGGGCGTACAGTCCGCGCTTTTGGACATGGCGCGGTTTCCGGCGGAATGGTCGCTTTCGGTGAGGGTCGAAGACGGCGGGTCGTCTTTCCAGGTCGCGCTTTCGGACGGCGAGGTCGTAAAGGACACCGATGTGTCCGGTGTCTGGTGGCGCCGGACCAGGCAATATGGCGTGTCCGAAGCGCTTGGAAACGGCGACCACCGCAGCTTCGCCTTGGCCGAATGCCATGCGCTGATCGAAGGCTGGTCACAAACGCTCGGTCGCCGGATGATCAATCCGATCGGACCGGAAACGATCATCGACAACAAGCCCTATCAGCTACATGTCGCCGCCCAATTGGGGATGAACCCGCCGCGAACCATGGTCACGAATTCACCCGGCCATGCTCGGCGGTTTTGGTGCGAAGGCGAGCGGAAGACCATCGCGAAACAGGTCGCAAGCCGCGGCGATGCTCCAAGCCCGCTCACTCAACTTGTCGAAGAGAATGCGGTTCAGCAACTGCCGCTTCTGCGCGCCGCGGGGCCCTGTCTGCTGCAAGAGGCGATACCGCTTGGCACAGACATACGCGTGACCGTCATCGATGACGAGCTGTTCGCGGCCGAGATACGTATCGAGGCCGCAGGCAGCCAGTTCGATTGGAGATCAGACCCGCGGAGACGGACTCTGCCGCATCGTCTTCCCGGCAATGTTGCGGCTTCGATTCGGACCTTCATGCGGCGGACCGGCTTGCGCTACGGTGCGTTCGACTTCCGAATTGACCCGGACGGCGTGTATCGTTTCTTGGAGGTCAATGTTGCAGGCCAATATCTTTGGGTCGAAATCGAAACAGGCCAGATGATTAGCCGGGCCATAGCCAGTGCATTGTCGCACGTCCCAGAAGTCGACTGAGTGGGACATCGTTGCGCATCAGAGCAATGCCTATCGAGAAATCGAGTCGCCGTTAGAGGCATCTCTGCGGGATAGAGTCACGCATGGGCAAGGCTAGCAACTATCAGGTGCCGCAATTCGCCTTCAACTATACCCCAACCTCGGCGATCGCCTTCGCCAATACCGGTACCGTTTCGGCGTTCAGCCCGGCGATGTTCATGCGTGAATCGCCGATCATGTAGATCGCGTGATCTTCGCGCAAGGCCTTTACATGATCGGGCGAGGCGCCGAGGAGACTGAACATGCCGCGGTGCTGGGCGAGAAAGCCGAAGCGGTCCGACCCGGTCAGGCGCCGAAGCTCGGCGGCCAGGTTTGTGCGCAGCTCCAGCATGCCAAGGCGCATCTCCTCCAGTTCCGCCTGCCAGTCGGCGCTCAGTGCGTCGTCAGTGAGGATCATCGTCACCAGCCGGGCGCCGTGGTCGGGGGGAAAGGAATAGTTCTGGCGGTTGAGGTGGTTCAAGGTGGCCTGCACCCGCGCCTTGTGATCGGCGCCAGGGGCGACGCCTATCAGAAGTCCCGTGCGCTCTCGGTAGATGCCGAAATTCTTCGAGCAGCTGGCGGCGATCAGCGTTTCCGGGCAGGTGGCGGCGATCAGACGGGTGCTGGCCGCGTCAGCCTCGAGCCCGTCGCCGAAACCCTGGTAGGCGATGTCGATCATCGGCGTGGCGCCCTTGGCGACCAGAAGGTCGGCGACGGCCTGCCATTCGGTGAGGTTGAGGTTGGCGCCGGTCGGGTTGTGACAGCAGCCGTGCAGCAGGACGATGTCGCCGGGCTGGACGCCATCGAGATCCGCCATCATGGCCGCGAAGTCGACGGCGCGGGTCTCGCTGTCGAAATACCGGTAGCTGCGGGCCTGCATCCCGAGATGCCGGAGGATCGAGACGTGGTTGGGCCAGGTCGGGTCGGAATACCACACCGTAGCGCCGGGGTTTTCCATCCTGATCAGTTCGAAGGCCTGGCGGACGGCGCCGGTGCCGCCCGGGGTGGCGGCGGCGGCAATGCGGGCCTTGTCGGCCTCCGGGCCGAGAATGAGGTCGATCATCGCCTCGGCATAGGCGGGATCGCCGGCAAGGCCGGTATAGGCCTTGGTGGTCTGCTCTTCCCAGAGCTTATGCTCGGCGGCCTTGATGGCGCGCATCACGGGCGTGACGCCGGCGGCGTTGCGGTAGACACCGACACCGAGGTCGACCTTGTCGGCCCGCGTGTCGGCGCGGAACAGCGTCATGATCTGAAGGATCTTGTCGGCGGGTTGTTCTGTCAGGGCTTCAAGCATCAGTCGTCTCCGGTCGCGACCTTGAGGTCGCCATACATGCCCCATTCGGCCCAGGATCCGTCATAGAGCGAATGGCGGTCGTGGCCGATAAGGTCGAGCGCAAGGCCGATGATCGCGGCGGTGACGCCGGATCCGCAGGTGGTGATCACCGGTTTGCCAAGATCGACATCGGCGGCGTCGAAGACGGCGCGCAGGGCGCCCGGATCCTTCATCGTGCCGTCGTCGTTGAGCAGCGTGCGGTAGTGGATGTTCTTCGATCCGGGGATATGGCCGCCGCGCAGCCCGGCGCGGGGTTCCGGTTCCTCGCCGCGGAATCGGCCGGGCGAGCGTGCGTCGAGGATTTCGTGGTCGCCGAGTTTCGAGGCGGCGGCGACCTGGGTCACGTCACGGACGAGGTGGTTCTGCTTCGAGACCGTGATGTGGCGATCGCGCATCATCGGCGGCAGATCTTCGGTTTCACGGCCCTCGGCAAGCCATTTCGGAAAACCGCCGTCGAGCACGGCGACGTCGGTCTTGCCCATCAGCCGGAAAAGCCATCTGACACGGGGGGCCGAGAAGATGCCGGCGCCGTCGTAGACAACGATCTGGTGGCCGTCGCCCACGCCCATGGCGCGCACGCGCGAGACGAATTTCTCCGGCGGTGGGACCATATGTGGCATGTCCGAACGGGCATCCGCCACGTCGTCGATGTCGAAAAAGCGGGCGCCCGGGATATGGGCGGCGGCGTACTCGGTGCGGGCGTCGCGGCCCATATCGGGCAGGTAGTAAGACGCGTCGAAGATGCGCAGGTCGGGGTTCTGAAGATGTGCGGCGAGCCAGTCGGTCGAGACCAGGATTTTCGGATCGTCAGCCATGGGTGCCCCGCGGGAAGAAAGCCAGTCCTTGCCTAGCGGGGCAAAGCGGCAGTGGCAAGGCCTGCGGCCGGTGACCGCGGGACTCTCGATGGCGAGGCTGTCGCGCCTGGGCGCGGCGCGGGATTGACGGCCAGCCGCCCGGTGCTTGCGCCTCCCGCGCTGCGGCGCTTGCGCATCCGAGGGCAAGGGTCCGGCGCGGTCGGACGGGTGAGGCGACGGTCCGCCTGCAAGAGCGTGCGTCCGGCTCGGACCGTGGCAGAACGGGCCCCGGGCGGCCGGCGGTGGCAACGCCGTCAAAGACCTCCCGTCGGTCGTCTTTCAGAATTTCGGCTGAGCCTATTTGCCCAACGTGTTCTTGACGACGCCGATCAATGCCATCAGTGCGCCTCCCCCGACGCCGCCAGCGGCGACCTGGCCGAGGATCGCACCGATGTCGAGCCCGGCGGCCTCTCCGGCCACTCCCGCCAGATCGGGTGCCCCGAGCATGCCCAGAAGCTGACCGCCGACACCGCCGCCGACGATTCCGGCAAGCGAGTTGCCGAGCACACCGAGGTTAAGGTTTTTCACGACGCCGCCGACCGCGTTGCCGCCGACCGCACCGGAAATCAGGCTGATGAGAAGTTCCATGTCCCCTCCAATGAAGAAAGCGCCGTTGACGCGCAGTGCGGGAAACGTCGTCGAAGGCGGGATGTCATCGCAATGGGAAATCCCGCGAGTATTTCCCCCAAGCCTGCGCATGCAACACGCTGCGCATTATGCGTGAGTCGCAGATTCGGTTGCGGCCTGGACCGGGCGTTGACCGGAATCTGAGAAGCCGCGCCATCGCCGACCCGCGGGGAGGCGACCCGGACTTATGGACGGCTCGAATTATCCCAGCAAAGTCCGAACGACTTCAACGCGATGCGCGCCGTCAGAAAATCGCCTCCCCTTCGGGGCGGGTCGGCGATGGCGCGGCGGCCTACGGCCTTGATTCCGCGCCTGAAGACCGCTTGCGAATGGCAACTTCAGGCTAGAATCCGCTGTCACTACCGACACCCTAGGCCCGCGGCCGCCGGTCCAGCAGCACCACCGCCGGCAGGATCAGTGCGACGATCGCGCTGATCGCGGCAAAGGACATGCGCAACCCCAAAAGCTCGGCAATCCCGCCCATCATCGCCGGGCCGATGAAGAAGCCGAAGATCCCGACCATCCACGCCCGCGACAACGCATGCGCACGTTGTGCGCCGGTCACCCGCGCGCCCAGCATCGAGTTTGCCGATGGTACGATCACCGCCATACCCAGCGCCGCAACCGCAACACCCAGCACCGCGACCGGCACGCTGGGCGCTGCCGCGATCGTCAGCGCACCGGTCACGCCCAGCGCAGCGGAGGTGAAGATCAGCCGCGCATGCCCCAGCCGGTCTGCCACGACCTGGCCCGACATCCGCCCGATCCCCATCACCAGCCCCAGCACCGCGGGCCCAAGACCGCCCTCGCCCGGGGGCGCGCCCAGCGTGCGCTCCAGATGCAGAGCCGACCAGGCCTCGGTGGCGTTCTCGCCGATGAACGATGCGAACAGAATCAAACCGGTCAGCCCGATCACGCCCCAGGGCGCGCCACTGCCCGCGATCCCGGCCCTTCCGTCCTCCGGCGGATCCGCGGCCCCCGGGCTCCACATCGCCAGCGCCAGCCCGGCGCCCACCAGCGCCAGCACCGGCAACACCTCGTCTGGTCCGGCGCCGGCCTGTCGCGCAAGCCCCGTGCCATAGGCCGCCCCGGCAAAGGCAAAGGAAAACATCGCGTGGTTGACATTCATCAGATGCACGCCTTCGCGCGCCTCGCGCGCGCTGATCTCGACATTGGCGGTGACGTCCAACAGCGCCACGGTCGCCCCCATCGCGAACATCGCCGCCCCCAGCGACACCACATCCCAGGCAAACGCCGGATACAGAAAAGCCACCGTCAGCGCCGCACCCATCGCCGGCAGGGCCAGGCGCCCCAGCCTCCGTCCGGCCCAGGGGGCCAACGCCATGGCGCCCATGCCGCCCACCGCCGACATCAGCAGCGCTGCGCCCAGCGCCGCGTCCGACGCCCCGGTCGCCGCCTTGATATCCGGCACCAGCGCGGCGAATCCGCCCCACAGAACCCCCACCGCCATCAGCGCGGCGGCGGGCGCGCGGGAAAGGGCAAGGGCGCGAAGGATCGGCATTATTTTCCCCTTGGGCAATCCGGCCCAGGGCCAGCGCCGCGACCCTAGTCCCGCGCCCCGCCGCTGCCAAGCGTCAGCCGCTGAAAACCGGGCTTCCCATCGCTGCCGATCTGGCCTATACGCACCGCTTCATCGGGGCATACACCCTTGGAGGATGCCCCTCGACAAAGGAGACAACCGAAATGGCTGGAGAGATTCCGGATCTCGTCGCCACGGAACGTGCGGGGACAGGCAAGGGGGCCGCCCGCCAGGCACGCCGTGACAATCTGGTACCCGGGGTGGTCTACGGGGGCGGCACCGACCCGCTGCCGATCACCATCCCCTTCAACGTGCTTACCAAAAGGCTGAAAGAGGGTCGCTTCCTTGCCACGCTCTTCAACCTGAAGGTCGATGGCCATGACGACGTGCGCGTCATCTGCCGCGGCGTGCAGCGGGACGTGGTCAAGGATCTGCCGACGCATGTGGATTTCATGCGCCTTCGTCGGACAACCAAGGTGAAGCTCTTCATTCCGGTCCAGTTCGAGGGCGAGGGCGTCTCGCCCGGCATCAAGCGCGGCGGCGTGCTGACCGTCGTGCGGCCCGAGATCGAGCTTCTGGTGACCGCGGGCGACATTCCCGACCACGTGTCGGTGGATATCTCGGGCCTCGATATCAACGACGCGATCACCATCTCGTCGGTAACCCTGCCCGAAGGCACCAAGCCCACCATCGACCGCGATTTCGTGATCGCCAACGTCTCGGCTCCGTCCGGCCTGCGGGCGGACGAGGAGGAAGAGGGTGAAGAGGTCGCCGCCGACGAGGTGCCGACCACCCAGGACGAGGACGAGAACGAAGAAGAATAAGTCCCGCACGATCGGAACACGAACGGGGCCTTCGGGCCCCGTTTTCGTTTTCGGTCAAGTGGCTTGGAAAACGTAGCTCTGGAACCGCTGGCCACCGGCGTTTCCAAACGCCTTCCGGGCGGCGTTGCGCCACCACCGGCCAGGCATTAGACAGGCCGCGTCCCTTGCAAGGAACCCCTGGATGAAGCTCTTTGTCGGCCTCGGCAATCCCGGCGCCAAATATGCCGGCCACCGGCATAACATCGGCTTCATGGCCGTGGACCGGATTGCCGCCGACCACGGCTTTGGCCCCTGGCGGTCGAAATTTCAGGGATCGGTGTCCGAGGGGCGGCTCGGGTCCGAGAAGATCCTGCTCCTGAAGCCCGAAACCTTCATGAACCTGTCGGGCAATTCCGTCGCTGCGGCGATGCGGTTCTACAAGCTGGAGCCATCGGATGTGACCGTGTTTCACGACGAGCTTGACCTTGCCCCCGGCAAATGCCGGGTCAAGACCGGCGGCGGCCATGCCGGCCACAACGGCCTGCGCTCGCTGCACGCCCGGATCGGCGCCGACTACACGCGGGTCCGCCTCGGCATCGGCCATCCCGGGCACAAGGACCGGGTAGCGGCCTATGTGCTGCACGACTTCGCCAAGGCCGATCGGGACTGGCTCGACGACCTGCTGCGCGGTCTGTCCGACGGCGCGCCCGAGCTTGCCGCCGGCGACAGCGGCCGATTCATGAACGCTGTCGCGATGCGCACCGCGCCGCCACGTTCTTCGAAGGCGCCGGAACCGGCAGGAAAAGGGCCACGAAAGACGCAGACGCAAGCAGTCGCTGAACCCCAAGCGCCAGACACCCGCGGTCCGCTGCAAAAACTGATCGACAAGTTCCGGTGAGCCTGCGCGACGCCTTTCGCGCCCAGGCCGACGCTTGCTCGGCACTCGGCTCGCCCTTCACCGCGCGGCTGTTGCGGCTCTGCGCCGACCGGCTGCAGCCCGGCACGCGGCTGACCGACCGCCTTTTCGACTGGCCGGGCGACATCGGCGCTGGCAGCGCCTCGGTGCCGCTGCGTCTGATGGGGGCGCTGCACGGGCTGGTGCTGGACAACGCCGCGCCCGGCCTTGCCCGGCTCTACCCGCCCCAGCCGAGCACGACCGACGACGCGCTCTGGACCGCCGTCGAAGATGCCCTTAACACCCATGCCGCGCGGCTTGATGCTTGGCTCGACCGCCCGCCCCAGACCAACGAAACCGGGCGAAGCGCGGTGCTGATCGCCGCCGGGCACTGGCTGACCGCCGAATACGGTCTGCCGCTGAAGCTCTCCGAACTTGGCGCCAGTGCTGGATTGAATCTGATGTGGGACCGCTTTGCCCTGGCCCTGCCCGGCCTGCGCCTTGGTCGCGCCGATCAGGCCCTGACCCTTTCGCCGGACTGGCGCGGCGACGCGCCTTTTGACTGCGCCCCAAGGGTGGTAGATCGCCGCGGCGTCGACCTGACGCCGCTCGACCCCCAAGATCCCGGGGACTGTTTGCGCCTTCTGGCCTATCTCTGGCCGGACCAGCCCGACCGTCTCGCCCGCACCCGCGCCGCCATCGCCGTGGCCGAGGCGACCGTCGAGCGCGACGACGCGGCCGGCTGGCTGGAAACCCGCCTCGCCCAGCCCGCGCCCGGCACACTTCACTTGATCTACCACACCATCGCCTGGCAGTATTTCCCGCCCGAGACTGCTGCCCGCGCCCGAGGCTTGATCGAGGCCGCCGGCGCTCGCGCCACCGGCGACGCCCCGCTTGCCTGGCTTGGCATGGAGGCGGACGGTCAGATCCCCGGCGCCGGCCTGTCCCTTCGGCTCTGGCCCGGCGACCGGCACATCGCCCTGGGCCGTGCCGATTTTCACGGCCGCTGGGTCGACTGGCGCACACCGGACCCTACATCGTGGTCAAGGGAGGAGACGGCATGACACTGAAGATGGACCCTTCGCTGAACGTGCTCGGCGACCGGCTGGAACCCTGCTCGGCCGATCCGATGACCGGTTTCTTCCGGAACGGTGCCTGCGACACCTGCGATCAGGATCAGGGCAGTCACACCGTCTGTGCCGTGATGACCGCCGAATTCCTCGCCTATTCGAAATATGTCGGCAACGACCTGTCGACGCCGATGCCCGCCTATGGCTTTCCCGGCCTGAAACCCGGCGACCGCTGGTGCCTTTGCGCCAGCCGCTTCCTGCAGGCCCATGACGAGGGCTGCGCGCCCAAGGTGAACCTGGCGGCGACGCATCTGCGCGCCTTGCAGATCGTGCCCCTCGACGTGCTGGAACAATACGCCTTCGATCAGGCCTGAGGGGTTTCCCCGACACCCGGCACCAGGGCTTGGCCCATCAGATCGTCGATGAACAGGCTCAGCAGCTGCGGCCGCCCGCTGACGCCCGCCTTGCGGTAGATCGCGTTCGTCTGCGCCTTCACCGTGCCTTCCGAGGTCTCGCGCAGCCGGGCGATGTCCTGCAGGCTCATCCCCTTCAGCGCAAACAGCGCCACATCGCGTTCCGCCGGCGTCAGCGCCCAGTCGTCGAAGCGCTCGTCCAGAAGCTCCATGAAGGCGCCCGAGGCCACCCGCAGCTGGGCCTCGGCCCGGTCCGACCGGCGATGCGCCCGCAGAAGCATCTGCGCGCCCATTCCGGTCCCCAGCAACAGGCCCAGCGCCGCCCCGATTTCCATCAATTCGCGCGTCTGCCAGCTGATCGGCGAGGCCCGCAACCCAAGAAAACCGCTGAACAGATCCCAGACGAAGACCAGCGTGCAGACCGCCTGCACCACCAGAACGCCGATCAGCACCGACAACCGCATCAGCCGAGCCTCACCGCGCGGTCAGTCATCGTCGTCCTCGTCTGACTCATCGGATTCGTCGCTCTCGCCGCCGTCCTCGCTGTCTTTGCTGTCTTCGCTGTCGTCCTCGTCCCCGTCGTCGTCTTCCTGGTCTTTTCCGTTCTTGCGGTCTTCGCCGTGGTCGTCGTCGTCCTCGCCGTCGTCCCCCAGCTCAACCTCAAAACCCAGCGGCAACCGGATCGTGCCGTCCTCGTGCCGCGAATAGTCGCGCAGAACCTCGCCGGTCCGCCGGTTGATCACGATCTCGCGCTCGATCTCGCCCCTTTCGGCCACAATGCGCATGCGGCCGAGCCAGGTGCGTTTGATCGTAATCCGTTCGTAGCCATCGAGCTTCAGCTGCTCGACCCAGGCACCCGTCACGTCTGCCGCCAAGGCCGGCAAGCCAGACAGGCAAAGGGCGGCAACCAGAACCAGGCGTCGCATGGTTTTGTCTCCGTCACATCGGACGCCCCCGGTGTAGCCGACCGGGGGCGCGGTCTCAACACGGCAAGGGATCAGTCGTCGTCGTCCTCACCATCCTCGCCGTCGTCGGATTCCCCGTCGTCCCCGTCATCGTCGCCCCCGTCATCGTCGTCATCCTCATCGTCGTCGTCGTCATCCTCGTCGTCATCGTCCTCGTCGTCATCCTCCTCGTCGTCGTCATCCTCGTCGTCCTCGTGGTCGTCATTCTCTTCATCGTCCTCGTCATCTTCGTCGTCCTCAAGCGGTCCGGTTTCATCCGACAGGATCGCGTTCGACGCCGTGTCGAACACGATCTCGCGCTCGGTGTTGTCCCGGACACCTTCGATCTTGACGAGGTTTCCATCCTGCGAAATCTCGATCCGGCTGTAGCCGTAGGACTGGAACTGCGCGACGATGCTTTCGATCGGCTCGGCGATCGCGGTGCTGCCCAGCAGCAAGGTCGTGGCGGTGGCGGTCAGCGTGGTCTTCATCATTGGTCTGGTCTCCTGCTCCGGCCACGCCCATTGCGCGGCCCGGTAGGCAGGAGTTGCCCCCGTCCGCCGCGCCGGACCATCGGGCGGCGGTTTATTCGCGGCCGGCCAAACCCTGGTTCAATGCCGGTAAACCTAGGTTTAGGGGCCTCAGCCCGAGGTCGTGCGGCCCTCGGTCTCGCTCATGTCGAAGCCCAGATGCCGCGCGACTGTGAAGATATCCTTGTCCCCGCGCCCGCACATGTTCATGCAGATGATATGATCGGCCGGCAGGTCCGGCGCGATCTTCATCACATGGGCCAGGGCATGGCTGGGCTCCAGCGCCGGGATGATCCCCTCGAGTTCGCAGCATAGCTGGAACGCCTCCAGCGCCTCGACATCGGTGATCGCCACGTATTCGGCGCGCCCGATCTCGTGCAGCCAGGAATGTTCCGGTCCGATGCCGGGATAGTCGAGCCCTGCGCTGATCGAGAACCCTTCCAGGATCTGACCGTCATCGTCCTGCAACAGATAGGTCCGGTTGCCGTGCAGCACCCCCGGACGCCCGCCGGTCAGCGAGGCGCAATGCTCCATCTTCGCGTTGACGCCCTTTCCTCCGGCCTCGACCCCGATGATGTGCACGTCCTTGTCGTCGAGAAAGGGAAAGAACAGCCCCATCGCATTCGATCCGCCGCCGATGGCGGCGATGACCGTGTCGGGCAACCGTCCCTCGGCCTCCCGCATCTGCTGCTTCGCTTCCTTGCCGATGATCGCCTGGAAATCCCGCACCATCGCCGGATAGGGATGCGGCCCGGCCACCGTGCCGATGCAATAGAACGTGTCGCGCACATTCGTCACCCAATCGCGCAGCGCGTCGTTCATCGCGTCCTTCAGCGTGCCGCGGCCCGATGTCACCGGGATCACCTCGGCGCCCAACAGCTTCATCCGGAACACGTTCGGCGCCTGCCGCTCGACATCGTGCGCGCCCATGTAGACCACGCATTTCAGCCCGAACTTGGCGCAGACGGTGGCGGTGGCGACGCCGTGCTGGCCCGCGCCGGTCTCTGCAATGATCCGTGTCTTGCCCATGCGGCGGGCCAGGATGATCTGGCCCAGCACGTTGTTGATCTTGTGCGCACCGGTGTGGTTCAGCTCGTCGCGCTTCATATACACCTTCGCGCCGCCCAGATGTTCGGTCAGGCGCTCGGCCAAGTAGAGCGGGCTGGGACGCCCGACATAATGGGTCCAGAGATGGTGCATCTCGTCCCAAAAGCTCTGATCGGTCTTTGCGTGTTCGTACTGGGCCTCGAGGTCGAGGATCAGCGGCATCAGCGTTTCCGAGACAAAGCGCCCTCCGAACTTGCCGAAACGGCCGTTCTCGTCGGGCCCCGCCGCGTATGTGTTTGGTGTCATCTCGTTCATTCATCGCCCTCCCGGTGCCGCGACCTCTTAACTTTTTCGGTGACATAGGTCGAGTTCGGAATGCCGACAGCGCGGAGCGTCGCGCCCGAGCCGGCCGCCTGTTTGATCGCCGTCAAGGACAGTCACCCCGTTTCAGCCTAGGGTCACGAAAAGCCCCGGAAAAGGGGAATGGCGAGAGGAGGCTTCATGATAACGAAATCGCTGATGGCGGGGGTGATGCTATGTATCTCGGCACAGTCGGCTTTGGCGACCAACGAGCCGGAGCCGGCGATGCTTCCGATCGATGCCGAGAACATCGAATTCGCTGGTACCTGGAATTACTCCACGTCGAACCATCAGGTCAGTGGGCGTTGCCCAAACGGCACGCCGATGGCTGGAACGTTGGACCTGACCTATGGCGGCGGCGAGGTCGGGCTGATGGTCAGTTCCGGTGCGACCTGCAACCCGGGTTCGATGTGCATGTTCAGCGGCAGCATCATGGACGGCCAGCTTGTCGTTTCAAATGTCGATACGGTCGATGACGAGGGCGGCATAGCTACGAACGCGATGCGGATTTTCTTCACCTCGCCCGAAGAGGGAGCCGGCGAAGTGTCCTCGAGCTACTCACATCCCGACGGGTTCGAATGCCAATGGTCGCACAGAATCACCCTTTGGCGGTCTGATCCCGACGCCAGGGACTGATCGCTTATTTCAGCACCCGTTTGAAACCAACGTGGCTGGGCAGAAAGCCCTGCTGTTCATAGAAACGCCGCGCGTCATGGCGGACGGCATTCATGGTCAGTTGCATCAACGCGCAGCCTGCCGCCCGCGCCCTTGCCTCGGCATCGGCGATCAGGGCCGCGCCGATCCGTTCTCCGCGTAGGGTCTCCGCGACACGCACGCTTTCGATGTTCGCCCGGCGGCTGGCGCGCAGGGAAAGCCCGCTGATGAAGGTGATTTGGTAAGTGGCGACTATCTGACCGTCCTTCTCGCCCACGATCAGAAGATTGTTGCCCTCGGCCCGCATCGCCTCGAAGGCAGAGTGATATGTCTGCACCTCTTCGTCTTCGCGCCCGGCGCCAAGCACATCGTCCTTCAACAGCGCCACGACCGTCGGCACATCCTCGCGCCGTGCCTCACGGAAGGCGACACTCACACCACGGCCTTCAGGAAAGCGCGGATCAGATCGGGGTCTTTGACACCCGGCGCACTTTCCACACCCGAGGCCACGTCCACCTGCCGCGCCCCTGTCAGCCGCACCGCCTCGGCCACGTTTTCCGGCGTCAGTCCACCCGCCAGCATCCATGGGCAATTCCAGCGCCGCCCGGCGATCAGTCGCCAGTCAAAGGCAACGCCGTTGCCGCCAGGCAATTCCGACCCCGGCGCCGGTTTCGCGTCGACCAAAAGCTGATCGGCCACCCGGCCAAATGCGTCGAGCGCCGGCAGATCGGCGTCGGTACCGACGCCAACCGCCTTCATCACCGGCAGGCCGGCCCGAGCCTTGACCTCGGCCACGCGTTCGGGGGGTTCCCGACCGTGAAGCTGGATCATGTCCAACGGCACCGCAGCCAGCAGGGCATCCAGACCGGCATCGTCCGGGTCCACGACCAGTCCCACCTTCGCCACGCCCGCCGGGACCCCGGCCGTCAAATCCGCAGCCTCCGACAGTGTTAAAGAGCGCGGAGACTTTGAAAAAAAGTTGAAACCCAGATAGCTTGCACCCGACTGAACGGCGACCGCAACACAAGCCGCCGTCCGTATCCCGCAGATCTTTACCCGGATGTCAGACGCCATGCACGGCGTCTATCGCGCCTTGTCCAAAAGCGCCAGAACCTCGTCGCCGGTTTCGGCAGAGGCGGTCTTCATCTTTTCGACCTCGCGCACCAGCCGCTCCTTCTCACGCCGCTGGGTCGCGGCCTCGGCCCGGTGCTTGTGCTCGCGCAGCCATTCCCAGACGAAGCCCAAAAGCAGCCCCGCCACGACACCCAGAAAGATCACGATGAACAAGGGCAGCGTGATGCTCAGATCCGGTATGCCGATCAGGCCGGAGACCTCGGTGGGCATCAGGGTCAGCGTGACCGGCCCGCGGTTGGCAAGCGCGACGGTGACCAGACAGACCGCGATGGCAGCCAGAATCGCATAACGGATATAACGCATGGAAACCTTGCCTTAGTCGCCGTTCAAACGGTCGCGCAACAGCTTGCCGGTCTTGAAGAATGGCACATGCTTCTCTTCGACGTCGACGGATTCGCCGGTACGCGGGTTCCGGCCCACCCTGGCATCGCGCTGCTTGACCGAAAACGCGCCAAATCCGCGCAATTCCACCCGGTCGCCGCGCGCCATCGCCTCGATGATCTCTTCGAAGATCGTGTTTACGATCCGCTCGACATCGCGTTGAAACAAATGCGGATTCTCGTCGGCGATCATCTGGATCAGTTCCGAGCGGATCATGGTCGGCTTCCCCCTGTTCGGTCGCAATTCGGCCGGTTGGCAGCGGCGCTGCGGCTGGCCGACTATAGGCGGTTTTCAAATGTGGCGGAACACAAACGCGGGCGCCAGACCGAAATTATCGCGCTAAACTGCTGATTCTGAGGGGGAATGCGGCGCTGCAGCATGCCTGGGGCCGCCATTTTTCAGAAATCCTATCATCCGCGGGCGGACAGGTACCGCGCTGATTCGCTTCAAAAAAGAAACGGCCCCCGCGCCGGGGGCCGTTAAATTGTTTCGGTGGCGGCGCGGCTAGTCCTTGTCGCTGCCCTTCAGCGCCGCACCCAGAATGTCGCCCAGCGAGGCGCCGCTGTCGGACGAGCCGTACTGTTCGACCGCCTCTTTCTCTTCGGCGATTTCGCGCGCCTTGATCGACAGGCCCAGACGGCGGGTCTTCTGGTCGACATTGGTGACGCGCACGTCCACCTTGTCGCCGACCTGAAACCGCTCGGGGCGCTGTTCGGCCCGGTCGCGGCTGAGGTCCGAGCGGCGGATGAACGATTTCATCCCCTCGTGCTCGACCTCGATGCCGCCATCCTCGATCGCGGTGACCGTCACGGTGATCACCGACCCGCGCTTGACGCCATCGGTCGCCTCGGTGAACGGATCGCCGCCCAGCGCCTTGACGCTAAGGCTGATCCGCTCCTTCTCGGTGTCGACCTCGGTCACCACCGCCTTGACCACATCGCCCTTGCGGTAGTTCTGGATCGCATCCTCGCCGCGCTCGTCCCAGCTGAGGTCGCTGAGATGCACCATCCCGTCGATATCGTTGTCGAGCCCGATGAACAGACCGAATTCGGTGATGTTCTTGACCTCGCCCTCGACCTCGGTACCGACCGGATGGGTCTCGGCGAAGACCTCCCAGGGGTTGCGCATGGTCTGCTTCAGTCCCAGCGACACCCGCCGTTTGGCTTCGTCGATCTCCAGCACCATCACCTCGACCTCCTGAGAGGTCGACACGATCTTGCCGGGATGCACGTTCTTCTTGGTCCAGGACATTTCCGAGACGTGCACCAGCCCCTCGACCCCCGGCTCCAGTTCGACGAACGCGCCGTAGTCGGTGATGTTGGTGACCCGGCCCGCATGGGTCGATTCCAGCGGGTATTTGGCCGCCACCGTATCCCAGGGATCGGCCTGCAGCTGCTTCATGCCCAGCGATATCCGGTGGGTTTCCTTGTTGATCTTGATGACCTGAACCTTGATCGTCTCGCCGATCGACAGGATCTCGGAGGGGTGGTTCACCCGCCGCCAGGCCATGTCGGTCACGTGCAGCAGGCCGTCCACACCGCCAAGGTCAACGAACGCGCCGTATTCGGTGATGTTCTTGACAACACCGTCCACCGCCTGACCTTCGCTCAGGTTGCCGATCACCTCGGCGCGCTGCTCGGCACGGCTTTCCTCCAGGATCGCCCGGCGCGAAACCACGATATTGCCGCGGCGGCGGTCCATCTTCAAAATCTGGAACGGCTGCTTCAGCCCCATCAGCGGCCCGGCATCCCGCACGGGGCGCACATCGACCTGAGAGCCCGGCAGAAACGCCACGGCGCCGCCCAGATCGACGGTGAACCCGCCCTTGACCCGGCCGAAGATCGCACCTTCGACGCGCGCCTCGTCGGCATAGGCCTTTTCCAGCCTGTCCCAGGCCTCCTCGCGCCGTGCCTTGTCGCGGCTGATCGAGGCCTCGCCGCGGGCGTTCTCGACCCGGTCGAGGTATACCTCGACCTCGTCGCCCACGTCGACCTTGGGCGATTCGCCCGGTTCCGCAAATTCCTTGAGCTCGACCCGGCCTTCCATCTTGTAGCCGACGTCGATGATGGCCTGTCCCGCTTCGATCGCGATGACCTTGCCTTTGACGACACTGCCCTCGCTGGGCGTGTCGATCTCGAAGCTTTCGTTCAAGAGGGCTTCGAACTCCTCCATGGATGCATTCGCCAAGTGTTTCGGTTCCTTCTGTGCCCGACCGCTTCGCTGTTGAGGGGCGGGCGTTTCACTTTAACTGGCCGCGCGGTTGTCTCCGCCGGGCTTGTCAGGTTTCGTTGGTCAAGCGGGCACACAAAACAAAGAGGGCCGGTCCACCGGCCCTGCTCGTCCCTGCGGTTGTCCCGCTTTCTCGACGGGGGGCGCTATAGCCTGCAAGCGGCTGGGAGGCAAGGGCAGATCGATCTGGGTCCGCCCAATTGACGCTGAATCTACCGCAGCAGAACCGAATGACGCCTACACCCGGACATCTCAGCAATACCGTTCCGGTCCCACCCATTGATCCGCCGAATACCGATCGCCGTGGGCCCAGCCCACGGGCAGCACCTTTTCGATCCGGTTCAGGTCTTCGGGGCTCAGATCGATCCCGGTCCCCGTCACCAGTTCCCGGAAATGCGAAACAGACCGCGTGCCGGGTATCGGGAGCACGTGATCGCCCTGTGCCAGCAGCCACGCCACCGCCAGCCCCGCGGCCGGCATTCCCATTTCGGCGGCCAGCCGCCGGAACCCATCCGTCGCGGCGATATTCGCCGAATAGTTCGGTTCCATGAACCGCGGGTTCGGCTTCAGAAATCCCAACTCTTGCACCGCTTCGAGGCTCAGCGGGCGGTCCGTCAGCAACGACCGTCCCACCGGGGAAAACGCCACCAGCGCAACCCCCAGTTCGGCACAGGTCTGCACCAGCCCCAGTTCGGGCGACCGTGTCGACAGCGAGTATTCCGACTGCACCGCTGCAACGGGATGCACCGCCACCGCCCGCCGCAGGCTCGACGGTGCGATCTCGGAAAAGCCAATGGCGCGGGTCTTGCCCGCCTCGACCAGTTGCGCCAGCGTGCCCGTCACCTCTTCGATCGGCACCTTCGGATCGCGGCGGTGCACGTAGAACAGATCGACCGCTTCGACGCCCAGTTTCCTTAGGCTCTTGTCCAGCTCCGCCTCCAGATGCGTGGCCGAGTTGTCGAAATACCGCCGTCCGCCGGCATCCCGCGCAATCGCCGCCTTGGTGGCGATGGTGAAGACCCCGCGCGCCTCCGGGCGTGCCCTGAGATAGCTGCCGATCGCCCGTTCGGACCGGCCCATGCCGTAGACATTCGCGGTATCGATATGCGTCACGCCGGCGTCCAGCGCGGCATCCAGGATCGCGTGGCTCTCGGCCTCGGTCGTCATCCCGTAGAAATCCGAAAAGGACATCGCCCCATAGCCCATGGCCGAGACCAGCGGCCCGCCACGGCCCAACCGCCGGTGTTTCTTCACACGCTCCTCCTTACCCGCTCGATCTCGGCCACGGCCCGTCCAACCGCCGCCTCGATGGTCATCTCGGTTGTGTCGATCACCACCGCATCGCCGGCCACCGCCAGCGGCGCATCGGCACGGCCGGCATCCTGCGCATCCCGTGCCCGCTGGTCGGCCAGCACCGTCTCAAAGCTGGTCTCAAGCCCCTTGCCGCGCAATTCCTCGAACCGCCGCCGCGCACGGGTCTCGTCGCTGGCCGTGACGAACAGCTTCACCTCTGCCTCGGGGCAGATTACCGTACCGATGTCGCGCCCGTCCAGAACCGCACCGCCCGCCCGCCGGGCAAAGCGCCGCTGAAACGCCGCCAGCGCCGCCCGCACGCCCGGATCCGCCGCAACCCGGCTCGCCGCACGGCTGACCTCGGGCGTGCGCAAATCGCCGCGGTCGAGGTCGTCCGCCTCAAGCTGCCCGGCCGCTTCCACCGCGTCGGCGCCATCCAGCACACGCCGTCCCACCGCCCGGTACAAGAGCCCGGTGTCCAGATGTGCAAAGCCGAAACGGTCCGCCACGGCCTTCGAAATCGTGCCCTTCCCCGCCGCCGCCGGGCCGTCGATCGCCACCGTGAAGGCCGTCATCGGTCCGAAACCATCGTCGTAAAGGCAGGGTCGCTTGCCGCGGCCTGCGGCAGATCATCGGCGATCCGGTAATAATCGCCCTTGGAGGCACAGTAGATATGCGCGGTCAGCGTCAATCCGGTAGGCCCGTCCAGCGTGCCGGCATGGATCGACAGGTTCGCCCCTGCACCGTCCCAGAACAGGCTGGCCCCGCAGGTTCCGCAAAACCCGCGCCGCGCGGTTTCCGAAGACCGGTACCAGGTGACGTCGCCGACGATCCGCACGGCCTCGCGCGGGGCCGAGGTTGCGGCAACGAAATGTCCGCTGGTCTTGCGGCACTGCACGCAGTGGCACGCCACAACAGGCCGCAGCGGCCCGGTCACCTGGAACCGGACCTGACCGCAAAGGCAGCTTCCGGACACCGGCGTCATGACGCAGGCCTGAACAGATCGGCCCCGAGCCCTGTCATCAGACCCTCGAATACCGGAAAGGAAGTGGCGATCGGCCCGGCATCGTCCACCGAGACGGGCCGTTGGGCCGCCATCCCGCAGCAGAGAAACGACATCGCGATGCGGTGGTCCAGACGCGCCTCGCAAACGGCGCCGCCGGGCACCCCGCCAGGCCCCATCCCGTGAACGATTAGCGTGTCTTCGTCTTCTTCCACCATGACCCCGCAGGCTTCGAGCCCGCGCGCCATAGCGTCGATCCGGTCGCTTTCCTTGACGCGCAACTCCTTGATACCGCGCATCACGGTCTTGCCCTCGGCAAAACTCGCGACGACCGAAAGGACCGGGTATTCGTCGATCATCGACGGCGCGCGGTCGGGCGGCACCTCGATGCCCCGCATCCCGTCCGAAAACCGCGCGCGCAGGTCGGCAACGGGTTCGCCGCCTTCGTCGCGTTCGTTTTCAAAGGTCAGGTCGGCCCCCATCTCACGCAACGTGGCAAACAGCCCCGCCCGCGTGGGATTGAGCCCGATGCCCGGCACCAGAACCTCGGATCCCTCGACAATGAGCGCGGCGCAGACCGGAAAGGCCGCGGATGACGGATCCCGGGGCACCGCGATTGTTTGCGGCTGCAGTTCCGGATGACCCGTCAGGGTGATCGCGCGGCCGTCGTCGGTCTCGTCGACGGCCACCTCCGCGCCAAACCCTCTCAGCATGAGCTCGGTGTGATCGCGCGTCGCCTCCGGCTCGATCACGACGGTTTGGCCCATGGCGTTCAATCCCGCCAGCAGTACCGCCGACTTCACCTGCGCCGATGCCACCGGCAGCGTATAGCGCACCGGCACCGGCTGCGCGGCGCCGATGACGGTCATCGGAAGCCGCCCGCCGGACCGGCCATAGGCCTGCGCTCCAAACTGGGTCAGGGGCGTGGTGACGCGACCCATCGGGCGTTTGCGTAACGAGGCGTCACCGGTAAAGGTCGCAGTGATCGGCGAGGTCGCCATCGCCCCCATGATCAGCCGCACCCCGGTGCCGGAGTTTCCGCAGTCGATCACGTCCTGGGGTTCGGCGAACCCGCCGACGCCGACGCCGTGGACCGACCAATCGCCACCGCCTTGGTCCGTCACCGCGGCGCCGAAGGCCCGCATCGCCCTGGCCGTGTCGAGCACGTCCTGCCCCTCCAGAAGGCCCGAGATCCGGGTCTCGCCCACCGCCAACGCCCCCAGAATGAGCGCACGGTGCGAAATCGACTTGTCGCCGGGCACATCCGCCGTGCCGGTCAGGGGGCCGGCCCGGCGGGCGGTCATCGGCATGGCGGGGCCGTGGTCGGACATGGTGTACGCTCCTGTTCGGACGGCCATCCCTCTACGCATGCGGGAGCCAAAGGAAAACCCCCTGCCCTGCGTCTCGCCCCGAATACGCGGGTCTCGGGCTATCCACGCCGCCGGAAGGTCAGATAGTGCGGCGTCCGGCCCTCGCGCAGCGCCTTTTGCTCGTAGCGGGTCGGCACCCAGCCATCCCACGGGCGCCGCCAGTCCTGCGGTCCCTCGGCCAGCCAGTCGAAGCCGTGCCGCGGTACCTGTTCGAGCGTTTGGCGCACGTAGTCCGGAATGTCGGTGGCGACCCGCAATTCCGCGCCCGGAACCATCACCCGGGCAAGCGGCTCCAGATGCTCGGGCGTGACAAAGCGGCGACGATGGTGGCGTTTTTTCGGCCAGGGATCGGGATAGAGCATGAAGACCTTCTGCACCGTTGCCGCAGGCAGAACATCGAACAGGTCGCGCGCATCGCCCGGATGGATCCGGACATTGCCCAACCCGGCGCTGGATATCCGGGTCAGCAGCATCGCGACGCCGTTGACAAAGGGCTCGCAGCCGATCAGCGCCACGCCCGGGTGACGGGCGGCCTGATGCACCAGGTGTTCGCCACCGCCGAAGCCAATTTCAAGCCAGATCGGGCGCCGACCGAACAGCGCCGCCGGGTCCAGCGGAGTGCGGTTGGGGTTCGCGTCCCAATCGACACCGGGCAGGCGGAGCGGGCCGAGATCCGTCTCGAGCGCCGCACGCTGCGCCGGCCTTAGGGTCTTGCCGTGGCGGCGCCCATAGAAGTTGCGCCAGGGGGCGTTCGCACGACGCTGTCTGTCAGTCATGGGCCGGGGGGCTAGCGCGCGATGCCCGCGACGGCAAGCCCCCGGCCCGGCCTCAGTTGTGAGGCGGGATCCCTCCGGTGACCACAACGCAATAGCGCATGCCTTTCTCCGGCACCTTGTCGGTCAGATCGGGCAGGCCGAAGCTCGTCATGCCATCGCCGCCGTAGCGGTTTCCGAAAACGGCGTAGAGATTCGAGAACTGGGCGATGCCCAGAAGCTGGCCATTGGCTTCGAGCAACCCCTTCGGGCAATAGGACGCTCCGCTCAGCCCGACTGTCCCAAGATAACTGTCCGGCCCCAATGCCATGGCAGTGCCCGGAACCATAAGGCCGGCGAGGATGCCGGCAGCGGCGATGTTCGTAAGTCTGTTCATTGCTCCCCTTTCCTCGCGCGCTGCACCGTATGTGGGAAGCGGCCGGTGGCAGCGGCGGGCGGCATTTGGCCGCGGCTCGCAGCCGCCGACTTGCTACGCGACCTTGGCGGCCATGCCGGAACGCCGGTACCGCGCCAGGCCCGCCTGCGTTTCCAGCTCACTCAAGCAGTCCCTGGCAGGAAGGGTCATCGGCGCCTGCCTCAACCGAAATGCCTGTTCCAGCCTCCTTCGCTTGAACGGCTTCAAGCCATCCAGGATCGACCGGGACAGCCGCAGGGATTCCGAGTAGCACCCGTTCGCGCGCACGACCTCATGGCGGTCCAGGACGAAATGACTCCAGCGGATTTCGGCCCGGCCCATCATCGGGCGAATGCACCGGAGCCGCGTCAGGGCCCGCGCCGGCGCAAAACACTGGCCGCCGAAGGTGCCGTCGATCTGGCCCAACGCACCCACGAGGATCCGGTGCCCGGGGGCCACGACCAGATCCCGCTTCGGGCAATCCGGACCAAAGGCGCCGGCGGCGATCAGCACCGGGCGTGCCGCCTCGGGCAATCCGGCAAAGGCCTGGGTCTCGGTATGGACCCACCGCACCACCATCGGGCCGTGATCCAACGTCTCGACACGGTCGCCGGCGACGATCGCCTCGACCGGACGGGCACCGCCCGGTGTATCGATCAGCGTGCCCGCGGCATATCCGCAGACCGGTTCCGATGCCGCCGCGGCCGCGACAGATGCATCGCCTCGGCTCCGGCATCCGCCGTCGAAACCCAGTCCTGCCATGGCGCGCCCCAGTCCGTTTCGGATGGAAACACGCCTAAACCCGCAAGGCTAATTCCGGGTTAACCAATCCGCAGAACAGGAACCGGTGTCATCGGCGTTTAAACGGCCGCCTTCAGCGCCGCGACCAGATCGGTTTTTTCCCAGGAGAATCCGCCGTCGTCTTCAGGCGTGCGCCCAAAGTGGCCGTAGGCGGCGGTCCGCTGGTAGATCGGCCGGTTCAGCGACAGATGCTCGCGGATGCCGCGCGGGGTCAGATCCATCACCTTGGCAACCGCCGCCTCGATTTCGGCATCGGCCAATTCGCCGGTGCCGGCCGTGTCGACATAGATCGAAAGCGGCTTGGACACGCCGATCGCGTAAGCGAGCTGCAGCGTGCAGCGATGCGCCATGCCGGCCGCGACGATGTTCTTGGCCAGATAGCGCGCCGCATAGGCTGCAGAGCGGTCGACCTTGGTCGGATCCTTGCCGGAAAACGCGCCGCCACCATGGGGGGCCGCGCCGCCATAGGTGTCGACGATGATCTTGCGCCCGGTCAGGCCCGCATCGCCATCCGGACCACCGATCACGAATTTCCCGGTCGGGTTGACATGCCACTCGGTCCCGGCGGTCAGCCAGCCCTCGGGCAGAACGTCGCGGATATAGGGCTCGACGATCGCGCGCACGTCGCCGCTCGACAGGTTGGGATCCAGATGCTGGGTCGACAGCACGACCGAACTGACACCTACAGGGTTGCCGTCCTCGTATCGCACCGTCAGCTGCGACTTCGCATCCGGGCCGAGCTTGGGTTCCGCACCGGACTTGCGCACCTCGGCCAGCCGCCGCAGGATCGCATGCGCGTAAAGGATCGGCGCCGGCATCAGTTGCGGCGTCTCGTTCACGGCGTAGCCGAACATGATGCCCTGATCTCCGGCGCCTTCGTCCTTGTCGCCCGCAGCATCCACGCCCTGGGCTATGTCGGCAGACTGCGCATGCAGGTAGCTGTTGACCTTCATGTTTGCCCAGTGAAAGCCCTCTTGTTCGTAACCGATGTCCCGGACACAGTCGCGCGCCAGTTCCTCGACATTCTTGATCACGTCGCCTGGGCCACGCACTTCACCGCCAATGACAACCCGGTCAGTGGTAGCGAAGGTTTCGCACGCGACGCGGGAATGCGGGTCTGCGGTCAGGAAAGCGTCCAGAACCGCATCGGAAATCCGATCGCAGACCTTGTCGGGGTGGCCCTCTGACACCGATTCAGAGGTAAAGATGTAGTTTTGCCGGGACATGAGTGCTCCATTAGGTTTTTTGCGCCGCCACGCCAGGAAGCCGTTGTGACCGCGATACAGGCCGCGTTACGCGCCTAGGCGGCGGGCGTCAACGGCAATTTTCTGCGCCGCTTGACGGCAAGCCCGACGGCGAGCGCCGCGAGAAGCAGCATCAGCGGCCAATCGCCGGTTCGCGCATAGAGTGTGGGCGGCAGGGGCGCCGGCAGAGTCGAATCGAACCAACCCGGCACGCCCAACGGCAGCGCCTGCAGAACCTTGCCCCGGGCGTCGATCACGGCGGAAACGCCGGTATTGGCGACCCGCACCATCGGCAAGCCCTGTTCCACGGCGCGCAATCGCGCCTGCGCCAGATGCTGATACGGGCCCGTGAGCTGGCCGAACCACGCGTCGTTCGTGATTTGCAGCAGCCAGTCGGCCCGCTCGGGCACGGCGTGCAGATCCTGCGGAAAGATGGCCTCGTAACAGATCAGGGGCAGCGCCCGGCCCAACGGCCCGAGGTCCAGCGTACGCGCTCCGGGGCCGGCGGTATAGCCAAAGCCCTGCTGCGCCGTGAAGGCCGAAAGGCCAAAGATGTTCAGAACCCGACCAAGGGGAAGATATTCGCCAAACGGCACCAGGTGATGCTTGTCGTAAAGGTCGGCAAGCTGGCCGTTTTCCCCCAGAACGATCAGGCTGTTATAGGCCTTGGCCTCGTCCAGCCGCTGAATGCCCAGCACGACGGGAACGGTCGCAGCGGCGGTGCCGATGCGCTCCAGTGCCCATTGCGCACGGTTCAGGACCGTCGGCACTGCGGTTTCCGGCCAGATGATCAGATCGGGCCGGACATCTGCGGCGGCCGCGGTGTAGTCCAGTTGCCGTTCGAAGAACCTCAGCGCATGGTCGGGGTCCCATTTCAGATGCTGAGCCGCGTTGGGCTGGACCAGGCGAAGAACCGGCCGGTCCTCTGACGGCGGAAGCGGCGTCGCCGCCTGCCAGAGCCCGGCAGCATACAGCGCCCCGTAGATCCCGGCCAGAGCGACGGCCGGTATCCGCGCGCTCCACCAGCCCACCAGCAGCAACGGCGGAAGCAGCAGCGTCAACAGCGTCAGCCCGTGCGGCCCCACCCAGGCCGCCAGCTGCATCGGTGCCCAGCCGACCCAGACATGTCCGACCAGCGCCCAGGGGAATCCGGTCAGAATGTAGGACCGGGTCAGTTCCATCAGCGCCAGGCAAACCGCCCACGCAACCGCTCTGGTCCAGGGCCCCCGCCCAAGCCAAAAGGCCAGCGCAGACCCAGCGCCCCAGAAAAGGGCAAACCCGCCCGCGGTGAAAACCAGGGCGAAGGGGGCCATCCAGCCATGCCGCGCGACATCGACAAAGAACGGCTCGACGATCCAGAAAAGCGTCGCCGCGAAATAGCCCGCGCCGCCGGCCCAGCCAAGCCAGAACGCCGCCTTCAGCCGCTCGGGGTGAGAGAACAGCAGAAACAGAAATCCCAGCCCGATCAGCGTCGCCCAGGGCAGCGATACCGGAGCCTGCCCCAACCCCGCCAGCGCCCCGGACAGAACCGCCGAGGGCATCGCCCGGCGTGCGGCGAATCCGGGCAGCGCGAACAATCGGCGGCCCTAGCCTTCGCCGGGTTGCGGCACGCGGACCCGTAGCCGCTTGATCCGCCGCGGGTCGGCATCGACGATCTCGAACTCCGGGCCCTGCGGGTGCGGTATCATCTCGCCCCGCCCCGGCACCCTGCCCGACAGCATGAACACCAAGCCGCCCAGCGTGTCGATTTCCTCTTCGTCTTCGCCTTCGACGAGTTTCAGCCCGATCTCCTGCTCGAATTCATCGAGCGGCGCCTTGGCCTGGGCCAGGTAACAGCCGGGCTTTTCCAGGGTCCAGTACTGGCCTTCGTCGATGTCGTGTTCGTCCTCGATCTCGCCGATGACCTGTTCGATCAGGTCTTCGATCGACACCAGACCGTCGACCCCGCCATATTCGTCGATCACCAGCGCCAGATGCATGCGCTGGCTTTGCATTTTCTGCAGAAGAACGCCAATGGGCATGGATGGCGGCGCGAACAGCAAGGGCCGCAGCATCTTGCGCAGGCTGAACCGACCGCCCGCACCGTTGAATCCATGCGTCAGGGCAAAATCCTTCAGGTGCACCATGCCGAGGGGCGAATCGAGCGTGCCGTTATAGACCGGCAACCGGGTGAGTCCGCTGTCCCTGAAGACCTTCACCAACTCGTCCTTATGGATATCGGCAGGGACCGAGACGATGTCGGCCTTGGGAATCGCGACGTCGACGACGCGCATTCTTCGCAGATTGAGTAGCCCAAGCACCGCCGGCGCGCTTACCGCGCCATTGACCCGCTCCACGTCATCCGGCGTTTCCGGCTCGACCTCTGGCGATGGTCTCAGGGCACCAAAAAGGCGGCCGAAAAGACCGCGTTGCTCATTATCCTGATCCTGCGCGCCTTGCGCTGCGCTAGAGGACCCGCTGTCCGCGTCGTCCATCTGTCCTTTCCGAAACCACCAGGGCGTTCAGGCCCTACGATGCTAATATGGGTCGGGAACCCCAAGGGTTGCAAGTACTTCGACCTCCAATCGCTCCATCAGCGCGGCATCTTGCACGGTCTCGTGGTCGTAGCCCAACAGATGCAGCATTCCGTGGACCAAAAGATGGGTTACGTGATCGGATAACGGCTTTCCCTGTTCATCGGCCTCGCGCATGCAGGTTTCAAAGGCGATGGCGATGTCGCCGAACTCTCCCGGCTCGGGCGGCTGCGGCTCTTTTCCAGGAATGCCAGGCGTCCGGTCTTCCGAGGGCCAGCTAAGCACATTGGTCGGATTTGGCTTGCCGCGGAACTCGGCGTTGAGCGCGGAGATTCGGACGTCGTCGCAGCCGAGAACGCCTATCTCACCCGCATCCGGTTCTAATCCCAGCCGGCGCAGAACCGCAGACGCCGCACACTCGGCAAGATCGGGCAGGTCCGCCTCTTGCCAGCGCGGGTCCTCAAGGATCGTTTCGACCGTCATGCGATTGATCTAGAGCAGGATGAGTTTTGACGGAACCGCGTTCTACCGGCTCTTTGGCCTTGAGCGGACATTACCCTTCGTGAGACGAGCCGCGCGAGAAGACCGGTTGCGAATGGCAGCTGCACCTCGACGATAGCCCTGCAATTTACTTCAACGCAGAGCGCCTTGGCACTGCGTTGCGGGAAGTCTGCGCAACCTAATTGCCGCATACGCCCGGGTTCCGCCGGATTTCGGTATCGCGAGCCGTTGATTGTCCGCGCTGGAGATGCGCTCATGCCGCATGCTGGACATCAACCGCATTCTGGTCGTGGGCGCGGGTGCACCGTTGGGACTCGACATTGTCCGGCGGCTCGCTGCAATGGGCAAGACAGTGATGGCGGCATACCGCACACCGCGGCCGGCGCTGGAGGAGAGCTTAACGCAGGCAGGCGGCGTGCCGGTCCAAATGGACATGGGGAACCGCGACGACCTGCGGCGGCGTCTGACAGACTGCGATGCGGCGGTCTTCACGCCGATCCTGACGACAAGCCGGCTGGCGGCCCCGCTTCTTCGCAGCAATCAGCCCGCCGTTTTCTTCTCCAGCAACAACGTGGCGGTCGTCCCCGAGGATCCGATCTATGCCGGGCTTGCAACAGCGGAAAGGACCGTACACGCCACGGCGCCTCACACGGTGATCCTGCGCCCGACAATGATCTACGGCAGTCCGGGCAGCGGAAACCTGTCGCGACTGATGCTCGCGTTCCGGCGATGGCCGGTGATGCTGCGCCCGGCAGGGAAGGCCTTGCAGCAGCCGGTTTTTTTCCGAGACCTGGGCGGAGTGGCCGTGACGGCATTGCTTGGCCCCGAGTTCGCCGGTCGGACAATCTCTGTCGGCGGCCCCGATGTCGTGAACCTGCGGGACCTATATGCAAAGGTTGCAGCGGCAGCCGGGGTGTATCGCCCGGTCCTGCCGGTGCCGGTGGGAATTGCGGCCCGGTTCGTCGCCGGGCTGCAGTCGCTCGGCATGACGGCTCCGGTGTCGTCACATCAGTTGCAGCGCGCCAAACTGGACAAGACGGCAAGGGGCACCGACGTGATCACCACCGAAACCCCGCTGGAGACGGGGCTGCAAGACCTCGCCGAGGCACTGCGGCGCCAAGGGCGTCTCTGACCTGTGCACTGAACGACTACCGGCTGGAGCCGGTAGGATCGGCGATGTGCTGTTCGAGGTACTGAAGTACGACGTCCTCTGTAATGGCGCCGTTGGTCGTCGAGAAGTAGCCCCTGCCCCAAAACCTGCATCCCCAATAGCGCCGGCGGATATGCGGGAATTCGCGTTGCGCCTTGTAGCACGAACGGCCCTTCATTTTGCGCACCAGATCCGAGATCGCGAGCTTCGGCGGGACCGACACGAAGATGTGGACATGGTCGCTGGACAGAACGCCGCGCAGGATGTCGACCCCGTTCTCGCGGCACACCTGGCGGCAGATGTCCCGCACTCTCAGCCGCAGATCGCCCGTCAGCACTTTGTAGCGGTACTTCGTCGACCAGACGATGTGATAGCGGTGATAGAAAACGCAGTGGCTGCCGGTGTCGTATTGCATGTCCTTACCCTCTGGAAAATGAGCCTACGACCCGGCTGCGGCTCATTTTCCAGAGGGTAAGGACATCCGGTCTTCGATTCACGCTAAAGCGAGACCGACTGGAAGTCGGTGGGTTTGCTCCAGAGCGTGGATACTAAACCTCATCGGCGTCGTAGGCGTCGATGATTTTCGCCACCAGCGGATGCCGCACGACATCCTTGGCGGTAAAATAGCTGAAAGAGATGTCCCCGATCCCCGCCAGCAACCGCTCGGCATCGCGCAGCCCCGATTGCACCCCCCGCGGAAGGTCGACCTGGCTGCGGTCTCCGGTGACCACCATCCGGCTGCCCTCGCCCAGACGGGTCAGGAACATCTTCATCTGCATCGTCGTGGCATTCTGCGCCTCGTCGAGCACGACAAAGGCGTTCGACAGGGTCCGCCCGCGCATGAACGCCAATGGGGCGATCTCGATCTTCTTTTCCTCGATCAGCTTCGACACCTGCTTGCCCGGCATGAAATCGTTCAAGGCATCGTAAAGCGGCTGCATGTACGGATCGACCTTGTCCTTCATGTCGCCGGGCAGATAGCCGAGCTTCTCTCCGGCCTCGACCGCCGGACGTGACAGGATGATCCGGTCGACCTGCCCGCCGATGAACATGCTGACCCCCACCGCCACCGCCAGATAAGTCTTGCCCGTCCCCGCCGGCCCGATGCCGAAAGCCAGCTCATGCGCGAAGAGCGACTGAACATAGGCCTTTTGCGCCGCCGTGCGCGGCTCCACCGTCTTTTTTCGGGTCTTGATCTCGACGTGACCGCCCAGGAACAACTCCATCTGGTCGCCCTCCCGCGACCCGGTGCCGTCGTCGGATCCGCCAAGCCGGATCGCACCGTCGATCTCGCCCGCGTCCACCGCGCGCCCGGCCTCGAGTTTGCCATAAAGCGCCAGCAGAACCGCGGCTGCCTGCTCTCGCGCCTCCGGCTCGCCCAGCACTGCCAGTTGGTTGCCGCGCCGCAGAATCTGCACGCCCAGCTTGTGCTCGACCTGTGCGAGGTTCCGGTCGTACTCGCCGCAGAGGTCGATCAACAGCCGATTGTCAGGAAATTCCAGCAGGGTTTCGAGAACGTCATCCGCCTCGCGCGGCGGTGTCATCGAGCCAAGGGCCAAGACTGTCTCCGTTCAGGTGCCTTATCCTGCCAGCCTGCCAACGCACAGGAACCGGCGCAAGGCGGAATCGCCTGGTTTCTTGCGGGCAACAGGAAAAACCGCCGCCGGACGGGGGGATGTCCAGCGGCGGCAAGGTCGATCGATTGGGTAACGATCAAATCGGGTCGGAGATTGGCGACCCTGCCTTATAAGGTCCGATGGCGGTTTCCGGCGGCGCCGCGCCGGAACAGACCGGCTTGCCGTATTTGTCGAGCCGCTGTGACAGATAGCCCTCGGCGCCGTCATCGATGATCCAGTGGTCGCAGCCCTTGGGGTCGATCCAGATTCCAGCCCGCAACTGGCTCAGATGCTTGCTGTCAATGCCCCTGTCCACGGTCTTGTCTTCCTTGTTGTCGACGCAGCCGGCCACGGCAGCGGCAACAGCAACCAGCGCGACGCCCTTGAGAAGCTTCATGCCTGATATCCCCCTAAGCCTTTTATTTTATTCAGCGAATGCAGATGACTTCGACGCGGCGGTTCTTCTGCATATTCCGGGCAGAATTGTTCGGCGCGATCGGCATGCGCTCGCCATAGCCCCGGACATCGGCGATGCGCGCACCCGTCGAGGCGGCGATCGAGGCAACCGCATTCGCGCGGTTCAGCGAAAGCCGCATGTTATAGTCGTCGCTGGCGCGGCTGTCAGTATGGCCGGCAATGATATAGCTGGTCGCACCGGCGCTCTGAAAGAATTGCGCCAGCCGGGCCTTGCCCTTGTGGCTGATGTGATAGCTGCCGGTCTTGAACAGCTGGTCCGCGTTCATCACGGCGCAGGTGTTGCCGCGGCGGCAGACGGGGATGCCCTGGCGGGTGACGTGGGGGGTCATGTATCCCTCCCAACCGTCGTCCATCACCCAGTGTTCACAACCGTCCGGGTCGACCCAGATCGTCGGAGAATAGCGTTCGCCGATATACGTCCGTTCCACGCCCTGCGCCGCGGCGCTGTCGGGTCCGCCGAAGGCGATCAAGGCCGCGGCGACCCCAGCCAGACATGCGCGGACGGCTTTGAAAATCCCAGTATGCACTTCTTCGTCCTCTGCCTGTGTCTTCCTTGCCCCGGGAACTTGCGCCGCATTTGGCTGCGGATATCTTCAGCTCCCCCTTATCTGCCAAAGTTTAGCAAGTCTCGTGGGTTTGTGAAGACAGTTTTACCACATATAGTGGCGTTTTTTCCGTCCAGGCAGGGCTTTGCCGAGATTAAATCAGCTAACGACCGGGAAACCGTGCGAATTCGAGAGTTATCCACAGGGCTGGCGTTTGAACGGGGTTGTTGCGCTCTTGCCGAATTCTGACGCGATCAGGCCGCGACCAGCTGACCGGCGAGGGAATTCGGTGCGCTTTCGGTGATTCTCACGGTGCAGAGATCGCCAGCCGATACTTCCGGCGCGGCGACATGCACCGCGTGCAGATGGTCCGACTTGCCCGCCATCTGCCCGGGCAACCGCCCGGCCCGTTCGAACAGCACCTTCACGGTGCGCCCGACCATGGCGTCCTGGATTTCCCGCTGTTGCTGGGTCAGCAGTGCCTGCAGCCGCGCCAATCGGTCACTTGCCTGTTCAGGGTCGACCAGATCCCGCTCTGCCGCCGGGGTGCCGGGGCGCGGCGAGTATTTGAACGAATAACACTGGCCATATCGGACCGACTCGACCAGCGCCATCGTGTCATTGAAATCCGCCTCGGTCTCGCCTGGAAAGCCAACGATGAAATCGCCCGAAATCAGGATATCCGGCCGCGCCGCCCGGATCCGCTCGATCAGGCGCAGATACGCCTCGGCGGTGTGTTTCCGGTTCATCAGCTTCAGAATCCGGTCAGAGCCCGACTGCACCGGCAGATGCAGATAAGGCATCAGCTTTTCGCAGTCCCCATGCGCGGCGATCAGATCGTCGGACATATCGTTCGGGTGCGAGGTGGTGAACCGGATCCGATCCAGTCCGTCGATCTCTGCCAGCGCGCGGATGAGACGCGCCAGCGACCACACCCCGTCAGGGCCATCGCCGTGATACGCGTTCACGTTCTGCCCCAGCAGCGTGATCTCGCGCACGCCGCGCTCCACGAGGTCGCGCGCCTCTGCCAGGACCTTTGTCGCCGGGCGCGAGACCTCGGCCCCGCGGGTATAGGGGACGACACAGAACGCACAGAACTTGTCGCACCCCTCCTGCACGGTCAGAAAGGCCGTCGGCCCGCGCCGAGCCTTGGGGCGCGTGTTCAGGACATCGAACTTGTCCTCTGCCGGGAAATCGGTGTCGAGCGCCTTGGCGCCGGACCGCACGCGTGCCTCCATCGCCGGCAGCCGGTGATAGCTTTGCGGGCCAACGACCAGATCGACCATTGGCTGGCGGCGCATGATCTCTTCGCCTTCGGCCTGCGCCACGCAGCCCGCCACGCCGATCTTCAGGTCCGGCTTCGCCGCTTTCAGCGGCTTGAACCGCCCAAGTTCCGAATAGACCTTTTCGGCGGCCTTTTCGCGAATATGGCAGGTGTTCAGCAGGATCATATCCGCGTCGTCGGGGCTGGAGGCTTCGACATAGCCGGACGCGCCCATGGCCTCGGCCATGCGCTCGCTGTCGTAGACGTTCATCTGACAGCCATAGGTCTTGATAAAGAGCTTCTTCGCCCCGGCCATTCCGCGCGATCCCGTCTGAGGTTCGCGTGGGTGTTACACGCAAGGCCAGCTTCTTGCAAACCGCCGGCCGTTCATGGGACGGTAATGCAAAGGGGCGCAGATGGGCGGAACATGCGGTACGATAGCCTTGCGGATTTTCTGAGAGACGGCAAAGCGGCGCTGGCCAAGGGGCCGGTGGCGATGATTTTCATCGAAGACCTGGTCGAAGCCGAATCGACCATCCGCCACCACATGACGCTGAAATTTACCTCGATCGTGGTCTTCGCCCCGCCGGAACTGGCGTTGCCGCAGGACATGGCCAAAGCGATTCACCGGGTGCAGTTCAGCATGCTGCAGGCCCACGCGCTGGAAACCGCAGTGAACGCCGTGATCGACGCGGCGCCCGGCATCTGGATGTACTACTGTTTCAACGCCGAGTACCTGTTCTACCCGTTTTGCGAAAACCGGTCGGTGGCCGAAATGCTGACCTTTCATACCGAGGAACGCCGCGACGCGGTGCTGACCTATGTCATCGATCTTTACGCCGCCGATCTCGACGCCAATCCAGACGCGGTCTGTGTCGAGGATGCCTATCTCGACAAATCCGGCTACTATGCCCTGGCCCGGCCGGACGAAAACAGTCACCCCAAGGAACGCCAGCTCGATTTCTTCGGCGGCCTGCGATGGCGGTTCGAAGAACACATCGCCAAGCCGCGGCGCAAGATCGATCGCATCGCTCTGTTCCGGGCGAAGAAAGGCCTGCGGCTGCGCTTTGATCACACGTTCACAGACGAGGAATACAATACCTATTCCTGCCCCTGGCACCATAACATTACCGCGGCGATCTGCAGCTTTCGAACAGCCAAGGCCTTGAAAACAAACGCTGGTTCGATGTTCGAGATCACCAATTTCCGCTGGCACAACTCGGTGCCGTTCCAATGGCAGTCCCAGCAGCTCCTCGATCTGGGGCTGATGGAGCCAGGGCAGTGGTTCTAGGCGTGAATACACGCGCCTCGGCACCGGCGACAGCGTTTCGCCGGCCAGCGGGCAGCCATTTTTCCGGCGAAGGTTCGTTACCGCTGCCGCAACCGGATCACGACATCCACCTTGACGATCTCGGCCCCTTCGGGCGCGTCCGGCAGCCGTGAAATCTCCAATTCACCCTCCGGCGCATCGGTCAGGGTTGCGGTCTCCTCCCAGTAGAAATGCGGGTGGTTCGAGGTGTTCGTGTCGAAATAGCTTTTCGACCCGTCCACCGTGATCTCGCGCAGCAATCCGGCATCGCAGAACGCGCGCAGGGTGTTGTAGACGGTCGCAAGCGACACCTTCTCGCCGCCCTCGCAAGCGGCGGCATACAGGCTTTCCGCCGTCACATGACGGTCCTCACCGTCGCCCACCAACAGCCCCGCCAGCGCCACGCGCTGGCGCGTCGGCCGCAACCTGGCCGTGCCTAGCCAATCGGCTCCCCGCTTCTGGGTTGTAGAAATTGCGCTCATCTCGAAACCGTCTTTGCCTGCAATCAGTATACAACCCTAAGCGGCTCGGGTTCAAACAGAATCACAGCGATGCGCCAACCGTGCCGCACTTGCCACTGGTTCACCGCGGATGATAGAGAGCGGCGCAATATCAGGCTGCAGACCGAGGGCCCCGCGCAGATGGCTGACTTTCCTAAAAGCTTTGACAAGGACGGCCTGCTCAAATGCGCCCGCGGAGAGCTCTTTGGCCCCGGCAATGCGCAGCTTCCCGAACCGCCGATGCTGATGATGGACCGGATCACGGATGTTTCTGGTGACGGCGGCGCGCATGGAAAAGGCCATATCGAGGCCGAATTCGACATCACCCCGGAGCTTTGGTTCTTCCCCTGCCATTTTCCGGGAAACCCGGTGATGCCCGGATGCCTGATGGTCGACGGTCTTTGGCAGCTTGCCGGATTCAACCTGGGGTGGCGCGGCATGCAGGGTCAGGGCTTCGCACTCGGTGCAGGCGAGGTCAAGCTTTCCGGAATGGTTCGTCCCGACCGCAAGCTGGTCAGTTATCACATCGACTTCTCGCGCGTGATCGACCGCAAGCTAAAGATGGGGGTTGCCGACGGCGTGGTTAAGGCCGACGGTGAAGTGGTCTGCGAGATGAAGAACATGAAAGTCGGACTCGCCGCTGCGAGCTGACCCGAGCCTGAGAGGGAACAAAGCCTATGCGCCGCGTCGCCGTCACCGGTCTGGGCATAATATCGTCCATCGGCAATTCCGCAGCCGAGGTAGCGGCGTCGCTGAAGGCGGGGCAGCCGGGCATCGTTTTTGCCGAGGACTATGCCGAACGCGGTTTCCGCAGCCAGGTCAAGGGCGCGATCGACTTCGACATCGCGGCTCATATCGACAAGCGGGTGCTGCGGTTCATGGGGCCGGGATCCGCCTATGCCTATGCCGCGATGGGCCAGGCGATCGCCGATGCCGGGCTGACCGAGCAAGACGTGTCAAACCCGTCGACCGGGTTGATCGCAGGCTCCGGCGGCCCCTCGACCTCGGCCATGCTCGCGGCGCACCAGACGGTGCTGGAAAAAGGTGCGCCGAAACGCATCGGTCCCTTCGCCGTGCCGAAATGCATGAGCAGCACGGTCTCGGCCAACCTGTCGACCGCCTACAAGATCAAGGGCGTGAATTTCTCGATCACCTCGGCCTGCTCGACATCTCTGCATTGCATTGGCATGGCCGCCCAGCAAGTCATGCTGGGGCAGCAGGAGGTGATGTTCGCCGGCGGTGGCGAAGAGCTTGACTGGACCCTTTCCTGTCTCTTCGACGCCATGGGCGCGATGTCGTCGAAATTCAACGACAGCCCCGCGCGGGCCAGCCGGGCGTTCGATGCCGACCGCGACGGTTTCGTCATCTCGGGCGGCGGCGGCATGGTGGTGCTCGAGGATCTGGAGCGGGCCCTGGCGCGAGGTGCCAGGATTTATGCCGAGATCACCGGCTTTGGCGCCACGTCCGACGGCCACGACATGGTCGCCCCGTCCGGTGAGGGCGGCGAGCGCGCCATGCGGCTTGCGCTGAAGACCCTGCCGGACGACCGCTCGGTCGGCTATATCAACGCCCACGGCACTTCGACCCCGGTCGGCGATGTCGGCGAGGTCGAGGCCGTGCGCCGTGTCTTCGGCCAGGGTGACACCCCGCTGATCAGTTCGACCAAGTCGATGACCGGACACGCCCAGGGTGCCGCGGGGGCGCTCGAGGCGATCTTCTGCCTTCTGATGCTGGACCAGGATTTCATCGCACCCTCGATCAATGTCGAAACGCTCGACCCCGCGCTCAGCCCCAACGAGATCGCCACGGCCTGCGTCGAAAACGCAGGGCTCGACACGGTGATGACCAATTCCTTCGGCTTCGGCGGCACCAACGGTTCGATGCTGCTTTCGCGATTTCACGGGTGACGGGACATGTCTGAACTGATGCGCGGCAAGCGCGGGCTGATCATGGGGGTGGCGAACGAGCGCTCCATCGCCTGGGGCATCGCCCGCGCGATGGCCGACGAGGGGGCCGAGCTTGCCTTCACCTATCAGGGCGACGCCTTTGGCAAGCGCGTGCGCCCGCTGGTCGAGTCGCTGGGCTCCGACATCATGGTCGATTGCGACGTCATGGATCCCGCCAAGATGGACATGGCGTTCGAGGCGCTGGCCGCAGCCTGGGACCGTATCGACTTTGTCGTTCACGCGATCGCCTATTCCGACCGGGCCGAACTAACCGGTCGTTTCATCGATACCAGTCTCGAGAACTTCACCAATTCGCTGGCCATCTCCTGTTATTCGCTGATCGACGTCACACGCCGCGCGCGGCCCCTGATGGCCGGCGGCGGGACCGTCCTGACCCTGACCTATCAGGGGTCGAACCGGGTGACGCCCTACTACAATGTGATGGGCGTGGCCAAAGCGGCACTTGAATCGTCGGTTCGCTACCTCGCCAACGATCTCGGACCCGACGGCATCCGTGTAAACGCTATCTCGCCCGGACCGATGAAAACCCTCGCCGGGGCCGCGATCGGCGGGGCGCGCAAGACCTTCAAACACACGGACATGAACGCCCCCCTCCGCGCCAATGCCACGCTGGAGGCGGTGGGCGGGACCGCCGTTTATCTTGCCAGCGATTACGGCGCCTGCACCACGGGCGAGATCGTACGCGTCGACGGCGGCTATCACGTTTTGGGCATGCCGCAGACCGAGAACCTCTGACGCGAACCCGCCGACATGACGCCGGCCATTGCGCACATTGTCTGAAAGAAGGGTCGCCTTTTGGCATGGACCAGACGTTCGCAATCTGCATTCTGGCGCGGAATCAAGGCCGAAGGCCGCCGCGCCATCGCCGACCCGCCCCGAAGGGGAGGCGATTTTCTGACGTTGCGTATCGCATTGAGGTCGTTCGGACTTTGCCAGGATAAAGCGAGCCGTTTAGACGTAATGGCCGCCTCCCCCCGGGTCGGCGATGGCACGGCTTATCTCTGAATAAGCAACGTCCGCTCAACGCCAAAACCCGTCATCCCCGTCATGTCCTTTACCGTTACGCGCCGTGCGCCGTCTCCGGATCCTCCCCCCATTCGAAGATCACCAGCCCCTCGGTCTCGCGCCCTTGCGCCTTGCGATAAAGCCCGCGCGCGGCGGCGTTCCCGGCCTCGGTTCCAAGCCACGCATAGCCGCATCCCCGCTCGTGTCCCACCGCCAGGATCGCCGTCATCAGCCGCGTGCCAATGCCCCGGCGCAGCCAGTCGTCCCCAACCCCGACCTCGTTGATCCAGAACTGCGGCGGCTTGTCGGGGTGAAGATACACCACACCCGACGCCATGCCCACGACCAGCCCGTCCGCCAGCGCCACCACCATCTCATGCGCCTCCGAGGCCAGAAACGCGGCCGTGTGGTCCGGGTCCACGGCCAGATCGAAGACCCCCTTGGCCACGCGATCCAAAACGCGCGCGTCCTCTGGACCCAGCCGCCGAATGGTGATTGTCTGATCCTCCATGGCCCCATTCAGGCCGGAGACGTCATGAAACTGCAAGACCTGGATGTCATCGTCACCGCCCCGCCGCCGCCCGGCTGGGGTGGCCGGTACTGGATCCTGGTGAAGCTGACCACCGACACCGGCATCACCGGCTGGGGGGAGTGCTATGCCGCGTCCGTCGGACCCGAGGCGATGACCCACGTGATCCGTGACGTCTTTGCCCGCCACATGGCGGGCGAAAATCCCGAAAACATAGAGCTGATGTTCCGCCGCGCCTATTCGTCGGGCTTCACCCAGCGCCCCGACCTGACCGTCATGGGCGCCTTTTCGGGGCTCGAGATCGCCTGCTGGGACATTCTGGGCAAGGACCGCGGGCGGCCTGTCTGGGCGCTTTTGGGCGGCCGGATGAACGAGCGCATTCGCGCCTATTCCTACCTCTACCCCCTGCCGCACCATCCGCTGCCCGATTTCTGGGTCTCACCCGAAATGGCCGCCGAAAGCGCGGCAAACCTGGTCGAAAAGGGCTATACGGCCGTCAAATTCGACCCCGCAGGACCCTATACAATCCGCGGCGGGCATCAGCCCGCGATGACCGACATCGAAACCTCGGTTGCGTTCTGCAGGGCGATCCGCGAGGCGGTCGGCAACCGGGCCGATCTGCTGTTCGGCACCCATGGCCAGTTCAATCCTGCCGGCGCGATCCGCCTTGGCCAGGCGCTGGAGCCGTTTCAGCCGCTCTGGTTCGAGGAACCGATCCCGCCCGACAACCTGTTGGATTTCGCCCAGATCGCTCAGGCCGTCCGCATCCCACTGGCCACCGGCGAGCGGCTGACCACCAAGGCCGAGTTCGCGACGCTGCTGCGCACCGGCGGCGCCAGCATCCTGCAGCCCGCCCTGGGTCGTGCGGGCGGGATCTGGGAGATGAAGAAGACCGCGGCACTTGCCGAGGCCTTCGGCGCCCAGCTGGCGCCGCATCTCTATGCCGGCCCGGTCGAATGGGCCGCGAACATCCACCTTGCCGCCTCGATCCCCAACCTCCTGATCGCCGAGAGCATCGAGACCGAGTTCCACGCAGCCCTGATCGGAAACGGCATTTCCGTCGACGACGGCTTTATCCATCCGCCCGAGGCGCCGGGCCTTGGCATCGAGGTCGACGAGGTGCTGGCGCGGGCTCATCCCTATACCGGCACCGGCCTGCATCTGGAAATGCAGGAGGCGCCGTGTGACTATCGAAACGGCAATGTTTTCGAAGGAGGTGCGCCGCTCAAGTCGTGAAACGGAAAAATCGCACAGATTTTTGATGCATTTCAATGCACTTAAACGCAATTCGTGCCTGATTGTTCATCAAACGGCAACAATTGCCTTAGAATTGCCGCAATTCCGGTGTAACTTAATCCCAGCTAAACAAGAACTCACCAGTTTCTGCGCAAAGTAGCGTGGTACGATTTCCTCCCTGACTGGACAGGCTGTGCTTCGGCATAGCCTTTTTTTTAGCTCGCAACAGCCCCGTAAGCGGCGTGATGGGCCCGGAACAGCGCACGCAACCCGGCCCGCGTCCGCAGGCCGCTCAGCGACTGGCGCAGCGTGCCCTCGGCATCGAACAGCAACAGCGTGACGTGCGGCGCACGGTGCGTTTTGGCGAACGCGCCGCCCTCTTCGGTGCGGATGTTGGCGATCAGATAGACCAGAGCGCATTCGTCGAACCCTGCCAGGGCGCGGCGGGTTTCGCGCTGCAGAGCCGTGCAGGCCGGGCATTGCGGATCGTGGACCTGGACGACGGCGGGCTTGCCCTGGCCGCCCATCTCCTGCCGGATTTGCGGGATGCCGCACGTTTCGGCTTCTTCATCGGCCAGCCTCCGCACCGATGCAATCAGACCGGCCGCCCGGCGCCCGACGGGCAAAGCACGTGCCGTCACGGATCGCGCACAATCCCGTCAGACCTGCAAAGGCTCGATCAACTCCGGTCCCGCTGCCCGATTCGAGTTGACTGCCGGATCGACCCGGTGGAACGCAAAGGCATCGTCCGGCGGGGGGTGCATCAACGTGGCCGCGCCCTTGCCCGACTCGCCAAGCCACAGCGCCCAGTCGGCGGGCGCGATGCTGACCGGCATACGATGGTGGATGCCGCTGATCGGGCCGTTGGACTGCGTGGTGACGATGGCGCAGGTGGTCAGAGGCGCGTCGCCACGGTCCCAGACCTGCCAGATCCCGGCAAAGGCGATCGGCGCGCCGCCGTTGCGCCAGATATACCAGGGCAACCGCTTGCCGTCGGCATCCTTGGTCCATTCGTAGAACCCCGTCGCCGGGATCAGGCAGCGCCGTTCCCGGCAGGCCGACCGGAAGGCGGGCTTTTCGGCAATCGTCTCGGCCCGGGCATTGATCAAGAGCGGGCCGTCGCTTGGCGTCTTGTACCAATGCGGCAGAAACCCCCAGCGCATCGCTACCAGACGCCGCGCACCCTCGGCACCGGACGTGACAGCATGTACCCGGTTCGTCGGGCAGACATTGTAGTTGGGCAGATCGGGCAGATCGTTCGCCGGGATCGCTTCGAACAGTTCCACGATCTCGTCGGGCTCCAAAGTGATCGCGAAACGTCCGCACATGGGCGAGTTCCTATCCGGCTGTGCGCTGCGACGGGGCCGCCAGGCAGGCGGCGACCCCGAAGGATGACGCGGCGGGCCGCCCGGCCCGCCCGGAGCGGATCACTCGACCCGCGTGATGCGGCCTTCGACCATCGGCATCACCGGCCCCTGCGCGGCCATGTAGTCGGCCAGCACATCGGCCAGATCGGGGCCGAAGTCATAGGCGTCCATCGCGCCGGAGACGAACATCTTATAGCCGTCGCCGCCGTTGCGGACGAAGTTGTTGGTCACGATGCCATAGACCGCCTCGGGGTCGATCGGTTCACCCGCGACCATCACCTCGGTGACCCGGCCCTCGTTCGGTGCCACCGACGGATCCCAGGTAAAGCTCAGGCCCGCCACCTGCGGGAAACGGCCCTTGACCTCTTCCACCTGGCTGACGCCGTTTTCCAGCGCGTCGATGATCACCTGGCCCTTGGCCTGGAAGGTCGACAGCGTGTTCTGAAACGGCAGCACCGTCATCACCTCGCCCATGGTCACGTCGCCTTCGTCGATCGAGGCGCGGATGCCGCCCGAGTTGGCGAACGCCACCTGGATTCCCTGATCCTTGACCCGGTCGAGCATCGCGTCGGCCACAAGGTTGCCCATCGGGCATTCCATGATCCGGCAGACTGCGCGGTCGCCCTCGATCACACCGCCCGACTGCGCCACCACCTTGTTGCGGATCTCGTCCAGCGGCACCGCCAGCTCGGCGATGCGCTCCTTCGTGGCGGGATGCTCGACCACCCCGCCGTCCATCACGATGGGCTCGCCCACGGCTTCGGTGATCACGCCGTCGTCGTCGAAGGTGACGTTCAACTCGCCCAGGAATTTGCCATAGGCATAGGCTTGCACGATCGCCGTCGTGCCGACCATCGTCGGGTAGGGCCCCTTGGCGTTCTCGGCGGTGTTCGACAGATAGGTGTTGTCGTGCCCGCCGACGATGATGTCGACCTCGGGAACCGCGGCGGCGAGGGCCTGATCGACCTGATAGCCCGAGTGGCTGAGCACGATGATCTTGTTGATCCCGTTCGCCTGCATCCGCTCGACCTGCATGGCCACCGCCTCGATCGGATCGCTGAAGACCACGTTCGGCCCGGGGCTCGACAATTCGTCCGTATCCACCGGCGTCAGCCCGATCAGCCCCAGCCGCTCACCGCCGCGTTCGAGGATCACCGCCTTCTGGATCGCATCGTTCAGCAGCGGTTCGGTCGACACGTCGGCGTTCGACATCAGGATCGGGAAATCCACCGACTCGGTGAAGCCTTTCAGAACTTCGGGCCCGTCGTCGAATTCGTGGTTGCCCACGGTCATCGCGTCATAGCCCATCTTGTTCATCATTTCGGCCGCGACCCGGCCTTTGTAGTAGGTGTAGAACAGCGACCCCTGGAACTGGTCCCCGCCATCGACGAGGATGTAGTTGTTGGTGCGCGCCTTGGCCTCTTCCACCGCCGTCATCAGCCGGGCCGAGCCGCCGAAGCACTTGCCCTCGGCATTGTCCTCGGCCGAACAGCCGCTGTCGTATTTGCTGATCGGTTCGAACCGGGAATGGAAGTCGTTGGTGTGCAGAACGGTCAGCGAATAATCGGCCATCGCCATGCCGGCGCCTAGGCCGAGCATCGCGGCCGATGAAAGGAATCGAGCGAGCATTGGAACCCCCTATTGCTTTGATACCCGTAGAGTGGCGCCGTGCTGCGCGGGAGTCAAAGCGGATTCATCGAGCCCGCAGCCCTAGGTCAAATCCATGCCCATCCCTGAGAGCCTGGCTGCCTCGCGACACGGCTTCGGTCAGGGGCACCGGCAAGCCTTGACCGGATGCCGCGCGCAATTTTCGTGCCGTTGTCGCCTGGCGCCACAATATCCAGCTTTACGTCGGCTGTCGGGATTTGGACCTGCCGCCGGGCCCCATCTTCCGCCTTGACCCGCGCCACGTGCCGGGCGATCAGTGATCCATGTTGATCTACAAGATTTTCCGCACCGAAGAATGGGCCGCCCTGCAGGCCGGCGGCGCCACCGAAGGTGCTCCCGTCGATCTGGCCGACGGCTATATCCATTTCTCCACCGCCGATCAGGCGCCGGAAACCGCTGCGAAGCATTTCGCGGGCGAGACAAGCCTGATGCTGATCGCCGTCGAGACGGCTGCGCTTGGGGATGCCCTGAAATGGGAGCCCTCGCGCGGCGGAGAGCTGTTTCCACATCTCTATGCACCGCTGCGTTCGGATCAGGTGGCCTGGGCCAAGCCCCTGCCCCCTGCGGACACCGGCCATCTCTTCCCCGAGGAGATCGTGGGCCATGTGAACCCGACGCGCCCGCAATTCGAGGCTTTCAAGGCCCTCGACCGCGACCATCCGCTCGACATGCTGAACCTCATCCGCCTGCGCACCCGCGCCGGCTATGCAGCCGACCACGAACTGGCCGAGGCGGGCCTCTCGGGCGCGGAAGCCTACAGCAACTACGGACGCGAGACGGCCCCGATCCTGGCACGCGTCGGCGGCAGCATCCTTTGGCGCGGCCAGTTCCAGTCGGTGATGATCGGCCCGGACGGCGAGCGCTGGGACCACGCCTTCATCGCCCGCTATCCAAGCGCGCACGCGTTTCTGGCGATGGTCACCGATCCTGGTTATCGCAGCGCGTCCGTCCACCGCACGGCCGCCGTGCGGACCTCTCGCCTGATCCGCTGTGCGCCGGCAGAGGCCGGGACCGCGTTTGGATGAGCCTGACCGAGCGCATCGGCCTTGCCGCGCTGCGCCTTGTCGATCCGGAAACCGCCCATGGTCTGGCCCTGCGCGCGCTGAGGTCCGGCCTCGCCCCCCTGCCCGGCCCCGTGACGTCGCCGCGGCTGGCCACCAGTCTCGCCGGGCTCGACCTGCCCAACCCGGTTGGCCTTGCCGCCGGGTTCGACAAGAATGCCGAGGCGGTGGGCCCGCTGATGCGCGCGGGCTTCGGCTTTGTCGAGGTCGGTGCCGCCACCCCGCGGCCGCAGCCCGGCAACCCGCGCCCGCGTCTTTTTCGGCTGGCGCAGGACCACGCCGCAATCAACCGTTTCGGGTTCAACAACGACGGCATGCAGGCCATCGCCGCGCGCCTTGCCCGGCGTCCCGCCGGCATCCCGGTCGGCCTGAACCTCGGCGCGAACAAGGACAGCCCCAACCGCGCCGCCGATTTTGCCGAGGTTCTTCGGCAGTGCGGCCTGCATGTCGATTTCGCGACCGTCAACGTCTCGTCGCCGAACACCGAGCGCCTGCGCGACCTGCAGGGGGCCGACGCGCTTGCCGCGCTGCTGGACGGTGTCATGGAGGCCCGCGCCGCGATGGAAGCCCCGGTTCCGGTCTTCCTCAAGATAGCCCCCGACTTGGACGCGGCCGAAGAGGCCGAAATCGCCCGCACGGCAATGGCGGCCGGCGTCGACGCAATCGTCGCCACCAACACGACGCTGGCCCGCGACGGACTGCAAAGCCCTGCAAGAAACGAGGCCGGGGGGCTGTCCGGCGCACCGTTGTTCGAGCGCTCGACGCGGATTCTGGCGCGCCTGCGGCAATTGACCGACGGTGCGCTGCCGCTGATCGGCGTCGGCGGCATCGGATCGGCGGAAGACGCCTATGCCAAGATCAAGGCAGGAGCGACCGCCGTGCAGCTTTATACCGCGATGACGTACAAGGGCCTGTCTCTGGCGGCCCGGATCGCAAGGCGGCTCGACGCCCTGCTTGTCCGCGACGGTCATGCCAATGTCGCCGAAGCGGTCGGAACCGGAACGGAGGATTGGCTATGACCCGAGTGACCATCTGGCACAACCCGCGCTGCTCGAAATCCCGCCAGACGCTCAAGCTTCTGCAGGACCGCGGTGTCGAGATCACGGAACGGCGGTATCTCGACGATCCGCCGAGCTCCGTGGAAATCCGCGAAGCGCTGTCGCTGCTGGGCCTTCCGGCGATTGCCATGATGCGCCCGAAGGAGCCCGAGTTTCGCGCCGCGGGTCTGGCGAAGGACAGTCCCGAAGACGCGCTGATTGCCGCGATGGCGGCAACGCCCAAGCTGATCGAACGGCCCATCGTGTTCGCCGACGGCAGGGCCGCCCTCGGACGCCCGCCCGAGGCCGTGCTCGACATCCTTTGACGCCGAACGGACCTGACAGGGGGTTTTGCGCGCAGGCTTGTACTGCAAGCGCATCACAGCAGAGCGTCACGCGCCCGCAACCGCGCGCGGTTGCGGGCATCTTCCGCCGCCGCCCGCGGCTTTGGCGCGGGCGCTGCAGCATGCTAACGATCAGGGAAAAGGAGCCGGCCCGATGCCCGACGCCCGCGACCTCTATGGCGTGATCCCCTACCTTCCCTCTCCGCTGACCGGCGACGGCGGTATCGACCGCGACACGCTGGCCCGGCTCTGCGATTACCTGATCGGCGAAGGCGTGCATGGGCTGACGCCGCTCGGCAGCACCGGCGAGTTCGCCTATCTCGACTTCGACCAGCGCCGCACCGTCGTGGCAGCCGTCGTCGAGGCCGCCGCGGGCCGGGTTCCGGTCATCGCCGGGGTTGCGTCCACATCGACCCTCGACGCCGTCCGCCAGGCGCGGGAATGGGCCGCGTTGGGTGCCGACGGCATCCTGGCTGTCCTTGAGGCGTATTTCCCGGTGCCGGAGGACGGCGTTGTCGACTATTTCACCGCTGTCGCGGACGCCACGGACCTGCCGGTGACGCTGTACACAAATCCGAATTTCCAGCGTTCCGACCTTACGCTGTCCGCCATCGACCGGCTCGCCGGGCACCCGAACATCCGCTATCTCAAGGATGCCTCGACCAATACCGGGCGGCTGCTGACGGTGCTGAACAGTGTCGGAGACCGGCTTGGCGTTTTCGCCGCCTCCTCGCATATCACGACAGCGGTGATGCTGATCGGCGGGCGCGGCTGGCTGGCCGGGCCGTCCTGCCTTGTACCTCGGCAAAGCGTCCGGCTCTATGAGCTGTGCCGCGCCGGCGACTGGGACACGGCGATGGAGTTGCAGCGCGACCTGTGGGCCGTGAACCAGGTGTTCGCCCGCTTCAATCTCGCCGCGGCCGTCAAGGCGGGGCTGAGGCTGCAAGGTTTCGACTGCGGCGACCCGGCGCCACCGCAGGCCAAACTCGACGAGACCGAAATCACGCAAATCCGGCTTGCGCTGGAGCGCGTGAAAGCGCTTTGAGCGCGAAATTCTCTTGCACGCGTTTTTTTGCTAGGATTTTCACAAAACCCTTGCCCGCTCACCCGCGGGTGGCCTGTGCCTCCAGCGCCGGATAACGCAGTCCCAGCGTCACCCCCCGCGCCACGAACGAGACCAACAGCGCCAGCCACAGCCCGTGATTGCCCATCGCCGGCACCAGCACCGCCACCGCCACGCAATAGATGGCCGCCGACACCGCCATCATGTTGCGCATGTCCGCCGACCGCGTCGCCCCGATGAAGATGCCGTCGAACATCCACGCCGCCACGCCCGTCAGCGGTGCAAAAACCATATAGATCAGGTAGATCCGCGCCTCGGCCCGGACCTGCGCCGACGTCGTCATCAGATCCACGACCCACGTGCCGAACAACGCGAACACCGCGGTCAGGATCAAGACCGAGATCAGCCCCCAGAACGACGTCAAGAGCGCCCCGCGCCGCAATCGCCCGCGAGCCCGCGCGCCCATTGCCTGGCCCACCAGCGCCTCGGCCGCGAAGGCGAACCCGTCCAGGGCAAAGGCCGTGACATGCAGGAACTGGATCAGGATCTGGTTCGCCGCCAGTGTCACGTCGCCGAAATCCGCCCCCAGAAACAGAAACGAGACAAAGATCGCTTCCAGCAGCAGCGACCGGATCAGGATATCGCGATTGACCGCCGCCATGCGCCATACGGCGACCCTGTCGAAGACCCGCGCCCAGGCGTGCCAGTCCGGCCCGGAAAACGCCGGCCGGCAGAGCCACAGCCCCAGGCCGAAGGCGCTCCACTCCGCGAGGAAGGTCGCCAGCGCCACGCCCTCGACGCCCCAACCCAGCCCCAGCACGAACCACAGGTCCAGAACGATGTTCACGCCGTTCATCCACAACTGCAGCGCCATGACCGACCGCGCGCGTTCCAGCGCGATCAGCCAGCCGGTGATCCCGAAGATCGCAATCGCGCCGGGCGCCGACCAGATCCGGATCGCCATGTAATCGCGCGCCAGCCCCTCGACCTCGGCCGAGGCGGGCGAGATCCGGAATGCCACCCAGAAGAGCGGCGCCTGCAGAAGGATCAACGCCAGGCCGCCCGCGACGCCGATCATCAGCGCCCGCATCAGCAACGCCGACACTTCGGACCGGTCGCCCGCACCGTGGGCCTGGCTGGTCAGTCCCACGGTTCCCATGCGCAGGAACCCAAAGATCCAATAGACCGCGGTCAGGACAATCGCGCCGATCCCGACGGCGCCGATCGGTGCGGCAGCGCCCATCTGACCGACAACGCCGGTGTCCACTGCGCCCAGAATCGGCACCGTGGCGTTGGAAATCATGATCGGCACCGCGATCTTCAGCACGCGCCCATGGGTCAGCGCGCCGGAGTCCAAGGTCATTCAGCTGGCTCTGTCCTGGCTGGCATCAAAAAATGCCCGGTCGCCTGAGCGAACAGCCTCGCGCGGTTGTCCTGCCAGGCCTCGACATGGACCGAGGCATAGCGCCGACCCGACCGGTTGACCCGCGCCCGCGCATAGGCGTCGCGTGGCAGGCCCGACCGCAGGTAGTCCACCGTGAAATCAATGGTTTTCGGCAGCCGCGGCAGGTGTTGCGGATCGACCGTGGTGGGGTCGATCTTGCCGGACTCGATGTCCTCCCAAAGGTAGGACCACGACAGCTCGATGATCGCCGCCACCTCCAGAAAGGCCGCAATCGCACCGCCATGCAGGGCCGGCAGGATCGGGTTGCCGATCAGCTTGTCGTCATACGCCAGCAAGGCGGTCAGCTCGTCGCCATGCCGCTCGAAGGAGATACCGAGAAACCGGATATACGGCACCCCGTCGACCAGCGCCTTCAGCGCCGCGTCGCGCCGCTGCTTGACCACCTGAACCGGCTCTGGCCTGGGCCGGGGCGCCATCATCCGCGCTCCACGGTAAAGGCGCCGGTGGCCGCGGCGACCGGATTGTCGCGGTCGTCATCCATCGCCCAGGCCCGCACGAAGGCCACCGAGCGGGTCACGTGATAGCACTCGGCGCGCGCGGTGATCGCCTGCCCGGGCACCGCCGCGCGCATGTAGTCGATGCGCAGATCGATCGTCGCGGTGCCGTGCGTGGCGTCGGGGTGGCTCATCACCGCAGCGCCGCCGCAGGTGTCCATCAGCGCCGACACCGCCCCGCCGTGGATCACGCCGGTTTCGGGATCGCCGATCAGCCGGTCGTCATAGGGCATGGTGATCTCTGCCGCCCCCGGTTCCAGCGCGGTCAGCCGCATGCCCAGTGCCCGCGAATGCGGCAACGCCTCGATGAACTGGCTGGCGATCTTAAAGCTTTTGTCGGTCATACCCGCCCCGGCCTGAAACGCCCTGCGGTTATTGGCGCTTACTCCTGCGCCCGCAAGTGCTAACTTTAGCAATTGAGAGCTGTTCGCAATCTCGGGTTTTTATTTGGGATCCCTGATCAGGTCCCGCCCGCTTTGCCGGGCCGCGCGCAGATGTGCCACACCGGCAATTGAAACGACCCGCAAACCGCCCTACCCTCGACCCATGGCTGGGGACAAGCTCAACTTCAAGGAGATGTGCGCACGGTTCGACGTGACCCCGCGCACCCTTCGCTATTACGAATACATCGAACTGCTCGCGCCCGAAAAAGACGGACGGTCCCGGTTTTACGGCCCGCGCGAAACCGCGCGCATGACGCTGATCCTGCGGGGCCGCCGATTCGGCTTTTCCCTGGAAGAGATCCGCCAGTGGCTGCTGCTTTACGAAGCACAGGGCACCGGCGCACAATTCCGCGCCTTCGTCGATCTCGCCGATCGCCAGCTTGCCGCCCTGGCGACCCAGCGCCGCGATCTCGACGTCACCATCTCAGAGTTGAAGGCCCTCCGCGACGAGGTGGCCGGAAATCTCGGCTGACGCCCCGCTCGCCGCAAATAAATCGAAATGACGTGACGTTTTCTTTACGTGCACGTCACCTTCTCTTGCGAGACTCACTGCAAACGCGCATTTGAGAGAAAGCGCGACTCAGCCAGAAGAAGACGAACGCGAGATGACCGAAGACGTCATGACAATCCGCCAGATGTGCGACGAGTACGGCGTCACGCCGCGCACGCTCCGCTTTTACGAATCCAAGGAGCTTCTGTCGCCGATCCGCCAAGGCAACCGCCGGCTGTTCACCCGCCGCGACCGCGCCCGCCTCAAACTGATTCTGCGCGGCAAGCGCTTTGGATTTTCTCTGGAAGAAATTCGCCAGCTTCTCGACCTCTACGACATGGGCGACCAGCAACAGACCCAGTTTCGCCGCACCTACGAGATCGCGAAGGAGCGACTCGTCGACATGGAACGCCAGCGCGACGAACTGATCGAGGCGATTGAGGATTTGAAAGAACAGCTCGAATGGGGCCGCAAAATGATCGAGTCGTTCGATTCCGGCCCTGCAACAGACACGGCGAAAGATTAACGCAACGGAGCCCCGCCATGCCCAGCTACACCGCCCCGACCAAGGACATGCAGTTTCTGCTGCACGACATGCTGAATGTCTCGGCCTCCGACATTCCGGGATATGACGAGCTTGACCGCGATTTCACCGCGGCGATCCTGGACGAAGCCGGCAAGATCAGCGTCGAGGTTCTGGCCCCGTTGAACGCCGTCGGCGATCACGAAGGCTGTGCGCTGGAAAACGGCGTGGTGCGCACGCCCGCCGGGTTCAAGGCGGCTTACGACCAGATGCGCGAAGGTGGCTGGATGGGCCTCGATGCGGATCCCGAATACGGCGGACAGGGCATGCCCTATCTGATGGGCAGCGCGGTGGGCGAGATGTTCGTGTCGGCCAACATGGCCTTCAACATGTACCAGGGTCTGACCCACGGCGCCTATTCCGCGATCCACGCCCACGGCACCGAGCAGCAAAAGGCCACCTATCTGCCCAATATGATCGAGGGGCGCTGGTCCGGCACGATGAACCTGACAGAGCCGCATTGCGGCACCGATCTGGGCCTGATCCGCACCAAGGCGGAACCGCAGGACGACGGCAGCTATCGCATCACCGGCCAGAAAATCTGGATCTCGGCGGGCGAGCACGACCTGTCGGAAAACATCATCCACCTGGTCCTGGCCAAGATCCCCGGTGGCCCCGACGGCGTGAAAGGCATCTCGCTGTTCATCGTGCCGAAGTTCCTGGTCAACGACGACGGCTCGCTGGGCGCGCGCAATTCGGTCACCTGCGGCGGGCTGGAATCCAAGATGGGCATCCACGGCAACGCCACCTGCGTGATGAACCACGACGGGGCCGTGGGCTATCTTGTCGGCGAGCCGCACAAGGGCATGCGCGCGATGTTCACCATGATGAACGAGGCGCGGCTGGGCGTCGGCCTGCAAGGCTATGCCCAGGGCGTCGTCGCCTATCAGAACGCCCTTGGCTTTGCGCAGGATCGCCTGCAGGGCCGCGACGTGACCGGTGTGAAGAACCCTGACGGGCCCGCCGATCCGATCATCGTCCACCCGGACGTGCGCCGGAACCTTCTGATGCAGAAGAGCTTTGTCGAGGGCGCGCGTGCCTTCGTCTTCTGGGGCGCGCAGATGATCGACCGCGCCAAGCGTCTCGAAGATGCCGACGCGGATGCGATGATCTCGCTTCTGACCCCGGTCATCAAGGGCTTCCTGACCGACAAGGGGTTCGAGACCACGGTGCTGGCCCAGCAGACGTTGGGCGGATCGGGCTTTACCAAGGAGTGGGGGCTCGAGCAGTTCGTCCGCGACGCCCGGATCACCATGATCTACGAAGGAACGAACGGCATCCAGTCGCTTGACCTCGTGGGCCGCAAGCTGCCGCAGAACGGCGGCAAGACCATCATGGCCTTCTTCGAGATGGTGAAAGGCTTCTTGAAGGAAAACGAGGGCCATGCCGAGCTGAAGGCCGGATTCCTCGACCCGCTCAAGGCGGCGTCGAAGGATCTGCAGGCGGCGGGGATGTATTTCATGTCCGAAGGCCTGAAAAACCCCAATGCGGCCCTGTCGGGATCATACGATTTCATGCATCTTTTCGGCCATGTCAGCCTGGGGCTGATGTGGGCACAGATGGCCAAGGCCAGCTATGCCGCGCTCGAAGCCGGCGCGTCGGACGAGGAGTTCTACAAGACCAAGCTTGCGACGGGCCGCTTCCACATGGCCCACCAGCTGCCCGCAACCGCGATGCATCTGGCGCGCATCCGGTCCGGTGCCGAGCCGGTGATGACGCTGGACGCGGCGAATTTCTGAGCAAGGCGGGGGGAACCCCGCCTTACGCGCGTTTGACCCGGAGGATCGATGCCGAAACGCTTCCGCCTGACCCGCCGCTTCAATGTCGGGATGACTGAGGACGGCTACCGCCGCCTGAAACGGTTCGCCGCCGAGGCCGGGCTGGACGAGGGTGAAGCCCTGTCGTTTCTCTTCGAACATTTCGACAGTGTGACGAACCACGAAAACCTCACCGCCCGGCTGCGGCTGTTCAATTCCGAGTTGGAAGCCAGGAAGAAATAGCGGAGGACCGGATGACCGACTTGTCGCCGACGAACTGGATGACGGATGAGCACCGGATGCTGGCCGACATGACGCGGGCCTTCATCGAAAACGAATGGGCACCGCATTTCGACCGCTGGCGGAAACAGGGAGAGATGGACAAATCGACCTGGACCCAGGCGGGCGAGCTGGGCCTCTTGTGCCCGTCGGTCCCCGAGGAATATGGCGGCGCTGGCGGCGATTTCGGGCATGAGGCGGTGATCCTGATGGAAGGCAGCCGCGCAAATCTGGCAAGCTGGGGCCACGGCATCCACTCTGGCATCGTCGCCCACTACATCCTGGCCTACGGCACCGAAGAGCAGAAGAAACGCTGGCTGCCAAAGATGGTTTCGGGCGAGATGGTCGGCGCGCTGGCGATGACCGAACCGTCCGGCGGATCGGACGTGCAGAATCTCAAGACCCGTGCAATCCGCGACGGCAATGTCTATCGTCTGACCGGTCAGAAGACCTTTATCACCAACGGCCAGCATGCAGACCTGGTCATCGTCGCCGCCAAGACCGACCCCTCGGGCCGCGCCAAGGGAACATCGCTGGTGGTGGTCGAGACCGAGGGCGCCGACGGCTTCGCCCGAGGCCGGAATCTGGAAAAGATCGGCTGCCATGCCGCCGACACGTCAGAACTTTTCTTCGACAATGTCGCCGTGCCGCCCGAAAACATCCTTGGCGGCGAAGAGGGTCAGGGCTTTTACCAGATGATGCAGCAGCTGCCCCAGGAACGGCTGATCATCGCCTGCGGCGCGGTCGGCGCGATGGAGGGCGCGGTCGAGCGCACCATCGCCTATGCCCGCGAACGCCAGGCCTTCGGTGGCCCGATCATGCAGTTCCAGAATACCCGGTTCAAGCTGGCGGAGTGCCAGACGAAGACCGCCGTCGCGCGCGCCTTCCTGAACGAATGCATTGCCGAACACCTCCGGGGTGCGCTGTCCGTCGAGAAGGCGGCGATGGCGAAGTACTGGGTGACGGACACCCAGGGCGAGGTGCTGGACGAATGCCTGCAGCTGCATGGCGGCTACGGCTTCATGCAGGAATATGCGGTGGCCGAGATGTGGACGGATGCGCGGGTTCAGCGCATCTATGGCGGGACGAACGAGATCATGAAGGAGCTGATCTCGCGCAGCTTTTCCGGGGACCGGCCGTGACCGTTCCGCGCCGGATCAGGAATTGCGCCGCGCAAGCGCGTCGCCGCGGGCGCCGCTTCGCGGCGCGCCTGCGGCCTGAGTATTTTCGCCAGGATGAAGGGGAAGCCACGGCTCCACCCCACCACCTGGGGCGTCAGACGCATCGGCGGCGGGGCTTCACCCTGGACGGTCATCGGCTCTCCAGCCTGTACCGTGCCGCCATTCACGCGGTATTGGGGTTAATATCCGGTGAACACACGGCTCCTTCATCCTGGCGGAAATACTCTGCGGGGGTGTGGGGGTGCGAACCCCCCACTCCAACGGCAGTCATCGGGAGCGACGCATGACCATGAAACTCTACTGCTTCGGCGAATCCGGCAATTCCTACAAGGCGGCGCTGACCATGGAACTGTCCGGTCTCGACTGGGAGCCGGTGTTCGTCGATTTCTTCAATGGCGAGGCGCGCAGCGACACTTACCGCAAGACCGTCAACGACATGGGCGAAGTCCCGGTTCTGGTCGACGGCGACGTCAAGCTCAGCCAGTCCGGCGCGATCCAGCAGTACATCACCGACAAGACCGGCATGCTCGGCGGACGGCCGGAGGATAAATACGAGGTCCTGCGCTGGGTTTTCTGGGACAACCACAAGATGTCGTCCCAGGCCGGCGTCACCCGGTTTCTGCTGAATTTCCTGCCCGAGGAAAAACGCCCGCTGGAGGCCATCGCATTTTTGCAGGGCCGGCTCGATGCCGCCTGTGACGTGCTCGACAAGGCGCTGGCGGGCCGCGACTGGCTGGTCGGAGACGGCATCACCGTCGCCGACATCTCGTGCTGCGCCTATCTCTACTACCCCGAACCCTTCGGCTTCGCCCGCGGCGACTGGGCCCATATCGACGGCTGGCTCGACCGCATCGCGGCCACGCCCGGCTGGAAACACCCCTATGACCTGATGCCCGGACACCCGTCGGACCGGGCCTGACGAAAGGACGACCCCCATGGAAGACGCCTATATCTACGACGCCGTACGCTCGCCCCGCGGCAAGGGCCGCAAGGACGGTTCGCTGCACGAGGTGACCGCCGCGAAACTCAGCGCCGACGTGCTGAACGCGATGAAGGCCCGGAATGATCTTGACGGTCACGCGGTCGAGGATGTGATCTGGGGCAACGTCACCCAGGTCGCCGAACAGGGCGGCTGTCTGGCGCGCACCGCGGTTCTGGCCTCGGATCTCGACGAGTCGATCCCCGGCGTGTCGATCAACCGCTTCTGCGCCTCTGGGCTGGAGGCCGTCAACATGGCCGCAAATCAGGTCCGGGGCGGCGCGGGCGACGCCTATATCGCGGGCGGGGTGGAGATGATGGGCCGCGTGCCGATGGGCAGCGACGGCGCCGCCATCGCCGCCGATCCGACGCTGGCGATGAAGACCTATTTCGTGCCCCAGGGCATCAGCAGCGACATCATCGCGACCGAATACGGTTTCACCCGCGACATGGCCGACGAACTGGCCGTGCGCAGTCAGAAGCGGGCCAAGGCCGCCTGGGACGACGGCCGGTTCGACAAATCCGTCATCGAAATCAAGGACCTCAACGGCCTGCCGATCCTGGCCCATGACGAATACATGCGCCCCCAGACCGACATGCAGTCGCTCGGCGCGCTGAAGCCCAGCTTCAAGGATATGGGCGAGGTGATGCCCGGCTTCGACAAGATCGCGCTGATGAAGTACCCGCATCTGGAGAAGATCGAGCATATCCACCATGCCGGCAATTCCAGCGGCATCGTCGACGGCGCGGCCGCGGTTCTTATAGGCAACAAGGCCTATGGCGAAAAGCACGGGCTGACCCCCCGCGCCCGGATCAAGGCCACCGCCAAGATCGGCACCGATCCGACGATCATGCTGACCGGCCCGGTGCCGGTGACCCAGAAGATCCTGGCCGAAACGGGCATGGAGATCGGCGATATCGACCTTTTCGAGGTCAACGAGGCCTTCGCCTCGGTCGTCCTGCGCTTCATGCAGGCCTTCGAGGTCGACCCCGAGGTTGTTAACGTCAACGGCGGTTCGATCGCCATGGGCCACCCGCTGGGCGCGACTGGCGCGATCATCCTCGGCACGCTTCTCGACGAGATGGAGCGGTCGGACCGCGAAACCGGCCTTGCCACGCTCTGCATCGGGTCGGGAATGGGGGCTGCCACTGTGATCGAGCGGGTCTGATGCCCAAGATCGACACCGCGAAGGTCACGTTCAGCAAGGCGTCGTCCTACCCCGAACCCTATGCCTCGATGATGTCCGGCCGCGGCTATCTGCGTCTGGGCGATGCGGGCGGACTGACCCAGTTCGGGGCCAATATCACGGTTCTGGATCCCGGCGGCATGTCGTCCATGCGGCACTGGCATGTGCACCAGGACGAGTTCGTGATGGTCACCGAGGGCGAGGTGGTCCTGGTCGAGGATCAGGGCGAGACCGTGATGCATCCCGGCGACTGCGCGGCCTTTCCGGCGGGCGTCGCGAACGGGCACCATTTCGTCAACCGCACCGGGGCCGAGGCGCGGTTTCTGGTGATCGGCACCCGCACGGATCACGAAATCGGCCATTATTCCGATGTCGACATGATGGTCGAGGACAAGGACGGCGTCATGCGCTTTACCAAGCGCGACGGCACATTGCTCAGGGAGGTCAAATGACCGCGCCGACCGCTACGCCCGACGACCCAGCCACCGTGCCGGCCGCCATGATCGTCAACGGCCAAAGCCGCATCCTCTGGAGCCGCACCACCGTAAAGGCCCGGCCATGACTCACATCGCATTCCCCGGCGGGCCGTCCTTGCGCCCTGCCCCCGTTTTCCCGCCTTCCGAAGGAGCCGCAGAATGACCGAATTCACCTATGCCGTCGACGCCGACGGCGTCGCCACCATCACCTGGGACGTGCCCGGCAAGTCGATGAACGTGATGTCCATTGAGGGCTCCAAACAGATGCTGGGCTTTATCGATGACGCGCTTGCCGACGACGCCGTCAAGGGTGTCGTCATCACCTCGGCCAAGCCGGATTTCGCCGGCGGCATGGATCTCAACGTGCTGGCGGAAATCAGGAACGCCGCGGGCGACAACCCGGCGGCGGGGTTGTTCAACTGGCTGCTGCAGACCCATGACGGCCTGCGCAAGATCGAACGTGCCGGGATGGACCCCAAGACCCTGAAGGGCGGCAAGCCCATCGCCTGTGCTTTGCCCGGCACCGCGCTTGGCATCGGCTACGAGATCGCGCTGACCACGCACCGCATCTTCGCCGCCGACAATCCCAAGGCGAAGATCGGCCTGCCCGAGATCATGGTCGGCCTCTTTCCCGGCGCCGGCGGCACCACGCGCCTGGTGCGCAAGCTGGGCGCCATGGCGGCCTCTCCCTACCTGCTGGAGGGCAAGCTGCTCGATCCTGCGAAGGCCAAGTCCGCCGGTCTGATCGATGAAGTGGTCCCGGCAGAGGATCTGCTCGCACGGGCCAAGGACTGGGTCCTGGCGGCCAAGGATGCCGATCTGGTGAAACCCTGGGATCAAAAGGGCTACAAGATGCCCGGCGGCACGCCCTATCACCCGTCGGGATACATGACCTATGTCGGCGCCGCCGCGATGGTTCACGGCAAGACCCAGGGCGTCTACCCCGCCGCCAAGGCGCTGCTGGCCGCCGCCTATGAAGGCGCGTTGGTGCCTTTCGATACCGCACTGAAAATCGAGGCGCGGCATTTCACCTCCGTGCTGATGAACCCGTCCTCCAGCGCGATGATCCGCTCGCTCTTCGTCAACAAGGGTGCGCTGGAAAAGGGTGCCGTGCGCCCGGTCGGCGTGCCCGATCAGACGGTGCGGAAGATCGGCGTGCTGGGCGCGGGCATGATGGGGGCCGGTATCGCGCTGGTCTCGGCGCTGGCCGGCATCGAGGTGGTGCTGATCGACCAGAGCCAGGAGGCCGCCGACCGCGGCAAGGCCTATACCGAAGCCCACATGGACAAGGGCATCCAGCGCCGCAAGGCGACGCCCGAGAAGAAGACCGAGGTCGAGGGGCGCATCACCGCGACCACCGATCTGCAGGCGCTGCAGGGCTGCGACCTGATCGTCGAGGCGGTGTTCGAGGATCCGGCCGTCAAGGCCGAGATGACCCGGAAGGTCGAGGCGATCATCCCTGCCGACTGCATCTTCGCCACCAACACCTCGACCCTGCCGATCACCGACCTGGCCAAGGCCAGCCAGAAGCCCGACCAGTTCATCGGTATCCATTTCTTCTCGCCCGTCGACAAGATGATGCTGGTCGAGATCATCAAGGGCAAGGAAACCGGCGACCGTGCGGTCGCCAAGGCGCTGGATTTCGTGCGCCAGATCAAGAAGACGCCCATCGTCGTCCACGACGCGCGGTTCTTCTACGCCAACCGCTGCATCATTCCCTACATCAACGAGGGCGTGCGCATGGTCGGCGAGGGGGTCGAACCGGCGCTGATCGAACATGCCGCACAGATGCTGGGCTTCCCCGTCGGGCCGCTGCAGCTCAACGACGAGACCTCGATCGATCTCGGCGTGAAGATCGCCAAGGCGACCAAGGCCGCGCTTGGCGACGCCTATGACGGCGGCGCGGACCATGTGCTGTTCTGGCTGTTTGAAGAGGGCCGGCTGGGCCGGAAGTCGAAGGCCGGGTATTATGACTATGACGACGCCGGCAAGCGCGCCGGCCTTTGGCAGGGCCTGCGCGACAAGTTCGGCACGGCAGGCGCCGATCAGCCGGACCTGCACGAGGTGCAGCACCGGCTGATGATGGCGCAAGTGCTGGAAGCCGTCCGCGCACTGGAGGAAAACGTGCTGATGGACATCCGCGAGGGCGATGTCGGCGCGATCCTCGGCTGGGGCTTCGCGCCGTGGTCCGGCGGACCGTTCAGCTGGCTCGACATGATCGGCGCGGCGAAGGCGGTCGAGATCTGCGACGCGCTCGAGGCGCGCCACGGGGCCCGCTTCAAGGCGCCCGACCTGCTACGGGATGTCGCTGCGAAGGGCGATGGTTTCTACGCCCGCTTCGCCGTTCAGGAAAAGACCGCGGCGTAACCGGGCAGCACCTGGCTCGCGGGAGTGTTCGCGGGGGTCCAATCCCCCGCGACGGCATCCTCGTCGCGCAGGCATTCCAACAGCAGGGCGGCTTCGTCGCACGTCAGGACCTCGTAGCCCGTGGCTTTGCACGCGCCGTCCAGCGTGGCGATCTCGAGCCCCTGGGCGCTGGGGCAGTGCACCAGCGCACCCGCATTGGCGAACACAATCTCGTCCTCGTCGAAATGCAGCTGGATCACGTCCAGCGCCACCGTCTCGGGCACCACGCGTTCGATGCCGCGGAACCCGTCGAGATCGGCCGCCCTGACCAGCGTGAAGGGGTCGCCATAGAGCAGATCCGCCGCGTCGCTTTCCAGCATGACCGACTGTTCCGGCAGCACGGTCATTTCCTGCTGATTGCCAAGCGCGCCCGCAGGAACCCGCAGCGGCCACAAAATCCTCGGACAACGATCGTCGGAACTCCACAGCCGCCCGCGCGTCACTTCGCGCACCGGCCGCAGGCCACGGTCGAAGGTCAGAACCAGATCACCCTTGGCAATCGCCTCGGCCGGGCGCCAGCCGATGGCCGTAGCGACCCAGGTGCCCGCCACCAGCCCGGCGGCAACGCCGTGCATGTCGGATTTCGTATATCCGCCCCAGCCGCCACCGATCTCCTGCCGGTGTAGGGCGGGGTGACCGCCGAACAATATCGTCTTCAGTCCAAACATCTGCACCTCCACCGTGCCGTGTTTCATTTGGACTGCTCGATGAAATCGATAAACCATGATTCTCAGGTCTAATTTTCGGCGCAATTCTGATGAAATTGCGGCGCTTTCCCGCCACAGGTCTCAATGAAAGGTAAATTGGCGGCAGTTGCGCCCGATCCGAAACAATCGCCGTCCGTTTCAGCCGAACGCGTAGTCAAACCGCTCGATATCCTCCCGGCAGGCGTCGCCGACAAGCGCGGCCAGCGCATCGTCGTAATAGATCCGGTAATCCCGCACCCGTTTCGAGACATTGAATGTCGAGAGGTCGTTCAGCCGAAAGCCAAGATGGGCCTCCACCGGTTCGAGATCCTCCGCCAGATGCTCCAGGCGAATGTACTGCGCAGGCCGCTCGGTGCCTTCTGCATCGGTCAGGTAGGTTCGGGCGGGCGCGGATCTGAACGACTCCCGCGTCGCGGGGTGCGCGGCGAATTCCGGAAATTCGGTCCGCCTTGCCAGCGTAACGGCCGGGTGCTCGAACGTCTGCCCGCGCAGCCAGTGAAAGTAGCTGACCATCCGGTCCCACGGGTTGCGCACCAGCGTGAACAGAAACATCCCGTCCAGTTCGTCCAGCGACACCAGCCCGTCGATATCCGCCAGCGTCGCATGTTTCCAAAGCCGCCCCGCGGTCGTCACGCCCTTCAGCCGGCGTCTGCGCTGCACCGCCTTGGGCGTGTCGCCGATCAGGATGTCGTCCTTCATCGCGCGCGCCTCCAGCGCCAGGCTCAGCGCAGTGCCGCCGGTCTTGGGGATATGCACGAAGATATAGCGCCGACCGCGCGAAATGATCATAGGGCGTGCTTACTCCAAGCCCGGGGCCATCGCCAGCACCGCCGGCATGGCGTTTCAAAGCGGCATGCGGAAGCGCCGCGTCGTAGCGGCCCCTTTCGCGTGCGGAGGGACAAGTGTGACCGGATGCGTGTTCGACCGGTTCTTGGCCTTGAGCCGCCGTTCGCAACCAGTCTTCAGGCGCGGAATCAAGGCCGTAGGCCGCCGCGCCATCGCCGACCCGCCCCGAAGGGGAGGCGATTTTCTGGCGGCGCGTATCGGATTGAGGTCGTTCGGACTTTGCCGGGATAAAACGAGCCGTTCAGAGGTTTGGTTCGCCTCCCCGCGGGTCGGCGATAGCGTGGATCCTCAAGGAGAATGCGACGTCCGCTCCAGGCCAAATCCGGCTTCGCAACCCCCTCTTGATGCACCGCATGTCAGCGCACCGACCGGGCCAGCACCGCACCCGACGCGATGATCAGCCCGATCCCGGCCGCCTGCACCCAATCCACCGTCTGTCCCCACAACGCATACCCCCAGACCGCCCCGAAGATCAGAAGAACGTACTCAAAGACCGATACAAACGACGCCTCGGCCAACAGGTAGCCCCGGATGATCAACCCGACGCCCGCCACGGCGCCCAGTGCCTGCACGGCCGTCAGCCCCAGAAACTCCCAGCCCGGCGTCACCCAGCCGCGCAGCAGAAAGCCCGCCTGCCCCGCCGGCACCTCGGGCTGCAACCAGGCCAGCACCAGGCATCCGCCCGCCCCCCAGACCGCCATGACCGCAAAGAAGGCCGCCAGCAGGCCGAGCGTGCCTTCGTTCCCGCACCACCGCCGCGTCGCCATCGCCCCGCAGGCATAGAAGAACCCCGCCGCCACCGGCATCAAGGTCGCCGGCGACAGATCCTGCAGATCGGGTTTGAGCACCAAGACGACACCCGCGAAGCCGACCAGCGCGGCCACGGCATTGGCCCCGGTCACACGGTCGGCCAGAAAGACCGCCGAGATCAGCAGGACGAAAATCGGCGCCGTGAACAGACCCGCCGCCGCCTGCGCCACCGGAAGAAAGGCCAGCGAACCGAAATAGAACACCATCGACACCGACACCAGCAGGCTGCGCCCCAAGACCGGCCACACCCGTCGTGGCCAGATCCGCCGCCCCCCGAGCGCAGCGATCACGAAGATCACGGGCAGCGCCATCGCGGACCGCACCAGGTGAAACTGCCAGATGCCGCTGATCCCGGCCAACGCAAACACCAGATTGTCGATCAAGCCGATCAGCACCATGGCCGCAAGGATCGACCCGGCGGCGGAAAACGGTCTTTGGGTTGGCAGGCTGTCCATGCGCCCCCTTATTTCACCCTTTCCAATCCGCGCAACCGCGGTAAAACTCCCCTGCCTGTCGGGGACATCAAGGGGAGGACCGGCCATGGGCTGGATGACGGACGAAACCGGGTTGGAAAAGTGCCGCGCGAATTACGTGCCGCTGACGCCGCTCAGCCACCTGCGCCGCGCCGCCCGTGTCTTTCCCGACCGCGAGGCCGTGGTCTACGGCGCTCACCGCACCAGCTATGCCGACTATCACGACCGCTGCACCCGCCTCGCATCTGCACTTGCCACCTTGGGCATCCGGTCCGGCGATGTCGTGGCGACGCTGCTTCCGAACATTCCGGCCCATGCCGAGGCGCATTTCGGGATTCCCGCCTCGGGCGCCGTGCTCAACACGATCAATATCCGGCTCGATACCGAGTCCGTCTCCTATATTTTCGGGCATGGCGGCGCCAAGGCCGTGCTTGTCGACACCCAATTCGTCCCCCTCGCCGAAGCCGCCATAGCGGCGATGGACGGTCCCGGCCCGCAGATCATCGAGGTTGCCGATACCCAGGCGGGGCTTCCCGCGACCGGCAACCACCCTGAATACGAGGACCTCCTCGCCCAAGCGGATCCAACGTTTCAATGGGTGATGCCCGACGACGAATGGGAAAGCATCGCGCTCAGCTATACCTCGGGCACCACGGGCCTGCCCAAGGGCGTCGTCTGCCATCACCGCGGCGCCTATCTGGTGCCGATGGGAACCGTGATCTCCTGGGGCATGACGCTCTACCCGAAATATCTCGCCATCGTACCGCTCTTCCATTGCAACGGCTGGAACCACACCTGGATGATCCCTGCGCTCGGCGGCACGGTGATCTGCCTGCGCAACGTCACCGCCAAAGGGATCTATGACGCCATCGCCGACGAGGGGGCCACGCATTTCGGCGGCGCGCCCATCGTGCTCAACACCATCGTCAATGCCGACGACGCCGACCGCCGCCCCTTCGATCACACGGTCGAGGTCTTCACCGCCGGCGCCCCGCCCCCTGCCGCCACCCTGCAGGCCATCGAGCCTCTGGGCTTCAACGTCACCCAGGTCTACGGGTTGACCGAAACCTATGGCCACGTCACCGAATGCCTATGGCATGGCGAGCAATGGGACAGCCTGCCAGACGACTCGCGCTACGCCATCAAGGCCCGTACCGGCGTCATGATGCCGATGATGGAGGACGTGACCGTCCTCGATCCCGAGACCATGGAACAGGTCCCGATGGACGGCGAAACGCTGGGCGAGGTGATGATCCGCGGCAACTCAGTGATGAAGGGCTACTTCAAGAATCCCGAAGCCACCGAAAAGGACTTCAAGGGTGGTTATTTCCACTCTGGCGACATCGCCTATCAGCACCCCGATGGCTACATCAAGATCGCCGACCGCGCCAAGGACATCATCATATCCGGCGGTGAAAACGTCAGTTCGGTCGAGGTCGAGGGCATCCTGATGAAACACCCGGCGGTTTTCCTGTGCGCCGTGGTTGCGAAACCGGACCAGAAATGGGGCGAGGTGCCTTGCGCCTTCGTCGAGTTGAAGCCGGGCCAGACAGCGGACGAAGGTGAGTTGATCGCGTTTGCCCGCGAGCGCCTTGCCGGGTTCAAGACCCCGAAACAGGTGGTGTTTCAGGACCTGCCGAAGACCTCGACGGGCAAGATCCAGAAGTTCGAATTGAGGAAGACGGCAGAGGGGCTCTGACCACGCGCCGGACCAGGGGCGTGGCTTCTGGTTCGGGGATATGCCGGCTGCAACCTCGGAGGGCACCGGCCAAAAGCCACATCTGCCGTGCATCCTTGCGCAAGAACCCGCCGAGACCCGGGGAATCCTGATCCGCCCGCGCCCGCATTTGACCGGCATCAAATTGCGATGCCGCCTTTCCGGATAGGGTCGGCGCTCACCCAATTGCATACATTGAGGAGGAGTATGCCATGACTGCAAGGCAGTCCCTGAAGGCGCTCGCCGTGGCGGGCGCGATTGCACTGCTATCGGCCGTTCCGGTCTTGTCGCAGCCAAATCTTATCGTCTCGGAGTTCGAGATGACCCCGGCGACGCCCGTGCAGGGCCAGCCGGTGAATGTTCGCGTCGGCGTCTACAACAATGGCAATGTCCCTGCCGGCCCGTTCACGGTGCGGTGGTGGCCGGGCGAGAACTATCCATCGCATGCCTGCTCATGGAACGTGCCTTCGTTGGCGTTGAGCGGCGGGCGCATCCTGACCTGCACCTATGCCGGATATCCCAGCTGGTACGCCCAGATCCGGACACGCGTTCTCGTCGATGCCGGCAATACTGTCCCCGAAGGCAATGAAGCCGACAACGACCGCCGCTACCGGATCCGCGTGAACCAGCCTCCGGCCGCGGCGAAGCCGAACCTGTTCATCTCGGAAATGTCCCTGAACCCGCCTGTCCCGACCCAGGGCCAGCCTGTCCAGGTGCGCATCGGCGTCTACAACAACGGCGATGTCGCCTCGGGGCCGACCCGGGTCGCCTGGTGGCCGGGCGAGAACTATCCCGCGCCCGCGTGCACCTGGAACGTCAGTTCGATGAACAGGAACGGCGGGCGCATCCTGACCTGCACCTATTCCGGATATCCAAGCTGGTATAGCCGGATCAGGACCAAGGCCGAAGCCGACGTGAACGGCATGGTCGACGAAAAGGATGAGGGCGACAATGCGCGGCTGATGCAGATACAGGTCCGCAAGCCCTAGCGGCGCGACCGGCACATCGCACCTACAAGACCGGGCCCGGCCATGCGCCGGGCCCGTTTTCGTGACACCCGCCGCCGCGCTTGCCGTCTCGGTCATTGGCACACCCCAAATCTTGCGGTATTGTTCCGCAAAACAACAGCATCGAGCAGACACCGCGCGCACCCATGACGGCGCTCACCGAGTATCAACGGCTGGAAACCCCCGGCGTGTGGCGTGCCTCGCCCGACGACCAGCGCCGCGACGTTATCGTCTCGGTCGGCGACGCGACGCTGGTTATCTACGACATGGCCGATCGGGCGCTGGCGCATTGGTCGCTGCCGGCGGTCGAACGCCTGAACCAGGGCAACCGCCCCGCCCTCTATAGTCCGGGAATGGATTCGCCCGAAGAACTGGAACTCGCAGACGACATGATGGTCGATGCCATAGAAACGGTGCGCCGTGCCATTGCCAAACGCCGCCCGCAACCCGGCCGCCTGCGCTTTTTCCTGCTTGGCGGCGGCCTCGCCGCCGTCATCGCGCTTGGCATATTCTGGCTGCCGGACGCCCTTGTCACCCACACCACGGCCGTTGTCCCCGACGCCAAACGCACCGAACTGGGCACCCGGCTTTTGGCCAATATCCGCCGCATCGCCGGCGCGCCGTGCACCACGCCGCGCGGCAACCGCGCGCTTGACCGGCTTTATTCTCGGCTTCTCGGCGACCGTCCGGGCGAGATCATCGTCCTGCCGGGCGGCATCGCCGAAACCGCGCATCTGCCCGGCGGCCTGATTTTGATGAACCGCACCCTGGTCGAAGATCACGAAGATCCCAACGCGGCGGCGGGCTTTGTCCTCGCCGAGGCGTTGCGGGCCGAAACCCGGGACCCTGTCGGGTCGCTTTTGCGCGCCACCGGCCCGGTCACCGCATTCCGCCTGCTCACCACCGGCGACATCCCCAAGGCGGATCTCGCCAGCTATGCCGAAAGCCTGCTGGCGGCGGCACCGGCCGATGTGCCCCCAGAGGTCCTGCTGTCGCGCTTCGCCGAGGCGCGCGTGCCCGCGACCCCCTACGCCTACGCCCGCGACATATCCGGCGAATCCACCCTGCCCCTGATCGAGGCCGATCCGATCCCACCTGGCGGCGGCCAAACGGTCTTGCCCGACGGCGACTGGGTCAGCCTGCAGGGCATCTGCGGCGAATAACCGCCCGGAGCAGCGGCGAAGCCGCGACTGACCGCGGCGAATTACGCCTGCGGTTGCAGATCGCCATTCCACCGCCACCCGTCACGCGCCATAAATGCACCAGACCCTGACAGGAGATCCGATGACCCGCACCGCGTTTTTCTGGGACGAACGTTGTTTCTGGCACGGCGGCGGAAATTATGCGTTTACGCTGCCCGTCGGCGGTCTGGTCCAGCCGCTGGCCGCCGGCGGACTGCCGGAAAATCCCGAAACCAAGCGGCGGCTGAAGAATCTCATCGATGCCACCGGCCTGATCCAAGAGCTCGACGCGCAAGGCGCCGACCCCGCAACATGGGACGATCTTGCCCGGGTCCATCCGCCTGGCTTCCTGACGGAGTTCAAGGCGCTGTCCGATGCGAACGGCGGCGAGCTTGGCCTGCGCACACCCTTCGCGAAAGGCGGTTTCGAGGTTGCCGCGCTCTCCGCCGGCCTCGCCAAGGCGGCACTGTTCCAGGTTCTGCGGGGCCGTGCCCGAAACGCCTATGCCCTGTCCCGCCCGCCCGGCCATCACTGTCTTCCCGACCATCCCAACGGCTTCTGCCTTCTGGCCAATATCGCCGTCGCCATCCACGCCGCCCGCGCCGCAGGCCTGGCAACACGGGTCGCCGTCGTCGACTGGGACGTGCACCACGGCAACGGCACCGAGGCGATCTTCATCGCCGACCCCGATGTCCTGACCGTTTCGCTGCATCAGGACCGCAACTACCCAATGGACACCGGCGCCGCAGAGGTCACCGGCGAGGGCGCAGGCCAGGGCGCCAACATGAACGTCCCCCTGCCGCCCGGCGCGGGCCACACCACTTATTGCCAAGCCATGGACCGGCTCGTGATCCCGGCGCTGCAGCGCTTCGAGCCCGAGATCATCGTCGTCGCCTGCGGCTATGACGCCGCGGCCATCGATCCGCTCGGCCGCATGCTCGCCACTGCCGACACCTTCCGCCAGATCACACGCAGGATTCGGCAAGTCGCTGACGACCTTTGCGGGGGAAAACTCGTCCTTGTCCATGAAGGCGGCTATTCCGAGGTCTACGTCCCATTTTGCGGCCACGCCGTTCTGGAAGAGCTTTCCGGCACTTCGATTTCGGCCCCTGATCCGTTTGCCGAAACCTTCGCGGCCCGCCAGCCCGGCGCGCGCCTGCAAGCCGCCTATGATGCGATCGTCGCCGATCTCGCCGCCCATTTTTCGCTGCCCTGACTTGAACCGGGCGCCCTGCGCGCCGACATGACCCTCGACCGATCCGGAGACCCCATGCCAGCCCCCAACCCCGCCACGCTCGACTTTCTGCTCACCCGCCGGTCGCGGCCCGCCAAGACGCTGACCACCCCGGTTCCGGATCGCGAGACACTGATAACCTTGCTCACGGCGGCCGCCCGCAGCCCCGACCACGGCAAGCTTGAACCCTGGCGCTTCATCGTGCTGGAGAGGCCCGCGCTGCAGCGGCTTGCGAGCCTTTCGCAGACCCGCGGCGACGCTCTTGGCGTCGAGCCCGAGAAGGTCGCCAAGGGCGTCGCGCAATATGCCATGGCCGACCTTGCCGTCGCGGTGATCGCCAGCCCGAAGCCATCCGAAAAGATCCCCCGGATCGAACAGACCTACTCGGCCGGTGCCGTTTGCCTGGCGCTTCTGAACGCCGCGCTGGCCGCCGGCTGGGGGGCGAATTGGCTGACCGGCTGGGCAAGCCACGACCCGGCCTTCTGTGCCGAAGGCCTGGGGCTGGAGCCCCATGAATCCGTCGCGGGCCTGATCCATATCGGCACGGAAACCTCCGCCCCCCCGGAACGGCCCCGCCCCGATCTCGACGCGATCACGACCTGGGTAACATCTTGATATTCGGGGATTTCCTAAAGGCTCTCGGCCAGACCGGAGACCCCCGTTTTCGCCGGGTTCTGTTTCTGGGCCTCGGCCTGACGATCGCCCTGCTCTTTGCCGTCTACGCGGTGTTTCTCGGCGTCGTGAACTGGCTTGCCCCCGACACCGTCACCTTGCCGATTCTGGGAGAGGTCACCTGGGTCGACGACCTGCTGTCGGGCGCCTCGATTCTTCTGATGATCTTCCTGTCGGTGTTCCTGATGGTGCCTGTCGCATCCGCCTTTACCGGCATCTTTCTCGAAGACGTGGCGCAAGCCGTCGAGGACCGGCATTACCCTAACCTGCCCCCCGTTCCCCGGCTGCCCTTCACCGAATCGCTGACCGACAGTCTGAACTTCCTCGCCGTTATCGTCGTGGCGAACCTTCTGGCACTGGTGCTGTACGTCTTCTTCGTGCCCGCCGCACCGTTCATCTTCTGGGGGCTGAACGGCTATCTGCTCGGCCGGGAATACTTCCAGCTCGTCGCGATGCGCCGCATCGGCAGAAAGGACGCAAAGGCCGCGTTCCGCCGCAACGTCGCGGCGGTCTGGCTGGCGGGCCTGCTGATGGCCATCCCGCTCAGCGTGCCGATCCTCAATCTGATCATCCCGATCCTGGGTGCGGCGACCTTCACCCATCTGTTTCACCGGCTGGAACGGATCTGACACAAGCTGGCGCCGCGGTCGGCCAAGAAAGCGCTCTTGCCCCTTCGAAGACGTCGGCGGCCTCCTCTCCGAAACGGAAGCCAGGCCTCGATGCGTCGTGGGTCAATCGCATGGTCGTTTTTTGGCCTGTAGCGGTTAATGCTTATCAAGCACGAAGCCGCGCCATCGCCGACCCGCGGGGAGGCGACCCGGACCTGAGAACGGCTCGATTTATCCCAGCAAAGTCCGAACGACCTCAACACGGCACGCGCCGTCAGAAAATCGCCTCCCCTCCGGGGCGGGTCGGCGATGGCGCGGCGGCCTACGGCCTTGATTCCGCGCCTGAAGACGGGTTGCGAACGCCTGCTCCAGGCCAGAAACGATCAATCGGCGGATCCATCGAAGCTCCTCCCGATCCTGGCGCTCCTCTTCGCCTGGCCGCGCCTATTCGGCTGCCTTCGCCTGCGCGACCGGCAACCGTACCCGAAACGCCGCACCGCCCTGACCCGGCAAATAGCCGATCGACCCGCCAAGCTTGGCAACGATCTCGCGACAAATCGCCAAGCCCAGGCCCGCCCCGCCGGCGCGGCTCTGATCGGTCAGGCGGGCGAATTTTTCGAAGATCATCGATTGGCTGGCCTTGGGGATGCCAGAGCCGTTGTCGATGAAGTCGACCACCAACGCATTGCCTTGCTGCGAGGCGGTTACGCGCAACTCCGGCGCCGCGGCGTCACAGTATTTCCGGGCATTGGCGATGAGGTTGATAAAGACCTGCGCCAGCCGGTCCGCATCCGTCACCAGCGCGATGTCCTCGGCGCCGGGATCGCGCCGGATCGTCAAGCTGCGCTCCGCCTCCATCGAGCCGGACGAGGTCACGGCCCGGTCGAGGATCTGGTTCAGATTGGCGTCCTGCCAGTTCAGCGACACCTGGCCGTTTTCCAGAACGCTCAGATCCAGAAGGTCGTCGAGCAGCCGGGTCAGCCGGATCGCCTCGTCATGGATGATGGTCGAGAACTTCGCCTGATCGGCCTCGGACATCGGACCGGACATCAGGATCTCCGAGAATGCGCGGATCGAGGTCATCGGCGTGCGCAATTCATGGCTGATCTGGCTGAGAAACGCGTCTTTCTGGATCGAAAGCTGGGTCAGTTTCTCGTTGGCGTCGCGCAGTTGGGCCGCGGTGTTGGACAATTCCTTGGACTTGGCTTCGAGCTGGCTGGAATATTCCATGATCTGCGCTGTCTCGTCGGCCACCGCCATCAGGTCCTCGACGGACACGGCCGCACCGCCCGTGATCTGACCGACCATGGCGTTTGCCGTCGCAGCCCCGACCGAGCCGGCAAGCTCGCGCTCCAGCGTCTCGACGAAATCGGGGGTGGTATCCGGCAGATAGCCCGCCTTGCCCTGGGCCTGCGCCTCGGCCTGGAACAGCGCCTGCGCCTCGGCGGGGCCAAGGATGCGCTGGGTCATGATCAGCAGGTCCTCGGCCTCGGGCGTGCTGCGGGTCCAGCCGGGCGCGTTGCGGGAATAGTCGTAGACATTGACGAACTGCGCGCCCTGCAGCCGTTCCAGCGGTTCGGGAAAGCTGGCGAGCGAGCCGAGGAAGAATCCTGCGGTGTTGATCACCATCGACCAGAAGACGGCATGCACCACCGGGTCGAGCCCTTCGACGCCGAAGAGGGCGCGCGGCCGCAACCAGCCGACCCCCCAGGGACCGTCCTGCAGAACCGTGGCCGACAGCAGGAAGCTGTCGCCGAAGCTGGGCAGAAACAGCGTGTACGCCCAGATGGCGAAGCCGAGGATCAGGCCGATGGCAGCGCCGTTGCGGGTGGCCCCGCGCCAGAACAGGCCGCCCAGCATGGCCGGCAGAACCTGGGCGACACCGACAAAGGCGATCAGGCCGATGGCAGCCAGCGCCTCGCTGCCGCCGGAGAAGCGGAAGTAGAGATAGCCCAGAGCGAGAATCGCGGCGATCGAGATTCGGCGGGCGAGAATGACAACGTCGCGAACGTCGCCCGACATGCTGGCGCCGCCCTTGCGGGTGCTGAGCCAGATCGGCATGACGATGTGGTTCGACACCATGGTGGCCAGCGCGATGGCGGCGACGATGACCATCGAGGTGGCGCTCGAGAACCCGCCGAGGAAACTGAGCATCGCCAGGCCCTCCTGGTCGAGCGCCAGAGGCACGGTCAGAACGTAAAGGTCGGGGTTGCCGCCGGGCAGGACGGTCAGGCCGATAACCGCGATCGGGATCACGAAAAGGCTCATCGCAAAGAGGTAAAGCGGAAAGGCCCAGGACGCGACGGCGACCTGTTGCTCGTCGGCATTCTCGACGACCATCACCTGAAACATGCGCGGCAGACACAGGAACGCGGCGGCGGACAGAAAGATCAAGGTAGCCCAGCGTCCGCCGGCAAGGTTCCAGTCGGCGATCCGCGAGGCGTCGATGCGGGCCATCATGTCGGCGGGACCGCCGGCGACGCCCCAGACGACGAAGACGCCGACGGCCACAAGCGCGACCAGCTTGACGACGGCCTCCAGTGCGATGGCGGTGACCACGCCGTGGTGTCGTTCGTTGACGTCGAGCGACCGCGTGCCGAAGAGGATGGCGAACAGAGCCAATCCTGCGGCGACGGCGAGGGCCGTGTTGGAGAGTGACGCAAACTCCGGCACCGCGCCGCCATCGCCGGAAAAGACCGAGAACGACAATGTCACCGACTGCAGTTGCAGGGCGATGTAGGGCGTTGTGCCGATCACCGCGAGCAGTGTGACGATGACGCCCAAAAGGTTCGACTTGCCGTAGCGCGACGAGATCAGGTCGGCGATCGAGGTGATGCGCTGGCTGCGGCCGATGCGGACCAGTTTACGCACCAGCCACCACCAGCCGATCATCACCAGCGTGGGACCGAGATAGATGGTGACGAATTCCAGGCCCGAGCGCACGGCGTAGCCCACCGCGCCGTAAAACGTCCAGGCGGTGCAGTAGATCGACAGCGACAGGGTGTAGACCAGGGGTGACCGCAGCCAGCCGACCGCGCCGCGTTCGGCGCGCTTCTCGGCGGCGAAGGCAACCAGAAACAAGGTCGCCACATAGACCAGACACACCAGAACAAGAACGTTGAAGCCGATCATTCGCTGCGCTCTTTTTCTGTCGCGTCGGGCTCGGATCGGGTGAGGTTCCGCGACATCCAGGCAGCGGCGACGATCAGCCCTGCCCAGACGGCGAAGATATACAGCCCTCCAAAGCCGGTGCTTGCAGGCTGGTCAGGATCTGGCACCCAAAGCAGCGGAAACAACAGCAACAGCGCGCCTATCACCGGCAAAAGCCGCGCGGCATCGGCCAGGCGCCGGCGCCGGTAGGTGCGGCGCTCCAGAAAGACCGTGCGCGGCGGGCGGCTCATGGCCCGGCAAGCTGGCGCACGCTTTCCAGAACCTCGGCGTTGGAAAACGGCTTGGTCATGAACCGGTTGGCGCCGTAACGCTCGGCCAGTTCCCGGTCACGCTTTTGCCCGCGCGCCGTCAGCATCAGGACCGGCAGGGCTTCGGTCGCCGGATCGGCGCGCAGGTCCTGCAGAATGTCCAGCCCCGAGCGGTTCGGCAGCATCACGTCGAGGATCACCAGATCGGGGCCGCGCCGGGCGATTTCGGCCATCGCCGTCTTGCCGTCGGCGTGGGAATCCACCGTCCAGCCGTCCCGCGACAGGATGAAACTGATCGCCTGGATGATGTTCGGTTCGTCCTCGATCAGCAGGACACGCTTGCCCATTGGCCGATCTCTCCCCCTGATACGCCTTGACCGGCTGTTGTTGCCGGGAACTATCGCCGATGCCCCGCCCCCTGTCAAAACTGGATCCGCGGGTGCGCATATGATCCAAAGCACGTGACGTCGGACATATGCAGCAGGCCACCGGGATTCTGCTTGGATAGCAATATGTCGGCGGCGCCATGGTGGACTTTTCTTCCACGGAGGATGTTTGGACGATCATTGGATCATGCGCGGCACGGAATCGATGCGCCAGCAGGGCGACATCCTGGGCAGGATGCATCCGAACGCCAAGGGGCATCTGGCAATCCGGGATCGGTTGGTCGACTGCATCCTTGGCGGCCATTGCATCTCGACGGTCCAATTCTTCCGAGAGCGCCAATAGCCCCGCACCGCGCGTGCCTTTAACCTGCGTTGTCGACAATCGATTGGACGCCGCACCGCAACGCGGACGATGGCGTCCTGTCAGATGGGCCGCGATGTCGGCGGGTTGCGCCTTTGGCCGGGGAAGGATTGGTTGTCTCCGCAAAACGAATGCGTCGGAAGGGTCTCGCAATGATCGTGATGTGTCTGAACGGATGGGGCGGGAAACTCCACGAGCCGCTGACGGCCTATCTGTCGTCGGTCCGCCCGGACGTTCTGTGTCTGCAAGAAGTGGTGCACAGCCCGGAAACGGACCGGGCCTGGCTGACATATCGCGACGGCGATCACGTGCTGCCGCAACGGGTCAACTTCTTCCAGGACGTATCGGCGGCACTGCCCGACCATGTGGCGATCTTCTGCCCGGCTGCGCGCGGGACGCTTTGGGACGGCGACGCGCCGGTGCCGTCGGAGTGGGGACTTGCGACCTTCGTTCGCAAATCCCTGCCGGTCATCGCCCAGGCACAGGGATTCGTTCACAAGTCGTTTTCGCCCCATGGCTATGGCGACCACCCCAGGTCGCGCGCTGCCCATGCGATCCGGATATTCGACTATGCGGCCGACCGGCCCGTCTGCATCACGCATATGCATGGGTTGCGCGATCTACGGGGCAAGATGGATACGCCCGAACGGTCGGAACAGGCCAGGCGGCTGGCGGCGCTTTCGGCGCAGGTGTCCGAAACGGGGGATCTGCAGGTAATTTGCGGCGATTTCAACGTGGAACCCGGCAGCGAAACGCTGTCGGTCCTGAAACAGGGCGGCTTCGCCGAACTCGTAACGGCCGGCGGCCAAGCGGGGACAAGGACCTCGCATTACCAAAGGCCGGGTCGCTACGCCGACTATATGCTGATCAACCGCCTGGACGCGGTCCGGCGGTTCGAGGTGGTCCGTGACCCCGAGGTTTCGGATCATTGTCCGCTGGTGCTTGAAATCTAGGATAGAGTTCTGTTGACGGGTTTTGGCATTGAGCACACATTGCTGAGTCAGAGATAAGCCGCGCCATCGCCGGCCCGCGGGGAGGCGAACCGCACCTCTGAACGGCTCGTTTTATCCCGGCAAAGTCCGAACGACATCAATCCGATACGCAGCCTCGGCAAATCGCCTCCCCTCCGGGGCGGGTCGGCGATGGCGCGGCGGCCTTCGGCCTTGATTCCGCGCCAGAAGCCTGGTTGCGAATGGCAACTTCAGACCAAAATTGCCACCCCACCCAGCGGACAGGGGCAGCCCCGCCGCCGGAACGGTCCGGTGCGGTGCGGCCTATCCGGGCTCTTGCGTGCTCACCGGCAAGCCGTCGGCCATCGAGGATTGGCCCGATGTCACCAGCAGACGACCGTCCGCACCCGGAAGCCGGACAACGGCCTCCCGCGTCCCGCGCGAGACGACCTCTGCCTCGACCGCGACGAGGCGTTGCGTTGCCTCGTCGACCAGAAACACGGTGTTCTCGCCAAGAATGGCGCTGTTCGGGACGGTATAGGTCCCCTCGACCCTGTCCTGCGTCACCTGCACCTCGACCGCCTCGTTCAGGAACAGATCCGGTGCACATGTCGGATCGACATCGACCGTGGCCTCGACGAACTGGTTTTCTAGATCGGCCTCGGTATCGATGCGGGTGATGGTGCCGTCGCACATCTCGCCATTGACGCGCGTGACGACGACCGCGGCTCCAACCGCCACCCTGGCGGGCTCCGGTGCGGACAGCCGGCTGATCAGAAAGAACACGTCCACGGCCTTCTGGTCGGGCACATAGATCTGCCCGGCAAGCTCGCCCTCCTGAACGCAGTCGCCGACATTCTCGTCGAAACCGACAAGGATGCCGTCGAATGGTGCCGTCAGCGACGTATCCGCCAGATTGATTTCTGCCGTCTGCCTCTCGAGCTTGCCGATCTCCAAAGCGATCTCGGCCCGCTTTACCGCGGCTTCGGCGTTGGCGATGGCTTCCTTTGCGCGCTCAGCGGCGAACTTGGCGTCCATGAAGCGGCGCTCGACCGCATCCATGGTGGTTTCGTTGATCAGCCCGCGGCCCAGCATCGTGCTGTTGCGTTCGAATTCCTCGGCGACGAAATCGAGCTCTTCGTTGCGCCGCCGGTCGTCCGCACGCGCGGCCGCCAGCGCAAGCTGGCGTTCTTCGACAGTCGCGGCCAGATCCAGAATCCGGGCCTCTGCCGTTTTCAATGCCAATCGGGTGCGCTGGTCGTCCAGCTTGACAAGTACCTGTCCCGACCGGGCCTTGCGCGCGCGTTCGGCGTCTTCCGACACGGCGACGATGCACCCGCGCGCCTGATAGGACAGTCCGGACATCTTGCTGGCGCTGACGGTGCCGAAATACGTGTCCGCCCCGGTGGCTGCAGGCGTAAGGCGTTGGGTTTCCACCGGCACGGCCTGCTCTTGCGCAACCGGCAACCCAGGGATTGCCGACAAACCAAGTGCCAACAGGCCGACCGCCGCGGCACCCCGGAGGGAGCGATGGCCGTGCCAGTGGGCATGCCGATTGCCGGCGCCGGTATTCCGCATCATCCCGTCTCCTCATCTCGCGGCAGCGCATCACCGCGCCGCGTCGCAACCTGGCCTATCGTTCCCGCCGGTCGACTTTCCGGCGTCCGGACGTTGGAGAGAATCGCCCCCGCGACGCCATTTTGCTGAATTCACGCCAGAATTCCACCGCCGCCACCGTAAGCCCGGAGACACGTGCTGCCAGCGCAAGGCCTTGTCGTGGATCAAGGCGACGGGGCGACGCGGCGGTACACTGGTTTGGCAGATGACTTCGAAAGGCCGCCTGCATGAGCACGTTATTTCCCTATGCAAATATCCTTGCAGGCACACTGGTGCTGATCGTCGGGTTCGGGTTTCATTTCTGCGGCCAGTTGATTTCGGTCGTGAACTACGACTACGCCTGTCGACTTGGCCTGCAAGAGAAGGATCTGCCACCGGATTACTTCCCCTACGAGTACGGCACGGCGATGGCAGACGTCCTGCTGGGCTGGACATATGGGCTGGCCGCGCTGGGGCTGTACTTAGGGGCATCCTGGGGCTACGGCCTCGCGTTTCTGCCCGGCTCGGTTCTGCTTTATCACAGTCTCAACGCCTGGTTCTGGGAAGCCGCACGCCGCCGCGACGGCAAGGGGCTTTGGACGAACCGGTTCCGCAACATCTGGTGCGGGGCGAATTTCCTGACCGGCCTGCTGACATTGGCGGTGGCCTGGTCCGGGACCGCCGCGTGACATGCCGACCCGCGTCCATGCCGGCCCGCACACCGGACCCTGACGGAGGAACGCGATGCACGTTACATTCTGGACCTGGATCATCGCAGGTACCGGCCTGCTCCTGTCTCTGTTGCTCGGCAGCTTCCAGCTTGCCGCCCTGCTCCGCCCGCACAGCCGCTGGACCATCGAAAACGTCTATGGCGGCTCCCCCGAGGGTACCGATCCGAAGGCCTATTTCGCCTTCAACCAGGGCGCGGCGCTCGCCGACCCGATTTTCTGGCTGCCGCTTCAGATCGCCGCCAGTCTCGGCATGCTCGCCGGTGCCAAATGGGGCTTTCTGCTGGCGCTGATCGCGTCCACGCCGTTCTGGTACAGCGCGATCTGGTTCTATGTTTGGGACCGCGACATGGGATTTCGCCGCAAAACCCTGTATTATTGGGTCGTCATCTGGGGCCTTTGGCCCGCCTTCGGCATGATCGAGGGGGTGTACTGCTTCGTCCGTCTGCTTTGACCGCCGAAGGCGCGCCGCAATTGTCTGACATTCCCCTTGACTGACCGCACGCTTCGGCCAAACACTTGGCGCCATGGCGCACCGCCGCAGCGCGAACCAAGACCCATAACAAGAACAGATTTCCCAGGGAGGAACCCATGAACCTTAGACCAGACCCGACTTTCTACCCTTCGCCGAAGATCGCCATGGAGGCCCCGGCCGAAACGCTGGCCTTCACGCTGATGCTCAGCCCCGACGGCTCGCAGCCCGACGGGTTGGCGGTGGTCAATGTCGATCCGGCCTCGGACAGCTACGGCAAGATCGTCGCCTCGCTGTTGATGCCCAACAAGGGCGACGAGTTTCATCACTTCGGCTGGAATGCCTGTTCTTCGGCGCTGAGCCCACTGACCGGCCACGCGTTTCTGGAACGCCGCTACCTGATCGTCCCGGGCATCCGGTCCAGCCGCATCTACGTCATCGACGTCAAGGACCCACTGGACCCGAAAATGCATAAGATCATCGAACCCGAAGAGGTCTTTGCCAAGACCGGGTATTCGCGCCCCCACACGATCCATTGCGGACCCGAGGGCATCTATGTCTCGACCCTCGGCGGCGGCGGCGAGGATGGCACCGACGGGCCGCCGGGCATTTTCATCATGGATTGCGAGACCTTCGATATCCTGGGCCGGTACGAAATGGACCGCGGCAACCAGGACAAGCACTATGATTTCTGGTGGAACCTGCCGCGCGACTACATGGTCAGCAGCGAATGGGGCCTGCCGCCACAGTTCGAAAACGGAATCGTGCCCGAAGATCTGCTGTCGAACAAATACGGCCATACGATCCATTTCTGGGATCTTCGCGCCCGCACGGTCACCAAATCGATCGATCTGGGCGAGAATCACCAGATGGCGCTCGAGATCCGGCCGGCGCACGACCCGGTCAAGGAATACGGCTTTTGCGGCGTGGTGGTCGACACCACCAATCTGCAGGGCGCGATCTTCACCTGGTGGCGCGACGAAAACGGCGAGTGGCAGGCCAAGAAAACCATCACCATCGATCCGCAGCCTGCCGATCCGGACGATCTGCCCGAATTGCTGAAAGGGTTCGGCGCCGTCCCGCCGCTGGTCACCGATATCGACCTGAGCCTTGACGACAAATATCTCTACGTCGCCTGCTGGGGCCAGGGCGAGATGCATCAGTACGACGTCTCGGATCCGATGAATCCGGTGCTGGCCGGCAAGGTCGAGATCGGCGGCATCGTCAAGAAGACCAAGCACCCCAACGGCAAGGAGTTCGGCTACGGGCCGCAGATGGTCGAGATCAGCCGCGACGGCAAGCGCGTCTACTGGACCAATTCGCTCTACTCGACCTGGGACGACCAGTTCTATCCCGGCGACCGTGGTGCCGCGATGGTCATGGCGAAGGTCGGTGAAAACGGCGGGCTCGAACTCGATCCCGATTTCTGGGTCGAATTTCCCGACGGCTACCGCAGCCACCAGATCCGGCTCGAGGGCGGCGACTGTTCCACCGACAGTTTCTGCTACCCCTCGGTCTAAGTCTTGGACGAGTTGCTGACGACGGCGGCGGGCCTCTGGCTCGCCGTTGTCGCCTCTGGCCTCTATCACGGCGTCAATCCCGGCATGGGCTGGCCGCTGGCGGTGTCGGCGGCGCTGTTCGAAGGACAGCGCGCGGCCTTGTGGCGGGCCTTGGCGGCCCTGGGTGCAGGGCATCTGGCGGCGATGCTGGCGATCCTGCTGCCCTTTGCGGCGATGTATGTGCTGATCGACTATCAGATCGAGATTCGCATCGGCGCGGCGCTGGTCGTGATCGCCATGGGGGTCTATCTGGCCGTCAACCGCCGCCACCCGCGATTTCTGTCGCGCGTCAAGCCCACGCGCCTGGCGCTCTGGTCGTTTCTGGCGGCGCTGGCCCATGGCGCGGCCCTGATGCTGGTGCCGATCTATCTGGGGCTGTGCAAGCTTGACGAACTGGACATGGGCCATCGCGCCGCCGCCGACCTGATGGGCCAGAACGCCGGGATCGCGCTGGCGGTGGCGCTGCTGCACACGGCGGCCATGGTCGCCGGGGGCGGAGCGGTGGCATTTGCGGTGCACCACTATCTAGGCCTGAAGTTCCTGTCGAAGAGCTGGTTCAACCTCGATCTGGTCTGGGCGCTCAGCCTGATCGCGGTCGGGGCGATTGCGCTCTGGACCGCGCTTTGAGGCCGGAGCCAAAAGTTTTCGAAAACCTTTGGCAAGGATCTTCGAGACTCCTTTTCGCTCACGCGGGGGCAGGCGTGTGATTGAAGGCTGCCGCCGCAAGGCACGCCGCGCGTCCACCCAAAGCGGCGATCCGTTCGGCCTGATCGGCAAAGCATCGGGCGTTGACCTCTGCCGGATCGCAGATCGCCCGCAAACGTTCCATCCCTTCCGCGCAGACAGGCGGCCGGTCGGACGCAATGTCCCGTAATTCGTGGGGATCTTCCGCAAGATCGAAGAGCTGTGGCGGAAATCCCTGGTAGTGGACAAGTTTCCAGCGATCCCAGCGGACCATGAACGCCCCCGTCGTCGAACCGCCGTCGTGGTATTCGCTGAGGATAACCCGATCCGGATCGTCCGGTGCGCCGGCCAGCGCCGCCAGCGGGCGTCCCGGCAAATCCCCGGACGGAAGTGCGGCCAGATCGCGGGCCGTGGCCGCAATGTCCAGAAGCGACGCGCCGGTGCGGCAGACCTGGCCCTTTGGCGCCCCGGGACCAGACAGGATCATCGGCACGCCGGCGCTGGCCTCGTACATCACCTGCTTGGTCCAGAGGCCATGATCGCCGAGCATCTCGCCGTGGTCCGAAACGTAAAGGACCAGCGTGTCCCCGGCCTGACCCGACGCCTCCAGCGCGGCCAGTACCCGGCCGACACAGTTGTCCATGAACGAAACCAGCCCGAAATAGGCCGTCTTGGCCGTCCGCATCCGCGTTTCATCGAAATAGCGGTCATAGTCGAAAAAGCCCGCAAGGTTCTGCAACTCGTCATGCGCCGGCACCTCGCGCCACCCCACAGGCAGCGGCATATCGGCGGGATCGTAAAGCGCGGCGAAACGCTCGGGCGCGACCAGGGGATAGTGTGGCGAGACCAGCGAAACGAAGGCAGCCCAGGGCTGCGCCTGGCGCTCCGGCGCCGCAAGCCAGGCCACGGCGGCATCGGTGATGGCGCGGTCGTAGTCGGTGTAGCTCGACGCGCCGGTACCGACATCCGCCGCCAGTTCGGCGGCGGCGGGATAATCGGGCAACGCGTCGCGGATCAGCCCCACCGTCCAACCATCGCCCATCACATGCATCGGCAGGATCTCTTCGCTAAACCCGTTATCGTCGGCGGGGGACCGGAAATGCAGCTTGCCGATCGAGGCCGTGCGCCAGCCCGCATCGCGCAGATCGTGCATCCAGGACCGCCGCGCGCCGTCGTAAGGGGTCGCGCTGTCCCAATACCGGATGCGGTGCACGTGGTCGCCGCAGGCCACCGCCGCGCGGGCCGGGACGCACATGGGCGACGGCGTGTAGGCATTGGTGAACAAGGTGCCGCGCGCGGCAAGGGCATCAAGATGTGGCGTCTGCACCTGCGGATGCCCGATGCAGCCGATGGCGTCGCGGCGATGCTCGTCGGATATCAGGATCAGAAGATTTGTCATCCTGCCTTTCCTTCGGCCAGGATCGAGGGCTCGCGCCTGGCCGCACAGCGGCCCTGGGGGCAAATGCGGCAACTGGTGCCGATCTGCAGCACCGGCAGACCGGACACCGGAGCACGGTCGGCGGGCAGCATCAGCATGGTTGCCTCGAACACCGTGGGCGTATCGAACCCCGCCGGGCTTGCCGGCTGGCTGACGGCGTAGGTGAGAAAGCGGACAGGGTCGCGGCCCGACATCTCAACCAGAGCCCGGACCGGGGTCACCGGCCGGCTGAGCGCCTGGTAAAGCGGCCAGAGCGGGCAGGCCGCGCCAAACCGTGGCAGCGGAAATCCTTCGACCGGCTTGCGGAAGGTCAGCGCGCCCGACCCGTCGCAGATCACCAGCCCGAAACATCCCGTGGCGTCCTCGGGCAATGAGGCCAACCGCCGCAGAACGGCGGCCAGATCGGCACCGAACCGGTCGGCAAGCCGCGCCGGATCGTAATCCAGTGCCTCGGCCGCGTCGCGGAACTCTGCCAGCGGCATCTTCACCGCGTCCGCCCGGTACCGCTCCAGCCACGCCGCCGCCAGATCGCGCCCGGCTTGCGTTGCCAGCGGTTCTGCCCCCCGCACAAGCGCTTCGGCCGATACCGGCAATGCGCGTTCCATCTCTGCGATGTGATAGCCCTGCGCCTTCAGCCAGGCTTCGAGTTCTTCCTGTGGGGACCCCGCACCCGTCTCGGCCTCCGACGCCGTGTCGAGATAGGTCACCAGCGCGCGCGAGCTTTCCACCAGACGCTGGCTGTCCTCATGGATATTGCGGTGGAACCGGTCGCGCCATTCCGGTTCGACCTCGCCGGGCTCGACCAGAATCGAGGCGGCGGAGTTGATCGACGTCACCGTGCTCAAAAGCTCGTGCAGCGAAGCGGCCAGATGCGGGTCATGCGCCATCCGGTCGGTGAGCGTTTCGATGGTGCGCTCCAGCCGTCCGATGCGGCGGTGCTGGCTGGCCACCAGGTCCGCCCAGCCCGGAAAACGGCCGGCGAATTCCTCGACCCGCGCGGCTTCGGTCTGGACATCCGCCGACCGGGCCGAGGCATCGCGAAGCGTGCTGATCAATTCGGCCTCTGCACCTTCGGCCAGGACCGCGGGATCGACGTCCAGCGCTCGGGCCAGATCGACCAGCAGTTTGCCGCCGATTCTGCGCTTGTTGTGTTCGATGAGATTGAGATAGGCGGCCGAGATGCCGACCGTTCGCGCTAACGCCGCCTGCTTGAGGCCAAGCATGGCGCGGCGTTCGCGGATTCGGCTGCCGGTCAGGGCGCGTGCGGGCATCGGCTAACCCTTCTGAATCTTAACGGTTTCCGCGACGGCAAGAAAACTTCTTTACAGTCCATCGCTGCATCTTGTGTATTACTTTACAGAATTTTCGTTCTGTCAAAAGGTCTTATTGAGTAGTTTTCGAACCCGCAGCATTAATGGCAACATCCTGTAAAAGGGGTGTGGTGGGGCCGGAGGAGGCGCCTGCCGCAACGTTCACGTAACGGGAGGATATTCATGTCCAAAACCACTCTCACGCGTCGCGGCGTTCTAAAGACCGGCACCCTTGCCGGCGGCGCGCTGGCGATGCCCACGATCTTCACCGGCGCATCCTGGGCCGGCAGCCACACAGGCTTTACCAACGCCCCCGGCGACAGCGAAGTCACGCTGGGCTTCAACGTGCCCCAGTCCGGGCCCTATGCCGACGAGGGCGCCGACGAGCTGCGCGCCTACGAACTGGCGGTCGAACACCTGAATGGCGGCGGCGACGGCGGGATGATCCCGACGTTTTCGTCCAAGACCCTTGACGGCACCGGTATCCTGGGCCGCGAGGTAAAGTACGTCACCGGCGACACCCAGACCAAGTCGGACGCCGCCCGCGCCTCGGCCCGGTCGATGATCGAAAAGGACGGCGCCATCATGATCACCGGCGGCTCGTCCTCGGGCGTGGCCGTGGCCGTGCAGGCGCTCTGCCAGGAAGCCGGCGTGATCTTCATGGCGGGCCTGACCCATTCCAACGACACCACCGGCAAGGACAAGAAGGCCAACGGCTTCCGCCACTTCTTCAACTCCTACATGTCCGGCGCCGCGCTCGCCCCGATCCTGGGCGACAACTACGGCACCGACCGCAAGGCCTATCACCTGACCGCCGACTACAACTGGGGCTACACCACCGAAGAGGCGGTGCGGAACTCGACCGAAGCGATCGGCTGGGAAACCGTCGCGGCGGTGAAAACCCCGCTGACGCAGACCGACTTCTCGTCCTACATCGCGCCGGTTCTGCAGTCGGGCGCCGACGTGCTGGTCCTGAACCACTACGGCGGCAACATGGTGAACTCGCTGACCAACGCGGTGCAGTTCGGCCTGCGCGAGAAAGAGGTCAACGGCAAGAACTTCGAAATCGTCGTGCCGCTTTATTCGCGCCTGATGGCCCGCGGTGCCGGCGAGAACGTTAAGGGCATCTTCGGCTCGACGAACTGGCACTGGTCGCTGCAGGACGAGGGATCCAAGGCCTTCGTGAAGTCCTTCGGCACCAAGTACGGCTTCCCGCCGAGCCAGGCGGCACACACCGTGTACTGCCAGACGCTGCTCTATGCCGACGCCGTGAACCGCGCCGGTTCGTTCAACCCCTGCGCCGTGGTCGAGGCCCTGGAAGGCTTCGAATTCGACGGCCTCGGCAACGGCCCGACGCTCTACCGCGCCGAGGATCACCAGTGCTTCAAGGATGTGCTCGTTGTGAAGGGGAAGGAAAACCCGACCTCTGAATTCGACCTTCTGGAAATCGTCGAGGTTACCCCGGTCGCACAGGTCACCTACGACGCGTCGATCTTCGGCGGCGAACTGGGCGCCTGCAACCCGGGCGCATAAACGACAAAGCCGGGCGGGGCAGCTCCGCCCGTCACTCCCCGCGTCCCGCCGCCGGCGGGACGCATCCCCCGGGCCCGACGCCCGGCTGATGATTTCCCGGCAAACCGAAAGGTGGGGACATGGACGCCATTATTCTTCAGATCCTGAACGGCCTCGACAAGGGCTCGGCCTATGCCCTCATCGCGCTTGGCCTGACGCTCATCTTCGGCACGCTCGGCGTGGTGAACTTCGCCCACGGGGCGCTGTTCATGATCGGCGCCTTCTGCGCCGTGACGCTGCAGCGGATCCTGACGCTGAGCTACCAGGTGATCGACGAGACCAAGACCGATTTCCTCGGCAACCCGCTGAAGGTGGACGTACCCTACGTGCAAGCCTGGTTCGGAGAAGCCGCCGGAGCGGCGATCATCGACTGGGCCGTCCCGTTGGCGATTCTGTTCGCGATCCCGATCATGATCGGCGTCGGCTTCATCATGGAACGCGGCCTCATCAAGCATTTCTACAAGCGACCGCATGCCGACCAGATCCTCGTGACCTTCGGCCTGGCCATCGTGCTGCAGGAGGTCATCAAGTATTTCTACGGCGCCAACCCGATCCCGACGCCGGCACCGGACGCCTTTGCGGGCAGCTTCGATTTCGGCGCGCTTCTGGGCTTTGCCGAGAACACGATCATCTACCCCTACTGGCGGCTGGTGTATTTCGTCTTCTCGCTGGTCATCATCGGCGCGGTATTCGCCTTCCTGCAGTTCACCACCTTCGGCATGGTGGTCCGCGCCGGCATGGCCGACCGCGAGACGGTGGGGCTTCTGGGCATCAACATCGACAAGCGGTTCACCATCATGTTCGGCATCGCCGCCGCTGTCGCCGGTCTGGCGGGCGTGATGTACACGCCGATCAACTCGCCCAACTACCACATGGGCATGGACTTTCTGGTCCTGAGCTTCGTCGTGGTCGTCGTCGGCGGCATGGGTTCGCTGCCCGGCGCGGTGCTGGCGGGCTTCCTGCTCGGCATTCTCGAAAGCTTCGCCTCGATGAAAGAGGTCATCGACCTCATTCCCGGCATCAACCAGATCATTATCTACCTGGTCGCCATCATCATTCTGCTGACCCGTCCGCGGGGCCTGATGGGCCGCAAGGGCGTGATGGAGGAATAAGCCATGCTTGGACTCGGCAAGAAAGACACCACCCTGTTCCTGATCGTGGCGGTGCTGACAATGCTCGCCCCCTTCATCCTGAATCCGTTCCCCGAAGGGTCGGAACTGGCGCAGTTCAACGCAGGTTATCCCGACCTGATGCAGCGCTTCGTGATCTTCGGGATCTTCGCGATCGGCTTCAACATCCTGTTCGGCCTGACCGGGTATCTGAGCTTCGGTCACGCCGCCTTCCTCGGGGTCGGCTCCTACGCGGCGATCTGGTCGATGAAGCTGTTCACGCTGAACATCGTCCCCTCGATCATCTTCGCCGTGATCGTCGCGGGTCTCTTCGCGGTGGTGGTGGGTTATATCTCGCTGCGGCGGACGGGGATCTATTTTTCGATCCTGACGCTGGCCTTCGCGCAGATGTCCTATGCGCTGGCCTACTCGGTCCTGACCCCGATCACCGGCGGCGAGACCGGGCTGCAGATCAAGGCCACGGACACGCCGCTTCTGTCGAACCTGGCGGAGGGCGAGATCGGCCGCGCCAATCTCTTCGGCCTCGAGATGCGTACCAGCCTCGAGGTCGGCGCGGGCAGCTGGCTGTGGACCTTCAATACCGGCTACTACGTTGCGGCAGTCGTGATGCTCCTGGCCTTCTACATTGCGATCCGCATCTTCCGCTCGCCCTTCGGCATGATGCTGCGCGCGGTCAAGTCGAACCAGCAGCGGGTGAACTACACCGGCCTGAACTCCAAGCCCTACACGCTGGCGGCCTTCGTGATCTCGGGCATGTATGCCGGTCTGGCCGGCGGCCTGATGGTGGCGATGGACACCCAGGTGGGCCCCGAACGGATGTTCTGGACCGCCTCGGGCGAGGTCGTGCTGATGACCATCCTCGGCGGCGCCGGCACGCTGATCGGCCCGGTTCTGGGTGCGGGCCTGATCAAATACATGGAAAACATCATCTCGAAGATCAACTCGAGCATCCTGCACGACTGGTTCGCCTTCCTGCCGGACGGGCTCGAAGACGCGGTGGTGTTCATGATCTATCCCTTCATCGGCAAGGGCTGGCACCTGACGCTGGGGATCGTGTTCATGCTGGTCGTGATCTTCCTGCCCGGCGGCCTGGTCGAAGGCGGTCAGCGCATCGCGCGGATCTTCGGCAAGAAGAAAAAGACCACCGGTTCGGGCGACGACCCCGAGCATCACCCGCAGCCTGCCCCGCATGTGGGCGAGTAAGGAGGGCCTGAGACATGGGTATCCTTGAAGTCAAAGGCGTCAACAAGCGCTTCGGCGGCCTGCAGGCGCTCGGCGACGTGAACCTCTCGGTCAACGAGAACTCGGTCCACGCGATCATCGGGCCGAACGGCGCGGGCAAGTCCACCCTGCTGAACTGCCTGGTGGGCAAGCTGATCCCCGACACCGGCTCGGTCATGTTCGACGGCCAGTCGGTGCTGGGCCGCAAGCCGCACGAGATCAACCAGATGGGCATCAGCCGCGTGTTCCAGACGCCCGAGATCTTCGCCGATCTCACCGTCTTGGAAAACGTCATGATCCCCTGTTTCGCCAAGCGGGACGGCGCGTTCCGGATGCACGCCATCGAGTCGGTCGCCAACGAACGGTCGATCAACGAAATGGCCGAGGAGATGCTGGCGGATGTGAACATGCTGGAACGCCGGCACGATCACGCCGGCTCGCTGTCCCGGGGCGACAAGCGGCGGCTCGAGATCGCCATGTGCCTGGTGCAGCAGCCGCGGCTGCTGCTGCTGGACGAACCGACGGCGGGGATGGCGCGGGCCGATACCAACAACACCATCGACCTGCTGAAGGAAATCCACGACAAGCGCGACATCACCATCGCGATCATCGAGCATGACATGCACGTGGTCTTCAGCCTCGCGCAGCGGATCACCGTTCTGGCCCAGGGCACGCCCCTGGTCGAGGACACGCCCGACAACATCAAGGGCCACCCGAAGGTCCGCGAAGCCTATCTTGGGGAGGCGCACTGATGACGCTGATCGAAGACACCAAGACCAAGCAGTACGAAAAGCCCGACTTTTCCAAGTTCGAGAACAAGGCCGCCACCGCGCCCGCCTATTTCTCGGTCTACGATCTGCACGCCTATTACGGCGAAAGCTATATCGTGCAGGGCGTCAGCTTTACCGTGCACGAGGGCGAGATCCTGGCGCTGCTCGGCCGTAACGGCGCGGGCAAGACCTCGACCTTACGCGCCATCGCCAGGCTCGACAGCCCGCAGGCGACCCATGGCGAGATCTGGCTGGACCACAAGCACCTGCACACGATGAACAGCCACCAGGCCGCCATCGCGGGCATCCAGCTGGTGCCGGAAGACCGGCGCATCATCCCCGGCCTGACGGTCGAGGAAAACCTGCAACTGGCGCAGATCATCGAGCCCATCGGCTGGTCGCTCGAACGCGTCTACGAGCTCTTCCCCCGCCTCGGCGAGCGCCGCAAGCAAGAGGGCGTGACGCTGTCGGGCGGCGAACAGCAGATGCTGGCCATCGCGCGCGCTCTGTGCCGGGACATCAAGGTGCTCCTGCTGGACGAACCGTATGAGGGCCTCGCCCCCGTCATCGTCGACGAGATCGAGAAGACGCTGAACATCATCAAGGAACAGGGTATCACCACGGTGATCGTCGAACAGAATGCGATCCGCGCGCTGATGCTCGCCGATCGCGCGGTGATCCTGGACACCGGCACCGTGGTGTTCGACGGAACCGCGCAGGACGTTCTCGACAACGAGGCGCTGCGCGCCGAATACCTCGCCATCTGACGAAAAGCGCGGGCGGTTTTGGCCTGGATCAAAGCCGCCCGCCCCACGCAGCGATAAGGCCGGGCACACGGCCAACCAGACTTCCCTGCCGCAGCCCCCGCACGGCAGGGCAAACGGGACGGAGACCACCCATGATTGAACATGCCGACGAGATCCACAAACCCTCGGACGACTTCGTCGCGGGCGCAAAGATCGACGCCGCCAAGTACAAGGAAATGTACGACGCGTCCGTCGCCGACCCCGAGGCGTTTTGGGGCGAGGCGGGCAAGCGGCTCGACTGGATCACGCCCTACACCAAGGTGAAGAACACCACCTTCGAATACCCCAATGTCTCGATCAAATGGTTCGAGGATGGCGAACTGAACGTCTCGGCCAACTGCGTCGACCGGCACCTGGCTACGCGCGGCGACCAGACCGCGATCATCTGGGAAAGCGACGACCCCGAGATCGCCAAGCACATCACCTATAACGAACTGCACGAAAACGTCTGCAAGCTGGCCAATGTCTACAAGGCGCTCGGCGTCGGCAAGGGCGACCGCGTGGTGCTGTACCTGCCGATGATCCCCGAAGCGGCCTATGCCATGCTGGCCTGCACCCGCATCGGCGCGGTGCATTCCATCGTCTTCGCCGGCTTCTCGCCCGAGGCGCTGGCCGCCCGGATCGAGGGCTGCGGCGCGAAGCTTTTGATCACCGCCGACCAGGCGCCGCGCGGCGGCCGCAACACGCCGCTCAAGACCAACGCCGACAGGGCGCTGGAGATCTGCGGCGACGTGCAGACCCTGGTGGTCGAGCGCACCGGCGCCGAGGTGCCGATGAAGGACGGACGCGACCACAGCTATGCCCATCACATGGCCCAGGCCGGCGCCGACTGCCCGTCCGAGCCGATGAATGCCGAGGACCCGCTCTTTATCCTCTACACCTCGGGCTCCACCGGCAAACCCAAGGGCGTCGTGCACACCACCGGCGGCTATCTGCTATATGCCGCGATGACCCATGAGTACGTCTTCGACTACCACGACGGCGACATCTTCTGGTGCACCGCCGATGTCGGCTGGGTCACCGGCCACAGCTATATCGTCTACGGCCCGCTGGCCAACGGCGCCACCACGCTGATGTTTGAAGGCGTGCCCACCTACCCCGATGCCGGCCGGTTCTGGGCGGTCTGCGAAAAGCATAAAGTGAACCAGTTCTACACCGCGCCCACCGCGATCCGCGCGCTGATGGGCAAGGGCACCGAGTTCGTCGCGCCCTACGATCTGTCGTCGATCAAGGTACTCGGCACCGTGGGCGAACCGATCAACCCCGAAGCCTGGGTCTGGTACAACGACAACGTCGGCAAGGGGAACGCGCCCATCGTCGACACCTGGTGGCAGACCGAAACCGGCGGCCATCTGCTGACCCCGCTGCCCGGTGCGATCCCGACCAAGCCCGGCTCGGCCACCCTGCCCTTCTTCGGCGTCCAGCCGGTGATCCTCGACCCGCAATCCGGCGCCGAGATCGCCGAGACCGAGGCCGAAGGCGTGCTGTGCATCAAGGACAGCTGGCCCGGCCAGATGCGCACCGTTTTCGGCGATCACGACCGGTTCGTCGCGACCTATTTCAGCGATTACAAGGGCTACTACTTCTCGGGCGACGGCTGCCGCCGCGACGCCGACGGCTATTACTGGATCACCGGCCGCGTCGACGACGTGATCAATGTCTCGGGCCACCGGATGGGCACCGCCGAAGTCGAAAGCGCCCTGGTCGCGCATCCGAAAGTGTCCGAGGCCGCCGTTGTCGGATACCCGCACGAGGTCAAGGGCCAGGGCATCTATTGCTACGTCACCCTGATGGCGGGCGAGGAATATACCGACGATCTGCGTACCGAGCTGCGCAACTGGGTCCGCAAGGAAATCGGCCCCATCGCCTCGCCCGACCTCATCCAGTGGGCCCCGGGCCTGCCCAAGACCCGCTCGGGCAAAATCATGCGCCGCATCCTGCGCAAGATCGCCGAGAACGACTATGGCGCCTTGGGCGACACCTCGACGCTGGCCGAGCCGCAGGTGGTGGACGACCTGATCGAGAACCGGATGAACCGGTAGGCGCAAAAGCTCTGAACCCGACACTTGGAAACCGGCGCCTTCGGGCGCCGGTTTTTCATTTGATCTCGCTCATGGTGCCAAAACCCGGAAAAAGCAAAAGAACGACGTCGGGATTATGCAAGGGGGAGATGGGCAATGGCTACTAGAGCTCGGAACGCAATCTACGAATGCGGCTATTGCGGCGCCCAGTTCGGAACTGCCAAGGACTGCCAGGACCACAAGAAGGAATGCAAGAAAGAGTACGAACAAGAGCACGCCAAGTGCCGTAAATGCGGCCACTGGTACCACAAGGACGAATTGGGTGCGCATTATATCGGCTGCCAAGGAACTGGCGAGTAGCCCGCACCTGCAGAGACCGGTCCGCCCGTCGCGGCCGCCGGAACCGCGCGTGCATCCGTAACGCCGCGACGGGTCCCCAAAACCGAGCCGATGGTTGGTATGGTGGATAAGGCCGCACACGCAACGCGCGCCGCACGCAGATCAGGGTCGCCGTCCGAAGGATCGCACGATGCGGCCATACAGCCCATCGGGCAGGTAACTCAGATGGGCCCTGTTCCAATCGCAACGGCGCTCGACCGGCAGCAGGCAACGTGCAATTTGCAGCCGCATCTCTCTTTCCAATCACCCCATTCAAATCAGGCGCACCTTGCGCACCGACGGGCACGACCCGACGCGGATACGGCACGGCGATGTGACCAAACAGCCAGGGTTTCCTGACCCGTCGGTCCATTCGGCACGAAATCACCGACATTTTGCCAATTTTTTTCGGATTTTGTCCGGTATCGAAACAATACCCGCAGACCCGCGGGTATTGAGAAGGAGCCGGACATGGGCCTCGTCCTGATGGGCAACGCGCTGTTGATGCTGTCGAGCTTTGCCGTGCAGTTCGGCTTGTTCGACGATCTCAATTTTGGCGACTCAGACTCCGATGCCGAACCCGAGGACGCGGGCGGGGCGGCCGAGGAAGAGCCTGGCGGAAACCTGCTGGACTATATCCCCGACGATTTCCTGGCGGAAACCACCGGAACCGCCGCCGACGAAAACTTCGTTGCCGACCCGACGCAGAATCAGGCCTGGTTCACGATGGAAGGCGATGACACGCTCGACGCCAGCGACGGCGACGACTACGCCGACGGCGGAGAGGGCGACGACGTGATGTTGCTCAGGCTCGGCGACGACATCGCGCTCGGCGGCGACGGTGCCGACACGATCGACGGCGGCTTTGGCGACGACACGATCTCGGGCGGCCCCGGGGACGACCGGCTGAACGGCAGCAAGGGCAACGACCTGATATTCGGCGATCTCGGCAACGATCTTCTGACCGGCAGCGACGGTGCCGACAGCCTGCACGGCGGTCAGGGCAACGACACGCTCTATGGCAACACAAGCACCATGCCGGGCGACGCCTGGGACGGCGCCGATACGCTCGACGGCGGCGAGGGCGACGACCTGCTGGTGGTCTCGGGCGGCGATCAGGCCATTGGCGGCGCAGGCGCCGATACGTTCCAGATCCACGACCCCGGCGACGGCGCCGCGCAGGCCGAGATCAACGATTTCGACGCCGCAGAGGATGTAATCAGCCTGGTCTATACCCCCATGACCGACCCGGTCACCGGAGACCCGGTCGATCCGCTGATCGAACTTTTGCCCACCGCCGACGGCACCGCCGCCGTGCTGAGCCTGAATGGCGTCGAGATCGCGATCATCAGCGGCGGCGAGACCCTGACCCCCCTCGACATCGCCTTGATCCCCGATGTGATCTGACGCCTCCGTCAGCCGATCACTTCGCCGATCAGCATCTGCGGCTGCACATTGGTAAAATTCGGAAGGTCCGCCAGCACGGGCCCCGCCGCGCCGAGCGCAGCGTTCAACGCCTCGCCGTCGGCAAAGGTGAAGGTTGCAATCGCATAGCTGCCCGGCGGCACGTCGGGTCCGCCGGCCAGACCCTTGGTCACCACCTGCGACTGGATGAACGATCCCATGTGTTCGTGGACGATCTCGAAATGTGTCGTGCCGTAGTAGTCATAGTCGAAGTTGGTATCCTCGCCGATCGGATAGATCACCTGTAAAGACGCCGCCATCGTTCCCCCCAAATTCTGATTGCCACATGCGCATTAATTCCACCCGCATCCCGGCGGTCAAAGCCTTTTCGGCGGCACACCGCCGCCCTGGGGCCGGTTTGACGGAAATCATGGCGCGTGCCGTGCCCCGGCATCACAGTCGCAGCCAGACTACGGACAAATAGAGAGGATCCCATGACACGACACCTGACCGGCCTCATCTGCGCCACCGCCCTCGCGCTTTCGGCCTGCGCCACCGTTGACGACGACCAGGCCGCGGGCGCTGCGGTCGGCGGCGTTCTTGGGGCGATCACCGCCACCGCACTGGGCGCCGATGACGAATGGCTGATCATCGGCACACTCGCCGGGGCCGCCGCGGGGGCGCTTGTTGCCCAGAACCAGAGAACCGGCGATTGCGCCTATTCCGACGGCAGGGGCGGCTACTACAGGGCGCCCTGCCGGTAACGTAAAAAAGGGCGGCACAAGGCCGCCCTTTCCTCTGCCGCGCGGTCGGCCGGTTAGTTCAGCGCCGCGTCGGTAATCGCGTGGGTCCAGGCCCCCTCCGGCGCCGTGGTGATCACCGGATCCGACCCGCCCGACAGCAGCGATGCCACCGTACGCTCGTAATCCGCCGGGTCCAGCGCCCCGTTCGAACCCGCCGTCAGCTTGGCGATCTCGCCCATCATCCGCTTCTGGTGCTTTTCGGTCTGCGCGCCGGTCTCGTCATATTCCAGCACGATCTCGGCCGCCTCGTCGGGGTTCTCCTCGGCGTATTTCCAGCCCTTCATCGAGGCGCGCACGAAGCGCACCAGCTTGTCGACCTCGGCCTCGTCGGCAAGCTTCTCTTCCAGCACGTAAAGACCGTCTTCCAGCGTGGCGACGCCCTGATCCTCGTACTTGAAAACCACCAGCTCGTCGGGGGACACGCCCGCGTCGATGATCTGCCAGTATTCGTTGTAGGTCATGGTCGACACGCAATCCGCCTGTCCGTTCAGAATCGGATCGACATTGAAACCCTGCTTCAGCACCTCGACACCGTCGTCCCCGCCCTCGGTCGGCACGCCAAGCTGCGACATCCAGCTGAGGAAGGGATATTCGTTGCCGAAGAACCAGACCCCAAGCGTTTTGCCCGGAAAATCCGCAGGCGTGGTGATGCCGGTATCCTTGCGGCAGGACAGCATCATGCCCGACGACTTGAACGGCTGCGCGATATTCACCAGCGCAAGGCCCTTCTCGCGCGCCGCCAATGCGGCGGGCATCCACTCCACCGTCACGTCGGCCCCGCCGCCCGCGATCACCTGGGTCGGCGCGATATCCGGCCCGCCGGGCTTGATCGTGAGATCCAGGTTCTCTTCCTCATAAAACCCCTTCTCCAACGCCACATAATAGCCCGCGAACTGCGCTTGGGTGACCCACTTCAGCTGCAGCGTCAGACCGTCCAGATGCGATCCCGCGCCCGCGGCCCCGGTTCCCATCGCAAGGGCCACCGCCCCTGCCAAAAGATGTCTCATTGCGTTTCCTCCTTGTTGCGTTTTCGTTCTCAACCCCGCTGCGACGGATGCCAGAAGGTCACCCCCCGCTCCAGGGCCGCGACCGCTCCATAGAACACCGACCCGGCGATCGCCGCGACGGTGATCTCGGCCCAGACCATATCAAGCCCCAGCCGCCCCACCTCGGTCGAGATGCGAAACCCCATGCCGCGGGTGGGCGATCCGAAGTATTCTGCAACGATTGCACCGATCAGCGCCAGCGTTGTCGAGATTTTCAGCCCGTTGAAGATGAACGGCATGGCCGCGGGCAGGCGCAATTTGAGAAGCGTCTGCCAGTAGCTCGCGCTATAGGTGCGCATCAGGTCGCGCTGCATCGCGGTCGTGTCGGCCAGCCCCTGCACGGTATTGACCAGAACGGGGAAGAACACCATCACCACGACGACCGCCGCCTTCGATTGCCAGTCGAAACCGAACCAGTTGACCAGAATCGGGGCCGTGCCGACGATGGGCAGGGCGGCCACGAAATTCCCGATCGGCAGAAGCCCCCGCTGCAGAAACGGAGACCGGTCGATCGCCAGCGCAGCCGCAAGCGCCGCCGCGCAGCCGATCACGTAGCCCGACACGGCGCCTTTCAGTGCGGTCTGGCGGAAATCGAGCCACAGCGTCCCGGTTTCTGCGGCGAATTTCGCCGCAATGGCCGTGGGCGCCGGCAGGATCACCGGCGAGACCTCCAGCCCCCGGACCACCAGTTCCCAGACGACCAGGATCGTGACGCCAAAGATCACCGGCACCGCCAGCCGTGCCGCCCGTGTGCCATGCCGGCGCGACGCGGCGATGCGGGTATTGAGCCACCACATGGCCAGCCAGAAGACAAAAGCGGTAAGCATCAGCGTCATGCCGTCCACCCCGCCAAACCCGCCCGCAGGCTACGGCCGTCGTCTTGGCCGGAATACGCGTATCCGACGGACCGCATCGGCATCCCCACCCCGCCGGCACGCCCAGCGAAGGCCCCGGGCGGGCGGGCGCCACGCCAGAGGCGCGCAGTCGCCCGCGGGGCCGTCACCGACCGAACCCCATGCGGCGCAGCGTGACGCTCTGCAGGAAGGCGACGACCGTCACCAATCCCGCCGCCAGACAGGCCGCCGCGATCAGCGCCGACCAGATCATGATCGGGTTGCCGAACTGGTCGCCGATCAGGATCCGCGCGCCCAGCCCCCGGATCGCGCCCGTCGGCAGTTCGCCCACGATTGTCCCCACCAGTGCGGCGGCGATACCGATCTTCAGCGAGGTGAAGAGGTAGGGCATCGAGGCCGGAAACCGCAGCTTCCAGAAGGTCGCCCAACCCGACGCCCCATATGTCTTCAGCAGGTCAAGCTGCATGGCATCGGGCGACCGCAACCCTTTCACCATCCCCACCAGCACGGGGAAGTAGCATAAGTAGGCCGAGATGATCGCCTTCGGCACTGCGCGCCCCTCGACCCCGGCCGAGGCCAGAACCACGATGATCATCGGCGCGATGGCCACGATCGGGATCGTCTGGCTGATGATCGCCCAGGGCATCAGCGACATGTTCACTGTCCGGCTGAAAACGATGCCGACCGCCATAAGAATGCCGGTGATCGTGCCCAGCGCGAACCCGGCCAGTGTCGACGACAGCGTGATCCAGCCATGGAACACCAGCGACCGCTTCGAGGTCACCTTCTTGTCGATGACCGTGCTCTTCAACTCCGCCGCCACCTGGTGCGGCGCGGGCAGCCTCGGGCGCTGCTGAACCATCGTGTCGGCCACGACCTCACCAAGGCTCAACTCCACGCCCGCGCGCTCGGCCTGCGCCAACGTCCAGGTGCTGTTCATCCAGACCGCTCCGGCGTACCAGATCGCCAAAATCGCGGCCAGCACCGTCAGGATCGGCAGCACTCTACGCATCGCCGTTCCGTCCCGTCCGCCAGGAACGCACGCGCTGGTTCAGCCAGATCACCCCCTCACCCGCCAAGAGCAGCGTCAAGGCCGCCAGCCCGTAAGGCAACCAGTGCCCCCCGAATCCCGCAGCCCAGGCAATCGCAAGCGTCACCCAGGCCACTACGCCGACCAGAACCAGCCACCGGCGCAGCGTCATGCCACTCTCCGCAGGTGCTGCCATGCCTGTTGCGCGATCCGTCGGGTCATATGCAGTTCATAGGAAAGTCAGATGCCATTCATACGCCCCCTCAGCGCCTCAGTCGTCATAGGCATGCCCGGCACGCAGCCCTTCCCGCACCCGATGTGCGATCTTGAGAAATTCGGCCGTGTCGCGAATATCGAGCGGCCGCTCCGCCGGCAGCGTGCTCTCGATCACATCCGTAATCCGCCCGGGCCGCGGCGACATCACCACGATCTTTGTCGACAGATACACCGCCTCGGGGATCGAATGCGTCACGAACCCGATGGTTTTTTCGGTTCGCTTCCATAGACTTAGAAGCTGCTCGTTCAGATGGTCCCGGACGATCTCGTCAAGCGCGCCAAAGGGCTCGTCCATCAGCAGGATATCGGCGTCGAACGCCAGCGCCCGCGCGATCGATGCCCTTTGCTGCATCCCGCCCGACAATTGCCAGGGGTATTTCTGGGCAAACCCCGAAAGATCCACCAGGGCCAGCACCCGCTCGACCCGCTCGGCCATCTCGGCCTTGGAATAGCCCATGATTTCAAGGGGCAAGCGTACGTTCCCCGCAATCGTCCGCCATGGGTAAAGCCCCGCCGCCTGAAAGACATAGCCATAGGCACGGGATCGTCGCGCCTCGTCCGGCGTCATGCCGTTGACGCTGATCGCCCCCCCTGTCGGATGTTCCAGCCCTGCCACGACCCGCAGAAAAGTCGTTTTACCGCAACCGCTTGGCCCGATGAAACTGACAAACTCCCCCTTGCCGATCCGAAGATCGACCTGCGACAGCGCCTGCACCGGGCCGTCGTTTGTCTGAAAGGTCAGGTCGAGACCTTTTGCCTCGATCACGAAACTCAAGAGGGCACCCCAACCAGTTCGTCGAAGATGGCGACATTCTCTTCGAGATGCTTGATCGACGTCGTGCCCGGGATCAAGAGCACGTTGGAGCTTAGTTCCAGAAGCCACGCCATCGCCTCTTCGATTGGCAGCGCCGCCCCCTGTTTCGTCGGGTTCGCGCCCAGCGGCCCGTGGGGCACGAATGCGATGCCGTCTTCGGCGCAGGCGGCGATCATTTCCTCGCCTTCCGACCGTTCGTTGCTGACCAGCGAAAACCGGTTCTGAACTGCGTCAATCGCTGCCACGGATTGCGCCGCGCGCAGCTGCGCCAATGTCACGTTCGACACACCGATCCGTTCGACCCGGCCTGCCGCCCGCGCCTGCTCGATCGCCTCGACAGAGGTTTCGATCGGAACCGCAGGGTCCGGAAAATGCAGATAGTAAAGCGAGATAGGCAGCGTCCCAAGAACGCCGGCGCTTTCGTCGATGTGATGTGCCAGTGCCGCCGCGCCGCCGTTCCGGGCAACTTTCATGCCGCCGTCGTCCCGCGTCTTTTCCAGCCCGCCCTTGGTGGCGACGAATACCTTATCCGCCCGGTCTCCAAGCGCATCGGAAATCAGCCGTTCGTTGTCCAGAGGCCCGTAGGCGCGCGCGGTGTCGATGTGGTCGATGCCCAACTCAACCGCGCGCCGCAGCAAGGCCTTGCCCGCCTGCCAGTTGGCGTAGGGTCCGAAGTTTCCCGGCTGGCCTGTAAGCCGCATCGCGCCGTAGCCCAGCCGCGCTATCCGCGCGCCGTCGCGGAATTGGAAGGTCCGCGAAAGTGTCACGTCACACGCCGCTGGCCGGAATCCCCGTCCGCTCTACCTTGCGCGGCGCGGTGAGTTCCTTCCAGGTCGACAGCGCCGCATTGACCGGATTCACCGGATCGCGGGCCACGAACTCTCCGTGCCCCTCCTGCGTGGTCACCTCGCCGTCGATCACCGCCACCTGCCCGCGGGTTAGGGTGAACCGCGGCAGGCCCTTGACGTGCTTGCCCTCGAAGACGTTGTAATCGATGGCGGATTGCTGGGCATCGGCACTGATCGTCTTTTCCTTGTTCGGGTCCCAGACCACGATATCGGCGTCCGCCCCGACAAGGATCGCGCCCTTCTTCGGGTAGCAATTCAGGATTTTCGCGATATTTGTCGATGTGACCGCAACAAATTCGTTGGGCGTCAGACGACCTGTGGCAACTCCATAGGTCCAAAGCATCGGCATCCGGTCCTCCAGCCCGCCGGTGCCGTTCGGGATCTTGGTGAAATCGCCGACGCCATAGCGTTTTTGTTCGGTGGTAAAGGCACAGTGATCCGTGGCTACAACGGACAGAGAGCCGGATTGCAGCCCGGCCCAAAGCGAGTCCTGATGCTGTTTGTTCCGGAACGGCGGCGACATCACCCGGCGGGCGGCATGGTCCCAGTCCTTGTTGAAATACTCGCTTTCATCGAGTGTCAGATGCTGGATCAGCGGTTCGCCCCAGACCCGCTTGCCCTGCATCCGTGCCCGCCGGATCGCCTCATGCGCCTCTTCGCACGAGGTGTGGACGACATAGAGCGGCACCCCCGCCATATCCGCGATCATGATCGCCCGGTTCGTCGCCTCGCCCTCGACCGCCGGCGGCCGTGAATAGGCATGCGCCTCGGGCCCGTCATTGCCCTCGGCCATCAACCTGGCCTGCAGATCTGCCACGATATCGCCGTTCTCGGCATGCACCAGCGGCAGCGCGCCCAGCTCTTTACAACGTTGAAATGATGCGAACATTTCATCGTCATTGACCATCAGCGCGCCCTTGTAGGCCATGAAATGCTTGAAGGTCGTGATGCCCTTGTCCTTCACCACGGTTTCCATCTCGTCGAACACCTGCTCGCCCCACCAGGTGATCGCCATGTGATAGGAATAGTCGCAGTTGGCCTTGGTCGACTTGTTGCTCCACATCTGGATCGCATCGAGCAGCCCCTGCCCCGGCGCGGGCAGCGCGAAGTCGACGACCATGGTGGTCCCACCGCTGAGCGCCGCGCGGGTGCCGGACTCGAAATCGTCGGTCGAGTAGGTGCCCATGAACGGCATTTCCAGGTGCGTATGCGGATCGATCCCGCCGGGCATCACATAACAGCCGGTGGCGTCGAGCGTCTCGTCGCCTTTCAGGTCCGGCCCGATCTCGACGATCTTGCCCTTGTCGACGAGGACGTCGGCCTTGTAGGTCAGATCGGCGGTGACGACGGTTCCGTTTTTTATGACTGTGGTCATGTCATTCCTCTCTGCAAGCGGCAGCTCGGGTGCCGGGCACTTGAGGTAGACCCTTCAAGGCATTGAAAGCCGCCATCATTATTGGTGTGTTATCCGAGATAGCTTTGCATTGAACCTCAATCAACGGACGAACATTGACCGGCTCAACGTTGCGCAGATCTGCTCTTTCAAGGCAAAGGTCAGTACCCCCTAAGTATAGGTTGGCGCCTGTCCAGTAGCCGAATACCCAGTCTTGGAGCCGAGCATCTTCAATTGAAACCAGGTCGCTACAAGGCCTCATTCCAACGCCATCAGCCCATTCCAAATCCCAATTAGATTGCGCAGGCTTGCTTGTCAGCAAAAGAGCCGTGACTACGATTGTAGCGGGCAGCCTCACTCCACAATCTCCGCCGTCTCCACCACCGCGTGAAACAGCACGTCCGCCCCGGCGCGGGCCCACTCGGGCGAGATCTCCTCGGCCTCGTTATGCGACAGGCCGTCGACGCAGGGGCACATCACCATCGCCGTCGGCGCCACCCGGTTGATCCAGCAGGCGTCGTGCCCGGCGCCCGAGATCAGGTTGCGGTGCGAATAGCCCAGCCGCTCGGCCGCCTCGCGCACCGCCGTCACGCAGCCTGCATCGAACTCCACCGGGTCGAAGCCGCCGACCTTCTCGAATTCCACCGCCAGCCCCATTTCGGCGCAGATCTTCGCCGCGCCCAGGCGCAGCCGCTGTTCCATATCCTCGATCACCTCCAGCTGCGGCGACCGGAAATCGACGGTGAACACTGCCTTGCCGGGTATCACGTTGCGCGAGTTGGGGTAGACATCGATATGCCCCGCCGCCCCCACGGCGTCGGGCTTGTGCGACCAGGCGATTTCGTCGACCAGCTCCAACACCCGCGCCATGGCAAGCCCGGCGTTCCTGCGCATCGGCATCGGGGTCGAGCCCGTATGCGATTCCTTGCCGGTGATCGTCACCTGCGTCCAGCTGAGCCCCTGCCCGTGGGTGACGACGCCGATATCCTTGCCCTCGGCTTCGAGGATCGGGCCCTGTTCGATATGCAACTCGAAGAACGCATGCATCTTGCGCGCGCCGACCTCTTCGTCACCGCGCCAGCCGATGCGCTGCAACTCGTCGCCGAATTTCTTGCCCTCGGAATCCTCACGGTCATAGGCCCAATCCTGGGTGTGCATGCCTGCAAACACCCCGCTCGACAGCATGGCGGGCGCGAACCGCGTGCCCTCTTCGTTGGTCCAGTTCGTCACTACGATCGGGTGCCTGGTCCGGATGTCCAGATCGTTCAGCGTGCGGATGATCTCCAGCCCGCCCAGCACCCCCAGCACGCCGTCATACTTGCCGCCGGTCGGCTGGGTATCCAGATGAGACCCGACATAGACCGGCAGCGCCTGCGGATCGGTCCCCTCGAACCGGGCGAACATGTTGCCCATCTGGTCGAGCCCCATCGAACAGCCCGCTTCCTCGCACCACTTCTGAAACAGCGCCCTGCCCTCGCCATCCTCGTCCGTCACGGTCTGGCGGTTGTTGCCGCCGGCAACGCCGGGGCCGATCTTGGCCATTTCCATCAGCGAGTCCCACAAACGCTCGCCATTGATGCGAAGATTCTCGCCCGGTGCCGCCATATCGTCCCCCACGACCCAAGGATTTAAAAAGTTTGACCATTTGGTCAGGATGACGCTAACACGAGCCATAGGGCAGTCAAGGACTTCGGCCCCCCGCACGGCCCTTCACGACCCGAGTGAAAGGACGCCGATGCAAGGCACTGCTCCGCGCACGCGAATTCAGGAAAAGAACACCTCGGCCATCCTTGAAGCGGCGTTAGAGGTCTTCTCGCAAGCCGGGTTTCGCGGTGCGACCTTGGACCAAATCGCCAAGGCGGCGGGGCTGTCGAAACCGAACCTGCTCTATTATTTCCCCTCTAAGGAAGCGATCCATGTCGCTTTGCTGTCGGAGTTGCTCGACAGCTGGCTCGACCCTTTGCGCGCATTGGACCCGCAGGGAGACCCGATCGACGAAATTGTCGGATATGTCCTGCGCAAGCTGGATATGGCGCGGGATTTGCCGCGGGAAAGTCGTCTATTCGCAAACGAAATCATCCAGGGCGCACCGCGCATCCATGATTACATTACGGGTCCGCTGAAGAGGCTGGTCGATGAAAAGGCCGATTTGATCCGGGATTGGCAGGCAGAGGGCCGCATCGCTCCGGTCGATCCGCATCACCTGATTTTCTCGATCTGGGCGACGACCCAGCATTATGCGGACTTTGACGTACAGGTGCGTGGTATTCTTGCGCCCGGCCAAGACGCGCGGTTTCCAGAAGCGGCGCGGTTTCTCGAGCACATGTATCGCCGGGCCCTGGCGCCCGGTTAACCAAACGGCCCGATTCTGCTTGCCGTTAACCCATGGGCGTCATCGTTTTGCTATGGTTCGACCGTGGGGGCCCTGACTGCAGGAGCACCATGATGGGTGAGTTTGCCGGATTACACCCCCTTTGGGGCGTCGGTGGGCTGCCATTGCGCCAACAGACAGACATGCCGCACCCCGCAGTTCCGCCGGTCGAGGCCTCGGTCAGGGGACAGGGGCTCGATCCAAGACCGCAGACCGCGGCCCAGCCCGACACGCGATTTGCCCGGCATCAGAAAGGGGATGGCAGCGAGCGGGCGCCGGCGGATCCGGCGCACAAACAACCGCTCGATTCAAACACCCTGACCGGGCCGCCACCGGCCTTTCAGACGACGGTTCTGGAGTTGGAGCAAGACCTGCGCCGGGCAATGGCGCTTATCGAAGCCGCACGGAACGGGCCGCGGACCGAAGCAGCGATCGCCGCAGCGAGCCAACCGTCGCCTGACGGGACAGGCGCAAAACGAACCGCAGAGACGGACCCCGAACCGGCGGACGCGCACCGGACGCTCGGCGCCGAGCCGGAACCGGTCGCTCAAGACGCGGCGTCTAAGGGGGCGGCGGCACACTCCTTTGACGGGTGACAGGCGGCCAACACCGCGCCGGGCTCTACTCTGCGGCCTGCCGGACGGCAGGGTTGTTGGGATGCGTCGTCCAATCGCCATGATCGGCCTGCACTTCGGCGCCTGTGCGCTTGTCCACGGCACCCACCGCCAGTTCCTCCATCGTGATGCAGCCCTCGACCGGGCAGACATTGACGCACAGGTTGCACGCCACGCATTCCTCGTCGATCACCTCGAACACCCGGTCGGGCGACATAGAGATCGCCTGATGACTGGTGTCTTCGCAGGCGACATAGCAGCGGCCGCACTGGATGCAGGCTTCCTGGTCGATGCGCGCCTTGGTCACGTAGTTGAGGTTCAGGTACTGCCAGTCGGTGACGTTCGGCACCGCGCGACCGACGATGCCGGCCACATCCGGATGACCTTTGCCGTCCATCCATTGCGACAGGCCGCTGATCATCTCCTCTACGATCTTGAAGCCATAGGTCATCGCCGCGGTACAGACCTGCACGTTGCCCGCGCCAAGCGCGATGAACTCCGCCGCGTCGCGCCAGGTCGTCACCCCGCCGATGCCCGAAATCGGCAATCCGGCGGTTTCCGGATCGCGCGCGATTTCGGCCACCATATTCAATGCAATCGGCTTCACCGCCGGGCCGCAATAGCCGCCATGCGATCCCTTACCGTCGATCGACGGTTCCGGCGACATGGCATCAAGATCGACGCTGGTGATCGACGACACCGTGTTGATCAGCGAAACGGCGTCCGCCCCGCCCTTGCGGGCCGCCCGCGCGGGGTACCGGATATCCGTGATGTTCGGTGTCAGTTTCACGATCACCGGCATCCGGGTGTTCGCCTTGCACCACCGCGTCACCATCTCGATATAGTCCGGCACCTGCCCGACCGCGCTGCCCATGCCGCGTTCGCTCATCCCGTGCGGGCAGCCGAAATTCAGTTCGATCCCGTCCGCGCCGGTTTCTTCGACCAGCGGCAGGATCGCCTTCCAGGCCGCCTCTTCGCACGGCACCATCAGCGACACCACCACCGCCCGGTCCGGATAGTCGCGCTTGACCGTCTTGATTTCGCGCAGGTTCACATCCAGCGGCCGGTCGGTAATCAACTCGATGTTGTTCAGCCCCAACAGCCGCCGATCCGCCCCCCAGACCGCGCCATAGCGCGGCCCGTTCACGTTCACGATCGGCGGACCGGCCTCGCCCAGCGTCTTCCAGACCACTCCGCCCCAGCCCGCCTCGAAGGCGCGGCGGACGTTGTATTCCTTGTCGGTCGGCGGGGCCGAGGCCAGCCAGAACGGGTTGGGCGATTTGATGCCCACGAATTCTGAAGTCAGATCGGCCATTGTCAGATCTCCTTGGCTTCCTGCTCAGCCCTTGCCGAACACCATTTCCCATGGGCCCGTCTTGCCGTCGAACGCCGCGCGCACGGCGTTGCCATAGCGCGCCTGCGCTGTCGGACCCATGATCAGTTGCAGTCCCACGGGCGGCGGCCCGTGTTCGTCCATCGCCGCCGTGACCCGCTCGAAGAACGCAACCGCGTACGCCGTGCGGTCCCGCTCGAACACCGGCACCAGCCCGGCGGCGGAGGCCGCGTCGCGATAGGCCTGCGGCGGCGCCAGGAAAGACGCCTCGGGCGCGGACGCCCAGGGCACCGGAAAGTCCACGGGCGCGCCGCTTAACTCCATGATGTCGAATAGGGCGAACCGGCCACCCGGCGGCAGGACCCGCGCCACCTCGCGGAAAAGCGCAGGTTTATCGTCGATATTCATGCCCACATGGAACATCGTCACCAAATCGGCCGAGCCGTCTGCGACCGGCAGATCGAAGACGCTCGCCACCGAAAACTGCGTTCGATCACCCAAGCCGCACATCGCGCTCAGTTCCTCGGCGATATGCACGAAGGCCGGGGTCAGATCGATCCCCGTCACATTGGCGCCGTAGCGGCTCGCGACGAACCGCGCCGTGCCGCCGATACCGCAGCCGATATCTAGCACGCGCATGTCAGATGTGATCCCCAGAGGACCCAGCAAGGCCTCGGTCGCCTCCAGACCACCGGTGTGAAACTCGTCCACCGGTTTGAGATCTTCCGGCTTCGGGCGGTCGGGATCGGTCCCGGCCTCGGCCAGCCCCGCCCGGATCCGGTCCAGCATGGCGCCGGTATCGTAGTGGTCGATGACGAGGTCGGAAAGCCGGCTCATAAGGGATGTCCTTTGGTCGAAATGCCCCAATTCTACCCGATCTCGGCGTGTATGTCCTCGGCCGCATCGCGGCCTTCGGCCACAGCCGTTACCGTGAGGTCGTCACCGCCTGCGGCGCAGTCGCCGCCTGCCCAAACCCCTTGAAGCGACGTCCGGCCGGAACTCGTCACCTTGATCTTGCCGCCCTCCAGCGCCAGCGGCTCTGGCGCCCCTTCCAGCCTTTGGCCGATGGCACGGAACACTTGATCGGCGGGAATGCGGAGAGTCTCGCCGGTGCCGTTAAGACCATCGGGCGTATCCTCGGTATACTCGAACTCCACCTCGCGCACCGAACCGTTGCCGATCACCGCCTTGGGCTGCGCATTCGTTACGATCCGCACACCCTTCGACGCCGCCAGGTCCTGTTCATAGCGGCTCGCCGACATCCGGTCGCGCCCGCGGCGGTAGACGATTGTGACCGTTTCGGCCCCCAAGAGCCTTGACTGGACTGCGGCGTCGACGGCGGTCATGCCGCCGCCGATCACCACGATATTGCGCCCGACGGGAAGGGAGGAGAGGTCATCCGCCTGGCGCAAATCCGAAATGAAATCAACGGCATCAAGGACGTTCTTCACATCCTCGCCCTGGACACGCAGCGCGTTCACGCCCGCCAGCCCGATCCCAAGGAACACCGCGTCGTAGCCGTCGCGCAGCTGGCCGAGCGTCAGGTCGTTGCCCAACTGCCGGCCAAAGTGCGTCTCGATCCCGCCAATCCGCATCAGCCAGTCGACCTCGGCCTGGGCGAAGCCGCCCACGGTCTTGTAACTGGCGATACCGAACTCGTTGAGCCCCCCGGGCTTGGGCCGGGCGTCGAACAGGGCGACGTCATGTCCCTTCATCGCCAGCCGGTGCGCGCAGGCCAAGCCCGCAGGGCCCGCCCCGACCACGGCCACTCGCTTGCCCGTTGGCGCCCCCCGCCGATAAGGATGGGTGCCTGCCGCCATCACCACGTCGGTGGCAAATCGCTGAAGCCGCCCGATCTCGACCGGTTTGCCCTCGGCGGCCTCGCGCACGCAGGCCTCTTCGCACAGCGTCTCGGTCGGGCAGACCCTGGCGCACATGCCGCCCAGGATGTTCTGATCGAAAATCGTCCGCGCCGCCGCCTCGGGCATGCCGGTGGCGATCTGCCGGATAAACAGCGGTATGTCGATCGAGGTCGGGCAGGCCGTCACGCAGGGCGCGTCATAGCAGAAATAGCAGCGGTCCGCGGCGACAGCGGCCTCGTGCGGGTCCAGCGGCGGGTGCAGGTCGCCGAAATTCTCGGCCAGCGCCTCGGCGGAGAGGCGCGCAGGGACCACACCTGCGGTGAATGGGCTGTTGGACACGTGGCGGCCTCCGTCTGGGTCAGGGGACGGACGAACTCTGCCACAGGCGGAAATTTTATCAACTGGTAAATTTCTGCACGATCACGGCCAAAGACCGTAGGCCGCGCGCATATGTTCCACCGCCCGGCGGTTCGCTGTTTCTCGGTCCGCGCCATCGACCACCGACCGGCAAAGCGGGTCGAACGCCTCGGCCTCGGTGTCCGTGGGGTCGGGGATATTGGCCTCCAGCCAGATCGGCAGGCCCTGCCGGGCGACGCAGGCAGACAGCCAGACGTCGTCCACCGCCCAGGCCACTGCTGGAATGTCAAAAGCCGCCTCGTCAAAATATTCGGGCCGTACCAGCACACCGCCGCGCCCTTCGAATACGTCCACGTAGCCCGATCGCCGGAATACCCGACGGGCGGGTGCGATCCGTCGGCGTTTGTGAACGAGGCCCCGCCACAGAAAACGCAGTTGAAATTCCAAATCGGTCTTGCGCCAGCGCCGCTTGGCGCGCGGCTGCTGGGCACGCGTTTCGGAGCCTCCCGCAACATCATAGGCGTGGAGTCCCAATGTGCAGATCACAGCCTCCGGATGCCGGGCCTTCAGGTCCAGAAACCGCCGCGCCCAGCCAGGCGCATAGTACTGGTCATCATCGCAGAACAGTATGTTCACGTCCTGCCCGCGAAACTCCTGCACCGCCCCCAGGACCTTGGTTGCCGGGCCGAAGTCCCGAGCGATCCGGCGAATGTCGACGCCCTGCGGCACCTTCGGCATTGATCCGTCCCAATCGGGGAACCGCCGGTAGGTCTGGGGAATATAGAGCTGAACCCGGTCGGCCCCCTGCGTCACCAGACTCTCCAGTGTCGCGCCGATCTTGGGGAACCTCGGAGGCACCGAACTCAACGATATCACCAGCATCTCAGGTCCAGATCCCGTACGTTTCGCGCATATAGCGAACACCTTGCCGGTTGGCCTCGTTCCGCCCCGCGCCGTCAAAAGTGAAGGCATAGAGCGGCGAGAACCGCTCGGCCTCGGTATCGATGGGTTCGCGGATATTCGCCTCGACCCAGATCGGCACGCCGAGTCGACCGACCATGCCCGACAGCCAGATATCGTCGACCGACCAAAGCACGGGCGGGATGTCGAACGCCACATCGTCGAAATGCTCGGGCCGCACCAGGACGCCTGCGCAGCCCTCGAAGATATCGGCATAGCCAGACCGCTTGAAGGTCTTTCGCCGCGGCTGCGGGATCTGCTTGCGGCGGCGCCAGTGCATCAGGTCCTGCCAGAAAAATCGCAGCTGAAAGCCGACATCGCTCACACGCCAGCGCCGTACCGCGCGCGGCAGGTTGATGCGGGCCTCGCCGCCGGGCACCAGCCAATGCGCCTCCAGCCCCAGATGCGCGATGATGCAGCCCGGATGCCGCGCCTTTGCGTCCAGGAACTTCTGCGCCCAGCCGGGGTCGTACCAGCGGTCGTCGTCGCAAAAAAGAATGTCCACGTCCTGCCCACGATACTCCTGCGCGGCTGCAAGAATTTTAGTAGCTGGTCCCCAGTCTTGATCTATTCTGCGAATCTCGACACCATCCGGCACCTTGGGCAAGCTACCATCCCAGTTCGAGAAACGACGATACGATCTTGGAATATATAGGCAAATTTCATCCACCTCAGCCGTCTGCGCAACCAGGCTTTCCAATGTCTGCCAAGTCTTTTCGAACCTTGGCGGGACCGAAGACAGGGATATCACCAGCTTGGACATGTGCGCCCCGTTACGGCCAGACACCATAGGTTTGTTGGAAATAGGCTATCGCGGCCTTGTTTGCGGCATCCCGATCAGCGCCTTCGATTCGCGCCTTGTGCAGTGCGTCGGTGATACCGGCCGGCGTGTGCTGGGTGTCGAATTCGTCGGCCAGAACCCAGATCGGCACGCCCTTGCGCGCCAGATGGCCCGACAGCCAGACATCGTCGACCGCCCAGACAACCTCGGGGATCTCGAAGGCTTCGTCGTCGAAGTACTCGGGTTTCACCAATGCGCCACCGAACCCCTCGAAGCAGTCGACATATCCCGACTTCCTGAACAGCCGCCGCACGGGCTCGCGCAGGTATTGGCGCGGCACCGGCGGAAACAGGAACTCCCGCGCCATCCGCGCCTGAAACCCGACATCCAGAACCCGGCGCCGAGCCTGCGCCCGCGGCTGCGGGCGATCCCGCATCTTCGACTGGCCGTACCTGTCGGCTTCGAACCCGGCGATGGCGATGCAAGCCTCCGGATGCGCGGCGCGGGCGTCGACGAAGGCTCGTGCCCAGCCTGGTTTATACCGGCGGTCGTCGTCGCAAAGCAATATGTCGACATCCTGCCCACGGAACGCTTTCGCCGCAAAGAGCACCTTTGTCGCCGGGCCGAGATCGCGGTCGACCCGCACGATCTCGACCCCGTCGGGGACCTCCGGCAGGGTGCCGTCCCACTCCGGGAACCGGCGATAGCTGATAGGGATATGCAGCAGGATCCGGTCGACCGGCACAGTCTGGCGCAGAAGGCAGGCCAGCGTCGGCCCAAGCTTGTCAAACCGGGACGGAATCGACGACAGTGACACGATCAGCACGGCACCCCCATCCTTCTGTCGTACCGGTTCCGCATCGCCCCAAAGCCCCTGCCCGCTCCGGCGTCGCGCCGGACGCGGGTGCTTGTCGATTGAGGGACACGGCTTGTCAAGCGGGCTGCGGGCCGCCCGTGAATTCACGCACAATCGCTTTCCACGCCCAACGCCTTGACGTATAGACCTTGCACCTTCAGATGCTGCGAACGGGACACACGACTATAACAGGGGCGAGGATGGCATGACACTACCCGACAACGACACCGACATCGCCTTTGTCCAGGCGCTGGCGGCCGTGCTGCGCGACAATGATCTTGCCGAACTGGAGGTCGAGCGCGGCTCGAAATCCGAAGGGCGCCTGTCTGTCCGCCTCCTCCGACCCTCGGCGGCACCTGCGCCGGCCCCGACCTTCCAGCACGCCGCCCCGCCCGCCGCGCCGGCGCCGCAGGCCAGCCCGGTTCCGGCCGCAGAGCCCGCCGCCGCACCGCCGGACGACCCCGCCAGCCTGCCCGGCGTCGTAACCTCGCCGATGGTTGGAACCGTCTATCTGCAGGCCGAACCGGGCAGCCCGCCCTTCGTCAAGATCGGTGACGAGGTGTCCGAGGGACAGACCCTGCTGATCGTCGAAGCGATGAAGACGATGAACCACATCCACGCGGCGAAAGCGGGCAAGGTCACGCGGATCTTCGTCGAAGACGGTGCCCCGGTCGAATTCGGCGCCCCGCTGATGGTGGTCGAGTAGGCGCATGTTCGAAAAGATCCTGATCGCGAACCGCGGCGAAATCGCCCTGCGTGTGGTTCGCGCCTGCCGTGAGATGGGCATTCAGTCGGTCGCGGTGCATTCGACCGCCGACAGCGACGCGATGCATGTGCGTATGGCCGACGAGGCGATCTGCATCGGTCCACCCGCCGCCGCGCAAAGCTATCTCAGCATCCCTGCGATCATCTCGGCCTGCGAGATCACCGGCGCGCAGGCGATCCACCCCGGTTACGGATTTCTCAGCGAAAACGCCAGTTTCGTCCAGGTGGTCGAGGAACACGGGATCACCTTCATCGGCCCCACCGCCGAACACATCCGGATCATGGGCGACAAGATCACCGCCAAGGAGACGATGAAGGATCTTGGCGTGCCTTGCGTTCCCGGCTCGGACGGCGGCGTGCCCGATTTGGAAAGCGCCCGCGCGGCCGCGGCCGAGATCGGCTATCCGGTCATCATCAAGGCCACAGCCGGCGGCGGCGGGCGCGGGATGAAGCTGGCCAAATCGGCCGCCGATCTGGAAACCGCCTTCCGGACGGCGCGGGCCGAGGCCAAGGCCGCCTTCGGCAACGACGAGGTCTATATCGAGAAATACCTGGGCAATCCGCGCCATATCGAGATTCAGGTCTTCGGCGATGGCAAGGGCCGTGCGGTGCATCTGGCCGAACGCGACTGTTCGCTGCAGCGCCGCCACCAGAAGGTGTTCGAAGAGGCGCCCGGCCCGGCGATCGACGCCGAAACGCGGGCGAAGATCGGCAAGGTCTGCGCGGATGCGGTCGCCAGGATCAACTATATCGGCGCCGGCACGGTCGAGTTCCTGTATGAGAACGGCGAATTCTATTTCATCGAAATGAACACCCGCCTTCAGGTCGAACACCCGGTGACCGAGGCGATATTCGGCGTCGATCTGGTGCGCGAGCAGATCCGCGTGGCCGAGGGCTATCCGATGTCGTTCACCCAAGACGATCTCGACATCAACGGCCATGCCATCGAGGTGCGGCTGAACGCCGAGCGGCTTCCGAACTTCGCACCCTCACCGGGCCGCATCACCCAGTACCACGCGCCCGGCGGGCTGGGCGTGCGGATGGATTCGGCGCTTTATGACGGCTATTCGATCCCGCCCTACTACGACTCGCTGATCGGCAAGCTCATCGTTCACGGCCGCGACCGGACCGAGGCGCTCGCTCGGTTGCGCCGCGCGCTTGGAGAGCTGATCGTCGACGGTATCGACACGACCATTCCGCTGTTTCACGACCTGCTGGCAGAGCCGGACATCCAGTCCGGCGACTACTCGATCCACTGGCTCGAGAAATGGCTGGAAAAGGCTTTGGCATAGATCGGGCCGCCTTGCCGGCAATCCGCGTGGCCGATTCCGGCCTGGAGCGGACGTTCGCAATCTGCATTCAGGCGCGGAATCAAGGCCGTAGGCCTCCGCGCCATCGCCGACCCGCCCCGGAGGGGAGGCGATTTGCTTGCGTCTCATATCGCATTGAGGTCGTTCGGACTTTGCTGGGATAAATCGAGCCGTTCAGACGTCTTGGCCGC
>JASJDP010000013.1 GCA_030065095.1 Rhodobacter sp.
CTTCGGGCTTGTCTCGCTTCCCAGCCATTCTCGGGTCCTCCTAAAACAGGATATTCCTATCCCAGTGGGCGGACCACCTTCAGGGGGCTATTCCATATCGACTACAGTCGTTCAAACTAACTGCGGCATCGGTTGATCTGGGCTCTGGGCCGACCTCCCAGGCCAAAGCGGCGAATGACAGGTCTCGGAATCCGAATGACCGAGGCTTACTCCAATCGCTTGATTCTGCGCCCCAGGCGATTTGGCTCAATAGTCAGGTTTCGATTCGCGATGCGTCAGCCTGGATTCTGCACCGCGTCGGTCCGGTTCGAGCCCTCACCCGACTTCTCAATTTCGTTCTGCGTGCGCTCGCAGCGCCGAATTTTCTGCGCGGGCGTAAAAACCCGTGACGCATTGCAGCGTCGTTTCCAGCCATCTGTCCATAGCGCAGCAATTTTGAAACGGCAGATTCACAGGTCGGTATGAAGGACATTGCGGGATGCGGGAACTGATCGGATGCTTCGGAATGCCGATTGCAGCCTACCTTCTACCTCCGGGCATTCGTATCGATGCGGAGTATCGTGGTTTGCTGGACGATGCGAGGGGGCAGTGCATTGGCACGCACTTCCTTCATAGAGTAGGCGACAAGGTGCGGCGGCTTTGCTTAGTAGGCACCGACCCGTGACACGACCTTCTGGGGGGGCGGCGGGCTAATCTACCCGCCGTTCCGGTCCTGACCAGGGAACACCCTAGCTGTTTTCATCTACCACTGTCCGAAGCTGGGCGAGCGCCTGCTCGGCCTGACCGGTGTCACGGAACAGGTCGCGCAGTTTGAAGTGAATGACGTTTCGAACCGCCTGATTGTCCGGATATTGGTCCAGGAAACTCTTCAGCACCGGGATCGCCGCAGCCAGTTCGCCGCGCTCTTCATGGATCTCGACGACCCCTTCAACAGCGAAAAACACCGCAGCATCGGTCCGGTTTGCGAAAGAAAGAAACTGCTCGGCGATCTCCATGTAGTCAAGAAACAATTCGATTTCATTCGCCTCGGGCTCCTCGGCCATGGCAGGCGCTGCGAAGGCGGTGGTCGCCACCATCATCGTCACGGCAATTAGCTTTTTCATGTTCAGTCTCCTAGTTGCGTTGGTTGCCCAATTCACCCCTGAGCTTCAGGGTGGCCCGATGCAGGTGGGCCTTCACGGTACCCGCACGACATCCGAGGATTTCGGCTGTCTCGGCGGTACCGAAACCTTCGAGGAAGCGTAAGACGACCACCTCGCGTTGGCGTAACGGCAGTTTCGCCAGTGACCGGCCGAGGTCGCTGAGCCTGTCAAATCGGGCGGGATCAGCTCTGCCGTCTTCGGTCGTGGAAAGAACGTCGAGCGCTGCCGCGTCGCCCCAGACCCGACGGCGCTTGCGGGCCTGCTCACGGGCGGTGTTGATTGCCACCTTAAAAAGCCATGTCGTGAATTTCGCCTTTGGCTTGGCTTTCAGCCGACCGGCGCGCATCCTCAGGAAGACCTCCTGGACGACGTCCTCGGCCGCCGCGTTCTCGTTCAAAATCCCCCATGCAACACGAAAAACGTAGTGACGATGCCTGTCAAACAACTGCGCGAGAGACGCTTCATCGGTGGCTGCGCACGCGAACAGGTCCCAGTCGTTATGCGCCGTATCCTTCATTGCCTATCCGCCCGTGCGAGCTGGATTTCGGGGTAGCGTCGAACGAACAAAAGGACGCGAGAGAGAGGCGGTCGGACGTTGGAAATTCGTTGCCGTGGGCCTTGCGCTCGGCTGCGTTGGGAAGGACTTTGAGATCGCTATCTCCGCGACTGATCCAATTGGTTGTGGGTCGTCGGGGTCGAGTGCGACCAGTGCCGCCACCGCCACTGCCACAAGCATGGAGGCGGCAATCGCCGCAGATCGAGCCGAGAAAAACCGGTCGCGCCGTGGCGGGCGGTTCTGCAACACCCCGCGGGGTGCGAGCGACCGGTAGTCGGACACAGCAGGCCCAAGAAGCCTTTGTAGTTCCTTGATATCCTTGTCGGTCTCATTCATAATCTCTCACCTTCTTGGTTATTCATGAAGTGAACGAGGCGTTCGGTTTACACGATTCAAAGAATATTTCTCGAGGGGCCCAATGCCCTGTTGCGCAGAGGCCGGTACGAATTGCTCGAGATACATCAATCGAGGAGTAAAAATTCACAGAGCGGACATCTATGACAACTACGGCGAATTTCCGGCTTGTCCTGGTCCCGCAACTTGATCGCCAACCACACGCGCAGCGAAAGGGCAGTTTGAATTCTGCTGAATTCCGCGCGCCTGAATGAGCGGAAACGGGAAACCTGCTGCGACGCCGCAATTCTCGTGCTGCCGCTGCATATAATTTCTGCGCCAGCAATAGCTGCGAGATGTATTAATGTCCGTTCTCTTTGCCTTGGCGAGGTGTCCGGGAGCACCGAGTGATGGCGTATTGGATCCCGCGGGCGCAGAAGGCTCATGTCGATGGCGGAGAGAACGGACGATCGGTAGGCTAAATGGGAATATCGGTTGACCCGTGATCAGTTACTACTCAAATTTGCCGCAAGCTGAGTTTTGCCGGGGTTTAGGCTCTAGCTGATTCGATGCACATTGTGCATCGCATTCATTAAGCGAAAACCCACGTCATGCATTTGCCGGCCTTGCTATTGAAATGCACAATACGCATATGAACAATCTGGCTCAGTTCCGCGACCTTAAGGGTTGGTCTCAAAAAGACCTGGCCGACATCGTTGGGCTAAACCAATCCACCATTCAAAGGGCGGAGACTGAACATCCATCGGCAAAGTTGGCAACCTACAAAAAGTGCGCCGACGTGTTGGGCGTGTCCCTTTGCGATATCTTTTGTGAGCAAAGGTCCGATCTGGAAGCCGCAGTTCTCAAAATTCTTTCGGAAATTCCTTCTGAAAGGCATCAGGAGGTTCTGGCCTTGTTTCAGCTGGCAAGAAACCGTGTTCACGAAGAAGACGAATGAACTCGGCTAACTCAGCGTCTGACAGATCGCTCACTGCACTCCTCAGATTAGCTTCATCCACGCTGACACCAACAGAGAATCGGCGCACCTCTAAGCTCCCGGTCACACAGCTCACACAACGAATTCCAGCAAACCTATTTCAATTCTGAGTTGATGTGCCTCCGAATTAGAGGCAATATACATATGTAGATTGAAAGGTGGGAAAGTGCTCACAACAAGCCACCGAATTAAACTGCTATGTGAGAAATCTGGCCTTACGCTCAAGGCTGCATGCGCTGCGTGTGGCGTCAACTATGGCACACTGAATGCGCAAATGAATAGGGGACGGGAGATCCCGTTCTCAACGGCCGATGCTTTTGCCCAATTTTTTAACGTGTCACTGGAATACTTTTCCGAACGTCGGGCCGGCTATGCCGTTACCCCCGCCAGTCTGGATCAAAGTGCGTCGGCGAAAGCCTCAATTGCTACGAGGCAACTTCGCGAGAGCGATCTCAGAGCGATTGAAGAAGGTTTCTTGATCGATACAGACAAGGTTCTAAATTGGCTCGATCGCGAGAGTTATATTCTCAGAAATTTTGGGCTTATTCGGGGGAGGTTCGACCTTTTTTATCCGGCTCGAGATGGAGATGAAATGGTTCATCCTGCTCAATTGGGACAAGAAAGCCTCGCTACGATTTTCTTTAACTTACAAGGTGCTGCAGACTACCTTCGGAAAGTTGGTGGCTTCTCGCCAGCCACGGTCGGTGAGCTAGTTTCGACGCACATAAGCGTTCAAAAAGCTTCCACTTATCGCCTTGACGATGTTGACATTGAAGTGACGATAGATGGGTCAAAGGTCGCTGGGAGATATCGGCGAATCATGGCGCCAATTAGCGATGAAGCCGGAAACAAGTTCACTTTCGTTTATGCCCAACTAATCCGCGCTTTTCAGCCAAAACTAGATGTTCGTAGTCGGCACGGCTAATTGCCATGATCCAGTGCGAATCAAGCCTTCCCTCTGGTGGTGGAGAGACCCATGTAATGGCATTGGGCACGCTCCAAGTCAGCCCGTAGTACCTTGCAAGGTGAAAATGTTCATCAGGGATAAACGCATACATCCAATCGAAGTCACGCCATTTCACAGCACAAAGCCCCTGCATTATCCTCGAGAAAGAACTCAGTACGGCGGGGTTGCCACGGGATTCATTTCGCAGTTCGAGCTCGCCGAGATAAATCAACTTACCCGAAAGCCTCTGGCTCAGCACGCTGGCCATCGAAGCTATCGGATCGACGCACCTTGAGTACTGGTTTTGTGAAGTTCTGCGTGTATATGTCTCAAAGGTTTCATCGGCTAGGTCGGTCAGCTTTGAACCCATCCCTCCAACCACATTGCCTTTAAAAGTCAAAAAAAGCCAAAAGGCCTCAGAACGCGTGAAGTCTTGCCTCGTGACAGAGAGCATTGGCGTCTGAGATTGCCGGCCGGTTTGTGATACGAGTTCAGCAACCCTTTCGAATTCGTCGACTTGAAGAACGTCATATCCACGGCTCTGCAAACGTTCCAAATGCATGCCGATCGACAAGGCGATGTCGAGTTCTCTCACATTCTCGCCCTCGTACCGCCCTGCTAACAATTGGGAAACCACGATCCTACCCTTTGAAGGCTAGCGACATAGAATTCGTGATTCAACGAGAGAGATTATGCACATTGTGCATTAGTTCTTGATTTTTTGATGCACATGGTGCATAGATTTTTTATCTACGCTGCGCCACGCCAGCGTTTCGCTTGCTCGAGGAACACCAATGTCACCGACGACTCTAGCACTTCAACCCGGCCCGATTTTTTACGATGTATTCGTTGGAGGCCTAAAGGCTCAGGGCCGGCGGATCGTTGATTTCGCCGCGGCGCAGGAGGTTCGTCCCGGCAATCTCAAGGCTATCGCCGCAGGCGTGAACAATGGCGAGCGCTCGCAAGCCGTCCGACAAGCCATGATCGATGCGGTAGGTGAAGAAACCTTCCTCTATCTCTTCAGATACCGCCTGCGCTTCGAGGAGCAGCGCCAGTGAGGGTCTTACCACTTCCCTCCTCCTCCGATCACTCCCCTCGGGCACATCGCTGTGCCCGAGGCACTCACGGCCCCGGGCGTCGCCGTAGTCCCGTCCGGATTTGGGAACGGGTTCAGGGGGACATAGCGGCCGCCAACCACAGCCTCGCCGGCGACATTCTCGGCTGCCTCTCGCTCTTCCTCACCCTGGTTCTGCTCCTGACCTTCGCCGGAGCCCTGTCATGAGCGGCGGTCCGGCCGAGCGGTTCGAGCGCGCGCTGCAGCTTGCCGGGATCGCGCATCGCGCGGCGCTGGCGGTCGGCACCGCACCGGATCCCGAGGACAGACGCGCAGCTCAGAGCCGATTCGAGGAGGCGTCGCAGAAGCTTGTCACCGAACTGGCGGTGCTGACCGACCACGGCGTGACGTCGGAGATCTCGCTTTATCTTTCCCGAACCTATGGAGGCCGCGCGTGAGCCAGGGGTTTTCGATCGGCCAGTCCGACAACGGGTTTTTCGTCCGCGATACCGATGGCACCCGCGTCAGCCGGGTGTTCCGCCGGGAAAGCGACGCCGAGCAGGATCTCGCGCGGCTCGCGGCCCGGGCCGAGCGGGCGCATCGCACCGAGCACCGCCCCTGCCTCTGCTGCGGCCGGCGCTTTCTGAGCCAGGGGCCGTTCAACCGGCTCTGCGGCGAGTGCGGCAGTGCCGGCGGGCCGCCGGAGCTGGATCGGGTCACCACGACCCGGGCGCGCGGCCGGGTCGGCTGGGGCGTGAGCGCCCATGGCTGAGCCGCGTCTCATTCGCACTGCTTCGCTTCTGGCCGACGAGATCGTGGTGCACAGCCGGCTGCGGCCGGTGGGCGAGGCCGGGGTCGCGGCGATCATCGCCTCGGCGGAGGCGTTCGGGATCCGCCAGGCGGTGGATGCGCGCGACGTGCCGGCCGGCCGCGGCCGGGCGCGGGAGCTGCGGCTGATCGCCGGGGCGCACCGGCTGGAGGCCGCAAGGCGGCTCAATATCGAGCTGCCGGTGCGGATCTGGTCCTGCACCGCCGATGAAGCGCGGCTGATGGAGATCGACGATCAGATCGCCGGGTCGGGGCTCTCGCCCCTGGACACGGCGGTGTTTCTTGCGCATCGCAAGACAATCTACGAAAAGCTTTACCCGCAGTCGGTTGCGAGGACCGGCGCGGCGCTTGCCGCGGCCCGATGGAATGCGGCGGACATTATGTCCGTCGCATCCTTCGCGACGGTAACCGCACAGCAGTTCGGCCTGACCGACCGGCATGTGCGCCGGCTTGTGGCCGTTGGCTCTTCCCTTTCCCCGCAGGATATCGACACGTTACGCGGCTCGGAGCGCCCGATCCAGCTGAAGGACCTGATGGTTCTGGCGAAGATCGGTGCGGCCGGGGAGCGCAGCGCGGTCTGCGAGAGGCTGGCGTCCGGGAAAGCCAGATCGGCTGCAGAGGCGCGCCGGCAACAGCGCGGCACGGCGGCTCCGGCGCTGTCGCGGACGGATCGGAGCTATCTCGCTCTCTGCGACGCCTGGAGCCGGGCGTCGAAACCGGCGCGGCGGCGGTTCGTGCGCGATTGCCGGGAAGAGCTGGAACGCGCCGGGCTCGATCTTGCGAAGGTAGATGCCGGCACGGGCTCAGACACCGGCTCCGGTACGGGCACGACAGCGCAGGGCGCAGGATCCCGCAAATCGGCCCCCAGAACACCGCGTCTCCGGGCGGTCAAGTGACCCAGCCCGGGCAGCTCTGGTGGACGGCGTCGGAGATCGCCGCGGCCGGACTGCCGGATCTGCCCGGGACCCGTCAGGGGGTGGAGCGGCTCTGCAAGGCGGAGGACTGGCGCGGGCAGACGGCGTTCGCGCGCCGGCGGTCCGGCCGCGGCGGCGGCTGGGAGTATCACTGGCGGCTGTTTCCGGTCACGGCACGGAACGCGCTCCTGAACCGGTCCGATGCGTGCGTTGCAACGGCGAAGCACCCTCCCCTGCCCCGCGACCAGGCCTGGGCCACGTTCGAGACGCTGCCGGAAGCGACCCGGGCGAAGGCGCGGCAGCGTCTCGCCGTCATCGACAAGATCGAGGCGCTCACCGGCCAGGGCCTGACCCGGCAGCTGGCCGTCACGGACGCCGCCCGGGCCGAGGGGCTGGCCCCGCGCACGATCTGGAACTGGCTCGGGCTCATCGAGGGCATCGCCCCGGCCGACCGGCTCGCCTATCTGGCGCCGAAGCACCGGGCTCAGAAGAAAGCGGTTCCCGGGCGCGGCGTGGGCTCTTCCAACGGTGCCGATGCGCCCGACAGCGCCCTCGATGGTGATGCGCAACAGCTCCCCGCTGAACTGACCGGCTTCTTCGATCTTCTAAAGGCCGACTATCTCCGTCTGGAGCGTCCCTCGTTCTCGGCCAGCTACCGCCGGGCGGCCGAAGTGGCCGCGGCGAAAGGCTGGGCGCTGCTGCCCGAGCGCTCGGCCCGGCGCAAGCTCGAAGCCACAATCCCCCGTGTCACCCGGGTGCTCGCCCGCGAGGGCGTCGCGGGTCTGGAGCGCTGCTTTCCGCCGCAGATCCGCGACCGCTCGGCGCTGGTGGCGATGGAGGGGCTGAATGCCGATTGCCACAAGATCGATGTCTTCGTGGACTGGGAAGCCGGCCGCATCCTGCGGCCGCAGATCGTCGCGTTTCAGGATCGCTATTCGGGTAAGATCCTCTCCTGGCGCGTCGACTGGACCCCGAACAAGGTGGCGGTGATGGCCGCCTTCGGCGATGTGGTGGAGCGCTACGGCATTCCCCGCCGCTGCCTTTTCGACAACGGCCGCGAGTTCGCCAACAAGTGGCTGACCGGCGGTGCGAAGTCCCGCTTCCGCTTCAGGATCCGCGAGGACGATCCGCTGGGCGTGCTGGCCCAGCTCGGCATCGGCACCGACTGGGCCAGCCCCGGCCGCGGGCAGTCGAAGCCCGTCGAGCGCGCCTTCCGCGACTGGGCCGAGGATATCGCCCGGGATCCGCGTTTCGCCGGCGCCTATGTCGGCCACAAGCCCGACGCCAAGCCGGAGAACTACGGCTCGAGGGCGATCCCGCTTTCGGACTTCCTCGCGGTGGTCGAGGCCGGCATCGCCCGGCACAACGCCCGGCCCGGGCGGCGGTCGCAGACCTGCGCCGGGCGCAGCTTCGACGAGACCTTCGCGACAAGCTACGCAACTGCCACCGTCCTCAAAGCGACGGAGGAACAGCGGCGGCTGTGGCTGATGGGCCAGGAGACGCGCAAGCTCCACCGCGATCACGGCCGGCTCGGCCTCTACGACAATCTCTACTGGTCGGACTGGATGAACACTCATGCCGGCCAGAAGGTGATCGCCCGGTTCGATCCCGAGGACCTGCATGCCGGGGTCTGGCTCTATGCGCTGGACGGGTCCTATCTCGGCCATGGCGCCTGCCAGGCGAAGACCGGGTTCTTCGATCTGGCCTCGGCGCGCGAACAGGCCTCGGCCCGGACCAGGCGGCGGCGCGAGCATCGCAAGCTGCTCGAGGCCGCCCGGCCAAAGACCGTCGCCGACATCGCCGCCGAGCTCGATGCGATTGACGCCAAAGGGCCGACAGATGCGTCGCCCGTCGAGGCGAAGATCATCCGCCCCGCCTTCGGCACCCGTCCGAACAGGATGCGGAGAACCGGAGACACAGACGCGCCCGCGCGCCCCGCCGCGGCAGGCTCAGAACAGAACGGACGTGGGACTGGTTCTTTTTCTCAGCCATCCCACGGCAGCAACACCGCCGACCCTCACAAGGTCAGCCCCGCCGTCGCAACCCGCCACGAGGCGCTGATCGCCGAGTTCAAGGCACCGAAGCGCGGCCCCGACGAAACGGCCGGAACAGACACCGACGGCTCCACCCCACCCGAGACCCGCTACACCCGGTTCCGCCGGGCGCTGGAGCTGGAGGCGGCCGAGGCCCAGGGCGCCTGGGTCGGCAAGGCCGAGGCCGCCTGGCTCCGGACCTACCGGTCCCAGCCGGAATACCGCGCCATGCGCGCCCTCTACGACGACTTCGGCGCCGCCATGCTGGGGGACTGAGCGCCGCGAATGAACGGCCGGCCGCCGCCAAGAGCGCGCCGGATGAGGAAGAGACGAGGAAGGACAGGACCGCCCGGGAGCCGGAGGCAGGGAAGGACTCTGCGACTCACCGGGCGGCCGCAAGCGAGCAGGAGTAAGACACACATGCCAGACGACCCGATCCTCTACAACTCGGTGGCGCCCTTGCGGAACGTCGCCGCCCTTCTGGAACTGATCGACCGGGTGCAGACCCCCGCGCCCTCCCTGCCCGGCATGGCCTGCTTCTACGGGCCCTCGGGCTACGGCAAGACCACCGCCGCCACCTTTGCCGAGAACCGCTATCAGGCGGTCCGCATCGAGATGCGCTCGCGCTGGACCCCGCGCAAGCTCTGCGAGACCATCTCCCTCGAGATGGGCCAGACCCCGGCCCGCACCGTCTGCGACATGATCGACGCGATCTGCACCCAGCTCGCCGCCCTCGACGTGCCGCTGCTGATCGACGAGGCCGATTATCTGATCCGCCACAAGATGGTCGAGATCGCCCGCGACATCTACGAGGGCTCCGGCGTCCCCGTCATCCTGATCGGCGAGGAACTGCTGCCGCAGAAGCTCACCCAGTGGGAACGCGTCCATGGCCGCATGCTCGGCTGGACCGCCGCCGAGCCCGGCGACATGGCCGATCTGGGACATCTCGCCGGGATCTACGCCGCCGGCATCGAGCTGGCCGAGGATCTTCGGACCGCGATCCTGCGCGCCTCCGGCGGCTCGATCCGCCGCATCAGCACCAATCTCGACGCCGCCGCCGCCTTCGCCCGCGCCTCCGGGCGCTCCTCCCTCTCGCTCGCCGACTGGCAGGGCCAGGCCTTCTTCTCCGGCGAGGCCCCGGCACCCCGCCGCCTGGCCTCGTGAGGGCGGACCGATGACGCCCCGCAGCAACCCGGGCGCCGAGGCCGCCGCCGAGCGCCGCGCAAAGGCCTGGACCTACGCCCGGCGGCAGCCCGAACTGACCCCTTACTCGCTGCGCGACCGGATCGGCATGAGCTACCGTGCCGCCGCCCGGCTCCTGCGCTCCTGGCACGACCTCGGGCTCGCCACGATGGAATACCGCGGTTCCCGCGGCCGCTGCGTCTATGCCGTCAAGGCGGTGTTTCGCGATGCCGCCACCGCCGAGGCCGCCCGGACCTCGGCCGCCAACAGCGCGGCGAACCGCGCCACCGGCCGCGGCAACATGTGGCGCGCCATGCGCGGCCTGAAGGTGTTCTCGGCCACCGATATCGCCGTGCATGCCACCGCCGGTCCCGTCCAGGTCGCCCCCGGCGACGCCGCGGCCTATTGCGAGACCCTGCGCGCGGCCGGCTATCTCCGCCGCGAGCCCGCCCCGGGCCGGAGCGAGCCGGTCTACCGGCTCCTGCGCAACACCGGCATTCACGCCCCCGTGGAACGCCAGATGCCGGTGCTCTGGGACGAGAACCTGCGCGAATACACCCATGCCCCGGGGATCCTGACATGAGCGGGGCGGAGGTCGGAGGACCCCTGGGCATTGCGCGCGCCCATTGGGGCGCGGGTCTGCCCGACTGGGTGGCGCGGCTGGCCGGCGAGGTCGCGGCCAGTTCGCAGAACCGGGTGGCCCGGCGTCTGGGGCTCTCGGCCTCGGTGCTGAGCCAGGTGCTGCGCAACAAGTATCCCGGCAGCATGGCCAATGTCGAAGACGCCGTGCGCGCGATCCTGATGCGCGATCTCGTCGACTGCCCGACCCTCGGCGCCCTGCCCCGGCCCGACTGCGCCGCCTGGCGCCGCAAGGCCCGACGCTTCGTCGGATCCAACGGCTTGCGCGTCCGGATGTACCGCGCCTGCTCCAGATGTCCCCACAACAGAAAGGGAACGGCCCATGTCAGCACCGATGAATGAACCGCTGGACCTCGCGCCTGCAGGCGGGTCCGCAGGGCCGGCCGTTGAAAGGATCGGCGGTCTCGATCTGCTCGAGCGCGCCGCCCGCGGCGTCGGCAAGGTCGACCATCTCGGTCCGCGCGGCGCCCTCAGCGTCTCGGCCGAGGAGATCGAGGCCATGGCGCTGGTGCTGGCGATCCTCAACTTCCCGCAGCTGGCGCCCGCCGAGCGGCCCGCCGATCCGGCCGGGTTTTTCCGCAAGGGGCTGAGAGAGATGGCCGGTAACGTTGTTGGCCTCGGTGCGATCGGAGGACAGGCCGCCGCCACAGGCACGGATGCGTCTCAGCAATCGACCCAGGGAGGTTCGGCATGATCGGCCCGATGCGCCCCGTCTCCGCCTTCGCCCCCGTGCCCGTGCCCGACGGCCGGCAGGAGATCGGCGGGGTCGTGCACCTGCCCGACGCCAGGGGCCGCCTGGTGCCGGTCGACGCGATCCGGCCGCAGGATCTGCTCGAGGACGAGACCGTGCGCAAGGTGATCGGCTTCGCCATGGCCCTGAGCGATCAGATCGCCCGGTTCAAGGCGCATGTGGTCGAGGATCTCGGCAGCCTCGAGGCGCTCCTGGCCCAGGACTACGGGCTCGCCAAAGGCGGCGCCAAGGGCAACAAGACCTTCCTCAGCCATGACGGCTGCCTCAAGCTCACCGTCCAGGTCGCCGACCGCATCGACTTCGGCCCCCAGCTGCAGATCGCCAAGTCCCTGATCGATACCTGCCTCACCGAATGGGCCGCCGAGGCCCGGCCGGAGATCCGCGCCATCGTCACCCGCGCCTTCAACACCGACCGCGAGGGCCAAATCAACCGCGCCGAGATCTTCATGCTGTTGCGCCTCGAGATCGACGATCCGCGCTGGCGCCAGGCGATGCAGGCGCTGCGCGACGCCATGCGCGTCATAGGCTCGAAGACCTATATCCGCTGCTACCGCCGCGACAGCTTCGACGCCCCCTGGCAGGCCATCCCCCTCGATCTGGCGAAGGCGTGAGGGTGATGGGGATGGTTAACAACGCAACGAAACGGCCGACAGAGGCTGTCGACTTGATGGCGCAAGATTGCCTGGAACAGGTGGGGAAAGCTGCCTTCGAGGGGGCGGTTAAAGCCCCGGTTAAAGCCCTCGTTGAAGCGTGCATAGAACAGAAAGCCGCTTCGCCGTTTAGGACCGCCCTTAAATGGGTGCGTGACGGCGCTGCTGTTGTGTTTCTCTTCTTAGCCATCCCCGGCCGCGCCGGCTTGGTCGGCCCGTCGTCGGAGCCGGGACAATGAGCCGGGCGCATCTCCGCCGGCTGATCTTCGCCGGCTGCCGCGAACTCGGCCTCGGCGACGACGAGCGCCGCGCCCTGCAGCATCTTACCGTCGGCAAGGACAGCCTTGCCGATATGAGCACGCCGGAGATGTCGAAAGTGGTCGGGGCGCTCAAGAGCCGTGGCTTCGAGCCAAAGAGCGGCCAGGGCGGCAAGCACGGCCGCCGCAAACCCGCCCCCCGCGCCGACCTGCGCCTGATCCACGTGCTCTGGTCGAAGCTCGGCCAGGCCGGCCGGCTCGACCGCCCGGACCGCGCCGGGCTCAACGCCTTCATCCGGTCCCGCTTCGGCGCCGCCTGGGGCGCGGTGCCGGCCGATATCGATATGCTGCGCGATCACGGGCAGATCGAGGCCGTGATCCGGGCGCTGAAGTCCTGGTGCGAACGCGAAGGTATCAACGTGCGGCGTCCGGAGAGCAGCGCCGAGTGACCGTGCTCACCGGCATCGCCGGCGAGATCGCCGTCCTCATCGGCGAGGCCCGCGCTGCCCGGCTGCTCGCCGCCCTCGGCGGTACCCAGATCACCATTCCGGCGCAGGCAAGTGGATCGTCCCTGGCCCGGATCGTCGGCGAAGATGCCGCCGCCCGGATGATCGTTGCCTTCGGCCCCGGCAAGCTCACCCTCCCCATGGCCACCGCCCGCGGGCGGGGAGCTGTGAAACGCCGCGCCGTCGCGCTGCTGGCCGAGGGCCGCTCGCTCCGCGACGTGGCGCTGACCTGCAATCTCCACACCCGCACCGTCTCCCGCTATCGAGAGGAACTCAGAGGCGACGACCCGGGTTTGGGACCGCTCTTCGCATGGTCGGACGGCGGTTGAGGAACTCTTGGGCTGGGCTGATGGCGCTCTACACTCTCTGAGGCCCAAAAAATCCCCTCCAAAACCCCCGATTTGGCCGGATCTGCCCGCACGGCGCGGATCGCCCCGACCCCGGCCCGCAGACTTCGCCGTTAAATACCACTTAAAATAGGCAGCATCGGCGGAAGCCGATTTTACGAGGCGACCCACCCGACAGAGAGAAACGCCGCTCTGCGGGCGTCTCAGGGGCTCAAGGTGAATCGATCTGATTTGCAGTGATGCTCGAGGGGGCGATTGGGTCGCGTGTTTGGACTGTTTTGACCCTCTGGGTATGAATTTTGTCCAGGCCGACGGAGCGGGTCTCACCTGTCACACCCTGGACCATGATGACAGATCGCACAGTCCGCGTCGCCCCTGGCAACCGCCCCGTATCGCGGGGCCGGACTTGAGCTACGACCGCGACGTCGCCACCGAGATCGCCGACGCGATCGGCCCCGTGGCCACCGCCCATCTGCTCGCCGAACGCGGCGGGTCCAGGATCGACATCCCCGTCAAAGCCAAAGGCTCGGCGCTGGCCAGGGTGATCGGCGAGGACGCCACCGCCCGCATGATCGCCGCCTTCGGCTGCGGCGCCCTGGTCCTGCCGCTCGGCAACGACCGCGGACGGGCGGTCACCAGGATCCGCGCCATGGCCATGCTCGCCGTGGGCGCCTCGCTCATCGAAACCGCCCGCGCCTGCGAAATCCATATCCGAACCGTCTCGCGCTTCAAGGCGGAGATGAAGGACAGGGGCTGGGACCGCGCGCCCCGTCCAGACCTCGCAGCCGCCAATCTCCGGCTGCGCCGGATGGGCGACAACGCCCCGGTTGCCACGGCGATTGCCGCGGCGATCGGTCCGGAGCTCGCCGAAGACCTGCTCGCCGCCCATGGCGGCGACGTGATCTCCGTTCCCGTCAGCGTCCAGGGTACGGAGCTGGCCGACACGATCGGCGAGGACGCCGCGGCCCGGCTGATCGAGGCCCTCGGGACCGGCCGCATCGCCCTGCCCACGGGTATCGCCGGCGGCCAAAGAGCCACCAAACGCCGCGCCCTGGAGATGCTCGCCCAGGGCGCCGGCAGCCGCGACGTCGCCAGGGCCTGCAAGCTCAATATCTCGACCGTCCAGAAATACAGGAGAGAGAGGAAGCGGAAATGCGGACCCGAATGAGCGAATTGCCTGCGCCGGCTTGGATGCCGGCATGGCGATCAGGGGCATCTCTAAGACCTGGCCGACGCCAAACTGGAACACCTCGGTTCGTCTCCTGGACGATCTTCAGGCCATCGGACCATTTGAACGCTCACGTGCTGCGGAGCGCGCCGCTGAGGAAGCAACCTCAGGCGCTGCATCGCGGCTCAACAAGCTGATGTTCACACTGCGCGCAGCAGTCTCAGATGGCTAACCGGCATAGTTGCGGACAAAGCCGGCGTAAGAAGAATGACGGCTTCGATGATGCGTAGGGATCGTTTAATAAACTGAACCAATCATCGAACTATTCGGGGCCTGTTAATCGACCGGTTCCCAGTCAATCTTCCCGTTGGTTCTATACTTGATATGCATACGAGTCACACCGCTAATAGATGTTCGCTCCCAGTTCCCTGCGATGCCGCGAAATAGTTCGCCTAAAAAGGGCGAGTATTCTGGAAGCGCAAAATCCAAAATGACACCACCTGGTCCGGCCCATGAATTGCCCTTGAGACCGCAGTGCCAACGCCATTCGTCGGTTTCTGGCTCAAAAAAATGAACTTCGGTATTTCTGGAAAGAATAACGCCCTCGCCCGTTACTCCAATTGGGTTTTGGGTTGCCGCTTCAATGTCGAAAAATTTGCTGAAAACAACTATATGTTGTTCTGTCTCGCACCTATCCGAAGTGCCAAGAGGAGCAGAGTTACCCGGCGCCCCGATCAGAGTTGCCGTAAGAGCTGCGAGAAAAATTGATGATTTCATTTAGTCCTCCACCAGAGTTCGTTAGGCAAGAAAGTGAAGATTCGGAAAGACGAAAAGTCCGTTCAAATGCCGGGGGTAATATTAACTACGAATTACACTCCTTAGGCAACCCCAAACGCTCACACACGGTCACGGCTGTTCAAACGCTCGACACACGGCGTTTATTTATTGCGCTACTTCCTTAAATTCGAGGACACGTTTCCACCAAGTGTACCTTTGGATTTCGCTAGGAGGATGCGTCGCCCACGGGGCCTGGGTTTGGGTCTCACCACACCGATCCTTGAAGGAGGCTAGTCTAATGAGAAAAGTTGTCTTCGCCACCGCCATTCTTGTCGCAGCCGCAACCACAGCTTCAGCCCAAGCAATTGATCCGGGTTGGGGGTGGGGACCATGTGGTGAAACTTTTGAACACACGTTTTTTGAGTGTCTTTACCAGCACCTTAATTGAGCGTATCGGGGCCCAATCGGTACCCTCGGTTGGGTCACAATCGATCCGCTCAAAGTTGTTTGAATCGCTGTAGCAAAGCGATCAGTAGAGACCCAAAGGGCATCTGCCTGAAGAGCCAGTTTCTACTACCGATGTACGCGACGTTCAGGCACTCTTTCCAGTAGACGCGCCGAGCGTACCCTTCCCCAAATATCTCAAAGTCGTATGAAAAGTTCTCTTCCAAGTCCCCTAATAGAGCCTCAGTTTCTTGAGGTGAGTGAAACCATCTGACCAACCGCGCAGCTCTCTTGGGCGGTACACGCAAACCCCGAAGCGGAAGATCACTTGGCGCGGATATTTCGGAGGAGGGGCGCTCAAATTGGGACTCGTCGCCTTCCTCTGATCCGGTGTCTGATTCAGTTTCTTGCCGAGGTTGTGTTTCTTTCCCGTGGAATAATCCGCGATTAATACGAGCGTGTTCCTCAACAGCGGAAACGTCTTCATCACCATCAAGGCTTGCCATCTCCATTCTGTGCTGAAGATGCTCTCGGTACTTCACAAGCTCCCCAATCTCTTGGACTTTTCCTTTGTTTTGGCTTGTTGCGTTCATGTTAGTGCCATACGACCCGGGGACGCATCTAAAATCCGCATGGGACCTTCGATGTTCTGGGTGAGAACGCGGCTACCTTCGCCAGTTATCTGATATAGCCGTTTTCGCCTCCCTCCTCGCTCTGTAGTTGATTCGCCCCACCTGCTTAAGATGAGCTTTCTTCGTTCTAGTCTCTCAAGCGCAGCGTATATCGTTCCAAGCATCATATCGTCGCCTGTAGCGGTGGCGATTCTTTCTTTGATCGAAACACCATATCCGTCGCCCAGTAGGCTGCGGACAGCGGCTATGACATAGAGCTCATTCGTTGTGAGAGATTGGACCACAAACACTCCTTTGTTCCATCACGATAGAGGATATGGGGTTTTCGTCGCTTGTGTCAATGTCATCAGATTTACTCGATCACATCGCAAGACTCCAAAATGGTATAGATCGGACGTTAGTTTCGGTTTGTTTAAGGCGCCCCAACGCAAATTCCGGCTGTGGATCGCCGTGGCAATACTGCCAAGAACCGTGGATATTGTCCGCTCCCAGGCACATACGAATTCTCAAGGTTTTAGGCCGATCAGAAACCGCATGCAAAACAACAGTGGTTTTGGCACGTTTTCAGCGTTGTCGTTTTTTCGGTCATTCGCTGCGCCGCATCCGACAGGGAGATTGGGCTCCGAGCCGACATGCGGCGTCGCGGCAACTTCCATCCTATCGAGCCCGGTCTGCCGTCGCTCACGGCCCATAGCAGCTATTAGAGCTGCTCATCTGCAACCTCCGCTTTGCGCCCAATGCCAGCCAATCCTGCCATTGTGGTGAGATCCCCAAAGCCGACTTTCGTGAGTGACCGGCCCCCCGTGGGTCCCTCTCTCATAACGAGAGTCTGCGGGCGGTTTTGATGTGCTACCCTACGTGCCCCAATGCGGTTCTATGGAATAGCGACTGTTTGGCAGGTGGACTCATTGTACTGGCACTGGTCGTCGTGAATGTCTTGGGAGGCGTTCCCGGTCTCGATTTGATATCACATCGGGATGTGATTGACGCCTGTTCACCCACTCATGCAGCGATCTGGCGCTTGCGCTCACTCTTCCTTCGCAAGCGATATGACCATGCCAGCCACGTCGGGAGGGAGCGCATCACCCTTGTCGCAGAGCCGCAAGCCCTCGTTCATCAGGTGCTCAACCAGGCGATAAGGCAGCTTTTCCTCCGGGTAAAGCGCTTCCACCACTGCCTTGAGTGCTCCGTCCGGATCGAGGCTGCCAACGTTCCACTTAGTTCCGGCGCCCTCGCTAGTGCCGCGTTCGGTACCGGCCTCGATGGCCTGGGCCATGGCGAACTTTGCCGCCTCGATCTCCGAGCCGAAATGCCCCGCGACGACCAGATCGGTCAGCACGCGCTCGTTCGCACTCGTGATTCCGATAGTCTTCTTGTCGGTCAGTTTTTCCGTAACCATCGTGCCTTTCCTATTGCTTTACCAGTTCGGTATGCCGAGCCGATTGCCGCTCGAGTGTCCATTCTGCACGGAGCCGACCCTTGAGAGCCTCCCGCGCGCGGGCGGGAGGCAGTTCCTCTTCGTAGACCAGCACGATCACCTGGTCCGCCATGTCTGGCAGCGTTTCGACGATATTGGCACGGTGTCCGCCGTCAAGCCGGCCGAATGGGGAATCGACGACGATCGGACCACGCAGCTGGGCATTATTCTGCAGCGCCGCGACGAGCGACAAGGCTACCACGTGCTCCGCGCCGGCCGAGCGTACGGGAATGTCGCTCCCGTCTCGGTGGACAATGGTCAAGCCGTAGCTATCGTTGATGCGCAGGCCGGCATACTCGGGTTCAGTGGTTAGCTGTTGGAAGAAACGGCTAGCGTCGGCCTCGACCCGGTGGCGAAGCTGTTCGCGATAGGTGTCGACGCTGGCTGCAAACAGCGCGTGGACCCGGCTCGTGTAGTCGCGGCGCTTGATGGCAAGATCCGTCTCGCCGCCTGCAAGCTTGTCCAGGCTCTTCTGGATCTTGTCCCTGTAGTTCGCGTTCTCTTCCAGCTTCTCGCCGGTTTCCGCGACACCGGTCTCGAGCGCCGTGATCTGGCGAAAGACCGAATCGTATTCGCGCCGCAATCCGCGAAGTTCGTCTTCGGCGTCACTCGACAGCTGCCTTTCGATCTCTTCAATCTCGCCCTGCTTGGCGTAAATCTCTAGCTTGCGAGTCTCGAGACTTCTCCAGATCTGTCGCAGCGCCTCGGGATTGGCCTTGGCCAGCTGTTCGTCCAGCGCATCGAGCCTGCGACGCACGCTCGCGAGCTCGCGCTGAGCTTCGGAAGATGCCTTCTCGTCGCCTGTGGGCAGCTGCGCGCGGATTATTTCCTGCGCCTCTTCGGTAACGGTCTGCAGGCAGGTCGGACACGACTGTTCATCGCCATCGGCCAATTCCCTCAGGATCTGCGCGCGATTGACCAGACTCTGCAGTTCGTTCTCCCGCTTGCGATGTTCGTCGACGGCCGCCTTGAGGCGTGTTCGAATAACGGCCGACCAGGCCGAGTTCATCGCAATTTTCACTTCCTCGATTCGCTCATCGACATGCTGCTTGAGGGCGTCGATTTCCTCGTTCAGCCTGTCCCGCTTGTCGAAAAGCGCCCCCATCCGCTCGCGGCGACGCATGTCGTCCTCGATAGCGGCCTTGCGGCCTCGCAATTCATCGAGTTCGCTTTCCTGTCGGAACAGGTCCTTTGTGAGTATGTCGCGCTCGTCGACCAGGCTCTGCAGCTGGTTGCCGTACTCACGGGTCTTCTGGTCGCCTTGCGCTGCGAGGGCCACGTTTGCCTCGGCGCGGTCAAGCGCGGCCTTGAGGCTGTCCCGCGACTTGGTCAGCGTCGGCAAGCCGAGGATGCGCTCGATGGCACTGGATATCTTGCGCCCGATGTCGCTCTCAGAATGCATCAGGTCCTCATATTCCTGGAGCAATTCGCCATCGAACAGGAAGAACCTGGATATCTGCTCGGGCAGAATACGCTCCAGTTCGAGCTCTGCCTGCTGCGGAGACAGGATATGACCGCCGCGTTCGAGGAAGTATTCGGTCACGTAGTCATCGTGTACCGCCGGGTCGGGCGTGCCCTTCTTGGGCTTGCAGGTGCGGGTCAGGCGGTATTCCGCGCCTGCGTGCATCAGGTCGATGCGGACCTCGAAGCTGCGCTCGCCTTCGCTTCGCGCCTCCCAGTTGATCATGTCGTGGAAGGAGACCTGGCGACGGCCTCGTCCAATGATCTTGCCTATAAGCGCAAAGCGAAAGGCGTTGAGCAGGGTCGTCTTGCCCCGCATGTTTTCGCCGTAGAATATGCTGACCCCTTCTTCGTCGGGCAGGTCGAAAGACTGGTCGCCCTTGAACGCGCCGAAGTTCTTCATGTGAATGGTCTTGATCCGCAGCATCACTCCTCCTCCGAAGCGTGTTGCGCGATGGCTTCGTCGACCTGGCGCGAGACGTTGTCCTGCGTCATGCCGTCCGCATGCAGCTTGAGAATTTCCAGGACGAGGCTGCGGTCGACATCCTCGAAGCGTTCGGCGCGTAGGCGTTCGATCGTCTCGGTGACCGAGGCGTCGCGGTTCGCATAGGCGTCATTATCAGGCATCCGCCATCTCCATCAATTCCTCTTCGTCGAGTTCGAAACCGTTGTTGGTCAATTCGGTCCAGTCGATATTGGCTGCAGCGGCGATCCTGCGCAGGTCCGCCACCGCTGCAGGGTTAATCGCGTGGCTGCCGAATTCGATCGCACGTGCGAGTTCGCCCTTAAGTATCGAACCGCCCATGGCGTCTTCGTCCTCGTCCTCCGGAACGACCACGGTATCATGAAGATGGGCGATGGATTTGCCGGGAAACCGGCGCAGCACGCGCCCGCGGCGCTGGATAAACTCACGAGGGTTCTTGGATGAGGCGAGAATGAGCGCATGCGTGACCGAGGGGATGTCGACCCCTTCGTCGAGGCAGCGGATCGATACGACGACGCCGCCGCGCTCGCTGAACATTTCGAGGGTTTTCGCCGGATCGCCGAGCATTGCGCTGTGATATTCGTAGACATCGCGGATACCGGCATAGGCGATAGCCTTCTTAACCTCGCCGAGCTGGTCCTGGTTGTCGCAGTAGACGATCCAGCGCTGGCCCGGCTCATAGGCCCGGCCCACCACTTGGCCCGCCAGTTCCACCTTGGCCCTGGCGCCCTTCAGGATGCGCGCGCGCCTGATGAGGAGGAGCTTTAGCCTGTTGGACAGCGCGCCGACGCCGTCTTCGCTTGAAGATGCCGAGCGCGCATAGAGCCGCCGGAATTCATCGGTTGCTTCGATCCAACGTTCGCGTTCATCGTCAGCCAGACGAACCGTGTGGACATTGTAGGCGTAGGGCGTCAGGGCCTTCGCCGCAATCGCGTTTTCGAGAGTGAAGGGCGGGGGGACTATCCCGGAAAAGTAGTCCATGATTAGCGCTGTGCCCTCCGGATCCCCGGCCCTTTCGGGGGTGGCGCTTAGTCCAAGGCGCGCGCCGGTTTCCATCTCGAGCAAGCAGCTCGCCTGCCGCGCTCCTAGGCGATGGACTTCGTCGGCTACCATGAACAGGTGCTCGCCCTCGTTGATCAGGCTTCGGAAAAGCTCGCTCGACGCGGTCTGCATTGTCGAAAGAATCGCGCGCGGCATCACCACGCCCGGGCGGCTCCAGGTCCTCAGCCGGGCCTGCTCGCGCCAGCGCGAATGCCCGCCGCCGCACACCATCAGGTTGATGTCGCGATCGGCGAACGTTTCGCGCAGTTCCTTGTCCCATTGCTTGAGCAACAGTTCGCTTGGGACAAGGACGAGGGGAATCTCGTCCTTGTCGAGGCTGTCGCCGATTGCACACAGCGCGGTAAACGTCTTGCCCGAGCCCGTTGCATGCTTGAGGATTCCGCGCCGACCGCATTCCTCCCATTTCTCGAGCGCGTCGACCTGGTGGGGGCGCGGGATCCGGCCATCGGGGCGGCACGCCTCGGGCGACCATCGGACCCCCTGTTCTAGGTCGAGGCATATTTCATCGACGAACTCCGGCCAGCGTCCGGCATCGGATGCGGAGACGATGGCGTCGCGTGCAGTTTCCGGCAGCGGGCGGACCGTGACATCGGGCCATTCGTTGTTCCACACGCGCTCGAAGTAGTCGCGCTCGTCCGTGACACGAAGCGCGTCACTTTCGTTGCGCCAGCTGGTGAAAACGTCGACGGATTCGAGGTTACCGTCGCGGGCGAGGCCGGGCCAGGTCTCGTTCATCGATCCCTTAAACGCGATCTGGTCGCCATTGGTATCGGTCAAGATACCGACTTTGTCGTGGAACAGGCGCCGCGGCCGACCGCCAGCGTCGGTACCGACCCACGCGATCTGGCAATCCACTACCCCTGCAGCGACCAGCGAAGCCAGCACTACCGCCGGTTTGGCGAGATGATCCGTCTCCAGCATCTCCTGGAACTCGGCAACGATAGCCCGGCCGGCCTCGATCTCGGCGCGTTTCGTATAGCCTTCGCGAAGCGCTTCGTGGTCGCCTGAAAAAAGGACGGGCGAGCAGATCAACCGCATCTTTCCACCGGCCGTTACGAAAGCCTTCAGGCTCGGCCATGCGAGCAAGTAAATTGTGCTGGAGAAAAACCCGACTGCGCGGTCATAGTGCACCGAAGAACTCACCGCGGGTAGGTAGAATTCCTCCGCCAGATCGTCCTCGGGCTTGTGATAGGCCCGCTTGAAATCGAGATCGCGCAGTCCGGCCATGCTAGTCTTGCATCATCCGCTCGCGCGTAATCGCGATGCGCCGCGCCAAAGCCTCGACCAGCCGCTCGGGGCGACTGGCCAACAGTCTTTCGGTAACCGCTGTGCCGTCGGCCGGGCGAAGCCGCCGTTCCTGTTCTGCAATCCGGCCTGCGCTAGCCTCGATGATCGTCTCGGCCTTGACCTGCACGTTCCGCGACCATGCGAAATCTTGGTAGAGCCCGGCGTCCCACAGGATGAAAACGTCCTCTTCGGCCGCATATCCTGCGAGCAAGACAATCCGCCCTCCGCTCTGGTCGAAATTCGCGCGATCGCCGCGTTTTTGTCCGGGCACGATCAACTGGACCTTGTGTTCGCCGAGCGGGCGCCCGCCGGGCGGCCTCGTTGCATTGAAGATGTAGAGACGGATCCGCGGCGGCAGGGGCGAAGCAAGCTTGGCTTCAAACGGCTTCTGGTCGAAATCATTGTGCGAATGAACCTTCTCGCCGAGCGCTGCAATGAAGCGGCGATGCAATTCGGCCTGGGTGACACGCTGGGTCAGGGGCTCTATCTTCATAGGGGCTTCGGCCTTGTCTTGCGGGACAGGGGGGGCGGCGACCGAAAGCGCAGGTTCGCCTGGGGTCGGGTCTGTCCCACCGGACAATATGGTCGCAGTTACTGCCTCGGACTCTCCGCCATTGGCGACAGCCTCGAGCCAACATTCGAAATCGACCTTTCTGAGCCGCCACCGCCCGCGCAGCTTGAACCCGGGCAGCTCGCCGCAGCCGAGCATCGCTGTGATGGTCCGCTCGCCGAGCTTGAGCCGCGCGGCAACGTCGCGAATGGTCAGAATGTCATCCATGCGATTGCCCGGCTCCAAACGAATCGCCGCGGAAAACTACGCAGCTTTATAAGCTGCAAATCAGCTAAAGGAGCGAGCGAGTCAAGCGACGGCGCGTTCGAGCACCTTGCGAACATCTTGAAAATCGGGAAATTCCGTCTGTCCGGCGGACATCAAACGCCGCATGATCTCGGCGTGCACGCCCTGCGCTCCGCGATTACCGAATGCGGGTTCAGCTGAAACTTCCGCAACCATGCGGACGAGGTCGAACCCGGCCCGTTTCGCAGGCGAGGCGGAGTTGGCGAGGGTCGGCTTGCGCAAGTTCATCACCACATCGAAGTGAGCCACGTTCTCCTTACCGCCGCGGCCCTTGTAGCCCTTGTGGCTTTGCTGTTTGCGGTCGAGCGATGCTGCTTCGTGAAACTCGAAGCCCGCCGCCGTGGCGGCTTCGCTAAGCGCACGCCAGACGGCCTTGTCCGTGTTGTGAAAGACAACCGTTGCCCAGCCTCCCGGTTTGAGGACGCGGGCCATCTCATTCAGCGATTGTGCCATCAGGCGACCGTAATCCTCGAGGCTCTTGCCGCCTCGCGAGACGGCCAGGGACCGATTGACAACCGCTTCCTCAGCCTGATCCGTCACCCTTCCAAGCCAGGCTTCCCAGATGAGGTTGCAGTCGGCGTAGAAGATGTTCGAGCCGAAGGGCGGATCGGTGAAGATATAGTCGACACTGTTATCGCTCACCCCCGTCAAAGCGGTTGCGCTTCCGCACATGATGTGTGGTGGGTTCTCGGTGGTCGGGGTGAACGCACGGTAATAGGAGCGCAGCTGCCCTATCTTGCGTTTCATGACGTGCAGCACGTTCACCTCTGCCGAGAGCTGCGGCACGTAGAGAGTCCCTGTCAGAGGACGGTGACCGCCGCGCGCGTTGAAGCGCCGCATCTTGGTCCCGTGCCAGGCGGTGTTAGTAAAGGCAAAGGCGAGAGCTGCGCGCATTCGCTCGTCCGGGTCGGCGAGAACCGCTTGCCAGAGCCTGGCAAGAGCCAGCCTGTTGCGATCGGTATACATGTCGCGTACCGCGCGAACGCCCTGCAGATGCAGTGCGCACCTCTGGTACATCTCGCGGTCCGACTCCAGCGCGACATCGGGGAAGGGCGCACTGTCCTCCTCCTTGGCAAGCCGGGCGGCATCCCGCCTGTCCTGCTTGGTTGCCGGCCGCTCGCCGCGCGAACCATCTTCGCGCGCGAAGGCGATATGCGCGGGCTCCTTGCCTCTGACGCTAAACTTCCCGCGATCGGCCCGGTATTCGCATTCGGGACAGGTAGTCCCACGCGTGAGGCGCCCACTCTTCCGATCGACCGTATCCCAGAGCAGGAACTCTGTTTCGCACGTCGGGCAGGCGTGACGCGTGCTCCACAAAGTCCAACGTATGGTTGCAGGCTTACCGGTCTCGTCGCGGGTCGCGTAATAACGCTGGAAATCCTCGGCAACGTCTTGTGCAACCCTTTCGAATGCATCAGCAAGCGCTACGCCGTCGCATGCGCGGGTGTGATTGAAGGAGAGATGCGCAGCCGCGGTAGACAGGTCGTTGAGGATTGCGCGGCGCCCGGTCATCGCCACTGCGACACCGGTCATTCCGGAACCGCAAAAGGGATCGAGGACCACATCTCCAGGCTTCGTGAAGTGCTCGATGAATGGCCTGATCGCCTCGGGCGGGACCTTTGTATGATAGCTGTGCGCGTTGTAGAACGCGGTGTTACGAGAAGCCGCGACCATTCGCTCTTGAGGTGGGGCGTCGGGAGCCCCGCCTCCCTTACTTTTTGGCAGTGCCCCTTCGGCCAGATAGGCCGCGATGAAATCATCCATGACGGGCCCCTTTCGAGTCCTGTTCGGCCAGGTCCTTGCGTTTCTCCTCGACCGATTTGATCGTTATACCCGATGCCGAAAGGTCGGCCTGCAGTGCGTCACGCAGGACGGCGGTATAGACATGGTCCGCCGCGCTGGCCCCTGACGCGAGAGCCTGCTCCACGGAATTGTCGAGAAAGGCCTGCGAAACGGGCTTGCGCGGACGCGCAGCGCGCTCCCTGTGCGCGAGCGTCAGCGTCAGGTCGAGGCGCGTGACGCGCTCCTTACCGAGTTGTCCCTTGACGCCCTTGATCGAGGGCTGCCCCTTGTCGAGAATATGGACGCTGCGTGTTTCGAGGCCGGCGTCCGATAGGGCGTCCTGCAATTCGGTCCAGACTTGGTCGTTGGTGTTGGAAAAGGCGAGGACGCCGCGCCCACCTCGACGCAGGACACGGGCCGATTCAGCAAGAGCCTCTGCCATGAGATCGCCATAGAGCTCGAGATCCTTGCCGCCCGCAACCCGTGACCGCTTGCGGTTGACCACGATTTCATTGGTCTGGTCGGTTTCTGCACCGAGCCAAGCGTCCCACAGAAGCGAACTGTCGGCATAGAAGATGTTTGAGCCGAACGGCGGATCCATGAAGACCATGTCGACCGCACCATCCGGAATGCAGCCGAGGTCGGTCGCCGAGGACTGGAACACCTGGGCTGTCGCTCCGCTCTCTTTGCGCGCCTCGTAGAACCGCAGGACATCGCGCGCCTTGCGGCGAAACAGGCTGAGCACGTTCCATTCATAGCGCAGAGACGACACGTACATCGTGCCCGTCATCACATTGGTCGGACGCTTGGCGTTCCACTGATAGCGCTTCGAAGCACGATTCACACAGGCCGTGAAGGCGAAGAGTAGCGCCTCCCTGACTCTGCCGCTCGCCACCTGCACAATGGCATGCCTGAGGGCGGCGAGCGCGTGCAGGTTGCGTGTCGAATAGAAGCCGGCGGCGTCCGCAATGCCCATCACGCCATGGGCGAGGCGCCACATCTCGCGGTCCCGGCCGAAGGCGAGCGAAGGCGTCCAGTAGGGAATCGATGTCCTCTCGATCTCTTCGATGAGCGATATCTCCTGCGGGTTTGTCTGGTGCGCCGACATGCGCCGACCCTTTGCCGAGACATGCGTCCGCACCGGCCTCTCGCCGATCCAGGCAAGATTGCCCTTTTCGAACTGCGCCCCGCACGCGGGGCATATCGGGGCCTTGATGTCCCCGTTTTGTACGGCGTCCCAGTAAGCGATCTCTCTGGCGCATTCTGCGCAGGCAAAGATATCGCTCCAGACTGTATACTCGATCTGCTCATCTTCGCTTCCGACTGGAACGTAGAGCCACCGCATCGTCGTGGAAACCTCCTTCTCGACACGCGCGAGGACCCGGCGAAATTCTTCCGGGTCGCATGGGGCGGTGTAGTTGCGCGCGATATGCACGGCCGCCGGCGAAAGATCGGAAAGAAGCGCATTGCGACCCAGGCCGAGCGCGGCGACACCGGTCATCCCCGACCCGCAGAAAGGATCGCTTACGAGGTCGCCTGGCTCGGTGAGGGCTTCGATGAAGGGGGCGATCGCCGCAGGCGGGACTTTCGTGTGATAGCTGTGCGCGCGGTAGATCGTGCTCGCCTTGCTGACCTCTATGACAGCGGGAATATCCGCTGTGGGGTCGGTTCGCGCTGCAGGCGCGGCCGCAGATCGGCCTCGCCTGCGAACCCGGGTTTCCGGCTGTGTCGGGTATGCGATGGCGCGGTGTTCCGCCCTCTCGCGCAGCGCTGCAGTGACCGCAGGGGCATCGCTCTCGACCACGCCCTTCACATCCTTTGGAAACCTGCCTGCTTCAAGCAGCAACAGTTCCGAGGGGAGACCAAGTATCGAGCACATCTTTACGACCTGCTCCTCCGTCGGTGTCCTGCGGTTGTTCTCGACAAGGCTGAGATAGCTCTTATCGACACCGATCCGTTCGGCGAGCGCGGCCTGGGAAAGACCGACCGCCTTGCGTCGTTGCTGAATGTGCGCTCCTGCGGATCCCATACCTGTCTCCTGGAGAACAAAATGCGCACGTTGACAAGATTAGTCAACGCTACATCGGCCCATCGTCGAAGTTTCACACGGTCATTTGAGCCAGCTTGGCGCGCGGTTGATTCGAGCGCGAGGCGCCTACGACAGAAGCCCCACACGCACTGCTCCGAAGTTGCCGATGCCTCTCCAAGCTGCGCACGCCATCTTTTCACGTTGCGCCCCACCAACCTGATGTCTTTTTGATCTGGCTTGCAAGCGTAGCCGATTGCAAGCTGTCGCCAACCAAGGCAGCCAGTGAGCGTCAATTCAATCCGATTAGAAGCCTCGTCGCACGGCGCGCGCAGATTGCGCACGTTGCCTGGACGCGAAATCGAGGCGTGGCTCGAAGAGGCGGCCGTGGTCTAGGTGATGCTTAATCCCGGTGGCAGCCTTTGGTTTGATCGTCTTGGCGAAGGGCTTGCCACATGCTCCAAAAGCGCAAGGTTGACATTAAGAACATCGCGCAACGTCTGCTCGTTAAGGCCGGCCAACCCCAGCCAACCGCGGGCGCTTTCGAACATCTGTCAGCAAGCATCGCTGTGATGGAGGGGGTTTACTAGGCTTAAGCACGCCATGACCGGGGTACCTAGACAACGGGCTACTAAGGCTATCTTGCGTGTAGCTTGCTTGTGTCCGTATCTGTAAACGGACTGGCCGCTTCCGGTTCCGAACCGGCCATCCGTCCAGGCCGCAGCGAACTTCCGTTTTCCTGAAGGTTTTTCGATGCGGGCCGAGGTGCAACTTTGCCGAGGGCGCCGACGGCGGCCCGCGTTGACAAACCTCGGAAGGAGGAAGCCGCGGTGGCTGGGATCATGCTATGGGGAAAGAGTGCAGACGGATGAGGCTGACGCTGGCACAGACGCGCGGCCGACAGTGTTTGATGCGCCAGCTGCAGTCATCTTCTGCCGCCTTGGTCGCGAGTATTCGCCGATTGAGCCCGCATGCTGTGAGTCACGGCTTTCATTTTGAATCATGACCGCAAGTGGTTTTGACCGATCAGCCAAAGACGACCGGCACATGTGGAGATTTGTGGGCATCCAGTGCGTCATGCGGCTTGCTCCCGAGGTGGCGCGCGCGACATCGGAATCTGACCGCGCCGAAAGATTTCGATGATACGCATAGGGCCGCCGCAACGGGGGCATGGCTCGCGCAATGTGAGAGGGGTGATCTCGGGCTCCGGCGCTGCTTCAGCGGTATGCTCCGTACGCTGGACGCCAAGCAGGACTCGCATCTTCTTGATGTTCGTTTTGCGTGCTGAGCTGGCCAGCAGGCCATAGTGGCGGATGCGGTGGAATCCGTCGGGCAGAACGTGGATCAGGAAACGGCGGATGAACTCGGGTGTGGCCAAGCGCATGACCTTTTGGCGGTCACCATGTTTGATCCGGTAATCCTTCCAGCGGAAAGCCACGGTATCGGCATCGGCACTGACCAGTCGATGGTTCGAGATTGCGACCCGGTGGGTGTAGCGGCTCAGATAGGCCAGTATGGCCTCAGGCCCACCGAACGGAGGTTTGGCATAGACCACCCATTCGGTTTTGCGGAGCGGGGCGAGCCACTTGGCGAATATATTCGCTTGGGCCAAGCACTCGAGACCGCCAAAGAAGGTGAGCTGGCCTGCTCGGCGCAATTCCATCAGCCCTTCCAGGAACAGGCGGCGGAACAGCCGCGCCAGCACCCGCACATGCAGGAAGAACCCCGGCTTGCAAGCGACCCACCTTGTGCCGTCGGGTGACAAGCCACCGCCCGGGACGATCATGTGGATGTGGGGATGATGGGTTAGCGCTGAACCCCAGGTGTGCAGCACGCTGGTCATGCCGACCGTCGCGCCGAGGCGCTTGGGATCGGCGGCGATGGTCATCACTGTTTCGGCAGATGCACGGAACAACAGGCCATAGACCGCCTTTGGGTTCCAATACGCGATGCGGGCGATCTCTGCGGGCATCGTGAAGACGACGTGGAAGTATTCGACCGGCAGCAGATCTTCGGCGCGCGCCGCCATCCAATCCCGCGCGGCGGGGCCCTGGCACTTGGGACAGTGCCGGTTCTTGCAACTGTTGTAAGCGATGTGGTGGTGATCGCATTTGGTGCACGCGGCCACATGCCCGCCGAGCACCTCGGTCCGACAGGCTTCAATGGCCGACATCGCTTTGAGCTGGTTCAGGCTGACCTGCCCGGCATTGGCCCGGCGATACGCAGGACCATAGTTCCGAAAGATATCTGCAATCTCCAGCCGTGGGCGGGGCAATCGCCCGAACCGCTACTCCAATCCCCACCTCACGGTGTGATCCTGCAGCTTCTCCAACATCTCATACGGGCTGACGGTGCCGCGAATGGTTTTGGTTGCGACATGGGTGTAGCGCGCCGTCGTGCTGAGCTTGGAATGACCTAGAAGCACCTGGATCACGCGCACGTCTGTTCCGGCTTCGAGGAGATGCGTTGCAAAGCTATGACGCAAGGTGTGTAGGGTCGCGGGTTTGTTGATCCCAGCCATGTGCTTGGCAGACGTGAACGCCCGGTTCAACTGGCGCGGTGACAGAGCCATGATCTTGGGTTTGCCCGGAAACAGCCATCCCTCAGGCCGCGCTTCGCGCCAATAATCGCGGAGCAGATCAAGCAGGGCAGGTGACAACATGGCCTTGCGGTCTTTGTCGTTCTTGCCCTCGTCAACATGGATCAGCATCCGGTCACTGTCGATGTCCGAGACCTTGAGGTTACAGACCTCGGATGCGCGCAATCCCGCCCCGTAGCTGATGCCCAAGGCGGCGCGATACTTCAGGCCTGGCCCTGGAACTGCCGCCAGCAGGTCGCCGACCTCTTCCACGCTCAGGACGACCGGCAACTTCTTTGGCTTGCGCCGGAATTGCATGTATCGCTTCATCTCTTCGCGCGCGCAGGTCACGCCGAAGAAGAACCGCAGCGACACGATCCTTGCGTTAAACACACCGGTCGAGACATCGGTATCGGTCATATGAAGCTGATACGCGCGCAACTCGTCCGGGGTTGCAGTATCAGGTGAGCGTCCGATGAACTCAGCAAAATATCTGACCGCTCTGATATGGCCTTGCTGGGTCTTCGGGGACATACCGCGAATGCGCATGTCTTCGATCATCCGCTCACGCAGCGGGGTCGTCTTCTTCTCCTTCATGGGAGCCTCCTGTCATCGGATTGAGAAACCTCAATCGTCAGACAGGACAGCAAGATCGCAAAATATGCCCGGTCAGGTTGGCTCAAAGCCCCAGCTACAAGCGCCATTGCCGCGAAAGCGGCTTCGTCCGTCCGCCAATGGTGTTGAAAAACTCTTTGTTGCAGCGCGGCAAGTCGTTTGATTCACTCGATTTATCGAGAATGAGAGGATCGGGCGATGATGGTCACCCAGACAGTCGAGACGCAACTGTTCTACGAGTTCGATCTGGAGGCCCACGTGCCTCCGAGACACATTCTGAGAGAGATCGACCGCTTCCTCGACATGGGTGGGATGCGGGAGCAGCTGAGGCCGTTCTACAGCCACACCGGCAGACCGTCGGTTGACCCTGAGCTGATCGTTCGGATGTTGGTCATTGGCTACGTGATGGGCATCCGTTCCGAGCGCCGGCTTTGCCAGGAGGTGCACCTCAATCTGGCGTATCGGTGGTTTTGCCGGCTTGGCCTGGACGACAAGGTGCCCGACCACTCGTCCTTCTCGCGATACCGGCATGGTAAGTTCCGCGAGAGTGATCTCCTGCGACGGATATTCGAGGCGACGGTGGAGCGATGCCTGGAAGAGGATCTGGTCTCGGGTGAGGGCTTCGCGGTCGACGCCAGCTTGATCCCGGCCGATGCCAACAAGACCCGCTCGATCGCCGCGAGGGATTGGAGCCCTGAGGTTGCTCGCAAGGCCGGCAACCGCGCCGCGCGAGAGTATCTCGAAACGCTGGACGACGCGGCGTTCGGGGCGGCATCACCGTCTCATCCGAAGTTCATCGCCAAGTCCGACCCTGCTGCTCAATGGACCCGTGCCGATGAGAGCCGCCCTTACTTCGCCTATGCCAACAGCTACCTGATCGACACGAAAAACTCTGTGATCGTGGACGTTGAAGCGACGCGAGCCATTCGGCAGGCGGAGGTCGGCGCCTCGCAGACCATGCTGGATCGCACCGAACAACGGTTTGGGATCAGACCGGATTGGCTGGCGGCCGATACTGGCTACGGTTCTGCTGCGAACCTTGCCTGGCTGGTCAAGAAACGCAGCATCATTCCCTTCATCCCAGTGCTTGACAAATCCAACCGCAACGATGGCACCTAGTCTCGCGCCGACTTCGAATGGGACGAAGACAACGACCAATACATCTGCCCAGAGGGCCACGCTCTGAAGCAGTTCAGACGCAACTACTCCGACCCAAACCTGGGCAAGAACATCAAAAGCACCAAGCTATACCGCGCGCTCAAATCCGATTGTCAGCCCTGCCCCTCGAAACACCGGTGCTGCCCGAAGGCGGACGCCCGCAAGATCAGCCGCGACGAACACGAGGATGCCCGCGACTTCGCGCGGTCCAGCCGCAAGTCGAAAGCCTACGAAGTGTCCCGCGACAAACGGAAGAAGGTGGAGATGCTGTTTGCCCATCTCAAGCGCATCCTGAACCTGACCAGACTGCGATTGCGAGGACCGAACGGAGCCCAGGACGAGTTCCTCCTCGCCGCCATCGCACAGAACCTCAGAAAGCTAGCAAAGCTCCGACCAAAGACCGCCCCGATGGAGGCCGCGGCATGATCTGAACCGCCAAATCACCCCACGTGGCCGTCGATCGGACAAGCGTCCGGGGCAACCAACGTGCATCCACGCCCCGACGCAAAATCTGCCGCCAATCGTGGCGAGTTTTTCAACACAATCCGCCGTCCTTGCCGGTCCTACCGTTTTCAAAATGGCCAGTCAGCCACGGTCCGATTCCCGCGTTCCGGACGGCAGGCTTGTCCCCAGCACAGTGCTCGTGATCCTTTAAAGACCGTTTAAACGGGTGTTTAAAAACCTCCGACTCACCGGATTCTTAACCACCTCGGCCGCTTCCAACCCCTCCAGCCCAGGCCTTTGCCCGTGCCCCAACAGCGCATTTTGTGCTAAAAACCGTTTTGCTGCAAAATCGCCTGTCAAATTCTGCAAAAATCCCTGTCACGCAACACCCTGTCACGCAACACGCAACAACCGGTCACACAACATTGGTTGTCAAATCCTGAAAAAATCCCGTCTCTGTTGCAAAGAGGACTCTAAATAGGGTGGTCAGATTTCCCCCCTACCCAACGTCTCGCGGCTCTCCTATAGTGCCTGTATAAAGGCTACGGACAGGGACCAAGGGAGAGGCCATGCGCTGCCCGTTTTGCGGAAATATCGACACCCAGGTGAAGGACTCGCGACCCGCCGAGGATCACGTTGCAATCCGCAGACGGCGATTTTGCCCGGCCTGCGGCGGGCGCTTCACGACCTATGAGCGGGTGCAATTGCGCGATCTGGTGGTGATCAAGTCGAACGGCCGGCGCGAAGACTTCGACCGCGACAAGCTGGAACGTTCGATCCGCATCTCGATGCAGAAACGGCCCGTCGAGCCCGAGCGCATCGACCAGATGATATCGGGCATCGTGCGGCGGCTCGAAAGCATGGGCGAGACGGACATCCCGTCGAAAACGATCGGCGAGATCGTGATGGAAAGCCTCGCCCGGATCGATACGGTTGCCTATGTCCGGTTCGCCAGCGTCTACAAGAATTTCCAGGCAGCCGACGACTTCGAAGAGTTTGTCTCGGAACTGCGCCCGCAGACCCAGCCCGAAGAGTGACACCCGACGACAGCCGCCAGATGACCCATGCTCTGGCACTGGCGGCACGGGGGCTGGGCACCGTGTGGCCAAACCCCGCGGTCGGCTGCGTGATCGTGAAGGACGGCGTGGTGATCGGGCGGGGATGGACCCAGCCGGGCGGGCGCCCGCATGCCGAGACGATGGCGCTCGCCGCGGCCGGCGATGCCGCGAAGGGTGCATCGGCCTACGTCACGCTGGAGCCTTGCGCGCACCATGGACAGACACCGCCTTGTGCCGACGCGTTGGCCGCCGCCAGCGTGGCGCGGGTGGTCGTGGCCATTCGCGATCCCGACCCCCGGGTGAACGGCGGTGGGATCGAACGGCTGCGGGCGGCCGGGATGGCGGTCGAGACCGGTGTTTGCGCGGTCGCGGCAGCACGGCTTCAGAAGGGTTTTTTGACCCGGGTCGGCGAGGGTCGGCCAATGGTAACGTTGAAGCTCGCCAACAGTTTCGACGGACGGATTGCCACCGCGACCGGGGAAAGCCGGTGGATTACCGGGCCCGGGGCCCGGCGGGCGGCCCATGCGATGCGGGCGCGCCACGATGCGGTTCTGGTCGGGGGCGGAACCGCACGGGCCGACGATCCGGCGCTGACGGTGCGGGAACTGGGCGTTGCGAAACAGCCGGTCCGGGTGGTCTGGTCACGGCGGCTGGATCTGCCCTTGAACGGCAAGCTGGCACAGAGCGCGCAGGAGGTGCCGGTCTGGCTGTGCCACGGGCGGGATGCGGCCGCCGGGCTGAAGGACGCCTGGGCCGGACTGGGGGCGCGGCTGATCGAGGTTCCGACCGGGGCGGCCGGTCAAATCGATCCCGTTGCGGCTCTGCAGGCCTTGGGGGATGCTGGACTTACGCGGGTATTCTGCGAGGGCGGCGGCGCAGTGGCGGCGTCGCTTCTGGGGGCCGGGCTGGTGGATGAAATCATCGGTTTCACGGCCGGGCTGGCGCTGGGGGCCGAAGGGCGGCCGAGTTTGGGGGCGTTGGGGCTCGGCAAGCTTGCCGAGGCGCCGAGGTTCCGGCTGATCGAAACCCGGGAGGTTGACGGCGACGTTCTGCACCGGTGGGAGCGGGCCTGAGGCCCGCTGCCTCTCTGCACCGTCAGATTCGCAGCCCCACGATATTTTGCCGGATGGCGCCGGCAATTGCGGCGCCGCGCCTGCCGCACGCGCAGGATACCGGCCGTCAGCGCCACAAATAGGCATAGCTTGCAAACAGACCCTGCAGCTTTGCCAATGTACGGTTGAACGGACCGGGCTTCGGAAAATCGCCGGCAATCAACCGGTCGGCAATCGCCTCGGGCGGGCAGGCCGCGCCGGTGACCGGATCGTGGTAGCGCGGATAGGCGATGAGCGCGGCATGGGCAAGCGCTGCGGGGCTGGGCCGGGCGGTGCGGCGGGCGGGCACTGGCCCGAGGTCCTGGGTCAGACCCCAGCCGGCATAGAACGGCGCGCCGAGGCAGGTCACCGGCACGCCGCGCAGCAATGCCTCGAACCCCAGAAGCGAGGTCAGCGTCCAGACCTCGTCGCAGGCCTCGATCAGGCGGATCGGGTCGGCATTGCTCAGCACCATGTCGGCCTCGGCCGTCTCGTCCGCGCCCAAAGCCCCGGCGCGCAGGCCCGCCTCGACATCCGGATGCGGTTTGTACAGGATCACGGCATCGGCATTGGCGTCCCGTGCCGCGCGAAGCAGCGCGCGGTTGGTACGGATCTCGCCGCAGCCCTTGAGGATCGAGGCGTCGTCTTCGACCTGGCCGGGCACCAATATGCGATGGCCCTGCGGAAGCTCGGGCAGATCTGGGCGCCTGAGGTTGTATTTTGACAGCCGCGCGCGGTTCAGCCGGGCAACCAGCGCTTCCGCCCGCCGCAACCGCGCAGGCGGCAATTTGGCAGCCTGCACGATAAGACGCTCCAGCCGGCTTTCGCGTGTGGGATCGTAGTAGATGCCCAGATCGTCGGTCACCAGCGACATCGGCGGGGTCAGATCCGCCCCCAATCCGCGTGAGCGCAAAAACCCGTCTTCGACCCGGATCAGCGGCAGGTCGGGGTCATGCAGCGCCTCTGTCTCTTTCCCCGCCCAGACCATCAGGCGGCGGCTTTCGGATTTCGCGAGCGCTTTCGCGCGGGCCGGGTCGTCCTGAAACCGCAGTTTACGTTCGCGCCCAAAGACCTGCTGCAGCGGCCGGCGTTTCCAGAGCCGCATGCCGGTTGCAACGTAACCCTGCCGGTCGGCGCGCCAGGATTGCGTCTGGGCATCCAGAACGGCGATCGCGTCCTCCAGCTCACAGAGCCTGTCGCAGCATGGATCGTACCAGGTGGGATAAAGGATCATCGCAGCCGCAAACAGCTGGGCGCGGCTGAGGGTCCGCTGGCGCCGCGCAACGGGGAACTCGTCCTGTGTCAGGCCCCAGCCGGCGTAAAAAGGCTGACCGAAGACGCGGGGCTTGAGACCGGCAAAGATAGCCTCGAAGCCGAGTTGCGAACTGACGGTGTAGACGGCGGTGGCGCCCTCGAACAGCGTCCAGGGGCTGACAGGCGTGCCGAGCAGCGTGATGTTGTTGCGCAGGTCATCCGGACCGAAATGCCCCGGACGGTGACCGGCCAGGGTTTCGGGATGTGTCTTTATGACGATCCGGGCGCCCGGGTTTTCCTCCTGTGCGAAGACCAGCATTTCGCGGAAGGTGGCATCGCTGGCGCCGCCGTGGACGATCGAGGCGTCGCCCCGGGTCTGGTCGATGACCAGAACGTACGGCGCCTCTGGAACCGGGGCGGCGGGGTCGAAGGCGTTGTATTTCGACAGGTGCGCCTCCTGCAGCCAACCGATGGCGGCGCGGGCGCGGTCCAGAAGCGCCGTGTCGTCGAGCGGGTGCGTGGCAAGCAGGGTTTCGAGGTCCGAGGGGGCCGAGCTGTCGAAATGCACGCCGGTGCGGTCGAGATGCAGGCCGATAGGCGGCTCGCCGCCACGTCCGGGCTGGACCGATCGCAGCAACGCATCCTCGACGCGCAGCATATGGGCATCGGTCTGGGCGGCCACCGCCTCGCCCCGCGGCGAGGTCGGGCTTTTGCCCCAGACGCCGACCCAATCCTCGGCACCGGGCTTGCCGATCCTGATGTCCCAGCCGGCAAGTTTCAGGATGCGCCGGATGCGCCTTTGCGTCAGGAAGCCGCCGTTGAAGACATAGAGCCGCCGGGGTGCATCGTTCCCAGCGGCCCCTGTATCGCCGGCATCGGCCACAGCCCGTCAGTTGTTGTTATTGGTGAGATTCGAGATCGAGCCGGCCGCGGACAGCGAACCGGTGACAGCCGCCAGTGTCTTGGACCACTGCACGAACGGCGCCTCGGTCACATAGACGGTATCGCCGTCGCGGATTACGAAATCGCGGGCCAGGAACACGCCGTTCGGTTCCGTCAGATCCAGCACGTAGACCATGCGCTGGTCGCCGATCAGATCCGTGCGCCCCAGAACCTGGCGGACGATTTCGACGGGCTCGTTGCGGAACACGAACACACCGGTGGGATCTGCGGTGTTGGAACTGAGGCCGCCGACCTGGGCGATTGCCTCTATGGCCGACAGGGTTTGGGTTTCGAACCGGACACGGCTTTGCTGGCCGGTGGCGCCGAGCGCGGTGAAGGACCGCGTGTCGGCCTCGACCAGGATGCGGTCGCCGCCACGCAGCGCGATGTCGAATTGCGGATTGTCGAAGAGATCCTCGAACCAGACGCGGCCGGTATAGGACCCCCGGATGACGCGGATCAGCGCGATGTCGGGTTCGACCGTGACGCCGCCGGCCTGGGCCAGCATCGATGTCAGGGTGCGGGTCGGCCGCTCGATCGGATAGACCCCCTGCCCGCCCACAGCCCCAGTGATCGAGACGGTCGACCCGTCGCCTGCCAGACGGCGCACCAGGACCTGGGGATCGGGTGTCTGTTCTTCCAGCCTTGCGGTGATCAGCCGGCGGATCGCCTCGGGCGTGTTGCCGGCGGCGCGGATCCGCCCGGCATAGGGAACGAAGATAAACCCGGCGCCGTCGACCTGCACCTCTTCCAGCGTCGAGGCGTTCATGCCGGTGCTGGCCAGCAGACCGTCGTCAACGTTTTCATAGATCGTCAAACCCAGCGTGTCGCCGGGGCGGATGGTGTCCGAGCCCAGCATGCTGGCGTTGACGAATGCGCTGGAGAACCCAAGCGCCGGCACGACCGCGGTGGCGCGGGTCACCCGGTCGTTGACCGACACCACGAACGCATCGCCCTGTTTCTGGACGGATCCCGAAAATATCTCGCGTTTATTGGGGCCTACACGGGGCAAGCCACAGGAGCCAATGACGCTGACAAGCGCCAACAGAGCGACTGATTTCGCCCAGCGCGAACCCTTGATTTTCACTGCCCGGTCTCCTCGACCTGTTATTCTGCCTCAAGTTTTTTTTGTAACCTACCGAAAAGCGGGTGAAAAAGCCAGTCCGGTTTTGCGGTAGGCGCTATTTCACCAGGCGCAACTGTTGCCTTGGTGCCGCTGTGCCCTTTTGCAGGGCCTCGTAGGGGTCTTCGGGGGCCAGCATCATGTCGACCACCTGGCGCAGCAACTGGCGGCGGCCGCGGGACGAATAAAAGCCCCCCGCAAGCTGCGAGGTTTCCAGCAGGAAGTGCCGGTAGTCGCGATAGGCGCGGCTGTCGGGCCGGCTGGGCCGGGCGAAGAACTCGGGCAGTTGCTGGGTCGAGACGAACTCTGGCTTGGCATAGACCGCATCACCGAAGACCTTCAGCGGCAGGCCGCGCCAAAGCACCTGCTGCGCGGCGGTGGAATTCACGGTGACGGCGCTTCGGGCATGGTCGAGAAGCTGTGCGAGCTTTCCGCCGCGGACATAGTGCACTCGTGCCGCGACGCCGTGGTCACGGGCCAGTCGCCGGATCTCGCGCCGGAGCGGCACGCGGCCGTCCTCCAGCGGGTGCGCCTTGAAGACCAGGTGGTGATGCGTGGGCGCTCCGGTCGCGAACCCGTCGATGACCGTTGCGAGAAATTCGGTCATGGTCGCGAACGGGCTATGTTCCTGAAAGCTGGAATCATGCTCCAGCTGCAGCAGCGCCAGGTGATAGGGAAAGCCACCGTACTTGACCCGCCATGTCGCGATTACACGATCCGCCCAGAGCCATGGCATCAGCAGCAAACGCTTGATATAAAGACGAAACTCTTGCGCCACTGTCATCGCGCGGTGCGGTTGGAAATTGCGATAGCCGCGGTTCGCCAGCATCAGCAGACCATGATAGACGGCGCCGTAGAACACATGCTGGCGCATGTCGCCCCAATGCGCGGGCGGCTCCGGCATGTCGAGTTCGGCCTTGGCGAGTGTCTTTTGCATCTGCGCGACCTTGAGCGTCATCAGCCGGGAATGCCCGTTCGAGCCGCCGCGTTCATAGGTTACCCAATAGGGCCGCAGATACCCCTCTTCGAAGACATGAACCAACACGCCGAGATCCTGTGCGGCGCGAACGGCCTCGGCATGGATCCGGCGGGTGTCGCCGTAAAGTACGATATCGGTGACGCCCTTTTCGCGCAGGATGGTTGCAAAGCGAGCCGCCCAATCCACAGCCGCGCCGCGATAGGGGATCAGGCTGTTCCCGTCGCGCCAAAAGAACGCATCGCCGGCATTGAAGCTGACCCGCCAGACCGTGGCGCCCGCGGCGCGCAGCATCTTCGCCAGGCGGCTGAAGAACGGCCCGTGCGGGCCCTGCAGAAACAGAAAGGTGCGGTTCTGTCCCGAGACCATGCTCTTGCCCTTCGCTGCCCTTCCGGATCCCGGCAGGCGGCTTGTGTTGCCCCCCGGTAGCATTTTTCACCAATAGGGCAAAGTTATGACTGAAACGGTAAGATCGCGCGGCCTTGCCCTGCCCCGCGGGCGCGGCTAGGTCAGGTACAGACACAAGGGGGCTTCGGCATGTTCACGGGCATCATTACCGACATCGGCGAGGTTCTGGAGGTCGAGCAGCGCGGCGATCTGCGGGCGCGCATCGGAACTGCATATGACGTGGCGGGGATCGATATCGGTGCATCCATCGCCTGCGACGGCGTCTGCCTGACCGTGATCGCCCTGGGAACCGACCCACGCGGCTGGTTCGATGTCGAGATCAGCGCCGAGACGGTGTCGAAGACCAATATCGGCCGCAATGGCTGGCCGGTAGGCAGGCGGATCAACCTGGAACGCGCCCTGAAGGTCGGCGACGAGTTGGGCGGGCATATCGTGTCGGGACATGTGGACGGCGTGGCCGAAGTGGTGACGGTCGCGGCCGAGGGAGACTCGACGCGGGTTCTGTTCCGGGCGCCGGAAGAACTGGCGCGGTTCATCGCGCCCAAGGGATCGGTGGCGCTGAACGGGACCTCGCTGACGGTGAACGAGGTCGAGGGCCGCGAGTTCGGGGTGAACTTCATCCCCCACACCCAGGCGGTGACGACCTGGGGAGAGGTGGCTGCGGGGGATGCGGTCAATCTGGAGATCGACACGCTGGCCCGCTACGTGGCCCGGCTGCAGGACTGGGGGTGACGCGCCCCTAGCGCACACCGGGATAACCCATTGATTTTAGATAGATAGCGTAAGGCCGTAGGGGCACTCCGGTGTGCTTGGCAGGCGCGATCGGTACGCCAGGGCGAGCGGTGCGGTTGCCGTCGGCGGGGCATTGTCTGCTGATCGGGCGGGTGTAAGTCGGCGCGCGAGACCCGTCGATGGCCTTCTGGCGCCGTGAACCAAGATGGCATAGACTTGAGCGATGGCAGAGGATGTATCGAAATCTTCCCTAGTACCCCCTGGTCCGGGCCACAACAACGGGCCGACGCTGGAGCCCGGGCGGGGCTGGCGGGCGCATTGCTGGGGCAAGGCGCGTCGGGAACTGTTGCCGCGGCTGCCGGTCGAGGTGGTGCGGATCCGGGTGAAGCGGGCCGCCGAGATCGGGCTCGATTACCGCACCTACGCGACCGTCCGGGCCTCGACTGGCCGCGATATCGTGGCGTTTCTGTTTTCGACCAATGCGTTGCGGCTCTTCCGCGAGCATCAGGCGCTCGAGGCCGAACGGGCCGCGCGGCTTGCGGCAGTCACGGCGTGCCAGCGGCGGGCGCTGGTGATCTCACCCTTGCAGCCGATGCCCGTGCTGAAGGCGGTGACCGGGGCGCATGGGGCGGTGCTCGATGCGGCCCACGCGGCCCCTTGCGTGCATGCCGGATGGGCGGACACGGTGCGCGACCTGACGGCGGCGCGGGGCGCGGTGCCGGCGGACGCCGTGCTGCTGGTGGGCGACACCGCGACCGAGCGGGAGTGGTCCGCGGCCGGCCGGCTGGCGGGGTATCTGCCCGCTGAGCGGTTTTTCGGGGGCGCGTCGCCTTGACACTGGCGGAGGCGTGCGGCTTGCGCTAAATGCCCGGTCACCAGAGCGGAGGCGGCGATGGCTGACGGCGGCGACACTCACTACCATGACGCGATCTCGTCCGTCGACGAGATCATCGAGGATGCCCGCAACGGGCGAATGTTCGTACTGGTCGATCACGAGAACCGAGAAAACGAGGGCGATCTGGTGATCCCCGCGCAAATGGCGACGCCAGAGGCGATCAACTTTATGGCGACTCACGGCCGGGGGCTGATTTGCCTGGCGATGCCCGGCGAGCGGATCGACGCGCTGGGGCTGACGCTGATGGCGTCGAACAATTCCTCGCGCCACGAGACGGCGTTCACAACCTCGATCGAGGCGCGCGAAGGCGTGACCACGGGGATCTCGGCGCATGACCGGGCGCGGACGGTGGCGGTGGCCATCGACCCGTTCAAGACCTCGGCCGACATCGCGACGCCGGGGCATGTGTTCCCGCTGCGCGCGCGCGACGGCGGGGTTCTGGTGCGGGCCGGGCATACCGAGGCGGCGGTGGATATCTCGCGGCTGGCGGGGCTGAACCCCTCTGGCGTGATCTGCGAGATCATGAAGGAAGACGGCAGCATGGCACGGCTGCCGGATCTGGTGGCCTTCGCGCAGCTGCACGGGCTGCGGATCGGCACGATCAGCGACCTGATCGCCTATCGGCGGCGGCACGACAACCTGGTGCGGGTGACGACCGAGAAGACGGTGACCAGCGAATTCGGCGGCGAGTGGCAGATGCGGGTCTATACCGACGAAACCCACGGGTCCGAGCATATCGTGCTGATGAAAGGCGACATCGAGACCGACGAGCCGGTGCTGGTGCGGATGCACACCCTGGACCCGATGCTGGATATCGTCGGTGTCGGGGGGCCGCGGCGGTGGAACGAGTTCGGACACGCGATGGAGGCGATCGCGGCCGAGGGACGCGGGGTGCTGGTGCTGTTGCGCGATACGCAGATGAAGCTGGTGATGGAAGACACCGTATCGCCGCAGACGCTGCGGCAATACGGGCTGGGCGCGCAGATTCTGTCGTCGCTGGGGCTGAGCCGGCTGATCCTGCTGACAAACTCGCCGACGCCGCGGGTCGTCGGGCTGGAAGGCTACGGGCTGTCGATCGAGGGCACGCGGCCGATCCCGGTGGAGGCACGCCATGGCCGAGGCTGAAGGGCATGACATGCTGCCTTTGCCGGAGTTCGACAGCCCGGTGAAGGTGCTGATCGTGGTGGCCCCCTACTACCGCCAGATCGCCGACGATCTGGTGGCGGGCGCCAAGGCGGTGCTGGCGGCGGCCGGCGCAGGGCACGACCTGGTCGAGGTACCGGGCGCCTTGGAGGTGCCGCAGGCGATCGCACTGGCGCACCGGCTGTCGAATTTCGACGGTTATGTCGCGCTCGGCTGCGTGATCCGGGGCGAGACGACGCATTACGACACGGTGTGCAATGACAGCTCGCGCGGGCTGACGATGCTGGGGCTGCAGGGATGCCCGGTCGGCAACGGCATCCTGACGGTGGAAAATGCCGAGCAGGCCGAGGTTCGGGCGCGGCCCGACCAGGGCGACAAGGGCGGCGGGGCCGCGGCGGCGGCGCTGCATCTGATCGCGCTGGCCCGGCGATGGGGGCAGCCGAAGGGCGGCGTCGGCTTCAAGCCGCTGTCCGAGACGATCCAGATCGCGGGCGAGCCGGGCGGCGGCTCTTCAGCATGAGCAAGGCGCCGACCACGCGGCAGATGAAGTCGGCGGCGCGGCTTTACGCGGTGCAGGCGCTGTTCCAGATGGAGGCCGGCGGACAAACCGTCGAGGCGGTGCGCGACGAGTTCGAAACCCACCGGTTCGGGGCCGATTACGACGATGGCGCGCTGATCGAAGGCGATGTGGATCATTTCCGCGCGCTCTTGGACCGGGCGGTGAACCTGCAGGCGCAGATCGACCAGATGACCGACCGGGCCCTGGTGGAGAAATGGCCGATTGCCCGAATCGACCCGACGTTGCGGGCGCTGTTTCGCGCTGCGGGGGCCGAGATGGTATTGGGCGGCACGCCGCCCAAGGTGGTGATCAGCGAATTCGTGGACGTGGCCAAGGCGTTCTTTCCCGACGGCAAGGAGCCGAAATTCGTCAACGCCGTACTTGATCACATGGCGCGTGAGGCAGTGCCCGAGGCGTTCTGAGCAACCGCGTCGCCAGACGCGTTTTCGACCGGTTCCGGCCTGGAGCCGCCGTTCGCAACCAGTCTTCATGCGCGGAATCAAGGCCGAAGGCCGCCGCGCCATCGCCGACCCGCCCCGAAGGGGAGGCGATTTTGCAACGGTGCGTATCGCATTGAGGTCGTTCGGACTTTGCTGGGATGAATCGAGCCGTTTACAGGTCCGGGTCGCCTCCCCGCGGGTCGGCGATGTCCCGGCTCTTCTCTCGGCAGGCAAAGTCCGCGCCAGGCCAGAACCGATCCGGATTTCCGCTGTAGAGGTTCCGTCTTTCAGCGCAGATTGATCCGGATCGCAGCCGCGGCGGCGAAGGGAAGAAGCGCCATGGCGCCCAAGGTGATGCCGGCAAGAAGCAGCAACGGCGTTTCCGTGGCCAGGCCCTCGGCCCCACGGCGGACGGTTTCGGACCCAAAGATCAGGGTCGGCACATAGAGCGGCAGGACGAGCAGCGACAAAAGCAGCCCGCCGCGTTTCAGGCCGACGGTCAGGGCAGCGCCAAAGGCGCCGATCATGCTGAGCGCCGGGGTGCCGATGGCAAGCGTCGCGACCAGCCAGAGATAGGCTTGCGGCGCGAGGTTGAGCAAAAGCCCGAGAACGGGCGCGGACAGGGTCAGCGGCAGGCCGGTGGTGACCCAGTGGGCCGCGGCCTTCATCGCGACGACGCCCTCGAGCGGGATCGGCGCGGTGGCGAGCAGATCGAGCGACCCGTCCTCGTAATCGAGCTGAAAGATGCGGTCGAGGCTGAGAAGACAGGCCAAAAGCGCGCCGACCCAAAGGATGCCCGGCGCGATGGCGCGCAGGGTGGCGTTCTCGGGACCGACGCCGAACGGGACCAGAACGGTGACGATGAGGAAGAAGGCAAGGCCCAGACCAAAGCCGCCCCCTGCGCGGATGGCGAGCCTCAGGTCGCGCAGGAACAGGCGGATCACAGGAACGCCTCGTCAAAGGCCGCATCGCCCTTGGGCACGGCGGCGCGGAACCGGGTGACATCGAGGTCCCGGGCCGTGAATCCGAGATCGATATGCGTGGCGATCAGCGCGGCCCCGCCCGTGCCGCAATGGGCCCGGACGGCATTGGCAAATAGCGCGACAGAGGCGGCGTCGAGCGACACGGTGGGCTCGTCGAGCGCCCAGACCGGGCGGCCGGTGACCAGCAGGCGCGCCAGGCCGAGGCGGCGTTTCTGGCCGGCAGAGAGGTTCTGGGCAAGGCGATCCCTGAGCGGCTCGATATCGAAGGCCCGAAGCGCGGGGGCGATATCGCCGTTGCCGTAGACGCCCGCCCAGAAGGCGAGGTTTTCAGAGACGGTGAGCTGGGATTTCAGACCGTCGGCATGGGCGCCGTAGGCGATGGCATCGGGTGCGGCCTCGATCCGGCCCGCAAGCGGCGGCTGCAGGCCGGCGACGGTTCGAAGGAGCGTCGTCTTGCCGATGCCGTTCGGGCCACGCAGCATCAGCACCTCGCCCGGCGCCAGCGCAAAGCTGACGCCTTCGAGCACCGGCAGCCCGCCGCGGGAACAGGCGAGGTCGTGGACGCGTAGCACCATGGGCCCCGCTTAGCGGATGCGGCGACGGCGTGAAAGGTCAGACCGGCAGCAGCGCGGCGCCGATGCGGCGCCCCTCGCCGAGCAGCACGTTGTAGGTGCGGCAGGCGGGCGGCGAGGCCATCGGCTCGACGCCGATGCCCGCCTCCTCCAGCGCGGTGCGGAAGGCGGCGGGGGGATGCGCTGTTTCGGCGCCGGTTCCAAGAAGCAGCACGTCGATCCGGGCAGCGGCCTCGACGAGCGGGGTTAGGTCGTCATAGCCGCCCCAGGCGTGCGTGCCGTCCGGAAGCACCAGAACGGCCCCCTGATGCACCGAACCGCCGACGCGGAAAAACCCCGGGCCATAACCGTCGATGGGCCGGGCATCGGTGTAGGTGACTTCGTTCAGGCGCATGTCCCCAGTCCCAGATGGGCAGGCCGCCGACGGCGGAGCCTGCGATGATGGCATGGGCGGTCCAGCGGCAGACCGTCGCGTGTTTTGGATCGAAGATATAGCTGCCCGGGGCCACGGCGGCAAAGTAGAACGGTGTCGGACCCCGGCCGACCGGCGGCGGTTCGGTGGTGATGAGGCCCCGGAGGCCGAAGACGGCCAGCTTCAAGATGTCGGGTAAAGGCCACGGCCGCGGCCCGCCTAGGTGTCGATATTGGCGTATTGGTTGCCCTGGTTCGCGTCCGGCTTGGTCCAGTCGCGCTTGGTCCCGAGATAAAGCAGGATGTTCGAGGCGACGAAGACCGACGAATAGGTGCCGACGATCACGCCCCAGGTCATCGCGAAGACGAAGCCGCGAATCACGTCGCCGCCCAGGATCAGAAGCGAGATCAGCGCCAAAAGCGTGGTGCCCGAGGTCATCACGGTGCGGCTGAGGGTTTCGTTGATCGACAGGTTCAGCACCTCTTTCAACGGCTTCTTCTTGTACTTGATCAGATTCTCGCGCACCCGGTCAAAGACGACGACGGTGTCGTTCAGCGAATATCCGACGATGGTCAGCAGTGCGGCGATAATCGCCAGGTCGAACTGAATCTGCAGCACGCTGAAAATGCCGATCGTTAGGATCACGTCGTGAACCAGGGCGGCCACGGCGCCCACCGAGAACTGCCATTCGAACCGGAGCCAGATGTAGAAAAGTACCGCCGCGATGGCGAGTGCGACGGCGATGATCGCGGTCTGGATCAATTCCCCCGAAACCTTGGGGCCGACCGATTCGACCGACGGAAAGGTGATCGACGGGTCGACTTCCTGCAAGGCTGCCTCGACGGCGACAACGGTCTCGACCGAGACCGCCTCGTCCCCTTCCTGGGCCTGGATGCGGACCATCGCGACATTCTGGTCCGGGCCGAAGGTGGGATCGAACACCTCGGTGATCGAGATGTCGCCGAGATCGAGCTGTTGCATGGCTGCGCGATAGGCGCCGACGTCGACCGGCTGAACGCTTTCGGTGCGGATCGTGGTGCCGCCGCGGAAATCGATGCCGTAGTTGAGCCCGACGACCACAAACACCGCCAACGACAGCACCATCGCCGCGACCGAGGCGCCGAAGGTCGTCTTCGCGAAGCGGAAGAAATCCCAGTTCGTGTTCGAGGGGACGAGTTTCAGCCGCATGGTCTAGACCTCGATGGTTTTTGGGCGGCGGCGTTCGAACCACATCACGATCATCACCCGGGTGACGAAAATCGCGGTGAAGACCGAGGTGAGGATACCGAGCCCGAGCGTGACCGAGAACCCGCGCACCGGGCCGGACCCCATGGCGAACAGGATCACCGCGGTGATGAAGGTGGTGATGTTGGCATCCAGAATCGCACTCATCGCCTTTTCATAGCCAAGCTCGATTGCGCGCGCCGGGCCTTTGGCGGTCTTCAGTTCCTCGCGGATCCGCTCGAAGACCAGAACGTTCGCGTCCACCGCCATACCGATGGTCAGGACGATCCCGGCGATGCCCGGCAGGGTCAGCGTGGCGCCGATGGCCGACAGCAGGCCGAAGATCATGCCGACATTCAGGATCAGCGCGACATTGGCGATGATGCCGAACCAGCCATAGCTGAGCGCCATGAACACCAGCACCGCCGCAAAGGCGACGAGACAGGCGATGCGCCCCGCTTCGATCGAGTCGGCGCCAAGCTCGGGCCCGATGGTGCGTTCCTCGAGAAACGTCATCTCGGCGGGCAGCGCGCCCGCGCGCAGAAGCACGGCAAGCTCGGTGCTTTCCTCGACGCTGAAATTGCCGGTGATCTGGCCGGTGCCGCCGGGGATCGCCTCGCGGATCACCGGGGCGCTGATGACCTCTTCGTCGAGCACGATCGCGAAAGGCGATCCGACGTTTTCGGCCGTGTACTGGCCGAACTTCCGCCCGCCCGTGGGGTTGAAGCGGAAGGTGACCGAGGCCTGGCCGTTCTGGTCGAAGGCGGGCTGGGCGTCGGTCAGATCCTCGCCCGAGACGACGGGGGTCTGTTCGAGCACGTAAAACACGCCTTCTTCGTCCATCGAGGGCAGCAGGATATTGCGCGGTCCCGGGGTCTGGTCCGCGTTTTCGGTGCGGCCGACGACGGGATGAAAGGTCAGCTTTGCGGTGGTGCCGATGAGGCTTTTGAGCTCTTCGGCCGATCCGATGCCCGGCACCTGGATCAGGATCCGGTCGGTACCCTGGCGCTGGATCGTGGGTTCGCGCGTACCGACCTCGTCGACACGTCTGCGGATGATCTCGAGGCTTTGCTGCATCGTCCGGTCGTCTGTCGCCTGCTGTTCGGCATCCGACAGGCGGACGATCAGGTCGGCGCCGTCGGCGGCGACCTCGATATCGCTGCTTCCGGCGCCGGTCAGCGACACGACCGGGCGGGCAAGGCCGCGGACCTCTTCCAGCGCGCGGGCGATGTTCTCGGGACGGCTGATGCGGACACGCAATTCACCGGGGGCCGAATCCTGCCGCCGGATCGTGCCGACCTCGTCGCGGATCTCGCGCAGCGCGTCCCGCACATCCGGCCAGTAGCCGTCCATCCGGTCGGCATAGACATCCTCGACCTGCACCTCGGCCAAAAGATGAGCTCCGCCGCGCAAGTCCAGGCCAAGGTTGATGATTGTGCCGGGCAACCAGTCGGGCCACAGGGCGCGCGCGGCCTCTCGCTCGGGCGTGCTGCCCAGCCGGTCGATCTCGACCAGCGCGTCGTTATGGGTCTCGACACGGGTGTAGAACGCATTGGGCATGGCGAACCAGAGACCCAAGGCGACGAGGCCCCAGATGGCGAACCGCTTCCAAAGAGGGATTTGCAGCATGTCGGGCGCCCTCGGGCAGGGTTACTTTTCCTCGGCGGGCTCGGTCTTGGACAGCACCTGCGCAACGGTCGATCTGACCACACGGGCCTTGACGCCGGTGGCAATCTCGACCTCTATCTCGTTGTCTTCCTTGACTTTCGTGACCTTGCCGATCAGCCCGCCCTGGGTGACGACCTGGTCGCCGCGGCGCAGCGCCTCGACCATTTTCTGGTGTTCCTTGACCTTCTTCTGCTGTGGGCGGATCAGCAGGAAATACATGATCGCGAAGATCAGGATCAGGGGAATGAAGCTGGCGAAAGCACTGCCACCCCCGGCCGCTTGCGCATAGGCAGGCGTTGCAAACATGTGCGCGTCCTTTTGGCTGCTCGGGGGCTGTGCGACCCCCCCGTTTAGATTGGCGCGCACCCTAGCTTTGGCAAGGGGTGGGCGCAAGCCGATGCGGGGCGGATTCGGGGGCCATGGCTTGCATATGATTGCCAAAGGGCCTGCATATATCACCGCGCGGTCTGGCCGAGAGGTGGATGGCGGGCGGTGTTTGCCGCTGCTGGAGCGGTCCGTGGTGAGTGATTTCAGTCGTGCAATTGCGACCTCGCCGCTTCCCCGGGTTGGCGCGGGGTTCGCCATCGCGTCAGCGGCACTGCGACCGATGCAGCCGCCCGGCGCGGGCCTTGGCGTGCAATCTGCCGGATGGCTGCCATGGACAAATGGGCAGCTTGGTGCGGGAACGGCGCCGTGACATCCTGCGGCGCGATCAAATCGAATTCCGGCCCGGATCACCTGGCCGGGATGCTCGGCGACAGCCCGGTCATGCTGGCGGGGACGACTGCGCGACCGAAGCAATCGCCGGGGGCGGATTTGGAATCCGCTGCGCATTTCAAGCGCGGGCGCGCTCCGATCAGGTTGAGACGAAAGGCGAAACTCTCCCTAGGGGCGAATGACGCTGCGTCACGACTCGGGCAAGGTCAGGAATTCCATACCTGACCGGTCGGGCCGAACCTCTATCCTCCGCGGGGCAACGCGCGGCGTTTTCGAGTGCTTGGGTAACGGTGTTAACGAGTTCTTTGTTTCTCCGCATCGCCGCGCGTTGATCTTTCACCGAAATCCTGATTTGACCCCGCCCGCGAGACTTCCCATCCGAGGGCCGATCCAATGCACGACATCCGTCTGATCCGCGAAGACCCTGTGTCCTTCGATGCCGGCCTGGCCCGGCTGGGTGAGGTGGCGGTCTCGTCGGAGATCCTGGCCCTCGACGCGGCGCGGCGGGCGGCGATCGGCAAGGCCGAGGCGGCGCAGGCCGAACGCAACGCGGCATCCAAGGAGGTCGGCCGCGCGAAGGCTGCGGGCGATGAGGCCGAGTTCGGGCGGCTGCGGGCGCTGGTGGCGGCGAAGAAGGACGAGATCGCGGCGCTGGAAGAGGAGGCGCGGGCACAGGATGCGGCGCTAACCGATATGCTGCTGGGCCTGCCGAACCTGCCGATGCCGGATGTGCCGGACGGCGACGACGAGGACGACAACCTGGAAATCAGGCGGTGGGGGGAGCCACGCGTCTTCGACTTCCGGCCGCTGGAGCATTTCGAGCTGGCGGCGGCGCAGCCGGGCATGGATTTCGAGACGGCGGCGAAGCTCAGCGGCTCCCGCTTCGTGCTGCTTCGCGGGGCGATGGCGCGGCTGCACCGAGCGCTGGCGCAGTTCATGCTGGATGTGCACACCACCGAGAACGGGCTGACCGAGACGATCACGCCGGTGCTGGTGCGCGACGAGGCGATGGTCGGCACCAACCAGTTGCCGAAATTCGCCGAGGACAGCTATCGGACGACGAATGGCTGGTGGCTGATCCCGACCTCGGAAGTGACACTGACGAACACGGTGCGCGAGAGCATCGTCGACGAGGCCGACCTGCCGGTGCGGATGTGTGCGCATTCCCTGTGTTTCCGGTCCGAGGCCGGATCGGCCGGCAAGGATACCGCCGGCATGCTGCGGCAGCACCAGTTCGAAAAGGTCGAGATGGTGTCGGTGACGCATCCCGATCGGTCGCTGGACGAGCATGAGCGGATGACGCGCTGTGCCGAGAATGTCCTGGAGCGTTTGGGACTGCCCTACCGCACCATTGTTTTGTGCACCGGGGACATGGGCTTTGGGGCGCGGAAGACGCATGATATCGAGGTGTGGCTGCCCGGTCAGGACACCTATCGCGAGATATCCTCGGTCTCCGTCTGCGGCGATTTCCAGGCTCGGCGGATGAATGCGCGGTTCCGGCGCGAGGGTGGCGGCAGGCCCGGGTTCGTGCATACGCTGAACGGGTCGGGGCTGGCCGTGGGCCGGTGCCTGATCGCCGTGCTGGAGAACGGCCAGCAGGCCGACGGGTCGGTGGAACTGCCCGAGGTGCTGTGGCCGTATCTGGGCGACAAGCGCCGGGTCACGCATGACGGTGTGCTGGCATAACCGACCTCGATCGGCCAATGGCGGCTCGGGCGGGATTGCGGCTCTGCAGCCCTTTCCGCCGGGATAGGTGGCGCGCGGCGGGTACAAGGCGGAGGCAGCGGCGAACGCCCTGGTGTCAGGCTGTCGGTGCGGACCGTCATCACCGGACCGGTGCCGGGCAGCATGGCATGCATTTGGATCGCTTCGGACCGCCCCCTGGTCGGGCCGACATCCGGGCGTTCCCAGGCGCCCTACCCCATCACCTTTCGACCGTAGACAAACCCAAGGCCGGCCGTCGCGGCAAGCGCCGCGAGAGAGACCAAAAGCGCGATCCGCCGGACGCTGTGAAGGGGCGCGAGGATGTCGTCTTCGGGCAGGTAGGTCACGACCGTCCAGGGCGTGCGGGCAAGCCCGAGCCGCAGGACCGCGCCGATCCAGATCTCGCCCCCGGCCTCGAACCGCGCAAGCCGGATCTCGCCCGGAAAGAGCGTGTCGAGCCCGCCCTCGATCTGCGCCGCCGCTTGGGTCAGGATCGGATCGCTGCCTTCGGCGACGGTCCTGAACGCCCCGCCCCCCTCGGCAACGCCCGCGAGCAGATCCGGATCGCTGTGGGCGATGATATCGCCGGTCTGCGCGACAATGGCCGCCTGGCCGCGGGGGCTGATGTCGAGTGATTCCAGAAAGGCCGACAACGCCTCGATCTTGATGTCGACGCCGGCGACACCGGCAAACCCGGCATCGGTCGCGACCGGAACGGAAACCGTGATGCCAGGCGCCTGAGAGGTGAAGAAGATATAGGGTTTTGTCCAGGCCGCAGCGTTCTGCGCCTGGGCGGCCTCGTACCACGGGCGGGTTCGCGGATCGAAATCGTCGTCGGGATCCCGCCGGCTGTCCTGCAGGCGCAACCTGTCCGAATACCACTCCAGCGTCACCTCGCGCCAAGGTTCTGTGCTGATCCGCTTGATCCGCAACGGTCCGGGTTCCGGCTCTGGCGCCCGGCTGGCATAGACGAAACCACCGGTCCGGTCGCCCAGATAGATGCCGTCGAGATTTTCGCGCAGCCGCAGATGTTCCAGAAAGTACTGCGCCATTCCCGAACGGTCACCGGGATCGAGCATCCCGGCCTGCACCAGCCGGCGGGTCAGCTCTGCCGTCTCGTTGGCGGGATCGAGAAACCCCTCGGTATAGGCGGTGGCGTCGCGTGAGATCCGCGCGGCAATGTCTTCCGAGAACCGCAGCAGCACGGTTTGCGAGGCCCAGTAGGTAATGCCCAGCACCACCATCAGGGCCAAAGCCTGAAGCACGACCAGCCCCAGGATCAGTTTCAGCGGCCGCGACATGGGTCAGGGTCCTCGTTCTGCCGTCCGACACGCGCGAGACTATGGCCCGGCCGCCCCGGTGCACAAGTGTCCAACGGGCACGATGGCCGCCGGCCCGCCGCGGGAAAGGCATTTCGCGACATCCCCGCATATGCTCTATAGGCTGAAAGCCGGACCGCAGGGGATCCCGACCGCAATGCCCGAACAAACCGAAAGCGAAAGCCGCAAGCTGCTGGGACGCCTGCGCGACACGCTGGCCGAGGAAGGCGCGGGGCAGGCGCGGCTCGACCGGATCACGCATCTGATCGCCGATTCGATGCAGACAGAGGTGTGTTCGATCTACCTGTTCCGCGATGCCGACACGCTGGAGCTGTGCGCCACACAGGGGCTGAATCCCGAGGCCGTGCACAAGACCCGCATGCGGGTGGGCGAGGGTCTGGTGGGCCGCGTCGCCAAGTCCGGCCGGCCGGTCAACACCAAGGACGCCCCCGCCACCAAGGGGTTCCGGTTCATGCCGGAAACCGGGGAAGAGGTGTTTTCCAGCTTCCTCGGACTGCCGGTGCAGCGCCTGGGCGAAACGCTGGGCGTTCTGGTGGTACAATCGAAACAGGCGCGCCGCTACAGCGACGACGAGGTCTACGCGCTGGAAGTCGTCGCCATGGTGCTGGCAGAGATGGCGGAACTGGGCGCCTTCATCGGCGAAGGCGCGGCGCTGACCGCGTTGCACCAGCGGGCCCAGCTGTATCGCGGGGGCATCGGGCAGGAAGGCACCGCCGAGGGGCATGTCTGGCTGCATGAGCCGCGCGTTGTGGTCACCAATCCGGTCGCCGACGACCCCCAGGTCGAACATACCCGTCTGGCGGACGCGGTCGATCGGCTCAGGCTCTCGATCGACGAAATGCTCGATCAGCTCGACACCGGCGACAAGGACCAGCGCGCGGTTCTGGAAGCCTACCGGATGTTCGCCAATTCGCGCGGCTGGATCCGGCGGATGCAAGAGGACATCGCGCGCGGGCTGAGCGCCGAGGCGGCGGTGGAAAAGGAACAGTCCGCGGCGCGTGCACGGATGGAAACGGTGCCCGACGCCTATCTGCGCGACCGGCTGCACGACCTCGACGACCTGTCGAACCGGCTGTTGCGTATCCTGTCGGGCCAGGGCAACGAGACCGGCGCCGAGATGCCCAAGGATCCGGTGCTGATCGCCCGCAATATCGGTCCCGGGGAGCTCTTGGAATACGGCCGGCGGCTGCGGGCCATCGTGCTGGAGGAAGGCTCGGTCGGCAGCCATGCCGCCATCGTCGCCCGCGCCTGGGCGATCCCGCTGGTGATCCACGCCAAGCGCATCATCGCCGAGGCGCTGAACGGCGACCACATCATGGTCGATGGCGACCAGGGCGTCGTGCACCTGCGCCCCGAAGACACGGTCATCACCGCCGTGCGCGACAAGATGGCGATGCAGGCCGAGGCGCAGAAACGCTACGTCTCGCTGCGAGACAAGCCTGCGAAATCCAAGGATGGCGCGATTGTCGAACTGTTCATGAACGCCGGTCTGATGGCCGACCTGCCGTCGCTGGACAGTTCGGGCGCCGAGGGCGTCGGCCTGTTCCGGACCGAATTGCAGTTTCTGGTGCGCAACAAGATGCCGCGGCGGCAGGAACTGGTCGAGATCTACGCCCGCGTGATGGACGCCGCCCATGGCAAGCGCGTGCAGTTCCGCACGCTGGACATCGGCTCGGACAAGGTGCTGCCCTACATGAAGCCCACCGACGAACCGAACCCGGCGCTGGGGTGGCGGGCGATCCGGGTGGGGCTGGACAAGCCGGGCGTGATGCGGATGCAGCTGCAGGCGCTGATCCGTGCGGCGAACGGGCGGCCGTTGACGGTGATGTTTCCGTTCATCGCCCAGTTCGACGAGTTCAAGAGGGCGCGCGAGTTCGTACACCGCGAGTTGGAACGCGAGGCGGTGTTGGGACATGTGCTGCCCGAGGGCATCGAGATCGGGGCGATGCTGGAAACCCCGAGCCTCGCCTTCGCGCCGCGGCAGTTCTTCGAGATGGCGGATTTCATTTCCATCGGCGGCAATGATCTGAAACAGTTCTTCTTCGCCGCCGACCGCGAGAACGAACGCGTCCGGCGGCGCTATGATTCCCTCAATGTCAGCTACCTGAGCTTCATCGAGCGGATCGCCGAGCGTTGCGCCGAGGTGGACACGCCGGTGTCGTTCTGCGGCGAGGATGCCGGCCGGCCGATCGAGGCGGTGTGTTTTGCCGCCATGGGCCTGCGCAAACTGTCGATCCGCCCGGCCTCGATCGGCCCGGTCAAGAGCCTGTTGTGCCGGGTCGATCTGACCGAGGCCAGGGCGGTTATCGACGAGGCGCGTCGTTGCGGGACCCAGTCGGTGCGTCCTGCGATCATGAAGTGGCTTGCCACGCAACAGCGTTAGGGTGCATCGCGCCCGGGCAGAACCTTGCGCAGCAGAGCCGTGAGCGTTTCGCGCTCTGCCGCCGACAAGGGCGCTGCGAGAGCCGCGTTCACGTCGCGCACGACCGCATGCAGCTTTGGCGCGATGGCCACGCCTTCGACCGTTGCCGTGATGCTGTGCGCGCGCCGCGAATGTGCATGCGCCCCGCGCGAAACAAAGCCCAGCTCTTCAAGCGTATCGACGGCGCGGCTGATCGCGTAGGGTGCCATGCCAAAGCGCTTGCCGATCTCCGCTTGGGTCAGCGGCCCGTGTTCCAAGACGGTCATCATCACCGCGAATGTGCCAAGGTTCATGTCCAGCGCCGCCAGGCGCGTGTTCATCGCCTCGTCGAGCGCGCCGGTGATCCGTTGCAGCATCCAGCCGATGCTGGTCTCGCGCACGGCGCGTGTTTCGTCGCGGACAGTCACAGGCCGCAGTTTAGGCGTATAAAATTGCAATTGCAACAATTGCGATTGCAACATTTTGAAAACAGGCGTAGGCTGACACGCGTCAACCACGGGAGTCGCCCATGACCCGCTATCACCCCCTGCTCGTCGCGCTGCATTGGCTGATCGCCCTGATGATCGTCATGGCCCTGATCTTCGGCGGTGCATTCCTGGCCGAGATGCCAAACGACGATCCGGCGAAAATCGACGGGCTGCGCGCCCATATGAGCCTCGGCATGGCCGTCCTGGTGCTGATGCTGATCCGTCTTGCCACCCGGCTTTTCACCGCCAAGCCGCCACCTGCCGGCACCGGCAATGCGCTGCTGGACAAGGCCGGTGCCGCGACCCATTGGCTGTTCTACATCCTGGTGATCGCCATGGCGGGTTCGGGCCTTGCCACCGCGCGCATGGCCGGGCTGCCCGACATCGTCTTTGGCGGCTCCGGCGCACCGCTACCGGAGGATTTCGGCATCTACCCGCCCCGCATCGCGCATGGCATTCTGGCGACGCTGATCGGGCTTTTGCTGCTGCTGCATGTGGCCGCGGCGCTGTATCACCAGTTCCTCCGCAAGGACGGGCTGTTCCGCAGGATGTGGTTCGGCGACCGGCAGGCTTAGGGCGGATTTGTTCTTGATGGACCGCGTTCGACCGGTTCTGGGCTGGGGCGGACGTTGGCAAACAGTCTTCTGGCGCGGAATCAAGGCCGCAGGCCGCCGCGCCATCGCCGACCCGCCCCGGAGGGGAGGCGATTTTCTGACGGTGCGTTTCGGATTGAGATCTTTTGGACTTTGCTGGGATAAATCGAGCCGTCCATAGGTCCGGTTCGCCTCCCCGCGGGTCGGCGACGGCGCGGCTCCTCTCGCGACTGCCAACGGCTGCACCAGGCCAAGACCTACCACTTCCATTCACTCACGTCACATCGCGTCCTACGTCCAGCCCGTCACCGCACCGGTGACACCGGCCCACCTCCCCCGCCCAAGCACACGGTCGGGATTCGTCGGCGGGGGCATCGTGACGCCGTCGAGCCGCGTGAACCCGAACCGCCCGTAATAGGGTTCGTCACCGACCAGCATTACCCGCAGCCACCCGGCCCCTTCGGCGCGCATGAGCGAGTTGGTGATGACCAGCGCGCCCAGCCCTTCGCCCTGGTGGATCGGGTGCACCGCGATCGGACCAAGCAACAGTGCCTCGGCACCGCCGACCCGCACGGGCCAGTACCGGATGGCGGCGGCAACCGCCTCTTCGGGATCGCGCGCCACAAGGCAAAGTTCGGCGACCGGATCGATGCCGTCACGCAGCCGGTAGGACGACAGCGCCTCGCGGCCCGGGGCAAAGCAGAGGTCGAACAACGCCTCGACCTCCCACCAGTCCTGGGGCCGTTCCTGGGCCAGACGGTACACCCTCAACCCCTTCGCTTTGCACTGGAAACCGCCCTAACACGAGGCTAGGTGAGGGGCAACGCACGCGAAAGGAGCCCGATGTTCTACCGCCCCGAAGACGGCCACGGCCTGCCGCACAACCCGTTCAACGCAGTGGTGACGCCGCGGCCCATCGGCTGGATTTCCAGCCGTGACGGCCAGGGCCGGGATAACCTTGCGCCCTATTCCTTCTTCAACGCCGTGGCCTATGTGCCGCCGCAGGTCATGTTCGCCTCGACCGCGGCCAAGGACGACCGCGACGGCACCAAGGACAGTGTCGGCAATATCCGCGAAACCGGCGTGTTCTGCGTCAACGTGGTGGAATATGCGATGCGCGACGTCATGAACCTTTCTTCCGGCACCTATCCGCGCGAGGTGGACGAATTCGACCACGCCGGGATCGCGAAGACCGAATGCGAGACCATTGCCTGTTCGCGCGTGGCCGCGGCGCCGGCGAACCTTGAATGCAGGCTGACCCGGATCGTGCAACTGCCCGGCGCGGCCAATTTCGTGGTGTTCGGCGAGGTCATCGGCGTGCATCTGCGCGACGACTGCCTGATAGACGGACGCTTTGATGTGACACGGTTCCAACCGCTGGCGCGCTTGGGATACCGCGACTATGCCCGCGTGACCGAGGTCTTCAGCCTTGCACGGCCGGACGACTGACGCGCTTCAGGTCTTTCCCGAACCGCCGCCCGGCCGATCATGCCGCCGCACGCCCATAGCCGAACGTATCGAAATCGGCGGCGTAGAAGGCCTCGAGCCTGTCACGGGCCGCTTTGTCGACTTCGACCGGCGTGTGTCTCGACACCTGGTGGCGCTTGGCCGGCGGGACGATTCCGGTGCCCAATGTCTCGCTGAGCTCTGCGAAAACCCGCGCCAGGCCGTCCTCGAACCGGAAGACCCGTGTCTCGGGCCCGATAAACGCGGCCTGTGGACGGACATGATTGTCAAAGAGGTACGGATGCCTGGCCGCACCGGCGGTCATATAGCGGACCCAGGCATCGAAATCTTCCGGTTCGGGACCCAATCGCGCCGGGCGCGTCACCTTGCGCGTGCGCGGCCGCAGATCCCGGCGGAACCGGAATTCGCTGACCGCACGGTCGACCGGATGGCGGACGACCGCGAACTCGTAGTCGAAGGCGCCATCCGGAAACAGACGGGCGATCGCCGCACGGTGCAGATGCTGGGCCGAACACGCGCTGAACCGGTCGGGGTCGTTGTGAAAGCGGCGGTCGAACAGGAACTCGTGCCCCATCGGACGCAGCGCCGCCTCGATGGAACTGCCGCCGCATTTCGGGATGTGGCTGAACAGGATGCGCTTGCCGTTGATCACATAGACAGGCATGGCCGCCTCACGCACGCCGTTCGGCGGTTGCCGCACGGCGGTCGCGCTTGAATTCCGCGCGCGCAGCCTCGTCGAGCAACGCCTCGCCAGGGCTCAGCCCCGCAGACAGCGACGCCTGCAGATCGGCCGGGCTCGGCTCGGTCCAGCCGCGCGCATTGTCGATCAGCCGCGCCTTCAATAGCGCATGCTTCACCTGCTCGAAATCGATGACCGAGACCGAATAGTGATCGCCGGCCTTGGGCGGCCAGTAGACATCCGTGACCGCATTGACGACCGTCACCCGGTGACCGGGCCGGTCGCGCAATTGGTTGATCATCAGCGGCGGCAGTTCCATGCGCCGGTGTATCACCGCCACGTTCTGACAGGGCCGCGCCACGAGCGCATAAAGATGCAGGGCCGATCCCTCGGCGAAGATCAGCCGCTCGGCGCGCTGGAAGGTCTCGACCTGGGTCTTCAGGTCGTGCTGCTCGGGCGCAAAGATCGTGTAGCCCCGATCCTGCAGCAGCCGTTCCAGGTGATCCTCGCACGCGAAACGGCCGTTTCCGGGTCCCAGCCGGCAGCGCGTGACATAGACGGCTCTGCCGGGTTCGACCGGGCCGGGCGGAGGCAGACGGCGGTCGATCCACGCATAGAATTGCGGCGCTCCGCACCCCTCGTGCACCTCGCCAAAAAGGTCGCTGGCCAGATAGGCCTGGTCGATCTGCAGCGAATGGCGCGTGATCAGAACTTTGTTGCGGATGCCGAAAAGATCCAGGACCGGCTGCAGATGGCGGTGCTTCCTGTGCAGCTGCTTCTTCCTCGGTAATTGGTATTTGGTGATGTAATAAAGCGTGGTGTCGTCCGGCAGCCGCTCCAGGGCCCAGAGCCGGCCGATCGAGTTGAGCAGGACATGGCCGAACTGGTCCGACACCTGACCGGCAAACAGGACCGGACCGCCCAGCTTCTTGCGAATCCGCCCCAGATCGGGGTTCGCCTCGGCCGCGTTGCGGAAGCGGCCGGAACTGAAGCCGGAATGCCGGTACGGCATGCCGGTTCGGTCATAGAGCGCAAAATACTGCCTGCGCCGGGTAATCCAGTCTCCGCACAGCGAGAACGCCTGCGTCTCGCCGATAAGCTCGGGCGGATTGAAAGCCATTGGCCTGCCTGACTTATTTTTTTCCCGCGCATGCATTGCCGGCACGGGCTGCTCGTCTCATTTTGATGCGAATCGTCGCAAAAACCACGCCCCGCGGTCAAGCGACGCCATATGCGAATACCCGCAGTGTCGCAGATAGGACTCGGTTTCGTCAGCGGTGCCGGTCGTTCAGCTTCCGATTGCGGCGTGCATGGCAAGATCGCGCAGGAAATCGTCGATCTCGTCCATGTGCCGGCCCGCGCGGACATCCTCGGCACGCATCGCAAGCAAGGCATCCGGCGCGCGGCCCAGAAGGGTCTTGATTTCCGCCTCGGCCTCCGGGTGCGGCGGCGGACCCTCCGAGGTGAGGAAGAGACCGACCCGTTCCGGAAAATCAGAGATCTCCGACAGATAGCTGCGCACCGGCGCAGCGATGACCCCCGACCAGACCGGCGAGCCGACGAGCAGGCAATCGGGCGTGTCGTCGGCCCGGTCGTAGGTGATCGCGGGGCGGTCCCGCCGCCAGCTCGACCGGCCCGCCTGAAACCAGCCCCAAAGCCCCGTGCCGTAGCGGGCGCAGGTGATCTCGGCGCTTTCGGCCACCGTCCGCGCTGCCAGCGCCTCGGCCAGAAGCCGGGTCGCGCCGGTGCGGGAATAATAGACTACGCGGGATCGCATCGGTGCCTCCGGATCATGTGCGCCACTATCTTCGGTGCGTCGCCGGCACGCCTTGATGCGGATCAATGCGCAGCGCCAGGCTGTCGGGTCGGCTCGGATGGCTCCGCCGCGGCGCCGCGATCGGCATCTTAGAGCGAGTTGCCGCGAGAGTAGGCCGGAAGGTCGGTATTGGCCTGAAGCGGACGTTCACAATCTGCATTCAGGCGCGGAATCAAGGCCGTAGGCCGCCGCGCCATCGCCGACCCGCCCCGAAGGGGAGGCGATTTGCTAGCGTCACATATCGCGTTGAAGTCGTTCAGACTTTGCTGGGATAAATCGAGCGGTTCATAGGTCTGGGCCGCCTCCCCGCGGGTCGGCGATGGCCCGGCTCTTCGCTAGGTGGGCAAACGTCCGCTCCAGGCCAAACCCGGTAGAACGCGGTTCCATCAGAACACATCCCGTTCTTCGGAGGCCGGTGGCACCGCGTCCTGCGTGATCCGGCGCAGGGCATTGACGCTCCGAACGCCCGAACCAGCGGTTGCATTTCCGTGTCTGGAAGCTATCACCGAACCGGCGCGGACGGATCGGAGGAACAGATGGCAAACACGATGATCGGGGTGATCGGCGGTTCGGGCGTATATGACATCGAGGGGCTCGAAGGCGCGGAATGGCAGACCGTCAATGGACCGTGGGGCGACCCGTCGGACCAGATCCTGACCGGCACGCTCGACGGCGTCGCAATGGCCTTTCTGCCGCGCCATGGCCGCGGCCATGTGCATTCGCCGACCACCGTGCCTTACCGCGCCAATATCGACGCGCTCAAGCGGATCGGGGTCACCGACGTCGTCAGCGTCTCGGCCTGCGGGTCGTTCCGCGAAGAGCTCGCCCCGGGCGATTTCGTCGTCGTCGACCAGTTCATCGACCGGACCTTCGCCCGCGAAAAGTCCTTTTTCGGAACCGGATTCGTCGCTCATGTCAGCGTCGCCCACCCCACCTGCCCGCGGCTTGGCGCGGCCTGCATCGAGGCGGCGCGTGCCGTCGGGATCACCGTGCATGAGGGCGGCACCTATCTTGCGATGGAGGGGCCGCAGTTTTCCAGCCTTGCGGAATCGAAGCTCTACCGCGAGGTCTGGGGCTGCGACGTGATCGGCATGACCAACATGCCCGAGGCCAAGCTCGCCCGCGAGGCAGAGCTTTGCTATGCCAGCGTGGCGATGATCACCGATTACGACAGCTGGCATCCGCATCACGGCGAGGTCGACATCGCCCAGATCATCGCCACGCTCACCGGCAACGCCGACAAGGCCCGCGCCCTGGTGCAGCGGCTGCCGGGATTGCTGGGGCCGGACCGGGCGCCCTGCCCGCATGGCTGCGACCGGGCGCTGGAATATGCGGTCCTGACCGCGCCGGACAAGCGCGATCCGGCCATGATCGCCAAGCTCGACGCGGTCGCCGGGCGCATTCTGAGCTGAGGCATCGCGGACCACCGCCGCCCATCCATCGCGCGGAGGCCTAACTGTGCGTTAACCGGGCTGGCGTAAAAGCCCGGCCTGAAGCGCTTTCCCGCGGTGTGGCAAACCGCGGACACCAGACGATCCGGTCCCAGAGATCACCCCCCTCATCGGGTGCAGGGACAGGTTACAGAAATCGCGAGAGACGCGCCGCAGGGCGCGGTCCAGACCGAAACGGGGGTTCCCCGCGGATATGTCGTTTGGCGGCGCCGCCAACTTCCCTGACGGCCAGGCCCAACCGATCAGCCTCGAGATCGCAGATCGTCCCGACGGGCTGCCGCAGCGCGGGCGCGGGCGGCTATTCGGGCTCGCCGTGCTCTTTCAGGTACCGCCGGATGAACCGCCGGATTTCCCGCGCTGCGCTGGTGTCCATATCCTTGCAAAGCTGGACGAAGGCGTCGCGCTCTTCCTGGTCGAGACGCAGTACCAACTGGCTGTTCTTCTTACTGGATTTCTTCTTCGGTTTCTCGCTCACGCCGACAGCATCCCCCGCGTCCCTTGACAAGTCGTATATTTATTGTATATACACTTCATATACAGCCGCCGCAGAAAGGATAGCGGCACCTGCTTGAGAAAGGAAAGAAAAATGAACCTGCAGGCAGCACGTAGCATGATCCTTAACGACCGGCTTGACTGGAACAAGCCGCATCTGCGCTGGATCAGCAACAGATTCTACCGGCATTTCCGCAGCGCACAGCTTCGGTAACATCCACGAAACCGGCCAAGGCCCGCCAGGGCCTTGCGCCCGTCAAGACCATCGGCGACAACATTGCGGGTAAGATGCGATGGGGCCGCCGATGCTGCAATCCAATGACGTAAAGGATTACATCCGCACGATCGTGGACTTTCCCCACGAGGGGATCATGTTCCGCGACGTCACCACGCTCTTTGCGGATCCGCGCGGCTTTCGCATGGCCATTGACCAGATGCTGCATCCATACGCCGGGCAGCGCATCGACAAGGTCGTGGGGCTCGAGGCGCGCGGCTTCATCCTCGGCGGCGCCATCGCGCACCAGCTTGCCACCGGTTTCGTGCCCATCCGCAAGAAGGGCAAGCTGCCGGGCACCACGATCAGCCAGGATTACAAGCTGGAATACGGCGAGGCCATCGTCGAGATCCATGACGACGCCATCGAGGCGGGCGAGCACGTGCTGATCGTCGACGACCTGCTGGCGACCGGCGGCACGGCCGAGGCCGGGATAAAGCTGCTGGAACGCCTGGGCGCGAATATCGTCGGCTGCGCGTTCATCATCGACCTGCCGGACCTCGGCGGCCGCAAGCTCTTGGAAGCCCTCGGGATGGAGGTGCACGTGCTGTGCGAATTCGCGGGTCTCTAGACAGTTGACGGATGACGCCGCCCGCAGGATGCGCATCCTTCTGCTGGGCGCCACCGGAACGATCGGCCGCGCGACGACCGAAGACCTCGTGCGGCGCGGTCATGACGTGGTCTGCTTTGTGCGCCCGGGGCCGCACAAAGCGGAACCCGGCCTTCCCCCCGCCGCCACCCTGCGCTTTGGAGAGATTACGGATCCGGACGCGCTGCCCCGCGACGGCATCCGGGGCGAACGCTTCGACGCGGTGATCTCGTGCCTCGCCTCGCGCACCGGCGCGCCAAGGGATGCCTGGGATATCGACCACCGGGCCCAGATGAACGTGCTGGACGCCGCAAGCGGGGCCGCAATCCCGCATTTCGTCTTGCTCTCGGCGATCTGTGTGCAGAAACCGCTGTTGGAATTCCAGAAAGCCAAGCTTGCCTTCGAGGCCGCGCTCAAGGATTCCGGTCTGACCTATTCCATCGTCCGTCCGACCGCGTTCTTCAAGTCGCTCTCGGGTCAGTTCGACCGCGTGAAGGCCGGCAAGCCCTTTCTGGTGTTCGGCGACGGCCGCCGGACAGCCTGCAAGCCGATCAGCGGCGCCGATCTCGCGGCGTATCTTGCGGGATGTCTTGCGGACAAATCCCGCTGGAACAAGGTGCTGCCCATCGGCGGTCCCGGCCCCGCGCTGACCCCCCGGGACCAGGGCGCGGCGCTGTTCGCCGCCCTTGGGCAAGCGCCGGCCTTCCGCCAGGTCCCGATCGCGCTGATGGACGCCGTCATCGCCGGTCTCGCCGTGCTCGGCCGCGTCAGTCCCGGGCTGGCCGCGAAGGCAGAGCTTGCACGCATCGGGCGCTACTATGCCACCGAATCGATGCTGGTCTGGGATGCCGAGAGCGGCCGATATGACGCGGACACGACGCCCGAGACCGGCCGTGAAACCCTTTCGGATTTCTACGAAAAGCTGGCTGCCGGCGACGTAACGGTCGACCGGGGCGATCACGCGGTGTTCTGAAGGCGCGCTGGATGCGAGCAGGACGAGTTGTTCAGCCGGTTCCGGCCTTGAGCAGAAATTGCTGATTCAGAGATAAGCCGCGCCATCGCCGACCCGCGGGGAGGCGACCCGGACCTCTGAACGGCTCGATTTATCCCGGCAAAGTCCGAACGACATCAATCCGATACACGCCACCAGCAAAATCGCCTCCCCTCCGGGGCGGGTCGGCGATGGCGCGGCGGCCTACGGCCTTGATTCCGCGCCTGAATGTCGATTGCGAACGTCCGCTCCAGGCCAAGAACCGACCTTGCGAAGCTTTCGCACCGCATCCCGCACTATCCCTCCGCCAGAACCGCCCCGGGGTTCATGATCCCGCCCGGGTCGAGTGCGGCCTTGATCGCCCGCATCGCCGCCAGCTTCGCCGGATCGCCGTAGCGCGCCAGATCGGCCGCCTTCAGCCGGCCGATGCCGTGCTCGGCGCTGATCGACCCGCCCATTTCATTCACCAGGTCATGCACGGCACGCTGCACGCCGGCCTTTTCGCCCAGACGCTCGGCCTTCGTCTGACCGGGCAGCGGAAACACGTTGTAGTGTAGATTGCCATCGCCGAGATGCCCAAAGCAGTTGATCCGGAAATCGCCCAACGCGCCCAGCATCTCCCCGCCTCGGGCGATGAACTCGGGCACCAGCCCCAGCGGCAACGAAATGTCATGCGAGGATATCGCGCCAATCAGCCGGTTCGCCGCCGGGATCGATTCACGGACCGTCCAGAATGCCTGCCGTTGCGCGTCGGAATGCGCCACGACGCCGTCGCTGACCAGACCGCGCTCGTAGGCCTCCGAAAACAGCCCTTCCAATGCCGCCTCGGGATCCTGTCCTGCCGAGAGGCCGAGGTCGACCAGGACAAGCCAGTCCGGCGCCGCGGCAAAGGGCAGCCGCACCTGCGGCATCGTTTCGGCCAGAAACCGCAATCCCATGCCGCTGATCAGCTCGAACGCCGATACCCCCTCGCCGATCCGCTGACCCGCCAGCGCCAGCAGCGACAGCGCCGCCGCCGGCGACGGCACAACGATCAGCGCCGCGCCCTCTGCGGCGGGTCTGGGAAAGAGCCGCAGGCTGGCCGCGGTGATCACTCCCAGCGTACCCTCCGACCCGATCAGCAGGTTCTTCAGGTCATAGCCGGTGTTGTCCTTGCGCAGCCGCTTCAACCCATGCCAGACCGACCCGTCCGGCAGCACCGCCTCCAGCCCCAGGCACAGATCGCGCGCGTTGCCGTAGCGCAAGACGTTCACACCCCCGGCATTTGTCGCCAAAAGCCCGCCGATCCGGGCCGAGCCCTGCGACGCCAGGGTCAGCGGAAACAGCCGCCCGGCCTGCTCGGCCGCTGCCTGCACATTGGCCAGGATCGCCCCGGCCTCGGCCACCAGCACGTTTTCGTCCGGATAGACGGCCCGAACCGCCGTCATCCGCTCCAGCGACAGGACCACGGGCATCGGCCCCTCGGGCGCCACCTGACCGGCCACCAACCCGGTACCGCCGCCATAGGGCACCACGGGCACGCTTGCCGCCCCCGCCGCGCGGATCACCGCGGCGACCTCGTCCGCCGACGCCGGGGCCACGACCAGCCCCGCCCGCCCGCGATGGGTGCCGCGCGGCTCTTCCAGATAGGTGGCGGCGACGTCGCGAAACGCGGCCCCGGGCAAGACCTGGCGCAGGGATGCCTCGAAGCCGGATGTGACGGAATTCAGCATGACCGGGGAAGATCACGCAAAGGGGGACGGCGCAAGTCAGTCGTCGAAGACCGGCAGATAGCGCGGCTCAAGCACCACGACCGTCGGCCGCGATGGCAGGGTCCGCAGCGATACCAGGTACTCCGACGTCCCGGGCCGCTGCACATCGAACTCGTCCGCCATTTCGGCCACGAACCGGTCCAGCGTCGCGCGCCCGAACCAATGCATCGGGATCACCACCGAGGATTTCAGCCGCTTCAGGATCTTCACGATCACCGGTGTCGGCAGGGTCAGCCCGCCGTCAACGGCCGCCATCACCACATCGACCCGGCCAAGGGCGGCATACTGCTCGTCCGAGGGCTCGTGATGCAGATGCCCCAGATGGCCGATGCACAGCCCCTCGGCCTCGAAGACGAAGATCGAATTGCCGTTCCGTTCGACATATCCAAACCCGCGCCGGATATCGGTCGGGACATTGCGGATCAGCATCTCGCCCAGGTCGAGATGGTGGTCGATCCCGTCTTCGGTCGGCCCCCAGCCGGTCAGCACATGGGGGATCGCCGGATCGGGATTGGCCGTCCAGTGGGTGGAATGCGCGTGGTTCATGGTCACCACGTCCGGTACGAAATCCTGCGCGCCGATATAGCCGGCATAATCCGTGATCGCGCTCAGCCCGCCCGGCGTCTGGATCAGGAACATCGCGTGGTCGATATAGCTGATCCGCACCGAAAACTGCGGTACCGGCGCGGAATAGCTGGCCGTGTGCAGATACCGGATCCCGGGCGTGGCATCGGCGATGGCGATGCAATGGCTTGGGCGGCGGTCCTGGGCAGCCGCCTGGACGGTCATCACGAGCGTGATTGCGAAACTCAGGATCCATTTCATCGCGGCGCCCTCCTGCCGATAACTATAGCTCATTTGCGCGACGCGTCAGCCAGGCGGGCGTCTTGGAGCATCTCGTCCCAAAAAAGTGGCGCATCTTCGCCTTGAACGGTACGATCGGAGAATTCGAAACGCGCATTCACGTCAATTCATGCAGGGAGGAGATAGTACCATGGCATTTGGGTCGAGGATCTTCGCCGTTTTGCTGGCGACATTGGGCCTGGCTTCGGCGGCAGTGGCGGCGGACAACCACGTCATCGCCTATTTTCAGCTGGGCACCAAGGACACCAACGCCTACAGCTTTGCGCTTTACGAGGGAAAATTCTACGTCAACACCGGGCGCGAAGGCGAAATTATCTATGATCTCACCACTAAATCGGTGCTGTTCAAAGTCGAAGGCAAATGGGTCGATCTCGAGGAAATCGCCAAGAAGATCCCCACCGGCGGAACGAATACGAAAGCACTGGAAGCCGCCCTGGCAAAGGCGCGCGAAATGGTCCCCGACCTTATCGCGAAGTCCAACATTCCGATGGACGCGAAGCGCAAGGTCGCACAGGACCTTCTGAAGCGTTTCGGCATGAAGTGGAAATCGGTGCCCGTCCGTACGCGGAACACCGGGCAAACGGCGACCGAATACAACGTTCCGCTGCAGCTTTATCTGGGGGACCGGATGAACGTGGCGGAGTTTTTCTACTACGTGCCGACCAACGAGGACTTTGCCCCGGCCGTCAAGATCGCCGCCGCCTACCTGGAACTTCAAGACCGGATTCTAACGCTGATCAAGGGACCCTATTCGGGCGATTCCACCGACGTGCTGGATCTTTATCAGGTGGTCAAGCTGGCCGGTCAGATGCCGGCCAAGGTTCAAAACCTGGACACGCGCGTGACCTACATGCTGATGGATTGTCCGTTTCTGGGCTGGCAGCCGACGTTTGGCAACAAAATGCCCACGTCCGAATGCGAACCGGTTATCTGGAAAAAGGAGAAGAAGTAACAGGCCGCGCGATCATTCGTTTGGCTGTCGGGCGCGGCCCCGATCAGGTTGCGTCCGTCTTGCCGCGCCGGTCGCTGCGCAGATGGGCATAAAGCACGTGGTTGCGCCAGCGCCCGTTGATCTGCAGATAGCTTTGCGCCACGCCTTCGTATTTGAAGCCTGACTTTTCGAGCACACCGCGCGAGGCGGTGTTTTCCGGCAGGCAGGCCGCCTCGATCCGGCTGAGGTCGAGCACCGTGAAGCCGTGATGCACCACGGCCTCGATCGCCTCGCGCATGTAGCCCTGCCGGGAATGGGCCTCGCCGATCCAATAGCCCAGCGTGCCCGCCTGCGCCGGACCCCGCCGGATGTTGTCGAGCGTGATCGCGCCCAAAAGCACCTCGTCCGACCGCCGGATCAGGAACAGGGGCACGGCGGTGCCGCCGGCCACCGATCTTTGCGCCCAGTAGACGCGGTTGGTGAACGCCTTGCGGGTCAGGTGGTCGGCGGACCAGGTCGGCTCCCACGGGGTCAGGAACGCGATGCTGGCCTTCCGAAGCGCCGCCCAGGGCCGGAAATCGGAATGCTGCGGCGGGCGCAGCGTCATCCGGTCGGTCTCGATCCGGACTTTCCGCCGCCCCCTGAGCATCAGGCGGCCAGCCGCTCCTGCAGTTGCGCAAGCCGCGGCGCATGGGTCACCGGCCCGTACATGGTCAATGCCGCACCGCCCTGCGCGGCGATCCCGGCGGCGAAATCGCGGACATCTCCGGTGGTGACCGCATCGATCTTGGCCACGACCTCGTCGAGCGCCGGCACCCGGTCCCAGATCGACAAGAGCCGCGCCAGCCGTTCGGCCCGGGCCGAGGGGCTTTCCAGACCCATCAGCAGCCCCGCCTTCATCTGGGCCCGCGCACGCGCGACCTCGGCCTCGGTCATGTCGCCCGCCGCACGCTTCAACTCATCCATGGTGATGCCGGTCAGGTCGCCGATCTGACCCGCCGAGGTGCCGGCATAGATCGTGGTCAACCCGGTATCGGCGAAGGCACCGGTCTGGGCATAGATCGTATAGCAAAGCCCACGCCGTTCGCGGATTTCCTGAAACAGCCTGGACGACATGCCGCCGCCAAGCGCCGTCGAATAGATCTGCGCGGTATAGACCGAATCATCGCGGTAGCCCGGCGTTTCGAAGGCCAGCGCGAAATGCACCTGTTCCAGCGGCTTGACCTCCAGCCGTTCGCCGCCCGCGAACCGAGCCGGTTCGTAGTGGTCGGCAGGCCCGCGCTTCAGATGTCCAAAGAGCCGTTCCGCCTCGGCCACGATGGCGTCATGGTCGACACCCCCCGCCGCGGACAGGATCATCTTTTCCGGCCCGTAATGCTCGGCTACGAAATCCGACAGGTCCGCGCGGGAGAACCGGCTGACCCTGTCGGCCTCGCCCAGGATGGTGCGGCCGATCGGCTGTCCGGGATAGGCGACCTCCTGCAGCCAGTCAAAGATCACGTCGTCGGGCGTGTCGTGGACCTGGCCGATCTCCTGCAGGATCACCCCCCGCTCGACCTCGATCTCGGCCGCGTCGAAGATCGGGTTCAGCACGATGTCGGCAATCACGTCCATCGCCAGCGGCACGTCGTCCTCCAGCACACGGGCGTAATAGGCCGTCATCTCGCGGCTGGTATAGGCGTTGATGTAGCCGCCGACATCCTCGATCTCCTCGGCGATCTGCAGCGCCGTCCGCCGCCTGGTGCCCTTGAACGCCATGTGTTCGAGGAAATGCGCAATGCCGTTCTGCTCGACCCGTTCGTGCCGCCCGCCCGCCATGATCCAGATGCCGATCGAGGCGGATTTCAATCCCGGCATGTGCTCGGTGACGATGCGGAAGCCGTTATTCAGGGTGTGAAGGTTGACGGTCAATGCTGAATACGCTCCCGGATCAGGCCTTGGACGGTGGCGAGGTTGTTTGGCACCTCGGTCATTCGCTCCGGACGCTCATAAAGATCGCCCATGCGAATGGGAAGGGGGGGGCGCAGCCCGGTGGCGGCCTCGACCGCGTCGGGGAACTTCGCCGGGTGCGCCGTGGCGAGCGTGACCATCGGATCGGCGCCCGGATGCTCGCCCGCCACCTTCACGCCGACGGCGGTGTGGGGGCAGAGAATTTCACCCGATGCGCTGCGCTCGGCGGCAATGGTGGCCGAGGTTTCCGCCTCGCTCGCCCGCCCCGAGGCATAGGTCTCGCGCAGGCTTTCCAGGGCGCCCTGGCTGACGGTAAAGCCGCCGCCCTCTTTCAGCGCCGCCATCTCATGCGCCACGGCGGCCGGGTCCTCGCCATAGGCGTAATAGAGCGCACGTTCGAAATTGCTGGAGACCTGAATATCCATCGACGGGCTGATCGACGGGGTGACACCGTGCCTGACATGCTGGCCGGTTCTGAGGGTCCGGTCCAGGATGTCGTTCTGGTTGGTGGCGACGATCAACCGGCCGACGGGCAGGCCCATGCGCTTGGCGATATAGCCGGCGAAGATGTCGCCGAAATTGCCCGTGGGAACGGTGAAATCGACCGCGCGATGCGGCGCACCCAGCGACGTGGCGGACGAGAAATAATAGACAACCTGCGCCAGCACGCGGGCGAAGTTGATCGAGTTCACGCCCGCCAGCCGCACGCCGTCGCGAAAGGCGAAATCGTTGAACATGTCCTTCAAGAGCGCCTGGCAGTCGTCGAAATGGCCATCCACCACCAGGGCATGGACATTCTGCGCGGTCGGCGTCGTCATCTGCCGCCTCTGCACCTCGCTGACCCGGCCCTTGGGCAAGAGCACGAACAGCTCGACATTGTCGAGACCGGCGAAGGCCTCGACCGCCGCGGCGCCGGTATCGCCGGACGTCGCCGTCACGATGGTGATCGCCTCGCCACGCCGCGCCAGGGCCGCCTGAAACAGCTGGCCGATCAGCTGCATGGCGAAATCCTTGAACGCCAGTGTGGGCCCGTGGAACAGCTCGCACAGGAAATGGTTGGGGCCAAGCTGGACCAGCGGCGCGCGGGCGGCGTGGGTAAAGGTGGCGTAGGCACGCGCGATGATGTCGGCGAACTCGGCCTCGGCAAAGGCGTCGCCGATGAACGGGCGCATCACGCGAAAGGCGACGTCCTCATAGGGCTGACCTGCCAGTGCGGCGATGTCGGCCGCGGTCATCTGCGGGACCGCCTCGGGCAGGTATAGTCCGCCGTCGCGGGCGAGGCCGGTCAGCATCGCCTCTTCGAAGCTCAGGACCGGGGCCTGCCCGCGGGTTGAAATGTAGCGCATGGAAAAGCCCCTGATTCAGACGGTTTTTTGCCTGATACGCCACAGCAGAAACGCTGTCATCCCCGCCCAGACGGCTGCCAGCGAAAACCAGGTGATGGCATATTCCAGATGATCGTTCGGAATGTGGCTGGTGTCGACCGGCAACGGCGTCACCGGCGGGTCGAAGTCCGACATTTCCCGTGCGACGATCATCAGCGGTTCGGCGGTCAAGGCCTCGGCCATGGCATCCACATCGCGCGCGAACCACAAGCCCGCGGCGGGGTCCGGGGCGGGTGTGAACCTGTCGGTCTCCTCCGGCCAGTGCAGGTTGCCCAAGACGGTCACCGGACCCTGGGCCGGATCGGGGTCGATCTGCGTGCGAATGTAGCCCCGGTCCACCAGCACCCGCCGGCCGCCGGTTTCCAGGACCGAAACCAGCCGGTGCACCGCGCCGACCCGCTTGATCGAGGCCAGAACCCGCAGCTCTTCGCCGGTCAGCAGGCCCTCCGCCCGGACCGGCAGATACCTGTTCGCCTGCGGATCGGGGGCCAAGGGCAGCGGCACCGGATCCGCGGCAATCCGGGCCTCGATATCGGCCAGAACGCCCTCTTTCCAGGCAAGCCGCTGTACCTGCCAGGTGCCGAGCCCGATCAGGATCGCGCATCCGGCAAGGCCGAAGATCAGCGGCAGGAACATGCGTCTGGTCATCGCGGTTGCACCAATGCCGTCATACCGTCCGCTCCAGTATCTCGCCCAGTTGCGTGCGCGCCGCGTCCGTGCCGGCGAAATCGCCCGCGATGAACCACAGGTCGTACTGCACCCGCACGCCGAACGTGCGCTGGAACCCCGCCGCCACCAGAACGTCGCGCAGCGATGTCAGGTCGAACCCGTTGCGGTGGGCCATGTAGGTGTTGCCGCGGGCGATGGACCGCTGATGCCCGAACAGCATGTCGCGCGGCGTGATCGGGCCGATGGGCGAGTCGTAGATCGTGGCGTCGAGCCCTTTCTTCGCCCCGATTTCCATCGCCGTACGCAGGTCGGGGCAGGTGATCACGGCAAAGCCTCCGCCGCGCAGCACCCGGCGGAACGCACGGCAGACCTCTGTAGCCTCGTGGTGAAAAACATGCTCGACATTGTGTGACGACCAGACCGCGTCATACCCGCCGCTCTCGACCGCCGACAAGTCCGTCAGCGACGCCACGATGTCCGGCGCGACGTCGGGGTTGATGTCGAGCCGGGTCTCGCGCCATCCGGATTGGAAGAAGGCGGGCAGGTTGTCGATGGTCTTGGTGCCGCATCCCACATGCAGCAGTTGCTTCACCCCAGCGCTGTCCGCCATCCCGCAGGTCCTTGAAAGGATCGGGGCGGAAGGCCGATGGCCGCCGCCCCGAAATCGTTCCGTTTGCCGACCGGCTTCCGCGCCGGCCGCGCCATAGAGCCCGTCAGCTGCCCCAGATGTAGATCGCGCCGAACAGGAACAACCAGACCACGTCGACGAAATGCCAGTACCAGGCGGCCGCCTCGAAGCCGATATGCTTTTCGGGCGTGAAGTGCCCGGCCAGCGCGCGGAACAGGCAGACGGTCAGAAAGATCGTGCCGATGATCACATGGGCGCCGTGGAACCCGGTCGCCATGAAGAAGTTGGCGCCGTAGATGTTGCCGGAGAAGCCAAAGCCCGCGTGACTGTATTCGTAGGCCTGGAAGATGGTGAAGATGACGCCCAGAATGATCGCCAGGATCAGGCCATTCACCAGGTCTTTGCGGTTGTTTTCATGGACCAGCGCGTGGTGCGCCCAGGTGGCGGCTGCGCCGGAACACAGCAGGATCAGGGTGTTGATCAGCGGCAGGTGCCAGGGATCGAAAGTCTCGATGGACGGGGGCGGCCACTGGCCTTCCGAGAACGTCTCCATCGGGTACATGGCGTGCTTGAAGAACGACCAGAACCAGGCGGCGAAGAACATCACCTCGGACATGATGAACATCATGAAGCCATAGCGCAGGCCGATCCGCACCACCGGCGTATGGTCGCCCTGACGGCTTTCGGCGATGACGTCCGACCACCAGGCGAACATCACATAGAGCACCAGCGCAAGGCCGATCAGCGCCAGCCAGGGTCCGCGGTCGTGGAACCACAGCACGCAGCCGTACAGCATGACGAAGGCCCCGACCGCGCCGGCAAAGGGCCAGATCGACGGGTGCAGGATGTGGTAGTCGTGGTTCTTTTCATGCGCCATTGGACGGGTTCCCTGGTCTTGCGCCTTAGTTGTAGCTGGTCGCCCCGCCGGACCGCAACGCCGCTTGCGTTTCCTCCGGCAGGTCGATTTCGTAGAATGTGTAACTGAGCGTGATGGTGTGGACGTATTTCCCGTCGCGGTCGGTCGCGATATCGGGATCGACGTAGAAGGTCACCGGCATCTGCACCGACTCACCCGGTTGCAGCACTTGTTCCTCGAAGCAGAAGCAGTCGATCTTGGTGAAAAACCCGCCCGCCTCGTACGGCGCGACGTTGTAGCTGGCCGACCCCGCCACGGGTACGTCGGTCGGGTTCGACGCCTCGTAAAACGCCAGCCCGGTCTCGCCGATCCGGATCTCCATTTCACGCACCATCGGCGTGAATGTCCACGGCATGTCCCGTGCCAGCGAGGCGTCGAAACGGATCTTGATGGTTTCGTCTAGCACAACGTCGCTGCCGGCATCGGCAATCGCCGCCGTGCCGCCGAACCCGGTGACGCGGCAGAACCAGTCGTAGAACGGCACCGAGGCCCAGGCCAGCGAGCCCATCAGCAGGACGACGCCCACGGCTTGGGCAGCGGTTTTGCTGGTGCCCTCGAGCTTCATTCCGCCGGTTCCGTCAGTTCGGGGCGGACCACGTGGTCGAAGCCCTGGATCGGGCCGATATTGGTGATCTTGACGACGCTCAGGCCAAAGACCAGCGCGACGAACCCGGCCAGCACGAGGCCTACGCCCAGGTTCCGGGAAAACCGGCGCTTGTGGATCTCGTGTTCCGCCTTGAGCGCCATCACCAGGCTCCCAGCCCGAAGCTGCGCAGTGCGGCATCCGCCAGCAGCGCGCCGAAATGCAGGAAGAGATAATAAAGCGAAAGACGGAAGACCCGCTTTTCGGTGCGGTAGCCGTCGGCCTCGGCCTGCGTTTCATCCCGGCGCCATATGTCCCGGGCGCCTTTCAGGAACAACGCGTTCATGACCAGCGCCACGGCCAGGTAGACCGGCCCGCCGATCGAGGTAAAGGCAAGCCCCAGCGCCACCGGGACGAGGAAGGCGGTGTAGACAAGCACATGGTTGCGGGTAACGCGGCGGCCATGGGTCACGGTCAGCATCGGCACACCCGCGGTATCGTAATCGGCCCGCATGAACAGCGCCAGAGCCCAGAAATGCGGCGGCGTCCACATGAAGATCAGTGCGAACATCAGAACCGACTCGACGGAAATGCCGCCGGTGGCCACGGCCCAACCGATCATCGGGGGAAAGGCGCCGGCGGCGCCGCCGATGACGATGTTCTGCGGCGTCCAGCGTTTCAGCCACATCGAGTAGATCACGACGTAGAAGAAAATGGTGAAGGCCAGAAGGCCGGCGGCGAGGAAATTGGTGGCCAGCGCCAGCATCACCACCGACAGCCCGCTCAGCGCCACGCCGATGGCCAGCGCCTCGTCGGCCGTGACCTTGCCCGAGGGAACCGGCCGCTTCGCCGTTCGCTTCATCACCGCGTCGATATCGGCATCCCACCACATGTTCAGCGCGCCCGACGCGCCCGCGCCGACCGCGATGAACAGGATCGAGGACAGGGTGACGACGGGATGCACCGGTACCGGGGCGACCAGAAGCCCGACGAGCGCGGTAAAGACCACCAGCGACATCACCCGCGGCTTCAGCAGCGCGAAGTAATCGCCGAACCCGGCCTCTTTCTCAAACGCTGTGGCGTGGATGTCGGTCATCGTGTCGTTCACCAAGGGCGCATGCAGGCGCGTACGCTTAAGTCAGTTCTGCAGGGTGCGTGAACCTCACGCACCCGTCCGGTATCACTCGGCCAGGGCCACGTCGACGGCCGCGGGCCTCCGATCGACGGCAAATTCCTGCGCCGGACCGGCCAGCCAGGCATCGTACTCGGCCTGGGTCACCGCCTTTACGGTGATCGGCATATAGGCATGGTCCTTGCCGCACAGTTCGGAACACTGGCCGAAATAGATGCCCTCGTTGCCCTCGTCGACCTCGAACCACAGCTCGGCCAGACGGCCGGGCACGCCGTCCTGCTTCACGCCGAAGGCGGGAATCGTCCAGGCGTGGATCACGTCGGCCGCGGTCACCTGAACCACGATGGTCTTGCCGGTCGGGATCACCACGGCGGTGTCGGTGGCCAGCAGGTATTCGTCCTGGCTGTAGCCGTAATCCTCCAGCCCCTCGCGGTCGAGCATGAAGCTTTCGAAGACAAGGCCTTCGTCGGGATATTCATAGCCCCAGTACCACTGGTACCCGGTGGCCTTGATCGTGATATCCGCCTCCGGGATTTCCTGCTGGTCGAACAGCACCGGCAGCGACAGCGCGCCGATGAAGATCAGGATCAGCACCGGCACGATCGTCCACGTCACCTCGAGCGGCGAGTTGTGCGTAAAGCGCGCGGGCTCCGGATTGGAGCTGCGGTTGTAACGCAGGATCACGATCACCAGCAGCGCCAGCACAAAGACCACGATGGCGGTGATGATCACCAGGATCAGCCCATCCAGCCATTGCAGGTCGCGCGCCAGCTTGGTCGCGGCCGGCTGAAAGCCCAGCCCCGAAGGCACCGGCTTGCCGACGATTTCCAGCCCTTCCAGACCGTCTTGCGCCATCGCCGCACCGGCGGCGAGCGTTGCCAGAATTGCGGCCCAGAGGCCCGAGATCATCGAAAGAAATCGCATGTCCACTTCCTGTTCGGCTTCGCAGAGGGTTCCGCGGCGGTTCGGGCCGCACCTGTCGCTTGTACGGAATCCCGTTGTGTCTTTGCATTTTGAAACCATATTAGGGGGGCACCCACAAGCATCTCGCTTGCGGCATTCAGCCGCTAACGTGATCTGGATCAAATTCCGGCAAAGGACGCCCCGCAGCATGACCGAAGCCCCGTTCAGACCGTTCGACACTGCCCTGGACCAAGAGGCGGCGCTTGCGCATCTGCGCGACGCCACCGCCGGCGCCGATGACGGCGAGCTGTTCCTCGAACGCAGCCGGTCCGAGACGATTTCCTTCGACGATGGCCGCGTGAAGACGGCCAGCTATGACGCCTCCGAAGGGTTCGGCCTGCGGGCGGTCCGGGGCGAGACGGCGGGATACGCGCATTCGTCGGAGATTTCCGAGGCGGCGCTCAAGCGCGCGGTGGAAACGGCGAAACTGGCGGTTGGCGATGGCGGCGGCACGCTGGCGCAGGCCCCGCAGGCCACCAACGTCAAGCTCTACGGTGACCGCAATCCGATCGACGATGCCGCGTTCCCGGTAAAGATCGACACGTTGCGGGAAATCGATGCCTTCGCGCGGGGCCTGGATTCCCGCGTGGTCCAGGTGACGGCGTCGATGGCCGCATCGATCCAGGAAGTCGAAATCCTGCGCCCCGAGGGCATTCTGGTGCGCGATGTGCGCCCTATGACCCATCTGAACGTATCGGTCATCGTCGAGGAAAACGGCCGCCGCGAATCCGGCAGCATGGGCGGCGGCGGGCGCATTGGCCTCGACGGCCTGATCGACCGGAGCCATTGGGAGGCAACGGCGAAAGAGGCGCTGCGGATCGCGCTGGTCAACCTCGAGGCGGTCCCGGCACCTGCGGGCGTGATGGACGTCGCACTTGGCGCCGGCTGGCCCGGTGTCCTGCTGCACGAAGCCGTTGGCCACGGTCTGGAGGGCGATTTCAACCGCAAAAAGACCAGCGCCTTTGCGGGTCTGATGGGCCAGCCGGTGGCGGCCAAGGGCGTCACGGTGCTGGACGACGGCACGATCCCCGACCGGCGCGGCTCGATCACCGTCGACGACGAGGGGACGCCGTCGGGCAAGAACGTGCTGATCGAGGATGGCATCCTCGTGGGCTACATGCAGGACCGTCAGAATGCGCGGCTGATGGGGGTTCGGCCCACCGGCAACGGCCGGCGGCAAAGCTATGCCCATATCCCGATGCCGCGGATGACCAACACCTACATGCTGTCCGGCGACGCCGATCCCGGCGAGATCGTGGCCGAGCTGAAGGACGGCATCTATGCCGTGGGTTTCGGCGGCGGCCAGGTCGACATCACCAACGGCAAGTTCGTGTTTTCCTGCACCGAGGCCTATCGGGTGCAGAACGGCAAGGTGGGCGCCCCGGTCAAGGGGGCCACGCTGATCGGCGACGGGCCGACCGCGCTGCGCCAGATCCGCGCCATCGGAAACGACATGGCCCTGGATCCCGGCATCGGCAATTGCGGCAAGGGCGGACAAAGGGTGCCGGTGGGCGTCGGCCAGCCGACGCTGCTGATGGGCGGGTTGACGGTGGGCGGCTCGGCGGCCTGAGGCCGATTCTAGCGGCGCGCGCCAGCGGGCTGGATTTGGTGGCGACACGGGCGCGATTCAAACGCGACGCTGCCGCAACGGCGACCGTTGGCGGGAAAAGAATTATTATATATCAATAACTTAGGATAATTCAGTCGAATCTGTGCAGTGATTCACAAAGCTTTAACCTGCTTTGGCGCAAGTTCGGTCCTGCAAGACGGCGGAGCCAGAATGGCCGAGGATATACTCCCTTCACCCCACCCCCTCACCCCACCCCGAAGCGAGGATGATTGGCTCTCCTGGCTTCGCCTCTTGCGGTCCCGCCGGGTCGGACCGACGACATTCTTTCGTCTTATGGCCGAACATGGCGGCGCCGCCGCGGCGCTCGAGGCCCTGCCCGGGGTCGCGCTGGCCGCAGGTGTCAGCGACTACACCTCCTGCCCCGCCGAGGCCGCCGCCGCAGAGATGAAGGCCGGGCGGCTTGCCGGTGCCCGGCTGGTCGCCTATGGCGGCGTGGATTATCCCGCGCCGCTGATGGACCTGCCCGACGCGCCGCCCTTGCTTTGGGTCCTCGGGGACACCGGGTTGCTGACCCGTCCGATGGTCGCCCTGGTCGGGGCGCGCAACGCCTCCAGCCTCGGCACCCGGATGGCGCGCAAACTGGCCGAGGGGCTGACGGACAAGGGCTTCGTCGTCGTCTCGGGCCTGGCCCGCGGCGTCGATACCGCCGCGCATCTGGCCGCCTTGCGGGGCGGAACCTGCGCGGTGATGGCGGGCGGCGTCGATGTGGTCTATCCCGTCGAAAACGCCGTCCTGGCGCAGGAGATCGCCGAAAACGGTCTACGGATTTCCGAACAGGCGATGGGCCTGCAGCCGCAGGCGCGGCATTTCCCGACCCGCAACCGGCTCATTTCCGGGATCGCCGGGGCCGTCGTGGTGGTCGAGGCAGCCGCGAAATCGGGCAGCCTGATCACCGCGAAGAACGCGCTCGATCAAGGCCGGGACGTGCTGGCGGTGCCGGGGCATCCCTTCGATGCGCGCGCATCGGGCTGCAATCTGCTGATCCGCGACGGCGCCGTTCTGGTGCGGTCCGTCGAAGACGTGGTCGAGGCGATTTCACCCCCGCCGGCACAGGCCGAGATGGCGCTGGAAGACACGCCGGCCGCCGCGCCCGCGTCGCCGCCGGAGACGCGAACGCTGCAGGAAACCGCCCGGCTGCACAGCGAAATCCTATCCCGCCTCGGCCCCAGCCCGGTGGCCGAAGACCAACTGATCCGCGATCTCAAGCAGCCGGCCAACACCATCGCACCGGAGCTTGTCGCGCTGGAGCTCGAGGGCAAGATCGCGCGGCAGGCGGGCGGGCTGTTGTCGTTGGCTTGACCGGGACGCGGGTTCGGCGCACTGGCCGAGGCTTGATCGGCGGGAAACGGGAATTGCCGGCGTTCGGCAAACCGGGACGCGGCCGGCCCCGCGCGGCACAGCCAGGCCGTCGCATGGCGTGACACCGGTCAAAGCACGACAACCTGCCGGACCCCGTTGCGGCGGTCCGGGCCGCGCTCAAGATCCGGCTCATTGACAATCCGTGCCGACACCCCACATCTAGCGCCGCCATAAGGTCCCTGTCTGAGTCGGAAGGAATTTCATGCCTGTCGTCGTTGTCGAATCGCCTGCCAAGGCCAAGACAATCAACAAATATCTCGGCAACGACTACACCGTCCTGGCGTCTTACGGACACGTGCGCGACCTGCCGCCCAAGGACGGTTCGGTCGACCCCGAGCAGGGTTTCGCAATGAAATGGGAGGTCGGCGCCGACAGCCGCCGCCATGTCAAGGCGATCGCAGATGCGCTGAAGCACGACCAAGAGTTGATCCTCGCCACCGACCCCGACCGCGAAGGCGAAGCGATCAGCTGGCACCTGGAAGAGACGCTGCGCAGGCGCAAGGCGCTGAAGAAGGACACCGCCGTCAGCCGCGTGGTGTTCAACGCGATCACCAAATCCGCCGTGACCGAGGCGATGCAGCACCCCCGCCAGGTCGACCAGGACCTGGTCGAGGCGTATCTCGCCCGGCGCGCGCTCGATTACCTGGTGGGCTTCAACCTGTCGCCGGTTCTCTGGCGGAAGCTGCCGGGCGCCCGCAGCGCCGGCCGGGTGCAATCGGTCTGCCTGCGCCTGATCGTCGAACGCGAGATGGAGATCGAGGCGTTCAAGGCGCGGGAATACTGGTCGGTCAAGGCCGTCCTCGCCACCCCCCGCGGCCAGGAGTACGAAGCCCGGCTGACGGTCCTGGCGGGCCAAAAGCTCGACCGCTACGACATCGAGAACGAGACCCAGGCCGAACTGGCGGTGCAGGCGATCGGCAGCCGGGACCTGAGCGTGGCGTCGGTCGAGGCCAAGCCGCAGAACCGCAATCCGTCCGCGCCCTTCATGACCTCGACCCTGCAGCAGGAGGCAAGCCGCAAATTCGGCTTCGGCGCGCGCCAGACGATGAGCACGGCGCAGCGGCTCTACGAGGCCGGGTTGATCACCTATATGCGGACCGATGGCATCGACATGGCGCCCGAAGCGGTGATGGCCGCGCGCGACGCGATCAAGGACCGTTACGGGGCGGATTACGTTCCCGACAGCCCGCGGATGTACAAGAACAAGGCCAAGAACGCCCAGGAAGCCCATGAATGTATCCGGCCCACGGACATGGGCCTGGCACCGAAGGACCTGCGGATTTCCGAAGCCGACCAGCGCAAGCTTTACGATCTGATCTGGAAGCGCACGCTGGCCAGCCAGATGGCCGCCGCCCGGCTGGAACGCACGACGGTCGACGTGACCAGCGCGGATGGCCAGGTGGGCCTGCGCGCCACCGGCCAGGTGGTTCTGTTCGACGGCTTCCTGAAGGTCTACGAGGAAGGCCGCGACGATCAGGTCATCGACGACGACGACAAGCGTCTGCCACAGATCAACCAGGGCGAAGCGGCCGAGAAACGCACCGTCACGCCCGAGCAGCATTTCACCCAGCCGCCGCCGCGCTATACCGAGGCGACGCTGGTCAAGCGCATGGAAGAGCTGGGGATCGGGCGGCCCAGCACCTATGCCGCGATCGTCACCACGATCCAGGACCGCGAATATGTCCGCAAGGACAAGGGACGGCTGATCCCCGAGGACAAGGGGCGGATCGTCACCGTCTTTCTGCTGAATTTCTTCCGCAAATACGTGGGTTACGAATTCACCGCCAATCTCGAGGAGGAACTCGACGACATCACCGCCGGCGACCGCGACTGGCAGGATGTGCTCGACCGGTTCTGGCGGGACTTCAAGGCGCAGGTGGACGAGGCCAGCGAATTGCGCACCGCCGCGGTGATCGACCGGCTGGACGAGGCGCTTGCGCCGGTGCTGTACCCGCCGCGCGAGGACGGAGAGGACCCGCGCACCTGCCCCTTGTGCGGACAGGGGCGGCTCAATCTGAAACCCTCGCGGTCCGGCGGGTTCATCGGCTGCAACCGCTACCCCGAGTGCCGCTACACCCGCCCGATCTCGGGCGATGCCGGCGAAACGAGCGACCGGGTGCTGGGCGAGGACCAGGGCGACGAGATCACGCTGCGGTCAGGCAGGTTCGGGCTTTACGTGCAGCGGGGCGCGGCGACCGAAGAGATCAAGAAACCGCCCCGCGCCAGCCTGCCCAACGGCTGGGCCGCCGACGACATGACCCTTGAAAAGGCGCTGACGCTGCTGAGCCTGCCGCGCGAAGTGGGGCCGCACCCCGAGGACGGCGAGATGGTCGAGGCGGGGATCGGGCGCTATGGGCCTTATGTCAAGCATGGCCGGCTTTATGCGAACCTGCCCGAGGTCGACGAGGTCTTTACCATCGGCATGAACCGCGCCGTCGAGGTGCTGGCCGAAAAGGCCAGCAAGGCCGGGCGCGGACGCGGGGCTGCGGCCAAGCCGCTGAAGGAACTGGGGGAGCATCCGCAGGACGGCGGGCCGGTCAATGTGATGGACGGCCGGTATGGACCGTATGTGAAGTGGGACAAGGTGAACGCGACGCTGCCGAAAGGGACCGAGCCTGGGGCGGTGACAATGGAAATGGCCGTGGAGTTGATCGCCGCGAAGGCCGCCAAGGGAAAGGGCGGGCGCAGGCGCAAAAAGGCGGGGTGAGGCGATCGGTCCGGAACAGGTCCGATGTTCGAGGTCGGACGCCACATCAACCGTTTGTATCAAAGTGAAGATATCGCCGAACAGCAGAGGCGTTCGGCCCGCGTTCCGAAGTCTGCAAAGGGCAGCGACTGGCCGGTCCGGCCACAACCGCGCGGGCCTGTTGTCCTCATGAGCAGGATGGGTTTTTACGGAACCGCGTTTTACCAACTGGCTTGAAGCGGACGTTTCACGCCGGGAGCATGGCCGTGCTATCGCCAGCCCATGGGGAGGCGACCCGCACCTGTGACCTTCTCGGTTTATCCCGGCAAGGTCCGAACGACCTCACTGCGATATGCGCGGTCAGCAAACCGCCCCCCGTCGGCGGCTCGTGGCCGCCGTGAAAAGGCCCACTGTCCCTTTTCAGGCTGCGAACTGGCGATGGAGCGGGGATACGCCCCCTTGAATCCGCATAAGGGACCGGCTGCAGGCGTCCGTATCAGGCCGGACGCGCCAAGCAGATCACCGGATCTCCCTCCCGCTCAACCGACGTGAAACAACGTGTCGAAGAGCCTCGGATCGAGGCTGGCCTGGGCAAAGGTCTCGCCGCCGGTCAGCACGCTGACGGCGTCGTGGCTGTGCAGGCTTTCCTGATGGCTGGCGATCACGCGGAAATCGCCGACGCGCGGGTCGCGCCGAAGCTGCTCGCAATAAAGCCGCGCGGCGTCCTCGACGAAGATCGGATTCGCCGCGTTCAGTTCGGCGAAGGCCTGCTCGTCCTCGCGCTTGACCATGACCTGCGTCTCGGTCGGCACCGCGTCGCGGCACATCTCGATCAGGTCCTCGAACCACAAACACTCTTCGCCTTCGACGACCTCGGCCGAAATCCGTGCGACCGAGCGCTGCGAGTGCGGCGTGGCCAGCTGGCCGCGAACCTGGCGGGCATGTTCGCTGAGCTCCAGCGAGCAGGGGCAGGTCGACGAATAGACATAGTCGAAATGCACGATCTTCTGCCGCACCCCGTCCCGTTCCACCAGCTCCAGCGCGATATCGTAATACTGATAACCTTCCAGCCCCGAGCGCAGGGACTGTACCCTCATCGGGAAGGAAAAGCGCATTTGAATGCGCGCGTCGAAGCTTTCGAGATCGGACTTGTAGGCATCGAGCGCGCGTTCGATCACCTCGAAGCTGAACGTCTCGCCCGCATACTTGTAAAAGCTGCGCATGATGCGCGACATGTTGATGCCTTTTTTCTCTGCCTCGAGGCTTACGGTGCCGGTGACCGAGGTTTCGAGCGTCAGGTCGCCGTTGTCGCGGCTGTGGTACCGGATCGGCAGGCGAAAATTCGAAATGCCGACATGCTGGATCTGTGTCTTTGCGCCCTTGATCAGGCTCGTGGGGCCGTTCTGCAGATCGGGCATCGACGCCTTGTAGCTATCGTCGGCCTCGAAATCCTCGGGGTAGTCGCGGGCCAGGGCCGGATAGGACGAGGCCGCGTCGCCGAGAAGGCGCGCGATCACCGGATCGAGCGTTTCGATTTCGGCGTCATCGGCTTGGCGCGCCCAGTGGCGCAACGTGGACAGGGCGCGCGCCGCATCCTCGCGATCGGGCTGACGGTCTGCAATCGGCGTATGGATGTTCATCTCGGTTTTCCTCGTCCTGTCGCGGAGGCCTCAGATAGGGTCCGGGCCTCGCAAGTCCAACGTCTGGTCACCTTTTCTACGCGGTTCGGTGTCCCCCGGATCATTTAACAATTGGTTAATAAGATCCAGACAATTCGCGCTTTGGTTGCAGCTAGGGACCGTCCGCATCTGGGCCGAAAATTGGCGTCAGCGAATATTCCATGAGGAAATTCATTAGCTTGACATCGCCGCGCGCGACGGTGTTGGCAGAAACCAGGCGCCAGCCTTGCCGCAGAAAGAAAGGCCTGGCCAGATGGCTCGCCTCGGTCGTGAGCGTCACGATTCCGCGTTGCCGCGCCTCGGCCACGAGATCCTGGTAAAGGGCATCCGCAACCCCCCGGCCCATCGCCTTGGGCAGGACGAAGGCGAGGTCGAGATACCCGTCCGGGCGCAGCGACATGAATCCCACCGGCCTGCCGCCCGCCACGGCGACGACGGTGATCAGCCCCTCCAGCCGGCGTGCCCAGGTCTGGGGGTCGGGCTGCTCCGGTGCCCAGGCGCGGCGCTGCTCATCCGAGTACCTGGACCGCGCGCCTTCGCGGACCGCGCGGTAAAAGATCTCTGCCAGCGCGGCGGCGTCGGCCGGGCGATAGGGCCGGATCGCCAGATCCTTCATGCGTGGTCGAGCGCTTGCCGCAGATCGGCCAGCAGATCGGCGGTATCCTCGATGCCGACGCTGACCCGGATCAGGCCCGGCGTGATTCCGAGCGCGGCGCGCTGGTCGTCGTTGAGGCGCTGGTGGGTGGTGGTGGCCGGATGCGTGACGATGCTTTTTGCGTCGCCGAGATTGTTGGAGATGGTGAAGATCCGCAGCGCGTTCAGGACCCTGAACGCCGCCGGCTGGCCGCCGTGCACATCGATCGCCAGCATGGTTCCGCCTTCGGCCATCTGGGTTGTGGCAAGGGCGTATTGCGGATGGGAGGGCAGATGGGGAAAGATCACGCGGGCCAGCCTGCCGTGCCCGTCCAGCGCGGTGGCAAGCGCCTTGGCCGAGGCGGTCTGGGCCCGGACGCGCAAATCGAGTGTTTCGAGACCTTTCAGCATGACCCAGGCATTGAACGGCGACATCGCCCCGCCGGTGTGTTTCAGGTAAGGCTCCAGAGTCTTGCGGATGAACTCGCGTGTGCCGAGCACCACGCCGCCCAGACAGCGGCCCTGGCCGTCGATATGCTTGGTGGTGGAATAGACGACGACATCGGCGCCAAGGTCGATGGCCCGCGAATAGATCGGCGTGGCGAAGACGTTGTCGGCGACGACGGTCGCGCCGACGGCATGGGCGAGATCCGAAACGGCCTTTATGTCAATGAGTTCGAGGGTGGGGTTCGACAGCGTTTCGAAGAAGACCGCGCGCGTGTCCGGCCGGATCGCCGCTGTCCAGGCGTCCAGATCGGTGCCGTCGACAAAGGTGACCTCGACCCCGAAGCGGGTCAGCACCTCTTCGAGGATATAGAGGCACGAGCCGAACAGCGCGCGGGAACTGACGACGTGGTCGCCGGATTTCAGCATCGCGGTCAGCGCGGCGTTGACGGCGGCCATGCCCGAGGCGGTGGCAAAGGCGTCTTCGGCACCCTCCAGGGTGGCGATGCGGTCTTCGAACATGCGCACGGTTGGGTTGCCGTAGCGGGCGTAGATGAACTCGTCCTCGCCCTTCTCGATGAACCGCGCCTCGGCCGCCTCGGCGCTGTCATAGACGAAGCCCTGGGTGAGAAAGATCGCCTCGGCCACCTCGCCATACTGGCTGCGGCGGATGCCTTCGTGGACGAGCTTCGTGCGGGTGTTCCAATCCTTCGCCATCGCCGCACCTCCTTTCGCGCAACAAAAAAACCCCCACCGCAAGAGCGCCGGGGGTCGACCCTGACCTCTTTAGCGGCATGTTTAACGTGGCCCGCAATCCGGTGAACAAATCGCCACAGGCCCTGTCGATAGAAGCATTCGCGCAACGGGTCAACCACCGTCACGATCCCGTAACCGCTTCTTCATCGGAGTGCCGTATGCCTTTGCCAAGGGATCGCCACAAGATGTTGTGGTGGGTGGGGATATGCCGCTTTTGCAGGTGAACGCCGCCTTTGACCGGCCTGTGTTACACGGCGGCGAAGCGGCTGGATATGCAGGTCGACTGCCCCAGTTCCCGCGCGGTTCTGGCCGACCTCGGCTATCGCGCCCCGCCGCCCGGGGCCTGGGGGGGCTGGTTTTTGCCTGGAGCGGACGTTGCCTGCCGAGAGAAGAGCCGGGCCATCGCCGACCCGCGGGGAGGCGACCCAGACCTATGAACCGCTCGATTTATCCCAGCAAAGTCCGAACGACCTCAATCCGATACGCGCCGCCAGCAAATCGCCTCCCCTTCGGGGCGGGTCGGCGATGGCGCGGCGGCCTGCGGCCTTGATTCCGCGCCTGAAGGCTGGTTGCGAACGGCGGCTCCAGGCCAAGACCGCCCATTAAAAACCCGCACAACGCATCGCGCCCTGAGCGGCCCGTTCGCCGGGACGCCGGTCAGTTGATCGGGAAATGACCCAGGCCCATCCCGAAACGCCCGCCCGCGCCGATCGAAAGCGAGAAGACATAGTCGCCCGGTTTCCAACTGCACGGGGCGGTGGTCGACGCCGTGCCGAGCCGGAGCGTGTAGGTGCCGTCGCCGAAGTTGCGAAGGCCGATCGGAACGAGGCCGCAGCCGCCGGCTCCGACCGCCATCGTGTTGATCCTCCAGCCGGGGATCGACACCTCGCCGGTTTGATCGCCGGTCTCGCCGGGGCCGGCGAGATCGCTTACCGGGTCGCCGTTCAGATCCAAGGCCAGCACTTCGGCCTTGGCGCGGTTGTAAGGGCTCACCTTCGCGTTGCCGGCGCTGGCTGTGCTTTGCGTTGCGATGATCTGCAGCGTCAAATCGCCAGCCTGCGCCTCGGCGGCGCCCAGAACAATGGACGCGGCCGCCGCGCATAGCAGGGCTTTTGCGGGGGTGCTCGATTTCATGCGAGTTGTCATTGGCTTCCTCCTCCAGACAATCTCGCGCGCTTCTTCTCAACCTTAGGTTTGCACGTCGCAGGACGCCCGCAAATGGCCGGATTGTCGCAGGCGCCGTCCGCGCACGCGGCAATCGGCGGTCCGCGGCTTGCCGCGGTGCAGCGATTGACTCTGTGGGACGGCGGCGGCACAACTGCGGCGTTTCGAGATTTCAGGAGAGGGCGCGATGAAGAAGGTCTACGGCTCGGCGGCGGAGGCTCTGGACGGGCTGTTGCATGACGGCATGCTGATCGCCGCGGGCGGGTTCGGTCTGTGCGGCATCCCGGAAAATCTGATCGCCGCGATCCGCGACGCCGGCGTCAAGAACCTGACCGTGGCGTCCAACAACGCCGGTGTCGACGATTTCGGGCTGGGACTTTTGCTGCAGACCCGGCAGATCAAGAAGATGATCTCGTCCTATGTGGGCGAAAACGCCGAATTCATGCGGCAGTTCCTGAGCGGCGAGCTTGAGCTGGAGTTCAACCCCCAGGGCACGCTGGCCGAACGGCTGCGTGCGGGCGGCTGCGGCATCCCGGGATTTTTCACCCGCACCGGCGTCGGCACGGTGATCGCCGAGGGCAAGGAGCACAAGGAGTTCGACGGCGAGACCTATATCATGGAACGCGGGATCGTCGCCGACCTGTCGATCGTCAAGGCCTGGCGCGCCGACACCACCGGCAACGCGATCTTTCGCAAGACCGCGCGCAACTTCAACCCGCCGGCGGCGATGTGCGGCCGGGTCTGCGTGATGGAGGTCGAGGAAATCGTCGAGCCCGGCACGCTGGATCCCGATCAAATCCACCTGCCGGGGATCTATGTGCACCGTCTGGTGCAGGGCGAACACGAAAAGCGCATCGAACAGCGCACCACGCGCGCCAAGGAGACAGCCTGATGCCCAAATACATCTTTGCCTACCACGGCGGGACCGCGCCTGAGTCCCCCGAAGAGCAACAGCAGGTCATGGCGGCCTGGATGTCGTGGATCGGCAGCCACGGGGACAGCTTTGTCGATCCGGGCGCGCCGGTCGGCGATTCCAGGACGGTGACCGCCGGCGGGGTCGAGGACCATGGCGGTCCCAGCCCCCTTTCGGGATACGGCTTTGTCACCGCAGACACCATCGAGGCAGCCATCGAGATCGCAAAGGGCTGCCCCATCCTTGAAGACGGCGGCACTGTCGAGGTCGCCTCGGTCCACGAGATGTAATCATGCCCTGGGATAGAAACCAAATGGCCGAACGGGCCGCGCAGGAACTTGAAGACGGGATGTATGTCAACCTTGGCATCGGCATTCCGACGCTGGTGGCGAATTACGTGCCCGACGACGTCCACGTGACGCTGCAGTCCGAGAACGGGATGCTGGGCATCGGTCCCTTCCCGACCGAGGACGAGATCGACGCGGATCTGATCAACGCGGGCAAACAGACGGTCACCGCGCTGGAACATACCAGTTACTTCGACAGCGCCACCTCGTTCGGCATGATCCGCGGCGGCAAGATCGCGCTGGCGATCCTGGGCGCGATGGAGGTCGACGAAAAGGGCGATCTGGCGAACTGGATGATCCCCGGCAAGCTGGTCAAGGGCATGGGCGGCGCGATGGACCTTGTGGCAGGCGTCGGCCGGGTCGTGGTGGTGATGGACCACACCAACAAACACGGCGAATCCAAGGTGCTGCGGCACTGTTCCCTGCCGCTGACCGGCAAGGGCGTCGTGGACCGGATCATCACCAATCTCGGCGTGCTCGACGTCACCCATCGCGGGCTGCACATTGCAGAGCTGGCCGACGGCGTCACCCGCGAAGAGATGATCGCCAAGACCGAAGCGACCATTGTCTGAAATCCGCCGCGAGGTGCAGGGCGCCAAGGGCCGCTATGTCGTCGAAATCGACGGCCAGACTGCGGACCTGACCTATTCGATCGCGTCTCCGACCCTTGTGATCGCCGATCACACCGGCGTGCCGGACGAGATCCGCGGGTCCGGCGTGGGGCTGAGGCTGGTGGAGCGGCTGGTGGCGGATGCGCGGGCGGAAGGGTTCAGGATCGTGCCGCTTTGCCCCTTCGTGAACGCCCAGCGTCGGCGGCACCCCGATTGGGCGGACGTGTTCAACGCCTGAAATACCGGACAGGCCTTTGTGCCGTAGGCCGGAATCGTAGAGGGGGGCCAGATGGCCCCCCTGAAGTCGTAGGACCGTGCGGCCCTTAGAAGTTGCCGGACTGTTCGTCGGCCAAGCGGTCAAAGATGGCCTGAGCGCGCGCGTTGTGCGTGCCTTTGGTCGAGTAGCGCAGGCTGTCGTCCGAGTTGACCAGGTAGGTGAAACGTTCACCGACGGATTCGTCCTGGTTGGAGGCCAGGCGCACCTGCTCGGCGAGCGTGAACTGGCCGGCTTCGGCGCCGATCGAGCGTTCCAGCTGGGTCTGCGCAACGGCAGGGGCGGCCGTGGCCAGGGCGACGAGGGTGGGGAGGATGTAGTTTTTCATGGGTCTGTTTCCTTTTTGAGTGTGTTCACCTGCACCGAAGGCAGGCGGTCTTTGGGTTTGCCGCGAAGGCGGTCGTCTTAGTCGCTGTTGCCGCTGGCGCCTTTTTCGCCGGCCAGCTGCTCGAAGATCTTCTGCGCGGTCTCGTTGTGGACGCTGTCGGCAACGGCCGGGACAGCCACGGAGAGGGCCAGCAGGGTGGTCAGAGCGAGTTTTTTCATGTCAGTCTCCATCAGGGTTTGGTTTCGGTTTGTCTCTCGGGCGGTGTTGCCTTCGATGACCGGGAGATGGGAAGCGACCCCTGCAACATCAATGAACATGAGCGTGAGCATTTTGTGAGGAATGTGCAGAATTGCACATTTCAAGTGCACGTCTTGAACGTGATCGCCGATACCCCATATACGCGCGCCGGCTGTTGTTCCCTTTTCGGAAACAGCATCATATTTCTGCCCAAGTTTGTCTCTAGGCGTTGGCCGAAATGGCGATGAGTACGACAGGCATCCCTCTGAACGCGCACCCCCGCGCAAAGCAGACCCCGCGACTGCGGGACGTGCTGCTGATCGGCGGGCTGTTCGTCCTGGTTGCGGCTGGACTGATCAGCCTGGCGGTGGCAACCGGCTGGCAGGAAACGCTGGAACAGGTCGCGCGGCTGACCTGGCCGGAATTCGCCGCGCTTCTTGCGCTCAGCCTGGTCAACTATTTCTTCCGGGGCCTGCGATGGCATCTTTTCGCGCGCCGGCTGGGTCTGCCCACCCGGGTCCTGCAGGACATGCGGCATTTCCTTGGGGGATTTGCCATGAGCGTCACGCCGGGGCGTGTGGGCGAACTGGTACGGATGCGCTGGCTGCGGCGCGAAACCGGCTGGGCCTTCGAACGCACCGCGCCACTGGTGCTGGTCGACCGGGCGTCCGATCTTGCCGCCATGGCGCTGATCCTCGCCATCGCCGTGCCGCTGTCGGCCGCCGGCATTGCCGGTGCCCTGCCGGTTGTGGCCCTGGCGCTCGCGGCCGCCTACGTGGCGACGCGTCCCAGGTTGCTCTCTGGCCTGGCATCCGCGGTCTATCGGCTGTGCGGTCTGTGGCCGCGGCTCTTCGCGCGGATCCGCGCGGCGTCACGCTCGCTGGCGCGGTTCTCGAGCGCGCCGGTCATGGCCGGTGCCGCCGCGCTTGGCGTCATCGGCTGGCTGGCCGAGGGTTATGCATTCTACCTGCTTTTGATGTGGATGGGCGCCGATGTGGGATTCTGGAGCGCGGTTGCCATCTTTGTCTTCGCCACGCTTGCGGGCGGCCTGACCGGCGCGCCGGGCGGGGTCGGCGGGGCCGAGGCGGCGATGATCGGCCTCTTGATGCTGGAACATGTGCCGCTGGAGGTCTCGGTCCCGGCCACGCTGATCATCCGCGTCACCACGCTTTGGTTCGCGATCGGGATCGGCTTTGCCGTGTTCCCCTTTGCCGAACGGATTTCTCTGAGGGCACGCGATGCGCTGGAAAAACACTGAGTATACCGGCTGGGGCCGGGCCCTGCGGGCAACGGGCGAGATGGCCCGGCCCGAGCGGCTGTCGGCCCTGACGGCCCTGATGGCCGAGGAACCGGCCCCGGCCCTGGGCAACCGCCGCAGCTATGGCGACGCCTGCCTGAACGACGGCGGCCGCGCGGTGGACATGACCCGGCTCGATAGGTTCATCGGGTTCGATCCCGAGACCGGCCTGGCCCGTGTCGAAGCCGGAATGCCGGTGGGCGAGCTTGCACGTATCCTAGCGCCAAAGGGCTGGCTGCCCGCGGTGATGCCCGGTACCGGCTTTGCCACGGTGGGCGGCTGTATCGCCAATGACGTGCACGGCAAGAACCACCATGGCACCGGGTCGTTTGCCCAGCATGTGAAAAACCTGACACTGGTCACCGCGGAGGGGCCGCAAACGGTCAAGGGCGGAACGGCGCTGTTTAAGGCGACCGCCAGCGGGCTCGGCCAGACCGGGGTGATCGCGGCAGCCGAACTGCAGCTGATCCGCGCCAAGGGCGACATCGTGACGGTGACCGAACGGCGCGCCGGCGATTTCGACGACTTCATCGGCCTGCTCGACCGGTCCGGGGCGACCTATACCGTGGGCTGGATCGACGCGACCGCGACGGGCAGGGATCTGGGCCGCGGCATCCTGGAAGAGGCGGAAACCGGCGCGGGCCTCGTCCCGGCCCCGAAGCCCGCCAAGGCGGTGCCGTTCGATGCGCCGTCCTTCGCGCTGTCGCCCGCCGTCGTGCGGACGTTCAACACCGCCTATTTCCGCCGCGTGCCGGGCCGCGGCCGCACCGTGGTCAAACCGATCAACGAGTTCTTCTTCCCGCTGGACCGCATCCGCGACTGGAACCGGCTTTACGGCAAGGCCGGGTTCCATCAGTTCCAGTGCGTGGTGCCCCTGGCAGAACGCGAGGCGATCCGCGACATGCTGCGGCGTATCGCGGCGTCGCGGCTGGCCTCGCCGCTGGCGGTGCTGAAACGCATGGGGCCGGGACGCGCGGGGTATTTGAGCTTTCCGATGGAGGGCTACACGCTCGCCGTCGACTTCCCGAACCGCCCTGGCGTCGAAAAACTGGTGCACCAGCTCGAAGATCTGACCGCCGAGGCCGGGGGCCGGATCTACCTGGCCAAGGACGCCCTGGCGTCGGGCGCGCGCATCCGGGCGATGTATCCAGAGCACGAAAAATGGGTAAGGGCGGTGGCAAAGGCCGACCCGCAGGGCGCGATGGCGACCGACCTTGTCCGCCGGTTGGGGCTGCGCGGGACATGAGCGAAACCTGGATCCTGTTGGGGGCAACCTCTTCGATGGCGCGGGCGCTGGCCCGCGCTTTGGCGGACCGCGGCGACGGGCTGCTGCTGGCCGGGCGCGATATGGACGATCTGCGGGTTCTGGCGGCCGATTGCACGTTGCGCGGCGCACGGTTTGCCGAGGCCGTTGCGTTCGATGCCCGCAAGCCGGAGCGCTTTGCCGACCTGATCGCACGGACGCAGGCCGACGACGGCGTCCTGAACGCCGCCGTCTTCGTCGGCTCGATGCCCGATCAGGCCGATATCGACGCCGACCCGGCGCTGATCGACGGCACCGTGACCGACAGTTTCACCGGCCCGGCCCGGTTCCTGCAGATGCTTGCCCCGGTGCTCGAAGAGCATGGCGCGGGCACGGTCGTCGGCGTGGGATCCGTCGCCGGCGACCGCGGACGGATCGGCAACTATGTCTACGGCGCCGCCAAGGCGGGATTTCACACCTATCTGTCGGGCTTGCGCAACCGGCTCGGTCGCAGGGGCGTGCACGTGGTGACGGTAAAACCGGGCCCCGTCGACACTGCGATGACCTGGGGGCTACCCTCCTTGCCGTTCATGACGACGCCCGAAGCCGTGGCACACGACATCCTGCGCGCCGTGAAGACGCGGCGCAACGTGGTCTACAGCGCGAAGATCTGGCGGCTGATCATGCTGGTCATCCGGCTGATCCCGGAGCCGGTGTTCAAGAAGCTGTCGATCTGAGAGGAGCCGGATCGCCACCGCGATCCGGTCGGTTGGGGATTGCCGCAAGTCCCGCCGAGAGCACTTTCGCCGGTAAGAGGAAAGGGCTGCGGGCCCCGCGCAAGGCCTAATCCAGTGCTCCGTGCTCGGCATGTGAAACGCGTGGCGAGTTTGGCCTGGAGCGGACGATTGATGCGACCCTTGGCGCGGAATCAAGGGGCGCAGCCCCGCCGCGCCATCGCCGACCCGCCCTGGAGGGGAGGCGATTGTCTGACGGCGCGTATTGATTTGAACTCATTCGGATTTTGCCGGGATAAATCGAGCCGTTCAGAGGTGCGGTTCGCCTCCCCGCGGGTCGGCGTTGGCCCGGCTCATCTCGCGGCGGGCATCGTCCGCTCCAGGCCCGAACCGGCCAAACGCAGTTCCGTCGCGGCTCGTCCTCCTCTAACCGAACCACTGCTGCCAAAGCCCGGCGGCGTAAAACATGATCGACAGCATAAGGAAGATCAGCCCGAGCCCCAGCTTGTCGCGCATGGCAAAGACGATCGGGTCATAGTCCTGTTGGCCGGTGTACCCAAGCCAGATCATCCGTGTCAGCCAGACCGAGAGCGGCAGCAGCGCCACCCAAAGCAGCCACTGCGTGGGATAAAGCGCCTGCGCCTGGCCCGTGAAGCTGTAGAGGAAAAAGATCAGCACGGCGGCGAACGCGCCAAGACAGGCAACGTTCAAAAGGTCGCCCCGGTCGGGCTTGCCGTAACCGCGGCCGGGAAGGCGCGCATCGCCCTCGGCGCGCGTCACCTCGATCAGGCGCTTGACGCAGCCCAGGCAAATGAAGGCGGGGAAGATGAAGACCAGCAGGTACCCCGACACATAGACATCGACGGCCATGGCCCCGGCGATGACCCGCAAGGTGTAAAGGCTGGCCAGCGTCGCGATATCGATCCAGCGCAGACGTTTCAGCCGCAGCGAATAGGCGAGCGACAGGATCATGTAGAGCGCGACGATGCCCAGAAACCCGGGGCCGAGCCAGGCGCCGATGCCAAGGGCGAGCAGGCCGAGGCCGAGGCTGGCGGCCATCCCGACCCGGATCGGGACAGCACCGCTGGCAAACGGGCGGCGGTGTTTGGTGGCATGCAGCCGGTCGGCCTCGAGATCGAGCAGATCGTTGACGACGTAGATCGCGGACGCCGCGGCCGAAAAGGCGAGAATGCCCAAAACCACCAGCATCAACGTGGTGACATCGAAGTGGTGCGACGCGATGGCGGGAACCAGCAGAAGGACATTCTTGACCCACTGATGCGGGCGCAGCGCGCGCAGCAGGTCGCGGGCGTGCCAGCCGCCGGGGATCTCGCTGACCGTGGTGCCCCGGGCCCGCAGTGCATCCGCAATCGCGGGATGGGACCCGACGATCACGGCCGTACGGGCGCGTTCCCAGACGGAACGGTCGGCCACCGAATCGCCGGCGTAGTCGAAACCGCCCTCGCCGAAGGCCTCGACAAGCGCCTCGGCCTTGGCGGCGCCCTTGAGGTTGAGATCGGTGGACGAGGCGAAGACGCGCGGCGACAGGCCATGGTGACGCGCAAGCGATTCGACCAGGGGGGTATCCGACGCCGACGCCAGAACGACCTCGCGCCCGTCTGCCTGCGCGGCCTTGGCCAGTGCCGCGAGGTCGGGATTGACCGGCAACAGATCGGTGCGCAAGCCGGCGATATCCGCAAGTTCCCGTTTCAGCGCCTGAGGCCGCCCGAAGTGCGCAAGGCTGGCGCGCAGCGTTCCCAACGGGTCCTTGCCCAGCCCGGCCCAGAAGCATTCGAACAACATGTCCGTTCTCAGAAACGTGCCGTCGACATCCAAGGCAAGCGGCCGGGCGTCAGCCATCCGACGGCTCTCCAAGCGGGGCGAAGGCACAGGCGTCCGTGATCAGCTCGGGCGGGGTCAGGCACAGCCCGCGGGCGACGGTCCAGGCGGCCAGAACCTTGGGCACATAGGCGCGGGTCTCGGCAAAGGGCGGCACGCCGGCATGGCTGCGGACCGCACCCTCGCCGGCATTGTAGCCGGCCAGGACCAGCACCGGGTCGGCGTCGAACTGGCGCATCAGCCAGTCGAGATAGGCCACGCCGCCACGGATGTTGTCGGCCGGATCGGCGATGTCGGCGACGCCGAAGCGTTCGGCCGTGGCAGGCATCAGCTGCATCAGGCCGGTGGCGCCCTTGGGGCTGACCGCGTCGCTGCGGCCCGCGGATTCGATGCCGATCACCGCAAGCGCCAGCGCCGGCGACACCTTGGTGCCGATCGTGGCCGTCAGGATGTCACGGCCATGAACGCGGGCGATGCCCTGTATCGCCTGCAACCGCGGTGCCGGGACGCCGGGCCCCTTCGTCAGCTCTTGCAGCGCCGCCGAAAGCCGGGCGGGGCTTTGGGCGGTCAGGTCGGGCGAGACCGCCTGCCAGTACCAGTCGTAGGTTCCGGCCACGGCCGCATCCCTCGCGGCCCCGGGCTCGGGCTCGGGCGGCTTGGGCGCTTGCGGCGCGATCTGCACCGTGATCCGGCGCGTGGCGCCCGGTTTCGGGACCCCGATCCGCTTGAAGGTGAAATCCGGAAAGGGTTTCGGCGCGTCCGCAAAGGCGGGCGGCGCAGCGGCAAAAACCGCCAGACAACAGGCTGCAAGGCACCGATTCATCTTTGGAACTGCTCTGCTCGTTTCTTTTTCTGTTGTTTGGCAAACGGCTGTCCTTTTGGCTAGGGCGCGTGTCGCGTTGACCGGAATTTTCGGGCCACTTTTGTAAAAAAAGCCACGAAATCACCGGCGAGATTACATCAAAACATAAAAAATTATAAGTAAAATCAATGCACTGAACGACAAATCCCAATGCGAGCGACGATTTCCAAAATTGTACGATCCACGCCCAAATCTCGCCTGAATTCCGGGGTCTATTTGGCTCATGCCAAGACGGGCAATGGGAAAGGAACTTCCCCGGCGCTTGTGGCGGTACAGCAAAACAAGCGTCAAGCAAATACGGAGAGAAGACATGAAACTGTTCAACCTGATCAAGCGCTTCGAACGCGACGAAGACGGCGCCGTGACCGTCGACTGGGTCGTCCTGACCGCTGCCATCGTGGGCCTCGGCATTGCCGTGCTGACCACCGTCGGCGGCGCCACTGACGACTATGCCGACGAAATCGGCTCGCACCTGTCGTCGCAGGGCATCAAGACCACCTACTAAGGTCTTCGACATCCATGCAGGGCCGCGTCCGCACCCCGGGCGCGGCCTTTGCTTTGCGGGCACCCGATCGCGGATTTCGGTGCCCGGCCACGGGAAATCGGACCGGCGATCACAAAATCGCCACATTTCAGGGAATACTGTCCGGCAAACCCACGGGGCGGCGACCCCCAAAGAAAAGGGTGACAGAAATGGAAATTCGGGCAAATACCAACAACGCACATCCTGACCGCATGGACGGGCTGTCTGTGGCCGCAGCCACGGTGATCGCGTTGCTGCTCGGCGCGGTCGCGGCCTTGTCCGACCACGGTTCGCAGCACACAACCTTCGATCCGGGACCGTTGGCACATCAGGCGCCGTCGCTCAGGCACTAATCCCGGCCGGCGGCCCAAACTGTTTGCAATATGCGGAAAGACCTCATCTTTACCGCCTTTCGCACAAGGTTTTACCGCAATTCCCGGCCATCCTGTCGGACGAAACCCCGCGTCCGTGGCGCATCAGCCCGGAAGTGACGCGACCATGAAATGGAAGGAAATACGATGAGGTTGGTATTTGGACTGGTCCTGGTGGTCGGCGTCGGCCTTGCCAGCTTTGCCGTCTATATGGCCAAGGACTATATCGGCGCATATCAGGCGGAACTTGCACGCGAGCGCGCGGCGCGCGACCAGATCGTGCCCACGGTCGAGGTCGTCGTCCTGAACCGTCCGGTGGCCTATGGCGAGCCGATCGCGGCCGAGGATGTGCGGCCCGTGAAATGGCCGGAAACGGCAATCCCCGAAGGCGCGTTCGTCGGGATCGAGGCGGTTTTCCCCGAAGGCGAAACCGAACTGCGCACCGCCCTGCGCGCCATGGAAAAGGACGAGGCTCTGCTGGCCGTCAAGGTCACCGAGCCGGGTGAGGACGCCGGCGTCAGCTCGCGCCTGACCAAGGGCATGCGGGCCTTTGCGATCCGCGTCGACGTCTCCAGCGGCGTCTCGGGCTTCCTGCGTCCGGGCGACCGGGTCGATGTCTACTGGAGCGGCCGCCTGCCCGGCGACCGGGGCCGCGGATCCGAAGAAGAGGTGACCCAGCTGATCCAGGAGGGCGTGCGCCTGATCGCCGTCGACCAGATCGCCGACGAAGACCGCCACAGCCCCACGATCGCGCGGACCGTCACGGTCGAGGCGACGCCGCTGCAGGTGGCCGCATTGGCGCAGGCGCAGAATACCGGGCGGCTGTCACTGTCGCTTCTGGGCGCCACCGACGACGTCGTCGGGGCCGGGAATGTCACGGTCAACCAGAACGCCCTGCTTGGGATCGAGGCGGCGCAGGTCGCCGAGGTGCAGGAAGAGCAGGTCTGCACGATCCGCACCCGCCGTGGCGCGGAGATCATCGAGACCCCGATCCCCTGCACCAACTAGGCAGACAAAAAAAGCCGCCGACGGGTCCCGTATCGCGGGGCCCGTTTTCGTTTCGATAATCCCGAAATCTCCCGGCTGTTGCCAGTTATCCACATAAAGACCATAGCTCAACCGTTTGATTCTTGCGTGGAAACGGTTTTTCGGTCATGGTCGGTTGAGACCCGGCGTTTAAAGACCGGACATCCGTGATCATAGAGGCAGGATCACATGCAGATTGCTAGAACCCTCGGGGCAGCCCTTGTCGGGCTTTCCGTGTTTACCATGTCAGCGCCCGCACCAGAGGCGCAGAGCTTGCGTGTGATGAAAGGTTCCGCCTCGCGGAGCCTCAGCGTGCCGATGAACCGCGCGGTGGTCGTCGAAAGCGACGTGCCCTTTGCCGAGCTTTCCATCGCCAATCCCGCCATCGCCGACATTTCCACCCTGTCGGACCGCACGATCTATGTGCTTGGCAAGGCGCCCGGGCGCACGTCGCTGACGCTGCTGGGGCCCGACGGGCGGTTGATTACCAATGTCGAAGTGCAGGTTGCGCCCGACATCGCCGAATTCAAGGAGCGCCTGCAGCAGATCCTGCCCGGCGAACGCATCGAGGTACGTACTGCCAATGACGGCATCGTGCTCTCTGGCGTGGTGTCCAGCACCGCGCGCCTCGACCGGGCGCTCGACCTGGCCCAGCGGTATGCGCCCGACCGGGTCTCAAACCTGATGTCGGTCGGCGGCACCCAGCAGGTCATGCTGAAGGTGCGCTTCGCCGAGGTGGAACGCTCGGTCAGCAAAAGCCTGTCGTCCTCGCTGGCGATCACCGGCGGGACTGATTTCGGCATCGATGGCGAAACCGGCACCTGGCTGGACGGCGCCAACGGCATCGGCAGCCCGATCGAGGTGCCGGCCGGTACCGAGGGCGCGATTGCGCTTGGCTTCACCGCCGGCAGCATAGAATTTGCCGTTCTCCTGGAAGCGCTTGAAAGCAAAGGCGTCGTCCGCACCCTGGCCGAACCGAACCTGACCGCGCTGTCCGGGCAGCAGGCCAGTTTCCTGGCCGGCGGCGAATATCCGATCCCCGTCGTCGACAACGACGGCGCGGTGACCATCGAATACAAGCCCTTCGGCGTGGAACTGACCTTTACCCCGCGCGTGGTCGACAAGGACGTCATCAACCTGCAGCTCAATGCGGCCGTGTCCGGCCTCGACAGCACGGTGACCTTCGAACAGGGCGGCATCGCGGTCAACGCCTTCCGCCGCCGGGAAACGCAGACCACGGTCGAGATGCGCGACGGCGAGAGCTTTGCCATCGCCGGCCTGCTCGAGGACGACTTTCAGGATCTCGCGGGCCAGGTTCCGTGGCTTGGCGACATCCCCGTCCTTGGTTCGCTGTTCCGCAGCGCCAGCTATGAACGCAGCCAAAGCGAACTGGTGATCATCATCACCCCGCATCTGGTCACGCCGACCCGCGGCGAGGCGCTGGCGCTGCCCACCGACCGTATCAAACCGCCGACCGAGGCCGACCTTTTCCTCTTCGGCAAGACCGCCGACGGCGAACGCCGGCCCAGAAACGGCTCTGCCGCGGAAGTGGCCAAACAGGACTTCACCGGGTCCTACGGCTATGTGATGGATTGACGATATGGCCAAGCGCACCACCCCCCTTCTCGCCGCCGCCAGCCTGCTGGCCCTGACCGCCTGCGGCGACAGCACGATCTTTTCAAGCTGGACCCAGCCCGCCGGACAGTTCCTCGACGAAGGGTCGTTCGGCAATCCGACGATGAACAACGTCCAGATCCATAACGGCGAAAAGCAGGTGCTGATCGATCTCAACAGCCGCTTCGCGCGCGAAGTGGACACGGTCGTCACCTTCGATTTCAACTCGGCCCGGCTCGACGGCACCGCACAGGCCGTGCTGCGGCGCCAGGCCTCGTGGATCCGCCAGTTCCCCGAGGTCCGGTTCCGCGTCTACGGCCACACCGACCTTGTCGGCTCGGACGCCTACAACAAGCGGCTCGGAAAGCGCCGCGCAAACGCGGTCGTGGCCTTCCTGGCCAGCCAGGGCGTCAGCCGCTCGCGGCTCGAGGCGCTGGTGTCGTTCGGCGAAACCCAACCGGTCATCGCCACGACCGAACGCGAACGCCGCAACCGGCGCGCGGTAACCGAGGTTTCGGGCTTCGTCAAAGGGCATCCCACGCTTCTGAACGGCAAGTATGCCGAGGTGATCTTCCGGGAGTATGTGGAAAGCGCGACCGAGCAACCTCCGCAGGAAGAAAGCGGTCTCGAGGCAATCGCAGGTGCTGCACAATAGCGCTGAGATTCGGTTTTCGTTCGAAAAGACCGAATAATTACGATCTTTTGGCCGTAATGTCGCCCAGTTTACCACTCATCTAACTCATCAAGGAGCAGTCTTTCCGCCCCACTGCCGGTGGGACCGGAAATCGGCGGATACCGCACTGGTTTCGCCGCAGGCTGCTCTACGGGAAATGAGGGAACTGGGTGATGACAGTTAGTACGGCCATGCAGACGGATCCTGCGCCAATTCAGGCCTGTACCGTCGCGCGAGACGTTCAGAAATTCGATCTTCTGATCGAAGATATGGAAACCGAGCTTGGCGAAAACTGGGGCGATCTGAACTTTGCCGACGCACGGGTGTTTTTCACTCAGCCGGATGCAAAGTACCTGGAGTTCGTCGCCATCGCCATCGACGAACAGGACGAGGTCAACCTCGCGGTCATCGCCGACCTGATCGAAACCGCGAACTCCAACGGGCTCAAGGTGATCCTGATCGCCGAAAATGTCAGCCCCATCGCGCTGCACCAGCTCTTGAAGCTCGGCGCGCGCGAGTTTGCCCCCTACCCCCTGCCCGAAGGCACTCTGCACGACGCCATCGAGCGGCTGCGCGCACCAGAGCCGACGGAACAGATTTCGGCCTCGCTGCATGCCGGGCTGGCCCACGCGGGCAGGTCCGACAGGAACGGCGTGATCGTCACCGTTCATGGTCTTGCCGGCGGTGTCGGCGCGACCACCCTGGCGGTGAACCTCGCCTGGGAGCTGGCGAACATCGACAAGAAAAAACCCGTCAAGGTCTGCCTGATTGACCTCGACCTCCAGTTCGGATCGATCGCAACCTATCTCGACCTGCCGCGGCGCGAGCTGGTCTATGAACTGCTCAGCGACACCTCGGCCATGGACACCGAGTCGTTCCTGCAGGCGCTCGATTGCTTCAACGACAAGCTGCACGTCCTGACCGCACCCGCCGATATCCTGCCGCTCGACCTTATCGGGCCGGAGGACATCCAGCGGCTTCTCGACATCGCGACGTCGAATTTCGACTATGTGGTCGTGGACATGCCCACCACGATCGTCCAGTGGACCGAGAGCGTGCTGTCCGAAAGCCATGTCTACCTGGCGCCGCTGGAACTGGACATGCGCTCGGCCCAGAACACGCTGCGCATGGTCCGCGCGCTGAAGGGCGAGGATCTGCCGTTCGAAAAGCTGCGCTACGTGCTGAACCGGGCGCCGAAATTCACCGATCTGAACGGCAAGAGCCGGGTCAAGCGGATGGCCGAAAGCCTGGATATCGTCATCGACCTTTTGATGCCGGACGGCGGCAAGCCGGCGGTGCAAAGCTGCGATCACGGCCTGCCGCTGGCCGAGACCGCAGCCAAGAACCCGCTTCGCAAGGAGATCGCGAAACTCGCCGGATCGATCCACAAGCACAACACGGAACAGGCCGAGACCGAGGCCGCTTCCTAACAACAAGAACAAAGGGGACAGTCAGTGTTCGCCCGCTACAAAAAGACGCCTGAAGCCAAGCCCGCGGCCGCACCCAAGCCCGGCGCGTCCGCGCCCGCGGCGGCCCAGCCCGCCCCGCAGGCCGCGGCGCCGAAACCGGCAGCGCCGCCCGCGCCGCAACGCAAGCCGACGCAGCACCGGGCAGCCCAGGCCTCGCCCGGAGACAAAGAGCGCAAGCGCAAGGAGCGCATCTCCGAGGTCAAGGTAGAGCTGCACAAGCGGCTGTTGGACAACCTCAACCTCGCCGCTCTGGAACATGCCTCGGAAAACGACCTGCGGTCCGAAATCGCCGCGATCACCACCGAAGCGCTGGAAGAGATGTCGTTCGTGCTCAACAAGGACGAGCGCACCACGCTGTTTCAGGACCTATACAACGAGGTCAAGGGCCTCGGACCGCTCGAGGCGCTCTTGCAGGACGAAACCGTCAACGACATCCTGGTCAACGGTCCGCAGCAGATCTTCGTGGAACGCGCCGGCAAGCTGGAACTGACCGACATCACCTTCAAGGATGAACGCCACCTGTTGCGGATCATCGACAAGATCGTGTCGGCCGTGGGCCGCCGGGTCGATGAATCGAACCCGTATGTCGACGCCCGCCTGGCGGACGGATCGCGGTTCAACGCGATGGTGCCGCCGGTGGCCGTCGACGGTTCGCTGGTCTCGATCCGGAAGTTCAAGAAGGACAAGCTGGGCATCAATGATCTGGTCAATTTCGGCGCTTTCAGCCCGGAAATGGCGCTGTATCTCGAGGCCGCGGTCGCCTGCCGGCTGAACGTCATCGTCTCGGGCGGGACCGGTTCCGGTAAGACGACGACGCTCAACGCGCTTTCATCGTTCATCGACAACGCCGAACGCATCCTGACCATCGAGGATACCGCGGAACTGCAGCTGCAGCAGACCCATGTGGGCCGGATGGAAAGCCGCCCGCCGAACGTCGAGGGCAAGGGCGCGGTCACCCCGCGGGACTGCCTGAAAAACGCCCTGCGGATGCGCCCCGACCGGATCATCGTCGGCGAAACCCGCGGCGAGGAGGTCATCGACATGCTGCAGGCCATGAACACCGGCCACGACGGCTCGATGACGACGATCCACGCCAACTCGGCCCGCGACGGCATCAGCCGTCTGGAAAACATGATCGCCATGGCCGGGATCGAGATGCCGCTGAAGGCCGTGCGCAGCCAGATCGCCAGCGCCGTGAACCTTCTGGTACAGGCCAGCCGCCTGCAGGACGGATCCCGGCGCATGGTCTCGATCACCGAACTGACCGGCATGGAGGGCGAGGTGATCTCGATGCAGGAAGTGTTCCGCTATCAGCGTCTGGGGCTCGAACCCGACGGCAAGATCATCGGCGAATTCACCGCGACCGGCGTGCGGTCGCATTATTCAGAACGGTTCAAGCAGTGGGGCTACAACCTGCCCCCGGAAATCTTCGAACCCTCGGTGCAGGTCTGACCCCATGTCCATCCCGATAGAACCACTTATTTACGGGCTGATCTTCGTCGCCGTCCTTGTGATGGTCGAGGGGATCTATCTGACCGTCTTCGGCAAATCGATCAGCCTCAACAGCCGGGTGAACCGCCGGCTGGAGATGCTGGAAAAGGGCCGCGGCCGCGAACAGGTGCTGGAACAACTCCGCAAGGAGATGAGCCAGCACATGAAGAGCCAGTCGATCCCGCTCTATTCGCTGCTGGCGGAAAAAGCGCAGAAGGCGAATATCGCCTTTTCGCCCATGCAGCTGATCCTGGTGATGATGCTCTTGAGCATGGTCGCCTTCATCGGCCTGACCGTCGGCACCGGCGCCGGTCTGGGCGTGCGCGCCGGCGTCTCGATCGCGATGGGCGTCGGCGGCGTCTATGTCTGGATCAACGGCAAGGCCAAAAAGCGCATGGCGCTGATCGAGGAACAGCTTCCCGATGCGGTGGAACTGATGGTGCGCAGCCTTCGCGTCGGCCACCCGTTCAGCTCGGCTCTGAACATCGTGGCCAAGGAGGTCCCCGATCCGCTCGGCACCGAAATGGGCATGATCGCGGACGAAAGCGCCTATGGCCGCGACGTCGGCGAGGCGCTGAAGGCGATGGCCGAGCGCATGGACATGCAGGACATGCGGTTCCTCGCCGTCGCGGTGACGATCCAGCAGACCTCGGGCGGCAACCTCGCCGAGATCCTCGACGGTCTGGCCAAGGTCATCCGCTCGCGCTTCAAGCTTTTCCGCCGCGTGACCGCGATCACGGCAGAGGCGAAATGGTCGGGCAAGTTCCTGTCGGGCTTCCCGCTGCTGGCACTGATCGGGATCAACATCGCGCAACCCAACTACTACGACCAGGTCATCGGCACGCCGGCCTTCATCCCGGCCTGTCTGGTCGTGGCGGGCTTTCTTGTCGCGAACCTGTTCGTGATGCGCATGCTCGTGAACATCAAGGTCTGAGGACGAAACGATGCTGGATACCATCAACGCGATCCTGACCGACAGTTTCGGTCCCTTCGGGCCGCTTCTGGCGGTCGGGCTTCTGGGCCTGCTTCTGATCATTCTGACAGTCCCGCTGCTGCTGAAAGGCCGCGAGGACCCGCTCGACAAGCTGAAGAAGGCCAACGAGACCGCCAAGAAATCGGCAACCCCCGAGGCCCGGCTGCGTACCGAGACCAAAAAGGACAAGCTGGAGAAGTACTCCGACTTCCTCGAGCCGAAGAACGAAGAGGAATATTCGGCGATCAAGCTGAAGCTGGTCCAGGCCGGATACCGGTCGAAGAACGCCGTGCGCTCGTATCACTTTGCCCAGTTCGCCCTGGGTGGCGGGCTCTTGATCCTGGGTGTGTTCTATGTCCTGCTGCAGCAGGCCACCGGGCAGGAACTCGACACGCAGAAGATGGTCCTGTCGATCCTGATCCCGGGAGCTGCCGGGTACATGCTGCCGAAATACTGGGTCAACCGGCGTCAGCAGGCCCGCCAGGAGGAAATCACCAACGGCTTTCCCGACGCGCTGGACATGATGCTGGTCTGCGTCGAGGCCGGCCAGTCGCTGGACCAGTCGATCCTGCGTGTCGCCAGGGAGATCCGTGCAGGCTATCCGGCGCTGTCCGAAGAGTTCGAGATGGTCTCGCAGGAGATGAAGGCGGGTAAGGACCGTATCAGCGTGCTGCGCGACATGTCCGAACGCGCGGGCGTGCAGGACGTCGCCAGCTTCGTCACCGTGCTGATCCAGTCGGCCAGCTTCGGCACCTCGATCGCCGACGCGCTGCGGGTCTACGCCTCCGAGATGCGCGACAAGCGCGTGATGCGGGCCGAGGAAAAGGCCAACACCCTGCCCACCAAGATGACGCTGGCCACGATGATGCTGACGGTTCCGCCGCTTTTGGTGATCCTCGTCGGCCCCTCGGTCTACAACATCTACCTGACGTTGAACGGACAGGGCACCGGGTTCTGACCGACATCCGTTCGCTTGGCTGGATTGCGGGACCCCTCGGGGTCCCGTGCCGTTTTTGCCATCCCTCGCGCAAACCTGACGGAAGGGGGCTACCCTGCCGCACCGGCCTGTGGATAAATAGTAAAAAACAAAAGCAGACACAGGCATTCGACCACGGTGACCCGCCGACAGCCCGCAAGGCCCGTTTGGGCCCTACTCTTCGCCGTCGCACTGGCCGCCTGCGCCGGCGGCGGCTTGCGCGCGCCCGGCGACGGCCCCTATGCGCCCGCCGGCATCGATTCGACCCGCGATGCCGTCGACGGTCTGGTCGTCGGTCACCGGCTGATGGCCTCGGGCCAGTACGAACTGGCGCTCAAGGCCTATTACCGCGCGGCAGGCGACACCGGCCTGACGACCGACATCCTGTCGGCGCTCGGGTCGGCCAATCTTCGCCTCGGGCGGCTTGGCCAGGCCGAGACCCTGCTGCGGCGGGCCATCTCGCAGGACGAGGAATTCGTGCCCGCCTGGAACAATCTCGGCGTCGTGTTGATGGAAAAGGGCGAGTTGGGCGAGGCAGAGCGTGTCTTTCGTACCGCATTCGCGCTCGATAACGGCTCCAGCCCGCAGATTCGCAAGAATTTGACCTTAGCACTCGCAAAACTCGAAAATCCGGGCTATGATGCGGAAAACAATACCAACTTCGCCCTGGTGAGGCGCGGAAGCGGTGAATACCACCTGCTTTCGACACCATGAACGGCGAGGATCGAGCAGTAAGGGACGCGAAAATGCGCCATCTTGTGGTGATGCTTGGCATCGGCAGCACGCTGCTGCTGACGGCATGCGGTGACAGTGACTTCGACAAGGCAGAGGTCGAACGTTCGATGAAGGGCGTCAATGTCATCGACGAAACCAATCTCAACGACATCATGCTGACCGTGGCCGACCCCAACGAGGCGGTCGAATATTTCAAGCGCGCCAGCAAGCAGGAGCCCGACCGGCTCGACTTCAAACGCGGCCTTGGCAAGTCGCTGGTCCGCGCCGGCCGCGCGACCGAGGCGGTGGCGGTCTGGAAGAAGATCGCGAACCACAATGACGCCACCGACGACGACCGCATCGACTATGCCGACGCGCTGATCCGCACCGGCGACTGGGACGGGGCCGAGACCGAGCTCGACAAGATCCCGCCGACCTTCGAGACCTACAAACGCTACCGGCTCGAGGCGATGGTCGCCGACAGCAACCGCGAATGGGACCGGGCGGATGCGTTCTATGAAACCGCCGTCGGGCTGACCACGAAGCCGTCGAGCGTTCTGAACAACTGGGGCTATTCCAAACTGACCCGCGGCGACTTCAAGGACGCCGAAGGCCTGTTCGTCGAGGCGGTCACCTACGACTCCAGCCTGTTTACCGCCAAGAACAACCTTGCACTGGCCCGCGGGGCTCAGCGCAACTATGATCTTCCGGTCGTGCCGATGACCCAGATCGAACGCGCACAGCTTCTGCACACGCTGGGCCTGTCGGCGATCAAGCAGGGCGACGAGGCCATCGGCAAGGGGCTGTTGCGCGAGGCGATCGATACGCATCCGCAGCATTTCGAGGCCGCGGTGCGGTCCTTGCGGGCTCTGGAAACCAACGTGACGAACTAGGCGCGATGCCGCGGACCGCACGGGTCCCCGGCTTTTCCCGAACTTCGCCACATTCCCGGATTAACCTGCCCGCAGTCTTCGACGGATAGGCAAAGACATGGCACTCTCTTCCGATGCGGCGCTTTGGTTTCTGGTGCTGACGCTCCCGATCTGCGTCTGGGTCGCCTGGAACGACATGAAGTTCATGAAGATCCCCAACAAGGCCGTCCTGGCCCTGGGCGCGGTCTTTCTGGTCTTCGGCCTGATCGCGCTGCCATGGGCGGAATATCCCTGGCGGCTTTTGTCATTGGCCGTCGTTCTGGTTGCCGGTTTCCTCGCGAACCTTGCCGGGCTGGTCGGCGCGGGGGATGCGAAATTCGCCGCCGTGATGGCGCCGTTTATTCCGGTCGAGGATGCCCGGCTGTTCATGATCCTGTTCGCCGCCGTCCTGCTGGCCGCTTTCGTCACCCACCGCCTGTTCCGCGCCCTGCCCGCGATCCGCGCGCAGACCGGCGACTGGGAATCCTGGACGCGCAAGGATTTTCCGATGGGTCTGGCCCTTGGAGGATCGCTGGCCATCTATCTGGGCTTGGGTGTCTTTGTTGGTGCGTGACCGATCGGCGCACAGGAGCCGGCGATACGATCTTCACCCTTCCTGATCTGGCCTGTTGCAGCCATCGGCAGTCGCGACAGGAGCCGCGCCATCGCCGCCGATCCGCGGGGAGGCGTACCAAACCTCTGAACGGCTCGTTTTATCCTAGCAAAGTCCGAACGACCTCAAACCGATATGTGACGCCAGCAAATCGCCTCCCCTCCGGGGCGGGTCCGCGATGGGTCGTCCATTGGTCGCTCGGACCAATGGCGCAACCAAGGACGACCGGCCTTCGGCCTGGATTCCGCGCCTGACTTCAGATTGCGAACGTCCGCGTCAGGCCAAGTGTCACGTCATCACCGGCGGAGATACCCGAGCTCTATCTCTCTGATATCTCATAAAGAACATAAAGCGCCGTCCGCCGCCGTTCGACCAGGCCCGTGCCCCGCCCGGCGACGTCTTCAAGGATCTGCTTCCGGACGTCCTGCGCCGTCGGACAGAGCGGCACCAAAAGGTAGTCGGCGCTGTCGAACCCGGCCAGTTCGCCGTAATACCATGGCGCACCGTTCTCCAGCCGCTGCAGATCCCCGAACAGCCAGTGGCCCGAGAACAGATCCGCCGCGAAGACCCGCTTGCCTTCGGCCAGCCCGGCCTCTTCGAGGTCGCCCACGATGGTCTCGAACCACGCGATCAGCCCAAGCTGCAACTCGCAATCGGGCATCAGTTCGCCCCGAAACTCGGTCAGCGTCTCTTCGCGCCGCGCTGCCCGCGCGCGGTTCTCTAGCCCCGATCCCGGCCCGTCCAGGGCCACGCCGGCGTTGACCTGGTTCGCGCGCACCACCGGCAGGCGCAGATCGCGGTGCTGCGGCGTGCGGGTCAGCATCGCCTGGTAGTCGCCGGCATCAAGCCCCAGATGCCGGAACGGGCTGTAGGCCAGATTCAGAAACGACGGCGCCGCAAACGCAATCGCCGCCATCGCCGCCAGCCGTAGCGCGGCCTTCATGTTCCAGCCGAGCCCGTTCACCAGTTCGGGCCGCGGTGACGGGACCAGAAGCAGGATCGCCAAGAGCATCAGCCATTGCGGGTCGTTGCCGAAGTTCTGGTAGGTCACGTAGAGAAATCCCGGCGTCAGCAGCAGCAGCACCAGTCCCAGGACCGGCTCGTCCGCCTGCCGCAGCAGGATCACCCCCATCACCAGCGTCAGGCTGCCGCCAAGATAGGCCGGCGCCCCGATGATCGTGCGCAATCCCGCACCGGGCTGCGGGCGCACCTCGGATCCGAAGACGGCCAGCAGATCGCCGATATAGGCGCTCCAGAACGCCGCCCCCGCCAGGATCGTCACGGCCACCGCCGCGATCAGCCCGCTCAGCACCGCCACCCGCAGGGTGCCGATGGCACCCCGCACCGTCAGCGCAGCCGCCACAGGCACCGCGAACGCCGCGAAATACGTCACCTTCAACAGCGCCAGCGCTGCCATGCCCACGCCGATCATCACCCCGTCGAACCGGTCGTTTCGGATCTCGCGCGGCGGCAGCAGGGCCAGAACGATCACCACGTAGCACACCGCCCAGGCCCAGCGGTTGTAGTGCATCGAGATCGACACCGACCGCTCCGCCTCGCCATGGACCAGCGCCATGACCAGCACCAGAACCACCAGACCGAACAGGTAGGCCAGCGCCCCGGCAAACCGTGTCATCCCGGCCCAGAACACCGCGGGCAACAGCACGAACGCCACCAGGATCTGCGAAAACAGAATGGCGTGCCCGATCCCCATGCCCAGGTTCACGAAGAGCGCAATCGGGGCGAAGGCCAGCCAGCCGATGGGGGTCATGAAATCCAGATGCGGCCACTCGCCCGACGCCATGCGGAACACGATCTGCAACAGATGCAGCGTGTCGCCCTCGTGCTTGGCGATGAAGAATCCGCCCTTGGCCAGCGTCACCCCGGCAAGGATCACGATCACGGCCACAAGGAAGCCGAAAAGAAGCGCAGGATTGGGTCTGCTCATGCCCTTGCCCTGTCCATTTTTCGCCACACTAACCTGTCAAATATCAACCGCATAGCCCCGCTGCCGGGGTTTGACGGATTTTCCGGACTCTGGCGGCGGCACGAACAACGAACGCAGAGCAGTGGGACAAGACCGATGAACATGCACGCCCCGCCCGTCCTCGACCCGCCGGCCCCGCGCAGCCTGGACCAGACCGGGCTCTCGATGGTCCTGATGCGCGACATCCTTCTCAAGACGATGTTCCGCCGCAATGTCGAGGAGGTCACCGCACTCAGCAAGATCCTCTGCCTGCCGGTCCCCGTCACCCAGGAACTCGTCGATCTGGCCCGCACCCAGCGGCTGGTCGAAGCGACCGGCACCCTGCACGCCAATTCCGGCGGCGAGATGGGCTATCAGCTCAGCGACGCGGGCAAGGCCCGTGCGCTCGACGCGCTCAGCCAGTCGGAATATTACGGCGCAATGCCGGTCCCGCTCGAGGTCTACGCGGACCAGGTCAAACGCCAGTCGATCCGCAACATCCATATGACCCGCCAGCAACTGACCGGCGCCATGGGCCATCTGGTCCTGCCGCCCATGCTGCTGGATCAGCTCGGCCCCGCCGTCGGGTCCGGCCGGTCGATCCTTATGTACGGTCCCCCCGGCAACGGCAAATCCTCGATCTCGAACGGCATCCGCGACGCGCTCGGCGACAAGATCTTCGTCCCCCGCGCGCTGTTCTATTCCGGCCAGGTGATCACCGTCTACGACCCCATCGTGCACGCCATCGCCGAGGCCGAGGACGACGATGCCCGCAGCCTGCGGCTGACCTCGAACCGCTGGGACCGGCGCTATGTGCTGTGCGAACGCCCCACCGTGATCACCGGCGGCGAACTGACCCTCGACATGCTCGATCTGGTCTACAACCCGACCTCGCGCACCTACCAGGCGCCCTTGCAGCTGAAATCCACCGGCGGCGTCTTCATCGTCGACGACCTTGGCCGCCAGGCCGAACCGCCCCAGTCGCTGATCAACCGCTGGATCGTGCCGCTGGAAGAGAGCAAGGATATCCTCGCGTTGCAATCGGGCGAAAAGTTCGAGGTGCCGTTCGACACGCTGGTGATCTTTTCCACCAACTTCCACCCCAACGAGATCTTCGACAAGGCGGCGCTGCGCCGGATCTTCTTCAAGATCAAGATCGACGGGCCAAGTCAGAAGGACTATCTGAAAATCTTCTCGCTGGTGGCGAAGAAAAAGAAGATGCCGCTTGCCGAGGATGCGCTGGTTCACCTGATCAAAAACAAATACCCCACGATCAACAACGTCTATGCCAACTATCAGCCGATCTTCCTGGTCGACCAGATGATCGCGATCTGCGAATTCGAGGACCTGCCCTACCAGATGACGCCGGACCTGATCGACCGCGCCTGGGCGAACATGTTCGTCAAGGACGAGGTGATCGTAAAATAGAGCCCGGACCGAACCGCCCTCTCGCCGCAAAAACGGAGCGTCAAAGATGTTCAACCGGTTGAAGGCCATGTTCCGCGCACCGCAGCCGGCGGGCCCGCCCGAAACGGTCAGCGCCTTCGGGCCTGACGCGGCGACCATCGCCCGGGATACTGTCACCGCTGCGGACGGCGCGTGGTGCGTCGCGGTAAAGGGCGAGCGCTCTGTCCCGCTCTTCGAGGTGCCGATGGCGCCCGGGTCCGGGGGCGCGATGCTGACCTATCGCGCCCGGATGCGCGCACAGGGGCTTCAGGGCACGGCCTATCTGGAAATGTGGTGCCGGTTGCCCGGGCAAGGCCGCTTCTTCTCCAAGGGTCTCGATAACGCCCTGTCGGGCACCTCCGGCTGGGCCGAATTCGAGATACCCTTTTACCTCAGGCCCGGCCAGAACCCGGATCTGGTTCAGTTGAACCTGTTTGCCGCAGGCACCGGCCAGGTCTGGATCAAGGACATCGCTCTGCTTAGAACGCCACTGGCATAGGCCGGTGACCGCCCGCGCGATCCCGGCGGGATTGGACGGTTTCAGCGGCCGGGGGGACATGGATGTGGATCTGACAGGTGTGGGGGTTGCGGGCTGCGGACGCATGGGGGCGCCGATGCTGGCCGCCTTGCGTGAGGCAGGTTTTCGTGCGCGGGGCCTCGACATCCGGCCAGAGATCGCATCAGACGCGATCCTGCTGGATCCGGCGGCCTTCGCAAACGGTCTTGAGATCCTGATCACCGTTGTCCGCGACATCGCCCAGACCGAAGAGGTGCTGTTCACCGATCAGGCCCTTGTCGCCCGCGCGCCGGATCTGAACACCATCGTCGTTTCTTCCACCCTGTCCCCCAATTACCTCCACACGCTGCGCGGCCGTATCCCCGACCATATCGCGCTGGTCGACGCGCCGATGTCGGGGGCGCAGATCCGCGCCGAGCGGCGCGAACTGGCCTTCATGCTGGGCGGCGATCCCGCCGACCTGGACCGTCTGCAGCCGCTTTTCGCCGCGATGGGCAAGTCGTTCCACCGCATGGGCCCGTTCGGTTCCGGCATGGCGGCCAAGGTCCTCAACAACCTGCTGGCCGCCTCGCACACCGCGATGACGCGGCTGGCACTCGACTGGGCCGAGGCGCAGGGGCTCGACCGGACGAAGCTTCTGGATCTCATCGCCGCCTCGTCGGGCCAAAACTGGTTTGCCGGCAATTTCGACGAGATCGAGTTTTCCCGCGACGGCTGGGCGCCGGACAACTCCATCGGCATCCTCGACAAGGACATCGACAGCGCGCTGGATGCCGCACCGGCGGGCGCGGAGACGGCTTTGCCCGAGGCTGTCCAGGTGGCGATCCGGGCGCTGCGGCCGCGCGGCGTTTAGCCCGCGGCGGCATTGCATAAGGGCGCAGCTGCGCCGCATGACGGACGTTGCAGATACGGGTGCCGAGCCGCACATGAGACCGGGTTCCGACCGTCCCCGACACCCCAATCGCGGCGCCTCGAATTCGCAACCTTATTGTTCCGGTGCCCAAAGCAGGATGCACTCTGATGGAAAAGCGTTCGGCCGGGTTGGCCTGAAGCGGACGTTGCCCACCTAGCGAAGAGCCGGGCCATCGCCGACCCGCGGGGAGGCGACCCGGACTTATGGACGGCTCGATTTATCCCAGCAAAGTCCGAACGAC
>JASJDP010000059.1 GCA_030065095.1 Rhodobacter sp.
AGCCCGTTGATCGACGCCAGCGTGTTCGACGGCATCACCGACCGAAGCCACTGGATCGGATAGCCATCCGCGTCGTAATGCGTCGGCTTGATCATAAGGACATGGAAGATCTCGCGGGACATCGCCAAAAAAACTCCACTTTCCCAGCGAACGGTCATTCGGGCCGCGCGTCGTTCGCAACGTTGTATCAGAGCAGAGGCAATTGTCCAACCAGCCGCGTCGAGGCTTGCGTCTCGAACCCGTGCTCCGCCGTCAGCTTCCAGGGTGCATCAACGGTATCAGCGCGCCGGAAATCTCCGTTGGCCAAACCTTCCCGGTCCGCACCTTGGCACTCTCCATGTCCGGCGTGGATGAATTCCGGGTACGCCGCTCAATGCCAGTCCCAGTTGATCCGCGGCCGCACCAGCCCGGCCGCCCGCGCCCTGAGTGCCGCCGTGCGCCCAGCCAGATGCGGCAGCGCCCGTTCATGAGTCTCGACAAAGATCTCGCCCACGCGCCCCGCCTCGGGCGACGCCAGCAACGCCTCGAGCAGTTCCACCTCCGCGCCTTCGATATCCATCTTGATCAGGGCGACCTCCCGATCCAGCGCCCGCAGAAAGCCCACGAAATCCACGACCTGCACCTCGATCGCGTCCATCCCCGAGACATTGCGCTTTTCGGCCAGCAGGGACGAGGATTTCGAGCGCCGGTCGGGATCGCGGCCGAACAGTTTCGAGCGGTAGAGCTTGAACACCCCTGCCCGCCCCCCGGCCGCCGCATCGTGCAACGTGACGTTTTCGTACCCCGACACCGCCATCCGCAACCGCGCCAGCGCGTGCGGGTCGGGCTCGAACGCATGCACCTCGGCCCCGGTCTGCGCCAAGGGCACCGTGAACTCGCCCGCATTCGCGCCCAGATCGATGGCCAGGTCCCCCGGGCCCAACCGCGCCAGCGCCGCGGCAAAGGCCCGTTTGGCCGCCCGCTGCGCCCGCCGCCGCCGGCCGGTCAGCTTGCGCCACAGATGCGCCAGCTCCAAAGTCACTCGGCCAGGCTGCTCCATCCATCCGTCCCAGGTTCCGCTCCGGTGCGGCTAGCCCCGAAGCGCCCGGACCGCAAGAGGCGGCGCAACCGGAGCCTTGCCGGGCCGCGGCCGACCATCCGCCCGGAGATTACTGTCGGTCCCTGCAAGCCATTGCCGCCACCACCAATAATTTCAACCACATGACACCCCGTTCCCATGGGAACACCCAAACGAAAAAGCCCGGGCGCAAACGCCCGGGCAAGTGGTCTCGGACTGACAGGAAGGGAGATCAGCCTTTCGAGAACTCCGGATAGGCCTCCATGCCCAGTTCGGCCATGTCGAGCCCGTTGATCTCTTCTTCTTCGCCGACGCGGATGCCCATGATCCCCTTCAGGACGATCCAGACGATCAGGCTGGCGACGAAGACGAAGGCGCCGATCGCGACGAAGCCGATGATCTGGGTGACGAAGCTGGTGCCGTCGGTATAGAACGGTACGGCCAGCGTGCCCCAGAAGCCGGCGATCAGGTGGACCGGGATCGCGCCGACCACGTCGTCGATCTTCATCTTGTCCAGCATCGGCACGGTCAGCACGACGATGACGCCGCCCACGGCCCCGATCCACAGCGCGCCGAAAAGCGTCGGGTCGAGCGGGCCGGCGGTGATCGACACGAGACCGGCAAGGGCGCCGTTCAGCACCATCGTCAGGTCGACCTTGCCATACATCACCTGCGTCAGGATCAGCGCCGCAACGGCGCCGGCCGCAGCCGCCATATTGGTGTTGGCAAAGATCCGGCTGACGTCGGAGATGTCGCCCACGGTGCCCGCGGCCAACTGCGAGCCGCCGTTAAAGCCGAACCAGCCGAGCCACAGGATGAACACGCCAAGCGTGGCCAGCGCCAGGTTCGAACCCGGGATCGGATGCACCTTGCCGTCCTTGCCGAACTTGCCGATACGCGGACCCAGAATGATCGCGCCCGCAAGCGCCGCGAAACCGCCCGCCGCATGCACCAGCGTCGAGCCGGCGAAATCGGAAAAGCCCATTTCCGACAGCCAGCCGCCGCCCCACTGCCAGGATGCTTCGATCGGGTAGATGAAGCCGGTCAGGACGACCACGAAGATCAGGAACGGCCACAGCTTGATCCGCTCGGCCAGGGTGCCCGAAACGATCGAGGCGGTCGTGGCACAGAACATCAACTGGAAGAAGAAGTCCGAGCCGACGGACGCATAGTCGAGCGAAGCGTCGGCAGCCGCCAGGCCCACCGGCTCCAGCACGGCGGGCGAGATCAGGATGCCCAGCCAGCCGCCGATCGTCCAGCTGTCGCCGGGGTACATCAGGTTGAACCCGACGAACCAGTACATGATCGCCGCGATCGAGAAGAGCCCGATGTTCTTGGTCAGCTGAATGGTCACGTTCTTCGACCGGACAAGTCCGGCCTCGAGCATGGCAAAGCCGGCCGCCATCCACATCACCAGAAAGCCGCCGATCAGGAACAGCAGGGTGGTCATGATGTAGGGGCCGATCTCGTCGAAGCCCGGCGCAGCCGCCTCGGTCGCCTCCTGCGCGAAGCCGAGCGACGGCAGCAACGCCGCGGCGGTCACGATTGGAAGAAGTCTGTTCAGTTTCATGTTCCGTTATCCTTTCTCGAGGATCGCAGCGCCGTTTCAGAGCGCGTCTTCGTTGGTTTCGCCGGTGCGCACACGCACAGCAGACTGCACGTCGAGGACAAAAATCTTGCCGTCGCCGATCTTGTCGGTCTTGGCGGTGGACTGGATCGTTTCGACGACCTGATCGGCCAGCCCGTCCGCCACGACGAGTTCCAGTTTGACCTTCGGGACGAAATTCACCGCGTACTCGGCGCCGCGATAGATCTCGGTATGTCCTGACTGCGAGCCGAAACCCTTGATTTCGGTCACCATCATTCCGCGCACGCCGATGGCGGTGAGCGCTTCGCGCACCTCCTCCAGCTTGAACGGTTTGATTGCTGCAATGATGAGTTTCACGTCTTTACCCTTCCGATAGGCAGGTGGTCCTGCGGGGACTCCGCGCCGGAACAAAGAGCCCGTCCGCCACCGGGCACAATGAAACCGGATGGGTTTTTTGGTGGGATTCAGATGCTAGTTGCACATTTTTTGCACAATTTGTCTCATCTGATTGTTTTTTGTGCAAACGTGAATCGAGGGAGCACCCACCGGCTCCCCCTTGACGCACAGATCGGCCATGGTTTGGACGGCAGTCCGGCGGGCAAGAGGCTTGTCTTGACCGTCCTCTGTCTGATTGCCGGGGTGAATTCGGGAAGTCGCGCGTGCCAAGTCGCCCCGGAGTCACTTGAGGCTCCACATTTGCCGCCAAGGCCGGTATTGTCCGCGCAACAAAAGCCGGGCAGGTATTTATGGGTAATTCGGGCAAAGGCAGGCCGCCGCTTGTGGCCGACAGGCGTCCGCGGACGGCGAAGAAAAAGCCGTCTGCAAAAAAAACGTCTGCAAAACGTACATCTTCGGCGCGGAAACCCAGGCGGTCCGCCAGGCGGCGCCGGAATCCGGTCGCCGCTTTCTTTCGCGGCATCCTGGGCTGGATCCTTCGCATCACGTGGCGCCTGACCCTAAGCGGCACGGCGGCCGTTTTCCTGATCGTCGGTCTGGCGGTCTTTTATTACCATTCGCTTCTGCCGCCGGTGACCGACCTTCTGGACGCGCGCACCCGCGGCTCTGTCACCATGCTGGACCGGAATGGCGAGGTCTTTGCTTGGCGTGGCGAGCAGTTCGGCGGTCAGATCACCGCCGATACCGTGGCCCCGGTGCTGAGAGATGCCGTTGTCGCCACCGAGGACAAGCGATTCTTCCGCCATTTCGGTGTCAGCCCCCGCGGCATCGCCAGCGCGATCCGCATCAATCTGCGCGAGGGGCGCGGACCGCTGGAAGGGCACGGCGGCTCTACGATCACCCAGCAGGTCGCCAAGCTGATGTGCCTGGGCGTGTCCTATGACAAGGACGCCTGGGACAGCGAAGCCGCCTACGAAGCCGACTGCCGCCGCGGCTCGATGTGGCGCAAGCTCAAGGAGATGCCGTTCGCCTTTGCGATGGAGCTGAAATATACTAAGGACGAAATCCTGACGATCTATTTCAACCGCGCCTATCTCGGCGCGGGCGCGCGTGGCTTCGAGGCCGCGGCGCAACGATATTTCGGCAAGTCCGCCGCAGAGGTGAACGCGCCCGAGGCGGCCATGCTGGCGGGGCTTCTGGTGGCGCCCACGCGCTATGCGCCGACGAACAATCTGGGCCGGGCGCAGGACCGGGCGGCGACGGTGCTGGCGCTGATGCACGACCAGGGGTATCTGACCGACACCGAACATGCCGCCGCGCGCGCCGCGCCGGCCGGGCTGTCCGAGGCGGCCGAGGCGCGCGCCGGCGGCTACTTTGCGGATTGGGTGATGGAGCGCGGCCCGTCGTTTTTGATCCGCGACACCACCGAAGACGTCATCATCCGCACCACCTTCGACCAGCGGATCCAGACCGCCGCCGAAGAGGCGTTGCAAGCCGTTCTGGATGCCAAGCTGAAACCGGGGTCCAAAGCGCAGGCAGCCATCGTGGTGATGTCGGCGGACGGGGCCGTGCGCGCCATGGTCGGCGGGCGCAAGTTCAAGGGTGTCGCGGGCCAGTTCAACCGCGCGATCATGGCGAAGCGGCAAACCGGATCGGCGTTCAAGCCGTTCGTCTACGCCACCGCGCTGGAACTTGGCCATCGCTATGACGACCGGGTCATGGACGCGCCGCTGACGATCAACGTCCCGGGCTCCGGCCCCTGGTCGCCGAAGAACTATACCAAGGATTACAAGGGCGAGGTAACGCTGACCGACGCCCTGGCCTGGTCCCTGAACACGCCTGCCGTGCGGATTTCAGAGGCCGTAGGCCGCGAAAACGTGCGCCGCGTGGCCGAAGATTTCGGCATTGAAAGCGATCTGGCCGTCGGACCCGCGTTGGCGCTCGGCACCTCCGAATCGACCCTGCTCGAGATGACTGGCGCCTATGCGGGCATCCTGAACGGCGGGTCGTCGGTCGATCCCTACGGACTGGTGGAGCTGCGGCTGCTTGGTGACGCGGCGGCCCTGATGGACAAACAGGGCGGGACCGGCGAACGGGTGATCTCGCAAGCCGCGGCACAACAGCTGATCCACATGATGCAGCAAGTCGTCGAGCGCGGCACCGGGGGCCGTGCGGCCCTGGGCAGCCGCGAGGCCGCAGGCAAAACCGGGACCACGCAAGCCGCACGCGATGCCTGGTTTCTGGGCTTCACCGCCGACTACGTGGCCGGCGTTTGGATGGGATATGACGACAACACGCCGCTGACCGGCGTGACCGGGGGCGGGCTGCCCGCCGAGATCTGGGCCGAGGTCATGAAGCGCGTGCACGACGGTCTGACACCGCTTCCCCTGCCCGCCGCCCTGCCCGGCAGGGTGCAGCGTCCGGCGCCGGCCCCCGTACCAGCCGCCCCGGCTCAGGTGTCCGACAGGCGCGGCACCATCGCCGACCGGGTCATCCTGGACGTCTTGGATTCGATCCTGGGCGCACCGCGGCGGTAGACGACGACGAGTTTTGACAGAACCGCGTTCTTCCGGTTCCGGCCTGAAGTTGCCATTCGCAACCGGTCTTCAGGCGCGGAATCAAGGCCGTAGGCCGCCGCGCCATCGCCGACCCGCGGGGAGGCGATGGCGCGGCTTCTCAGATTCCGGTCAACGTCCGCTCCAGGCCAAATCCGATCTTATGCTTCACGCTCGAAACGTCGCGCGTTAGCCGGCTTTCCGCAAATCGGCGATCATCGCATCGATGTCGCCGCGCCGCCGGTCCAGCATGGCGCCGATCTCCTGCCGCTCTGTCAGCAGAAGGTTCACGCCCTCGATGAACATGTTGAAGAACAGGTCCCTCCCGGTCCGGTTGGAAACGTAGAACACCACCTGAAACGGCGCCTTGCCGCGCAGCCGCACGGTCGTGTCGACCTCATGCCATGTCTTGACCTTCTTCACGCCCTTCACGTCGATCTTGCCGCCGATGAACTCGCGGAACCGCTTGCCGTACTTGCGCGAGATGTAGTGGCCGAACGCCTCGGAAAACGCGCGCTTTTGTGTGCCGGTTGCCCGCCGGGCATCCACTCCCATCGCATAGGCCGCGATATAGGAATTGTCGCCATAACGGTCGAACACGCCCTTGAAGTCCCGGATCATGGCCGGTTCCGACTTACCGGAATTGATGATCCGGTTTATGTCCGCCACGACCTTGTCGATCAGCGCCTCGGCGCTGGCGTTCGTCAATGCCAACAATCGGCCTGGCAGCGCCAAGAAACCGGCAGCGCCGGCAATCCCACCCATAAAAAAGCGTCGTGTCCGTGACACCATCTCAAAAACCCTCTGTGTCGATCGCATACGGATCGACCTCTTCCTCCGGGGCTTCCTGGCCCAACTGGAACCGCCGGTTCTGCAGGTATAGAAGCCGCGCCTGAGCATAAGAGTCGGCGCTGTCGTATAATATGGAATCGACCGTCTCGGTAAAACGGTACCTGTCATCTATTTTTAACGCAAATCCCGAAACGGGGGCGGCATACCGCTGGGGCGCCGGCAGAATATAGCCGACCGGGTTCAGGAAAAGGTCGACGATTCGCCCGAACGCATCCCGTTTGGTCGAAGGCCCGAAGAACGGCATCTCGACATAATGCCCTTCGGTCACGCCCCAGACATGCAGCGTTTCCCCGAAATCGCTGGCCCGCGCATCCAGACCCGCCGACGTAGCCGGGTCGAAAATCCCGCCGATGCCGAAGGTGGTGTTGATCAAAAACCGCGTGAGATTATGTGCCGCATCGTCGATATTGGCCTGCAGAATATCGTTTACGATCGACCTCGGCAGGTCGATATTGCCGGCGAAATTGTTGACACCTTCCCGCACGGGCGCGGGCACGCCTTTGCCATAGGCCTGCGACAGCGGGCGCAGATATCTCGTATCCGATCGCTTGCTGCTTTCGTGGATTGCGCGGTTCCGCGCCTCGTAGGGGTCATTGAGTCCCTGCGCCACCTGGGGCCTTGCGCATGCGGCCAAGGCGGCGCAAAACGCCGCCATAATGGCAACTGCACGGAATTTCAGCAGGTATCTCATTGCAACAAAACGACGAATTTCCACCGAGTCCGGATTTATCCACACATAATGGATGACGTAGTGAATCACAGATATTATCCGTTTGGCAGTATTTGGATGTGACCAATCGGCGACACAGCTAAATGATGCCCATGAACGGCGAATCACAAGGCGGAATATGATCAAGCGACCGGATATGGAAAAGGGCCTGAACGAGCTGCGCGAGGCGCGGCGCGAAAGCCGGGGTCTTTTCTGGTCGGTCGGCATCTTCAGCTTCTTTGTCAACCTTCTGATGCTGACCGGCCCGATCTTCATGCTGCAGGTCTATGACCGCGTGCTTGGCAGCCGCAGCCAGGAAACCTTGCTGGCGCTTTTCATCCTGATGGGGTTCCTGTTCCTGATGATGGGGCTGTTGGATTTCGTCCGCGGCCGGGTCCTGGCGCGGATCGGTGCGCGGTTCCAGAAAAAACTCGATCAACGCGTCTTCGCCGCGGTGCTGAAGAAATCCTCGGTGATGCAGGATCAGGGCGACACCGCCAACAACCTGCGCGATCTCGAGGCGGTCCAGCGGCTCCTGGCGTCACCGGTCTTCGCGGCGCTCTTCGACATCCCGTGGACGCCGGTGTTTCTGGTCGGCATCGCCATCTTCCACCCCTGGCTCGGCATACTGGCCATCGTCGGCGGCAGTATCCTGATCGCCATTACGATCTTCAATCAGATCTCGACCCGCGGACCGGTCAACAGCGCCAATCAGGCCATGGCCCAGGCCGAACACATCTCGGAACAGATCCGGTCCGAGGCCGAGATGGTGCGCAGCCTCGGCATGCAGAAATCGGCGTTCCAGCGCTGGGACATCGCCCGCTCGCGATCGTTGGAGCAGGGCGTGATCAGCAGCGACCGGTCCGGCAGTTTCACGACGATGTCGAAAACCTTCCGGCTGTTTCTGCAATCGGCGATGCTGGGTCTCGGCGCCTATCTGGTCTTGACCGCCGGGCTGACCCCGGGTGCGATGATCGCGGCCTCGATCCTGCTTGGCCGGGCGCTTGCGCCGATCGACATGGTGATCGGGCAATGGCCGTCGGTCCAGCGTGCGATGAAGGGTTGGAACAGCCTGGGCGAGTTGCTGGCCATTGTCCCCGAAGACCCCGAGCGCACGCCGCTTCCCACCCCCAGGGCGCATCTGAAGGCGGAGCAGGTCACCGTGGTCCCGCCGGGCGAACAGATCGCCTGTCTGCGCATGATCAGCTTCGATTTGAAACCCGGTCAGGCGATGGGCGTCATCGGGCCCAGCGGTTCGGGGAAGTCGACGCTGGCGCGGGCGATCATCGGCATCTGGAAGCCGGCGGGCGGAAAGATCCGGCTCGACGGCGCCGCGCTCGATAACTACGACCCGGACGTGTTGGGCACATATATCGGTTATCTGCCGCAGCGCGTGCAGCTGTTCGACGGCTCGATCGCCGAGAACATCGCCAAGCTCAGCCTGCAGCCCGATCCGATGAAGGTGGTCACGGCCGCCAAGAAGGCGGCGGCGCATGACATGATCCTGAAACTGCCCGACGGCTACGACACCCGGGTCGCCGCGGGCGGCGGGCGGCTGTCGGGCGGGCAGATCCAGCGCATCGGTCTTGCGCGCGCGATGTACAACGACCCGATCATCCTGGTGCTCGACGAGCCGAACTCGAACCTCGACAACGAGGGCAGCCAGGCTCTGAATCAGGCGATCCGCCAGATGAAGTCCGAGGGCAAGTCGGTGCTGATCATGGCCCACCGCCCCGCCGCGATCGAGGAATGCGACGTGCTCTTAGTGCTCGACGGCGGCATGCGCCGCGCCTTCGGGCCGCGCGACGAGGTCCTGAAGGAGGTTCTGCAGAACTATCAGGACGTGCGCCAGAAATCCGGGCCGGGAGGCGTGACATGAGCGAATCCGCCGCCCCCAGGGCGTTCTCGCCGCGCAGGTACCTTCTTGTCGGGCTTCTGTCGCTGCTCGTCCTGGTGGGCGGCTTCGGATCCTGGGCGGTATTCTCGAACATCTCGGGTGCGATCGTCGCGTCGGGCCAGGTCGAGGTCGATCAGAACCGCCAGATCGTGCAGCATCCCGACGGCGGCGTGGTCGCCGAAATCGCGGTGGACGAAGGCGACACGGTCGGCATTGGCGACGTCCTGATCCGGCTCGATCCCACGCTTCTGCAAAGCGAGCTTGCCATCGTCGAAAGCCAGCTTTTTGAGTTGATCGCCCGTCGCGGCCGCCTCGAGGCAGAGCGCGACGGGGCCACCGCCATCGCGTTCGAGCCCGAACTGATGGAGCTTGCCGCCAGCGATCCCGACATCGCGGGCCTGATGGATGGCCAGTCGCGCCTGTTTGCGGCCAGAAACGACTCGCTCGAAAAGGAAACCGAGCAGTTGCAGAAGCGCCGCGAACAGATCGCCACCCAGGTCGAGGGGATCGAGGCGCAGAAGACGTCGCTCGACGCCCAGCTGGCGCTGATCGTCGAAGAACTGGACGCCCAGCAATCGCTGCTCGACCGCGGGCTCGCCCAGGCCTCGCGCGTGCTGGCGTTGCAGCGCGAACAGGCCCGGCTCAGCGGCACCATGGGCGAATTGACCGCTCAGGGCGGGCAAGCGCAGGAACGCATCACCGAGATCGACATCGAAGTCCTGAAGCTCGCGACCCGCCGCAGGGAAGAGGCGATCACGCGTCTGCGCGACCTTCAGTTTCGCGAATTGGAGCTGGCCGAACAGCGCCGCTCGCTCTTGGAGCGCCTCAGCCGGCTGGACATCCGTGCGCCGGTGTCGGGCATCGTCTACGGCAAGACGGTCTATACCCCGCGTTCGGTGATCCGCCCGGCCGATCCGGTGCTGTTCCTGATCCCGCAGGACCGCCCCCTTGTCATCGCCTCGCAAGTCGAACCGATCCACATCGACCAGGTCTTCGTCAGCCAAGAGGTCGTCGTGCGCTTTTCGGCCTTCGACTCGCGTACGACGCCGGAACTTGTCGGCAGGGTGACACAGGTATCCGCGGATGCCTTCGTCGACGAAGCGACCCAGGGAACCTTCTACCGCGCGGAAATCGAGCTGGACGAAGACGAGCTGAGCAAGCTTCCCGAGGGCCTGACCCTGATTCCGGGGATGCCGGTCGAGGCCTTCATCCGCACCGAAGAGCGCTCGCCCCTGACCTATCTTGTCAAACCGTTGACGGATTATTTCACCAAGGCGTTTCGTGAAAGCTGAGTGCGTTTTCCGCATCCCACAAAGCTGCCGCTCCGCAAGGCCCGGACCCAGGCAAGCCGTTTTTTTTGCGATCGAGAGATCGGTGATAATCTTCTCCGCCTGTGTGGCTGCGATGCCGTTGACGGTCCCGCGCTTGACGGAGTTCCTGCAATAGCTACAGCATCACATCACCCGAGGGAGGACTCTGATAATGCTGAAACATCTCACCACCGCGGTGGCCGCGGCCGCGTTCCTTGCCGGCACGGCGTTTGCCGCCCATGCCGCCAGCCATGAGCCGGTCAAGCTGCGGGCGACGGCCAATTCGAACGAGAACGACGAGGATTACGACGGTCTGGTCGTCTTCAAGAACTA
>JASJDP010000040.1 GCA_030065095.1 Rhodobacter sp.
CCCCACGCTAGGCCGGTCCGACCCACGGCCGAAACCGGCGGCAGCAACGTACCGGCCCGGCAACCCGCCGCAAAAAACCTGCGCCGGCTACGCAAAACCGCACGTGCACATACGCAAATCCCAAAGGCCCCACCTCAAGCGCGCAGCGGCCTTCGGCAGCCCCTCGCCGGCCGCGTCAAACCCCAACGAACAGCGGGACCGGCGCATCGGACATCCCGTGCCGTGCGCATTCCTGGGGCGTGTAGGTCGAATGGCTCGTCGAGGCCGGATGTCGGATCAGCGTCTCGACGTCCCACGGCGACACCGCCATCCTGATCATGTGGAGGCTGTCCGGGCAAAAGCACGTGGTCCTACGTATATTTCTACGTAGGCCGTCGTGTTTCATCTTTCCCGGCGCCGCATTAGGTTGAATGCGTGATCAGATTCAGATGCGCCGGCTTCGGGCGTCATTCGAATCCAATGACTGAACCAATCACGGCCAGAAAGACACGCCCCGGGAAGACAGATGCCAATTGAGACCGACTTCATATCAGTGTGGGACACGCCGCCCGATGGTGGCGACGCCAACGGCAAAGTCTTCCGCCTCGATCTGGATGTCGGCGATCTCAAGGCGCCACCCGAGACAAAACCGACACAGTTGCCAAGCAACGAGCCCCATTGGACCGCGGTCTTTGGAACCGGCGACGATCGCGACAGTTTCCTTGTCCTGACGGTCCTGTCCGAGGACCGCGTTTTCGCATTGAACGGTGTGGAATTCGGCCCCGAAGAACTGACGTTTCTGAAATCCTTCGATTGGAGCTGGGATCTCGACACGTTCAGCGAATTGGCCGACCTGCCCGATCACGTCATTCCGTTCGGAGAACTTCTCTCGCGATCGAAAGAGGCATTCGGCGAAGAGGCCGGACAGGACTTCTTCGACCGCCTGATGGGTATCGAAGTCTCCTATCAGGCGTTTGACGACGAAATCAAAACCCATGGTTTCGGGGAAGCTCTGTTCCGCTTTTCCGGTGTTTCGGGCGCGTTCTTCGCAGATCCCGAACGGGCCGATGCCATGGTGGCGGCTTTCACCGACGCGATCGAGACGCGCTGACCGGTTCCTCTCGGCAAGCAGACGCCGCGACACCCTCCCCAAATCCGCTCGAAACAAGGCTTGCGCCGCCGTGCATCGCGGCCCCTATTCGGCGGCCGTTGCCGGCATCATGGTCGGCGACTGGGCCTGGTCGTCACGCGACCGCCGTTCGCGGTCGTTGCTCGAATTGCCGTCGCTCAGCTCTTCGCCCAGCACCTTGACCGGCACTGTCACGATATCGTCGCTGATCTCATGCGGCGAAATCACCGGGAAGTTGAAATTGGCACTGGCAAGGAAATCCCGCAGCCGCCGGCGCAGTTCCGGCGCGGTGACGATCACCAGCCTTCGCCCCTGCTGCAGATCCAGATTACATAGACTGCGGGCTTCCGATTTCAGCAGATTGCTGAGGTTTGGATCGATCGGCAGCCCGCTGACTTCCGCCCCGCCGCTGGATTTCCGGGCCGCCTTAAGCTCTCGGACGATGCGCTCCTGCAATTGCGGCGACAACATCACCACGCCGATCTCGCCGTCCGCGCTGGACAGGTTCCGACACATCTGACGCCGCAGCGACGTGCGCAGACATTCCGCCAGAAACACCGGCGAGGCATCTTCGTGCAAATGGGTCCAGTGGGCCAGGCTTTCCAGCAACAGGCGCACCGGGCGCAGCGGCACCCCATCCTCAAGCAGGTAACGAAAAACCATAGTCAGGTTGAACGGGCTTTGTTTGGCCGCGATCTCCTCGACCAGCGTCTCGTCGACTTCCTTCGCGGCCGCCATGATCATCTCGTATTCGGATTTCGAAAACAGAAGGCCGATTCTCTGCTCTTGTTGGCGGAACACGTCCTGTGCCAGGGCATATTCGAAACTGACACATTTCAGGTCGGCCGCTTCCAGTGACTTTTGCGACGAATTCGGTACGACCGCATATGGCGGATTACGCTCGATCCAATCCACGGGCTTGTCCGCCGTGTCGATGCCAAGCGCGCGCAACTCGTCCGCACTGGCAGTTGTCAGAACCGCGTCGTCGGGCACCGCGCCCGACTTGATCGGCACCTCGTCCAGCTCAATCCGGAACACGGCCTCCCCGACCAGGTTGTCATCGATGTCCACGAAGGGGCGCGGGATACGCACACCATAGCGATCCGCGAACTGAATGACGCGATGCGCAAGCTCGATCTTCAGCGCCTGCATATCCAGCCGGGCAGCGGCCATACTCGTCATTCGCAATCCGATCCGGCCACATTCCGGAAGCGCAAGCAACTCATCCGATGGGTCCGCATCGCGCTCGGCTGCCGCGTCGGCATCGGGCTCGCGCTCATCCTGCGCCTTCAGCTTCATCGCCCGTCTCACCAGAAGCGACAAGAACAGCAAAGTGGCGGCCGACGTGGCAAACACCATGAACGGGAACCCGGGAACAAAGCCGAAGGCGAAGATCACCAGCGCCGCGGCGGCGGGCACACGAGAGTCAGACAGAAGCTCGCGGGCAATGTCGTTGCCGAGATCCGTCGAGCCCTCGTTCGCGACACGGGTGACGATCGTGCCGGCACACAGGGACATCAACAGGGCCGGGATCTGCGCCACGAGCCCGTCCCCGATGGTCAGCAGTGAATAGATCGAGGTCGCCTCGGCCAAGCTGTAGCCATGGACCGATGTGCCCACGGCTATGCCGCCCAGAAGGTTGATGAAGATGATGATCAACCCGGCGATTGCATCGCCTTTCACGAATTTCATCGCGCCGTCCATGGCGCCGAAGAACTGGCTGTCCTTGTCGAGGCTCTGGCGTTTCTTGGACCCTTCCACCTGGTCGAGGGACCCGGCCCGAATGTCCGCCTCGATGCTCATCTGTTTGCCGGGCATGGCGTCGAGCGTGAACCGCGCGGCCACCTCTGCGACCCGTTCGGCGCCCTTGGTGACGACCACGAATTGAACGACTGTGATGATCAGGAAGATCACAAGGCCGATGACCACACTGCCGCGGATCACGAATTCTCCGAATGTCGCGATGATCTGGCCGGCATCCGCCTCTGAAAGGATCAGCCGTGTGGTCGCGATCGACAAAGACAGCCGAAAGGCCGTCGCGATCAGGATCACGGCCGGAAACGTAGAAAAATCCGACGGCCGCTTGAGGTAGACCGCCACCATCAACAGCATGACCGACAGGCTTATGTTGACGGCCAGCAAGACATCGATCAGACCCGTAGGCAGGGGAATGACCATCAGGGCCAGAATCGAGACCAGCAACGCGACTAGGACAAGGTCTTTTCTCATGTCGGGAGTGCTCTCCTACACTGGCCGGCGCCTCGATTGTTCGGTCGGACCGCCTTCAGAACGCGCGAAAAGATGCGGCAGGGACTGCCGCATCTTTGATCTTTTGACTGCTTGAGCAGGTCACCAAAGTCAGGATTAGGTCGAGACCTGACCAAGCTTCTGACCGGCTTTCTTGCCCGGTGCGGAGGCAAGTTCGATCACCGCTGCGATCTGACCACCGATCAGGGCGACTTCGCCGACCATCTCACCCATGGACTGGGAATCGGAGATCTGTTCATCGGTCAGGGTAGGGACATCATCAGCCATATTGCACTTCCTTCTGTTGGTTTTAGACATCTACGTCTTGCCGCCTCGATGCGTTGATAATCTCAACGCGGTGAATGTATCTGGGGTGGCGGCCCCGCCAAATATCGTTGTCTTCCTTCCGGCGGCGATTGGCTTGGGGAGTTGACAAGTCCAATCGCCGCCACCCGGGCACGCTTTGCTGCTACGCGACTTTTTCTTCCATCGGCTCTTCATCGCCGGAGGCTTCTTCTTCCTCCATCACCGGTTCTTCATCGCCGGAGGCCTCTTCTTCCTCCATCACCGGCTCTTCGTCGCCAGAGGCTTCTTCTTCCTCCATCACCGGTTCTTCGTCGCCGGAGGCTTCTTCTTCCTCCATCACCGGCTCATCGTCGCCGGTGTCGAAGTCGTCAAAGACCACCTCCTCGACGTCACCTTCGTCAAAGCCTTCGAAGACCGTTTCCTCGACATCGCCGGTGTCAAATCCATCGAAGACCGTCTCTTCAACGTCGCCTTCCGTGAAGCCGGTGAAGACGGTGGTTTCAACGCGCGAGCGATCTTCGGCGTCTTCCTCCATCATCGGCTCTTCGTCGCCCGAGGCTTCTTCTTCCTCCATCACCGGTTCTTCGTCGCCGGAGGCTTCGTCTTCCTCCATTACCGGCTCTTCATCGCCGGAGGCTTCGTCTTCCTCCATCACCGGCTCTTCATCGCCGGTGTCGAAGTCGTCAAAGACCACTTCCTCGACATCGCCGGTGTCAAAGCCCGTGAAAACCGTCTCCTCAACGTCGCCGTAGACAAAGCCGTCGAAAACTGTCTCTTCAACGTCACCTTCCGTCAGCCCGTTGAAAACAGTCGCCTTCACACGGCCATGCGGTTCGACCTCAATCGCGTAGAGCGACACGTCGTCAAGCAGGGGACCGTAGGAATTGTTGTCGCCTGCCGGCTCGCGGAACTCCAGCGTGTCGCCGCCGGACCCGGTCACGGTGTAGGTATAGGTGCTCCAGTCGTCGGTCGGCGTGATCGTGTCGATCAGCTTGCCGCCAAACCACACTTCGATCTGGTCGCCGGACCCTTCGACCCGCTGTTGGGCGCTGAAGGTCAGCTGGTATTCCTGGCCTTCTTCGGTGGCAACGGTCTGGCTGAGCACATCGACGCCGTGCCCCGCATCCAACTCGACCAGAATGTTTCCGTCAGACGGCGTTTCGCCAAGGAACGGCCCGCCCCAAACCTCGACGCCATAGCCGTTGTTGGTCCAGCCTTCCAACTGAACGGTCGACCATGTCCCGCTCGGCTGGTTTGCCGACTCGAAGCTGCCGTTGACAATCAGATTGTCGCCTTGCAGCGTGCGCCCCAGGAACAGGCGATTGTACATCGCGTTCGACGAGGTTGCGACACCGCTCGTGCGATATGTCACACGTGAGAAATCAAGCCCGAGCACGGATTGCGATCCACCCTTGCCCTTTTTCTTGTTGCCCCGGCGCTTCGACTTCTTGCCGCCATCGCCGGTCGAAAAAATCCCGTTGAAAAATCCCGACGGACCGTCGAATTCCACATTATCTTCAACCGGCTCTCCACCGTTCAAACGAGCATTCAGGTCTTCAATAGAGCTCATCGCATTTTATCTCCTGCTGTGCGGGGCCGCTTGGTGAAAGACGGCGGCCGGATTTCCTTGACCTTATGCCCGGCTCTTTTCTCGTCCTATTCAGGACAGGTGCGCAGAGCGTTACGTGTCCCTACGCAATCAGTTAATGATCTCCCTAGAGACGGATACGCCGCGACGGACGACGATGCCGTTCTCGTTCCCGGCAGCTTTCGGTTCCATCGCCAGCAACAGCGCCTCGGCGATCTTTATGAATTCCTCGGGGGCTGTGACGATCACCGCGTCGGACCCCGCCACCGAGGACACCGAAAAGCGATCCGTGGGCAATCCGGACAGCCGAAGCGCCGCCATCGCGGCCTCGGGTGTCTCGCCCTCGATCTTCAGGATTTTAGTTTTGATGTCCGCAGCGCGGGAGGCATAGAAGACATCGTTGAATTCGAAGAAGACCAGGTCGAACGCCTCCTCTAGTCCGGCCATGATCTCGCGCAGGTCGCCCTGCACACGATAAGAGGATACGATCTGGTCGACGTTTCCCTCGATCTTGGAATCCGAACCGAACGACACCATGACCTGTTCCAGCACCGCATCCATCGGTGCGCCAACGACATAGAGGTTCAATTTCTCGCTTGTCGGCGCACCGGCTGTGTTGGTTTGCGCGACACCGGCGCCGGCGGCCATCGCCACCCCTGAGGCGAACAGAATTTTCTTTATCATTTCCATCTCGGTGCTCGTCTTGAACTTTCCGAAATGGTGATGTGCCCCTCCCGGCAGCGACATACGTGCGTATACGCCCCGCATTCCGCACTACTTAGAGATGCACGTATGCGCGCTGAATCAGTTCCGTAACGCATTGCCGTAAAGAGGGAGAGAAACAAAACCTATCAAGAACGAGAACTCAAAACGAAGGAAAGGAGATTGCCGATGTCCGCAACAGATGCGACATCCGATGCCCCGATCACAGACGACACGACGTTCGACCCGGACAATCCAGATCACGTCAATTTCGTGGTCGAGCGGGCAATCGTCCAGCAGTTCGCAATCAAGGTCGGGCTGAAAATCATGTCTTCGGTTCGAACCGGTGAGCCCATTTCGTTTACCTGAATCGGCGGTGACATCCATGTCTTCTCTTGAAATCACCGGGGTCGGCGCCGGGGCCGCGGCTGCGGATGGCAGCGCTATGGCCGATGTCGCGCGCGAGGCCAGCCTAGACAGCCTCGTGGGCCCCTCGCTGAACGCCAGCCAGACTAACGCGGAACTCGGGGACCTCGGCAAGCAGGTCCTGGAGTACGGCGTCTCGAACCCCTTCCTGAACGGCGAAATTTCCGTGCGCGCCGCCCCCGAAGGCGGGCTGATCGACGGAGCGTCGCGGGACTCTGTGAACATGCTGGGCGGTGCCGGGGCAACGGAAGGCAATTTCGATGACCCCCGCATGAACAACCTGGTCGACACCATGAAGGAAATGTATCTGGAATCTGCGAAGACCCTGCTGGCGTGGAACATTGTTCAGCAGGTCAGCAAGGATACAAAGATCATGTTGCAAGCGCAGTAAGTAAGCGATGTTCGCAACACCCTCGTCGCAACTCGCAACACTGTCCGACACGCTGGGACGCTTCGCCACGCGCTACCAGCCTTATCGCGAGGCCCCGGCCACACATTTCGCAATCGATGGCGGTATCCATGCCGGCTGCGCATCCGCTTTCAAGCAGGACAGGGTCAGGGTCGGGTCGGGCGCAACCTGCGACTTGGTGCTGGTCGATCCCGAAATCTGCGATGCGCACGCCGAGATCGCCTTCGTTCACTCCATCCTCGGTCCCCTTGCCTCGGTGCGGGCCATGAACAATCCCGTCACCGTCAACGGCCAGATCGTCGACCGCGGGCAGTCGACACATCACCTGCGGCTGCCGGTCCGGATCGACTTCGACAACGCCGTGTCGGTCGACGTGTCTGCAGGGAAACGAAAGCCCAACACGCGGCTCGGACGTGCGGAGAGGGTTCTGAAACGCCTCCTGATCATCTGCCTGACCCTGCTCGCCGTGGCATTGGGCCTTGTGCTGATGGACGCAAGCGACGGGCGCAACTTCAGCATCGTGCCGCAGCAAACCGTTGCGCAATCGTCGGACAGGGCGCGCACATCGACCGTGACCCTGGAGGACCTCGTCGCCCGACTTGACGGCGCGAAGCTTTCCAACAAGGTGCAGGTGCGCGAAAACGCCGATGGGCTATTCGAGGTATCCGGCCATCTGACCGCGGCCCAGTGGCGGGCCTGGCAAGACATCTCGGTCTGGTATGACAGCGCGTCGTTCGGACGCCCGCTGGTCACCTCGCTGAGCGTCGGCACGAAATTCGACAACCCTCCGCCGATCTCGATGCTGCAGGTCAGTGACCCCAAGCGCGTGTTTCTCGCAAACGGTGACGTCCTGACCATCGACGACGTGTTCTCGGGTGATTGGATCATTTCGAAGATCGAGCCCGATTTCATACAGGTCAGACGCGGTAACGAGCGCGAGTTCATCACTTTCGCGGGGGCAGAGAATTGAGCGCGACCGACAAGACCGAGCGGTTCGACCCACGCTTCCACGACCTCGCGGAGGAGGATTTCCGCCTGGAACCTCCGCTGGGTTTCGTCCGGCAGGAACCGCTGGCTTCGATGCTCAAGGTGGTGCGCGAACCGCCACCGATGTTCGAGGGCCCACAATCCTTCGGAGTGGCAAGACCCAAGGTTGTCCCCACCGAAGGGGTCGCAATGAGCCAGAAGAAGCTGACTGCCACCGGGCTGATTCTCGATCTGGCGCATCTGGTCATCAGCCGGGAAGGCGAGATCGAGGCCAGCGGTGATCCGCTCGTCCAGCAAGGCCTGGAAGAGGTCTACCGCTTCCTGCTCAACAGCGAACAACTTAGCTCGATACGCCAGACATAAGAGGAGCCATGCTGGATCAGGTCGATACCAAACAGAAAGAACATGATGCGGTTCTGGCCTTGGCGCAGAACCTCTCCCAGTACGGGCAGTTCGAGAGCGTGCTATCCCTCCTTGATCTCGCCAATTGGCTGGCGCCAGGCAGCCAGCAGGTGAACGAACTGCGCGTGGCCACATTCATGAAACTCGGCCGCTGGGAAGACGCTCTGACCGAAGTCCTGGAACATGTCGGCATCGACAGCGTTGACCGCAAAACTCTCGCGCTGCTGTACTGGAACCTCGGCGAAACCGGTCTGGGCGACCAGAGCTTTCGCCAGAGCGTGACTATGCACCGCCCCTGAGCCGCGCTGCTGATCGGCACCGTGCGGTGTCAGATCCTAGCCGGTGCTTTCGATTTCGAGCACCATCAGCAAAAGATCATGCCGGTCCCCGTCCGTCTTGATCGCGTTGGGAATACAGCCCGTCTGCTGGAATCCCGCCTTGGTGTAAAACTCGATCGCGCGGTCCGCGGCGGAGGAGACCAGAAGCTCCAATTGCTGGATCTTCTTGAGTTTGGAAATCTCCTTAGCCAGTTCCAGTAGCGCGTAAGCTATCCGCTGCCTGCGATACCGGAAATCGACGTAAAAATTCGAAAGCGCGGCCCGGTGGCTCGCTTTGCCGCCGGACGAGGGGCGGAAGAACACCATGCCAATCAGATCCCGGCCCTGAAAACAGCCGAACCCGTAGCGCTGTCGCAGTTCCAACGCGTAGCTTTCGGACCCCTTGGCGTCCGCGTCCTCCAGTGTCGCCTCAAAACTGTCGGCACTCTCTCGAAGGGCCTGTCGATATAGGTTGCGATACGCGTCGACATCTTCAGGCTCGATCAGCCGAAGGACCGGATTCTGCATCAGGGTCTGTGCTCCATTTTCTGAACCAAGCGGCACCATACTGCGGCGCACGATCCCAAAAACGAGTGCTTGGACCTACGTAGTTTCCTAAGTACCCACACCAGCAGAATGCCTCACCACGCGCAAATGTAATTTGACGTAGCGGGCGGCAAGCCTATCTCCATGCCGCAATAAAGCATCGCAACGCACCGTGTTCGGACCATGCAAACCCAGGAAACAGCCTCAATACACGGTCTGAAACCACGGAAGTCTTGGACAAAGATGTCAAATTTGGTTTCTGGGTTCGCGGCACCAAGGATTGCCGACGCGCTGGCAAGAGCGCGCATTAGATCTGCAATAGCGTGTGTTTTGGCCGCCGTCGCATTGCCAACCGACCTTTTTGCCGACGACCCCGAATTGACCGTTCTGCACTACTACGGCTACGGCGATTCGAAGCTTCACCTTGATTACATTGCAAAATATGGTCGAAGCCCCAAGTTCATGTTTACCACGAGCGATCTGGAAGCGTTGAATATGCTGAAACGCGGATTCGACATCCAAGTCGTCTATATCTGTATGCCGGCGCTGTCCGCCTTCGTCGCCGAAAGCGTTATCGAGAAATGGGACTTCGACAGAATTCCGAATTCGACCTATCGTTTCGCAGGCGATGTCCTGGGCGATCGATCCGCCGACCTTTCGGAGTATCTTGTACCCTACGAATTCGGCAATCTGTTTCTGACCTACAACGCAGACCAGGTGCCGCGCGCGGACGTGCAAAATCTCGAAATCTTCAAAAACCCGAACTATTCGGGGAAGATCTCGCTGCCGGCCTATTCCGAAGACCTGTTCACGCTGTCGCTTCTGGCAACCGGTGTCGACAATTGGGATACCCTGACAGAGGCCGAATTCGAGGCCGCCGTGACCTGGCTCGAAGAGGTGCATCTTAACCTGCCTTCGTACTGGGAACACGAGGAAGAACTGGTCGATCAGTTTATCGTCGGAGACATCCTTGTAGCCTGGGCGTGGAATAGCGTCGGTTACTATGCGCGCGATGTGAATAAGGCGATCCGCTACGCCGAAGGGCCGGATGTCGGTTACGGCCACTGGACATGTGGCTTCGTGAAGACAAAGACCAACCATCGGCGCGATACCATGGCCTACGACTATGTCAATGCGGTGCTTTCCGAAACCAATGCCGAGCAACTCGTCGACTGGGGCCTGGGCCTGGCCAATGAAAAGGCTTTCGCTTTGTACTATGACGAGGACACCAGGCGTGAAGTCGGGCTGCATTCTCCTGAAGGGCCGCGATTGACGCAATCCAGCCTGCCGGCCGACCTGTACCTGCGCTTCGTGGAGGAGTTCGAACGGATCCGCAAGCTACCGAAGGCTGCCAACTAGACCGGATCTCGCCGACCCGTCTCACCCCGAAAAAAGGCAACGCGACCTGCACAAATGTCACGTGAGTTCAGGCGAATTCGGGCGTTTTCGACCCTGGCAGGAAGCTGCTTTCAGGGCCGTCGCACCATCAAAAAAACCAGCGTTCTACGTAGCACCATCTATGACGATTGCGGCATCCCTGATGTATAAGACCGGCAAGAATTTTGGATCATTGGAGTGGCTTATCCTTCGAGCGCTTCGAAATAAGCATTCAATGGACGGAACGCCCTTGTCGTTACGTTCGGTATTGATATTCGGGATCAGCGGCGTCCAGATCCTCACCACGCTCGCGGTTGTGCTCTTGATTTATTTCGGGATGGAGCGGGCGATTTCCAGCCAAGCGAAGGAGCTTCTGGAACGCCGAACCTTGTCGGTCGCGGACCAGGTCGTCAAGTTCTTCACGCCGCCGATCCGGATTCTCGAGACGCAACGCGTCACGATGGAGCGTGACAGCTTCGATCTGGACAAGGACGAATTCATCGAGATGAAGTTTTTCGGCGTTCTGCGTGCGAACCCGGAACTGTCATCCCTCTTTTACGCACGAAGCGACGGCAGTTTCCTCCATATCTCGCGGTTGGAAGACTCCAACCGGTTCTCGACCCGAATTGCCACCACGGCCGGCGTCACCATCGCGCGCTTGGAACGGAACAGCGATTTCGAACCGATCGAGAAGTCCTACGGTCGTTTTGGCGTCGGTGACCCGAGGGAACAGGGATGGTTCAAGGCGACGCGCGATGCCGACACTCCGGTCTGGTCGGACGACAATCGGTTCATTACCGCCACCGGTCCCCTTATGACCCTGACCATGCCCATCGTTCGGGATGGCGAGCTTCTCGGCGTGGTCGGCACGGATATCGACCTCTGGAGCCTCGGCGCCATCCTGCGCCGCGAAAGCCGGAACCAATCCCACACGACTACGATCTTTACCCATGACAGCCACGTCGCCCTGTATGTCAGCGACAGCAATCTGATCCTCGACACTTCGCTTCCGGCCCTGAGCGAGTATGTGGACCCCATACCGGAAACCGCCTTCGCAACCAAACTGGCCTCGACGGAAGCCTACGCATCGAGCTTTCGGCACACCGATGGCGCGGACACTGCGGTCGAACGGTTTCTGGGCCATATGCAACCGCTCGACAACTCCTTGGGCCTGCCCTGGGTCGTCGCGCTGCATGCCAAACGATCCGATCTTTCGGGGGGACTGCAGGACAACATTTCAGGGCTGGTGTTAATCTCCGTCGCCGTGTTGTTGCTGCTGTCACTGGTCTCGATCCCGATTGCCAATCAGATTCGGTCACCCTTGGTCAGGTTCTCCAGCAAAACCAGAGAGGCGTCCATGATCAGCCCCGGAACTGCGTCAGAGCTGTCGGCCCCCTACAGCGAGTTGAAGGTCACCGAGAAGGCGCTGGCCGAGGAAATCACTCAGCGCCACGCCTTCCAGTCTGCTTACGAACAGACCTTCAAAGTGACCTCCCGCGGGGAGGCGTGGATCGACCCGCGCACGCTTCGGATCCTGCAGATCAACGACCGCCTGAGCGAGATGCTCGGCCTGTCGAAAGACGACGCCCAAGGCAGGCATGTCCACGATATTCTGGTGGAAGACGACCTTGACGAATTGCGGACGTTTTCGCAGATCGTCCTGAGCGACAAGGAATTCTGCGTGGAGGCCGAATTCATCGCCGCCGACGCCAACACGCAGTGGTTGCGATTGACAGCATTCCTGATCCGCGATGACTTCGGCGCCCCGGATCACGCTCTGGCGATTTTTGAAGACCTGCAGGAGACCCACAACCCAGACGAGCGGTTGGAATACCTCAAACGCGACCTCTACCATGTCAGCCGCATCAACTTGCTGGGCCAGTTCGCGGCCGGTCTTGCCCATGAATTGAACCAGCCGCTTGGTGCGCTGGTGCACGATCTCGACAGCGCGCAATTCGTTCTGGAAGAGGACGATCTGGACCGCGACGAGCTCCGGGGCATCCTGAATGACGTCGATCGGCACGCCCACCGTGCCGGCGAGATCATTCGCGCCTTGCGGGACCTGATCCAGAAGGACATGACTGACAAAAACGAGTTTGAGCTGGACGAACTGCTCAAGCAAACCCTGTCGATCATGGAGCCGGAAGCCCGTATGTACAACGCCTCGATCGAGGTCCAGCAACGATCGAATTTCCGGGTTTTCGGCAATCGTGGACAGCTTGCGCAGGTGCTGGTGAACCTGATCCGGAATGCGCTCGAAGCCCTCGGATTTTCCGGGCGATCGGACGGCATCATCCGGATCACCGCCGCTAAACGCGACGCTGCTATCGTTATCAGCATCGAAGACAACGGTCCGGGATTTCCCGCGCACATCAAGCCGTTTGTTCAGTTTCAATCCGCGAACCAAGGCGGCTTGGGTTTGGGATTGTCGATTTGCAAGTCGTTGGTGGAGGCGAATGACGGGACGATAACCTATCAGCCAGTTCAACCTAACGGCACGAAGTTTGTCATAGAACTGAAGGGAGAAGAAATTGGGTAACGCACACTCGGACCCGGATCCCGTCCACCAGACGGTGTTCGTCGTCGACGACGACCCGGAAATGCGGGTTGCCGTCGGTCGGTCCTTGTCCAAGCGCGGATTCCATGTCGAGGAATTCGCAAGTGCCGAAGAGTTTCTCGAAAGCCCCGGACCGGGAAAACCCGGATGCATCGTGCTGGATTTCGGGCTTCCGGGCATGAATGGCCTCGATCTCCAGGAGCATCTTATCAAGGCGGGCATCGGCACTCCGATCATTTTCATCACCGGGCATGGCGGCATCCCGGAATCGGTCAGGGCCACCAAGGCGGGCGCCATTGATTTTCTCGAGAAGCCCTATGAGCCGCGCGTGCTTGCCAACCGTGTCGAAACCGCGTTGGAGATCGATCGTCTGGAAATGAAGGCGCGCAAACTCAGGAGCGCGCTGGACCAGTCTCTCAATGATCTGACGGAGCGCGAGCGAGAGATCTTCGACCTGATGATCGAACGCCCGGAACTGAGCTCTAGCAAAGGCGTCGCGCTCGAACTCGGAATCAGCCCCAGGACGGTCGACAAGCACCGGGCGCAGATCCTTCTGAAAACCGGCTGCCGGACGCTGGCGGAACTGGTCGGGCGTTACGCGGCCGCCTGATCGAGCCGGGTTCTGTAAGGTGGCCGCTTGGTCCAACCGCGCGTCACGTGAATTGGCGGACATCGTAACGCGCGTTGATGGTCGCGATACAAGATCCGGCAGTGCAATGTCTTAATCGCCGAGAGGGAGGTTGCGAGTAGAATTGCTGCGAGCGAAAATAAGCGGATGAAGCAATACACCGTATTCTTGGGCTTCCTTGCCGGGATTCTGACCGTTTCCGCAGCCGTCTGGTTCTTTGCATTGACCCAATCACTGACCGAGCTCGACCGACGCGCGCGTTCGGATTTGGCGCTGGCGTCGGACCGGCTGATGGGCAGTCTCCTCGGCTATCGGCAGCTTGCCGTCGCCCTGGCGTCCGACCCGCGGCTCGGCTCGGCGACGACGAACGAACAAACGCTATCGCAGATTTTGCTGCATATGTCGGATATCTCCGGCGCGCTCGACTTCGTCCTGCTGGACCGGGCGGGTGATCGTGTCGCCAGCGCAATGGGCACCACGCCACACGACTGGCCCAGCACCACCTTCGTCGACCGGGCCCTGAGCGGGGCGTTGGGGCACGGTGTCGGCATCAGCCACCGGTTCGGACGGCGTGTCTATTATTACGCCGCCCCGGTGTTTTCCGAGACCGGACCGGTGTCGCGGGTTATCGTCGCTATTATCGATCTGGAAGCCATCGAGGCGGAGTTCCGCGGCTCGCGCCCCGCGGTCTACATGACCGATCGGTCCGGGGTCATCTTTTTCTCGAACCGGTCGGAGTTGATCTTGCGCGACCGCAACCTCGGTACTGAAGAAGGGGCGGCGCAGGGCGAGGACGAAACCATCGCACCGTTCGTGGATGTGGAACCGGGTACGTTTCTTGGCCGCGACATCTGGCGCGTTTCGGCAGGGCGATACCTGCCCCAACGCGCGCTGCATATCGAACAAGATCTGCCGGTGATCGGGATGCACGCCGAGGCGCTGGTCGATCTGCGCCCGGCCCTGACCGATGCCGCGCTGCAGGCGGCCGCGGCCGGCGCCGTGTTTCTGTTCTTTGGCGCGGTCGTGTTCTTCGTCGCCAATCAGCGGCGGATTCTGGCCCGGGCAAATGCAGAGCTGGAAGAAAGGGTCAGTGGCCGAACCCGCGAGCTGCGCCAAGTCAACGCCTCGCTCCGGACCGAGATTTTGGAGCGGAAAGAGGCGGAAAAGGCGCTGAAGCGGGCACAGAAGGATCTGATCCAAGCGGGCAAGCTCAGTGCCTTGGGAAAGATGTCTGCCGGGATCAGCCACGAGTTGAACCAGCCGCTGATGGCGATCCGGTCTTTCTCCGACAACGCTGCGACGTTCATCGAGCGCGGCGACGCCGACACGGCGGCCAGCAACATGCTGAAAGTCCGCGATCTGGCTCTTCGTATGGCGCGGATCATCGGGAACTTTCGTGCCTTCGCGCGCCAGGAAAAGGAAACCGTGCACCGGGTGGATCTGGTACAGGCCACTGGCGACGCAATCGATCTGGCGGCCAGCCGGCTGGACGCAAAGGGTGTCGACCTGCAGCTGGATCTGCCGGCGGGGCCGGTGTGGGTGCAGGGCGGCGAGGTGCGCCTGCAGCAGGTGGTGCTGAACCTGGTGTCCAATGCCATCGACGCCATGTCACAGTCGAACCGGCGCGAGCTTTCAGTTTCGGTGCAAATCGGCACGCCGATCGTCCTGACAGTGCGCGACACGGGTCCAGGGATCGAGGAACCCGACAAGGTATTCGAACCCTTCTATTCGACAAAGGAAATCGGCGAGGCCGAAGGCGTCGGCCTGGGTTTGTCGATTTCCTACGGGCTGGTTCAAAGCTTCGGCGGCAAGATCCGGGGACGCAATGCCGATGGTGGCGGCGCGGTCTTTACCATCGAATTGCAGCCGTGGGCCGAGGAGATCGCGGCATGATAGACAGTGTGCTCGTGATTGATGACGAGCCGTTGGTCAGGGAAGCGCTGGGGCAGACGCTGGAGCTTGCCGAGTTCAAGCCGCTTCTGGCGGGGTCGTTCATCGTTGCAAAGGACCATATTACGCCCGACTTCGCAGGCGTCATTCTGTCGGACATCCGGATGCCCGGGCGGGACGGGCTTTTCCTTCTCGAATATGCCCGGTCCGTCGATCCGGACCTTCCCGTCATCCTGCTGACCGGCGAGGGCGATATCCCGATGGCGGTGGGCGCCATCAACAAGGGCGCCTTCGATTTCCTCGAAAAGCCGTGCGACAACGACTTGATGGTGGAAACGGTGCGACGTGCATTGCGCGCCCGGGCATTGGTCCTGGAAAACCGCCAGCTCAAATCCGATCTTACGCGCGGCGATGCCGCAGCGCGGATGATCTTCGGCAGCTCCGACAAGGCCGAAGCCCTGCGCAACCGCGTCAGGCGTCTCGGCGGGATCGATGACGCCGTTCTGATCGACGGCGCGCCGGGAACCGGCATCGCCAAGGTGGCAGAAGTCATTCATCTGCTGTCGCCGCGCGCATCCCAACCCTTTGCGCGGGTCGCGGGAACCGGGCTTTCCCCCGCCCGGCTTGGGGAGCAGCTGAGCAAGAATGCCGAGGGTACGCTTTTCATCGACGAGTTCGCCGCGATGCCGGGGGAAACCCAGTTCGCGCTCTTGGAACATCTTGACGGTGCTGCCGGTGCCCGGGTTCTGGCCGGAACCACGCTGGCCCGGGCGGATCAGGGCACCGAGGGCGGCGTCATTCCGGATCTGCACTATCGGCTCGATGCGCTGCGGATCCGCGTTCCGGCGCTAAGGGAACGGACCGAGGATATCCCCGTCATATTCCGCCACTATGTGCGGCAGGTGGCAGAGCAATCCAACCTGGTGCCGCCAGAGATCACACCCGAGATCATCGCCGGCCTGCTGGCGCAGGATTGGCCGGGTAATTCGCGCGCGCTGATGAATGCGGCAACGCGCTTCGTGCTGGGGGTCGAGGCACCGCTGGCCGGAGAGACCGTGGGTCTGGCAGAGAAGCTTGCGCAGGTGGAACGGACGCTGATAATCGACGCGCTCGCTCAGAACCGCGGCCACGCCAGCGCCACCGCCCAGCAGCTGCGGCTGCCGCGCAAGACGTTCTACGACAAGCTTGCAAAATACGGAATCAAGCCCGAGGACTATCGCTGAGCGATTGTGCGGATTTCCGCACATAGGGCGCTAACAGGCTGTTCCGAAACCCGCACAGATTCCTTCGCCCGTCTGGCAACCGATTTTCAGCATCAAGTGTAACTATCTGCAAGATAAAGGCTTTTTTATAACCACCGATCATTGGCGAAATTTCTTTGCCCGGTTCCCGACGCAAGCTCACAACGGGTCCCGGAATGTTTTCCCCTGCGTCATGCAGGCCAACCGGAGGAGAGACACATGAAATTTCTGACCACGGCCGCCACGGCCCTCGCCCTGACCCTTGGTGCCGGCGCCGCACTGGCCGCCTGCGACGAGGGCGAAATGGTGATAAAGTTCAGCCACGTCACCAACACCGACAAGCACCCCAAGGGCATCGCCGCCAGCCTGCTGCAAGAGCGCGTCAACGAGGAAATGAACGGCACCGCCTGTATGGAGGTGTTCCCGAACTCGACACTCTATAACGACGACAAGGTGCTCGAGGCGATGTTGCAGGGCGACGTGCAGCTCGCCGCGCCGTCGCTGTCGAAATTCGAGAAATTCACCAAGCAATTCCGCCTCTTCGACCTGCCCTTCATGTTCAAGGACATCGACGCCGTCGACGCGTTCCAGGCGTCTGACGCCGGGCAGGAACTGAAAGACAGCATGCAGCGTCGGGGCCTGCAGGGCCTGGCCTTCTGGCACAATGGCATGAAGCAGATGTCGGCCAGCGTACCGCTGATCCTGCCCGCCGACGCCGACGGCCTGAAATTCCGCGTGCAGTCCTCTGACGTGCTGGTTGCGCAGATGGAGGCCATCGGCGGCTCGCCGCAGAAAATGGCTTTCTCCGAGGTCTACGGCGCCCTGCAGCAAGGCGTTGTCGACGGTCAGGAAAACACCTGGTCGAACATCTATGGCCGCAAGTTCTTCGAGGTGCAGGATGGCGTGACCGAGACCAATCACGGCATCATCGACTATCTCGTCGTGACCTCGGTCGACTGGCTCGACGCGCTTGAGCCGGCGGTCCGCGACCAGTTTCTGCAGATCCTGGCCGAAGTGACCGAGACCCGCAATGCCGAGGCATTCGCGGTGAACGAAGCCGCCAAGCAAGCCATCGTCGATGCCGGCGGTTTGATCCGTGCCCTGGACGATGCGCAACGCCAGGCATGGGTCGACGCGATGCGGCCCGTCTGGGACCAGTTCGCCGGTGACGTCGGCCAAGAGATGATCGACGCGGCGCAGACCTTCAACGCCGGAAGCTAGGCCAAAACGGATGCGGGCCGCTCATTCCTTGGGCGGCCCGTTCGGCACGGGGGCAGGGAGGGGAAGATGCATCCGAAACCCGGACAGAATATCATCGACCATATCGAAGAGACGCTGATGGCCATTCTTCTGGGGCTGATGACACTCGTCACCTTCGCGAATGTAGTGGCCCGTTATGGATTCAACTCGAACATCCTCTGGGCGTTGGAACTGACCGTGTTCATGTTTGCCTGGCTCGTGCTGCTGGGCGCGTCCTATGCCGTGAAGAAGTCTGCGCATCTCGGCGTCGATCTGCTGGTCGAGCTATCCGCGCCGCCGGTTCGCCGGATTCTCGGGCTGATCTCGGTCACCGCCTGCGTGGTCTTTTCCTTCCTGCTTCTCAAAGGCGCCTGGGATTACTGGGCCAATTTCGCCAACCTGCCCGCAACCGAAGGCCGTTGGTTCCCGCTCGGGTTCGAAGAAAAGTATCGCGACAAGGGCTGGTACGAGGTCAACGACATCCCGATGCCCGAAATCCTGCGCTGGATGGAAGGTGTATTCAACGAGGGAGAGGAGTACGAAAAGATCCCACGGCTGCTGCCCTATGTCGTTCTGCCGCTCGCCATGGCGCTGTTGCTGTTCCGCTTCCTGCAAGCTGCTTGGGCGCTATGGACCGGATCGATGGATCGCATCGTGGCCAGCCACGAGGTCGATGACGAAATCGCCGAAGTGCGCGAACAAGCCGGGGAGTCGAACTGATGGACGTCGTTCTGCTCTTTGCAATGGTCATCGCCTTACTGATGCTGGGAGTGCCGATCGCCGTATCGCTTGGCCTGAGTTCGGTTTTGTTCCTGTTGTGGTTCTCCGACAGCTCGCTGGCATCGGTCGCGCAGACGCTCTTCGCGGCCTTTGAAGGCCATTTCACCCTGCTGGCGATCCCCTTCTTCATACTTGCCTCGTCCTTCATGACAACCGGTGGGGTGGCGCGGCGGATCATCCGATTCTCCATCGCCTGTGTGGGGCACTTCCCGGGCGGTCTTGCAATTGCGGGCGTATTTGCCTGCATGCTCTTCGCCGCGCTGTCAGGCTCCTCGCCCGCCACCGTGGTCGCCATCGGCTCGATCGTCATCGCCGGCATGCGCCAGGTCGGATATTCCAGGGATTTCGCCGCGGGCGTCATCTGCAATGCCGGCACGTTGGGCATTCTGATCCCGCCGTCCATCGTCATGGTCGTCTATGCCGCAGCGGTCGAGGTCTCGGTGGGCCGGATGTTCCTTGCCGGAGTCATCCCCGGGCTACTGGCCGGTCTGATGCTGATGGTGGCGATCTACATCATGGCCAAGGTCAAGAACCTTCCGAAAGGCGAGTGGCAGGGTTGGAGCGAGGTGTTCCAGTCGGGTCGAGAGGCCGGATGGGGCCTTTTCCTGATCGTGATCATCCTGGGCGGCATTTATGGCGGCATCTTCACACCGACCGAGGCCGCCGCCGTGGCCGCCGTCTACGCCTTCTTGATCGCGACGTTCGTCTATCGCGACATGGGGCCCCTGGCCACGCCCAATGCCCGCAGTCTCTCTGCGGCTTCCGTCCTCGACACCGGCGACGGCGAAGTGCGGACCAGCCTTGTGCAAAAGCCCTGGGCGCTGATCACCGCATTTGTTCATCCCGACACAAAGCACACTCTGTTCGAGGCCGGAAAGCTGACCGTCACGCTTCTCTTCGTCATCGCCAACGCGTTGATCCTCAAGCATGTCCTGACCGACGAACAGGTTCCCCAACAGATCGCCTCGGCGATGCTCAGCGCCGGGTTTGGACCGGTCATGTTCCTAATCATCGTCAACGTGATCCTGTTGATCGGCGGCCAGTTCATGGAACCGTCTGGTCTTCTGGTCATCGTCGCGCCATTGGTTTTCCCGATCGCCATCGAGCTTGGCATCGACCCGATCCATCTGGGCATTATCATGGTGGTGAACATGGAAATCGGGATGATCACACCGCCCGTCGGCCTGAACCTGTTCGTCACTTCAGGCGTCGCGGGTATGCCGATGATGCGGGTTGTGAAGGCCGCGCTGCCATTTCTGGCCGTACTCTTCGTGTTCCTGATCATGGTGACCTACGTGCCGTGGCTTTCCACATTCCTGCCGAATACCTTGATGGGGCCGGAGATCATTACGAACTGATACCGCGCTTCGCTGCCTGGCTCGGACCGGCCAGCCGCGGCACAGCTTCGACGAATTGCACGAACGCACCTCCCAGTTCATCGCCGATGACCTTGGATTTCGGTTCGAAAACTCGCGCCGAAACCCAAGGGCATCGATGCGCGTTTTCGAACCGCGATGGAATTTCTGGCAAACCCTTGGAAACTTTGGCCCTCTGAGCGCGGCGGGGATCGTCAAACGGTGCTGAAGCTCGTTTTTTTTGCCGCCCCGGTACCGTATGTCCGGAATCGTGGATTTCGAACCGCAAAAACTACCCTAACCTTAAAGGTCTTAGCCGATCTTCGCGACGAGGTAAGTGAGATGGCGGAGACGAAGGGATTCGAACCCTCGAGACGGTTTCCCGCCTACTCCCTTAGCAGGGGAGCGCCTTCGACCACTCGGCCACGTCTCCACCGACCGGTATAGAGGCTCAAAGCCCCGGAGAACAAGCGGTTTTTCGGCCTTTTCCTACTCTGGCACTGCAAGCACCGGATTCCCCCAATTGTGCATATCGGTGCAGGTCGGTGCACCAATTTGGGCACATTTTGGTCACATCAGGTTTTCACTTTGTTCTATCGCGCGGGTTGCGGGATCGAAGATGTTTTCTGTCTCCGATCTGGGCGTCGGGCCTTGGCCGACCACCTCCGGGAGAAAAACGGCCCCCACCGCCTACGACTGGCTAGGACTCTGCGTTCGATCCTATGGAAAATTGAATGGCTGATGAATGCCGTTTGTGTGAATGGCAAAGCACGCGGAGAAAGCTGTCGCTCCATCAGCGCATCCGTGATTCCGGTTCCGGCCCTCATGAGACATTCGCTTGCGCGAGCCGAATGCCCGCATTGAGAGGCAAAGCTGACCGATGCATCGACCGTTTCCATGAACCCACCGAAAAGACAGCCCAAGCGATCTGACCCCAGGGCGTGCCCTTCGCTCTCAACAAGCGGTCATCCATCCGTTCCGCAGCATGATCCGAAAGCGGCGCGACATCATGCGGGACGATCCAGCCATTCCTTGGCGTAGAACCAAGGTCTGCATTTGCGCACAGTGACAGCTTATTCGTGGTTTATGAGTGGCGGGATGTACCTCTGATACGGTCTTAGCATTGGTTATAATGCCGACGTGTGTCCAACATTCCGGCGGACGACAATACTGATATTGCATCAACTTCACAGCTAGTGTTGCTGCCTAAGGATTTGGTCATGGTTGAGGGTTCGGAAGCGAAAAGGCCAGTGCCAAATTTCGGTTGGCCCCAATTGTACGGAGTACATGTCTGTGAGGTGAGCGTCGTTGCAATTGTTCCCGCAATTAGGTGGGTGTGGCCCGACGCTGGTGTAGCGGCCTCCAGGTGCGGGCACAGCTTGCAGTTTGATTTACTAGTTGAATGAGCTACGACGCCGAGCTAACGGCGATGGATTGAGAAGATCTTCCGGCGGTGTTGTAATTGGGTCTAGGAACATCTGGTGCAACCGGCACCAAAGCGGATAACTGTAGAATCCACCATGTCCCTCGATTGCACTGCTGGGACTTCGCATATTCCAGAATGGAGATGTCGGCGGTGACACCGATCGCAGATTCTCATACCCGTTATGCGACTCCTTCTTTAGCCCATACCGTATATTGACCTGGGCATGGTTCCAGTAGTCATCTCCGGAGATTTCGTCGCGTAAAACATCGAGCCTTTTTAGAGAAATCTGCTCGTTCCATTCCCAGTTTATGTCAAATACCCGTTTATTTCGTTGGAAACGCTTCCGGTAGAGTTCACCGTTCGCCGGTGCGCACCACGACAAGGCCGGCACGCCTGCATGAACGTACCTTGTACCTTCTCTGCCCTTTTCTGTGCCGGGTCGGCACTCTTCCCCGTTTTTGCATACGCCGGATCGTATTACGAACTCGTGAGACACGCCAAGTGCCGGCCCTACAACGGAAGTCCCTGTACTATATTCGGGCTGATAGTGACCAATCGCAATCTGATGTTCCAGGCCCGGTCCATTTGACAGATAGCCCCATACACGAAAAGCAATTGCGGTAACCCTGTCAAAAAGGTTCTTGTTCCCCTGTTCGTCGTAATTGATGAACCCGTCGGTTGAGGTCATCGACAGAAAAACGGGAAGCTGCGTTCCTTCATAGAGGTTTCGCCAAGCTTTCACTCCATCTTGGACGTCAGGATCAAGACAAGGATCGTCCTCAGGTACGTGTTTTGGACTGCATTGGCGCAGATAATTCTCAGGCACACGTGCGACATCGCGTTCGGTCTGTTGAATCTGCGTCCACTTCGCGGCCTCAGTTGCAGGGTTTATCAGAACAACGAGGTCTCCGATCTCTGAGTCAATCTTAATGTTCTTGCAGTTTCGCGGATTTTCGTCGACGAATAATTCGGCGCACTTCTCTCTGATCTGTTTGGCATATAGTGGTCCTAAGAAGCTCGCCAGGATATTCCCACCGAGTGAATGGCCAACGATTAGCATCTTATCATTCAGCCGAGTTGACCGATTGGTGGTTTCCCGGAACATAGCCTGTTCCACGCCCCGTAGGGCCTGCTCAATTGGCGAGTTTTCGCCTTGCCCAAGCCTGTCGCTCCTTGATTTTCGCGACAGGAAACTGGGGGAAACAAGGCCGGTATATGCACCAGAAAGTGCCGTCATCATTGAGTTGCCAGCGTGATCTTTGTCCGTCCACGCGGGTTCCCTAATGGATCTACCACGCCAACCAATATAGATGCCGGTCAGAGCGGCGTCACAGTAACGCCGTTCGACAACACAACGGGTGTTGAGGAAGGAACGGGAATAGGCCAGCAACCTTCGGAAGTTCTGCACATTCAAATCGCCAATCGCCGCGCTACGCCGCCAGCCGTGCACGAAGATCACAACGACGTTTTCTCGTTTCTTCTGGGATTGGCGCCTGAGGTGGTGCTGCAGATCGATCAACTGCATCGGCTTAGCCAATCCGAGGTGCGTGTCAGACAGCTCTAAAAAAGAAAGGAAGTACGCATTGTGGTTCCTTAATTCTTCCACATCGTCGTCTCGGGCAGCCTCATCTACCGCAACCCACATCTCGGCATTTGGGACAGTGTGAGCCTGAAGGTAGCATTTTGCCCAGTCGTCGTCGGCAGTCTCTAGATTGTCCTCGATGGCATCTGCGACGCACGGCATCCCAGCGGCTCCGATTCGATGCCGATGTACTGGGTCGTTGGATGTACCAAAAAACAGGAAAAGGCCCCATGACGCCGGAAAAAATATAAGGAGCACTACGACGAACAATACAACGCTCACGACAATCCGCCAGGTTCTCAGCCTATGCGGGTTGGCAGGTTTTGTATTCATTCCAGAAACCGAGCTTTTGCATGAAAGCTTGTGGAATTCGAACCGTAAGCTTGAAGCCAATCCCAGTCTAGAGATTTGGGTGCGAAATGTGGCCGTAGAGGCTGCGTCGAATGGATTGCTGGGGGATCAGTAGGGCGCCGACGGAGCCAACACTTCCGACGGTTACGTCCGTTTTGCAGGTATCGCGTCCGTATGAAATGCATGCCGTATATGGCAGATTGGGCTTCTGTGGTTGCCGCCCTGGATGCAAGAAGTTTCTTTCTTTCAGGGAGGGTGATCGAGCGCGGTCTTCTGTCAGGCCTCAATGTGCGGCGTTTTTCGAGGCCGCGGGCCGGTATGGTGATCAGCAGGTTGGGTCCAAATCTCTCAAGCGAGCTCGCAGCTCTGAGCCCAAAACTGGTTTTCCTAATCCAGATCTGTTCGATCAGGTCGCCCATTCAGGTCATCGTCTTCTCGCCCCCAATTTCCGACCTCAGATTGCGCCGCCTATCAATTTTCAGGCGGTCACAATCGTCGCCGGATCCCGGTAATCTTCTTCCTTCGTCAGGACGGCCCAAATGCTCCGCGCCATCTTGTTCGCCAGTGCGATCGCGACAAGCATCCTAGGCTTTCGGTTTAACATTCGATCCAGCCAAGAGCCGTCCTGGATAGATTTTCGGCCCATCCATGCAATGCGTGTCATTGCGCCAATGATAAGTAGGCGGCGTATGTCGACCTGACCTTCCTTGGACACCTTGCCGAGACGCGCCTTACCTCCCGTTGAATGCTGCTTGGGCACGAGTCCAAGCCAGGCGGCAAAGTTTCGCCCGCATCGAAAGATATCCATTGGCGGCGCGAAGGCTTCAATCGCCATGGCGGTGAGCGGGCCAACGCCCGGTATCGTCTGAAGCCGTCGGGATATCTCTGACTGCCTCGATAGCATTTTGAGCTTCAGCGTCTTCGCGTTAATCCGGGCCGTGAGGTCGGAAATTGAAGCGAGCAGTTCTTCGCACTCCTCCCGGACCAAAGGAAGCAAGCCATTGTCGGTCTGTTGAAGGAACTCCGCGACCTTTTTCATTTGATAGGCGCCCTTCGGAAATATTTGGCCCTGTTCGTAAAGAACGGATCGAAGCGCATTGATCTGTTCGGTTCGCTGCCGGACCAGACGGTCTCGCGCACGAAACAGAACGCCTCGAGCGATTTGCTCATTGCTTTTGGGCTCGACGAACCTCATCTCAGGACGCTGCGCTGCGATGACAATTGCCTCGGCATCAGCCGCGTCATTCTTCTGCCGTTTGACGAACGGCTTAACATATTGTGGGGCGATCAACTTTGCCTGGTGTCCAAGCTCCTGAACCTCATGCGCCCAATAGTGGGCGCCGCCACAGGCTTCAAACACGACAATACAAGCCGGCCGCTCCGTCATGAACTTCCGGAATTGAGGCCGAGATAGCTTCTTCCGAAATTTGACCTCACCTGTCAGCGAAGCGCCATGGAGCTGAAAGACATTCTTTGCCAAGTCAACACCGATCATTGTATCAATCATTCTGCCGTCCTCTCTGTATCGTGGCCGTCTACGACCACTCATTTGGCACATTGCGATGCCGTCTGGGGAGGGCGGCAACCATCCCATCTCTCAACCGCCATCGACTGGCCTCGGTCAACCCGGGAGGGATCTGTGTTCTGCCAGGAAACGAAACCTCGAAAGGTCGTCGGCACGGCGCGCGCCCCGTGCGCGACCCTGCGTGTTGGCACGATCTGACTGAGATCAATGAGCGAAATCTCATCAAGATATTATATGCATGACTGAACAGTGGCGGGGCTCACGATGCGGAAGACCTCCGATGACATATCCGAGACGCTGGGGTTGAATTCCAGCCGCAACGGGCGCCGGCTCTGGATCGCGGCGGCGGCGGTCGCGGCGATCGCAGGTGCGGGCATTTGGTATTTCGTTCAAACCACCGGGCCGGCGGATGCCGTCCAATATGTGACAACCAAGGCGGCGCGCGGTGATTTTTCCGTCACCGTGACAGCGACCGGGACGGTGGAGCCCACCAATCTGGTGGAGATTTCCAGTGAGTTGTCGGGAACGCTGGAAAGCGTCGAGGTGGATTTCAACGACACCGTCGAGGTCGGGACCGTGCTGGCCCAGCTCGACACCACCAAGCTCGAAGCGCAGGTTCAAGTCGCCAAGGCCTCGCTGGAATCCGCGATTGCGCGGGTGGCGATGGCCAAGGCCTCGCTCGACGATGCGCGGGAAAAGTACGAATCCGCACGCGACCTGGACGCGCGCGGCGTGACCCCGCATCAGGCCTTCCTCACCCAACGGGCCAACTTCGTGCGGGCCCAGGCCGAGCTGCAGTCGGCGGAGGCCGACCAGTCATTGGCGGAGGCAAATCTGGATCTCTACAGCGCCGATCTGGAACGGGCCTGCATCTGCTCACCGATTAAGGGCGTGGTGCTGGACCGGTCGGTCGATCCCGGGCAGATCGTCGCGGCGTCGCTCTCGGCGCCCGTCTTGTTCACGGTGGCCGAGGATCTGGCGCAGATGGAACTGCAGGTGAATATCGACGAAGCCGACATCGGGCGGATCGCCGTCGGCAACAGGGCGACATTCACGGTGGACGCCTACGATCTTCGCCGCTTCCCGGCCGAAATATCCGAGGTCCGCTTTGCGCCGGAAACCATCGATGGGGTCGTCACCTACAAAGCGATTCTGACCATCGACAACTCGGCAATGCTGCTGCGGCCCGGCATGACCGCGACCGCCGATATCACCGTCGCCGAGATCAGCGACGCACTGATCGTTCCGAACGCCGCGCTGCGCTTTGCGCCGCCGCGTGAGGCTGACCCGGACGTGGAGGACGAACGCAGCGGGCTGCTTGGCATGCTGATCCCGTCGCGTCCCGACGAAGCCGCAACCGGCGACGACAAGACGCTGTGGGTCCTCAAGGATGGTGTGGCGCAAGAGATCGCTGTGCGCGCCGGAGACAGCGACGGGCGCGTCACGGAACTTCTCGGCGGCGCTCTTACCGAGGGCGATTTTGTGATCATCGACCAGACCAATGAATGAGATCCCTCAGATCGAGCTCACCGGGATCACCAGGGTCTATGGCAAGGGCGAAATTGCGGTACGGGCGCTGGACGGCATCGACCTGACGGTCGCGGCGGGGGAGTTCATCGCGATCATGGGGCCCAGCGGCTCGGGCAAATCGACGGCCATGAACGTCATCGGCTGCCTCGATTCTCCCACCAGTGGGCATTACCGTTTCAACGGGGTTGAAGTCGGCCGGCTCAGTCAGGACCAGCGCGCGCTGCTGCGCCGACACTACCTGGGCTTTGTCTTCCAAGGTTACAACTTGCTGCCCCGTGCCAGCGCGCTGCACAATGTGGAATTACCGCTGATCTACAAAGGGCTGGGCCGGGCCGAACGGCATAATGCGGCGCACGAGGCGTTGCGCAAGGTCGGACTTGACAATCGCGCGCATCACGATCCAAGCGAGCTTTCTGGTGGGCAACAACAGCGTGTTGCCATCGCTCGGGCGCTGGTCGGCAGCCCGCAGGTGATGCTGGCCGACGAACCGACCGGGAACCTCGACACCAAGCGATCCATCGAAATCATGGAAGTGTTGCAGGACCTGAACCGCAGCGACGGCCTGACCATCGTGATGGTCACGCATGAAGAAGACATGGCCGAATACGCCCAGCGGCGGATCTGGATGGTGGACGGCCGGATCGAACGCGACGAACGCACGCGAAAGGCGGCCTGACGATGCTGTGGGAAACCTTCCGGTTGGCGATCCAGGCGATCTTCCGGAACGCGATGCGGTCGTTCCTGACCGTCCTCGGGATCGTCATCGGTGTCGCGGCGGTGATTTCCATGGTCACTGTCGGGCAAGGTTCGACCCAGCAGGTCACGGCAGATGTGGAAAAACTCGGCACCAATGTCGTTATGGTGCTGCCTGGTCAGGACACGATGCAGGGCGGTCCGGGCGGCACGGCGGATCCGATGTTTACACTTCGCATCAACGATGCCGTCGAAGACCAGATCGCGAGTGTGGCGCTTTCGGCGCCGATCAGTCAGAGCCGGGCGCGGGTGATCTTCGGCAACGAGAACCGCCGCACAGATATCGTCGGCACCGACAACCGCTATTTCGAGGCCGCGCGGTGGGACCTGAACCGCGGCCGGTTCTTTGAGCTGTCCGAGCTTCAGTCGGGCAAGGCGGTCTGCGTCATCGGAGAGACCGTCCGCGAAAGCCTGTTCGGGTTTGCCGACCCGGTGGGCGAGACGGTCCGGATAAAGACGCTGTCCTGCGAGGTCGTGGGCCTGCTCAAGTCCAAGGGCGCCTCGACCTTCGGCAGCGATCAGGACGATTTCGTGATCCTGCCGATCAAGACGTTCCACCGCCGGATCGCGGGCAACACCGATGTCTCGACCCTGTTCGTATCTGTCCGCGACGGTGCGTCGATCGAAAGGACGATGGAGGAAATTACCGCGCTGATGCGCGACCTGCGCCGGATTGGCCGCGGCGAGGAGGATGACTTCGAAGTGGTGGACATGGAGCAGTTTGCCACCATGCTGTCGGGCATCACAGATATCCTGACCGGGCTGTTGTCGGCAGTGGCCGCCGTGAGCCTGTTGGTCGGCGGTATCGGGATCATGAACATCATGCTGGTCTCGGTCACAGAACGGACCCGAGAGATCGGTATCCGGCTGGCAATCGGGGCCCAAGCGCGGCAGGTTCTGCTGCAGTTTCTCGTCGAGGCGATTGTGCTTTCCCTGATTGGCGGGCTGATCGGGATTGCGCTTGGACTTGCACTGGCGGTGCTCGGTGCAAATTGGCTGTCGATCCCGTTCACACCTGATCCAGGCATCATCATGCTGGCCTTTGGTTTCTCGGCGCTTGTCGGGGTCGTCTTCGGTTTTTTTCCGGCGCGTCGCGCAGCGCGGCTCGATCCCATCGAGGCCTTGCGCCATGAATGAAGGCGGCAGACCTGGTATGGACTGGCGCGAACACACGCCGCACAGGCGGCATCATTGATCAAAAGGAGCGGAGCTTCACCAAAGCAGATGTCCGTTCGGCTCGCAACATTCCCGGCAGTGCAGTGACCAGGTCGCGGACTTACCAGACTTTGCCGGAATGGCGGTTTTCGGCCGGGTAGCCGCAAAGCGCGACTGTCGCGCGACTCACTCTGCATTTTCAGATCAGCATCATATGCCGTCCGGACATTGCGTATGGAATGCTGGTCAATGACAGACAAACAGACAGGGAATCGGCCAGGTTTTCCCGCCCGCGTTGACGGGTTCGCTCAATAACGCAGGTTAAGGATTTTCATTTTTTTGGAACGCACAACAAAAAGGAGAACAAGAAGGTCAGCACCTCCACCTGAGTTGTAGTTGACGGGCGGTGGGGTGCTGGCCTGCCCTGGGTGGCTAGGAGGGAAGACATGGCGTTATTGCAGAGTAACTTTGGCACGAAAGGCAACTTCGAGGCGGTTGTCAAAGAGGGGGGGCAGCTCGTTCACTACTGGCGAGACAACGATGATCGCGGAGTTTTCCCTTGGTACCGATCGGTGGCATTTGCCAGTGACGCGGATTCGGAGCCCGCCTTCCTTCAAGGTAATTTCGGGATAAGGGGAAATTTCGAGGTTGTGGCGCGCGAAGGCAGCAAGCTTCGTCACTACTGGCGCAATAACGACGCGCCGGGTTTCCCGTGGCATAAAGGCGCCCTCTTTGGCGGCAACGTTTCTTCGGCACCGGCACTGATACAAAGCAACTACGGCGCTACAGGCAACTTCGAGATTGTGGTGCGCGAAGGCAGCAAGCTTCGTCACTATTGGCGCAATAACGACGCGCCGGGTTTCCCATGGCACAAGGGCGCCCTCTTTGGCGACAACGTTTCTTCGGCACCCGCACTGCTACAAAGCAATTACGGCTATATAGGCAATTTTGAACTCGTCGTGCGCGAGGGCAGCAAACTCCGTCACTACTGGCGCAACAACGACGCACCTGGCTACCCGTGGAACAAGGGAGAGCTCTTTGGCTCTGGTGTCAGTTCGGCGCCTGCGTTGATCCAGAGCAACTTCGGCCATTACGGCAACTTCGAAGTCATGGTTCGCGAGGGCGACAAGTTACGTCACTACTGGCGCGACAACCAAGCAACTGGTTACCCATGGCATCAGAGCGCCCTCTGTAGCGACCACATCAATTCCGATCCATCCCTGATCCAAGGTAACTTCGGTCGGAAGGGGAACTTCGAACTTCTGGTGATGCGCGGCGATTGCCTCACCCACTTTTGGCGTGACAATCAGGCGACCGGCTATCCCTGGCACGAGGTGTACTTTCATTCGGTGCCGCCCATCGGTGCTCCGCCAACTGCGCAACAACGCAACAAGTTTGTCGGAGCGTTTCCCAACCTTCGCAACTTCCATGTAACTGCTCCGAGTTCCGGTCAGTACAACTGCATCTCTTGGAGCGTCGGAGTTACGACAGATTGGCTCTGGCCCGGTTATACCGTGGCTGATTTCGATGCATTCTACGCCTCCTACGGATGGACACCGACGTCGAATGGCACGCGCGAATTCAAGAAACGCAAGGTGGCATTATGGGCCATGAACGGTGATCCGAATGATTGTACGCATGGCTCGCGAGAAACCATTGACTGCGACTGGCACGAAAGCAAGTGCGGTGGTTGGGAGCGAATTGTCCACGACAAGCGCCAGATGGAGGATGGGGCCTACGGGGTTATCATCAAATATTACCAGAAGGCCGATCCCAGCGCCAATTTGGATCTGGCTTAGCCGATGCGCATGCCAGCGCGTACGATCAAGGAGAAATGAATCATGGCGGGACCGACGGATGTGCGAGAGGAATTCGATAGGCTATTTGCGGAATGGGAGGAGCGCATCAGGGATCCGAAGATCCAGGCAAGTTCAAGGCCGAAGGATTATGTGGAGGTTGAACAGTATCGGGCGATCGTGGACTTAGGCAAAGATGCGCTGCCGCTTGTCCTCGAAAAGATCGCGGATGGCGTGTTTTTGATGAATCAGGCTGCCCTGGAGATATCCGGTATGGATGAGGAAGAGATTGTGGCGCGAGAACGCAAACTTCCTCAAAAAGATCGAACGGGCTTTGCTGCCGAAGACATCCCCCGGTTTCTGAGTGAGCAGCAGAAGTCGGAACTGATCATCAGGCATCTCAAATAACTTTGAATACAGGTCTGGTACTTTCCGCCATTCAGGGAGACAAGCTTAGGTGGACGACTCACGGAACATCGCCTGGTTGTGCGGTGAAGGCGTGCGATTGTTCTGAATTCTGCTCGCTCTCCGAAGAGATCGAACACTGAAGCAGCTCTCTGTTTGCGGGAGCGTCAAGCGCGGGTTTCTCAGTCATTCGGGGTCGCGGTTCTCTACGAAGTCGGTTTTGCCGCTTCCTGATGGCGTCCGGGAGCTGATCGGCCAAAATGTCATTCGCGAAGTGAGCGCGTGCTCCTCCAGCAGCTTATGACTGGCTTGATCCGCCTCCGTCCCGAAGGACGTCGAGCCCGCCCAGGCCCTCCTAGGCAGGAATGGGTTTGAGCTTAGGCGACGGCCTCCCTCGTTGGTTCAAAGACAGTACCGTCGCGCCAGATGCACATCATGACGACGGCAAGCTTGCGGGACGCGGCAACCGCGGCTTTCTTGAAGCCTTTTCGCTCCTGCAGGCGCGTAGCCCAGGTCCGCAACGGCGATGGTTTTCTGACTTGCGTGATCAAAGTGGTCGCCGCTGAGTAAAGTAACCTACGTAGATCCCGGTCGCCGCATTTTGAGATGCGTCCTGACCAATCCATGTCGCCTGATTGGTGCCGCCTAGGTGTGAGCCCGAGAAAGGCGCCGACATCCTTTGCCCGTTGGAACCGTCCTGCATCGTCCAGGGTCGCGATGAACGACAAGGCGACGACTGGTCCAACCCCTGGGACGGTCATCAAACGACGCGCCAAACCGCTTTCACGGGCAATCGCCTTTAACTCATCATCCATGGCTTCAGTTGCCGCGCACACGGCCTTATGGATCGGGTTGAACATGTCGGCCATAACGCTGATCGCCAGATCGGTCTGGCCTGCTTTGGCAAGTTGATCGCGGAACCGCTGCCGCATGTTGGTCCGGCCCACTGACCCCATACAAATCCCAAAGACCTTGAGCACGCCGCGGACATGGGCCTCCAAATCTTTACGTATCCGGATCAGGCGCTCTCGGGTCCCGATCAGCACGCGCACGCGCTCCGACGCCTCGCTTCGGATGTGCACTCGGCTGAACCAACCGGTCCGTGCGAGATGCGCCAGACCCTCGGCGTCGCCTGGGTCGGACTTGTTGATCCGCCCGGACAGCGCCTTGTGCGCCAATCGCGCGTCAATGCAGATGACCGGCAGGCCGCGCTTCTCCAACTCGCGGGTCAGCCAAATGGCCAAGATACCGCTCTCATGGACAACTCGATCTGGATCGCAGGCGTGCTCTTCAATGAACGCGGCGATCTCATCGGGGTCCGACGTGGTCTCCCCTCGGGCGAGCACCGCTCCACTAGCGTCCACCACGCAGATCGAAACGGATTTGACGGACACGTCGAGGCCAACATAATGCGACAAGGTCGTTCTCCTTCACGGCTGGTTTTGTGAGGCCGAGTTTATCGGACCTCGTTCGCCTCAGGAGAACGACCGCCGCAAACACACCATGTCATTCGCTGCGTCGCGCCCAGTGAACTCATTGGGCTCTAAGCGGATGAGGTGGATGGCTCCTGCTCCATCGGCGTTGTGATGCGCCATAGTGCAGTTGTCATCGACTGCTCGGAGAGGAGCCACCCAATGACAGTTAAGACCGTAGGGCTGGATCTGGCCAAGGATGTGTTTCAGGTTTACGGGATTTCCGCGACAGGCCGCAGGGTGTTCAACACGAAGATCAAGCGCGCGACGTTGCTCGACTTCTTCGAAGCGCTGCCACCTTGCGTCGTCGGTTTGGAGGCATGCGGATCAGCTCACCATTGGGGTCGTCAACTCAGCAGGCTCGGTCATGACGTCCGCTTGATGCCGGCGGCCTACGTTAAACCGTATGTGAAGCGCGGCAACACCGATGCCGCAGATGCCGAGGCCATCTGCGAGGCCATGCGCCGCCCGACAATGCGGTTCGTCGAGCTGAAATCCGAGAATCAGCAGGCGATCCTTGCGCTCCACCGCACGCGTGACCTCGTGGTTCGGCAAAGAACGCAGCTGGCTAACATGATCCGCGGTCTCCTGCGTGAGTTCTGCCATGTCATACCGACAGGGATTGAAGCTGTGATTGCCTTCGCGAAGCGCCACCTTGAAGGCGACCGGCCAGAGATGCCCGACCTGGCCAACGGCATTCTCGGCACGGTGTGCTACCAATTCATCGGCGTCCATGAGCGCATCGAGGGTTATTCGAAGATGATCGAACAGCACGCGATGCTCGATGCCAACGCGCGCAGGCTGATGCGCATGCCGGGTGTCGAACCGATCTCCGCCTCCGCTATCTTAGCGACCATCGGCGACGCGAAACAGTTCCGGACCGGCCGCGACTTTGCCGCTTGGCTGGGATTGACCCCGCTCAACAAATCCAGCGGCGGCAAGGAAAAGCTCGGCCGGATCACCAAGAAGGGCGACCGATACATCCGTAAGCTCCTGATCGTCGGCATGACGTCCCGCGCGCTGATGGGCAAGAAACATCCCGAACGCATCGACATCTGGAGCGCGAAGATCCTTGCCGAGAAGCCGTTCCGGCTGGCGACGGTGGCCATGGCCAACAAGGCCGCCCGGATCATCTGGGCGATGCTGACGAAACGAGAAGACTACCGGCAGCCGGTCGCCTGACCGAACGACCTGCCGAGAGATGCAAGACGCTTGATGTGATGATGCGGATGGAAGTCAACCAAGAGCAAGGATACTCCGACGAATGTCCCGGCCCCCGAGGTCGTTAAGCCGATAGGAACCTTGCTCGCGAAACTCATCAGGGCCAGTGGCGACGACGCCGCGACGCAAACAGGCCGGACACACGACTATACTGACGAACAGCCGCAAACTCGCAAACAAACCTCCTGCAATGCAGGAGCCATCCACACAGGACCTAAGGGTCCATTCCCAATAGGTCCAAATCAGGCTGTTTCGCGAACGAAAAAAACTGTGTCGGATAGGCGCTCAGGACATCGATCTCGCCCTCTAGGAAAGGCGAAAACGGTCGGACAGTATTGAAGAACACACCTCTTGAGTCATCCCGTTGATGATCGTGGCGCGTCCACGAGCGTTAGGCGAATTGCCTTGCTTGACGCGGCAGAAGGTGCTTGCGGAAGTGCCAGTCTCTGTCGCGATAGCAGCGGCTTCTAGGTCGTGCTTTTGCTCGCATGCCTTGGGCATCGCGCCAAGTTTCACGATTCTGTCTGTTGTTATGGCCCATCTAGCCCAGCCGCACACGCTGAAAGACAAGGCACAACTGTCTAATTGAATTTTTCGATCGATGTCATAGTATTCGCATGCTTTTTTTAGCATTGACCCTTGCTGCAATTCACCGCCACACGCGGGAATTAAGAAGGCAGGCCTTGTCGCGTTACAGCTATCTTGCCAAAGCCTGTTGAAAAGACACATTCTTTGATTGGAGTATAAAGCTGTGAAAATCCGTTGCCTGAAGGAATTAAGTATTATTGCAGTTTGCCTCACGCTCACCTGCTGTTCTCCTCAAAAGCTGCAGCTAAGTGTGACGCAAGATCCCCGCTTCACACATGATCCTCAGACCGATCCGGCACCGGGGCGGAGAGATCGATATCCAGGAACCTGGAATGTCGCAGTTGACCGGCGAATAGCTTGGTGTAACGGCTTTAACCAATGGATCGCTGGAATTGACTGGCAGCAGACATATGCTCCCAGAGAGCGCACGCTGTCTGCTTCTGAGAGATTGGTGCAGCGAGTTGTGCTGACACGCGTTGCCGACGACTGCACAGGAATGGAGCGAACCATCGTCGTCACGCTCGTGGAAATGTTCAACCCGGCAAGGACTCTGGACACTCTCTCCGCATTCGATTGCACCGAAGTTGACGCGGATATCAGCTGGGAAGGCGAAGTTGCCATCGTGGATCTGGATGAGCTTCCGACAAGTCTCGTTTCACGAATTCCGGACTTTCGAAGTAATTAGAGTGCGATAATATTCCGCACAAACGACGAGCGGAGATTTCTGAGCAGAGATCAGATCGAAGGTCTCGAAGATGAGCTTGACGACGACGTCGCCGCATGATGGCTGAGAGCCCACTTCGGATGCGGCGAAACCTCGCTGCGCGTGTTCGCAACATGGGATTCGCTGCATTAAGGCCAGTTCTTCCTCCGCACCGTACCAGGAAAGGCCGTCGCTGATGCGGTTTGCTGTGAGTTCGCGGAAGCAAATAATCAGGTTGAAGGCCTAGGGTCCGTACTTAAATGGGGGGGTCTCCTACGGGGGTTTCTGATTCAAGATGTCCGGGAGGGCATTTTCATGAGCAGTCTTTACTGGTTGGATGATAAGAGCTGGTCGCAGATCGCGCCCTTGCTGCCGCGCGGTCGGCGGGGCGCGCGACGGGTCGATGACCGGCGGGTTATCTCGGGCATCATGCACATGCTGAAGACGGGCGCGCGGTGGCGGGACTGTCCTCCCGAATACGGTCCCTATACGACGATCTAAAACCGCTTCAACCGTTGGAGCAAACAGGGCGTCCGGCAGGCGATCTTCTATGCGCTGACCGGCTCGGCGGGGGTCGTTGGCGTGCGATCGGTCGCCATCTACAGCACGCATGTCAAGGCACACCGATCCGCCTCCGGCGCAAAAGGGGGACCTTCCGGCATGCGATAGGCCGCTCGCGCGGCGGCCGGACCACGAAGTTACACGCGCTTTGTGACGGTCAGGGGCGGCCCGTTGCATTCCTGCTGACGCCCGGCAATATCAATGACATAACGCCCGCGCTCGATCTCCTTGCGATGATCGCGCCGCCCGACATGCTGCTGGCCGACAAAGCCTATGATGCAAACCGGCTAAGGCTCTGGCTCGACGAACAAGGGGCTGTGGCCGTCATTCCCTCCACCACCTCCCGCCGTGCGCCGATCCTCTACGACACCATGCGATACAAGGCACGCAACCTGATCGAACGCAGGTTCTGCCGTCTCAAGGACTTCCGGCGCATCGCGACGCGATACGACAAGCGCGCGGACATCTTCCTGTCCGCAGTCTGTCTCGCCGCGGCAATCTCGTGGTGGACCTAATTGAGGCTGGACCCTAGTTTTGATCGGACCAAGAAAGTTCCGTGCACACCGGTCGTCACATTGATGAATAAACTATGGGCGTCGATTTCCGGCTGCAGCTAGTCCCCATCCAAGCGATATATGGGAATTTCGTTCACGAGGCTTGGTTTCATTGAGCGAATTCCCGGAAAGGCGTTGCAATTTCGGCTTGATGTTCGTCTCGGTATTGCCCTTCATGCATGCATAATGTGCGCAGTGGTGGATAGCTCAATCGACCAAGGATGGACGAGATGGGGATTCCGTCTGCACTTGGCTAGGTTTAAGTATCACATCAAGAGCTTTGTCAAAAGCGATTATGGAGAAAGATTGGCTGGTGGAATTGGCGAGTAGGGCGTAAAGGACATTTTCAACCAAACCACCGCGAATATGCTGCAGCACATTTAAAAGAAAACGCCAAGGCAAAATTCCCCAGGGGAGAATTAATGTGACCGACCAGACTTCAAGCGTTTCAAAAGGCACGCAAGCCGAAATCGACAAAATGTCCAAAGAAACAACCGTTTCGACGCTGAAAACGGTACTGCGAGCGGCCATCAAGCTCGAGATGGCGACCATCCCGATCTATCTTTACACTTACTACTCTCTCTGCCGGAAACCCGGTCAGGACGAGCCACCGACGCGTAAGAACCATCCTGTTCCCGCGCGCGAGGCGTTTCCCCACGAAAGTTCGCTTTTCGCAAACGAGGCCGGCGCGACAATCATGAGCGTTGCGGTCGAAGAGATGCTGCACCTTTCGCTGGCGATGAACCTTTTGACCTCGATGCTTGAGGAGGGTGAGACCCTGCCGCAGATCTACGATGAACTGACCTTCGGCGCCTCGGGAGGGATAGTGCTGCCAGACCTCAGCATGCTGACCAAGAAAGAGCGGACCCAATTGGGCCGGCCGAAGATCGCATCCGTCGACGACCCGAAAAAACCGGTCGAAAAGGTTACTGGCGCGCCGTTGGAGATCCCGCTGGACAAGTTCTGCCTGGACCAGACCAACCACTTCATGCGGATCGAATACCCTGCGGTTAAGGGTTCGGTCTCAGAGAAAGTGGATCTCTCGGATCCGGAGTGGGCCACGATTGGTGAAGTCTATGACTTTGCCAAGGCGCTGATCCATCATCTGCAGGCTCTCGACCCGGCAGGCTGCGATGCCGTTTTCCAAAAGAACCTGCAAGGGCAGATCGGGCCCGACAACTACTCGGGCAGCAACATCGACACGTTATCGTCCGGGAAGAAGCCCTTCGCATTCAAAAGCCCACCGCCCGCAGACAAGGCCGACCCGAAATCGGCCGCCCATGTGGCCAAGTTCGAGAATAACGACCACCACGACCACGTGGGTGAAGGCGCCGAAGCCCTGGAACGGGTCTGGACGGCGCAGAATGCCCTCGATGCAATCGACACGATCTGCGAGCAAGGCGAAGGGTCCGACTATTCGGGCTTTGTCGAGGACGACAACAAGAAAGAGGAATCGCACTACTTCAAATTCTGGTCGCTCAGCGCCATGCAAAAAGGGTACAAATACGACAAGAAGCCCCCACAAGTCGCGGGCATGACCCCGCCATCGGTTCCGGACAAGCCGTTGACCGAAAAAGAGCTTCTTGCGCGTTTTGTCTATGACGTCCCAAAGAACCCCAAGGCGTCCGACTATTGCGAGGCCGCGCGGGCACTGGTGGATGTGGCCAACGGGCTCTTCCAATACATGCTGATCATGACCGAAACGACGTTGCTGGTGCCGCCACCGCATCAAAAGCTCTACTTCAACAAGGCGATGCATCAGTCGATGATCTGGGTGATGGACAAGTTTTTCCAGGATCTCAGGCATGTGAAGGATCGCGGCCGCCAGGTGGTGCCGACCTTCGAAAACCCCTTCCCCGTAGGCACCACGCGCGAGACGGCCTTTGCGGCGTTGACGGATCTGGTCACAACCTGCCAGGCACGGGCGAAAGTGCTCTCCGGATACAACGAACACGTCGAATGGAACATGGGGAATATCACCGCGCTGCCGGACGTTTCAATGTTCTGGAACGGAAATGATGGGGTGACGCCGGCGGCGCTGCCCGCCTATCTGAACGCTCCGACGGAGACGCAAGTACATCCCGACCCCAGCAAGGCTGGTCACGCGGCCCCAGTTGCCAAGATCGACAACAAAGGCACAAACAAGGAACTCTACAGGAAGTTTCCGGAATATGAAGGTAAGCCCGCATTTCCCGGAAACCCGCCTACCGATGCCGCGCTCGACGCATCAGCAGGTTTCGGCAACTGGGTACGCCATGCCTGCATGGGACTGAACTCGTGTAAGAACCAGGGCCGCACGCTGAACAACGACTGTGCGGGCCAGGGCTGGTGTTCGACGGCGTTGGGCTACAATGCGGCCAGCCCGGCCGAACCGTACGTTTCGGATCACACTTGTCATGTGAAGAACAATTGTCGCGGTCAAGGCGGATGCGGACTTTACGGCACCGAAGAGGAGCTCTCGACACCAGGCGGCAATGCGTGCCAGGCGCGCGGGTCCTGTGCGACGCCGATCAACGCCGAGCGTTTCATCACCGAGGGGGAGAATCGCCAGAAGAGCGTCTGGAACCAGGCTCGCGAACATTTCCAGGCCGAGTTCGGCAAAGCCGGTAAATCCTTCGGTAAGCCGCCCGCCGACTATCCAAGCGGGCCGCGCATCCAATGGATCGAAGCCAGCGGCCACGGTATGACAGCCTGCGGTGCAAGCGGCATGAGCGGCGCCGGCAGCTGCGCCTAATGCGGGACGCTGCATCTTTTGCGGCAGTGGTCAGCGCCCTGCCCAAGCTTGGGCTAGGTGTTGGCCTGCGCAACGAGCACTTCGACCACATCCTGTCCGAGCGGCCGGATGTGGATTGGTTTGAAGCAATCTCCGAAAACTTCATGGACTCAGGCGGGCGCCCCGGTTGGGTCATTCGGCAAATCGCCGAGCGCTATCCGATCGCGCTGCATGGTGTGTCGATGTCAATCGGCAGCACCGATCCCCTGAATGCCGACTACCTTCGCAAGCTCAAGCACCTCGCGGACGACGTACAAGCCAAATGGGTCAGCGATCATCTGTGCTGGACTGGCGTTCTGAGCATCAACAGCCACGATCTGCTGCCTCTGCCCTTGAATCAGGAAACGCTGACCCAAGTCACCGCGCGGGTGCATCACGTGCAAGAGGTCCTCGGGCGGCCTCTGGTGCTTGAGAACCCTTCCACCTATGCCAGTTTTCAGAACTCTGACATTCCCGAGCCCGAGTTCCTCAGCACGCTTTCGGATGCGGCGGGCTGCGGGCTGCTTTTGGACGTCAATAATGTCTATGTGTCCTGCTTCAACGATGGCTCCGATCCGTTGGATTACCTTGAAGGCTTCCCTTTTGATCGTGTGGTTCAGATGCATCTGGCGGGGCACACCCATTGTGGCTCGCACTTGCTGGACACCCATGACAAACCGGTGACCCGCGGAGTCTGGGAGTTATTCCGCCTTGCATGGCAAAAAAGCGGCGGAGCGTCGACGTTACTGGAATGGGATGGCGATGTTCCCGATTTTCCAAGCCTTCACCAAGAGGTGAGGAAGGCCAGGAATTTCATGCAAGGCGAGCTCGACGCCTTGCAGTTGTACCAAACAGACCAGGCTGCCGTTGCGCCAGCGGTTTCCAATCCGGTCGATTTCATTGTGCCTGAGTTCCGCGGTCAGTCGCGGCTGGAGCCATGAACGAGACTACATCTCTGCGTGCGATGCAGGAATGGATGCAAAGCGCACTCATCGCGCCACACCAGGTGAGGCCGCAAGACGTGGCGGAAAGGCTCAAACCTTCAAATCGCTTGTCGGCGGCGGAACGTTTGGGGATCTACCAGTCAAGCTACATCGCACGGCTCTGTGCATGCTTGGCCGAACAATTCCCGGCGTCGCGGCACGCTCTTGGTCCGCAACTCTTTGACCAATTCGCGCGTTTGTACCTCAGCGAGGTTCCATCCGACAGCTACACACTTCACGAACTCGGCCGCCGATTCCCTTCTTATCTGCAAGAGACCCGTCCCGACGGCGACGCGTCAGAGGCGGAGCAGGAGGCCTGGGTCAATTTCATGATCGACCTCGCGACCTATGAGCGATCGCTCTTCGTGCTTTTTGACGCGCCGGGGCACGAGGGCAAACCCTGGCCGACGCCTGAAACACCCGACGCGGCGCTTGTGCTGCAGCCCTGCTTCACCCTCGGTGCGTTCCGGTTCCCGGTTGCCCAGTATTACCACGATGTAACAGCCGAGTCAGACCCGTACATTCCCCCCATCGAACCCAGCTATGTGGCGATAGCGCGCCACGACTATCTGACCGCCAGCTTTCCGATCTCGCATATGCATCACGCTTTTTTGGCGGAAGTTCAGTCGACGCAAAGTATCGACATGGCGTTGCGGGCGGTCGCAAATCGATTGAACGCCCCACTCAGCGAGGTGCGCAAGGTTTGGACCGATGACCTTCGAGAGCGTTGGATCAACAACCACTTCTTCGTGGCACGAAACATTTAGATGAGCGCATTCGCCAGGGGAATCGAAAACAGTTTTGGCGTGCCTAAAACGCAATGATTGTGGCGCCTTTTGGTGTTATTTGGCTGAAGATGTGACCTGCCCCCAATTGCTGCGCAGCGTGATCAACGTCCGGTTTGACGGGCTTTATTGCGGCATCAAGACGTGGTCATGGGTGGCCGCTTTGGGCCGAGGCTGTGTGGAAACTCGGGCCTGGGTTATAGTGGTCTCCGATAGATGGAGTCGTGCATGTCGGGCTATATCGAGGGCGTTGACCGCGAGCAGATCACGCTGTTTCCGGAGCGTCTTGAAGACTGGATTGGTGAGGATCATCCGGTTCGGGTGATTGACGCCTTCGTCGATGCTCTGGACCTGGCGGAGGCTGATGTTGACCGGACGACGCCGGCACAGACCGGCCGCCCCGGGTACCATCCGTCGGTTCTGCTGAAGCTCTTCGTCTATGGATACATGAACCGTGTTGCGTCGAACCGACGGCTTGAACGGGAAGCGGGGCGCAACGTCGAGGTGATGTGGCTGACGGGCCGGTTGGTGCCCGATCACAAGACGATTGCCGACTTTCGGAAGGACAACGGCCCTGCCATCCGCCGAGCCTGCGCCCGGTTCGTGGCGCTGTGCCGGCAGATCGGCGTGTTGGCGGCCGGCTCCGTCGCCATCGGCGGTAGCAAAATGAAGGGCGTCAATCACCGGGATCGGAACTTCACGGCCGGCAAGGTGAAGCTTCGGCTTGGCCATCTTGAGCAGAGCGCGGCCCAGTATCTGGAGGAGATGGAGCGGACCGACCGGCAGGAACAATCCGAAGCCACGCTTCGCAAGGTCGACCGTTTGAAGGAGAAGCTGGCCCGCGTTCGCCAGGAGGTCCAGCGGCTGCAAGGGATCGCGAGTGTCTTAGCCCCTTAAAACTGTGCCAGATGTGAGTGCAAAATCCCAGCCGTAATACAATTCGCCGTTGTGGCTGGTTGACCCACCTGGCGCTTGGGTCACTTGGAGCTGTATCCCGGGTGCGAAGGGCGTCGCGAGAGTTACTGG
>JASJDP010000014.1 GCA_030065095.1 Rhodobacter sp.
CTCAAACCGATATGTGACGCCAGAAAATCGCCTCCCCTTCGGGGCGGGTCGGCGATGGCGCGGCGGCCTTCGGCCTTGATTCCGCGCCTGAAGACTGGTTGCGAACGGCGGCTCTAGGCCAAAAACGGATTCCGGGATTCCCGCGAGAGCCACTATGCGTCCAACGCGCCTCGTTGCATAGAGCTTGAGCGGCCGGTCGTGCGACCGAAGACTCGGGCAGTCCAGCCATTGCCGTACCGCCCGTCCAACCCCATATTTGTCCCATGCTGAAGTTCACCCCGATCCTTCTGGCCATCCTCTACGCCCTGGCGATGTACCGCTTTTCGGCCTGGCGCACCGCGCGCGAACTGGATGCGAAATCGACCGAGCTTGCCGATCCGATGCTGAAGACGCTGACCGACCGGATGGCGGCGGCGCTCGATCTGCCGCGGATCCGCGTGCATCTTTACGAGGTCGAGCCGGTAAACGGGCTGGCCGCACCGGACGGACGGATCTTCATCACGCGCGGATTTTTCAACAAGTACCGCGCGGGCGAGGTCAGCGCCGACGAGATGGCCAGCGTCATCGCCCATGAACTTGGCCATGTGGCGCTGGGTCATTCGCGGCGGCGGATGATCGACTTTTCCGGTCAGAATGCGTTGCGCACCGCCCTGGCTATGGTGCTCAGCCGGTTTCTGCCCGGCTTCGGCGTCTATATCGCCAATGCGCTGACCACCCTGCTGGCCGCGCGGCTCAGCCGGTCGGACGAATACGAGGCCGACGCCTATGCCGCGGCGCTGCTGGTCAAGTCGGGGATCGGGACCGAGCCGCAAAAGTCGCTGTTCCGCAAGCTCGAGGGGCTGACGGCGACCAATATGGGCGCGGTGCCCGCCTGGCTGATGAGCCATCCGAAAACCGGCGAGCGCATCGCCGAGATCGAGAAGATGGAGGCCCGCTGGGCCCAGGTACCGCAGAAGGGCTGAGTTCCAGAAGCCGCGCCGTGTCGAAGCGGCATACGCAAACGGCTTTGAGAACCGCGTCGGAAGGCCGCTTCAATCGCCGGCAGAATCGGCGCGGTACCCGGTGGCGACAACGAATTTTTCCGAACTATCCGCCCGGCTCGCCGGTGGCTTGACGTTTGCGACCTTGGCGAACCGTTGTTTCAGGATCTTCTGCAACGCACCCTCGGCCCCGCCGGCCAGAACCTTGGCGACGAAGGTACCGCCTGGGGCGAGCACATCGAACGCGAACTCGGCGGCCGCCTCGCAGAGCGCGACGATGCGCAGATGGTCGGTCTGTTTATGGCCCGAGGCGGCGGCGGCCATATCGGACATCACGACATCCGCCTGCCCGCCGAGCCAGCCCCTGACCTTGTCATCCGCGCCCTCGTCGAGGAAATCCAGCTGATGGATCTCTGCGCCCGCAATCGGCTCGACCTCTTGCAGGTCGATGCCCAGCACGGTGCCGACGGCTTTGCCCGGTCTCTCTCCCAGCGCGTTCACCCGCTTCACTGCCACCTGGCACCAGCCACCCGGCGCGCAGCCCAGATCCACCACCCGGGCGCCGGGCACCAGAAAGCGGTATTTGTCGTCGAGTTCCAGGATCTTGAAGGCCGCGCGCCCGCGGTAACCCTCGGCCCGGGCGCGCTTGACGTAGGGGTCGTTCAACTGCCGCTCGAGCCAGCGGGTCGAGCTGAGCCGGCGTCCGCGCGCGGTCTTGACCTTGGTGCGCAGGTCCCGTTGCCCCCGTCCGCTGATGTTTCTGGCCAATATCGCCTCCTGCGCCGGCCTGCGCGCGGCAGTGTCTGCATCGATATCTAGCCGCTCGCCGGCGGGCCCGCCAGTGCATTGCCGCGATGGGGTCGCGTCGCGGCCGGCGCGGGGGTCGAGGCCGCATCCGTCAATCCGCATCCGACGCCAGCCCATGGACCTTGCGCGGCACCCGCGCTACCTGACGCGTATGCCTGCCTCGCACTTCAGCCATGTCCGCACCTGGGTCTTCGACCTCGACAACACGCTTTACCCGCCAAGCGCGCGGCTCTTCGATCAGATCGAGGTAAAGATGACCGCCTGGGTCATGCGCGAGCTGAACCTCAGCCACGCGCAGGCCGACCACCTGCGCGCCGCCTATTGGGCGAATTACGGCACCACGCTCGCCGGGCTGATGGAGGTTCACGACATCGATCCGTGGCCCTATCTCGAAGACGTGCACGACATCGACCTGACCACGCTGACCCCCGACCCGGACCTCGCCGAAAAGATCCGCGCCCTGCCCGGCCGCCGCATTGTCTATACCAACGGCGACGGGCCCTACGCGGCCAGGGTGCTTGCCGCCCGCGGCCTGGCGGACGCCTTCGACGCGGTCTACGGCATCGAACATGCCGGATGGCACCCGAAACCCGAACGCCGGGCTTTCGAGACCGTCTTTGCCGCCGACGGCATAGACCCCGGAACCGCGGCGATGTTCGAAGACGACGCCCGCAACCTTGCCGAACCCTATGCGATGGGCCTGCGCACCGTGCATGTGGCGCCCAGCCCGGACCCGCAGCCGCATATCCACCACCACACCGGGGACCTCGCGGGCTTTCTCGCCGATCTCCTCGCCTGACCCCCGCGACCCGGTGCACGTGCGGCAATCGGCCATCTGAAAGCTGCATCTTTCAGGCATATTTGCGGGAAAACCGAACAGGAGATCCTCATGACCGACACCGGCATACACCCGCCTCGACCCCAGACCTCCCCGATCACCGCGCTCGCCGCCCCGATGCGTGCCGTCCTGCCGGCCGGCCGCGACACCACGATCCTGCTGGTGACGCTGCTGCTGCTGGCACTCTGGGGCCTGACGATCCTTGGCTTCGGCATCCCCGCCCTGGTCTGGCCGATGAAGCTGATCGTGCCGTCCCTCGTCGTGGCGCTCGTCCTGCTGACCTGGGGCATGTGAGGGGGCGAGACGCCGCTTGGACATCCCCCGCGCCCGCGCCTAGTGTGGCCCGGCGCAAAGGGCAGGCACGACCATGCACGATGTCGACATCTTCATCTCGGGCGGCGGCATCGCCGGGCTGACCGCCGCCGCAGCCTTCGGCCATGGCGGGTTCTCGGTGCTGCTCGCCGACCCGGCACCGCCGGTCGCCGACATGCGGGCCGACGGATCGGACCTGCGGTCAACCGCCTTCCTGCAGCCCGCCCGCACGCTTTTCGAGGAAATCGGTCTCTGGGAGGTGCTCGCCCCTTTCGCCGTCCCGCTCGACGCGCTGCGCATCGTCGACACGAAAGGCTGGCCGCCGGAAATCTCCGAGACCCGCACCTTCGAGCCCACCGACCTGGGCGAGGACAGCTTCGGCTGGAACCTGCCAAACTGGCTCATCCGCCGCGAAATCCTGCGTTTCGCCGAGGCCCAGACGGGCATCGAACTGGCGCTCGGCACCGGCTTCCGGTCGATGCTCACCCGCACCCGCGAGGTCCGCGTGACCCTGACCGACGGCCGCGCCTTGCGCGCCCGGCTGGTCATCGGCGCCGACGGTCGGGCCAGCCCGGTGCGCGAGGCCGCCGGCATCGCCGCACACACCATACGCTACGGCCAGAAGGCGCTGGCCTTTTCCGCCAGCCACCCGATCCCGCACGGGCAGATCTCGACCGAGATCTACAACCGCGGCGGCGCCTTCACCACGGTTCCCTTGCCCGACCACAAGGGTGCCCCGGCCTCTGCCATCGTCTGGATGAACGCCGGACCCAGGGCCCAGGCGCTGGCCGCGTTGCCCACGGCAGAGTTCGACGCCCAGATGACCGCCCGCGCCTGTGGCCTGCTTGGACCGATGGAGCGCATCGGAGATCTGCGCCTCTGGCCCGTCGTCACCCAAACCGCCGACCGCCTCACCGCCGAACGCACCGCGCTGGTGGCCGAGGCCGCCCATGTCCTACCGCCGATCGGCGCGCAGGGCCTCAATACCTCGCTGCATGACATCGCTGCGCTCTATGACCTTGCCAAGGCCGCCCCGGAGGGCCTCGGCACACCCGCCCAGCTTGCCCGCTACGCCAGATCCCGCGAACGCGACATCGCGTTGCGTGCCCGCAGCATCGATCTTTTCAACCGCATCTGCCAGTCGGGCGAGCCGCCCATCCAGGCGCTGCGCAGCGCAGGACTGCGCGCGGCCCATGGCGTCGCTCCGCTGCGCCGTGCGCTCATGCGCGCCGGCCTCGGCACCCGCTAGAGCGGGACGAACCCAAGTGGAACCGTGGTCTGCCGGTTCTGGCCTGGAGCGGGCGTCGCTGATTAAGCGTATAGCCGCGTCATCGCCGACCCGCGGGGAGGTGAACCAAACCTCTGAACGGCTCGTTTTATCCCAGCAAAGTCCGAACGACCTCAAACCGATATGTGACGCCAGAAAATCGCCTCCCCTTCGGGGCGGGTCGGCGATGGCGCGGCGGCCTTCGGCCTTGATTCCGCGCCTGAAGACTGGTTGCGAACGGCGGCTCCAGGCCAAAACCAACCGCCGATTCGCGCATAACACCTCACGATCTACGGCATGTCCGACCCAATTGGAATCACTCCACCATCCGAACGCAACTGCCCGCGCAAACGTTCAGGCCGAATGGCCTCTGCCGGTTCCTTCAGCGATAAGGAAGCTCCAGACCAGCCTGCGGCCCCTCCGAATGCAAGATGGAACGCGGGTGGCCCCGGGGCACCGCCCGCCCGCAGCCGGAGGCGAGGATGGGCCGGAAACCGGCGTGCGCGCAGCGCACTCCGTCACCTTACGCGGCCAGCACCCGGTCCAGCGCCGCCTCCAGCCGCGCCACACTCGCCTCCACGTCATAAAGCTTGTCGAGCCCGAACAGACCGATCCGGAACGACTTGTAGGCCTCGCCCTCGCCGCACATCAGCGGCACGCCCGCCGCGATCTGCACCCCCAGCGTTCCGAAGGCCCGGCCGGACTGCACCTCGGGATCGGCGGTATGGCACACAACCACACCCGGCGCGCCGAATCCTTCGGCGGCCACCGACTTGATGCCGCGCGCCGCCAGGGCCGCCCGCACCCGTCTGCCCTGCTCCCATTGTGCCTCCGCCAGCTTTGCAAACCCATGGTCCCGCATCTCCAGCATCGTGTCGCGAAAGCCGCGCAGCGCATCCGTCGGCAGTGTCGCGTGATAGGCGTGACCGCCGCCCTCATAGGCCTCCATGATCGTCAGCCACTTCCCCAGATCCACCGCAAAGGATGTCGACTGCGTCTCTTTCACCCGCGCCACCGCGGCGTCAGACAGCATCACCAGCCCCGCCGAAGGCGACGCCGACCAGCCCTTTTGCGGGGCCGAGATCAGCACGTCGACCCCCGTCGCCTTCATGTCCACCCAGGCGCAGCCCGAGGCGATGCAGTCCAGAACGAACAGCCCTCCCACGGAATGCACGGCATCGGCCACGGCGCGCAGGTACGCATCCGGCAAAATGATCCCCGACGAGGTTTCCACGTGCGGCGCGAACACAACCTCGGGACGCTCGGCTGCGATCTTCGCCACCACCTCGTCGACCGGCATCGGCGCAAAGGCCGCGTCCGCCGCGTTGCCCGCCCGCCGCGCCGGCATCACGATTTCCTCCGCCGGAATCGCGCCCGCCTCGAAAATCTGCGTCCAGCGGTAGGAAAACCACCCATTTCGGATCACCAGCGCCGTCCGCCCGGTCGCCAGCTGCCGCGCCACGGCCTCCATCGCATAGGTCCCGCCGCCCGGCACCAGCGCCACCGCATCCGCATTGTAGACCTCCCGCAACATCCCCGAGATATCGCGCATCACCTCCTGAAAGGCAGCGGACATATGGTTGAGCGAGCGGTCGGTGAACACCACCGAGAACTCCAGAAGGCCGTCGGGGTCGACGGTATCGAGAAGAGCAGACATGGACATTCCTCAACTGCAATCTGTGCCCGTCCAGTCATAGGCGATTCATCGGGAAATCATATGCTCGATTTCACTCTGCCGCGAATCGGCGCAGACCGGCGCAGGTCCACCGGGACACGCACGGCAGGGCGGGCTTCAACGGAAATCGGTGCTGCCTGCCCGGACATTCCCGAACAAGCCACCAGGGTCGAACCCCGAACAGATGCAATCCTGAATGGAACCGCCCACGCCCCAATACATCCACACACAGGTAATTCAGGGTCAAAGGCGCCAAAGCCAAATTTATGCCACATTTCTGTATTTTGCTTGAAACAATTCATCAGGGGCGTGGTGCATTGTTGACGGTTTGCGTGCCCGGGCGGTTCCCGGCCGTAATGCAGCCAACTCCCTCCGGGGACCGGCCAGCGCCCTTCGCAACGACACGGCGGCACAGCAGACTGGAACAGCCACCCGCCCCCTTCGCAGATTCCGGTATCGCCGGGAGGAACGCAAAATGATCTTGAGACTCGCAGCGGCCACACTCGGCACCCTCGCCCTTGCCAACCCTGTCGCGGCGGGCATCAACGCCGCACAGCCGGGGTATCTGCCCGACACCTGCCGCGCGCATCAGTATCAGTTCCTCGTCGGCAAACCGCGCTCGGATGTCGAGGTGGCGGCAATCGAGCCGCTGGTGCGGGTCATCGAGTACGGTCAGTTCGTCTCGATGATGCTGGTGCCCGGCCGGCTGGACATCTGGCTCGACGCGACCGGCCATGTCAAACGCGTGGAATGCGGCTAGCGCCGTATACGCCCTCTTCACCCTACCGAACACAGCCCGCCCCGCAACGGGACGGCGGTCGGCGCTCGACACGCGTTCCGACCGGACCTCAACCCAGCGGTCCGACCTGCCGCTCTTCGCTCAGCAGCACGTTCGCCTCGATGCTGCCCACCCCCGGCAGCGCCATGATCCGCCGCCGCAGAACCCGCTCGAAATCCGCGATGTCACGGGCCACGACGCGCAGCCGGTAGTCGTACATCCCCAGCACATGCTGCACCGTCTGGACCTCCGGAATCGCCGTCACCGCGCGTTCAAAATCCTCCAGCGACACCCGACCCTTTGCCGCCAGCTTGACCCCCAGAAACACCGTCACTCCGAATCCCAGCGCCTCGCGGTTCAGATCCAGCCGCCGCCCCGAGATCACGCCGGCCGACCGCAGCCGCCGGATCCGCCGCCAGGTGGCGGGCTGGCTGAGCCCCACCATCCGGCCCAGCTTGCCCGCCGATTGCGTGTCGTCGCGCGACAGTGCCGCCAGCAGCGCGGCGTCGATTGCGTCGAACTCGCTCATATCGGCAGCTTCTCGTCCGATTTCACCGTCGCCACATGCATCAGCGCCTCGATATCGGCGATATGCGGCAGGGTCAGGATGCGGCTCCGGTAAAGCTCCTGGTAATGGCCGATGTCGCGGGCGATCACACCCAGCCGCACGTCCACCTTGCCCAGAAATGTCTGGATCTCGATCACCTCGGGGATCTCGCGCGCGGCGGCGATGAACTCGTCGAAGGCGGTGCGCTGGGTCTTGTCGAGGGTAAAGCGCAGCGACACAACCACCTCATAGCCGAGCTGGCGCCAGTCGATCACTGCCCGCGTGGCGCGGACTACCCCCGCCTCCTTCAGCCGGTCCAGCCGCCGCTGGGTCCGGCCGGCCGTCATACCCGTCGCCTCGGCCAGCTCGGGCACGGTTTGGGACGGATCGGCCTGCAATCGCCGCAGGAGTCGCCGGTCGATATCGTCGAGCATGAATTTTCCGAAGTTCACCAAGTTCGAGAATGATTATCACCATATTCGGCAAGAAAACAGCAAAAATCAGTCTCGCAGCCCGACCGGAATCTGGTTAGGACACCCACAACAATCCAAGGGAGACCCCGCCATGCGCGTTTACTACGACCGTGACTGCGACATCAATCTGATCAAGGACAAGAAGGTGGCGATTCTCGGCTACGGCAGCCAGGGTCACGCCCACGCCCTGAACCTGCGCGACTCCGGCGCCAAGAACATCGCCGTCGCCCTGCGCGAGGGGTCACCCAGCGCCAAAAAGGCCGAGGGCGAGGGCCTGCAGGTCATGGGCATCTCCGAGGCCGCCGGCTGGTGCGATCTGTTGATGTTCACCATGCCCGACGAATTGCAGGCCGACACCTGGACGAGATACGTCAGGGATCACATCAGACCCGGCGCCGCCATCGCCTTTGCCCACGGGCTGAACATCCACTTCGGCCTGATCGAGGCACCCAAGGAGGTCGATGTCATCATGATGGCCCCGAAAGGCCCCGGTCACACCGTGCGCGGCGAATACGTCAAGGGCGGCGGCGTGCCCTGCCTCGTGGCGGTCCACAACGATGCCTCCGGCAAGGCGCTCGAGCTTGGCCTCAGCTACTGCTCGGCCATCGGCGGCGGCCGGTCGGGCATCATCGAAACGGATTTCCGCGAGGAATGCGAAACCGATCTTTTCGGCGAGCAGACCGTGCTGGCCGGCGGTCTGGTCGAGCTGATCCGGATGGGCTTCGAAACCCTGGTCGAGGCAGGCTATGCCCCCGAGATGGCCTATTTCGAATGCCTGCACGAGGTCAAACTGATCGTCGACCTGATCTACGAAGGCGGCATCGCCGACATGAACTATTCGATCTCGAACACCGCCGAATACGGCGAATACGTCAGCGGCCCCCGCATCCTGCCCTATGACGAGACCAAGGCGCGGATGAAAGAGGTGCTCGACGACATCCAGTCGGGCCGCTTCGTGCGCGACTGGATGACCGAATGCGCCGTGGGTCAGCCCTCGTTCAAGGCGATCCGCCGCAACAACGACGCCCACCAGATCGAAGAGGTCGGCAAGAAGCTCCGTGCCATGATGCCCTGGATCTCGGCCGGAAAAATGGTCGACAAGGAACGGAACTGAGATATCCGACACCCACGCAGCCGGTCCAACGAACACCGTCGGACCGGTTGTTTTTTTGCCGAATTCACGCTGCGTTCGGTGCGGTTTTCTGTTCATGCCACGCCGTTGGCGGGATGCGCCCAAGGCCGCGTTGCGCGAAATCCTGTTTGATGACCTGACCGACCACGACTTCGGGGCACCGACGGTAAACGGGCATCGAGCCGGCCGCGGGGCGGCGGCGTCTCATGCTCCGGATCGACGAGGTGTCCGATCAATGCTCGATCGAGTTGATCGGGACCGGCCCCGGAAACAGCGTATCGCGTCTCCAGTTGAGCACGAGGCTGGTTTTTGGCCTGAAGGGGACTTGCCCAGTGGTTCCAGTTTGTGGGCACCTTCGATCACCCGTTCCCCGGGGCTGCACACCCGGATAGCACCCGGGAAAGCGATGCGCTAAGCGGGGCCATGGCTACCGACCCGACCGCGTCTCCAACGCTCACCAACTGGCTGTCCATCGCCGCACTCGGCGTGATCTGGGGCGGCACCTTCATGGTGGTGACGGTCGCGCTGCAGGGCTACGGCCCGGTCACCGTCGCCGCCGCACGCACCGGGCTGGGGGCGCTGGCGCTACTGGGCATGGTGCTGGCGCTCGGACGCCCCTGGCCGCGCTTCGACGGACGGTTCCTGGCCTTCGTCCTGCCCATCGGCGCGCTCAGTTCCGCCCTGCCGTTTTTCCTGCTGGCCTGGGGCCAGCAGCATGTGTCCTCCGCCTATGCCGGGCTCAACATGGCGGCGCTGCCGCTCTTCGTGCTGCCGTTGGCGCATGTCTTCGGCGACGAACGCCTGTCGCTCCGCAAATCGCTTGGCTTTCTCGTCGGATTCGCGGGCGCGGCGGTGCTGATCGCCCCCGGACTCACCTCGGGCAGCGGATCGGCGATGGAACCGTTCGCGCGCTTGGCCTGTCTCGGGGCGGTGATGTCCTATGCCGTCAGCTCGATCCTCACCCGCCGTTGCCCGCCGGTGGACCCGGTGGTCCTGTCGGCGCTGGGGCTGATCATCGGCAGCGCGATCCTGACGCCGCCGATGCTGATGACCGAAGGCCTGCCCGGATGGGCGGGTGCGCGTGCGGGCTGGGCGCTCCTGTTTCTGGGGCTGGTGCCCACCGGCCTTGCCGCACTTTTACGGGTTCTGGTGATCCGCAGTGCCGGGTCGACCTTCATGACGCTGGTCAATTATCAGGTGCCCGTCTGGTCGATGGTCTTCGGTGCCGCGGTGCTGGGCGAACTTCTGCCGCTGCGGTTCTTCGTGGCCCTGGCATTGATCCTGCTTGGCCTCGCGATCAGCCAGTTCGGCGCATTGCGGCGGCTGTTTGCAGGTTGAACGCCGCTTTATCCGCAGCGGGATGCTGGCATTAACGAGCTAAAACAACGGGTTGGACCAGAAACTTCATGGGGAATCCGGACCCTCGGCCTACCCCGCCGCTGCCTCGACCTCGGCGACGATCCCATCCACAACCTGGCCCAGCAGCGCCTCGTCCTCGCATTCCGCCATCACCCGGATCAGCGGCTCGGTTCCCGACTTGCGGATCAAGAGCCGCCCGGACCCGTTCAGCCGTGCCTCGGCCTCCGAGATCGCCGATTTGACCGCGGCGATCTGCAGCGGCTCGTGCCCGGCTCCATAGCGGACATTCTTCAAAAGCTGCGGCACCGGATCAAAGCTGGTCGCCAGATCCGATGCACGCTGCCCGGTCTCGACCATCGCGGCCAGGAATTGCAGCCCCGCAATCAGCCCGTCGCCCGTCGTCGCATAGTCGGTCATCACGATATGCCCCGACTGCTCGCCGCCCAAGTTCCATCCCCCGGCCCGCATCCGCTCGACCACATAGCGGTCGCCCACCGGTGTGCGTTCCAGCCGGATCTGCCGGCCCTGCAGGAACCGCTCTAACCCGAGGTTCGACATCACCGTCGCTACCAGCGTGTTGCCCGCCAGCCGCTCGGCCTCGGCCCAGCGGCTCGCGATCAACGCCATGATCTGATCGCCATCCGCAACCGCGCCGGTCTCGTCGAGGATCATGACCCGGTCGGCATCCCCGTCCAGGCAAATGCCGACATCAGCCCCCTCGCGCCGGATCGTCTCGGCGGCCAGCGCGGTATCGGTCGACCCGCAGCCATCGTTGATATTGAACCCGTCGGGCTCGACCCCGATCGGGATCACCTCTGCGCCAAGCTCCCACAGCACCTCGGGTGCGGCCTTGTAGGCGGCGCCGTTGGCGCAGTCGACCACGATCTTCAGGCCATTGAGCCGCCCGCGTCTCGGAAAAGTCGTCTTCGCGAATTCCATGTAACGCCCGCGCCCCGCACCTTCGTCGATACGCCGGGCACGGCCGATATTCTCGGGTGCGGCTGGTTCGATATCGCCGGCCATCAACGCCTCGATCTCGGATTCGGCCTCGTCGCTGAGCTTAAAGCCGTCGGGACCGAACAGCTTGATGCCGTTGTCGTAATGCGGATTGTGGCTGGCCGAGATCATGATGCCCAGATCGGCCCGCATGGAATGGGTCAGGCGGCCCACCGCCGGTGTCGGGACCGGGCCCAGCAGCAAGACGTTCATGCCGGTCGATGTCAGACCCGCGGTCAGCGCGTTTTCCAGCATATAGCCGGACAGCCGGGTATCCTTGCCGATCACCACGCGATGCCGACGGCCACCGTCCGTGCGGAAATAGCGACCCGCGGCGGCGCCAAGGCGCAACGCCATCTCGGCGGTCATCGGATAGCTGTTGGCGCGGCCCCGCACGCCATCGGTTCCGAAGAGTTTTCGTCCCATCACCAAAGCCCTCTGCCCGTTACGGCGCCTTGCAACGTCAGCGCCTGTTTTGTTGCCTCTATATCATGGACGCGCAGGATCTGCACGCCCTGCGCCACCGCCGCCATGGCAACAGCCACCGAGCCCGGCATACGCGCCTGCGGGTCGGTCTCGTCCGCCAGCACCCCCACGAAGCGCTTGCGCGACACGCCGAGCAAAAGCGGGCAGCCAAGACCGTGAAACACGCTTAGATTGCGCAAGAGGCGAAGATTGTGATCGAGCGTCTTGCCAAAACCGATGCCGGGATCGACCAGTATGTTGTCGCGCCGGATGCCGGCTGCCTCTGCATCCGCCACGCGGACGGCCAAATGATCGTAGACGTCGAACAGCACGTCGTCGTAGCTGGGGTCTTCATGCATCGTCTTGGGCTCGCCCTGTGCGTGCATCAGACAAACGGGAACGCCGGCTTCAGCGGCGGTGCGTGCCATGCGGCGATCATAGGTCAAGGCCGAGACGTCGTTCAGCATCGTGGCCCCGGCCCGCAGGGCGGCCCCGGCAACGGCGGCTTTCCTGGTGTCGATCGAAATCGGCAAGGACTTGCCGGCAAGCGCCGAAATCACCGGCACGACCCGCCCAATTTCCTCTTCCGGGCCAACGGTATCCGCCCCCGGGCGGGTGGATTCTCCGCCGACATCGAGGATATCCACACCCTCCAGGATCAACGCGTCTGCGTGCGCGGTGGCAGCGGCCGGATCCAGGTAGGCGCCGCCATCCGAAAAGCTGTCGGGCGTGACGTTCAGAATACCCATCAGGCGCGGGCGGTCGAAGGTCAGGCCGGCGACCGGGGCCCGGCTGGCGGTCAGCCGTGCGAGGATGCCGGCCGGGACGTCCTTTGCCGCGATCACGCGGGCCTCGCCCGAGCGCGACAGGCGCTCGACCCTGTCAAACCAGGCCCACCCACCGCCGAGCGGCACGGCGTCGGCCGGACGCGCCGCATCCACCATCGGGATCGGACGGTAATAGGTTTTCATCTGCGGTGACACGGACCGTTCCGCCGCCGTCTTCGACCGCCGGATCCGGGCACGGGAAACACAGGGCTGACACCGACCACAGAAAGGTCCCAGGCCCTGGCAGTCAAGCGCCACACAGTCGACACCCGCCTAACCCTCTAGTTTAGCCTGGAAAACCAGCCCGCTCATAGGCGTGGTACGAACGTTGCGGAGATTTTCAGCGACGGGAAAGCTTTGTCGGCATCCGGTAGAAATGATGCACGCCTATGGTCGCGGTGCGCGGAAACTTGCGGGACCAGCGCGGGCTGACCGCTTTGGTGTGATAGTGTGTGGCGCCGGCGGTCAGGCCGCGCTCGGCACCGTCGAGCATCACGCGGGCCACTTTCGCGACCTGCGCGTAAGCCGCAGGTTCATGGATTTTCTCGTCGTGGCCGTCACAGGTATAGGTGAACTGACACTGATAGCGCTTGCCGGTTCCCTGCCGGATGACCCCGCAGACCGTATTCGGATAGTGACCGCTGTCCACGCGGTTCAGGATCACCTCCGCCACCGCGAACTGACCTTTGACGGTTTCGCCGCGGGCTTCGAAATACAGCGCTTCGGCCAGGCAACTCAGCGACGCGCCGCCCTTTGCCGGCGGCAGCGTGTTAAGCCAGGCCCTGGTATAAACAACCTTAGCGGGTTTTGCCTTTTCAAACCGGGTTGTCTCGGGCAGGTTCGCCAGCTTCTGCAGCCGGGCGACATTGAGCCTGCCGAGCGCGACGCGTTCACGGCTGAGAAGATCGGTCAGACGGGTCTCTATCTGTATTCCGGGATCGTTCGACTCACTCAGAACGATGTCGGCAGATGCCGCACCGGCGATACCCAGCGCACCCATCATAAAGGCAGCCTTGAAAAGACCCACCAGTTTCATACTATCCCCCAGGCGGCCCAAAACGGGCACATTCAGCACCTTGACTTGGCCCTATATGCAAAAAAGTCACGGTGAGTCGAGTCCGGCTGCCGATTCGTGCCGCGTTGTGTCCAAAATGCAAGCGGAAAACGAACGAAACGCGAATTTTCTTGTTCAGCGTTAATGTCTTAAGATCAACAGGTTACGGATCAACGCGCCGGATCCGGCGCTGCCAGCGCCAGTTGTGCGGCGGCAAGCCGCGCGACCGGAACGCGGAACGGGGAACACGAGACGTAGTCGAATCCCGCATCCCGGCAGAAGGCAATCGATTCGGCGCTGCCCCCATGTTCGCCGCAGATCGACAGGACGATGTCCGGCGCCGCGCTGCGCCCGCGCTCTGCGCCGACAGTTAGAAGTTCTCCAACCCCGTCGGTGTCCAGCGAGTGAAAGGGATCTTCGCGATAGACGCCAAGGTTGACGTAGTCCGACATGAACCGCCCGGCATCGTCGCGGGACAGGCCATAGGTCATCTGCGTCAAATCGTTGGTGCCGAAACTCAGGAAAGCCGAATGCAGCGCGATCTCGTCGGCGCGCAGACAGGCGCGCGGGGTTTCGACCATGACACCCAGGCGAAAGTCGAAATCGGCGCCTCGTTCGTTGCGCACTGCCGCCGCGACGGCGTCGACGCGGGTCTTGACCAGTTCAACCTCTCGCCTGGCGCTGACCAGCGGGATCATGATCTCGGGCACCACCGGATCGCCGTTCCGGCTGGCCTCGATGGTCGCCTCGAAGATCGCACGCGCCTGCATGTCGTAGATTTCCGGCACGGTGATGCCCAGGCGGACGCCGCGCATGCCCAGCATCGGGTTGAACTCGCTCAGCTGCTCGACCCTTTGGGTGACATCGGCGATCGGTTTGGCGAGCGATTCCGCCAGATCCCGCAGATCGTGGCGGTCGCTGGGCAGAAACTCGTGCAGCGGCGGATCGAAAAGGCGGATACAGACGGGCTTGCCCTGCATGATCTCGAAAAGCTCGACGAAGTCGCGGCGCTGCATCGGCAAGAGCTGATCGAGGGTCGATTGCCTGTCCTCGGGCGTATTGGCGAAAATCATCTCGCGCATCACGGTCAGGCGGTCATCCTGAAAGAACATATGCTCGGTGCGGCAAAGCCCGATGCCTTCCGCCTTGAAATGCCGGGCCAGCCGGGCGTCGTTGGGGGTGTCGGCATTGGCGCGGATGCCGATATCGCGAATTCTGTCCGCCCAGGTCAAAAGCGACCGGAACGCGTCGTCGAGGGCGGGTTCGAGCATCGGGACCGCCCCGGCCAGAACCTCCCCGGTGGCGCCGTCAAGCGTAATGATGTCGCCTTCGGCGAATGTGCGGCCCTGGGCGGTGGTCAGCGTCTTCGCGCGCTGGCCGAGCGCGATGCCGGAGGTGCCGACGACGCAAGGCAGGCCAAGGCCGCGGGCGATGACGGCGGCATGGCTGGTCATTCCGCCGCGTTCGGTCAGAACACCCTCTGCGGCGTGCATCCCGCGGATGTCCTCGGGCGTGGTCTCGCGGCGCACCAGAATACAGGGCTGGTCCTGTGCGGCGCTGGCCTGGGCGGCGGAGGACGAAAACACGATACGGCCCGTCGCGGCGCCTGGGCTGGCGGCGATGCCCCGGGCGATGACATCGCGGTTGGCCGAGGGGTCGATCTGGGGGTGCAGCAGTTCCGTCAGCGCGCGGGGTTCGATCCGGCGCACGGCCTCCTCCTTGGCAATGATGCCGTCTTCGGCGAGCGACACGGCGATGCGCACCGCGGCGCGGGAATTCCGCTGGACCCGCACCGCATCGAGGATGCTCAGCTCACCCGCTTCGATCGTGAATTCGATCTGCAGCTCTTCGCGAAGCTCGCTGCGGCATTGACGGCCATGCTCGACAAGCTTGGCGAAACTGTCCGGGCAGCGTTCTTCAAGGCTTTCGCCGCGCGGGTCGCGGGTGATGTAAAGCGATCCGTCGGTGCCGGCCACGGCGTCGCGGCCCTGGCTTTGGCTGCGGTAGCGGCCGGTGATCTGCGGCAGCCCCGAGGTACCGTCGACGAACTGAATGACGCCCGAGCCGGATTCGGACGGCCCGACGCCGAGCGCCATCTTCTGAACGACCAGCCCCAGCCCCGCCTCGATCGGGGCGCCCTTTGCCTGACGGAGTAGCCGCGCCGTGGTGCCCTCCCATGCGCGGGCCATCGACCGCAGAACCTCGGCGAGTTGCACGGCGGGGTCCTGCGGGAAATCCTCGTCGGTCTCTTCCTGATAGGCAAAAAGCGCGTGATCGAGCGCCGCCGCGTCGGGGTTTTCGGGCAGGTCGAACATATCCGGATCGAGCCGGGCGACATGGACCGCATAGGCCTGGATGAAGCGCAGATAGAGCGTGGTCGCCGCCGCCTCGCCCAGCGTTTCGCACATTGCCGCGTGGCGGGCATCGGTCATGCCGATGTTGAGGATGGCGCCGGGGCCGCCCCAGTCGGGGTCCTCGCTGGAGGGACGCACCGAGACCAGCGGATCGGGTCCGAAGGTGCGAAGGATCGCGGCCATATCGGGCAGCTGGCCTGCGGCGATGTGGTGCACCGTGTCGAAGGACAGCGCAACCGTGGTGGGCACCGGCATGTCCAGGCGGATCAGACGCTGCAGGCATTTCGCCCGGCCGCCATGGGTGCCGGTCGAGATCGACGCGGTGCGCGTGATCGTCGAGTAGGGTTTGAGGGTCACGATTTTCTGCACTGCAGCGCCTTTTGCTGTGTCGCGGCATGATAGCCAGCGGTCTCATCGGCGCAAGGAATTTCCGCGTCTCGACCAAAAAGCAGGCGGCTGCGGCACTCGCGGCATGGTTGCGCCGCGCTCCGCGCGCCGCCGTGTGCGAGCGGGCTTTCCGCCCCCTCGCGCTCCCCCCGAGCGTATTTGGGCCAAGATGAATGAGGAGCGCCCGTAAATCGATCCGGTGGAGCGATTTCAGCGACGAATGGGCGAAGCCCGTCTTAGCCTTCGATCTTGGTCAGGTCGGCGACCGCGCCACAGGTTTCACGGATGCGGTGCAGCAGGTTCAGGCGGTTGCGGCGCAGGATCTGGTTGTCGGTGTTGATCTGCACGGTGTCAAAAAAGGCGTCGATGGGCGCGCGCAGGGCGGCCATGGCGTGCATGGCGGTCTCGAAGTCTTCGGCCTCCATGGCGGGTTTGATTTGTGCCTCGGCCTCGTCGAGGGCTTTGAACAGGGCGTGTTCCGTGGGATCGTCGGCGAGTTTCGGGTCGGGACCGAAACTGTATTCGACACCGTCCTTTTCCTCGGCCTGGGCGAGCAGTGCATGGGCGCGTTTGAAGCCCAGAAGCAGGTTTTCGCCGTCGTCGGATTTCAGGAGATGAGAGAGCGCCTCGGCGCGTTTGACGAGCAGGGTCAGGTCGTCGTTGTTCGGCATGGCGAGGCAGGCGTCGATGACGTCGTGGCGGATGCCCTCGTCGCGGAGGTGGACCTTGAGGCGGTCGTGGAAGAAGGTGAGGAGGTCGTCAACAACTTCATTTCTTGGAGCAAGGCTGTAGTCGCCCCAATCCGGTCTTGGGTCATTTTCTAATAGTATAACGTTGGGGATGTCCTGAGGATCGCTTTCTCTGAAAAACACCCAGTTTTCCTCTGCGTCTCTAGGATCAAAAGCCGAAACCGCCGGATCGGTCGTGTTGGCGGCATCGACTTGCGGTAACAAAACAAACTGAAAATCTTCCTCGCGGATTTCAAGGACAAACACAGTCTGCAACGGCCGAAAGCTGCGGAGTTGGTCCAGATAGTTTTCCCAAGCCGCAATTATTAAGGGCCTTAACTGTGCCTGGAGCGCATTCACCAGCACCAATCGAATAACCCCCAAAGCCGCCCGCCGCAGCGCATAGGGGTCCTTCGACCCCGTCGGCTTTTCGTCAATCGCCCAGAACCCAGTCAGCGTGTCGATCTTGTCCGCCAGCGCCACGGCGACCGAAACCGGGTGGGTGGGCACGTCGTCCGACGGTCCCAGCGGCGAGTAGTGGTCCTCGCACGCCTCCGGCACGCCGTCGTCGTGGCCGGCGGCGCGGGCGTAGTATTTGCCCATGGTGCCCTGCAGTTCGGGGAACTCGTAGACCATTTCCGAGGCCAGATCGGCCTTGGCGATGCGGGCGGCCTCGGCGGCGAGGTCGGGTTTGGCGCCCACGAGCGGCGCGATCTCGCGAGCCAGCGCGGCGATGCGTTCGATGCGGTCGGCCTGGCTGCCGAGCTTGGCGTGAAAGGTCACGTCGGCCAGACGGTCGCGCCAGGCCTTCATGCCCTGGCGTTGGACGGTGCGCAGGTCGTTTTCCCAGAAGAACTTGGCATCCGACAGCCGCGCGGCCAGAACCTTGGCGTTGCCGGCCAGGATGGTCGCGCCGGCATCCGGCGCCTCGATATTGGCGACGGTGACGAATTTCTCGATCCGTCCGGTCTTGGGGTTGCGGACCGAAAAGAACTTCTGGTGCTCGCGCATCGAGGTCTGCAGGACCTCGGGCGGCAGGTCGAGGAAATCGGCGCCGATCTCGCCCATCAGCACGACGGGCCATTCCACCAGCCCCGCGACCTCGGCCAGAAGACCCTTGTCTTCGACAACCTCCAGCCCTTGCGCGAAGGCGAGGTTGTGGGCGTCGACCCAGATATGGTCGGCGCGCTCCTCATGGCGCAGGATCACCTTCGCCCGCTTCAGCTTGGCCTCGTAATCCTCGAAAGAGGTCACCGCGATGGGCTCGGGCGCCATGAACCGGTGGCCGCGCGTGGTGTCGCCCGCCGCGAGTCCGTCGATCTCCAGCGGCACGACCGACGCGCCGGACTCGTCGGTCAGAAGGCACAGGATGGATTGCAGCGGGCGCACCCAGCGCAAGCCGCCGCTGCCCCAGCGCATCGATTTCGGCCAGGGAAAATTGCGGACGGTGTGGTCCAGCACCTCGGCCACGATCTCGGCGGCGGGACGGCCGGGCCGTTCGATGGCGGCGAACCACACCTGCCCCTTCTTGTCGTCGCGGACCTCGAGCTGGTCCTTGGTCAGCCCCGTCGACCGTAGAAAGCCCTCCAGCGCCTTTTCGGGCGCATCCACGCGGGGGCCCTTGCGCTCTTCGCGCACGGTGGGGCTTTGCGCCAGCAGCCCCTCGACCGCCAGCGTCAAGCGCCGCGGGGTCGAAAAGGCGGCGGCGTGGGCATAGGTCAGCCCGGCCTCGACCACGCCGTCGGTGACAAGCCGACTGAGATCCTCGGCCGCGCGGGCCTGCATCCGCGCGGGGATCTCCTCGGAAAAGAGTTCGATCAAGAGATCGGGCATTCGGTCAGTCCCGGTAGGTTTCGTTCAGTTGGTGCCAGGCGACCCCGCGCCCGTCGTCGAACACGGCGACGACGCGGTCGACGCCGTCGCGGATCTCGGCCTCGGCCAGGAAGGCCAGCGCGGTGCCGTCTTTCAGGGCCTCGCCGACCTGTGCGGCATCGAAACAGTCGAACCATCCCGGCGCGACCAGCGGTTCGGGCGCGTCGTAGAGCACGAATTCCTCGCTGAGCGCGACGTTGCTGGAGCCGGTGGTGAAACAGGCCCGGAAGCGCAGCGGAGAACTGTCTGAGTCGATGGCTTCGACATTGTCGACCAAAAGCGGCTCGGGCCGCTGAGAGGTCAGCGACGTAAGCCGGATCTCGACGCTGTCGCCCTCGACCTCGTCATAGAAGGCATAGAGCTGCAGATAGTACATCGCCGCGCCGGCGATCAGGGCGGTGAGCACGAGAAAGGCTCCTGTCAATTTTCCGGACATGGGCGGCGGGGGCTCAGTCGATGTCCTGGCCGAAGCAAAGCAGATTGCCCGCGGGATCACGCAGGGTGATCTCTCGCATGCCATAGACGGCATCGCGCGGGCCCTCGATCTTTGCCCCCTTGCCGCGCAGTTCCTCGGCGAGCGCGTCCACGGCATCGGTGTGGAAATAGGCCCGCCAGGCCGGCGAGGGCTCGGGATCGCCCCCGTGCCAGGAATCGACGAAGACCGTGGCCCTGCCGCGCTTGAAGATGCCGAACCGGGCCGGATCGCCGCCCTCTTCGGCAATGGCGAAGCCCATGGTCTCGGTCCAGAAGGCGCGGGCAGCGGGGTAGTCGGCGGCGCGCAGGACGGGGATCGAGGACATCAACGTCATGCCGCGACCCCCCCGGCTTCGGTCTGCACGAAGGCATCGGCGCATTGTTTGGCCAGGGCCCGGACGCGGCCGATATAGGCCTGACGTTCAGTGACCGAGATCACGCCGCGGGCGTCGAGCAGGTTAAACAGATGGCTGGCCTTGATGCATTGGTCGTAGGCGGGATGCGCCATAACGATGCGTTTGCCGGTCTTGGGGTCGTCCTGCGGCTCGGCCAGGATGCGGGCGCATTCGGCTTCGGCCTCTTCGAATTGCCTGAGCAGTATGTCCGTGTTGGCGACGTCGAAGTTCCAGCGGCTGTATTCCTCTTCGGTCTGCCGGAAGACGTCGCCATAGCTGAGCGCGATGGGCGTTTGCGGGTCGTTGAACGGCATCTCCATCACGTGGTCGATGCCGAGGACGTACATCGCCAGCCGCTCCAGCCCATAGGTCAACTCTCCCGAAACGGGGGCACAGTCATGCCCGCCGACCTGCTGGAAATAGGTGAACTGGCTGACTTCCATGCCGTCGCACCAGACCTCCCAGCCCAGGCCCCAGGCGCCGAGCGTCGGGCTTTCCCAGTCATCCTCGACGAATCGGATGTCATGGACGTTCATGTCGATGCCGATGGCCTCGAGCGAGCCGAGATAAAGGTCTTGCAGGTCGGGCGGCGACGGTTTGATGAGCACCTGGAACTGGTAATAGTGCTGCAGCCGGTTCGGATTCTCGCCATAGCGCCCGTCAGTCGGGCGGCGCGAGGGCTGGACATAGGCCGCCGCCCAGGGTTTCGAGCCCAGCGAGCGCAGAGTCGTTGCCGGGTGGAACGTGCCGGCGCCGACCTCCATGTCGTAGGGCTGCAGGATCGCGCAGCCCTGTGCCGACCAATATGTCTGCAGGCGCAGGATTGTTTCCTGGAAACTGCGGGGAGTGGTACCCTTGGCCATCGCTTTGCCTGACTTACCGGAAATCGCGTTCTCAATAGGCAACAGGGTGCTGGGGGTCAATCGCATGGCGGACACGGTATATTGACCTTGACCGCAAAGCGGCATTGATAGGATGGGTTAGCAGGAAACGATACGACGCTGTTCAGGGATCATTCGAGGATGAAGCACGCGATTTCCGCCTTGGTTACGGCGGTCATTACGCTTTGGGCCGGTCTGGCCGCCGCACAGGTGACCTTTGTCCAGGTCGAGGCACACCAGAATTTGGGACCGGCGCAGGACCGGGTCCGAGCTTTTGCCGCGAATCTACCGGATGTAAACGGCTTTCGTATGGGCTCCGGCTGGTACGCGATCGCGCTCGGACCTTACGACGAAAACGGCGCCATCGCTCGGCTGAAAAGCCTCCGGTCGCAGCGCGCCATCCCGGCCGACAGCTTCCTGGTCGACAGCCGGGCCTATTCGCAACAGTTCTGGCCCATCGGGTCCAACGCCCTTGATGGGGCCGTGGTCGAAACCCCTGCCCCGCAGCAAGACACCGTGACCGCCTTGCTGGACTCGATCCCGGTGTCAGAGCCGCAGCCCGAACCGGAAGAGACGCGGCGCGAGGCGCTGCGCAGCGAAAGCCGGCTGACCCGGCAGGAAAAATTCAACCTGCAGATCGCGCTGCAGTGGTTTGGATTTTACCAGGGCCGGATCGACGCCGCCTTTGGCCCGGGAACGCGGAACTCGATGGCCGAATGGCAGACATCGAAAGGGTACGAGCCGACCGGTGTACTGACGACCCGGCAACGGGCCGAACTGGTCGGAGAATACGAGGCGGTGCTGGCCTCGCTCGATCTTCGGCTCGTGACCGACGACCGGGCGGGCATCGAAGTGGAGATGCCGCTGGCGATGGTGGCGTTCGACCGCTACGAATCCCCGTTTGCGCATTACAATTCCATCGATGACGGCGGGGTGACGGTACTGTTGATCAGCCAGACGGGCGACGAAGCCACCTTGCTGGGGCTGTACGACATCATGCAGACGCTCGAGATCGTTCCGCTTGACGGTGCGCGCGAACGCCGGGCGAACTCGTTCACGCTGACCGGCGAAAATGCCGAGATCACATCCTACACCTATGCAGTGCTCGGCGATGGCGCGGTGAAGGGTTTTACCCTGATCTGGCCGGCGGGCGACGACAAGCGGCGCGAGGTTGCGCTGAAGGCAATGCGCGACAGCTTCAAACCGATCCGCGGCACCGTGCTGCCCGAGACCGTCGGCGAAGGGACTCTGGAACAGTCGATCGACCTGATCAGCGGGCTGCAGATCCGGCGTCCGCAAAGATCGCGGTCGGGATTCTACATCGACAGCCGCGGCTCGGTCCTGACGACCGCACAGGCGGTCGAGGGCTGCGGGCGGATCACTTTGGACGAGACCTACGAGGCGACCGTGGCCGCAAGCGATGCAGGATTGGGGCTTGCGCTGCTGCAGCCCGCCGACCCGCTGGCGCCGGTGGATTATGCGCGGTTCCAGGCGGCGATTCCCCGGCTGAAGTCAGAGGTCGCGGTGTCGGGCTACAGTTTTGAGGGCATGCTGGGCGCGCCGACGCTGACCTTTGGGACGCTGGCGGATATCAAGGGGCTGCAGGGCGAACAGACGATGAAGCGGCTGGCGCTGGCGGCGAGCCCGGGCGATGCGGGCGGTCCGGTCTTCGACACCTCCGGCTCCGTTCTGGGAATGCTGCTGCCGACCGAATCGCCGGCCGGAAAGCAATTGCCCGAGGACGTCAGTTTCGCCACCGATGCCGAGGCGATCGCGACCTTTCTGTCGAACAGCGGATACGCGCCGGCGGCCTCGGACCGGGCGGGATCGATGTCGGCCGAGGATCTGACGCGGCTGGCGGCGGATCTGACGGTGCTGGTGAGCTGCTGGGAGTAAGATCGGCGGGGTGTCCCGATGGGACACCCGGTTTTCCTTGCCGATAGCCCCAATACCTCGCGGCGTTGCCCGACAGGCCAGAGAGGCCCTCAGGCGACGAGCGCGGGCGTCATGCGGATCAAGGTAGGCCCGTCCGCCGTCAGCGCGGATTGCACGGCAGAGCTCAGATCCGCCAGCGAGGCCGGGCAGGCATAGCCAATTCCGTAGGCCGCCGCGAGCGTGCCGAAATCGGGATTTCGCGCCTGAACGGCGATGGGAGCGATCTGCGAGCGCGCCATGGAAGCCTCGATTTCCTTCAGCATCCCGTTGTCCCAAAGCAGGATCGGCAGTGTCAGGCCAAGCTCGGCCGCCGTGCCGAGTTCCTGTAGCGTGTACTGGAACCCGTAATCCCCGGCGATGGCGACCACGGGCGTTCCCGGCCCCGCCCCGACCTTGCCGCCGATCGCGGCGGGCAGGGCATAGCCAAGCGTTCCGAAGCCGAAGGGATGGTGCCAGAGACCGGGTTTTGCAAGGTCCCAGATTTCCTTGGCGACATAGGCGAACTGGGTCATGTCGCTGTAGATGATGGTATCCTGCGGAAGACAGTCGCGCAGCGCATCGCAGACCGGCACGATACCGGGGCGGTCTGCATCGACCTGTGCGCGCCAGCGGGCGCGGGCCGAGGCGATTTCGTCGGGCTTCCAGTCATTGTCGAACGACGCGCCGCCCAGTTCGGTCCTCATCGCCTCGAAAAAGGAATGCGCATCGGCGCGGATGTTCAGGAACGCTCCGACCGGGTCGGCCAGCGCCATGTCGCTGATGTCGACGCGGATCATCGGGACCGTATGCCCCAGCCTTGGACGCCACAGGTCCACTTCGGAAAGCCGCGAGCCGACCACCAGTACGAAATCCGCCTCGGCGACGATGTCGGCGCTGTCGGGCCGGGCCAGCGTGCTGCCGAACAGCAGCGGATAGTCCGGGGCGACGGTTCCGCGCCCGGCATAGGTCGTGAAGACCGCCGGACGCACCGTGTCGATGAAGCCGGTCAGATGATTGGGGGCGTCCACGCCGCGCGGATCGGCGCCCGCCGCCCCGCCGCCAAGGATCAACAGCGGCCGCCGCGCCTTTTGCAGCCGATGGGCGGCGGTCTTGACGTTCATCGGATCGGGCAAAATCCGGGCCTCGCCGCGGGCAAATTCGCGGTCGTCCGGCGGCGGGCAAGGCTTCTGCAAAAGCGGAACCGGCACCTGGATATGCTTGGGCCGCGTCTGGCCCAGAAAGACCTGACGGAACGCCCTGTCGAACAGGCGATAGGCGGCGTCGGCCGACCGCGCCTCTGCGGACCACTCGCACACGGTTTCGGCCGCCAGTCGCTGATCCTTCATCTGGTGCAATTGGCCCTTGGTCAGCAGCGTCTCGTCAAGACAGGAGGAGATCGCCAGCACGGGGATATTGTCGGAATAGGCCTGGCCCAGGGGCGTCATGATGTTGGTCAGCCCCGGCCCGGTGATCACGAATGCCACGCCCGGCTTGCCTGTGGCGCGGGCATAACCGTCGGCCATGAACCCCGCGCCCTGTTCGTGGCGCGCCAGAACGTGCGAAATGCCCGCCTGCTCGATGCCGCGGTAAAGCTCGATATTATGCACGCCGGGGACGCCGAACACGGTATCGACGCCGCGGTCGGCCAGCATATGGGCGATTTGCGCGCCAAGGGGGCGTTCGGTCATCAGACCCTCCAGAAATTGACGGTGAGGATGGCGAAGACCGCCATGATTTCAAGCCGCCCCAGCAGCATCGCCGCCGCCAGGATCCACTTTGCCGTGTCGCTGAGCCCGGCGAAATTTCCCGCAGGCCCGATCATCGGGCCGAGCCCGGGGCCGATATTCGCCAGCGCCGCCGCGGCGCCGGAGATCGAGGTGACGGTGTCGAGGCCGGTGGCGCCCAGCAGCACCGAAATCACGCCCATCGAGACGATGAAGGCGACGAAGAAGACCATGACCGAACTCAGCACATCCTCGCCGACCGGGCGGCCGTCATAGCGCGGCGTGAAGACGCCGTGGGGCGAGTGGATCTTGCCGATCTGCGACCGGATCGAGGCGATCAGCAGCTGGTAGCGGAAGACCTTGATCGAACAGCTGGTCGACCCCGCGCAGCCGCCGATCAGGCCGATGAAGAAGAACAGCACAATCGGGAACGGACCCCAGAGCTGGTAGTCGGTGCTGGCATAGCCGGTGCCGGTGAGGATCGAGGTGACGTTGAAGACGGTCTCGCGCAGCGCGGTCTCGAACGGGACGGCGTTGCCGGTCTGGTACAGGCAGACGACAGCATAAAGCGTGAGGAGGATCCACAGGAACCCGCGAACCTGCGGGTCGCGCAAAAGCGGCCCGGACGAGCCGGCCAGCAGCTGGACGTAGCGGACAAACGGCAGGCTGGCGATCGCCATGAACAGCGCGGCGATGTATTCGGCGGGGCCCTGGAAGGCGCCGAAAGAGGCGTCGAAGGTGGAAAATCCGCCCGTTGCGATGGTGGTCAGCGCGTGGTTGACGGCATGGAAGCTGGGCATGCCGACGGCGATATAGGCGACATAGCAGACCGCCGTCAGCCCGAAATAGATGACCGAGATGCGCGCGGCGATCTGGGCGGCGCGGGGCAGCACCTTGCCGTCGGTGTCGAAGCTTTCCGAGCGGAAGATCTGCATACCGCCCACGCGCAGCTCGGGCAGGAACACCATGGCGACGACGATGATGCCGACGCCGCCGAACCACTGCAGCATCGAGCGCCACACGAGGATGCCCTCGGGCAGCGTTTCCAGCTGGTCGAAGACGGTCGAGCCGGTGGTGGTCAGCCCCGACATCGCCTCGAAAAAGGCGTCGGTGACGGTGGCGTTCGGTTCGGCCAGCACGAACGGGATGGCACCGAAGACCGGCAGCATCAGCCAGACGCCGGTGGTCAGAAGAAAGGTCTGCTGGATCGACAGGCGCTGTTTGACGCCGTTGGCGCAGGCGACGGCGGTGAGCGCGCCGGTCACGCCGCTGAGGATCGCGCTTTCGAGAAACACCGCCCAGTGGCCGTTGCGATAGTACAGATCGACCGCCATCGGCAGCAGCATCGTGGCGCCCAGGGCGGCGACGAGCAGGCCGGTCACATATCCCACGGGGCGCAGGTCGAACATGGGGCGCAGGCTTGGCCGGGCGGCCCGCGGCTGTCAAGGCGGGCTAGGTCCGAGTGTCGGTGAAGCGGATCGTCAGCGGCTCCATCCTTGGGTTGTTGGGCTGGTCGAGCGGATGCGGCAGAGCCGGCCTGGCGGGGGATTGCGGGGCGTGGCGGGTAAAGCTCAGCTCCAGCACCAGCGGCCTTCCGTTCGGGTCGGCGCCGGCGGTGTTGTTGGCGGCGATGTGGCAAAGGTGGAGCGGCAGGGCGGTCGCAAAGGCCTCGATCCGGTCGGTCAGCAGATCGCAGTCGTGGAATTCGATGGTCAGGCCTTCGAGCTTGGGCGCATGGGCGATGATCTGGTCGAGGATACGGTATTCCCAGCCTTCGATATCGACCGACAGGAACAGGCGCTGGCCGGCCGCCTCCAGCCGGTCGACGACGGTGTCGAGATCCAGCATCCGCAGGTGGCGATACCCGATGCCGGTCTTGTGGTGGCGGATCGCACCGCGGAAGAACCGCCGGTAGGCGCGCCAGACCCGGAACCGGTCGAGAAACAGGCCGGGGCGGTCGAGGCGCAGAAGGTAGTGATAGGCCTGCCGGAAGAAGATGTCGGCGCTGACCGTGTGATCATAGGCATCGACGGGCACCGGGTGCATCGCGTGAAAGGCTTCCTCGAAGCTCCAGTCGTCGTTCAGCCCGAAAGAGATCAGCCGCTCGGCCCCCAACACTGCCCGCGGGTCGACGATATAGCCGCCGTCCCCGCTTCGGCCCAGCCGGATCAGGTCGTAGGTGCCCGCCGGGGCGAGGATGGGGTTCAGCCAGACGTCCAAAAAATGGCGCTCCGATACAGCGGCCCGGCGGGGGTATAACGGTTTGCGGGGCGACTCAACTGCCCACGGCCGCACGCGCCGCGGCCGCCGGGCCGGGCCGTTCGGCCCGTTCGTTTCGGTGTCGCCGGCGCGGTGGCATTGGATGGGCGGATGCACGGCTTAAAAACTCCAGGACCGGACAGCAGGCGCCGCGTACCGGGGCGAAGCGGCCCGGGCGGGCGGTCTTTCCGGAAAGCGGGATGACGGTCGCGCCTCGGCAGCAAAGGGAGGTCCGGCAACGCGCCAAGGCCTGGCCGTTGGCCGGCACTTGATTTGTCCCCTGGCACGGCTTTTCTCGCGATGGACACTGTCCGCTCCAGGCCGGCAACCGGCCGTGCCGGACACGTGCGCTGCATCACGCCCTGGAAACAGGGCCGTGGGCGAATGCCCGAAGGACCGGAAGTTATGCCAGGCCGCTTTGCCCGGCCCTGCCCCGGGGACCCGGCATGGTTGCCGCGATGATCCCGGAAGCCGCGCTCAAAGCGCCCGCCAGCCGATGTCTCGCCGAAAAAAGCCGCCGGGCCAGTCGATCCGCGAGACCATGCCATAGGCACGGTTCGCGGCCTCGGCCAGGCTTCGGCCCCGCGCGGTGACGTTCAGGACCCGCCCGCCAACCGCGATCACATCGCCGTCCCGCTCGGCAGTCCCGGCGTGAAACACCATTTGCAGGCTGTCTTCGGGCAGCCCATCGAGCCCGCCGATGACGGTCCCCTTCTGGTAGGCGCCGGGATAGCCGTTTGCCGCCATCACCACCGTCAGGGCATGGTCATCGGCCCAGTTGACCTGCGCCTCGGCCAGCCGCCCCTCGGCACAGGCCAGCATGAGATCAAGCGCCTGCGCCCCGAGCCGCATCATCAGCACCTGGCATTCCGGGTCACCGAATCGGACGTTGAATTCGACGAGCCGCGGCGCGCCGTCGGCAATCATCAGCCCGGCATATAGCACGCCCTGATAGGGCGTGCCGCGCCGCGCCATCTCGGCCACCACGGGTTTCACGATCTCTTCCAGCGCGCGCTCGGCCACCGCACCGTCCAGCACCGGTGCAGGCGAATAGGCGCCCATCCCGCCGGTGTTCAACCCGGTGTCGCCCTCGCCCACGCGCTTGTGGTCCTGCGCCGTGCCGATGGGAAGTACATGCGCGCCGTCGCACAGGACGAAGAACGAGGCCTCTTCGCCGTCCATGAATTCTTCGATCACCACCTCGGCACCGGCCGCGCCGAAGGCGCCGCCGAACATCTCGTCCACCGCTTCCTGTGCTTCGGCCTCGTCCATTGCCACGATCACGCCCTTCCCGGCGGCCAGCCCGTCGGCCTTGACCACGATCGGCGCGCCCGTGGCGTGAACGTATTCCTTGGCCGGACCGGCCTGCGTGAACCGCGCCCAGGCGGCCGTGGGCGCGCCACAGGCGTCGCAGACCTCCTTGGTAAAGCGCTTCGAGGCCTCCAGTTCCGCCGCCGCCTTCGAGGGGCCGAAGCACAAAAGACCGGCGGCCCGCAGATCGTCGGCCACCCCGGCCGCCAGCGGCGCCTCGGGACCGACGATGACGAAATCGATGCTGTTGGCGACGGCGAATTCGGTCACCGCCGCCCCGTCTTCGATGTCGAGCGCGGCGCATTCGGCGATGGCCGCGATCCCGGCATTGCCCGGCGCCACGATCAGCCGGTCGCATTTCGGGTTCTGCATCGCCGCCCAGGCGAGGCTGTGTTCACGGCCGCCGCCGCCCAGGATCAAAATGTTCATCGCCCGCTTCCCCCCGGGTTTTGCGCGTTCTAAGCTTGGCGTCAGAGCAGCACAAGGCGGCGACATGTCCGACCTCTTCGAAGACGACCCCGGCCCGGACGCACCGGGCAATGCGCCGGAACTGACGGTCAGCGAACTGTCCAACGCGGTCAAGCGCGTGATCGAGGGCGAGTTCGGCTTTGTCCGGGTGCGCGGCGAAGTGGGCCGGGTGTCGCGACCGCGGTCCGGCCACATCTACCTCGATCTCAAAGACGACCGGAACGTGATCGCGGGGGTGATCTGGAAGGGTGTGGCAGCCCGTCTGGCGACCCAGCCCGAAGAGGGCCTGGAGGTCGTCGTCACCGGGCGGATGACCACCTTCGGCGGCCAGTCGCGCTATCAGATCGTCATCGAAGACATCCGCCCGGCGGGCGTCGGCGCGCTGATGGCAATGCTGGAAAAGCGCAAGGCGGCGCTGCAGGCCGAGGGGTTGTTCGACCCGGCCCGCCGGAAACCGCTGCCCTATCTGCCGGAGGTGATCGGCGTCGTCACCTCTCCCTCCGGAGCGGTGATCCGCGACATCCTGCACCGTTTGCGCGACCGGTTCCCGCGCAAGGTGCTGATCTGGCCGGTGGCGGTGCAGGGCGAGAAATGCGCCCCCGAGGTCACCCGCGCCATCGAGGGCTTCAACCGGCTGACCCCGGGGGGGGCGCTGCCCAGACCCGATCTGCTGATCGTCGCACGCGGCGGCGGGTCAATCGAGGATCTCTGGGGCTTCAACGAGGAATCGGTGGTCCGCGCCGCGGCGGCCTCGGACATCCCGCTGATCTCGGCCGTCGGGCACGAGACCGACACCACGCTGATCGATTTCGCCGCCGACCAACGCGCGCCGACACCGACCGCGGCGGCGGAACTGGCGGTGCCGGTGCGCATGGAACTGCTGGCCTGGGTCGACGCCCAGGAGGCCCGGTTGACCCGCGGCGTCGCCCAGGCGCTGGCCCAGCGCCGCCAGCGCCTGGCCGATCTGGCCCGTGCGCTGCCCAAGCCCGCCGCCCTGGTGTCTGCGGCGGTGCAGCGGCTCGATCTTTGGGGCGAGCGGCTGCCCAAGGCGCTGATTGCCGCAGCTCAGCGCAAGCGGCTGCGGTTGGCTGATGCCGCCGCGCTGCTGCGGCCGGCCACGCTGCGGCGCAGCCTGTCCGACCGGGCGCTGCGTCTCGAACAGGTCGCCGGGCGGCTGACGCCTGCGCTGAGCCGCGGCAATTCCCAGCGGGGGCGGGACCTGGCGCGTGTGGCCGCAAGGCTGCGGGTCGCCACCCTGTCGCGAGAGCTGGACCGGCAGCGCGACGCCTACCTCCGGCTCAGCCAGCGTCTTTCGGCGGCCGGAACCGGGCAGGTACAGGGCTGGTCCGGGCGGCTCGATGGTCTCGAGCGGCTGCGCCAGAGCCTGGGCTACCGCGCCACCCTGGAACGCGGCTATGCGGTGGTGCGCGGCGACGGGGCGGTGGTGTCGCGCAAGGCCGGTGCCGAGGCGGCCAAGACGCTGGAGATCGAGTTCGCCGACGGACGCCTGGCGCTTGCGGGGCGGAAGCCGCGCAGGGACAAGGCGGAAACGCCCGAACAGGGATCGCTGTTCTAGCCCGGCCGACACCCCGGCGAGGCCCGGGCGCCTTTGGCGTTCTGGCAACCGGTCGGTGAATTGCCGTTTGCCGGACAGGTCGCATCGACTATGCTTTGATCCGCGCATTTCGACCCAAGACCGTTCGACACCAACCCATAGGAGCCCCGGCAATGGTGCTGTCCCGATCCCCCGCCCTCAGCGACAGGCAAGGCTTCGACCGGCGCTGGTTTGCGCCCGATCTCGACCGGGTCTATCTGCCCACCACGGGCGCAGAGGTTGCCGCTGCCTGGGCCGAGATCGTGGCCAATGGTCCGGGCGGTCCGGGCGCGACGCAGATCACCTGCGGGCGGCACTGCTATGAAAACTTCGTCTACCGCGACGAGACGCGCACGATCATCGACGTCACCGGGCTGCGGGATTTCGGCGAAGACCCGGCCTACGGCTTCTATATCGGCGTCGGCTACGGCAACTGGGACATGTACCGCATCTTCAACAATGTCTACAGCCGCACGCTGCCCGCCGGATCGTGCTATTCGGTGGGGCTCGGCGGCCATATCACCGGCGGCGGCTATGGCATCCTGTCGCGGCAATGGGGGCTGACCGTCGACCACATGACGGCGGTCGACATCGTGGTCAAGACCGGCCACAAGCCGGAACTGATCACCGCCTCGGCCAGCGAAAACGCCGATCTCTTCTGGGCGGTCCGGGGCGGCGGGGGCGGCAATTTCGGCATCATCACGCGCTATTATTTCGGTGATCCGCCGCAGGCGCCGAACCATATGGCGTCGAACGCCTTCACCTTCGACTGGACCGGTGCGGACGGCACTCTGGCGATGACGCTCGACCGTTTCACCGATCTTCTGACCGCGTTCGCGGCCTTCAGCGAAACCGGACAGGGCGGGCCGCAGAACGATTTCGACATCTTCCACGGCAATCACAAGGCCGCGGGCTCGATCGTCTGGTCGTCCTATTCCTTCGACCTTCCGGGCGAGGGCCTAAGCGCGGCGGACCATGCCGCCGCCATGGCCGAGCGCTACGCCGCCAAGCGCGCCATGCTGGCCGATCTCGCGCCGCTTTCGGAGACCCCCGGACCGATCCTCGGCCATCCCTGGCACGGCAGCGCGCGCCACATCATGCCGCAGTCGGATGACGCCACGCACCGCTCCTACACGTTCCTCGAAGGTGTCCAGAACGCGAACGGCTCGGGCCCGAACCGATTCGGCAAGTACAAGTCCGCCTATATGAACAAGGCGTTCACGCCCGAGATGATCGAGGCCCTTTGGACCGGTTTGCAGATCGTGCCAGACGGCATGGATATGAGCGCCAGCCTGTGCCAGGTCGACAGCTACGGCTGCGCCATCAATGCCGTCGCGCCTGACGCCACGCCGATCCCGCAGCGCAGCGCGATCATGAAGCTGCAATACCAGACCTATTGGGACAACGCCTGCGGTGTCGGCCGGCAGGACCCTGCGCAGACCGCGGCACATGTGAAGTGGATCGACACCATGTACACCGATGTCTACGGCGCCTATGGCGGTTTTCCGGATCCGCGGAACGATTCAGGCGGCGTGGTCGATGGCTGTTACTACAACTACTGCGACAATGCGCTGGGGGTGAACGGCCAGCCCGATCCCGGGATCGACCACGCGATGTATCTGTATTTCAAAGAAAACTTCCAGGAGAGGCCGCAGAATCTGCAGTCGGTCAAGGCCAGATGGAACCCCGAGAACTGGTTCAACGGGCCACAGTCGATTCCGATTTAGGCACAATGTGGTCTGTGCCGGATTGAAAACCGTTCTGGCCTGGAGCGGACGTTGGCTTTCTGGCGAGAAGCCGCGCCGGGAACTGGGTGGCAACGACTGCTTGGGCCAAGAAGCGGCTCTTGGCCAGCAACCCGCCATCTCGCGGCGGTTGCGCCCGTGCCGCAAGGGCCGCCGCCCGGCGCCGCGCTTGTCCATCGACCGGGATGCGAGATGTGCTCTTGCAGCACCTTGCAGGACCGACGTCGCCGCCCGGCGTCAGAACGCCTTGAACGTCAGCGTCGTCAGCGACCTCTCAATTCCCTCGATGTCCAGCAGACGGTCGTTGATGAACTTGCCGATGTCCTCGTCCTTCGGAATATAGAGCTTCAGCAGCAAGTCGAAGTCGCCCGACGTGGAGTAGAGCTCTGAATGGATCTCCCGCAGGATAATCTCTTCGGCCACGTCGTAGGTCTTGCCTGGACGGCACCTCAGCTGGACGAAAACGCAAGTTGTCATCGGGCTCTCCCTGGCAGGCAACGCCTTGGCACATTCGCCGCGCGCGGCCCATTAATCAAGCGCCTACCTTGGAATGGCCGCGCAGCCTGCCTATAAGGCGCGCGGACCATCACGGAGACGCGCCCATGCGCACAGCCAGCATCCGCCGCAAGACGGCCGAAACCGCGATCGAGGTCGACATCGACCTCGACGGTACCGGCGTTTACGATATCCGGACCGGCGTTGGATTCTTCGACCACATGCTCGAACAGCTGGCGCGGCATTCGCTGATCGATATGACCCTGCGCGCGGAGGGCGATCTGCACATCGACGACCACCATACGGTCGAGGATACCGGCATCGCTCTTGGCCAGGCGCTGACGCAGGCGTTGGGCGACAAGACCGGCATTCGCCGCTACGGCTCCTGCCTATTGCCGATGGACGACGCGCTGGTGCGCGCCGCTCTGGATCTTTCGGCCCGGCCCTACCTGGTCTGGGGCGTCGAGATGCCGACAACCAAGATCGGCACATTCGATACCGAACTGGTGCGCGAGTTTTTCCAGGCGCTCAGCACGCATGGCGGCATCACATTGCATGTCGACGCCCTGCACGGGATCAACAGCCACCACATCGCCGAGGCGGCGTTCAAGGCGGTGGCGCGCAGCCTGCGCGACGCGGTCGAGACCGACCCGCGCAAGGCCGACGCGATCCCGTCGACCAAGGGCGCGCTATGATCCGGAAGGCGGGGCCAAGATCGTGCTGACCGTTCTGATCGACTACGAGTCCGGCAACCTGCACTCCGCGGAAAAGGCGTTCCAGCGCATGGCGCAGGAGGTCGGAGCAGGAGAGGTGATCGTCACCTCCAGCGCCGAGGACGTTGCCCGTGCCGACCGGATCGTGCTGCCGGGCGACGGCGCCTTTCCGGCCTGCCGCGCGGCGCTCTTTGCCGCCGAAGGCGTCCACGAGGCGATGGACGAGGCCGTACGCGTCAAGGGCCGGCCGTTCCTGGGCATCTGCGTCGGCATGCAGATGCTGGCCACGACCGGGCACGAATACCAGGATGTCCCGGGGCTCGGCTGGATCGGCGGCGATGTGGTGCGGATCACGCCGTCCGATCCGGCGCTGAAGGTGCCCCATATGGGCTGGAACGATCTGGTCGTCGACCGGGCGCACCCCGTGCTCGACGGCATCGTGACCGGGGATCATGCCTATTTCGTGCATTCCTATCAGTTCAGGGTCGCCGACCGCGGCGATCTGCTGGCGCATTGCGGGTATGGCGGCGACATCACCGCCATCGTCGGAACCGGGAACATCGTCGGCACCCAGTTCCACCCGGAAAAGAGCCAGTCCGCCGGACTGCGCCTGATCGCCAACTTTCTGACCTGGTCGCCATAATGCCCGAAGCGATGTGAGTGGGTCGAAAGGCTAGCTTTGGCCTGGAGCAGGCGTTGACCGGAATCTGAGAAGCCGCGCCATCGCCGACCCGCGGGGAGGCGAAACAAACCTCTGAACGGCTCGATTTATCCCGGCAAAGTCCGAACGACCTGAATGCGATACGCTCCGCCAGCAAATCGCCTCCCCTTCGGGGCGGGTCGGCGATGGCGCGGCGGCCTTCGGCCTTGATTCCGCGCCTGAAGACTGGTCGCGAACATCCGCTCCAGGCCGTGAACCGACAGAACGCGGTTCCGGCAAAACTCGATCCGCCCTAGTCGACCCGCTGCCAGATCTGCGTGCGGCAGATGCCGATGCGGTTGCAAGCCTTGAGGTTCAGCCGATTGCCGTTGGCGACAAGACGCACAGGGAACTCCCTGCGCATCAGAGGCACATAGACCATGCCCTCGCCGGCATTGCCCTGGGCTTTCACGTCCCGGAGGATGCGCTTGCCGACATTCGGCGTCGTGATTGGCTCGCCGTTCTCGCCGAAGGCACGCCGCATCGTGCCGCACAGCAACTCGCCGCACCGTTCGACGACCACATGCGCGGTCCAGCCGTTGTGATCGGGCTCGGTCAGCCAGGTCCCGGCGAGGCCATCCGCCTGAACAGGGGCCGCGAGCAACGACAGGCTTGCCAGGACCGGCAGGATCGGCTTCATTCGACCATCCGGAACGACACCCTTCGGATAGCCGCCATACTTGGAAAAGGCCCGGTCCGGATGCAATCCGTCTGTGCCGCCGGTGCGTATTCAGCCCCCCGCATCATACCCCGACATCCGGTCCCGGGCAGATCAGCGGTTCGTCGCTTTGCGCGGCCTCGTAAAGCTGCCGGCCATCGTCGTCGCCCATGAACTTCGCTCCCAGCCGCCCGGCTGCCCTGGTGAAGATCCAGCACTGCGGCTCGGGGTTGTTTTCATAGACAAAGCAGATCTGATCACCGGCATCGTACCAGTACCCGTCGCGGCACTGATCGCCGATATAGGCCCAGCGAACCCGCCGGCCGGGCAGATATTCCTCGACCCCGTAGGGCACGCCACGGTCGATGAATGTCAGAGTCCGGCCCGCGACATAGGCCTCGAATTCGGCCGCCGTCATGGGCGTTTCGGCCAGCGCCACGATGGGGGCCGCCAAGGCGGAGAGCAAAAGAGCGATGCGCATGCACGCAAACTGGCAGAATGCGGCCGGGCACTCCAGACCCGGTCGCGCATCTGTGAGGCGGTGGGCGGGCTTACGCCGCCTGTGCGTCCTTCGCCGCCGTCCAGGCCGCCACCCGCGGGTCCATCACCTGTTTCCACTTGCGCGGCCAAAGTGCCAGCAACGCCATGGCCGGCAGGCTGCGGGGCAGGATGGGCGCCCGGTCCTCGGACGGCAGGGTCAGCGCGGGGTAGGGCCGCGCGGGATGCCCGTGATGATCGGAATGCCGCGGCGCGTTCAGCATCATATGGCCGGTGAACCAGTGCGGCGCATTCCACGAATGCTGCGGCCCCACCGGTTCCAGCCGCCCGTCGGCCAGCCTGCCGCGCCGCAGCCCGTAATGCTGCACATAGTCCGAGATCAACAGTTGCGACTGTGCGAAGGCCGACAGTGCCAGATGCGCGAGTATCCCGGCCATGCCGCCGATCGCGGCGGCCGCCGCCACGGCCAGTGCAGCCCCCGCAAAATAGACCGCGTAGGGGTTGGTCAACGGGCCGGTGCGACCGATGGATCGCAGCCGGTCCCGCTCGGCGGTAAGCCCGGCCTTGAACGAGCCGATCCAGGCCCGCCGGGCAAACCGGTAATAGCTCTCGCCCGCGCGGGCGGAATTGGGGTCCTTGTCGGTCGCGACGAACCGGTGATGCACCAGCGGATGGGCCGAGCTGTGGTGTCCGAAGAGCACCGAAATATAGACCCAGCGCCCCAGCGCATTCAGCCCGCGCCGGCCACGGTGGATCAGTTCATGGGCGTTGGAATTGCCGACCTGGCCCAGAAACAGCCCTGCCGCCAGAAACAGCCCCAGCCGTTCCGCGCCACCCAGCCCGGTGCCGCCGGCCAGGGCGTGGACGGTCAGCCCCAGCACCGCAAAATGCGCCAGCGCCAGCACCACGGACAACGCGTCATGGGCCGGAAACTCACAGCCGCCCCGGTCGGCCGGGACGGCCCGGGCGATCACTTCGTCCATCATGAAGGCAAAAAGCGTGACATAGAGCAAAGCGGCCCACACCCCGGCGCCGCCAACCAGCGCCGCCGCCACGATCAGCGGCACGGGCAGCAGGCTGGTGATCGAAAATGCCAGCGCGGCGCGGGTCATTTCAACGGGTTTTCCTCTGGCGTCCACCGCTGGTTTCGGTGCAAGAACGGAACTTCTCGCGCAGGCTACCACGACGGTCCAGCGGAAGAATGGCCATTCATGGCCGAAATTGAGGGAACTGTGCTGCGTCCGATCCGATGACCGCGATATCGTTCACGATCACCCTGGGACTGCTGGCAGCGTTTGCCTATCTGCCCTCCGCGCCCAGGCCGCCCACTGCCTGGCGGTCGGTTCTCAAGACGGTCCCGCTTGCAGCTTTTGCCTTGGCCGCCTGGCTGGCCGGCGCCTCGCCGTTTCTGACGGCCGCCCTTGCGATGTCGGCGCTTGGCGACCTGGCCCTGTCCCGCGAGGGTCGGCCCGCTTTCCTCTACGGCCTTTCCAGCTTTGGCCTGGCGCATCTGTTCTACGTGCTGGCCTTTACCGCGGCCTCGGATATGGCCCTGTCAGAGGCCTTCTTTCAACAGCCATTGGCCGCCTGCGCCCTGCTCGCGCTGGCGCTCTCGACCGAGCTTTGGCTGGCGCCCCACACAGGCGGCCTGGCCTGGCCGGTCCGCGGTTACGTCTTGCTGATTGCCGTAATGGGCCTTGCCGCGTTGGTCCTTCCACCGGGACTCGCCGCCGCCCGGATCGGCGCGGTCCTGTTCATCGCCTCGGATCTGATCCTGGCGCTGCGCCTGTTCCGCCTGCACGAGGGGCATGGCGCCGAGGCGCCGGCCGCCTGGGCCGTCTGGGTGCTCTACATCGGCGGGCAGGTGCTGATCCTGATGGCCTTTGCCGCACCCTGACCCCTTCCAAATGCGGGCCCGAGCCGCTACCTGATCGATCAAGCCAGTTGGAGCCGCCATGTCGTTCTTCGGAAAACTCAAGGAACGCCTATTCAAGTCGTCGTCAAAGATCGAGGAGGGGCTCGACGCCATCGTCGCCGAGGGCGGCGATGAAGAGGTCATCGCGGCAGGGACAGGTCCCGACGCGCCTGAGCCCGAGACCCCGCAGGAAGTACCGGTCGTCCCCGAACCGGCCCCCGCGCCGGAACCCATCCCGGTGCCCGAACCCGAGCCAGCGCCCGCGCCGGCACCCGAACCCGTGCCGGCCCCTTCGCCGGTCGAGGTACCGTCGCCGACGCCCGCGCCCGAGCCGCCGCCCGCGGAGGTCCCCCCTGCCCCCGCAGAGGTTCCCGACACGCCGCCGCTTGAGACCCCCGTCCAACCGGAGCCGATGCCGGGCCCCGCACCGTCCGAACTCCCGCCCCTGCAGGACCCCACCGAGCCCCCCGTCGGGGCGGGCCTTCTGGGCCGCCTGCTTCGCCGTGGGGCGCCACGGACCGTCGTGCGCCGCACCCTTGACGACGACATGCTGGAAAGCCTCGAGGAATTGCTGATCACCGCCGACATGGGCGTGGATACCGCCCTGCGCGTGACCGCGAACATGGCCGAGGGCCGGTTCGGCAAGAAACTGTCGGTCGATGAGATCAAGGACCTTCTGGCGTCCGAAATCACGCGCATCATGGATCCGGTCGCCAAGCCCCTGCCGCTTTACCCAAAAAAGCCGCAGGTGGTGCTGGTCGTCGGCGTCAACGGCTCGGGCAAGACCACGACCATCGGCAAGCTCGCCAGCCAGTTCCGCGCCGCGGGCAAGTCCGTGGTGATCGCCGCGGGCGACACCTTCCGCGCCGCCGCCGTCGAACAGCTGCAGGTCTGGGGCGACCGCGCCGGCGTGCCGGTGATGACCGCACCCGAAGGGTCAGACCCCGCCAGCCTCGCCTTCGACGCCATGGCCCGGGCCGAGGCCGAGGGCGCCGACCTTCTGATGATCGACACCGCGGGCCGCCTGCAGAACCGGGCCGATCTGATGGAGGAGCTGGCCAAGATCGTCCGCGTCATCCGCAAGCGCGATGAAACCGCCCCGCACAACACGCTTCTGGTGCTCGACGCCACCACCGGGCAGAACGCGCTCAATCAGGTCGAGATCTTCCAGAAGATCGCCGATGTCTCGGGACTGGTGATGACCAAGCTCGACGGCACCGCCAAGGGCGGCGTGCTGGTGGCCCTCGCCGACAAGTTCGGCCTGCCGATCCATGCCATCGGCGTCGGCGAACAGATCGACGACCTCGCCCCCTTTGACCCCGAGGATTTCGCCAAGGCGCTCACAGGCTTGGCTGCGTGACCGGGACGGCTCCTTCATCCGGCGTCAAATATCCCGAAGGGGCCTGGAAAGGCAGCGTTCTTCCAGCCGGTCGGATCGGTGCGGCCGATTCGAAATAGATGAGCGCCTGGCTCACCTCTCTCGAGGGCACGCCCGCAGGCGAAACCGCGGCCCTGATCCTTGCGCTCGTCGCCGCCATCCTGCATGCCGTCTTCGGCGCCCTGCAGAAGGGCCGGCACGATCCCTGGCTGACCCGCGGCGCCATCGACGCCAGCTATGGCCTTATGGCCGCGCCGTTCGCATTTTTCGTCGTTCCCTGGCCCGAACCGCATATGTGGCCGATCTTTGCGGGGGCGTTCGCGATCCATTTCGGCTACAAGGTCTTTCAGGCCTTCGCCTATACCAAGGGCGCCTACACCGTGGTCTACCCGGTGGTCCGGGGCACCGGACCGCTCTTTGCCGTCATCGGTGCCTACCTGATTTTCGGCGAGGTGTTCACCGTCACCCAATGGCTCGGCGTCGCGGTCCTGCTGACCGGCATCTTCGGCCTTGCGGTCTATAACCTGATCTTCCTGACCACAGACCGCCAGACGCTGCCCGCCGCGCTGATGCTCGCCGTCCTGACCGGCGGTTTCGTCGCGCTTTACACCACCTATGACGCCTACGGCATCCGCGCAACGGCGGACCCGTTCACCTTCCTTGCCTGGTTCTTCTTCATCGACGGGATGGCGATGCCGGGCATTGCCTGGCTGCGCTGGCGCGGCATGCACGCGCCGCCCGCCTTCGGCCCGCTCGCGGCCCGCGGGCTGATCGGCGGGCTGATCGCGTTTGCCAGCTTCGGCTCGATCATGCTGGCCACGCGCCTCGACAAGGTGGGCGAGGCCGCGGTTCTGCGCGAAACGTCGACCGTTTTCGCAGCCCTGATCGGCTGGGTGTTCCTGAAAGAGGCCGTCGGCCCCCGCCGGCTGGTCCTGATGGCCTTGATTGCGCTTGGCGCGGTCATAGTTGAGTTTGGCGGATGAAGGAGATCGGCAATGGCCGAAAAGCAAATATCGCAGGGTCTGAAACTGGCGCTCGACCTCGGCCCGATCCTGGCGTTCTTCGTGGGCTATCTGATGCTGCGCGACGAAACCGTCACGCTCGGCGGCACGGAGTATTCGGGCTTCATCGTCGTCACGGCGCTGTTCATCCCGCTTCTCGCCTTCACGACCTGGCTGCTTTACCGGCTGACCGGCAAACTGTCGAAAATGCAGCTCGTTACGCTGGTTCTGGTGGTGATTTTCGGCGGCCTGACGGTCTGGCTCAACGACGAGCGTTTCTTCAAGATGAAACCCACGATGATCTATGCGCTGTTCGCGGCGATCCTCGGCGTCGGTCTTTTGCGCGGCCAGTCCTACCTGCAACTGGTGATGGACGAGGTGCTGCCGATGGCGCGCGAGGGCTGGATGATCCTGACCCGCCGCGTGGCTATGTTCTTCGCCGGTCTTGCCGTCCTGAACGAGATCGTCTGGCGCAGCCTGTCCACCGATGCCTGGGTGAATTTCAAGACCTTCGGCCTGACAATCGGCGTCTTCGCCTTTTTCATGGCCCAGTCGAAGCTGTTTCAGACCTACGGCACCGGTGAGGAGAAAAAGTAGCCCTTTCCGTCGGCGACCGAGGTGTCACGGCTCTGCAGATGCCTCGACGGCCGTGACGTCGGGAGCGCGGCGAGCTTGGCCGAAGACAAAGGTGAGTTTTGGCCTGGAGCGGGCGTTGACCGGAATCTGAGAAGCCGCGCCATCGCCGACCCGCGGGGAGGCGACCCGTACTTATGGACGGCTCGATTTATCCCAGCAAAGTCCGAACGACTTCAACGCGATGCGCGCCGTAAGAAAATCGCCTTCCCTCCGGGGCGGATCGGCGATGGCGCGGCGGCCTTCGGCCTTGATTCCGCGCCTGAAGACTGGTTGCGAATGGCAACTTCAGGCCAACAACCGACCTCGCGATACATCTAGCGCGACGAAGTTCCCTCGCACGTCAGAGCCGCCGCGAATGACTGAGGGCCGTCGAACGGTCCGACGACAGCGCTGTGCAACTGTCCGCCCTCCAGCCGGGTCGCCACGATATTGCGCCATCCCGCATCGGTTGTGATGATTTCGGGGACTTGGCCGCATGCCCGGATTCCACCGGAAATGAAGCCTTCGCCGATGCGGTGATTGGTCAGGCCCGGTGCGCTGGCGATTTCGGTCAAGGTGGCATCGGCGTAACGCCAGACCCGCAGGGTCTTCGCCAGGTGCGGCCGGTCGATATAGGCAAGCTCGACGGCGCCGTCGCCATCGAGATCGGCGGCACCGAGCGGCGCGAGCCAGCGGAACGGGCGGCCGATGAACGGCGTGGCGGCGACAAGGCCGCCGGCACCGTAGATGGACAGGCGGGCCCCCTTGGCGGCGTCGCTTTCGACGACGACGACCTCTGGCGCGCCATCGAAATCAAGATCGGCAAGGCGTGGCGCGAGGTCCTCGAAGACCCGCGTCGCGGGCAGGCGAAGCGTGACCTCGCGCACGGCACCTTGCGCGCCGGAGGAAACCGTCAGCCGCAACGCGCCCCATTCTTCGTCATCGCCCAGCACACCATGGGGATAGCGGGTCGTCGGCTCGGCAAAGACAGCGTCAAGCACGATCCCGGCGGGCTCCGCCAGAGCCTGCCCCGGTATCAACAGGCACAGGCCGATCGATGCGCGGCGGGCGAGCCGCCGCAGGCCGCGCGACGGCAGACGCCGCGCCCCGTCGGGCATCAGATCTGCTTTTCCGGCATCTGCACCACCAGCCCGTCCAGCGCGTCGGACACCTTGATCTGGCAGGTCAGGCGCGAACGCTCGGGGTTCGGTTCGTAGGCGAAATCGAGCATGTCCTCTTCCATCGCCTCCTTGGCGGGCAGTTTCGCGACCCAGTCGGGATGCACGTAGACATGGCAGGTCGAGCAGGCGCAGGCCCCGCCGCAATCGGCCTCGATGCCGGGGATGTTGTTGTCGCGCGCGCCTTCCATGACGGTCAGGCCGTTGGCCACGTCGACGACATGCTCTTTGCCGCCGTGCTCGATATAGGTGATCTTGGCCATGCTGCCCTCTTTGCCGCCATCCGGTTCCAACGTTGCCAAATAGGACGTTCCGGGCCGATTTGCCAGTGCCTTTCTGTTTCCGCCGGGGCTTGCCTATTCCATCAGATGTTCTATTTTCGTTCGCATGCCCGCCACCCACCCAGACGATTGGCCGCGCCCGCCGGCCTGCGTGCCGAACGGCCGGCTGGACCTGGTGCCGCACGGCGCGCGGGTCGCCGTGGCCGGGCTGGTGCTGGTGCGGCAGCGGCCGGGCACCGCGAAGGGGGTGATCTTTGTCACGCTGGAGGACGAAACCGGGATCTGCAACGTCATCGTCTGGCGCAAGATCTACGAGGCCTTCCGCCGCGCGGTGATCGCCGGGCGGCTTCTGCGGGTCACGGGGCGGCTGCAGCGCGAAGGGGCGGTGACCCATCTCATCGCGGACCGGATCGAGGATCTCTCGGCCATGCTCGACAGCCTTCTGGTGCCCGAGCCCTGCAGCGGCGCCGGACAGCCCTGACACCCGGTTGGTGCCGCACCGCCACATCCCCGCCCCGCTGCGCCTCGGGCAGGGTTCCGCAACCGGTCGAAACAGACTACTGTCCGGCAAACGCCCGAAGAGGCCGCGAGCAGTATGAGTGCAAGATCGATCCTGGCGGCAAGCGCTGCGGCGCTGTGTCTGACGGCCTGCGACCGCGCGGGCGCGCCCGCCGTATCCCAGCTTGTCGAGCCCGGCCTGACCACCGCACAGCCAGCGCCGCCGCCGGGCGGCGACCCGGATGCCTGCCATGCCCGGGACGTGACGCCGGCCGAGATCGAGACGGTCACCGAACAGGTCATGCTGCAGCCCGCCTCGCTCAGCACGGACGGCAAGGTGCTCTACCCCGCCGTCTACAAGACCGAGACCCGGCAGGCGATCGTGCGCCAGCGCCGCGAGCAGCGGTTCGAGACCCCCTGCCCCGACGTGCTGACGCCGGATTTCATCGCCAGCCTGCAACGGGCGCTCAAGGCGCGCGGCCACTACCGGGGGCCGATCAATGGCGAGATGACGGCCCGGACCCGCCGTGCCGTGCAGGCGTTCCAGAAACCACAAGGGCTGAACAGCGGCATCCTGTCGATCGCCGCAGCTCGGCAGCTGGGCCTCGTGCGACATCCGGGCATCCCGGAGGGTTGGGAACCGGCCGAGCTGAATTGAGCGGCGCGCGGGGCGTCAAATCGCGAGGCGTTGTGAAAGAATTGCGAGGCCGGGTTGGTTTCGGAGCCGCCGCTCGGAACCAGTCTTCAGGCGCGGAATCAAGGCCGCAGGCCGCCGCTCTACCGCTGACCCGCCCCGAAGGGGAGGCGATTTGCTGGCGTCACATATCGGTTTGAAGTCGTTCGGACTTTGCTGGGATAAAACGAGCCGTTCCGAGGTTTGGTTCGCCTCCCCGCGGGTCGGCGATGGCGCGGCTTATCTCTGAATAAGCAACGTCCGCTCCAGGCCATGAGGCGACAAAATGCGGTGCCCTCGACGCCGGTCATGATTCCAGCCCGCAAGGCAAATCGCGGCGCATGGCACTGACGCTGCCGAAGATGCGGCATTCTCAAAGATGACGGGGCCGCCGCGTGATGCGGCGGCCCCGGGACTTCAGGACGGTGCGCGCCCGGCCTAACCGAGCGACAGCGCCACGAAGCGCGGCTCGCCCTGGCGGCGCACGAGCAGCAGCAGCGACTTGCGCCCAGCCTCCTTGGCCTCGGCGATCCGGTCCTCCAGATCGCCCACCGTCTGGACCTTCTGCTGGCCGGCCTCGGTGATCACATCGCCGGCGCGCAGGCCCTTTTCATGCGCTTCGGTGGTTTCGTCGACCTCTTGCACCACCAGCCCTTCGGCGCCTGCGGACAGCCCAAGCTGCTCGCGCAGCTCTTCGGTCATCGCGGTGACGGTCAGGCCCAGGATGTCCTTTTCGATCGGCTCGTCCGCGGGCGCCGAGGCGGGCACCGCGCGCTCGGCCTCTTCGCGGCGGCCAAGCGTGACCATGATGGTCTGGGTCTCGCCGTCGCGGAACACCACGACGCGTACGGCCTTGCCGACCTCGGTTTCGCCCACCACGCGCACCAGCTGGCGGGTGTCCTCGACATCCGTGCCGTCGAAGCTCAGGATCACGTCCCCGGCTTCGATTCCCGCCTCCATCGCGGGGCCGTCGGGCACATCGGTCACCAGCGCGCCGGCGGCATCCTCAAGACCCAGCGCCTCGGCCACATCGGCGCCGACATCCTGGATGCGGACGCCCAGCCAGCCGCGGCGGGTCTCGCCGAAACGCTGCAACTGGTCGACGACGTTGATCACCACGTTCGAGGCCATGGCGAACCCGATGCCGATCGAGCCGCCATTGGGCGACAGGATCGCCGTATTCACGCCGATGACCTCGCCGTCCATGTTGAACAGCGGCCCGCCCGAGTTGCCGCGATTGATGGCGGCGTCGGTCTGGATGAAGTCGTCATAGCTGCCGGACAGTGCGCGGTTCCGGGCCGAAACGATGCCGACCGACACCGAAAACCCCTGGCCCAGCGGGTTGCCCATGGCCATCACCCAGTCGCCGACGCGCGCGGCGTCGCTGTCGCCGAACTGCACGAAGGGCAACGGCTCGTCGGCCTCGACCTTCAAGAGCGCGATGTCGGTATTGGGGTCGGTTCCGACCACCTTGGCGACCAGTTCCTCGCCCGAGAAGAACTCGATATTGATCTCGTCGGCCGACTCGATGACGTGGTTGTTGGTGACGATATAGCCGTCTTCCGAGATCACAAAGCCCGAGCCCAGGGCCTGGCTGCGCCGCGGGCGCCGCTGGCCGTCGTTGCGGTCCATGAAATCACGGAAGAAATCCTCGAAGGGCGAGCCGTCGGGCACGATCGGGTTCGGTCCGGTCGAGGCCGCAACCGTGGTCGCGGTGGTGATGTTGACCACCGAGGGGCTGATCTCGTCCGCCAGGTCGGCGAAGCTGCCGGGCCGGGCCTGGGACTGCGCGGCGAAGGTCTGCACGATAAGGAAGGCCAGACCCAGAAGGACAAGCCAAACCGCGCGCGACAGCACGGCGGCCCGGGAGGGAATGGGGATTGCCTGAGGTTTCACACTTCTTCTCCGTATGCTGGCCCCGGGCGGTTCGGCCTCGGGGCGTCTTTTGTGCATCTGAGCATCTAGATAGGTGCAGGGACGCACAACTCAAACACCCGTCGCGTTCGGTCAACTGGGTGTGAGAAACGTGTCATCGCCCCACCAGTATCTCACGCGCCCAGGGATTTCGCCAGCCAAACCAGCAGCACGCCGACGGCCAGGGCCGCCAATCCGATCAGGCGGCGGGTGTCGGCCGGGATGTTGCGCAGGGCTTCCATCGCATCCTCAAGACGCGACGGGGCCAGCGCGAACACCAGCCCCTCGACGCAGAGTACCAGGCCCAGGGCCAGAAGGATCGTCGCCATCACTCGGCGGCAGCCGCGCGCCCCGTCGCGCTGTCGAGGTAGTTGAAGAACTCGCTGTCGGGCGTGATCACCAGCGTCGAGTTCGACCCCTGAAGCGACCGGGTATAGGCCGAAAGCGAGCGGTAGAATTCAAAGAATTCCTCGTCCTGCCCGAAGGCTTCGGCATAGATCCGGTTGCGTTCGGCATCCGCCTCACCGCGCACGATCTCGGCCTCGCGGTTGGCTTCCGACACCAATTCGACCACGGTGCGGTCTGCCTGTGCGCGAACGCGCTGTGCGGCTTCCTCGCCGCGGGCGCGTTCGTCGGTGGCCTCGCGTTCGCGTTCCGCCCGCATCCGCTCGAAGGTGGCGTCGAGGTTCTGTGCCGGCAGGTTGGTCTGCTTCAGCCGCACGTCGACGACGTCAAGGCCCAGGGGCCGGGCACGGGTACGCGCCTGGTCGGTGATTCGGGCCATCAGTGCGGCCCGGTCGGCCGACAGGATGGTGTTCGAGGTAACGCCCTCAGAGCCCAGCACCGCCCGGATCTGGGCGTTCAGGATGCCCTCGAGCCGGTCTTCGGCGCTGCGCAGACCGCCGACACCGACGGCCTGGCGGAACTGGACCACATCCGAGATCCGGTAGCGCGCGAAGGCGTCGACCACGAGCCGCCGGTCATCCGACGGGGTAACCTCGGTCGGCGGCGTATCGAGCGACAGGATCCGGTCGTCATAGCGCACGACGTCCTGAATGAGCGGGATCTTGAAGGCCAGACCAGGGTCTTCCTTGACCGACTTGATCTGGCCGAATTGCAGCACAAGTGCCTTTTCGCGTTCGTCGACGATGAAGACCGACGAGAATACCAGGGCCAAAGCGATGACGATGATCGGCAGGATGTAGGTAGATCTGCGCATGGCTTAGTTCCCCCCGGTGCTGCTGCGGCGAAGTTCGTTCAGCGGCAGATAGGGCACGACGCCCTGCCCCTGGCCGCCACCCGAGATGCCTTCGTCCAGGATGATCTTGTCGACATCGCCCAGGACCTGTTCAAGCGTTTCGAGATAAAGTCGCTTGCGCGTGACGTCGGGCGCATTCTGGTATTCCTGCAGAACGGCGACAAAGCGGCTTGCCTCACCGGCGGCCTCGTTCACCACGCGGGCGCGGTAGCCTTCGGCCTCTTCCAGAAGCTGCGCTGCTTCACCGCGGGCGCCGGCGAGCACCCGGTTGGCATAGGCGTCGGCCTGACGTTCCAGCCGGTCACGCTCCTGCTCGGCGGCCTGCACGTCGCGGAAGGCGTCGATCACCGCACCGGGCGGGTCGGCCTTGTCGAGGTTGACGCGGACGATGTTGACGCCCGAATCGTAGCTGTCGAGCGTGGCCTGGATCAGCGTCGTCGCGCTGTCGGCGATCACCGCCCGGTCGCGGTTCAGGATCGGCGCCAGTTCGCTGGCCGCGATAATCTCGCGCATCGCCGATTCCGACACCGCGCGGATCGTTGCCTGCGCATCGCGCAGGTTGAACAGGAACTTCGCAGGGTCGTTGATGTTCCAGACCACTTGGAAATCCAGATCGACGATGTTCTCGTCGGTGGTCAGCATCAGGCCGGCATCGTTGCCGCGGGTGCTGGCGGTGCCGATGCTCTCGGTCTGTTCGCGGGTCACCGGCAGCACCTCGTAGGTGACGACCGGCCAGGGAGCGAAGTTCAGCCCCGGATTGCCGGTGGCCGAATAGCTGCCAAGAAACAGCTCGACCGACTGTTCTTCCGGCCGGACCGTATAAAGCGAGCTGAACAGCCAGAGCGCCACGAGGCCGATCAGGCCCAGCCCGATCGTGCCGCGGGAAAACCGCGGGCCGCCGCTGCCGCCGCCGCCATTGGGCCGCCCGCCGCCGCGCCCGCCCATCAGCACGCGCAGCTGCTCTTGCCCTTTTTTCATGATTTCGTCGATTTCGGGGATCTGCGGTCCGTCACCGGGCCGGCGTCCGCCGCCGGCAGGGCGCCGGTCGTCGTCGTCTCCACCGCCGTTGCGGCCGCCGCCGCCCCAGGGTCCGCCTGAATTATTGGCCATCTAGGTGTCTTTTCCTTGTCTATGCCGGGTCGTTGTTCTGCTACCTGTGCTTGTTCGGCCCGGAAATCAAGCCGTCCGGATCGGTGTGCTCATGGTCACAAGCTCTTCGGACATGGTCGGATGCACCGCGCAGGTCCGGTCGAAATCTTCCTTTGTCGCGCCCATTTTGACGGCGATGGCCGCCAGCTGGATCATCTCGCCCGCGTGATCCGCGACGATGTGGCAACCCAGCACCTTTCGCGTGGCCTTGCTGACGATCAGCTTCATCAGCACCCGGTCGCTGCGCCCGGCAAAGGCCTGCTGCATCGGTTTGAACGACGTGCAGTAGACCTCGATCTCTTCCTGCTCGGCCGCCTGTTCCTCGGTCAGTCCGACCGTGCCGAGCTCCGGCTGCGTGAAGACGGCCGAGGCCACAAGCTCGTGATCGGGCTTCGTCGGATTGCCCTTGAACACCGTCTCGGTGAACGCCATGCCCTCGCGGATTGCCACCGGTGTCAGCTCGATCCGGCTGGTGACGTCGCCGATGGCATAGATCGACGGAACCGAGGTCTGCGAATAGTCGTCGACGATCACCTCGCCCTTGCGTCCAAGCTTCACGCCGCACTCTTCCAGGCCCAGCCCGTCGGTGTTGGGCTTGCGTCCGGTGGCGAAAAAGAGCGTGTCAAACACCCGCTCGGTGCCGTTGGTGGCCTTGACCCAAACCGGCCCGCCCGGCACGCCGCCCGAGGCCGCCAGCATATCGAGCGCCTTGACGGGCGGACCCATTGCGGCATCGGATTCGGTCGGGTGCGGCCCGTGTTCGCCGCTGGCCGGCGCCATTTCGACGATGTTGGTGCCCAGGTGCAGGTCGATCCCGCGCTCGCGCATCGCTTCGGCCACCAGCCCCCGGGCCTCGTCGTCGAAGCCCCGCAGGATCTGTGCGCCGCGGTAGTACTGCGTCACCTCGACACCCAGCCCGTTGAGGATGCCGGCGAATTCGCAGGCGATATAGCCGCCGCCGATGATCAGGATCGATTTCGGCAGGTTCTCCATCAGGAAGACGTCGTTCGACACGATGCCAAGCTCGGCATTCGGCATGCCCGGCCGCGCCGGATGCCCGCCGGTGGCGATCAGGATGTGCTTGGCGGTAGCCGTCTCGCCGCTTGCCATCTCGACGGTGTGCGGATCCGTCAGCCAGGCGCGGGTGTCGTAGGTCGTGACGTTGTTCCGGCTCAGGATTGCGCGGTACACCTCTTCCAGCCGGTCGAGTTCTTTGTGCAGATGCGCGCGGAAGGTCGGCCAGTCGAATTCGCCGGCCTCGTGGCTCCAGCCATAGGCCCGGGCATCGTCGATCACCTCGCGGTAGCTTGACGCAAAGACCATCAGCTTTTTCGGCACACAGCCGCGGATCACGCAGGTGCCGCCCATGCGGCTTTCCTCGGCCAGCGCAACCCTGGCGCCCGTGGCCGCGCTGGTCCGCGCCGCCCGCACCCCGCCAGAACCACCGCCGATGACGAAGAGATCGAAGTCGAATGCCATCTGTCTTCCCTACTCCGACAGGTCGGAGAACATATTCGCGCTTTCGACAAAGTCGATGCGGTCCTGTTCGGTGGTGCCGGAATTGATGTCGTTGACCTCGACCCGGCCGTCGCCATGGCCGATCACGACGATGTCGCAGACATCGATGAAAAGCCCGTTCTCGACCACGCCCGGGATCTGGTTGAGAACCAGCGAGGCATGGCGGGGATTGCTGATCCGGTGAAGGTGCAGGTCGACGATGTAGTTGCCCTCGTCGGTGACAAAGGGCGCGTCACCGTTCAGCCGCAGCGTCGTCGACTGCCCCAGTACGTCGAGCCCGACCAGTGTCTCTTCGATCAGGGCCTTGGTGGTCTGCCAGCCGAACGGCACGACCTCGACGGGCAACGGGAAGGCCCCCAGCGTATCGACGCGTTTGGAGGCATCGGTGATCACCACCATCCGGTCCGAGGCGGTTGCGACGATCTTTTCCTGCAACAGCGCCCCGCCGCCGCCCTTGATCAGGTTGAGGTCGGGGTCGAATTCGTCGGCGCCATCGATGGTGATGTCGAGCCATTTCGCCTGATCCAGGCTGACGACGTTAACGCCGACCCGGCGCGCCAGATCGGCGGTGCGCGACGAGGTGGGAACACCGGTGACGTTCAGCCCGTCCTCGCGGATCAGCTCGCCCAGGCACCGCACCATCCAGGCGGCGGTCGAGCCGGTGCCGAGCCCCACCCGCATGCCGTCCTCGATGAAATCGACGGCGCGCTTGGCGGCCACGAATTTCGCGGTGTCGATGGGTGATAGATCTCCGGTCATGGGGGCGGCTCCGTCGTTCTCGGGCCGCTTATAGGCAAGTTGTCACCGGGGTGCGAGGGCGGAAATCGACCTTGCCGCGAACTTTCTGGCTTGCTCGCGAACGGCGGCCTGCGCGGCATACCCATCGGATGAGGCATCCGCCAAGCCGTGTGACGCAGAGCGATCGAGGTGACGCCGGGTCTGCACAGGCGACCGCCGGTATCCGGCATGGGCAGAGGTCGATTGTGGCCCGGAGCGGACAACTGAGAAAACAGAAAAATCGACCTATAAATATATCGAAAGGATCGCGCCCGACCCCGAGGGTGGGCACTTCTCAGCTTGCGAGGAGATCTCTCCGAAGCACAAGTGTTTCAAGGAAGTCAGACGTTTCAACGCATCGCGCCCGCCCTGGGGGGCGGGGTCGGGCGCGATCCGGGCTTTCAGCCCGGGGGAACGGGTGATCGAAGGCCCCCCCAGAATTTCATCAGTTGTCGACGTCCGCATCAGGCCAAAAACCACCTTTCTCGCCAACGACCCGATGACGCGTCGAAGCACGCCGGCACAGAATCCGTGAAGACGGCGGCTGATCATTCCGCCGTGGCACACATTGCCTTCGAATGTCGTTCTCCGCCTCTCCGCCCGCAATTCCGGCCTCAACGGTCGCTTTCCGCACACCACGCCCACCCGGCCCGGCCTATATCCCCACCCAAAGCCATGGAGCCTGGCCCGTGTTTGTCTCTGTCTTCGATATGTTCAAGGTGGGCGTCGGCCCGTCCTCGTCGCACACGATGGGACCAATGGTCGCCGCCGCGCGGTTTCTCGACTTGCTGCGCGCCTCGCCCTTCACGGCGCACGGGCTGACGGCGACGCTTTACGGCTCGCTCGCCTTCACCGGCATCGGCCATGCCAGCGATCGTGCGGTGACGCTGGGCCTGGCGGGGTTTGCGCCGGACAGCTATGACCACGACAAGGCCGAGGCCGCGCTGGCCGCGATCTCCGCGACGCGGCGGGTCCAGCCCGACGGCCTGCCTCCGCTGCAATTCGACCCGCAAGCCGATCTGGTCTTCAACTACGGCGACCCGCTGCCCGGCCACGCCAACGGCATGGTGCTGGCCGCAACGGACGCGCAGGGCGACGTGATCCTGCAGGAAACCTATTACTCCGTCGGCGGCGGGTTCGTGATGACCGCCGACGAGCTGGCCGGGGACAGGCAGGGCGACGACGGCCCGCCCGTTCCCTACCCGTTCAAGACCGCAGCCGAAATGCTTGAGATGTGCGCCGATGCCGGTGACACCATCGCCGGCCTGAAACGGGCCAACGAGCTGAGCCGGATCGGTCCCGGCACGCTGAACCAGGGGCTCGACCGGATCTGGCAGGTGATGAACGCCTGCATCGAGCGCGGGCTGACCACCGGCGGCACCCTGCCCGGCGGGCTGAACGTGCGCCGCCGCGCCAAGGGCATCCACGACGCGCTTTTGGCAGAGCGCGGCATGAACCTGACCCCGCCGCATACGATCAACGACTGGATGAGCGTCTACGCCATGGCGGTGAACGAGGAAAACGCCGCGGGCGGTCAGGTCGTCACCGCGCCGACGAACGGCGCGGCGGGCGTTGTTCCGGCCGTGATCCGCTACTGGCTCGACCATGTGCCGGGGGCGGTCCCGTCGAAGGCGGGAGACTTCCTGTTGACTGCGGCGGCCATCGGCGGGCTGGTCAAGCACAACGCATCGATCAGCGGCGCCGAATGCGGCTGCCAGGCCGAGGTCGGCAGCGCCTCTGCCATGGCCGCGGCGGGCCTCTGCGCGGTGATGGGCGGCACGCCGGAACAGGTCGAAAACGCCGCCGAAATCGCGCTGGAACACCACCTTGGCATGACCTGCGACCCGGTGAAGGGCCTGGTGCAGGTGCCCTGCATCGAGCGCAACGGGCTGGGCGCGATCAAGGCGGTCAGCGCCGCCTCGCTGTCGCTGCGCGGCGACGGCCGGCACATGGTGTCGCTTGACGTCTGCATCGAGACCATGCGGCAGACCGGGGCCGACATGAGCGAGCGCTACAAGGAAACCTCGCTGGGCGGCCTTGCCGTGAACGTGCCGAATTGCTGATCCGATTGACCGGACCGGCCGCTTCGCAGAGCCTGTGGCCGTGAGCTACGACGCGGTCATCGTCGGCGGCGGCATCATCGGATGCACGACCGCCTACTTCCTGTCCCGGGCGGGGATGCGCGTGGCGTTGCTGGAACGCGGCGCGCTGGCCCGGGGCACCACCGGCAACAGCTTCGCCTGGGCCAACGCCTCGACCAAGACCGCCGACGCGGCCTATCACCGGCTGAACGCGGCGGGCGTGGCCGGTTTCCGGACATTGGCGGCGGAATTCGGCGCCGAAACGCTCGGCATCCACGAAACCGGCGCGATCCAGGTGGTCAGCCGCTCGGACGGACCGGGGTTTCGCGCGATGCAGGACGACTTTGCCGCGCTACGCGGCTTTGGCTATCCCTGCCGCTGGCTGGACGGCGAGGCGCTTGCGGCCGAGGCCCGGGGACTGACCCTGCCCGAGGGCGCCGAGGCATTGCTCTTGCCCGCCGACCTGGTGATCGATGCCCCGCGGTTCACCAACGCCATCGCCGAGGCCGCGCGGTCGGGCGGCGCGGTGATCGGGGAAAACTGCCCGGCTCTGGCGTTGGCGGCCGACGACGACGGAACCGTGAAAGGAATCGAGACCGCCGACGGCATGATCGCGGCGCCGCGGGTCATCGTCGCGGCCGGAGCCGACACCGGGCGCGTGCTGGCGGAGCTGACCGGGTTCGACGCCTTTGCCACCCGGTTTCCGCTGCGCGAGGTGCCGGGGCTGTTGCTGACCACGCCGCCGCTGGAGCAAAATCCGATCAGGCGTCTGATCTACACCTCGACAACCGACGAGTTGCACCTGCTGCCCGCGCCCGGCGGCGGCATCCGCATCGGCTCGGACGACGTCGACGGTGCGATCTGGGAGGACCGCAGCGAGGCCTCCATGCGGCGGGGCGGCGCAGCACTGTTGAAGCGGGCCGGTCGTATCGTTCCCGGGCTGTCGGACCGTGTGACTCTCGACGACTGCACCCTGCAGGTCGGTGTCCGTCCGTATCCGCAGGACGGCAAGGCGATCATCGGCCCGCTGCCCGGCGCCGAGGAGCTCTACGTCTTGGCGACCCACAGCGGCATAACCCTCGCCCCGGCGATCGCGGCGCATATGCCGGCCCTGGTGCACGGCCAGACACCGCCGGATCTGGCGCCTTTCGGGCTCGGCCGGTTCCCCGGGTTCTGAGCCATGCCGGGACCGCAATGACCGGGGACCGCCCGCTGCTTGGCATCCTGCTGATGACCGGATTTGCGGCCATCGCCCCCGGCATGGACGCTTTCGCCAAACTTGCCGGCGAGGCGATCCCGGTGGGTCAGATCCTGGCCTTTCGCTTTGGCATTCAGACGCTGGTGCTGGTGCCGCTTGCCTTGGGTCTGGGCGCGCTTGTCCGGCAATCGGGCAAGGCGATCTTGCTGCACGCCGTGCGGGCGGCCCTGATCCTTGCCGCGACCGGCTGCTTCTTTTCGGCCTTGCGGTTCATGCCGATGGCCGACGCCATCGCGATCTTCTTCGTCGAACCGTTCATCCTGACGCTGCTCGGCGCGGTGTTTCTCGGCGAAACCATCGGCTGGCGGCGGCTTCTGGCCTGCGCGATCGGCTTTGCCGGGGCGCTGCTGGTCATCCGCCCCAGTTTCGGCGATCTGGGCGCGATCGCGCTCTTGCCGTTGGCGACCGCGGTGTTCTTTGCGCTTTACATGGTGCTGACCCGCAAGGTGGCGAAGGCGCTGCATCCCGTCGCCCTGCAGGCCTGGACCGCGCTGGCCGCCGCCGTGCTGATCCTGCCGCTGCTGGCCGTCTTCGAGGGCAGCGGCATCCAGCCGCTGGACGCGGTGATGCCACAGGGTGCGTACTGGGCCTTCCTGGTCGGCGTCGGCGCCACGGCGACCCTTTCGCACCTGCTGTTGAGCGGCGCGCTGCGCTTTGCCCCCGCGGCCACCATCGCGCCGCTGCAATATCTCGAGATCGTGTCGGCCACGCTGCTTGGCCTGATGCTGTTCGGCGATTTTCCCGACCGGCAGACCCTGATCGGCATCGCCGTGATCGTCACGTCGGGCATTTATGTCTTCCTGCGCGAACGCGATCTCGGCCGCCGCCCCGCCCCGCCGCCGTAGCGATCTGTCTCGAGGCCGGGCGAAGGACGGCGGGCCCGTCGTGATGCGGATAACGGCGGGTTGTGGCCTGGAGCGGACGTTGCTTATTCAGAGATAAGCCGTGCCATCGCCGACCCGGGGGGAGGCGAAACAAACCTCTGAACAGCTCGTTTTATCCCGGCAAAGTCCGAACGACCTCAATCCGATACGCGCCGCCAGAAAATCACCTCCCCTTCGGGGCGGGTCGGCGATGGCGCGGCGGCCTACGGCCTTGATTCCGCGCCTGAAGACTGGTTGCCGGCAGCGACTCCATGCCAAAGGCCGTCTTTGCTTACAATCCGCCGCCATCTTGAGATAGCTTGGCTCAATGACCGGTGACCGCCCGCTTCTCGGCATCCTTTTGATGCTTGGCTTTTGCATCCTCGCGCCGATGGGGGACTCGATCGCCAAACTGCTGGGCGGCACGATCCCGGTCCTGCAGCTGGTCGCCATACGGTTCGCCATCCAGGCGGGCGTGCTGGTCCCGATGATCTGGCTGAGCGCCCGCACGCTGGCCATGCCGCCCCGGCTGTTGGCACTGACGGCTTTGCGCACCGTCCTGCACATACTCGGCATCGGCGCGATGTTCCTGTCGCTGCGGTACCTGCCGCTTGCCGACGCCGTCGCCATCGCTTTCGTCATGCCGTTCATCATGCTGCTCCTGGGCCGCTTCGTTCTGGGCGAGGAGGTCGGTCCCCGTCGGCTCGGCGCCTGTATCGTCGGCTTCGCGGGCACGCTGATGGTGGTACAGCCAAGCTTTGCCGCCGTCGGGCTGCCCGCGCTTCTGCCCGTGGTCGTGGCACTGGTCTTTGCGCTTTTCATGCTGGTCACGCGGCAGATCGCAAAAGCTGCGGATCCCATCGCGCTGCAGGCGGTCAGCGGGATCATGGCAACCGGCATCCTGTTTCCGCTCCTTGCCCTTGGCGGCGCCACCACCTGGCCCGGGCTCGCACCGGTTCTGCCCGGCCCGGTCGATTGGATCCTGTTGGCGGCGCTCGGCCTGCTCGGAACGGTGGCGCATCTGCTGATGACCTGGTCGTTGCGCTTTGCCCCGGCCGCGACGCTTGCGCCGATGCAATATCTGGAAATCCCGGTCGCCACCGTGATCGGATGGCTTGTGTTTCGCGATTTTCCGAACGATCTGGCGCTGGCCGGGATTGTTCTGACCGTCGCCGCCGGCCTTTACGTCATCGCCCGCGAGCGCGCCGTCAGCCGGGCCACGGCGCTGGCACAGCAGCCCTAGGCGCCGCATGCGGACGAACCGGCGGCATGCCGGGTTCAAAGCGCGCACTCAGCCCCTTGGGGGACCGCGCCCAAACCCCGGCGCCACAACCGTGCCACTATCGGCCGCTACAACCGTACCGCTAGGCGCGAGCGATTCGGAAAGACCGGCCTCCGGCACCGGAGCCGCCCCAAAAAGGGGCACTATTTCCGAGCATTGGACAATCGCCGCCCCTATATGGATATTAATGTTATATTCGGAAACAAGTCACAATCTGACCCTGAAAAAATACTGGTTCACTCGCAGTTCTGTTCCGAATTCGGAACCGGTGGATGGTAAACAGGACCCTGCTGGATCGGGGGAGAAAGCGGACGCACGATGGTTAACGCCAGCAAGATTCTAACGGTTTCCTACGGGACATTTTCCTGCACGCTTGAAGGATTCGACGACCCGTTTTCAACGATGCGCTCGATCGCCGAGTATTTTCGCGACCTCGCGGCGGACGACCGCTATTTCGGTGCGGAACCGCCCACCCCCGATGCCGAGATGCTGCACAAGATTGCCGAGCGCGAAGTGCAACGCCGGGTCGAGGCGCGCGTTCAGGAAAACGGAGTCGTGCTGCGCCAGGTCGACGAGGACAAAGATCTGACCGCGATCGCCGCCGCAGAAAAGCTCGAAGCCGCGGTCAAGCCCGCCGCGCCAAAGCCCGCCGCCGCGGCGGCGCCGGTTGCCGCAGCGGCGGCGCCGGTTGCTGCCGCCGTGTCGGACTCCTTTGACACCGAAAGCGTCGCCGCCAAGCTCGCGCGCATCCGCGCCGCTGTCAGCCGCTCGCAGAACGAACCACAACTCGGCTCGGTCTTCCCCGAGGACGAGCACGCCGAAAAGATCACGCCCGAGGTCCCGGTCGAGGCCGCGTTCGAGCATGAGCAGGCCGCCGTCGGCGACACGCCTGACGACGCAGAGCTTCCCGAAGCGCAACCCGAAATGCCTGCCGAGGACGCCTATGAGGAAGACCTCGAAGGCGAAGCCGCGCAGATCGGTGCCGACGTTCAGGAATCCTTGGCCGACGCCCTGTCAGAGTCTGAAGACAAGGCAGCCGCCCCAGAGGTGACGGACAAGGCGGAGGCCGACCAAGTCACCGCCGAGCCAGAGATCCCGGCGGACGAAATCGCGCCGGAGGCCGAAGACACCGTGGCGGAGGTTGCCGATGCCGGCGCCGACGAAACCGAGCCGGCGGCGGAGACGGAAGAGCCCGCCATACCCGAGGAAGCGCCGATCGCGGTCTTCGCCGACGATGCCGCGGCCGAATCGGTCGAGGACAAAACCGCCGAGGCGGAGATCGATCTCGGGGACAGCATCTCATTCGAAGACTTGGGCGCTGCCGAACCCGCCGAAGACACCGTGGCGGAAGTTGCCGATGCCGGCGCCGGCGAAACCGAGCCGGTGGCGGAGACGGAAGAACCTGCCATATCCGAGGAAGCGCCGATCGCGGTCCTCGCCGACGATGCCGCGGCCGAATCGGTCGAGGACAAAACCGCCGAGGCGGAGATCGATCTCGGGGACAGCATCTCATTCGAAGACTTGGGCGCTGCCGAACCCGCCGAAGACGCCGAGGCGCCGACCCAGGCTGTCGAGCCGGCGGCCGAAGCTGAGCCCGAGGCCGGGCTGGAGCGCGAAGCGGATATCGTCGAGGTGGCCGAAACGGACCTTGTCGAGAAAGTCACCGACGGCGCCACGCCGGAAACTCCGGTGATTGCCGAGGCCGATGTGGTGGACGCCGCGGGCGACGCGGATGCCCGTCCGGCACCGCACGCCCCTGCTGCACCCGATCTGCTGGAGGATGAGGCGGAGGCCGAGACCGCCGAGGACGCGGTTGGCGAGATCGAGATGGCCGAGCCCAAGGCTGCGGAGCAGGACGACGAGTTGGACCTGTCCGCCGTGCTCGGCGAAACCGAGCCGGATGCGGTGCAGGCTGCGCCGGACCGGCTGGTTCTTGGCGAAGCTCAGCGGGTCGACACCGCCGAGGCAGAGACCGATCTCGATCTGTCGGACATCCTGGGAGCCGGCGCTCCGGCCACCGGCGAGGGATCCGAAGACGAGGCGGGCCCGGCGGTCGAAACCGCCACCGCAGAGCCGGAGGAAGAGCCCCGCAAGGCCCCACGCGTGCGCGTGATGAAGATGAGCCGCGCGGATTTCGACGCGCAGTTCGTCGATGCCGACGAGGCCGAAGTCGTCGACGAGGCGCACCCCGAGGCGCCCGAGACGGATCCGCAGGCGATCCGGGATGCGCTTGGACACACCGGCCTGTCGGAAGAGGATGAAGCGGACCTGGTCAACGAACTGCTCGCCGTTGAACAGGATGCCCAGCGCGACCGCGCCGACGCGGCGCCCGGGGACAGCCCCGACGCCGCACCGGACGCGGTCGCCGAACTAGAGCCGGAGGCGCCGGTGGCAGCGGCGGGTGAGCCCGCGGTCGAGGTCGAACCGGCGCCTGCAGCACCGTCGGAAACGCCGGACGAGGACAGCGGGATCGTCGACGACCGGACGAAGGCCGCCGCGGATCTCGCCGCCATGGTCTCGGAGGTCAGCGGCGAGGCGCCGGCGGGCCGCGATGTCTCGGTCGACCGGCTGTTGGCTCAGGCCAATTCGGAACTCGAGAAAAAGGAAGGCAGCCGCCGCAGATCCGCCATCGCGCATCTCAAGGCGGCAGTAGCCGCGGTCCGCGCCGACGGCGGCAAGGTCGAGAAGGAAAGCGATGCCGCCGAGGCCCGCACGCTCGACCGGTTCCGCAGCGATCTGGCCAGTGTGGTGCGTCCGGACACCGGCGAAGCCGCATCGGCGCCCGAACCCGTGCGGCCCAGGCCCGCCTCGGTCGTCGCCGAGGAATCCGACGCCGACGCTGCCGAAAAACCGGCACGCAGCCGCCGCAGAATGCCGCCGCTGATGCTGGTCTCGGAACAGCGCATCGACAAGCCCGCTGTGGACGAGGCGCCGGCCACACCGGTGCGCCCGCGCCGCGTGCACAGCACCGATGTCGACGGGGAAGAAACGAACGAGCTGTTCGAGGACAGCCTTGCCGGCGGCACCGACGAAGCTGCGGGAAACCTGTTCGAAGAGGATGACGCCTTTTCGCGCTTCGTCGCAGATCATGGCGCGGAGGGATTGCAGGAAATACTCGAAGCTTCCGCCGCTTTTGGCGCCGAGGTGCAGGGTATCGAGAAAAGCTCGCGGCCGCAGATCATGCATCGCATGGTGCGGTTCCTGCCCGAGGATTCCTTCTCCCGAGAGGAAGGGTTGCGCGCCTTCGGCATCCTGCTGCGCGAAGGCCGGATCAAGCGTGTCGAGCGCGGGCTGTTCACCATTGCGCCCGCGAGCCGTTTCGTGGCCGAGAAGAAGACCGCAACCGGCTGAGATTTTTAAGTTTCGTGTGCTCGTCCGCAAACGAGCAACTTGCGGAGTGGCCCCCGGGTCACTCCGCCTTTTTTTCGTCGGGGTCGGCCTGGCCGATGCCACGGAAGACCGCCCGGAACGGCAACGCCCAAAGAACGCCGAGGCCGACGTAGATCGCAAGTTCCAGCAACACGCCGGGGCGGTCGAACAGGTTCACCACCGTGACGGCGGCCACGATGTAGACCGGCAATCCGATCAGCAGGATCACCAGCGACCAGCGACGGCGGGCTTTGTAGGTTAGGGCCATGGTCTTGTTCGCATCCTGTCTGTGCCAAAGGTCGGAGGATGATCGAATATTTGGCTCGATTTCCAGCTTTTCCAGAGCAACGCGCCTCAATCCGCGAAAGGATCCGTCACCAGGATCGTATCGTCCCGCTCGGGCGAGGTCGACAACAGCGCGACCGGACATTGTATCAGCTCTTCGATGCGGCGGACGTATTTGACCGCCTCGCCGGGCAGATCGGCCCAGCTGCGCGCACCCTCGGTCGAGGCGCTCCACCCGGGCATTTCCTCGTAGATCGGGACACAGCGCGCCTGCTGGTCGGCGGCGGTGGGCAGGTACTCCAACCTCTTGCCATCGAGGTCGTAGCCGGTGCAGATCTTGAGCGTTTCGAACCCGTCCAGCACGTCGAGCTTGGTCAGGGCGATGCCGTTCACGCCGCTTGTCGTGCAGGTCTGGCGCACCAGCGCGGCATCGAACCAGCCGCAGCGGCGCTTACGCCCGGTTGTGGTGCCGAATTCATGGCCGCGTTCGCCGAGCCGCCGCCCGTCGGCATCCTCCAGCTCGGTCGGGAACGGCCCCTCGCCCACCCGCGTGGTATAGGCCTTGACGATTCCCAGCACGAAATCGATCGCGCCGGGACCGAGCCCGACGCCCGTCGCCGCCTGACCGGCGATCACATTCGACGAGGTGACGAAGGGGTAGGTCCCGAAATCGATATCGAGCAGCGCGCCTTGGGCGCCCTCGAAGAGGATGCGCTTTCCCAGTTTCCGCCTTTCGTTCAGAACCTTCCAGACCGGCCCCGAATACGGCAGGATCTCGGGCGCGATCTTCAAAAGCCGCGCCTTCAATGCCGCGCGGTCGATCCCGTCGACGCCCAGCCCCGCACGAAGCGCGTTATGATGCGCCAAGAGCCGGTCGAGCCGCGCATCCAGCGTGGCCGCATCGGCCAGATCGGCCACCCGCACGGTGCGGCGGCCCACCTTGTCCTCATAGGCCGGGCCGATCCCGCGCCCGGTTGTGCCGATCCTGGCCTTGCCGGCGGCCTCTTCGCGGATTCGGTCGAGGTCCTGATGCACCGGCAGGATCAGGGCTGTGTTTTCGGCGATCATCAGCGTCTCGGGACTGATCTTCACACCCTGCTTGCGGATGCGCGCGATTTCTTCGACCAGATGCCAGGGGTCCAGCACCACGCCGTTGCCGATCACCGACAGTTTGCCGGGCCGCACCACGCCCGAGGGCAGCGCGTGCAGTTTGTAGACCGTGCCGTCGATCACCAGCGTGTGGCCGGCATTGTGACCGCCCTGAAAGCGCGCGATCACGTCGGCCCGTTCGCTGAGCCAGTCGACGATCTTGCCCTTCCCCTCGTCGCCCCACTGGGCGCCCACGACGACGACGTTGGCCATGGCGGCCCCCCCCCAAACTCTCAGAAAACCCGCGCCCGTATATCGGCCACGCCCGCATGACGAAACCGCAAAATCGCCGGCGGGCTGGACAGGCGGCCCGGAAACCGGCCAAACAGGGGCAAACAGACAGAGAGATCGGGCATGGCACTGTTGATACGCTGGCTTTTCGCCTTCGTCCTGGTCGCGGCGACGTTCAACCCGACCGAGTGGAACTTCGTCCGTTGGGCCGCCGCGCATTACGACGACCGGCTGTCGCTGGTCGTGCTTCTCGGGCTGGTGCTGGTCGTGGGCTACGTGATCTTTCTGCGCGCCACGCTGCGCTCGATTGGCGGTTTCGGCATGGCACTGGTGCTGGCGCTGGTCGCTGCGCTGATCTGGGTGCTGTACGATTTCGGGCTGCTGAGCCTGGGCAACCGCGACCTGAACGTCTGGCTGGGCATTTTTGCGCTGTCGGCAGTCCTGGGGATCGGCCTGGGGTGGAGCTTTGTCCGCCGGGCGCTCAGCGGCCAGTACGACGTGGACGACGCGGACGAGTGACGCGCTCGGCGTTCCTGATCGGCGGGTCCGGGCAGATCGGCCTGGCCGTGGCCGAACGGCTTTTTGCGGACGGGTGGGAGGTGCGGATCGGATCGCGGCACGCACCGCCGGCCGGGCCGTGGCGCCACGCGCCGCTGGACCGCAACGCGCCCGGCGCATTGGCAGGGGCTGTCGGCGAAGGCACCGATCTTTTGCTCGACTGCGTGGCCTTCGACGCAGACCATGCCGGGCAGTTGCTGGACCTGCAGGACGTGGCCGGGCGGATCGTCGCGGTGTCCAGCGCCAGCGTCTATGTCGACGCACACGGCCGCACGCTCGACGAAGCGCGCGAACACGGCTTTCCCGACCTGCCGGTGCCGGTTGCCGAATCGCATCCGACCGTCGCACCGGGGAACGCCACGTATTCCACCCGGAAAGCCGCGATGGAGGCCCGGCTGCGCGAGGCGTGCGGCCGCGCCACCATCCTGCGGCCCTGCGCGATCCACGGGCCGCATTCGAAACACGCCCGCGAATGGTGGTTCGTCAAACGCCTGCTCGACAGCCGCGCCCGCATTCCCCTGGCCTATGGCGGCAAAAGCCGGTTTCAGACGACATCCGCCCGGGCCATTGCGGATGCCGTGGTCTGGGCCTGCAGCGGCGATGCGCCGCCGGTGATCAACGTCTGCGATGCGGATGCGCCGGATGTCGCGCAGATCGGGCAGACGATCATGAACCTGACGGGAATGCGCGCCGATCTGGTACCGATGCCCGACGAACCGTTCCCGCCCCGCGTCGGCATGACCCCCTGGTCCACCGCGCGGCCCTTCGTCTGCGCCAGTTCCGTTCCGGCCGCCAGGCGCTATGCCGAGACGGTCGGACCCGCGCTGGACTGGCTGATCGGGCTGAGGGATCGGGACTGGCGGGCGGCGTTGCCGCAACTTGCCGCCTACGACCGCAATCACTTCGACTATGCCGCGGAAGATACCGCACTGCCTTGAACCGTGCGGGGTTGCAGGCCTGCGCACGAGCCTCTAGATACCCTGCGTTGCAACCGCTAAGGCCGCCCGAATGGAAAACGTCGTCCTCGTCATCCTGCTGATCCTCGCACTGGCGCTGATCGGCGTCGTGCTGCTGCAGCGCTCGGAAGGCGGGGGCCTGGGCATCGGCGGCGGCGGCGGCGTGGTCTCGGGCCGGTCGGCGGCGACCGCCCTGGGCAAGCTGACCTGGGTGCTCGGCGCCGCGTTCATGGCGATGAGCATTTTCATGACCATCCTGGCCGCACGCAACTCGGCGGACACGTCGGTAATCGACCGGCTGGGCACCGAGGCGCCCGCGGTCGAGGAAACCGGTCCGGCCCTGCCGCCGGGCAGCGACCTGCTGCCGCCGGTCAGCGGCGACGCGCCATTGACGCCGCCGCGGGCCGACTGAACCGCAGCTCACCAGCACTTGCGGGTCTAACCCGTTGCTACCACTTCATATTGCGCCAACCTTGCGCAAACGCTGGGAATCGTATATACGTTAAATCCCGTGGGTAGGCGGTTTTCGAACCCCGCTTACAGCACCTGCTTGGGCGAAATCACGGGGGGGGTCGCGGTCCTTATGGCGCGTTATGTTTTCATTACCGGCGGCGTTGTTTCATCCCTGGGCAAGGGGCTGGCCTCGGCTGCGTTGGGGGCCCTGCTGCAGGCGCGCGGGTTCACCGTAAGGCTGCGCAAGCTCGATCCTTACCTGAACGTCGACCCCGGCACGATGTCGCCGTTCGAACATGGCGAGGTATTCGTGACCGATGACGGCGCCGAGACCGATCTGGACCTCGGCCATTACGAACGCTTCACCGGCGTGTCGGCCCGGGGCACGGATTCGGTGTCGTCGGGGCGGATCTATTCCAACGTGCTGGAACGCGAACGCCGCGGCGACTATCTGGGCAAGACGATCCAGGTGATCCCGCATGTCACCAACGAGATCAAGGACTGGATCGGCATCGGCGCGGACGAGGTCGACTTCATGCTGTGCGAGATCGGCGGCACGGTCGGCGATATCGAGGGCCTGCCGTTCTTCGAAGCGATCCGCCAGTTCGCCCAGGACCGGCCGCGCGGGCAGTGCATCTTCATGCATCTGACGCTGCTGCCCTATCTGGCGGCGAGCGGTGAGCTTAAAACCAAGCCCACCCAGCATTCGGTCAAGGAGCTGCGGTCGATCGGCCTGCAGCCCGACATCCTGGTCTGCCGGTCCGAACAGCCGATCCCGGACAAGGAACGCGACAAGATCGCGCTCTTTTGCAACGTCCGGTCCGAGGCGGTGATCCCGGCCTATGACCTGAAGTCGATCTACGAAGCGCCGATGGCCTATCACAAGGTCGGGCTGGACCAGGCGGTACTGGATGCCTTCCAGATCAGCCCTGCCCCGCGTCCGGATCTGACCCGCTGGATCGACGTCGAGGACCGCATCCACAATGCCGAGGGCGAGGTGCGCGTCGCCATCGTCGGCAAATACACGCAGCTGGAGGACGCCTACAAATCCATAGCCGAGGCGCTGACCCATGGCGGAATGGCGAACCGGGTGCGCGTCAAGGCCGACTGGATCGATGCCGAAATCTTCGAGCGCGAAGATGCCGCGCCCTATCTGGAACCCTTTCACGCCATTCTGGTGCCCGGCGGCTTCGGCGAACGCGGGACGGAAGGCAAGATCAAGGCGGCGGAATTCGCCCGCGTGCACAAGGTGCCCTATCTCGGCATCTGCCTGGGCATGCAGATGGCGGTGATCGAGGCGGCACGAAACCTTGCCGGCCTGCCCGACGCCGGGTCGGAAGAGTTCGACCACGAAGCCGGCAAGCGCCGGTTCGAACCGGTTGTGTATCATCTCAAGGAATGGGTGCAGGGCAACCAGAAGGTCAGCCGGAAGGTCAGCGACGACAAGGGCGGCACCATGCGGCTGGGCGCCTACAACGCGACATTGTCGAAGGGGACCCGCGTCGCCGATATCTACGGCAATCTGGCCATCGACGAACGCCACCGCCACCGGTACGAGGTCGATGTCAAATACCGCGAGGCACTCGAAGAACAGGGGTTGAAGTTTTCGGGCATGTCGCCGGACGGCCGCTTACCCGAAATCGTGGAGTGGACGGATCATCCTTGGTTTATCGGAGTGCAGTTTCATCCGGAATTGAAATCGAAACCTTTCGCGCCCCACCCGCTGTTTGCAGATTTCGTCCGCGCCGCAAAGGAGATGTCGCGACTCGTCTGACCCGGGCCGAGCAGGTGCCGGACCCGATTGACCCGCCGCGAGAGCCGGCATTGGTTCGTCTGCGCAGGGTGCACCGGACCGCCCTATTCCGCCGCGATGGCGTGGCTGGCCTGTGCGATATCCATCTTCATCGCCGAATAGCGACGCCCGTCGCTTGGATCCTGCCAAACCTCGCCAACACGGTCGACCGGATAGCCGACCTGGCGCAGGACGCGCAGCATCGACAGCGACGACATCGCCCGCAACTCGCAGCAGCCCTGCGATTGAACGATGTCGATGCAGCCGTCGCAGATAAGCTGCAGGCATCGGCGGCGGTCGCCCGGATTGACCAGTCCGTCGGACATGACGAGGCGCGTCATCTCCCACACATAGGGCGAAACCACGCCGCTCGGCATCACGTCGCTCGGGATGCTGTCCAGCTTTCCCTCGGAGGCGTCGCGCATCATGTAGCTGTGGTTGCCCCATTGAGAGCTGGTCGCCATCACCCGAGCGCCTCCCAGCACGGCGCCATTCGACACGACAAGCGAATACCACGCCAGCGGGTTGTCGTACTGGTCCATCTCATATGATTCGTTGTGCGGGACGTCCCACTGCAGCTGATCCACGAAGAATCGCTTGCGCAACTTTAGGTAGTTAAAAAAGGCTGATCCGTGCTCGTGAAGCGATGACAAGTCAAAAGTGATATTCCGCATTTCCCACTCTCCTTTACGAAGAGCGATTAAATGACATAGTTGGGCGTCTTGTTAATGAAAATTCTACGAATGCCGCAAAAATCGTGCGTTTTTTGCCAATTCGTTAACGGTCAGATCAACCCGAAGGTCGTCGCCATGGTCGCGGCGTGGGTGCTGGTCTTGGCTTTCAGCTTGGTTTTGGCGTTTTTCAGGCGCTGCTTGACGGCGCCTTCCGAGACGCCGAGCAGATTCGCGATCTCTTTCATCAAAAGACCGTTCTTGACCATGCGCAAGGCCTCAAGCTCTGCCTTGGTCAAGTTCTTCGGCGGCACCATCATGCGATGCATGTCACCAAGCGTCCGGGTCAGTTCGGCGATCTCCGCATCGGAAAATTCCCGGTCCGAACGCGCGAACGAGCCGAAACTGCGCTGCTGGCCTTCGCCCATATCGGCATGGCAGATCGCCACGCCGAAGTTCAAGCCGAAAAACTTCGCCTGTTCCAGAACCCCGCGGGGATCGTCGATGGAAATAGCGCTCCAGCGTGTGGCGCCGACATTCTGGTACATCCAGTGCATCACCGGGTCGGACAGCACCAGACCTTGGCTGGTATAGCGATCGATCCACTTTTTCGGGAGGGTCTTCTTTTCGTACACGGGAAACACGAAACCCATGCGCAGAGCGAGAAAGTAGCCGGAGGGAGACAACTCAGACAATTTGTTGGTATGATCGTCAATGGTCATCGGTTGATGCGTCCCTACCTATGGTGCGGCCTTCGTGCTAACACCGCCCCAGAATCACTGCTTGCAAAAGAATAGGCATTCATATGGCTGTCCGCAACTTTATAGAGAGTTTGGGTTAATTTTGTGGATAATCGAACCAGTATAGCAACCCTTCTTGCCGATATCGACCAATTGACCCCGGGCGGCTTTGCAATTGGGCTGCATATCAGCTTTTCGGGCCCGACTTTCCTGTTCCAGACCTTTCCGCAGGATTGGGTGGATTACTATGCCAAGGAAGGGCTGCAACTGCGCGATCCGGCGATGCACTGGAGCTTTGCCAATTCTGGCTCGATCCGCTGGCGCGACCTTACCGACGACGACCCCGCCGACGTGATCGGCAAGGCGCGCGAACATGGGCTGCCCTATGGCATGACCATCTCGCTTCTCGACCAGCAGTCGCGCACCGTTGGCGGCTTCGCCCATCCCGAACGCGACTATCTGGATGTCGAGATCGATCAGATCAAAGCACATCTGCTTGACCTGCACCGTGCAACCATAGGGGTATCGGTCCTGTCGGCCGACGACATGGCGGCGCTCAAACGCATGTCGATTCGTCTGTCGCACAGCTAAGCCGCTTTCGCCCGGGCCTTGGTGCGACTATATCGACGGCATGTTCGCAGAATTCCTGAAACGTCTCACCCAGCCGGACCCCGAACCGCTGCCCGACGCCGACGCGCGCCTGGCACTGGCCGCACTTCTGGTGCGCGTCGCGCGGTCGGACGGGTCCTATGACCACGAAGAGGTCGCCCGCATCGACCGCATCCTGAGCAAGCGCTACGCACTGTCGCCGTTCGAAGCGGTGGAGTTGCGCCGCGATGCGGAACTGTTCGAAGAGGCCGCGCCGGACACGGTGCGCTTTACCCGCGCGATCAAGGACGCGGTGCCCTATGAGGAACGCGAGGGCGTGATCGAGGCGCTGTGGGACGTGGTCCTGGCCGATGGCGTGCGCGACCACGAGGAGGACGCGCTGCTGCGGCTGGTGGCCAATCTTCTGGGCATCAACGACCGCGATTCCGCACTGGCCCGGAAACGGGTCGAAAACGGCGGGGCATGATCGCCGGGCTGCCGATGTATGACCGGCCCGAGACGGCCGGCGCCCATGACGCGTATTGGCAGGCGATCCGCGACGCCCTTCGCGACAGGAACATCGCGGCACCGGACGGGCTGAGCCGCGGCATCGATCCATGGACGCTGTGGCGGCGGAACGATCTGGTACTGGCCCAGACCTGCGGACTGCCCTACCGCGCCCGGCTGCACGGCAAGGTCACGCTGCTGGGGACCCCGGATTTCGGCGTGCCGGACTGTCCGCCGGGATATTACCGGTCCGTGATCGTGGTGCGGGCCGAAGATCCCCGTATCGCGGTCTCGGATCTCTCCGGCGCAAAGCTGGCCTATAACGACCCGCTGTCGCAATCGGGCTGGGCGGCGGTCCGGGCGCTCGGCCTGCCGTTCTCCGAAAAGATCCGGACCGGCAGCCATCGGCAAAGCGCCCGTGCCGTTGCCGCGGGCCGCGCCGACCTCGCCGGGATCGACGCCGTAACCTGGCGGTCGATGGGTGTTCACGATCCCGATCTCGCAGGCGCCTTGCGCGTCCTCGCCCGCACGCCGCCGACCCCGGGCCTGCCCTATATCTGCGCACCGGGCTTCGACGCCCGCGGGATCGCTGCCGCGATCGACGAGGCGCTGGACGGCCTGAACGCCTCGGTGCGCGACGTTCTCGGCCTTCGCGGTCTCGTCCGCATTCCGCCTGAAACCTATCTCGAACAGCCCATTCCGGACGCACCCTGAGCAGCCAGCTTTGAACCCGCAACGCGCGTCGCCGAACCAGGCCCTGAATAAGCATTGCAATCGCGCGAGAATTCCGCCCTACTCTGGACGTGGGGAAACCAGACGAAAGCTGCCTGTGACAGACACGCCGCCCGTCATCGAGATTCGCAATCTGCACAAGAGCTTCGGCGCTTTGGAGGTGCTCATGGGCGTCGACATGGTCGCCGCCCGCGGCCACGTGATCTCGTTGATCGGATCCTCGGGATCGGGAAAGTCCACGCTTCTGCGCTGCGCCAACCTCTTGGAAGACAGCCAGCAGGGCGAGATCCTGTTCGAAGGCGAGCCGATCAAGTGGAAGGGCGACGGCCACGGCCGCCACCCCGCCGACCGCGCGCAGGTGACCCGCATCCGTACCAACCTGTCCATGGTGTTCCAGCAGTTCAACCTGTGGGCCCATATGACGATCCTGCAGAACGTCATGGAGGCGCCCGTCACGGTGATGAAACGCGACAAGGCCGAGGTCGAGGACAAGGCCCGCGGCTATCTCGACAAGGTCGGCATCGGCGACAAGTGCGACAACTACCCCGCACAGCTTTCCGGCGGCCAGCAGCAGCGCGCCGCCATCGCGCGCGCGCTCTGCATGGAGCCCCGCGCGCTGCTGTTCGACGAACCCACCAGCGCGCTGGACCCGGAATTGGAGCAGGAAGTCGTCAAGGTGATCAAGGCCCTTGCGGAAGAGGGCCGCACCATGCTGCTGGTCACGCACGACATGAACATGGCCCGCGACGTGTCCGACCATGTCCTGTTTCTGCACAAGGGCCGGATCGAAGAGGAAGGCCCGCCGGCGGATGTCTTCGGCGCCCCCAAGACCGAGCGCCTGCAGCAGTTCCTGCGCCACGTGCAGGCCGTCTGAGAACAACCTGAGTGAAATGGGAGTACACATCATGAAGCACCTGATCCTGACCGCCGCCGCGGTGGCGCTGTCCGCCGGGCTGGCCCATGCCGGCAGCCATTCCGTCGTGCGCATGGGCACCGAGGGCGCCTATCCTCCGTGGAACTTCATCAACGATGCAGGCGAGGTCGACGGGTTCGAGCGCGAGCTGGGCGACGAGCTGTGCGCCCGCGCGGAGCTGAACTGCGAATGGGTGACCAACGAGTGGGATTCGATCATCCCGAACCTCGTATCGGGCAACTATGACACCATCATCGCCGGCATGTCGATCACCGACGAACGCGACGAGGTGATCGACTTCACCCAGAACTACACCCTGCCCGACCCGTCGGCCTATCTGGCGATGTCGATGGATGTCGACGTGATGGGCGGTGCGGTGATCGCCGCGCAGACCAACACGATCCAGGCGGCCTTTATCGCCGAAAAGGGCTGGACGCTGGTCGAATTCGCCACGCCCGAGGAAACCATCGCCGCGGTGAAGAACGGCGAGGCCGACGCGGTGCTGGCAGACAAGTCCTACCTCGCCCCCTTCGCCGACGAAGATCCCGACCTGATGTTCCTGGAACAGGAGGAACTGATCGGCGGCGGCGTCGGCATGGGCATCCGCGAAAGCGACGGCGAGCTGAAGGACAAGTTCGACATGGCCATCCAGTCGATGAAGGACGACGGCAGCCTGAATGCGCTGATCACCAAGTGGGAGATCGGCGAAACCTTCTGATGACATCCGCGAGCGCCCCGATGCCGGGGCGCTCGCATCCCGGCGGGGGCCAAATCGATTTTCAGCTTTTGCTCTGACCCTTCGGCCATAACCGGTCTCAAATGGCTGGCCTGTTACCTGACGACGGGCAAGCATATGGGCCTTTACTGGTCCTTCGTGACCGTTCTGGTGCTGCTGGCGATCACCGCGCCCACCGCGCTTTTGTTCGGCTTCGGCGGCGCTACGGCGGCGCGCGCAAACTTCCTGCCGCTGCGCTGGTTCGGCAAGGCCTATATCTCGGTCGTGCGCGGCGTGCCGGACATCGCGTTCTTTTTGTTCTTCGTCATCGCGCTCGACCAGATGTTCGAACTGGTCCGCCACCAGATCTTCTGCCCGGGCTGGGCCGAGGAAATCTGGCAGGGCAACGATTTCCGCGTCTGCCCCGAAGCCAAGCTGCCGCTCGGAAATGCCGCGCAGTGGGTGCACGAGGTCTATGGCTTCTTCCTGGCGGTCCTGACCTTCGCCATCGTCTTCGGCGCCTTTTCCGCCAATGTGCTTTACGGCGCGATGATGGCCGTGCCCCGCGGCCAGATGGAAACGGCCGAAGCCTACGGCATGACGCGCGCTCAGGCGTTCTGGCGCGTACTGGTGCCGCAGATGTGGGTCTATGCCCTGCCGGGGCTCAGCAACCTTTGGATGATCCTGATCAAGGCGACGCCGCTTTTGTTCCTGCTGGGCGTCGAGGACATCGTCTATTGGGCGCGCGAGTTGGGCGGCACGAAACAGGCGCGGTTCTCGGACTATCCGCACGGCGACTGGCGCCTGTGGTACTTCCTTGGGTTGCTGATCTTCTATCTTGCCTTCACCAAACTCTCCGAGTTTGTCCTGGAACGCCTGATGCGCCGTCTCAGCCACGGCCAGGCGACGATCGGGGCGGCGGCATGAATGCCGCGCGCAACACCGCGCCACTATGGGCGCAGCACGCATTTTCTGCGAAAATGCCCCGGCGCGCAGTGCAGAGGTCCAGGGCGTGAGTTGCTGGCAGACGATACAGGATTACGGCCTGCGCGCGATCGGCATCGGCGAGCGGCTCTTGCCGCGCGAGGATTTCGGCCTGTGCCAGCAGTTCACCCTGATCGGGTCCGGGCTGATCTGGAATATCTATTTCGGCATGCTGGCGCTGTTCATCGGCTTCTTCATCGCCAATGCCGTGGCGCTTGCCAAGGCGTCGCGCTACTATTGGCTGCGCAAGCCTGCGGAATGGTTTATCCTCGTCTTCCGCGGCTCGCCGCTGTTCATCCAGTTCTTCCTGGCCTATTTCATCTTTCTGCGCATCAAGCAGGCGGGGTACATGCCCTGGCTGACGTCGGCCCAGGCTGGGGCGCTGATCGTGCTGGTGCTGAACACCGCCGCCTATTCGGCCGAGATCTTCTTTGGCGCGCTGCGCTCGGTGCCGAAGGGCGAGGTCGAGGCCGCGGACGCCTACGGCTTCACCGGCTGGAAACGCTTTGTCCGGGTGATCTGGCCCACGACCATGCGGCTCGCGTGGCCCGCCTATACCAACGAGGCGATTTTCCTGTTCCACGCCACGACGCTGGTGTTCTTTTCGGGCTTTCCGACCTGGAAACAGCAGGGCGACGCGCTCTATTACGCCAATTACTTCGCCGACAAGACCTTCAACCCGTTCATCCCCTACCCGATCGTGGCGTTCTACTTCATCCTGCTGACGCTGACGCTGATCGCGGCCTTCGGCATGGTGAACCGCAGGCTCAACCGGCATTTGCCGCAAGAGCGGCGGGCGAAGATGCGGATCCGGCCCAACGTCATCCGGTGATGCATCGGTTCGCGAGCGCGATCCGACCGGTGCGAGGGGGCTCCGCCCGCTCTGCCCCTTCGGTGCACCCGCCCCGGGGAGATTTCCGGCCGGATGACGGAGCCGGTTTGTTCTCAAGCCCTTGCTGGCGCGTGCGGCGATGGTTACGTTCGCCGCGTAACGCAACTTCGGTGTTCCATGCACATCGGCATCCTGCAGACCGGACACGCGCCGGACATGCTGAAAGACCAGCACGGCAACTACGATCAGATGTTCCAGCGGCTGCTTGACGGCCATGGTTTCGATTTTTCGACCTGGGCCGTCGTGGACATGCAGTTTCCCGGCGCGGCGACGGATGTGGACGGCTGGCTGATCACCGGCTCGCGCCACGGCGCCTACGAGCCGCATCCCTGGATCCCGCCGCTGGAAAAGCTGATCCGCGAGGCGTTCGAGGCCCATGTGCCCATGGTCGGCATCTGTTTCGGCCACCAGATCATCGCCCAGGCGTTGGGCGGCCGCGTCGAGAAATTCGAAGGCGGCTGGGCCGTGGGCCGCCATGTCTATGAATTCGAAGGCGGCGAGGCGGTGCCGGTGCATGCCTGGCACCAGGATCAGGTGGTCGAGAAGCCGGACGCGGCACGGGTCATCGCCCGCCATCCGTTTTGCGAGCATGCCGCCCTGGTCTATGACAACCGTGCCCTGTCGATGCAGCCGCATCCCGAGTTCGGGCATGACTTCATCAGGGGGCTGATCGACAGCCGCGGCCGGGGCGTGGTTCCCGACCACCAGCTCGACGCCGCCGCGGCAGAGCTGCACCAGCCGCTTGCGACCGACGATATGGCCCGCCGTATCGCCGAGTTCTTCAAGCAGCCAAGGGGCGCGTGATGGCCGACTGGACCGACAACCTGCCCGAGGCCGCGCGCGCCTATCTGGACGGGCGCAAGCTCGACGAGGTGGAATGCCTGGTGGCCGACCTGTCCGGCATCGCCCGCGGCAAGGCGATGCCGGCCTCGAAATTCGCCCGCCAGACGCATTTCTACCTGCCGAATTCGATCTTCCTGCAGACCATCACCGGCGACTGGGTCGACAACGAGGGCGAAAGCTGGACCGAGCCGGACATGATCCTCAAGCCCGACCTGTCGACCGCCACCGCTGCGCCGTGGACCGGTGACTGGACGCTGCAGGTCATCCACGACATCGAGGATCAGGCGGGCAACCCGGTGCCCGTCGCCCCGCGCAACGTGCTGAAACGCGTGGTGCAGCTCTACAACGACAGGGGCTGGACGCCCATCGCGGCGCCGGAGATGGAGTTCTTTCTGGTCGCCCGCAACACCGACCCCAACCAGCCGATCGAGCCGCCGATGGGCCGGTCTGGGCGCCGCGCGGCCGCGCGGCAGGCCTATTCCATGAGCGCGGTCGACGAATACGGACCGGTGATCGACGACATCTACGATTTCGCCGAAGCCCAGGGGTTCGAGATCGACGGCATCCTGCAGGAAGGCGGCGCGGGGCAGGTCGAGATCAACCTGCGCCACGGCGATCCGGTTCTGCTGGCCGACGAGATCTTTTACTTCAAAAGGCTGATCCGCGAGGCCGCCCACCGCCACGACTGTTTCGCCACCTTCATGGCGAAACCGATCCAGGACGAGCCCGGCTCGGCCATGCATATCCACCATTCGGTGGTCGACAGCCGGACGGGCGCGAACATCTTTTCGGCAAAGGATGGCAGTGAAAGCCCGGCCTTTCGCCATTTCATCGCCGGGCTGCAAAATCACCTGCCCTCGGTGATCGCGCTGCTGGCGCCTTATGTGAACAGCTATCGCCGCTACGTGCGCGACCATGCCGCCCCGATCAACCTGGAATGGGGCAGCGACAACCGCACCACCGGCATCCGCATTCCCATATCGGGGCCTGCCAGCCGGCGGGTCGAAAACCGTCTGGCTGGCATGGACTGCAATCCCTATCTGGGCATCGCAGCGTCGCTGGCCTGCGGTTATCTGGGCCTGATCGAGGGCCGGGATCCCGCCCCGGAATTCGACGGCGACGCCTATGACGAAGATCCCGATATCCCGCAGCATCTGAGCGAATCGCTCGACCTTTTCCGCGCCAACACGGCGATGCACGAGGTGCTGGGACCGGAGTTCTGCAAGATCTACGCGGCCGTGAAGGACGTCGAATACCAGGCGTTCCTGCAGGTCATCTCGCCCTGGGAACGCGAGCATCTGCTTTTGAACGTATGAACCTGCTCTATGCCAACGACCGGCGCGGGCAATACCCGCCCAGCTGGTACGCCGCGACCGCCGAGCCGCTGCCGCCCTTTGCCGCGCTTCGCGGCGAGACGGCGGCGGATGTCTGCGTCGTCGGCGGCGGGTTCACCGGTCTTTCCGCCGCGCTGCATCTGGCGGAGAAAGGGTATGACGTCGCGCTGATCGAGGCGCACCGGGTCGGTTTCGGTGCCTCGGGGCGCAACGGCGGGCAGGTCAGCGGCGGCCAGCGGCAGGATCAGAATACGCTGGAAAGGCTCCATGGCCGCGACGACGCCCGCAAGATGTGGGACATCGCGCTGGACTCCGTTGCGCTGGTGAAATCCCTGATTGCGGATCACCGCATCGATGCCGCATGGCGGGACGGTGTGGCGCATGCCGACTGGTCGGCCAAGGGCGCGGCGGAAAGCCAGGCCTATGCCGAAAAGCTCGCCCGCGACTATGGCTATGGCGCGGTGGAGCCACTCGACCGCGCCGGCGTCCGCGCGCTGGTCGGGTCGCAGGCGTTCCACGGCGGTCTGATCGACTGGGGATCGGGGCACATACACCCGCTGCGCTTTGCGCTTGGCATTGCCGGGGCCGCCGAAACCGCCGGGGCCCGTATCTTTGAGGAAACCGAAGCACATCACGTCGAGACGGGCCTTGTGCGAACCGCCAGAGGCCGGATAAAGGCCGATCACATCGTACTCGCCTGCAACGGCTATCTGGGCGGGTTGGACCGTGCCACCGCCGCACGGGTCATGCCGATCAACAACTACATCGCCGCCACCGAGCCGCTCGGCGACAGGGCCGCCGGCATCCTGTCCAAAGACATCGCCGTCGCCGACAGCAAGTTCGTCGTCAACTACTGGCGCCTGTCCGAAGATCGCCGCCTGCTGTTCGGCGGCGGCGAAAGCTATAGCTACCGGTTTCCCAAGGACATCGCCGCGCTGGTCCGCAAGCCGATGCTGGAGATCTACCCGCAGCTTCGCGAAACCGGAATCGACTATGCCTGGGGCGGCACGCTGGCGATCACGCGCACGCGCATGCCCGATTTCTCGCGCCCCCGTCCGGGGCTCTGGTCTGCCTCGGGCTATTCCGGCCACGGCGTGGCGTTGGCCACCCTTGCCGGGCAAATCCTGGCCGAGGCGATCCACGGCGATACCACCCGGTTCGATGTCATGGCCAAGGCCCGTCCCGGCCCCTTCCCCGGCGCCGGCGGCTTGCGCAATCCGCTTCTGGCGCTGGCGATGACATGGTATTCGCTGCGGGATCGGTTGGGGATTTAAGCCAGGATCCCGCGAAGGCCCCCGCGATCGGATCTCAGGCGGATGCGGTTAGGATTGGCGTCAATAGTCGGCGGAACCGGCGGGACACAGCTCCGTCGAGATCGTCCAGCTTCACCCCCAACGCATACTCCGTCACATTCCGCTCGCAATTCTCGCACCGATGATTTACAGAAATCCCGAAACGAGTCTTCGGAAAAGGTGAAACATGACGCTGCCCCCGAACGTCTACGACGCCGAGCCCATTCCCGCCGCCGCGGGGGAAGAAATTGAACGGCTGTTAAATTCCGGCGACCTGTTCCGCTACACCAACGAAGACAGCCCTGTGGCGCTGTTGGAGAGGGACTTTGCCCAGGCGCTCGGCGCGAAATACGCCCTCGCCGTCGCCTCCTGCTCGGCTGCCTTGTTCCTGTCGCTCAAGGCGCTTGGGCTACCGCGTGGCGCGCGCGTCCTGATTCCCGCCTTCACCTTCGCCGCCGTACCGTCCTCGGTCGTTCATGCCGACTGCACACCCGTCCTTGTCGAGGTCAAAGACAACTACCGCATCGACCTTGCCGATTTCGAGGCCAAGCTCGACGGCGCCGACGCCATCATGATCAGCCATATGCGCGGCCACACCAGCGACATGGACACGATCATGGCGCTGGCGTTCGCCCACGACCTTCCCGTGATCGAGGACGCCGCCCATTCGCTCGGCACCCAGTGGAACGGCCGGAACATCGGCACCATCGGCAGGATCGGCTGCTTCAGCTTTCAGTCGTACAAGCTTTTGAACGCCGGCGAGGGCGGGATCCTGATCACCGACGACGCCGACATCATCGCCCGCGCGGTGATCATGTCCGGCGCCTACGAGCACAACTGGAAAAAGCATCCCGTTCTGCACGACCGGTTCGCCCGGTGGCAGAACAAGCTTCCGCTCTACAACACGCGGATGTCGAACATCCTCGCCGCCATCGTGCGCCCGCAGCTCGCCGAGATCCCGCGCCGGGTCCGCGACGGGCGGCGCAACCACGATTACGTGGCGGCCAGGCTTAACGCGTCGCCCCACCTGCAGGTGCCCGCAGCGCTGGACCAGGAACTGCGCGCGCCGGATTCGATCCAGTTCAATCTGACCGGCTTCACCGACGTCGAAACGCAGGCCTTCCAGATCGCCGCAGCCGCGCGTGGGGTGAAGGTGCAGGTGTTCGGCATGTCCACCGACAACGCCCGCGCCTTCTGGAACTGGCAATTCCTGGGCGAGGTGCCGGACCTGCCGCAAACCCGCGCCATGCTGAGCCGTGCCTGCGACGCCCGCCTGCCCGCCCGGCTGACCATTTCCGAACTCGACACCATCGCCGCGGCGCTCACCGGCGCCGCCGAGGACGTCAAGGAACCCGAGCTCGCCTACAGCACCTGAGCGGAGGCGGGCCGCAGTGCCCGGATCCGCGCCGGCTTCACATCATCGACCGTCTGCAGTATCGTCAGGCGATATTCATGACGTGTATTGCAGCGGAAGTTCGGCATGGCCATTCGCCTGAGCATTCAGTCCATCGAGACAAATCCCGACGCGCTCGACACGCTTCGGCGCGCCTACGCCAGGTTCAAGTCGGTGCCCGACGAGCGCGGGTTCGACTTCTTCGCCTCGCTGCACGGGCTTGCCCTGCCCATTTGGTGCGAGCATGGCTCGCCTCTGTTTCTGCCCTGGCACCGGGCCTATCTCTACTATTACGAACTCGCCCTGCAGACCCGGCTTGGGGCACGGTTCACCGAAACCGACCCGGCCGAGCCCGAGTTTGCCGAGATCGGACTGCCCTGGTGGGACTGGGCGTCGGACCATTCGCACGACGTCGGCCTGCCCAATTCCTATGCCGAGGATCTGCCGGGCGGCGACGGGAACCCGCTGCGGCAAACCGTTGTGGGCGCCGCTTTGGACGGCGTGCAGCTGACCGGCATCTGGTCGCAGGAACTGACCGCGCTCGTGCGCGCGCAACTGCCCGGCGTGATCACCGACACCGATCCGCCGGTGACCCTGCGCGACCCCGATCCGCCGGACGATCTGCCGCGGCAATCCACACTCGATTCGGTCATCATGACGCAATCGACCTACCTGGGCTTCAACAACAGCCTCGAGCAGGTCCACGGCGACGTGCATGTCTGGGTCGGTGGAGCGATGTCGCAGGTTCCGACCGCAGCCTACGATCCGATCTTCTGGTCCCACCATGCGATGATCGACCGTCTTTGGTATATCTGGCAAAACAGCCAGTTCGGCCGCAACCCGCCGCCGGACCTGATGAACACGGTGCTCGCACCCTTCCCGATGACCGTGGCGCAAGTGCTCGACATCGACCGGCTGAACTATGACTACGCCGTGACGGCCATCGCCTGAGGAGACGAAAAAGATGCTGGGTTTCGAATCCGACACACCCGCGGGCGAAGCCGCCGCGAACGGCGTCATCCAGATCCCGCTGAAATTCGACATGCCTGCCGCGGACTGGGCGAAAATCAAGCGCGCCGACCTTGTGTTCGAGGACGTCGGCCATATCGGCGAAAGTTTCGAGGTGCGGGCGTTTTTCAACAACAAGAAGGCCAACGGCGAGACCAAGCGAACGGCAGCCAACGGATATGCCGGGCGGTTTGTGGTGTTCGGCCACGGCAACTGTTTCGGCGCGGCCGGCCATTGCAATGCGACGAGTTCGGTCAGCCGCGGGTTTCCCGTCAGTTCGGCCACCCAGCTTGCGCATCCGGCGCGCCCGCACCGCCGCATCCTGACGGTGACCGAGGCGCTCAACCGGGTGCTGAAACGCTACAGGAAGGGCCTGCACACGCTGACATTGGTGGTCACGTCCAAATCGCCGCGGCGGGCCGACCGCAGACCGGCAGCCGAACTTTTCAAGTGCAGGCGTATTTCGATACAGGCCTATTCCTAGGCGGGCGCGGGCCTAGGTTTCGATCCGAAGCGAGCCGCCGAGCCAAGGCATCCGACGCAGGTTCGGCGCAACGATCTCCTCGTCCAACAGCCGCCTGAGGCGCCCGGCCGTATCCACCGGAACCTCGCCCAGAACGCCGCGCCGGGCGGTCAGCGAGATCGTCCGTTCGAGCGGTTCGAACGGCAGCGGCAGGACATCCGCCTGATCCTGAAACCTCGCGGCGTGCATCACTCCAAGCGGTGTCAGAATGGTCCACCCTGCCCCGCCCGCGACCATCGCCATGATCGCGTGATAGCTGTCCAGTTCGAACCGGTGCGACAGCCGCAGGTTCTGCCGCGCAAGATGCGCCGCGATCAGCCGGCCCATATAGTGCCGCTGACTATACAGGATCAGCGGCATCGCGCGCAGCACCGCCAGAGCATCCGCACCGTCGTCCACGGCCCCCTTGGGCACGACCGCAACGAACGGCTCGGTCAGAACCGGATGCACCTCCATCCAATCGGCCTCGGCCCCCATTTCGGCAGCCACGATCATATCCAGCGCCCGCGCCTCGAGCTTGTCGATCAGCCGGTGCGAGGCGCCGGTCTCCAGCAGAAACTGGCAGCCTGTCATCTCTTCGGCCATCTCGCGCAGCAGCCGGGGCGTCACGTTGGCGTCGAGATCCTCGATCACGCCCAACCGCAACCGCGTCAGCATCGTCGGGTCCGCCTGCGCCAGCTCCGCCCGCGCCCGCGCGGCCTCGTTCAGCACGGTCTGCGCCCGCCGCTGAAACAGAACGCCTGCCGGGGTCAGGCTCATCGGCCGCTCGCCGCGGTTCAACAGCGCGGTGCCAAGCGCGGTTTCCAGGTTGGTCAATTGCTGGCTCACCGCCGAGGGGCTGACCCCCAACCGCCGCGCCGCCGCGCTGATCGAGGCCTCTTCCGCGGTCGCCACGAAGACCTCGATGCCCCAAAGCGTGATGCGTCCCGACGGTTCGGCCATGATCGTTTGTATCCGTGATGACACGCGCGACGCAAAGGCTATTGCGGCCCGTGCGCAACGCGGACATATCTGCGGTAAGCGGTTGGAGAGGCACCATGTTCAACGGGAAGGGCCGCTGCCTTTGCGGCGCGGTGCGCTACAAATTCGACCCCGAGGCCCTGATCTGGTCCGGGCACTGCCACTGCAAGAGCTGCCGGCGGGCCTGTTCGGCCCCGGTGGTCAGCTGGTTCGGCGTGCGGCTGTCGGCCTGGCGGTGGGCCGGAACCTCGCCGCAACGCTATCGAAGCAGCCCGCATGCCACCCGGTTCTTCTGCCCCGGCTGCGGCAGCCAGATGGGCTATCGAACCACCAAGCTGCCGGACGAGATCCACGGGCTGGCCATGACGCTGGAGACGCCCGAGGCGTTCGCGCCCCAGGCCCATTTCTACCACGCCCAGCGCATAGACTGGCTGCACCTCGCCGACGCCCTGCCGCGCTATGTCGACGGCGGCAAGACGCTCGAGACCTGATCCGCCGGTTGGGGCCGGTCAAATCACTTCGACCAACCGGAACCGCTCGCAAACCAGCATCATGTCCGGGGAAAACCCGCCATGGCGGGCGAAATACTGCCCGTGCCCGTGCCGCCAGCCAGCAAGATCGTCATCCTCGCCCTCGGCAAGCGCGAACGCTTCGTCCACGTCGTCGAACCGGCGTCTGGACACCTCGGTGATCTCGATCACCAGCGCCGGCGATCCATCCCAATTCAGGGCGATGTCACGTCGCCCGGCGACCGGCATCGGCTCTTGCCCGGTCGCGAAATCCCGATCAGGCGTGCAGGTCGCCGTTTTGCGCCCCGACTTCACCAACTCCAGCAGTTCGGAACAAACCTCGGCGCTGTGACCGAACCTGAACGCGACCGCCCCGGGATACCGCCGTCGCAGCCTTGCCAAAGCGCCCTCGGAGGCGCTCAATAGGTCGCCCGGCCGCCCGACAGATCGAACACGCCCGCGGTGGTGAAGGAGTTTTCCCGAGAGCACAGCCAGGCGATCATCGAGGCCGCCTCGTTCAGCTCCAGGAACCGCCCGCGCGGGATCTTCGACAGCATGAAATCGATATGCTCCTGGCTCATCTGGTCGAAGATACGCGTCCGCGCAGCCGCGGGTGTGACGCAATTCACCGCGATATCCTCGCCCGCCAGTTCCTTGCCCAGCGACTTGGTGAACCCGATCACCCCCGCCTTCGACGCCGAATAGGCCGAGGCGTTGGGATTGCCGTCCTTACCCGCGACCGACGCGATGTTGACGATCCGGCCATAGCCGTGGCGGCGCATCGTGGGCACCACCGCCTTGTTGACGTGGAAGGTGCCCATCAGGTTGATGGTGACGATCCGGGCGAATTCCTCGACCGAATAATCCTCGACGGGCGCGTTGGACCCGGCGATCCCGGCGGAATTCACCACGATGTCGATGCGGTCCACCATGTCCAGCGTCGCGTCGCGTGCGTCCGAGACGCTGGACCAGTCGGCCACGTCGACCTGCAGCGCCAGCGTGCCGCCGCCGATCTCTTCCGCCGTCGCCGCCGCCAGATCGCCGTCGAGATCCCACAGCGCCAGCCGCGCGCCGCCCCCGGCCAGAACCTCGGCCACCGCGCGGCCGATGCCCTGCGCGCCGCCGGTCACGACGGCGACCTGCCCGTCAAAGCTCATGCCGCGTCCCACCCGTTGCGGATGCAGTCATAGCCCTCGCGGTAATAGGCCTCGGGCGCCTCGGCAAGGTCCCGCCAGATCCGCGTCGCGGCGGCAAGATCCGGCAACGCGCGCCCGAAGGCCTCGATCGTCAGCCAGCCGTCGTAGCCGCTGGCCTTGATCGCCCTGAAGGTCTCGGCCCATGGCACGTGGCCGCGCCCCGGCACGCCGCGGTCGTTCTCGCTGATATGGACATGCACGATGTCGCCCGCGTTCCGGATGAAGGCGGCGACCGGATCGCGTTCTTCCAGATTGGCGTGGAACGTGTCGTACATCGTCCTGATCGCCGGGTGATCCAGCGACCGGGTATAGGCGCAAAGGTCGTCCTGGGTATTGGCGAAATAGCTCTCGAACCGGTTGATCGCCTCCAGCGCGATCACCTGGCCCTGCGCCTGGGCATGATCCCCGGCCCGGGCGTGTACTTCGCGCGCGCGGTCGAATTCGGCCTCGGTGGTTCCCGCGCCGGAAAAATGACCCAGCGTCTGGTGCAGCGGCCCGCCGATACCGTCCGCACCCAGCGCGGCGGCGCAATCGATCAGCCATTTCAGATAGTCGACGCCGCGCTGCCGGTCCGCCGGATCCTCGCTCAGCGGGTGCTGGTCGAGGTTCGGGATCACCGAAATCGCCGTCCGCCCCAGCCCGATGCCGTCAAGCATCCTGCCGATGGCCGCGTAGTCGTCGGGCGTGCCGTCGAACACCGGAATCTCGACCCCGTCATAGCCGGTGGCCTTGATGTCTTCGAGCAGGGCCTTGTGGCTTTCGTCCACAGAGGTGGTCCACAACAGCATGCAAAAGCCGATCTTCATAGGCGCATCTCCCCCTTTTGTGCCGATCCTATCCGGATTGGCGGCGACCTCAAAGATGAGAAATGAGGAACGTACGTCAGATAATGATTTGATTCAGGCCGGGCCTGTGGGAAGCTGGGGGAAAAGCTAATCATCTGAACCGGGAGGAGCGAGATATGGCGCAAAACGCGTATCCGAAGCTGCACAACGCGATGTGGCCGGGGTTGGTGGGCAAGGGCGAGGAAGAGCCGCCGATCAGCCTGAACAAGATGCTGGACCTGACCGAGGCGGCCGAGGTCGACGGGGTGAAGTTCGACGGGGTCGACCTGTTCCTGGCGGACCCGCACACGTCGATCGACGTCGACGAGGACGGCATCAAGGCGCTGGCCGACAATGTGGGTGGGCGCGGTCTGGCGATCGGATCCGCCGTGGCGCCGGTCTGGCCGCCGGTCGGCGGCGGGTCGGCGATGGACGAGGGCGACGGGCGCCGCGCGTTCCTCGATGCCGTGCGCAAGGCCTGCGCGATCATGGGGCGCCTGCGCGATCTGGGCGTGCGCAAGGGCGGTGTGGTGCGCATCGACACCGCCACCGGCGTCGGCGAGTGGGCCGAAGACCCCGCCGGCAACACCGCCAGGATGGCCGAGACGTTCCGGCAGGCCTGCGACATCGCCACCGACCACGGCGAGCGGCTGGCCGCCGAGGGCGAGATCTGCTGGGGCGGCATGCACAGCTGGAAGCATATGGTCGATCTGTTCGAGGCCGTGGACCGCCCCGACATTCTGGGCTTTCAGGCCGATCTGGCGCACACGATGCTGTACGCGCTCGGCTACAACGCGCCCGAGCATCAGCTGATCACGCCCGAGCAGTTGGACGATGCCGCAGCGCTCGACGAGGCGCTGAGGACCATCACCGACGCCCTGCGCCCCTGGACCATCGATTTCCACGTCGCCCAGAACGACGGCACGGTGCTCGGGTCCGGCAGCCACGACAAGACCGGGCGGCACTGTATGGCGACCGACCCCAACGGCAAGCTCGACGTGGTCAAGCATGCGGGCTTCTGGCTGAACAATGCCGACGGCACCCCGACCAAGGCGATGCGCCACATCTGCTGGGACGGGTGCATGTTCCCCAATGCCGTGCTGGAAACCCAGCAAACCTGGAACGACATTCTCGCCGCCATGATCAAGGTGCGCGACGCCCATGGCTGGAACTAGGGAGGACGCGATGGCCAAGAAACAGCTTCGCATCGGCATGGTCGGTTACGGCTTTATGGGCCGCACCCATTCGAACGCCTTCCTGCAGGCGCCGAAATTCTTCGATCTGCCCTACGAACCCGCGCTGTCGGCGGTTTGCGCGCGGAACAAAGGGCGGGTCGAGGCGTTTGCCGCAAACTGGGGCTATGGCGCGGTCGAAACCGACTGGCGCGCTCTGGTCGAACGCGACGACATCGACCTGATCGATATCGCCGCCCCGAACGACATGCACCACGATATCGCCATCGCCGCGGCCGAGGCGGGCAAGATGGTGATGTGCGAAAAGCCCCTGGGCCGGACGGCCGAGGAAAGCGCCGGGATGGTCGCGGCGGTCGAAAAGGCCGGCGTGCCCAACATGGTCTGGTACAACTACCGCCGGATCCCGGCGGTATCTCTGGCCAAGGCGCTGATCGACGACGGGCAACTGGGGCGCATCTTCCACTACCGCGCCAAGTTCCTGCAGGACTGGACGATCAGCGCCGACCTGCCGCAGGGCGGCGAGGGTCTGTGGCGGCTCGATGTCGACGTGGCCGGGTCCGGGGTGACCGGCGACCTGCTGGCCCATTGCATCGACACGGCGATGTGGCTGAACGGCGGAATCGAGAAGGTCAGCGCGATGACCGAGACCTTCATCAAGGAACGCGAACACACCCTGACCGGCAAGACCCAGCCAGTCGGCATCGACGACGCTTGCGCCTTTCTGGCCCGGTTCGACAACGGCTCGCTGGCGACCTTCGAATCCACCCGCTACGCCCGGGGCCACAAGGCGCTCTACACGCTCGAGATCAATGGCGAGCATGCCTCGATCTTCTGGGACCTGCACGACCTGCACCGGCTTGACTATTTCGACCATCGCGACGAGGGCACGACGCGGGGCTGGCGGTCGATCCACGTCACCGACGGCGATCATCCTTACATGGGCAACTGGTGGGTGCCGGGGCTGGCGATCGGCTATGACGAAAGCTTCGTCCACCAGGCCGCCGACTTCATCCGCGGGCTGGACGGCGACGCCGCCGCGCCCACCTTCGCGGATGCGCACAGAACCGACAAGGTGACCGACGCGGTGCTGAAATCGGCCCGAACCGGCCAGTGGGAAGCCGCGTCCTAGCACGATGCACCCCGCCAACCTCGCCCTGCGCTTTGCGCTGGAACTCGCGGCACTGGCGGGGGTGGGCTGGCTGGTCTGGGGCGCCACGCAAGGGTGGCTGCGGCCCGTCGCGGCGGTCCTGACAGCCGCCACCGTCGGCACGCTTTGGACCGTGTTCAACGTCCCCGGCGATCCCAGCCGCTCGGGCGCGGCGCCCGTGACGGTACCGGGGATCGTGCGGCTGGTGCTCGAACTGGCGATCCTGCTGGGCGGTGCGCTGGCGTGGCACCTCGCCGGACACTCCGCTATTGGCGCGACGGTGGCCACCCTGGTGGTCCTGCATTACGCACTGTCGACGGGACGGATTGCCTGGCTTTTGAGCCAGTAAGGGCTGGGCCGGCCGGCTGGCCGCGCTACTCTTTTCGGCATCGGCAGACCGGAGGCAGGAATGATGGATGCGATAAGGGTGCTTTTGTGCAGTGCGGTTTTGGCGGGCGCGGCGGGGCAGGCAGGGGCGGACGGCATGAGGCTCGAAACCTTCGGCGATGCGCCCGAGACGCGCTGGGACTATGTCAGCGATCGGGTGATGGGCGGCGTCAGCGACGGGCAGGCCACGTTCCGGACAGAAAACGGCGAGGCTTTCGTGCACCTGACGGGCCGCGTCAGCACCGAAAACAACGGCGGCTTCATCCAGGTGCGCCAGCGCCTTGCCGAACCGTTCCCCGCGGGCAGCGGCGGGATCGTCCTGCGGGTCCGCGGCAATGGCGACCGGTACTTCGTGCATCTGCGCACCACCGAGACATCCCGGCCCTGGTACTATTACCAAGCCGCGTTCGACACCGGCCCCGACTGGTCCGAGGTGCGCCTGCCGCTTGCGGACTTCAAGCCCTCGAACGCCGTCCTTCCGGCCACGGTCGACCCCGAAACCATCACCAGCATCGGACTGGTCGCCTTTGGCCGCGACCACCGGGCCGACGTCTCGCTCGCCTCGGTGACGGTCTACTGACCGGGCACCGTGCGGTGGGGTAACGGGATCGAAACGCCGACCGGATACACCCCGCACCCGAGCGCTCGTGCGGCGGGCCGACACCCCGCCGCGCCCCTGAAGATCCGGTCCCGAAGACCACCGCTGACAGAGGTGCAGGGACAGGTCCAAGATCGCCGGAACGCGGGCTTGTCTCGTGTTCCAGACCGATGCCGGGGCGTGACCCGGCGGATCGTTCCCTGGCGGCGCCGCCGATTTCAGCCGACGCAAAGCCGAACATCCGAGACGCAGCAGGAACGGTGCGGATCACGCGACCGGCAACCGCGACGCATGGTTCGCGGAACGTCCGCCTATTGGCGCAATCCGTTCCACGGCGCCTGGTCCGCCACATCCACCAGTTCATAGCCCTGTTCGCCGACGCAGGGGCCCAGAATCGCCAGAAGCCGGGCATCGCTTTCGCCGACGTTGAAGCTGGCGTGCACCACATCCGCGCCGATGAACACGCTGTCGCCTGGGGCCAGCAGGCGCCTTTCGGTGTGCAGCCATTGTTCGACGGTGCCCGAGATGCAATAGATCACCTCTTCCTGATCGGGGTGCTTGTGAAAATCGTGGCCCTTGCCGGGGCTGATATTCACTTCGATCACCGTCAACTGGCCCGCGCCGGTCGAGGGCGGATGGCTCATCCATCGCAGCTTGCCCCAGTCCAGCACTTCTGGCGGGGTGTCGGCGGACATCATGAATTTCCCGGTCATGCGTTTTCTCCGGTCGGGATGACGGCATCGGTCTGCGCCGCCCGTTTCGGGGCGCCCGGCGCCCGCATCAGGATATCTCCCGATAGGCGGCCAGGGCGGCTTCGGCGAATTCCGGCGTGTTGAGGTTGTGGGGTATGGAAACCAGGCGTCTCGACCCCGTCACGACGACATCGGACTTCAATCGGCTTGCAAGGGCGTCCAGCGCTTCGGGGTCGTGAAACGGCTGCCCGGGGGCGTCGATCGCGCTGACCCCGCCCTCGGGGATCAGAAACCGGACCGGCCCGGTCATCTCGTTCAGCCGCGCCGCGATCCAGGCGGCAAACCGGTCGTTTTCCTCCGGTGTCGTCCGCATCAGCGTCACCTGCGGGTTGTGGATGTGGAACAGGCGGCTCTCGAACTGCGGCGGTACGGTCTCGCGGGCGCCGAAATTGACCATGTCGAGGGCGCCGACGGACCCCACGTAAGGCACGCCGCTACGGATCACCGCGCCCATCCGGTCTTCGGTCGCCGGAAACACCCCACCGATCAGCATATCCGCGATCTCGGTGGTGGTGATGTCGATGACACCGCCGATCAGGCCGCTGTCGACAAGCTTCTCCATCGACCGCCCGCCGGTGCCGGTGGCGTGGAACACCAGCGGATCGTGGGTTTCCGCCAGCGCGTCGGCGATGTGGCTGACGCAAGCGGTGGTGACGCCGAACATGGTCAGGCCGACGGCGGGCTTGTCCTGGCCGTGCGGAATTGAACCAGCGTTCAATACCATGCCCGCCAGTGCATGCGCGGCGTTGCCGAGCACCCGGCGCGAGATCGAATTCAGACCCTGAACGTCGGTGACCGAATAGATCATCGCGATGTCCGAGGGGCCGACATAGGGGGCGACATTGCCGCTGGCGACGGTCGAGACCAGCACCTTGGGCACGCCCACCGGCAGTGCGCGCATCGCGGGCGCGACCAGGGCCGTACCGCCCGAGCCCCCTGCCCCGATCATGCCGGTGATCCAGTCCGCCCCGCGCACATAAGCCTCGAATGCTTCGCCCATCGCGGCGACGGCCGCGCCGCGGTCGTCGCGGCCAAGGACGGCCCCGGCACCGGCGGGATGGTGTGCGGCAATCTCTTCGGCCGCGATATCGGCGCTTGTCGCCGTGCCCGACGTGCCCAGGTCGATGGTACGGGTCTCAACGCCCGCCGCCGTCAGACGGGCGGCGATGTAGGACAGCTCTTCGCCCTTGGTGTCGAAGGTGCCGGCAACCGCCGCTGCGGGCTGCCCCGTCACGCCCGCCATGCCGCCATCGCCGCCTCGACCTGAGCGCGGTCGGTGATCCCCGCGTCCGAGCCCAGTCCGCTCGCCACCAGCGAGGCCGACGCGATGCCGAGATGCGCCGCCTCCAGCAGTGGACGGTCATCGGCCAGCGCGGCGATGAAACCGGCCGTGAAGGCGTCGCCGCAGCCCGTCGTGTCGACCACCTCGATGTCATAGGCGGCCACGTGCAACCGGTCGTCGCCCATGGCGATCATGGCCCCGTCCCCGCCCATCGTCAGCACCGGGCAGGTCACGCCGCGCGACTGGAAAAACCGGATGTTCTCTTCGACCCCCTTGATCCCGCTTAGAATTTCCGCCTCTTCGATGGACGGGATGAAGTAATCGATATGCGGCAGCAGCGGTTCGACGAACTGCCACGTATCCGGCCCGGCCCCGACGAGGTCCCAGGTGGTCACACAGCCGGCCTCTTGCGCCGCTTTCAGCAGCCGCGCGCTCGGCTGACCGTCCAGCTTGGCCAAGAGCCCCGTGCCGCCGAGGTGGAAGAACCGGCAGTCGAGCACCTCGGCCAGCATGTCGTCCGAGACGTCGAAATGGTCCGACGCACCGCGGCAATGCAGCGCCGGGCGTTCGCCGTTGGGGCGGACGTTGAGGATGGTGGCCGAGGTTTCGACGCCGTCCAGTTGCTGCATCAGGCGAATGTCGATGCCCAGCTTTTCCATATGGCCGAGGACGAATTCGGCCTTTTCGTCGTCGCCCACCGCACCCACGGCCTGGCAGTTCAGCCCAAGCTTGGCCAGGTCGACCACCGTGCCGCCTGCGGTCCCCGCAACCGTCAGGCGGATCTCGTCGATGAAATCGACATTGCCGCCCTCGGGGATTTCCGTGACCGGCCGGCCGAGAATGTCGAGGATATAAAGCCCCACGACCGACACGTCGAACCGCCGGCTCATCGCAGGGTCTCCAGATAGGCCACGTACATGAACGCCGTGCCGACGCCCAGTGCGGCGGCGACGCCGAGGATGATCAGGATGATGATCGACACCCGCACCAGCGACCGCACAGGCACGCCCTCGCGGCAGAGCGGCACCAGGTTGAAGGCCAGCGCGCCGATCACCACCGTGACGCAGCCGATGGAAAACAACTGGATCGAAAACGGCTGAAAGATGAACAGGATCGACGCGACGCACAGGCCGATGATGATGCGTTCGACCCATTTGGCTTGGGTGGCGGTCATGTGGTCCTCAGCACTTGTTCGTTCTCGGTAAAGATATGCGTGGCACCGGGCGGAAACCGGGTGTGAACCTGCGCGCCCTCGGTCAGCGGCACGCGCCAGTCGGTGACAAGGCGCAGGTCGTGCCGGCCGTCGCTTAGGTGCGCCAGCGTTTCGGCACCCATCGGTTCGACGATATCGATCTTGGTCGAGATACCGTCCTCGGCCGGATCGCTGCTGATCTCCAGATTGCGGGGGCGGATGCCCAGCGTGACCCTGGCGCCCGGCTGCAGCTCGCCGATCCGCGGGTCGATCTCGATCGTCATCGACTGGCCGCCGTCGATGGTAAACTCGGCCTTGCCGCCGCCGTCGCTGCCGGTCAGCGTCGCGGGCAAAAGGTTCATCTGCGGCGTGCCGATGAAGCCCGCCACGAACAGGTTCGTGGGCGAGGTAAAGACGTTGTGCGGCGTGTCCACCTGCTCGATCCGGCCATCGCGCATCACCGCGATGCGGTCGGCCATCGTCAGCGCCTCAAGCTGGTCGTGGGTGACGATGACGGTAGGTTTCGACAGGCCCTGCAGCACCGCCTTGATCTCGCCGCGCATCTCCTCGCGCAGTTGCACGTCGAGGCGCGAGAGCGGCTCGTCGAACAGAAAACACTGCGGATCGCGGATGATCGAGCGGCCGACGGCCACGCGCTGTTTCTCGCCCTCGGCCAGCTGGCCGGGGGTGCGGTTGAGAATGTCGTTCAGCTGCAGCGTGTCCGAGATCTGTTTCACCCGGGCCTCGATCTCTGACTTGCCGAGACTGTCGGCATGGAGCGGAAAGGCGAGGTTTTCCGCGACCGTGAGCGAGGGATAAAGCGCGTAGAACTGGAACGACATGGCCACGTTGCGGTCGCGCGGGGCAAGGTCGTTGACGCGTTTTCCGCCCAGGATGACCTCGCCCTCGGTGGCGTATTCCAGGCCCGCGACCATCCGCAGGGTCGTGGTCTTGCCGCAGCCCGAGGGGCCAAGCAGGCACAGGACCTCACCGTCACCGACGGCGAGGTCGATGGCGTCCACGGCCGTCAGTGCCCCGAAACGTTTGGTGAGTTTCTTCAGCTCGATCGTCATTTCTTCACCGTGCCGAAGGTGACCCCGCGCAATAGCTGGTTCTGCAGCAGGAAGGTGACGAAGAAGATCGGGATCAAAAACAGTGTGACGATGGCGGCGAGCAGCCCGTAGTCGACGCCGACCTCGCCGCCCAGGGTCCGTGCCATGGCCACCGGCACCGTCCGGGTTTCGACCCCGGTCAACAGAAGCGCAAAGAGGAATTCGTTCCAGGTCAGGATCAGCCCGAAGACGAAGGTGGCCGACAGCCCGGCCAGGATCTGCGGGATGCAGAAGCGGAAAAAGACGCGCCGTTCGGATGCGCCGTCCATTCGGGCGGCGTCCTCGATCTCTGGATTGAGCTCGTCGAAGAAGGATTTCACCAGCCAGACCGAGAACGGGATGTTGAAGGCGGTGTAAAGCAGGATGATGCCCCAGTAGCTGCCGGCGAGGCCAGACAGGCGGAACATCAGGAAGATCGGGATGATCACGACGATGGGCGGCATCATCCGTGTGGTGAGGATGATGAACAGATAGGTGTCGTTGCCGCGCAGCGGGTAGCGGCTGAAGGCATAGGCCGCCAGCGTGCCGACGATCAGCGCCAGCCCGACCGAGGTGAAGGCGATGAAGATCGAGTTGAAGAAGTAAAGCCCCATATCGGTGGCCTGGCTGGTGCCGGTGGTGATCGAGGCACGGAAGAACACCGACTGGAAATTGTCCAGCGTCGGGGTAAAGAACAGCTTCGGCGGCACGGCCAGGGCGTCGGTACGGGTCTTGAACGCGGTCAGGATGATCCAGAGGACCGGGAAGAAATAGACGAAGCCCACGACCGAGGTGATCGCGGTGTAACCCCAGCCGGCCTTGCCGATTTCGCGGTATTTGCGGGCCATCAGCCAGTCTCCTGCGCGCGCCGGTTCACGGCGTAAAGGTAAAGGTTGGTCAGCACGATCACGATGAACAGCACGATATAGGCCAGCGCCGAGGACTGGCTGGTTTTGAAGAACTGGAACGCGTTGCGGTAGAGGAAGACGGCGATGGTCTCGGTCGAGGATCCCGGCCCGCCCTCGGTGATGATATAGACGATGTCGAACAGCTTGAAGGTTTCGATAGTGCGGAACAGGATCGCCAGCAGCAGAAGCGACTTGATGTAGGGGAACGTGATCGTCCAGAACCGCCGCCAGGCACTGGCGCGGTCGATTTCCGCCGCCTCGTAGAGGTATTTCGGCACGCTCACGAGCCCGGCCAGCACCAGAAGCATGACGAAGGGCGACCACATCCAGGCATCGGCGATGACAATCCCCGCAATGGCGCCTGCGGGCGTGGCGAGCGTCACGAACGCATCGTCGGTGAACATGTTCATCACATAGCTGACGATGCCGAAGGTCGGCTCGTAGAACAGCTTGAAAAACACGCCGACCGACACGAAGGACAGCATCATCGGCGTCAGCACCAGCATCAGCACGATGCGGCGCAGCGGGAATTCCTTGGCGAACAGGAGCGCCAGCAGAAAGCCGATGATCAGCTGCAAGAGCACCGACGAGCCGACGATGATGGCGGTGGTCTGAAACCGCTCCCACACCTTGTCGTCGGTCAGGACGCGTTCGTAGTTCGACAACCCGCGGAAGCTCGGCACGTTCAGCCGGTTGGCGCGGTAGTTGAAAAAGCTCAGGCCGAAGGACCACAGAAGCGGAAAGATGTTCATCACAAAGAGGATGGTGATCGCCGGCGTCACCAGCAGCGCGCCGCGGCGCTTGGGGTCCAGTAGCCAGGCGCCGAACCCGCCTTGTCTGCCAGCTGCGTCAGCCATTTGCAAAACCGTCCTGTGGTGATGTGCGTGCTTGGAAGTCAGGGGCCCGGCCGCAGCCGGACCCCCAGGGAGAACCCGTCAGGTCACTCGATATATCCGGCGTCTTCCAGCAGTTCCTGCTGGAATTCCGCGACGGCATCCAGCGCCTCTTTGGCGCCGATCTGGCCGGTGATCGCCTTGTCGAATTCCTCTTGCTGCTGGGTCAGCAGTTCAAAGAAATCCGGAACGTGCCAGACGTCCTTTTGCCAGTCGATCATTTCGACATGGGCGCGGTTCCACGGACGCAGGTCGTTATAGGTCGGGTCGGCCATCACGCTCATCAGGCCGGACTGGCCGCCGTTGGCGGTTGCCGCAAGCTGCGTATCGCGGCTCAGCCACCATTTCACGACGTTCAGCGCCTCGTCGACGACCTCGTCCGAGTTCCAGGTGGTCAGAACGAAGGGCTGGCCGCCGATATTGCCGGTGCGGTCGATCGAGCCGTCCGCCTGGCGTGTGCCGGGTGCGGGGCCGAAGGCCGACTTGTCATGCACGGTCGAGGCGCTGGGGTCCAGAACCGGCTCGCCCAGGCCGACCCAGTCGATGATCGCGCCGACCTTGCCCTGCATGTAGAGGTCCTGGATCACGAAGATGTCCATCTGACCGGTCTGGGCGACGGGCGGCATGTACTGCAGGTAGCTGAGGTATTCCTCGAACGCCGCGACGGCGATGTCCGAGTTCACCACGCCTTCGGCCTGGGCGTCGGGCGCCTTGGATTCATCCCAGATGTCGCCGCCCTTCTGCCAGATGAAGGCGTTGATCGCCATGGTCGAGAAGTCGTATCCCTTTCCGGCCTGATAGGCGATGCCGTAGAAGTCGTCCTCCAGCGTCTCTCCCGCCAGCATGTCGCCCGCCTTGCGCTGGAAGAACTCGCCGATCTGGCCCCACTTGGTCCAGTCGGTGTCCTGCCAGTCCTCGTAGCTGCAGGGCAGGTTGGTGCCGTACTTGTCCATGAACGCCGCCATCTCGCCCTCGTGGCAGAAGACGTCCTCGCGGTAGAAGGTGACATAGGTGTCCGGGAACTGCGGGAAGCCGTAATAGTTGACGCCCGGCCCCGGCACCTCGCCCATCTCTTCGAGCTGCGCGCGGGTCTTGTGCGGATAGGTGGAATAGGCCGACACCAGCGCAGGGTGCAGATCCTGCAGGATCGCCGTCAGTTCCGGGTCCGCTTTGATCTTGTCGGTCAGGTTCATATAGTACCCGCCCTCGACGAAGGCGCCCAGCCACTGGCTGTCGGTGACGATCATCTGATACTTCTGCTCTCCGCTGGTCAGCGAGGCCGCGACCCGCTCGTAGAAGCTGGGCCAGGGGATAAAGTCCATATCCAGCACGGTGTTGTGGCCCGCGGGCGACTGATAGGTCGCGTCGAAATGTTCCTTCATGAACCGGGTCGGCGGCCAGTCGGGGGCAGCCATGGTGATGGTGATGTCGGCCGACAGCGCCGGTGTGGCGCCAAAGCCTGCGGCAAGCACCGTGGCGCCCATCAAGCCGCTGATAAGCTTACGCGTTTGCATTTTCTTCCTCCGCTTGTTGTCAGTCATTTTTCTCTTTGGTTGGTATCACTGCTCACCTTGAACGACGGCCGCTTCGCCGTTGCCCAGACGGGCACCGGTGTCGCGGTCGAACACGTGCAAATCCTCGGGATCAAAGCCGATCTCGATCTGGTCACCGACCGAATACCGTGCCGCCACCTCTTCGCGCAGCACCATCTTCATGGCGGCGTCCTTGGCCTCGACGTCGATGACGGTGACGTCACCGAGGGGCTCGGTCAGGTTGATCGTGGCCTTGAAGCGGGTGGCGCGGCTGGACCCGCCGCCGGCCAGAGCGAGGTCGTGCGGGCGTAGGCCCAGCGTGACCGGCCGGCCCGAGGCAATGCCACTGGCCGCGACGGGCAGGCCCAGAAACGGCAGCTCGATCTGGTTGTCGGCGGTCGCGCTGGTCTGCAGGAAATTGATCGGCGGCGAGCCGACCATTTGCGCCACGTACAAGTCGTTCGGCTTCTGGTAAAGGTCGCGCGGGGCGCCGACGGCCACGACACGGCCGTCGCGGATCACGCCCACGCGCTGGCCCATGGTCAGCGCCTCCAGCTGATCCGGCGTGGCATACAGCATGGTCATGCCAAGCTCTCGGTGCAGGCGCTTGAATTCGGCGCGCATGTCGTGGCGCAGCTTGGCATCCAGGTTCGTCAGCGGTTCGTCGAGCAACAAGAGCTTCGGACGCTGCACGATGGCACGGCCGATCGCGACGCGCTGCTGCTCGCCGCCCGACAGCGTCGTGGGCTTGCGGTCGAGCGTGTGGGTGACGCGGAGCAGTTCCGCCACCTCGTTCACGCGCTGCCGGGTCTCGTCGGACGAGACGCCCGCGCGCAGCAGGGGATGTTCGAAATTCGCGCGCACCGTCATATGCGGATAAAGCGCGAAGGTCTGGAAGATCATCGACATGCCGCGGCCCTGGACCGGCGCGTCGGTCACGTCCCGGCCGGCGAAATGCACGCTGCCGCCGGCTAGATCCTCGAGCCCGGATATCGCGCGCAGCGTCGTGGTCTTTCCCGAGGAAGAGGGACCAAGCAGGCAGAAGAACTCACCATCGGCCACGTCGAAGGTCATGTCCTCGAGGGCCACGACCGGGCCGAATTCCCGGCGCAGGTTCTGGACGCGCAGGTCAGACACGCACCCAGGCCCCGTTGCGGCGCGAGGATTTCACGCAGGCATCGACGAAGACCATGCCCTTCAGACCGTCCTGGACAGTGGGAAAGACCACATCGCCGCTGAGCTTGCGGCCGTCCCGCTTGGCGCGGATCGCCTCGGCCGCTTCGGCGTAAATGTTTGCGAAACCTTCCAGATATCCCTCGGGATGGCCCGGAGGGATGCGGGTGACACGGGCGGCCGCTGCCCCGGCCCCGGCGCCGTTCCGGGTGATCAGGCGTTTCGGTTGCCCAAGCGGCGTGTACCACAGGTAGTTCGGATCCTCCTGCTTCCACTCCAGCCCGCCCTTCGAGCCATAGACCCGGATCGCCAGCGCGTTTTCGTTGCCCGGCGCGACCTGGGAACACCAGAGCATGCCCTTGGCCCCGCCCTCGAACCGCAGCATCACATGGCCATTGTCGTCCACCGGCCGCCCCTCGACAAAGCTGTCGAGATCGGCGGCGAGGCTTTCCAGCGTCAGCCCGGTGATGAAGCAGGCCAGGTTATAGGCATGGGTGCCGATATCGCCGGTCGCGCCGCCTGCCCCGGTACGTTCGGGGTCGGTACGCCATTCGGCCTGTTTCTGGCCGGTCTTTTCCAGCGGTTCCGACAGCCAGTCCTGGGCGTATTCGACCTGCACCACCCGGATTTCGCCGATCTCGCCACCGGCCACCATCTCGCGCGCGTGGCGGACCATCGGATAGCCGGTGTAGTTGTGGGTCAGGACAAAGATCGCGTCAGAGCGTTCCGCGGCGCTGACCAGCGTCTTGGCGTCGAACAGGCGCGAGGTCAGCGGCTTGTCGCAGATCACGTGGATCCCGCGGCGCAGGAACTCCTTGGCCACCGGCGCGTGCATGTGATTGGGCGTGACGATGGCGACCGCCTCGATCCCCTCCTTCAGCCGGTTCTCGCGGATCGCCATCTGGCGGAAATCGCCATAGGCCCTGGGAATGCCAAGGTCCGCCGCCGAGGCCAGCGATTTCTCTTCGGTGGACGACAGCGCGCCCGCCACCAGATCGAAATGCCCGTCCAGCCGCGCCGCGATCCGATGCACCGCGCCGATGAACGCGTCGCGCCCGCCGCCGACCATACCAAGCCTGATCTTGTCGCCCGCCATCACGAAATCCCCAGCATGCGCTTGTTCGCGGCCTCGTCGGTGCCGCCGGCGGCGAAGTCGTCAAAGGCCACCTCGGTCACCCGGATGATGTGGTCGCGCACGAACTCGGCGCCCTCCCGCGCCCCGTCCTCGGGGTGCTTCAGGCAGCATTCCCATTCCACGACCGCCCAGCCGTCGAAATCGTTCGCCGCCATCTTGGAAAAGATCGCCCCGAAATCGACCTGCCCGTCGCCCAGGCTGCGGAACCGCCCGGCGCGATCCACCCAGCTTTGGAATCCCGAATAGACGCCCTGCCGCCCGGTCGGGTTGAATTCGGCATCCTTGACGTGGAACATCCGGATCCGGTCCTTGTAGATGTCGATATTGTCAATGTAGTCAAGGCATTGCAGCACATAATGGCTGGGGTCGTACAGCATGCAGGCGCGGGCGTGATTGCCGGTGCGCTCCAGGAACATCTCGTAGGTGATGCCGTCGTGCAGGTCTTCGCCCGGGTGGATTTCATAGCAGACGTCGACGCCGCAGTCTTCGGCATGGTCGAGGATCGGCCTCCACCGCGCCGCCAGCTCGTCAAACGCCGTTTCCACCAGCCCTGCGGGCCGCTGCGGCCAGGGATAGACGAAGGGCCAGACCAGCGCGCCGGAAAAGGTGGCATGCGCGCCGATGCCCATGTTCTTCGACGCAGACAACGCCTTTTTGACCTGGTCCACGGCCCATGCCTGCCGCGCCGCCGGATTGCCGCGCACCTCGGGCGCCGCAAACCCGTCGAAGGCCTCGTCATAGGCGGGATGCACGGCGACCAGCTGGCCCTGCAGATGCGTCGACAGCTCGGTCACCTCGACGCCGTTCTCGGTGGCCTTGCCCTTGAACTCGTCGCAATAATCCTTCGATTCGGCGGCCTTGGCGAGGTCGATCAGCCGCCCGTCCCAGCTGGGCACCTGGACGCCGACATAGCCGCAATCGGCCGCCCATTTGGTGATCGCGTCCCAGGAATTGAACGGCGCCTCGTCGCCCGCGAATTGCGCCAGAAACAGCGCCGGTCCCTTGATCGTCTTCATTCCTCGCCTCCCTTCTTGCGAGCCTATCCCGTCAGGGCAGATTGTCCCGCATGAAAATCTCGATCCTGATGCGTTCCTGTTTCTCGTTGATCGGCGCGCCGTCGACGAAGGCCTTCAACACCCGCACTGCGCTACGCACCTCATGGCTGGGGTCCTGCACCAGCACCGCGTCGATAGCGCCCGAAATCAGCGCGGCCCGTGTATGTTCGGACAGCTCGGTCGTGACCACCCGCAGATCCTGTTTCGCCGCGCGGATCGCATCGATGACGCCGCGGGTTCCGCCGCCGAGGCTGTAGAGCCCAACGATCTCCCGGTTCCCGGCCAGGAGCCTCGACAGCTTCTCTTCGACGACGCCCGCCAGTTCCTCGCCCTCGATCCAGGGCAGCACGGTCAGATGCGGGCATTCGGCGCGCATCACCTGTTCGAACCCAAGGCGGCGTTCGACGTGATCGCGCAGGATACCCGACCCCGCGACCACGGCCACGTCGCCGGATGGCGCATGAATGAACCGCTTCAGGAGGCTCGCCGCGACCCGCCCCGCGGCGACGTTGTCGATGCCGACAAACCGTTCGCGGGCGGAATTGGGAATGTCCGAGATGAAGGTGACCACGTGAACGCCCCGCCCCCGCAGACGGGCAATGGCATCACGCACGACCTGGCTTTCGACCGCCACCAGCGCGACACCGTCGCCGACCTTTTCGCCCAGCCCGACGATGGCGTCGACGATGGCCTGCGGATCCAGCGGCGGCACGGCGACCATGCCGATCTCGATCCGGTCATTGGCGACGTTTTTGCGCGCCGCTTCGATCTCGCTGCGGATATCGCTGAAAAACGCGGTCTCGCCGGCCGACACGATGAAGGTGAACCGGTAGGACCGCCCCCGCGCCAGATTGGCGGCAGCCTGGTCGCGCACGAAGTTGAGCCGGTCCATCGCCTCGATCACCCGTTCGACGGTGCTTTCCCGCACGCCCTTGCGGTTGTTGAGCACCCGGTCGACAGTGGCGAGACTGACCCCGGCGGCCTCGGCGACATCCTGTGCGGTCACGCGCGCCATGCATCCTCCCATGGGGCGTGACTTTGCGGTATGTTCTGATGTACGTCAATCAAAACACGTCGCGGAACACGTCATTCGTTAGGGAGGGACAACCATGCTGATAGGGATTCACCACGCCCTGACGCCGGATCTGCTCAGGCATCTCGGGGCGATGGGCCACGGCGACGAACTGGTGATCGCGGATGCGAATTTCCCCGCCGAGGCCTGCGCGCAGCGAATCGAGCGGCTGGCCGGGATCAGCGCAACCGGGGCGCTGGAGGCGATTTTGTCGCTGATGCCGCTGGACACCTATGTCGCGGCGCCGGCGCGGACGATGCAGGTCGTGGGCGACCCCGGCGCCGTGCCCGAGATCGTGGCGGAATTCCAGCGGATCATCGACCGGACGGCGGATGCGCCCGCGCAGGTGCAGGGGGTCGAGCGGCATGCCTTTTACGTCGAGGCGCGCAAGGCCTATCTGATCGTGCAGACCGCCGAGACGCGGCTTTACGGCAATATCATCCTGTCGAAGGGCGTGGTCCCGCCCGAGTAAGACGAACGAATTTTCGACGAAAATTCGTGGCTTGCACGAACGACATGGCAGCGGTCTAGTGGCGGTGGGCACGGGAGGGCCGAAATGCAGACCAAGAAAATTCTGAATGCGGGCGAGGACGCCGTCGACGAGATGCTCGACGGCATCCTGCTGGCCCATGGCGATGTGCTTCGCGCTTCGGACGGCTCGCACCGCGCGATCATCTCCCGCGACGGCCCGCGCGACGGCAAGGTCGGGCTGGTGATCGGTGGCGGTTCCGGCCACGAGCCCACCTTCGTCGGCTTCGTCGGCAAGGGCCTCGCCGACGCGGCCGCCATCGGCAATGTGTTCGCCTCGCCGCCGCCCGATCCCGCGCTGGCCTGCGTACAGGAGGTGAACGGCGGCGCGGGCGTGCTGTTCATGTACGGCAACTATGCCGGCGACGTGATGAATTTCGACATGGCCGCCGAAATGGCGGCGATGGAGGACATCGAGGTGCGCACGGTGCTGACCACCGACGACGTCGCCTCGGCCCCGCCCGACCGGAAGGACACGCGCCGGGGCGTGGCCGGCAACTTCTTCATCTTCAAGGCGGCGGGCGCCGCGGCGGATGAGATGATGACGCTCGACGAGGTCGAGCGCGTGGCCCGGCACGCCAATGCGCGAACCTACACGATGGGCGTGGCGCTGTCGCCCTGCTCGCTGCCGCAGACGCGGCGGTGGAATTTCGGCCTCGGCCCGGACGAGATGGAGATCGGCATGGGCATCCATGGCGAGCCGGGCATCGAGCGCGGGCCCCTGAAGCCCGCCGACGCCATCGTCGACGAGATGATGGACCGGATTTTCGACGAGATGCAGGCGGCGCGCGGCGACCGGGTCGCGGTGCTGGTCAACGGCCTGGGCGCCACACCGCTGATGGAGCTTTACATCATGAACCGGCGCGTCCAGGCGCGGCTGCAGGAGGCCGGGATCGAATCCCATGCCACCTGGGTCGGCAACTACTGCACCTCGCTGGAGATGGCCGGCGCATCGGTGACGGCCATGCATCTCGACGACGAGTTGACGCGGCTGATCGACCGCCCCTGCCATTGCGCGATGTTCCGGGTGGTGTGAGATGGCGGTCACTTCAGCCGACCTGATCCGCGCCTTCGGGGCCATCGCCGACCGGATGACAGCCGAGCGCGATGCGCTCTGCGCGCTCGACGGCGAAATCGGCGATGGCGACCACGGGATCGGCATGGCCTTGGGGTTCGGCGCCGTGCGCGAGGCGCTGGATGGATTGGACGGCGGGGCCAGCCCGACGGATGTTCTGAACACCGCGGCGCGGTCGTTTCTCAGTTCGGTCGGCGCCTCCACCGGGCCGCTTTATGCCACCGCCCTGATGCGGGCGGCGGCGGCGGTCAAGGGCAAGGACGGGCTGGAGGATGCGGACGCCGCGGCGATCGTCGCGGCGATGGCCGAGGGCATCGCCCATCGCGGCAAGGCCGAGATCGGTCAGAAGACGATGCTCGACGCCTGGGGACCCGCGGCCGAGGCGGCGAAATCCGCGACAGGCTCGTTTGCGCAGGTCCTCGCAGCCGCGGCAGAGGCCGCCCACCGGGGCGCCGAAGGCACCGCCGGCATGCAGGCCTCGATGGGCCGGGCGGCGCGGCTGGGGGAACGTTCGCTTGGTCACCGGGATCCCGGTGCTGTGTCGGCGGCCATGATCGTCGGCGTGCTCGCCGAGACGCTCGGTTAGGGCACGAGGGATGGTGAGTGACGCGAACGGTCGGGTTTGGCCTGAAGTTGCCATTCGCGACCAGTCTTCTGGCGCGGAATCAAGGGGCGTAGCCCCGCCCCGCCGCGCCATCGCCGACCCGCCCCGGAGGGGAGGCGATTTGCTGGCGTCGCGTATCGGATTGAGGTCGTTCGGACGTTGCTGGGATAAAACGAGCCGTTCAGAGGTCCGGGTCGCCTCCCTGCGGGTCGGCGATAGCGCGGCTCCTCAAGGGAGATGCAACGTCCGCTCTAGGCCAAAACCGGGAGACCCCCGATCCGTCAAACCTCATCCTGTTCGAACCGGCACAGCCCGGCAAATCACGGTGTGCTATCTCGTTTTCGCAAAAGAACAAAGCGTTGCAGGGCGTCCGGCCGCCCCCTGCACTCAGGCCACGGAGGACACCGCAAACCGCCGCCCGGCCTGAACCTTGAAGCGGACCAGCAGCAAGCCTGCCGCCAGCGCCAGCCCGACGACCAGCCCCATCCAGATCCCGGCCCCGCCCCAGCCGAGAACGAAGCCCATCCCATAGCTGGCCGGAATGCCGATCCCCCAATAGCTGATCGCGGCGTAGATCATCGGAACACGGGTGTCGTGCAGCCCCCGCAGCAGCCCCAACGCCACCACCTGCGCCCCGTCGACCAGCTGAAACAGCGCCGCCACCGCCAGGAGCGTCACGCCGATCGCCAGGATCGCCGGGCGTTCGGGGTCGTCGGGGTCGATGAACAGCCCGATCAGAAACTCCGGCACGGTCAGGTACAGCACGATCGTCAGAGCCGCGAACCCCGCGGACAGGGCCAGGGCGACCTTGGCCCCCTCGCGCAGCCGTGGCCCGTCCTTGCGCCCCACCGCATGCCCCGCCCGCACCGTGGCGGCCTGGCTCAGCCCCAGATGCACCACGAAGGACATCGAGGCGAGCTGCAGCGCGATGCCGTGTGCGGCCAGCGTCTGCGCCCCGAGCCAGCCCATCATCAGTGCCGAGGCCGAAAACAGCCCGCTTTCGGCCAGATGGGTCAGCCCGATGGGCCAGCCCAGCCGCAGCACCCGCACGAACGCCTCGCCATCCCGGCGCCAGAGCCGCCGAAACAGGGCGTGTTCAGGCGTCACGCGGGCGATGTAGGCCGCCATCAGTCCCAGGCTGGCGATCTGGATCAGGACCGAGGCCAAGGCGGCGCCAGCAAGCCCCAGTTCGGGAAAGCCAAACTTGCCGAAGATCAGGACATAGTTGAGCACGGCGTTCAACAAGGCCGCCGTTACCGTGATCCAAAGCACCGCCTGGGTGCGTTCCAGGGCGGCGAGGTGGTTCTTCAGCACCATCACCAGCAGCCCCGGGATCATGCCGAAGCCCGCGATCCTCAGATAATCCTCGGCCAGCGCGGCCGTTTCGGGTTCTTGCCCCAGGGCCAGCATCAGCGGTTCCGACCAGATCAGCGGCGCCATCGCCAGCAGGCCATAGGACGCCGACAGCCAAAGCCCCATGCGGGTCACCCGGCGCACCTGCGCCTCGTCGCCCTCGGCCATGGCGCTGGCCACCATCGGCAGCACGGCGAAGGCAAAGCCCGAACCGACGATGAAAAAGACGAAATAGACCGAATGGCCCAGGGTCACGGCGGCCAGCGCGCGCACGTCGTACCAGCCCAGCATCAGGGCGTCGGTAACCCCGATCAGGATCTGCGCCAGGTGGCTGCCGATAAGGGGAAGGCCCAATACCAACAAGGCCCGCGCGTGCAGGCGATGGGACGCGAAAGACTGCATGGGCTTCGCTTAGTGCAACCTGCGGCAGCGGGCAATACGGGTCCTGCGCCCCGCGCGCTACAGCGTGGCCGGTTTCCGCGCCACGAAATCGATCAGCGCGGCAAGGCCGTTGTGGCCGGGTCCCGCGTCGACCACTTCGTCATAATCGGCGGCGTGCATAACCTCGTAGCCGGGAAAGGCCGCATGGAGCATCTCCAGGGTGTACATATTCTCGGCATGCGGCGGCCCGCCGGTGCCGTAGCCGACCTGCCGCGGCGCGAACCCATGCAGCAACAACAGGCCGCCGGGGCGCAGGGCGGTGTCGAGCCCGGCGAAGACGCGGTCCCGCAAGTCCGGGCCGGCGAACTGGATGAAGATCGCGGCGACGGCATCGTAGGGATCGGCCGCCCAGTTCCACGACTCGACGTCGGACATCCGGAAATCGACCGTCACGCCGCGCGCGGCGACCAGCGCGCGGGCCTTGTCGAGCGCCCGCGATGACGGATCGAACGCGGTGACATGCGCGCCCTGTGCGGCCAGCCAGACCGAGTTGCGGCCCTCGCCGTCGGCCACAGCCAGCACGCGGCTGCCGGGCTGCAGATGCCGGGCCTGCCGGGTCAGAAACACCGACGGCGCGGTGCCGAACAGATAGCCCGGCCCCGCATACCGCTCATCCCATCTGGCGCCCGCCTCGGTCATGACGGCAATTTAGGGTGCCGCACCCGCAGCCGCAATCCGGCGTACTACCAGGCAGGCGGTATCACGTCAGTTGATGTTGGCCTCATCGGCCTGCCCTTGTCCGTTCAGCGTGCCCCAGCAATCCTGACCGTTAAAGGTCCAGCTCAGCGCACCTCCGTCATGAGAGAACGTGTAGGGCCCGTAATAGGTGCCCGGGCAGCTTGGCGTGGTGCTGTGGTAGTTCATCATCACGGTACAGTTGGCCAAGTCTATCACGCCCGTTCCTTCGCCGGACACGCCGCTGCTGGTGATGTATTTGCTGTGAATGTAATTGCCGCTTCGGGAAAAATACAGCGTGTTGTTAAAGACATAGTCCATACCGGCATGCGACCCGGCGGTATAGTTCGCGGTGTACTGGCCGTGATACATGCTGCCGACATCGCAGGATTGCGCCGCTGCGGCCCCCGCCCCCACGACGGTGGCGGTGGCAAGCGTGGCAGCAAGGCGGCTGAGATTGGCAAGTGGCATATCGTTACTCCCTTGGTTGAATGGACGCAGCCTTACACAGTCCCGGCGATTCACCAAGCGAAACCAAAGCCCGCCTGCAACCTGCGGCAGTGCCCACCATGAACGGGCATCGGCCTTTTCTGCCGCGGATTTGGCCGCCTGTTTCAACCGGCATTGTCGGCCGCGCCGCGGCGCCCGCCAGGTTGGGCAGACGGGAGTTCCGGCGAGAGCCCGGCACGTCGAACCGCACCGCCACGACCGTACCTGCATCCGCCCTTTCCCTCGCCCCGGCGTTCTGCCAGTGTCGCGCCGAACGGAGGATCGCCCATGACCATCAAGGCCTGTGTCTTCGACGCCTATGGCACGCTGTTCGACGTCGCGGCCGCCGCGCGCGAGGCGGCAACCGAGCCGGGGCGAGAGGCCTTCGCCGAGCACTGGCGGAAGCTTGCCGCCGACTGGCGGCTGAAACAGCTGCAGTACACCTGGCTGCGGGCCGTCGCCGGAGCGCATACCGATTTCTGGGAAGTGACGCAGAACGGGCTTGACTGGGCGATGGAGGCGTCCGGGCTTGGCGGCGATGCCGAGCTGCGCGAGCGGCTGCTGGCGCTCTATTTCGAGCTTTCGGCCTATCCCGAGGTGCCAAAGATGCTGGCGGCGCTGAAGCAAGACGGGTTCGCCACCGCGATTCTGTCGAACGGCGAACCCGGGATGCTGGACGGCGCGGTGCAAAGCGCCGGCGTGGGCGGCTATCTCGACGCCGTTCTGTCGGTCGAGGAGGTCGGCGTCTTCAAGCCGCATCGCAGCGTTTACGAGATGGTCGGGCAGCGGTTCGGAACGGCGCCGGACGAGGTGTTTTTCGTGTCCTCGAACGGATGGGACGCGGCCCACGCAACGGGCTTTGGATTCACGACTGCCTGGGTCAACCGGGCGCAGGAGCCGATGGACCGGCTGCCATGGACACCGGCGCATGTGCTGCCCGATCTCACCACGATTCCCGACCTCGTGAAGGCCAGATGATGCAACGGTTCCGGACGTTTGACGGCGTATCGCTTGCCTACCGCGACGAAGGCGCGGGGGTGCCGGTGCTGTGCCTTGCGGGCCTGACGCGGAACGGGACCGATTTCGACTACGTGGCGCCCCATCTTCGCGACGTGCGCCTGATCCGGCTGGACTATCGCGGGCGCGGGGCGTCGGACTGGGCCGATCCGGCGACCTACACCTTGCAGACAGAGGCGCGGGATGCGCTTGCCCTACTCGACCATCTGGGGCTGGAAAGGGCCGCGATCCTCGGCACCTCGCGCGGCGGGCTGCTGGCGATGTTTCTGGCCGCGACCGCCAAGGACCGGCTGCTGGGGGCCTGCCTCAACGACATCGGACCCGAGGTCGCGCCCGAGGGGCTGGAGGTGATCAAGGGCTATATCGGCAAGAACCCTGGCGTGCGCAGCTTCGAAGAGGCCGCGACGGCGCGGGCGGTTTTCATGTTCGGTTTCCGGAATGTTCCGGCATCCCGTTGGATGGAAGAGGTCCGCAGGCATTTCATCGACACCGGCGACGGGCTGAAGATCAACTACGACCCCGATCTGGCGCGGATCTTCGACGCCGCCGACCCCGGGGCGGACCCTGCCCCGCCGGACTTCTGGCCGGCCTTCGATGCGCTCGCCGGGCTGCCGCTGGCCTGCATCCGCGGCGCCAATTCCGACCTTCTGAGCCCGGCGACCTTCGCCGAGATGAAACGCCGCCGCCCCGACATGATCGCCGCCGAGGTCCCCGACCGCGGCCACGTGCCGTTCCTCGACGAACCGCAGGCCGTCGCCGCAATCCGAACCTGGCTGGAGGCCTGCCGATGAATATCGACATGATCGAGGCTGCCGCAGAGCGTCTGCAGGGCCGCGCCCGGCGCACACCGCTGCTGTCGTCGCCGTTTCTCGACGAAATCGCCGGCCGGCGGGTGTTCGTGAAGGCGGAATGCCTGCAGCACACCGGCAGCTTCAAGTTCCGCGGCGGCTGGTCGGCGGTCTCGGCGCTGGACTCGCAGACACGGATGCGCGGCATTCTGGCCTTTTCGTCGGGGAACCACGCACAAGGGGTGGCGCGGGCGGCCCAGCTGCACGGCGTTCCGGCGGTGATCGTGATGCCGCAGGACGCACCGCACCTGAAGATCGAGAATACGCGCGCGATGGGGGCCGAGGTCGTCCTTTACGACCGCGCAGGCGGCGAGGACCGGCATGCGATCGGGACGGCCCTGGCCGAGGAGCGCGGGCTGACCCTGATCAAACCCTATGACGAACCCCAGGTGATCGCGGGTCAGGGCACGACCGGCCTCGAAATCGCCGCGCAGGCGGCGGACGAGGGTGTCGAGACCGGGCAGGTGCTGGTCTGCTGCGGCGGCGGCGGGCTGACCAGCGGCATCGCGCTGGCGCTCGAGGCGCGCGCGCCGGGCCTCAGGCCCCGGCCCGTGGAACCCGAGGGGTTCGACGACGTCGCCCGCTCGTTGAGATCGGGCGGGATCGAGCGCAACAACGCCGTCACCGGGTCGATCTGCGATGCGATCCTGACGGACGCGCCCGGCCGGTTGACCTTTCCGATCCTGCAGCGGCTGTGCGGCCCGGGCCTCGTGGTCAGCGACGATGACTGCCTGCGGGCGATGGCGGCGGCCTTCCTGCGGCTGAAGATCGTGATCGAACCGGGCGGCGCAGCGGCGCTGGCCGCGGCGCTCTACCACCCAGACGCCATCGAGGGCGACGCCGTCATCGCGGTGGCCACCGGCGGCAATGTCGATGCGCCGATGTTCATCCGGGCCCTGGACGCGTACGGAGACGGCGCATGACCGGCTTCACCATCGCCAGTTTCAACGTCAAGAACCTGATCGGGCCGGAACAGGAGTATTACCGGTTCGAGCGCTACACCGAGGAAGAGCACGCCTGGAAGGAGGATTGGCTGGCCGACCAGTTGCTGACGCTGAACGCCGATATCGTCTGTTTTCAGGAAATCTTCGACGCCGCCGCCCTACAGGCGATGATCGACGAGACCGACGACCGCGGCAAGGCGCTGAACGAGGCGGCGCTGCCGGACCGGACGAAGGGCTACCGCAAGAAGGCGATCTTCCGCAAGCTGCGCTATAAAGACTATGGCGGCGCGGCGCTGGCCTTTGCCGCCAATGCCAATGACGGTGCGCCGGGGCAAAGGCGCCCGGGGCTGGCGGTGCTGTCACGCTTCGGGTTCGACGGTGCTCCGGAGGTGATCCAGGATCTGGAAACCGCCGTTACCATCCCGTTCCGGGAACTGACCGGCGAGGATGCCGGCCACTACCGCATCAGCCGCCTGTCGCGCCCGGTGCAAAAGGTTCGCGTGCCGGTCGGCGACACCACGGTGACGGTGTTCAACTGCCACCTGAAGTCGAAGCTCGGCGAATACCTGACACCGCCCGGCGCATCCTTTGCGCCCGAAGCGGACCTGCTGACCTACGACCCCGCCGGCCGCGCGCTGGGATCGTTGCGCTCTGGCCTGCGGCGCATGGCCGAGGCCTGGGTGATCCGCCGTCTGGTGCTGGACGAGCTGAAGCGCGGCCACCCGGTCATGGTGCTGGGCGACCTCAACGACGGCGAGCATGCGGTGTCGACCGAGATCATCACCGGCGAGCTGCCGTTCAGGAACTACGCCTGGATGCGCCGCCACGACGCCGAGGCGGCGAACGACCGCTATTCCAGCGATGAGGCCGCGCGCATTCGCGAGGATGTGGAAAAGGTGCGGCTGCATTCGGCGGAAAAGCTCTTTGTGCGCAAGTCGTTGCGCGACATGGTCTTTACCGCAGCCTTCGGCGGGGTCTACGAATCGATCGACCAGATCCTGATGTCGCGCCACTTCCACCCCGACAATCCCGAGCGGATCGGCGAGATGGAGTATTTCTCGACGCTCAACGACCATTTGACGGACGGGTCGCATCCCGAGGCCCCCTACAACAAGCTCGCCTCGGACCACGGTCAGATCATGGCGCATTTCCGGCTCGGGCGTCCGGAGGGCTAGCACCCAGGGGTTCGTGGGTTCAAGTGCGGATGCTGGCCTTTGGTTGCCGTTGGCTACTGGTCCCAGGCGCGGAATCAAGGCCGCAGGCCGCCGCTCCATGCCAAGATCCGCCTTCGGCGGGGTCATCCTCCCCGGCCGTTTCGCCAGGACACCGAGGCTCGGCACAGATTAATTGACATTGCAAACTACTTTCGCCACCCTATGGCTGGGAGGATGAAAATGCGCACCCAGATTTGCATCATCGGCGGCGGGCCCTCCGGGCTTTTGCTCTCGCAGCTTCTGCATCTGAAGGGCATCGACACGGTCGTTCTGGAACGCCGTACGCGCGAATACGTGCTGGGCCGCATCCGCGCCGGCGTGCTGGAGTTTGGAACCGTCGAACTGTTGCGCGAGGCCGGTCTGGGCGCCCGGATGACCCGCGAGGGGTTTGTGCATGACGGCACATATATCGCCCTGCAAAACCGCGGTTTCCGGATCGACTTCAAGAAACATACCGGCAAACAGGTCATGGTTTACGGCCAGACCGAGGTGACGGCCGACCTCTACGACGCCCGCGACGGCTGGGACGCCCCTGTCTTCTACGACGTGCAGGCGGTCAATCCGCAAGCCGTCGACGGCGATGCGCCGTTTGTCACCTTTCTGCAGGGCGGCAAGGTGCATCGGATCGACTGCGACTATGTCGCCGGTTGCGACGGGTTCCACGGCGTCAGCCGCAAGGCGATCCCCGACGACGTGCGCCGCGAATACGAACGCGTCTATCCCTTCGGCTGGCTCGGCATCCTGAGCGAAACCCCGCCGGTCAGCGACGAGCTGATCTACGCCAACCATCCCCGCGGCTTCGCGCTCTGCTCGATGCGCAATGAAAACCTCAGCCGCTATTACCTGCAATGCCCGCTGGACGACCGGGTCGAGGACTGGTCCGACGACGCCTTCTGGGACGAATTGAAACGGCGCATCCCCGAGGATGCCGCCGACACCATCGTGACCGGTCCGTCGATCGAGAAATCCATCGCCCCGCTGCGCAGCTTCGTCAGCGAGCCGATGCGCTGGGGGCGGCTGTTCCTGGTCGGCGACGCGGCCCATATCGTGCCGCCGACCGGCGCCAAGGGGCTGAACCTGGCGGCGTCCGACGTCTACTACCTCTATCACGCGCTGCTGCGGCATTATCGGGACGGCGACGACCAGGGGCTTGAGGAGTATTCCGCCCGCGCGCTCGCCCGCGTCTGGCAGGCGACGCGGTTTTCGTGGTGGTTCACCACCACGATGCACCGGTTCCCCGACCAGTCGGAGTTCGACCAGCGCATGCAGGAAACCGAGCTCGACTTTCTCGAAAGCTCCACCGCCGCCCAGGCGGCCCTGGCCGAAAACTATGTCGGCCTGCCCTATTGAGGTGAGACAATGAAGATCGCCGATCTCGGTGATGTGCGGATCAACTACCGTGAAGACGGCGACCCCGGCGGCGCGCCGGTGGTCTTCGCCAATTCGCTGGGCACCGATTACCGCCTGTGGGACCCGATCCTGCCGCTACTGCCGCCGGGCCTGCGCCTCATCCGCTACGACAAGCGCGGCCACGGGCTGTCCGCCTGCCCGCCCGCCCCCTATTCCATGGGCGCGCTGATCGCCGATACCGAACGCCTGCTCGACCATCTGGGCGTCCGCGAGTGCCTCTTCGTCGGCCTCTCGATCGGCGGCATGATCGCGCAAGGCCTGGCGGTCAAGCGCATGGATCTGATCCGCGCCATGGTGCTCTCGAACACCGCCGCCAGGATCGGCACCCATCAGATGTGGCAGGACCGGATCGACGCGGTGAAGGCCGGCGGGATCGAGGCGCTGGCGGATCCGATCATGGAGCGCTGGTTCTCGAAAGCCTTCCGCGCGACCCCCGAACTGACCGCCTGGCGCAACATGCTGACCCGGCAGCCGGACGAGGGCTATATCGGCTGCTCGGCCGCGATCCAGGGCACCGATTTCTACACGCCGACCTCCGGCCTCACCCTGCCGACGCTGGCCATCGCCGGCAGCGAGGACGGCTCCACCCCGCCCGACCTTGTGCGCGAGACCGCCGGCCTCATCAAGGGCTCGAAATTCCATCTGATCCGCGGCGCGGGCCACCTGCCCTGCGTCGAGAGACCCGAAGAATATGCAAGGGTCCTCGGCGATTTCATCCAGGAGACCGGCCATGCCTAGGCTCCTTCATCCGGCCGGAAATATCCCGGGGGTCCGGGGGCAGAGCCCCCGGCGGATCGGCGCCGAAGGTGGCGAACCATGACCTCCCGCTACGAAGAGGGTATGCGGACTCGCCGCCGGACGCTCGGCGACGCCCATGTCGACCGCGCCGAGGCGCAGAAGACCGCGTTCGACGAACCGTTCCAGACGCTGATCACCGAAACCGCCTGGGGCACACTCTGGTCACGCGATCAGATCAGCCCCCGCGACCGCTCGATGCTGACCATCGCGCTGCTCGCCGCCCTTGGAAACACCGAGGAGTTGCCGATGCATATCCGCGCCACCGCCAACACCGGCGCGACCAAGGAAGACGTGATCGAGGCGCTGCTGCATGTCGCCGTCTATGCCGGCGTGCCGCGCGCCAACACCGCGATCAGGATCGCCAAGGACACCTATGCCGACATGGAGGCAACGCATGCGCAACGCCCCGACTGATCCCGGACCGCTGATCCCGCGCAACCGCGCGGCGCACCCGGTGGCCTACGATCCGGACTACAAGACCTCCGTCTCCCGGTCTCCGAAATGGCCGCTGCTGTCGATGGAATCCACGATCACCGAGGAAACCGGCCCGGTCTTCGGCCACGGCTTGCTGGGCCCGCTCGACAACAACCTGATCCTGAATTTCACCCAGGGCGAGGCCCCGGCCGTGGGCGAGCGCATCCGCGTGCATGGCCGCGTGCTGGACGAAACCGGCCGGCCGGTCCCGAACACGCTCGTCGAGATCTGGCAGGCCAATGCCGGCGGGCGCTACCGCCACATCAAGGACACCTATTTCGCCCCGCTGGATCCGAATTTCGGCGGCTGCGGGCGCACGATCACCGACGATGACGGCGCCTATGAGTTCATGACGATCCGCCCCGGCGCATATCCCTGGCCGAACCGCGCCAACGACTGGCGACCGATGCATATCCACTATTCGATCTTCGGCTCGGGCTTCGGGCAGCGGCTGATCAGCCAGATGTATTTCCAGGGCGACCCGCTGATCGATCTCTGCCCGATCGCCCATACGATCAAGGACCGCGGCCAACTCGACCGGCTGGTCGCTCCGCTCGACATGGCCGGGTCGCGGCCGATGGATTACCTCGCCTATCAGTTCGACATCGTCCTGCGCGGTCGGCGCCAGACCATGTTCGAAAACAAGCCGGAGGGGATGTGACATGACCCAGACCTTGCGCCGCCTGACCGAAACGCCATCGCAGACCGCCGGGCCATACGTGCATATCGGCTGCATCCCCACCTTCGCCGGCAACCCCGGCATCTACCCCGAGGATCTGGGGCTGCGCGCCATCGAGGACGGCGCGCTCGGCGAACCGATCACCATCACGGGCGCGGTCTATGATGGCACCGGCTGGGCCCTGCGCGACGCGATGCTGGAGAGCTGGCAGGCCGATGCGGCCGGTCTCTACCCCGGCCAGCCCGGCGCCGACCCCAACGTCAACGGCTTCTGCCGCTTCGCCGCCGATAAGGACAGCGGCGACTATGCCCTGAGCACCATCAAGCCCGGCCGCACCCGGCTCCGCGACGGGCGCGAACAGGCCCCGCATATCGCCGTCTGGATCACCGCCCGCGGGATCAATATCGGGCTTTTGACCCGGATCTATTTCGACGACGAAGACAACAGCGCCGATCCGGTGCTGAGCCGGATCGAGCAACGCCCCCGCGCCGACACGCTGATCGCCCGCAAGACCGGCGAGGGCCGGTACCGGTTCGACATCCGGCTGCAGGGCGACAACGAAACGGTGTTTCTGGATATGTAAGCGGGCAAGGGATTTCGAAATCCCTTGCGCAAAGCCCTTTCAAGGGCTTTTGTGCCCCGAAGCCGCCGCAGCGCGAGAGATCCCATGACCAAACCCTGCATCATCTGCGTCGCCATCACCGGATCGGTCCCGCGCAAGGAAGACAATCCCGCCGTCCCGATCAGCATCGAGGAACAGGTGGAATCGACCCAGGCGGCCTTCGAGGCCGGCGCCGCGATCGCGCATTGCCACGTTCGGCTGGAGGACGGCACGCCAACCTCGGATCCCGACCGCTTCGCCCGCCTCAAGGAAGGGCTCGAAACACATTGCCCCGGCATGATCATCCAGCTGTCCACCGGCGGGCGCTCGGGCGCGGGCACCGAGCGCGGCGGCATGCTGCCCTTGAGGCCCGATATGGCCTCGCTCACCGTGGGGTCGAACAATTTTCCCACCCGGGTCTACGAAAACCCGCCCGACCTCGTGGATTGGCTCGCCGCCGAGATGCAGGCCTACGACATCAAGCCCGAGATCGAGGCCTTCGATCTGTCCCACATCGTCCATGCCGCGAGGATGGCGCAGGACGGGCGGCTGAAGGGCCCGCTTTACGTGCAATTCGTGATGGGCGTGAAGAACGCCATGCCCGCCGACAAACCGATCTTCGATTTCTACATCGAAACGCTGAACCGGCTGGCCCCGGATGCCGAATGGTGCGGGGCGGGCATCGGGCCGAACCAGATCGTGATGAACGAATGGTGCGTCACCCGGGGCGGCCATTGCCGGACCGGGCTGGAAGACAACGTGCGGCTCGACCGCCACACGCTGGCGCCGTCGAACGCCGCCCTGGTCGAGCGCGCGGTGGCGGTTTGCCAAAAGCATGACCGCCCGGTCGCCACGGTGCGCGAGGCGCGCGAAATCCTCGGGCTGCGGGCCGCCTGAGATGCCGGCCTCGGCCTTCGACAGTGCGCTCTTCCGCGGGCTGTTCGGCGATGCCGAGGTCGCAAGGCTTTTTACCGACAGCGCAGAGCTGCGCGCGATGCTGCTGGTCGAGGGCGCCCTGGCGAAGACGCAGGGCCAGCTCGGCCTGATCCCGGAGGTCAGCGCCCAGGCGATCCACCGCGCCAGCCTCGAGGTGCAGATCGATCCCGCCGCGCTGGCCGGCGCAACCGCACAAAGCGCCGTCGTCGTGCCCGCGCTGGTCCGGGCGTTCCGCGACGCGATGAACGCCCCTGAACACGCGCAGCACGTGCATTTCGGCGCGACCAGCCAGGATATCATGGACACCGGCCTGATCCTGCGGCTGCGCCAGGTGCTGGCACTCTGCGAGACCCGGCTGACCGGGGTCATCCAGGCCTTGGGCCGGTTGGCGGCGGACCATGCCGCCCTGCCGATGGCCGCCCGCACCTATGGCCAGACCGCGACCGTGACCGGTTTCGGCGCCGTCGCGGCAAGCTGGGGCCAGCCGCTGCTCCGGCATCTCGATCGTCTGGACCGGGTCCGCGAGGATCTGCTGGTGGTCAGCCTCGGCGGCGCGGCCGGCACGCTGTCGGCGATGGGACCGCGGGGGCCGGAGGTCCGGGCCGCGCTGGCCGAGGCCCTGGACCTCGGCGATCCGGGCGGAAGCTGGCACAGCGAACGCGACCGGCTGGCGGCATTCGCCGCCTGGATGACCGGGCTGGCCGCATCGCTCGGCAAGATGGGCGAAGATCTTCTGCTTCTGACCCAAAGCGGCATCGGCGAGGTGCGCCTGCCGGCGGGCGGTGGATCGTCGACCATGCCGCAGAAATCCAACCCGGTTCAACCGTCGGTCCTGGTGGCGCTGGCCCGGCATCTGGCCGCGCTGAACACCTCGATGCAGGGCGCCGGCCTGCATCGCCAGCAGCGCGACGGCGCGACCTGGCTGTCCGAATGGCTGACCCTCCCGCAGATGTGCATCGGCCTGGGGCGCGCACTGTCCGTCGCGAAGGATCTTGGCACCGGAATAGCCCCCGACCCCGGCCGCATGGCCGCCGGCATCGATGACGGGCTTGGCCTGATCTACGCCGAAGCCCTGTCTTTCGCCTTGGCCGGTACCATGCCACGGCCCGAGGCGCAGGCCGCCGTCAAGGCGCTGTGCCGGGAGGCGCAGTCGACCGGCACGGCCCTGCCCGTCCTGGCGGCCGCCCGCTGGCCCGCGCTGGAACTTGCCGGTCTTTTTGCGCCCGAGGCCCAGCTTGGCACGGCGCCGGACGAGGCGCGCGCCTTTTCCGCCCGGGCGGCGGCGCTCTGAAGCCTTCAGGTAACCTTCATTTCCCCGGACCGGGTTTTCCACTAAGCAAAGCACAGAAACGGACGGCACCCCGCCGGGAGGTTCCTTATGCCGCTGACATCGACCTGCGCAAAGGTCTGTACCATCGCGGAAGAAGCCGGCCGACTTGCGCTGGCCTATTTCAACGAGCGAAGCCGGCTGAAGATCGAAACCAAGGGACCGCAGGATTTCGTCAGCCAGGCCGACCGCGCCGTCGAAACGCTGATCCGCGACCGGCTGTCCGAGGCCTTCCCGGACGACGGCATCGTGGGCGAAGAGCATGCAGAAAGTACCGGTAGGTCGGGCTTTACCTGGGTCATCGACCCGATCGACGGCACCGCCAACTTCATCAACGGCATCCCGGTCTGGTGCGTCGTTCTGGCCGGCGTCCGCGATGACCGAACCCGGATCGGTGTAATTCACGATCCCGTCCATGGCGAGACCTGGACCGCCGAGCAAAGCCGGGGTGCGGCGCTGAACGGCGCGCCACTCTGCCTTGCAGCCGGGGAAACCCTTGCCGACGGCACGGTCGGCATCGGTCTGTCTCGGCGTGCCGGCCCGGAGCGTGCCGCGGACCTGATCCGCGCCGTCCTGCGGTCGGGCGGGATGTTTACGCGCAACGCCTCGGGTGCGCTGTCGCTGGCCTATGTCGCCAGCGGGCGGCTGATCGGCTTTGCCGAGGCGCATATGAACGCCTGGGACTGCCTGGCGGGCCAGCTGATCGTGGCCGAGGCCGGCGGGCGGATCGAGGATCAGGGCGCCGATGCGATGCTTGCGCGGGGTGGCCGCGTCGTGGCGGGTGCACCGGGCGTTTTCGAAGAGCTGCTGGTCCTGGCTGACGCCGCGTTCAGCGTTGAGATGAACTGACTATTGCCTTGAAATATATATGGAGTTCCTGCCGGAATGCTCGGACGGGCTGCACGGTGGCATGTCTTTTTCGCTGGCCAAGTCCGTCATCTAGGAGTTACGCTTGCGGCATAACGACAAGAAACGATCGAAATAGACTCAGGGAGCTGACCATGAAACTGAAAACCCTTCTCGGCACGGTAGCCTCGTCACTCGCGCTGGCCACCGGGGCTTATGCGCAGACCGAAATCCAGTGGTGGCACGCCTTCACCGGCCGCTTGGGCGACCTGCTCGCCGAGCAGGTGGAGCAGTTCAACGCCAGCCAGTCCGACTACAGGGTGGTGGCCAGCCACAAGGGCAACTACTCCGAGACGCTGAATGCCGGCATCGCGGCTTTCCGCGCGGGCGAGCAGCCGCATATCCTGCAGGTCTTCGAGGTCGGCACCGCCACGATGATGGCCGCCGGCGGCGCGATCAAGCCGGTCTACGAGGTGATGGGCGAGGCGGGCGCCACCTGGGACCCCGACGGCTATATCGGCCCGGTGAAGGGGTACTATACCACCACCGAGGGCGACATGCTGTCTCTGCCCTATAACTCGTCGACCCCGGTTCTCTACGTCAACCGCGATCTCTTCACCCAAGCCGGCCTCGATCCGGATATGGACCTGTCGACCTGGCAGAATGTGGGCGAGGCGCTGGACGGGCTGAAGGCCGGCGGCGTGAACTGTCCGCTGACCACCGCCTGGCAAAGCTGGGTGCATCTGGAAAACTTCTCGGCCTATCATGACATCCCCTTCGCCACCAAGGACAACGGGTTTGGCGGGCTCGACACCGAACTGGCCTTCAACGGTCCCGTGCAGGTGCAGCACATCCAGGCGATGGGCGACTGGGCGCAGGACGGCAAATTCTTCTATGCCGGACGCCGCAACGAGGGCGGCGCCAATTTCCGCGGCGGCGAATGCGCGCTGTTCACCGAATCCTCGGCCGGTTATGCCGGTGTCAAGGCCCAGGCCGAGTTCGACTTTGAAATCCGGCCCCTGCCCTACTGGGAGGGCGTCGACGGGGCTCCGCAGAACACCATCATCGGCGGCGCGTCGCTATGGGTGATGCAGGGACACGAAGCCGAGGAATACGCCGCCGTCGCCGCGTTCCTGAACTTCCTGTCCTCGTCCGACATCCAGGCCGCCTGGCACCAGAACACCGGCTATCTGCCGATCACCATGGCCGCCGCGGACCAGACCAAGGCGGAAGGCTTCTATGACGCCAACCCGGGCACCGAAATCGCCGGCATGCAGATGATGGGCAAGGCCCCGACCGGCAATTCCAAGGGCCTGCGCCTGGGTTCCTTCGACCAGATCCGCGGCATCATCGACGAAGAGCTCGAAGCCGTCTGGTCGGGCTCCAAATCCGCCGAAGAAGCGCTCGGCAGCGCCGTCGAACGCGGCAACGCCCTGCTGCGCCGGTTCGAACAGGCGAACGGCTGATATCCATGGCGCGGCCCCGGCTCTGATCGGGGGCCGCGCTGACCCTGTCTTCCCATGGAAAAGCGCGTCACCTTCAAGGGCTGGCTATTGCCGATGCTCCTGCTTTTGCCGCAGGTGATCATCACCGCCGTGTTTTTCTTCTATCCGGCGGGCCAGGCGGTCTGGCAGTCGCTCTTCATCCCCGACCCGTTCGGGCTCAAGTCGCAATTCGTCGGCCTTGGCAATTTCGAGTTCCTGCTGAACGACCCGTTCTACCGCGCGTCCTTTCTGACCACCGCGATCTTTTCGACCCTGGTCACGCTGGTCTCGATGGGCGTCGCCCTGTTCCTCGCCGTACTCGCAGACCGGCTGATCAAGGGCTCGGGCGCCTACCGGACCCTTTTAATCTGGCCCTATGCCGTCGCCCCGGCCGTCGCGGGCGTCCTGTGGCTTTTCATGTTCAACACCCGCGTCGGCGTGGTCAGCTGGTATCTCGGCCTTCTCGGCTACGACTGGAACCACGTCCTGAACGGCAACGAGGCCATGGGCCTCGTCGTCGTCGCCTCCGCCTGGGGGCGGATCAGCTATAACTTCCTGTTCTTTCTTGCCGGCCTGCAGGCGATCCCCCGCAGCGTGATCGAGGCCGCCGCCATCGACGGTGCCCGGTTCTGGACGCGGTTCCGCACCATCGTCTTTCCGCTGCTCTCGCCCACCACCTTCTTTCTGCTGGTGGTCAATATCGTCTATGCCTTTTTCGAGACCTTCGGCGTGATCCACACCATCACCTCGGGCGGCCCGCAGCAATCGACGACCATCCTTGTTTACAAGGTCTTCTCCGACGGCTTTGTCGGCCAGGACCTCGGGTCCAGCGCCGCGCAATCGGTTATCCTGCTGTTCGTCGTTGGTCTGCTGACCGTCGTCCAGTTCAAATATATCGAACGACGGGTGCATTACTGATGCCCGGGCCCTCACATACCGGTATGGTCGAGAAACGCGGCGCCGGGCATTGGCTGTCCCATGCCGGCCTGATCCTCGGCGTGCTGATCATCGCCTTCCCGATCTGGCTGGCCTTCGTCGCCTCGACCGTGACAAACCAGGAAATCGTGCAGCCGCCGATGCCGCTCTGGCCCGGCGACCGGTTCTACGAAAACTATTCCAACGCGCTGGTCTCGGGCATCAATGCTCCCGTCGCCAGGATGCTGATGAATTCCGCCGTGATGGCGCTCGGCATCGCGCTCGGCAAAATCCTGATCTCGCTTCTCAGCGCCTTCGCCATCGTCTATTTCCGCTTCCCCGGGCGAAGACTGTTCTTCTGGCTGATCTTCCTGACCCTGATGCTGCCGGTCGAGGTGCGCATCGTGCCGACCTACGAGGTCGCCGCGAACCTCAACCTCTTGAACAGCTATTCCGGCCTGATCTTCCCGCTGATCGCGTCGGCGACGGCCACGTTCCTGTTCCGCCAGTTCTTCATGACCGTTCCGGACGAACTGGCCGAGGCCGCCCGCGTCGACGGCGCCCGGCCGATGCGGTTTTTCTGGGACATCCTGGTGCCGATGAGCCGCACCAACATGGCGGCGCTGTTCGTCATCCTCTTCATCTACGGCTGGAACCAGTATCTCTGGCCCCTGCTGATCACCACCGACCCGTCGATGAACACCATCGTCATGGGCATCAAGCAGATGTTCCCGTCGGGCGACGATTACGCCGACTGGCCGGTGATCATGGCGACCTCGATTCTGGCGATGCTGCCGCCGGTGATCGTGGTGATCACGATGCAGAAGCTTTTCATCCGCGGCCTCGTGGACACCGAGAAATAGCCGGAGCCGAAACCGACCATGGCCACCATCACGCTCGACAACATCAAGAAAAGCTTCGGCAAGACGGATGTCATCCACGGTGTCTCGATCGACATCGAGGATGGCGAGTTCATCGTCATCGTCGGTCCCTCGGGCTGCGGCAAGTCCACGCTTCTGCGCATGGTCGCCGGGTTGGAGACGATCACCGGGGGCGAGGTGCAGATCGGCGGCACGCGCGTGAACGAGACCGAGCCGATGGACCGCGACATCGCCATGGTGTTCCAGAACTACGCGCTCTACCCGCATATGTCGGTTTTCGACAATATGGCCTACGGCCTGAAGATCGCGAAGACGCCCAAATCCGAGATTGCCGAGCGTGTGGCGGTTGCCGCCAAGATGCTGCAACTGGAGCCGTATCTCACGCGCAGGCCGCGCGAACTCAGCGGCGGCCAGCGCCAGCGTGTCGCCATGGGACGCGCCATCGTGCGCAAGCCCAAGGCGTTCCTGTTCGACGAGCCGCTGTCGAACCTCGACGCCAAGCTGCGGGTGCAGATGCGGCTTGAAATCAAGGCCCTGCAGCGCGAGCTTGGCATCACGGCGCTCTACGTCACACACGACCAGGTCGAGGCGATGACGCTGGCGGACCGGATGATCGTGATGAACGCAGGCGTGGCCGACCAGATCGGCGCACCGCTCGAAGTCTATGCCAACCCTCTCACCGAATTCGTCGCGGGCTTCATCGGGTCGCCCGCCACCAACTTTCTGCCTGCCGCCGCGCTGCCGGGCACGCCCGCCTCGGCGGCAAGGGTTGGGATCCGTCCTGAACATGCCTGGCTCAGCACCGAGGGCGAGGCCCGGCTGACCGGCACGGCGGTCTACTCCGAGGCGTTGGGCGCCGAGACGCTTGTGCATCTGCGGCTTCCGGACGGAGAGATGTTCACCATCCGCCAGGATGGCGCACGGGCGCAACCGGCCGAACACCAGACCTGCCACGTGGCCTGGGACACAGACCAGCAGATGGAGTTCGACGAGGCCGGGCGCCGGATTTGACCGCCCTCCGCCTTGGCTGACCGGCGGGCCGGCGCCGCGGTGTCCGCAAGCGCCACGGCATCCGGGAAAGCCGCGGCAGCACCCGTTCCCGCGCGCGAACGAAACGCCCGAGCCTCCGGGGACCGTCGCGCGCCGCGCCACAATCAAACCTTGAGATTGCCGTGGCCATCCATGTTTGCACCCTAATCCTGCCGCACCCCCGGCTATTGTCGACAGCCGGGGGACACGGAGGAAGTATGAAACTACTAACAATAACAGCTGCCCTCTTCCTTGGTTTCGGCGCACCGTCGATGGCGAAGGCGCAAGACGGGCCCAGTGGCGCGATGCAAGTCGACGGCTGGGAGGCGGTCGGCCGCCTGACCATGGCCGAACGCGCCATGTGCACCGGGGCGCTGATCGCGCCCGACATGGTGCTGACGGCGGCGCATTGCATGTACGACCCCTATAGCGGGCGGCCCGTCAAGACCGGCAGGATCCGCTTCGAGGCCGGCCTGACCGGCAACACTGCCCAGGCCACCCGGGCGGTGACCGAGGTCGTCGTGCATCCCGGCTACCGGCATAACCACAACGGCCCCAACGACGCCGGCGTCGATCTGGCGGTCGTGAAGCTTTCCAAACCGATCGACGTCCGGCACATCCGGCCCTTCGTGACCGAGGCGAGCCCCGCGCGCGGCGACGCGGTCGGCGTGATCTCGTATACGCATATGCAAAAGACGATGCCGGTTTTGCAGCACCCCTGCGATGTGCTGGCGCGGCAGGGCGATGTTCTGGTGACCAATTGCGAGGTCGATTTCGGCGCCTCGGGCGCGCCGGTCTTCGCGGTTCAGGGCGGCGCGCGGCCCCGGCTGGTGTCGGTGATCTCGTCCAAGGCCGAAATGGGCGGCCGCCCGGTCTCGGTCGGAACGATCCTCGACCGGGCGCTGCACGTGCTGCTGCAGCGCGCAGGCTAGAGCGCGATGGGTTGTGAGTGAAGCGCAGGGTCAGGTGCTGGCCTGAAGCGTAAGTCGCTGATCAAGCATAAAGCCGGGTGATCGCCGACCCGCGGGGAGGTGATCCGGACCTGTGAACGGCTCGATTTATCCCGGCAAAGGCCGAACGACCTCAACGCGATACGCAGCGTCAGCAAATCGCCTCCCCTCCGGGGCGGGTCGGCGATGGCGCGGCGGCCTTCGGCCTTGATTCCGCGCCGGGAACTGGCTCGAACAGCAGCCTCAGGCCAAAACCGGTGGAACGCGGTTCCGTCAAAACGCATCCCGCGCTCGGGTAGAGCGGATGTCGGCACGGCCATCGGAGCCCCCTTGGCATGGTGGCATTCCATATCCGCGGCGAATTGACATGGGACTGTCACCGCATAGCTGCTAGGTTAGTCCAGGACGAAGGAGACAGCCATGGCCGACCATATCACGACCCGCAAAGCCCCCGGCACCTGGGTGGTCCGCGCAGGCGGCGCCGTGCTGGGCGAGACGGCGAATGCGATCGAACTGACCGAGGGCAGCTACGACCCCGTCATCTACTTCCCCCGGGACGACATTGCCATGGCGTTCCTGGACAAGACCGACAAGACCACCCATTGCCCCTGGAAGGGCGATGCGAGCCATTACACCATCGAGGCCAAGTCCGGCCCCATCGCGGACGCCGCCTGGAGCTACGAGACCCCGAAAGAGGGACTGGAAGCCATCGCCGGGCATCTTGCGTTCTATACCGACAGGGTGACGGTGGAGGAGTTGTAGCGAACCCCGCCCTCAGAGGATTTCGGGCAAACACCACGGCCAATACCACAAGGTTTCCGGCAAAACCTGCGCAAGGACAATCTGCTCAAGCGCCGCGAGGGTCGACGATGTTTTCGGTCCGGACGCGCCCCGTTTTCGCTAACTGTGCTCCTCCGCCGCCGTGGCCGCCAACGCCCGGTTGAACGCCTTGAGCGCGTCCACGTGGCTGAGCACGCCCAGGAGTTTCGCCGTCCGTCCGTCGCCCCACAACGCGACCACCGGAATGAACGACACCGCCGATCTGTCAAAGACCGGCATCGCGGCCTCCAGCGTTGACCGGGCGTCGACATAGACCCCCCGTTCGATCAGCTGCCAGCAGACACTTTCCTCCGGCGCGCCGGGTGCATCCATGGTGCGCATCACCTTGACGACCCGGACCATCGACAACAGATACGCCTGCGGTCCCGCGGCCACGTGCACGTTCCGACGTTCGAGCTGGGTAAGGAAGAACGACCGGGCGACGATCCGGCTGGCCAGCGCCGTCGACAGCGACACCGCCACCATCACGGCAAGCCCGGTCTGCCAGTCGCCGGTCAGTTCGAAGACGATCAACGTGGTCGAGATCGGCGCGCCGAGGACCGCCGCTGCAACCGCACCCATGCCTGCGAGGGCATAGAGCGTCTCGGCCCCCGAGACCTCGGGGAAGGCCGCCGTCGCGATCATCCCGAAGGCCAGCCCCGTCAGGGCGCCGAGCATCAGCGAGGGCGAGAAAACCCCACCGCCCATCCGGCCCGCAATCGTGACCGCGACGGCCACGGTTTTCAGGATGGCAAAGATCACGGCCTCGTGCAGGATCAGCTTGCCCGTCAGTGCCGCGGATGTCGTCTCGTATCCGACCCCGATGATATGCGGATAGAAGATCGCCAGTGCGCCCAGCAACGCACCGGCCAGCGCGGGGCGCAAATAGCGCGGGACGCGAAACCGCCTCTGCAGGTGCGTGCCGACGTCGTCCGCCCAGAAACTCGCCCGCATCAGCGCGACGGCCACCAGACCGCAGACCATGCCGAGCATCAGGAAGGCCGGCAACTCGACGTAGAACTCGAGCATGCTGGTTGCGGGCAGCGTGAATTCGGTGACGTCGCCGAAGGCCAGCCGATTGATCACGGTCCCGGCCGCCGAAGCGATGACGATGGGGGCGAAGGCATGCACGGCGAAGTGCCGCAGAATCACTTCCAGGGCAAAGATCGCCCCGGCGATGGGCGCGTTGAAACTGGCCGAGACCGCGGCCGCGACGGCACAGCCCAAAAGGTCGCGCCCGGTGACGCCGTCGGCCAGCAGCCGGTTCGACACCCAGGTCGAAATCAACCCGGCGATATGCACGACAGGCCCCTCGCGGCCCGTCGATCCGCCCGAACTGAGCGTGATCAGGGACGACAGGGCCGAGGCCAAACCCGCCCGCGTTTCCACCCGTCCATCGTGCAGCGCGGCCCCCTCGATCACTTCCGCAACGCCGCGCAACCGCCCGTCCGGCGTGAACCAGTGCAGGATCAGCCCCACCGCCAGACCGCCGGCAACCGGGATCAGCAGGATCCAGAACCAGGGCAGGGTTTCGGCAAAACTGTGCAGCAGATGCACGTCGTCGGTGCCGTAAAGCATCGCCTGAAGCGCCTCGATGCCCTTGCGGAACCACAGCGCGGCGAACCCCGCCGCCACGCCGATCAGAAGCGCGATGAACCAGAACTGTATCTGGCCAGGACCTTGGGTGCGCAACACCCGCCAGCCCGTGCGGCACATGCCGACGGCCTCGTCGAATTGCTGCGCGATCAGGGACCGGCTGGGCTCGCTCATCCTAAGGTCCGGCTGCGGGCGCCCCCTCTCGGCTTTCCCAGGCCGCCCGCATCGCCTAGGCTCGCCCCGGACACCATGGACGAGGACGATCGGATGACCATCGATGCCGCACTGACCGAGTTATCCACAATCCTAGGCAATCGGCTGAGCCGATCCAAGTCCGATCTCGACCTTCACGGAGGCTCAGAGACGCATTTTCCACTGACCCCGCCCGACGCCGTGGCCTATCCAGAGACAACCGAAGAGGTCGCCCGGATCGTCAAAGCCTGCGCCCGGCACGGCTGCCCGGTGATCGGCTGGGGTACGGGCACGTCGCTGGAAGGCCATGCCCTGGCGTTCCAGGGTGGGGTGTCGGTCGACTTTTCACGCATGAACAAGGTGTTGCAGCTCAATGCAGACGACATGGACGTCGTCGTCCAGCCCGGCCTGACGCGTGAGGCGCTGAACGAGGATCTGCGCGCGACGGGGCTGTTCTTTTCGGTGGATCCCGGCGCTGACGCCTCGCTCGGCGGCATGGCGATGACGCGGGCGAGCGGAACGACGGCGGTGCGCTACGGCACGATGCGCGACAACGTTCTGGCGCTGGAGGCCGTGCTGGCCGACGGCCGGGTGATCCGCACCGGCACGCGGGCGCGGAAATCCTCGGCGGGCTACGACCTGACCGGACTGTTGGTGGGCAGCGAGGGCACGCTGGGTCTGGTGACGGAACTGACATTGAAGCTGCACGGCACGCCAGAGGCGATCTCGGCCGCCGTCTGCGCCTTTCCGGACATGGACGCTGCCGTGAACGCGGTGATCGCGACGATCCAGATGGGCGTGCCGATGGCGCGCATCGAATTCGTCGACCGGAGCATGGCGGCGGCGTTCAATTCCTACGCCGGGGTCCGGTTGCCCGAGGCCCCGCATTTGATGGTGGAGTTCCACGGCTCCGAGACCGGTGTGGCAGAGGACGCGGCGCGATTCGGCGAGATCGCGGGTGAATTCGGCGCGGACGGGTTCGACTGGGCGACCAGGGCGGAAGACCGCAAGGCGCTTTGGAAGATGCGCCACAACGCGCATTACGCCAGCCTGGCGCTCAGGCCCGGCGCCCGTGCCCTGGTGACGGATATCTGCGTGCCGATCTCGCGGCTGGCCGAAGCGGTGGAAGAGACCCGGCAGGACATCGCCGGTGCGTCGGTTCCCGGCACGATCCTGGGCCATGTGGGCGACGGAAACTTTCACGCCGAGCTGATGTTCGACGACACCGACGCCGGCGAGCGGGCCGAGGTGATGCGCCTGAGCGAACGCATGGTCGAGCGGGCGCTGCGGCTCGGCGGAACCTCGACGGGCGAGCACGGGATCGGCGTCGGCAAGCTGGGGTATATGGCCGCCGAGCATGGGGAGGCCTGGGGCGTCATGGGAGAGATCAAGCGGGCGTTGGATCCGCAGAACATCCTGAACCCCGGCAAGGTCGTGCGGTTGAACTGACCGATGGCGGGACAAGGTTTCTCGAAAAACCTTGGCAAGAATTTTCAAAAATTCTTGCGCCCCGCCCGGGACTGGGCGCGGCGGTATCTTCCGCCGGGTGTCCGGTTTGTGGTCGGCCTGCTGCTGATCGCGGGTGGGCTGCTGGGCTTTCTGCCGGTGCTGGGCTTCTGGATGCTGCCGCTCGGCGTGGCGATTGCGGCCTTGGACGTGATGCCGGTCTGGCGGTGGATCAGGGGACGGCGGCAATCCGGCGACGGAGAAGAATCTTCCGAAGATCATTGACAAGAGTTTTCGAAAACTCTTGATCCCTACCCCGCCAGCAGCGCCTTTGCCGCGCCGCGTGCCTCGTCGGTTATCCGGTCGCCCGCCAGCATGCGCGCAATCTCGTCGACCCGATCGGCACCGGCCAGCGGTGTCACGGTCGACAGAGTCGTCTCGTCCGCCACCCGCTTGGCCACCTGCCAGTGATGCTGTCCTCGCGCCGCGACCTGCGGCGAATGCGTCACCACCAGCACCTGCGCCTCCTCGGCCAGCCGGGCCAGCCGGCGGCCCACGGCATCGGCCGTCGCCCCGCCAACGCCGCGGTCGATCTCGTCGAAGATCATCGTGATGCCGCTGGTCCCGGCCGTCAGGCAAACCTTCAGCGCCAGCAGAAACCGGCTGAGTTCCCCGCCCGAGGCGATCTTGTTCAGGGGTCCGGCCGGTGCACCGGGATTGGTCGCCACCGTAAAGGCAACCGCGTCGAGTCCTCCCGGACCGGCATCGGCTTCGGTGATCTTTGTCGCAAAGACCGCCCGCTCCATCTTCAGCGGCGCCAGCTCCGCCGCCATCGCGTCGTCCAGCCGCGCGGCTGCCTCGACGCGCCGCGCCCGCAATTCCAGCGCTGCCGCCCGGTACGCCGCGTCGGCCGCGGCCACAGCCTTGGTCAAGTCCTTCAAATCCGCGGCGCTGCCGTCAAGCACCGCCAGCTTGCCGCGCAGGTCTTCGGCAAATCCGCCCAGATCGTCCGGCGCAACCCCGTGCTTGCGCGCCAGGGCCCGCATCGCGAACAGACGCTCTTCGACCGTCTCCAGGTCGGAGGGGTCGAACGACATCGCCTCCAGACACTCTGATACCCCCTGCTCGGCCTCGCCGAGTTCGGTCAAAGCCCGCCCCAGCGCCGCAACCGGGGCTTCGAGCCGGCCTTCTGCCCGGTCCGCAACGTCCTCGAGCCAGCGCAGCGCGTTGCTGATCAGCCCCTCGGCCCCGTCATAGCCCAGGGACCCATGCGCCTTGGCGACATCCTCGCGGATACGGCCCGCAGCCTGCATCAGGCGGCGGCGCTCGTCCAGTACGGCATCCTCGCCGGGCTGCGGATCCAGCCGGTCAAGCTCGGCGACCGCATGACGCAGAAACGCCTCCTCGCTTCGCACCGCCTGCAGCGCGGCCTCGGCATCGGCCAGTTCGGCTTGCGCCTGCCCCAGCCTGCGCCAGGCATCGCGGGTGGCGCCCGCCTCGCGGCTGACACCTGCAAAGGCGTCCAGCAACGCCCGGTGCCCGCGCGGGTTCAGAAGACCACGGTCATCCTGCTGGCCGTGCAGTTCCACAAGGCAGTCGGACAACGTGCGCAGAACCTCGCCGCTGGCGCGGCGATCGTTGACAAAGGCGGTCTTGCGGCCATCCCGGCTGTTGGTCCGGCGCAGGATCACCTCGTCGCCATCCGGCAGGCCGGCGTCGCGCAGAACGCTCCGCGCCCGGTGATCGCCCGGCAGATCGAAGACCGCCGTCACCTCGCCCTGATCGGCGCCCGCGCGCACCAGTTCCGCCCGCCCGCGCCATCCCAGGACGAAGCCCAAGGCATCCAGCAGGATCGACTTGCCCGCCCCGGTCTCGCCCGTCAGCACGTTCAGGCCCGGCTGAAAATCAAGCTCCAGCCGATCGATGATCAACATATCGCGGATTTCCAGAGCACGCAGCATCGCCGGTCACCGTAGGGCGGGGCCGACTCCGCCGCAAGCTAGAGCCATTCGCCCCGGATCATCTGACGGTAGACCTGGCGCAGCCAGCTGTCGCCGGACACCTCGGCCCTCAGCCCGCGGCCGGTGAGCAGCGTATAGCCATCCTCGTACCACTCGGTGGCCTGGAAATTGTAGCCAAGGATGGCGCCGGCGGTCTGCGCCTCGTTGTTGAGCCCCAGCGCGATATAGGCCTCGATCAGACGATAGAGCGCTTCTGCCGTGTGCGTCGTGGTCTGGAACTGCTCGACCACCACGCGGAACCGGTTGATCGATGCCGTGAAGTGCTTGCGCCGGTGATAGTACCGCCCGATCTCCATCTCCTTGGCGGCGAGATGGTCGAAGGCAAGGTCGAATTTCAGGATCGCCGACCGCGCGTATTCGCTGTCCGGATAGCGCTCGATCACGGTGCGCAGCGCCTGCAGGGCCTGGAACGTCAGGCCCTGGTCGCGGCCGACCTCGTCGATCTGGTCGTAATAGCTCAGCGCCAGCAGGTACTGGGCATAGGCCGCGTCCTCGTCGGCGGGGTAGAAATCGATATAGCGCTGCGCGGCGACGCGCGCCTGCTCGTAGTCGTTGTCCTGATGATAGGCGAAGGCCTGCATGATCAGCGCGCGCTTGGCGAGTTCCGAATAGGGGTAGAGCCGCTCAACCTCGCCGAAGAGCTGCGCTGCGTCGTCGGCGCGGTCGACCTCAAGCTGGTACTCGGCCCGCTGAAAGATCTGTTGCGCCGACTGGTTCTCGATCGGCGTTTCCTCGCTGCGGCTGCACGCCACCGCCGCCAGCAGCGCCAATCCTGTCGCGACCACGCGAACCGATGATTTTGCCCGTATCGTCAAGCGACTACCCTAACCGGCTTTTGACCCGATCCATAGCGGACCGGCACCCATTTGCCAATATCTAGCATGGAACGCGAGGGGGCAGAAACCCCCGCCGGGCCTTGGTCAGGCCGCCCGCGGCAGCCCGGCGATATCGGCCCGCCCCACACCTACCCCCGGCAGCTTTGCGGCCGTGGCGGCATCGCACAGCACCACCCGGTAGGCCCGGGGCCGCGCAAATAGCTCGCGCAGCAGCGCGTTGGTCAGCGCATGACCCGCACGAATGCCGGTGTAGCGCCCCAGGACCGGGCCGCAGGCCAGGGCCAGATCGCCCAACGCATCCAGCATCTTGTGGCGCACCGGTTCGTCGGCATGCCGCAGCCCGCCGGGGCTCAGCACCCGGTCGCCGTCGAACACCACCGCGTTCTCGCCCGGCGCACCGCCCAGAGCCAAGCCGTTTTCCTGCATCGCGGTCACATCCGCCTGCCGGCAGAAGGTGCGGCTGTCGCAAAGCTCGTGCACGAAGGCGCCGTTGGCCATATGCAGCGCCTTGTGCTGCCGTCCGATGGCCGCGTCCGCGAAGTCGATGGCAAAATCCAGCTCCAGCGCCTCGGCCGGTTCCAGGCGTGCCATCGCGTCACCGGCATGCACCTCGACCGGCTGCAACACGCGGATCGCCCGGATCGGCGCCCTCAGCCGCCGCAGCCCGTGCGAGACGAAGGCCGCAACGAAGGGCGCCGCGCTGCCGTCGAGGATCGGAACCTCGGGACCGTCGATCTCGATCAGCGCGTTGTGGATGCCGCAGCCCGACAGGGCCGCCATCAGGTGTTCGACCGTCGAGACCGATACGCCGGCATGGTTTACCAGCCGGGTGCAAAGCGGCGCCGTTTCCACCGCGTCCCAGCGTGCCGGCACCAGCGGATCGCGGTCGTCGATATCGGTGCGCCGGAACCAGATGCCGTATTCAGCGGATGCCGGCCGGATCGTCATACGAACCGGCTTGCCGCTGTGAAGGCCGACGCCAGCGAACCTGGCCGCGGATCGAATTGTGGTTTGCACCTGGTCTCTCATCCCTCGTGCCGGACCGGGTCCGACCGTTAGCACTGCGTTAACGGCTGGCCGAAATAAGCTCAATTCAATCTTTGCAACGCTCTGAAACACGGGCGAATCACCATGCGCGGGAAACCGCCGACAGCGTGGGCCGGTTGGGGCAACACATTGTTTCCAAAAGAAAAGGGCCGGTCGAAACCAGCCCCTTTTTAGGTTCTTGACGGGCAAATGTCAGTTGGCTTGACGGCGCAGGAACGCTGGGATTTCGATCCGCTCCTGCTCGGGGTCGAACTCTGCATCGTCGTCCATCGCCGTCACCGGCGGCTGGCGCCGCGCGGGCTGCGCCGGGCGCGCGCCGTCCTGGCCGTGGCCGGTCATCCGCCCGATCAGCGAGTTGATCCCGAACCGCGGCTTGTCCCCGCCATCCTCGGCATGCGGCTCGACCGGTTTCGGCCTGGGCTTGGGCGAGGCCTGAACCGCTGCCTGCAACCGCGCCAGCGCCTGCGGCGACGGGGCGCCGGCCTTGGGCGCTACGAATTCTTCCGCGGCCCCCATGTCCTCTTCCTCGGCCTGCTGCGCCACCTGCGGCTGGTAGGCCGGCGGCGGCAGATCGTCTTCCTCGGCGGGAAAGATGTCTTCGGCCTGTTCTTCGGCCGCGGCGACCTGCGCGTCGAGACCCTCGAACAACGACGGCTCCTCCTCGGGCTCCGGCGCGACAGCCGCCGGGACATGCATGTCCGCAGCGGCGGCCTGTGCATCCGCCGGATACGCAGCCTCGAATTTTTCCTCAACCTTTTCAGTGGGCTGCAGCGGCTCGGCCAGACGACGGCGCGGAACCGGAATTTCGCTGACGGTCTCGGACGCATCGATGCCGGTGGCCACCACGCTGACGCGCATGGCTCCCTCCATCGAGGCATCGAGCGTCGAGCCGACGATGATGTTCGCCTCGGCATCCACCTCTTCGCGGATCCGGTTCGCCGCCTCGTCCAGCTCGAACAGCGTCAGGTCGTGTCCCCCGGTGATGTTGATCAGCACACCGCGCGCCCCGCGCAGGGAAATTTCGTCCAGAAGCGGGTTGGCAATCGCCTTTTCGGCGGCCTGGGTCGCCCGGTCTTCGCCGGTGGACTCGCCCGTGCCCATCATCGCCTTGCCCATCTCGTCCATCACCGCGCGGACATCGGCAAAGTCGAGGTTGATCAGGCCGGGCCGGACCATCAGGTCGGTCACGCCCTTCACGCCTTGATAAAGAACATCGTCCGCCAGCGAAAACGCCTCGGTAAAGGTAGTCTTTTCATTGGCCAGGCGGAACAGGTTCTGGTTGGGGATGATGATCAGCGTATCGACCATCTTCTGCAGCGCGTCGACCCCGTCCTCGGCCTGGCGCATGCGCTTGGCACCCTCGAACTGGAACGGCTTGGTCACGACACCGACCGTCAGCACGCCCAGTTCCCGCGCGGCTTGGGCGATGATCGGGGCTGCGCCGGTGCCGGTGCCGCCCCCCATGCCGGCGGTGATAAAGCACATATGCGCACCGGCCAGGTGATCGACGATCGCCTCGATGGTTTCCTCGGCTGCGGCGGCACCGACCGAGGGCCGCGCACCCGCGCCCAGACCTTCGGTGACCTTGATGCCCATCTGCACGCGGCTTGGCGCGCGCGACTGCTGCAACGCCTGGGCGTCGGTGTTCGCCACGACGAAATCGACGCCCTCCAGTTCCTTGTCGATCATGTTGTTGACCGCGTTGCCGCCAGCACCGCCAACACCGAAGACCGTAATGCGGGGTTTCAGATCCTCCCGCTCGGGCATTGTCAGGGTCAATGTCATCGTTCCGTCCGCCTGCTCTGTTATTTACCCGGCATCTGCCGCCCGGGTCTGCTTGATTGCGACTAACTTACCGTGCGTTCCGTGTGTCGTCACCAAAAAACCGCGATTCGGCCACAAAATATTGAACCTATTTGTGGCACGTCGGCGTGATTTTGCTCAGATGTGGACATCTAGTATCACCAATTGTCCTTGAACCATTTGATCGCGCGCCTCAGCGACCGGGCGGGGTAGCGTTCGATCGGCATTTCGAAATCCCACCATTCGTCCTGCGGATGGGCGGCAAAAAGGCTCAGCCCCACGCACGAGGCAAAGGCCGCCCCCGTCGCCGCCTGCGGCAGGCCCTGCACGCGCAGGGGCCGGCCGAGCCGCACCTGGTTGCCCAGGATCTTCGGCGCCAGGCCGTCCAGCCCCGGGATCTGGCTCGCCCCGCCGGTCAGCACGATCTGCTGGCTCGGCAGGTGCTCGAACCCGGCCCCGTCCAGCCGTTCGCGCACCTCTTCGAGGATCTCCTCGACCCGCGGCCGCATGATCCCGATCAGCTCCGCCCGGCTGACGGTGCGCCGGTCATGCTCCCAATCGCCGGTGTCGCCGCCGATCTCGATCATCTCTCGGTCGTCCATGCCGGTTGCGACCACGCCGCCGTAGAAGGTCTTGATCCGTTCGGCCGTCCCCAGCGACACCTGCAGGCCCTTCGAGATGTCCTGTGTCACGTGATCGCCGCCCAGGCGCACGCTGTCGGCATAGATCATGTGCTTTTTGATGAAGACCGAAATGCCCGTCGCCCCGCCGCCCATGTCGATACAGGCCGCACCCAGTTCCTGTTCGTCCTCGACCAGCGAGGAAATCCCCGACGCATAGGCCGACGAGGCGATGCCGGCGAGTTCCATGTCGCAGCGCTTGATCGCATATAGCAGGTTCTGCACCACGTCCCGGTCGATGGTCAGCAGGTGCATGTCACAGGCCAGCCGGTTGCCGATCTGCCCGCGCGGATCGCCCAGGCCTGATCGGTGGTCCAGCGCGAAATTGACCGGCTGCGCATGCAATACCTCGCGCCCTTCGCCGAAGTCGGGCACGTCGCAGGCGGCCATCACCCGCGCCACATCCTGCTCGGTCACCGTGCTGTCATGCAGCTCGATCATCCCGTCCAGGCCGTAGCTGCGCGGCTTTGCGCCCGAGAAACAGGCGATGACATGGTCGACGCGGACATTCGCCATCTTCTGCGCCGCCTGCACCGCGGTACGGATCGCGCGCTCGGTCTCGTTCATCGCGTCGATCTCGCCCAGGCGAACGCCGCGGGACCGGGTTGTCGCCGCCCCGATCACCCGGAACGACGACTGCCCCGCCAGCGAGCCCACCCCGTCGGTCTCGCGATAGCGTTCCGGCCCGTCGAACCGCAGCACAAGGCAGGCGATCTTCGACGTGCCGACGTCGAGAATGGCGATCACCCCCCTCTGCAACGCGGCCTTGCGCATATTCCGCATCGCCCGCTGTGTGTCGTACAGGTCGGTCATTGCAAAGCGTCTCCTCGTTCCAAGGCCTTGATCCGGCGCAATTCTTCCAGGGCCTGAGGTGCCATGCGCAAGGTCGGGCGGGCCGCGTTGCGCAGATCCACGACCGACAGATCCCGCGCCAAAAGCCCTTGTGCGTGATCCAGCGCGATGACCCGTTCCAGCGCCGCGACCGCCCCCGTCTCGGGCAACAGGATGCGCTGGTCGCGGTCCAGCACCACGTCCCAGCGGCGGTTCCCCATGCGGACCAGCCCGCGCACCCGTCCGGCCATGGGCGCCGCCGCAACGATCAGGTCCAGCGCCTCGGGCACCGCGACATCGCCCCCTTCGCCCGCGATCAGCGGCAGATCGGCGCGGTCGCTGCGGTGCGCCAGCGGCGCTACCCGGCGGCCAACGGCGTCCAGCATTTCCAACTGCCCCGCAATCCGCCAGACAACGGCCGGGATGCGCTCGGTCACGTCGACCTGCAGAATGCCGCCGGGCCGGATCCGCAGATCGGCCGCCGCCACGGCATCCAGCTCTTCGACGACCTCCTGCAACGCCTCGAGCTCGAGATCGAACGAGCTTCGCGGAAAGTCGATCGGCAACACCTCGCGAATGTCTTCTGCCAGCTCCGCCGACGCCCCGTCGATTGCCATCAGCTTGACCATGAACTCCGGGCGCTCGGCAATCGACCGCCGCAGTTCCGCGATCTGCTCGGCCACCAGGTCGCGGTTCTCCGGCACGCTGAAGACCCAGCCAAGCCCGAAGACCAGCGCAAAGACCGGCAGCCCCACCCGCATCAACCCGCGAAACAGCGGCGTCAGCCACAAACGGTGCAGCCGGAAGGCCCAGCGGGACGGCGCCGGGTCGCGGCGGGGCGCGGCGGTCTCTAGCGATTGCATGACGCGTCCTCGACCATCCAGCGGCAAAGCGGGCCGAACCCGATCCCCACATGCTGCGCCTGCTCGGGTGTCAGCGATGTCGGCGTCATACCGGGCTGGGTGTTGGTCTCCAAAAGAACCAGCCCGCTCAATCCCTTCGCCTGGTCAAAGCGGAAATCGGTCCGGCTGACACCCCGGCAGCCAAGCGCGTTATGCGCCCGCAGCGCATAGTCGAGACAGGCATCGAACACGGTTTGCGGGACCTCCGCGGGCAGGACGTGGCGCGATCCACCGGGTGCGTATTTGGCGTGATAATCGTACCAGCCATCGGTCAGGATGTCGGTCACGGTCAACGCCAGATCGCCCACGACGGTCGTGGTCAGCTCGCGCCCCGGCGCATAGGCCTCGACCATCACCGTCTCGGGCATGGTATCGGCCAGCTGCGGCGGGCCGTTGGTATCCTCATGGACAATGTAGATGCCGACAGACGAGCCTTCGTTGTTGGGCTTCACCACGTAGGGTGGTTGCATCACGTGGGCCTTGCGCACCTCGTCGGCCGGGAACAGCCCGCTCTGCACCACCGGCAGACCGGCCGTGCGATAGGCCGCCTTGGTCCGCTCCTTGTCCATCGCCAGCGCCGAGGCCAGCACGCCCGAGTGGGTATAGGGGATCTGCAGCCATTCCAGCATGCCCTGCACACAGCCGTCCTCGCCCCAGCGGCCATGCAGCGCGTTGAACGCCACGTCCGGGCTGACATCCTGCAATTGCGCGCACAGATCCGGGCCGGCGTCGATCTCGACGACCTCGAATCCTTCGCCCCTCAGCGCGGCGGCGCATTCCCGCCCGGTGGACAGCGACACCTCGCGCTCTGCCGAGGGTCCGCCCATCAAAACCGCAACTTTCGGGGATGTCCTGCCCGACATGCCCACGTCTCTGCCTCGTTCTCCCCGCGCCTTATGAGTGGCTTTTCGGGGGTATTATTTCTCGCGCCCGGGCTCTCCGACCCGGATCACTTCCCATTCTAACTGAATCCCGCTGGTTTGAAAGACTTTTTTCCGCACCAACTCACCCAGTTCTTCCAGATCGGCGGCGGAGGCACTTCCGGTGTTCGTCAGAAAATTCGGATGTTTTTCAGACATTTGCGCGCCGCCGAGTGTGTATCCCCGCAACCCGGCGTCGTCGATCAGCTTCCAGGCCTTCAGATCGTGGCGGTCATCCGCCTGTCCGGTGCTGGAAAACCCGGCGGGATTGCGAAAGGTCGACCCGGCGGTCCGGTCCTTCGTCGGCTGGGTCGCGTCGCGTTTCGCAACCTGGTCCGCCATCCTGGCCTCCAGCGCCGCCGGGTCGCCCGGCGGGGCCTCGAAAGTGGCCCGGGTGATCACCCAGCCAGCGGGCAGGTCGGTCTGGCGATAGCGGAAGTTCAGGTCGTCCGCGGTCAGCGTGACCTCGCGGCCCTCTCGCGTAACCGCCTGAGCGGACACGAAAACATCCGCGATATAGGACCCGTAGCACCCGGCATTCATCCGCACCGCGCCACCGATGGCGCCGGGGATGGTGCGCAGGAAGGTCAGATCGAGCCCCGACGCTGCCGCCTTGCGCGCCACATGCGCGTCGAGCGCAGCCGCCCCGGCCGTGACCCGATGCCCTTGAATGTCGATAGCATTGAACCCCCGCCCCAGCCGGATCACCACCGCACGGATACCGCCGTCGCGGACGATCAGGTTGCTGCCGACGCCCATCGGGAAGACCGCGACGTCCGGCGCGAGGCCGGCCAGAAACGCCTTGAGATCCTCCAGATCGGCGGGCTGGAATAGCACCTCCGCCGGCCCCCCGACGCGGAGCCAGGTGAGATCAGCCAGCGGCCGGTCGGGCGTCAGGACGCCCCGGATGTCGTGTCGGGTTTTCATCGGACTTCCATCGGACATGCGTCGGGCCCATGTCTGCTAGCGGTGCGGCGCGCGGATCACAAGGGAAGGCCGCCCTGCGGCCTGCCTCCGGCGGGCGTATTTGGGACGAGAAGAAGGGGGCTGTGGGTCAAAGGCCAGAGGTTGCCCAGTGTAACAGCCGATTTGCAAAGCCGAGGACGCGGCCGCTATTGAATACCTGGTCGAGAACCATGGTACCGCCGGCCGCGCCGATGACCTTTGCACCAGACTCGATTGCTGTGTTTGCGACGACCCCGCAATAATCCAGGGCGAACAGGAGGCCGTGCGCGGTCTTGGCAAGCTTGGGTTTGTCGACGTCCCTGCATTCGAGTTCCTCGGAAGCTTCTTCAAGGCCCGCCCAAACGATGGTGGTGTGATGGATGATATGCGGTTGGACGTCCGACAGGTCCGGCGGCATGTTATGCGACCGGTGGGCAAGGCTGGCCGTTCCCGCTGCGGTCGGACGGTCCGCGAGCAGCGCGCGGGCCTCGTCCCGCAAGGCATATCGTTCGACGATCTGCGAGATGCGCCCATTCACCTCGTCGTCCGCGCCTTGCCAAAAGCCCCCCGGCTGGGCGGCGATCTCGGTGAGCATGTCGAGGTTCAAGGGGGGGTGCCGGACAACGCAGCCTCGTACCAGTCGATCCAGAACCGCCAGCCTGGGCCTTTCTGCTCCTATGCAGACTTCACGCCCAGCCATTCGCGTGCGAGCCGGATGTCGAGACCGCGCCACAGCAGGAAAGTCTGCAGCGCATCGCCGCCCCGCGCGATCCGGCGGGCGTCTTCGCGCAGACTCTCGCAGATTGCCTTCGGGTCGGCGGCGGTGAGGGCGGCGTCTGTGGCGGTGAAGGCGGCGTAGACCGCGAAGGCGGCGCGGGGGCGGTCGGCAAGGGTTATCCTGCGCGGCGGCGGACCCAGCGCCAGAGGTAGAAGACCGGCCAGCGCAGGATCGACATGGCGGCAGCCAGCACCAAGAGGCCGATCCAGGGCCCGTGCTGATAGGTGACGTAGCCGAGGATCGGGATGCCGAGCGCGACCAGCCCATAGGCCGCGGGCCAGTGGTTGTTTCTGGAGGGAAACATCGCGATCACATTCGCGGCGACGGCCCAGAGGCAGGCGAGGGTCAGGGACAGGGTCACGGGCGATTCTCGGTCCGGTGGGGTGCGGTGCGGGCTGGGGATATCACTGTGGGTTGAATCGCACTCTCGCCAATCGGCGTCCTGTTGACAAGCCTTAATTGACGTGACGTCAGCTTTCTGCGGCTCGATCGCAGTGCCTGTGAACAATGGTGCGGATCTCCGGCAGGGGGCATCACCCGGCTCCGGTGATCAGACGGATGACGACATGCACCGCATACCCCAACGCACCGATCCCGCCGCCGATGACCGTGATCTGGGTGATCAGTTCGGCGGGAAGCTTGGTGGCCTGCGCCGAGATACGGATCAGGCGGCTGCAAAGGCGATAGAGCGCCTGGCGCGTTGCCTCGGGCGTCGCGCGGGGGTCGCGCAGGGTTTCGATATCCTCGCGAAGCTCGGCCTTGAGGTCGCCTTCGGTGATGATCTCGGCCTTCTCGACGCCCTCGGCAAGCGCCGCGATCTGGTCCGGATCGGCGCCTTCGAGGGCCGCCTTGAGCCTCGCCTGAACGACCTGCCGGACGCGATCGTCCTGCTGCACGATGTCGGCCATCGCGCCGATCAGCTCGGTCTGGAAGTCGGCGATCAACGCGTCCTGCTTCGCGCTCGGGCAGTCCTGTTGTTCTATGCGGACTTCCAGCCGAAGCGCGACCTGCCGTGCGGTGTCATGCAGGCGCAAGGGGCGGTCGGCGTATTTCTCGATGCCGTCGAGAAGGAATTCGATGTCCGGCTGGAGCGCCCGGTATTGGTTGTCCAGCGAGTTGAGGTCGCCGAAAATATTGGCCGCGTCTCTCAGCCGGTCGACCGTGTCGCGCAGGAAGTCCGGCTCCATGTCGGATTCGGGGATGGCGCGCAGCAGGTGGGTGTCAGGGTTCGGCTCGATGCGTTCAGCGTTGTAGGTGGCCTGGCCGAGATATCTGAGGTAGATCTCGCGGATGATCGGGTTGACGTGATCGGCCCCCTTTTCCCAGTCTTCCTCCTTGAGCCGGCTCGTCTTGCTGACTTCGAAGATCTCGGCGAGCATCTCCCAATGGGCGTCGCTGTCGGGCAGCATCGGGCGGCCGTCGAGTTGCGCCTGATACCAGTCGATCCAGAAGTCCCAGTTTTCGGGATGGGTGGTGCGAAGGGCGGATTTGATTTCATCCAATTCCCGGAAAAAGAAGCCGGCAGTGTCATCGGGCCAAAGAGCGGGATGATCGCGGACAGAACCGCCTCCGGCAAGAAACTTAGCGTCAGATTCGACACTCGTCCAAATACAGGTGCCGTCGATCAGTTTGGACGAGTAAACAGCTTTTTCGGAAAATGCGATTGCATCAAAGGCGTTTGCAACCGCCGCATGGTTTGAGGCAGCGATGGTGGCATGGGCGGCAGCATTGACGACCAAGTGTGCTGCATTGCGAGCGCTCTGAGTGTACGAGTCGGCGGCTTTACCGGCAGAGTAAGCCGCAATGCCGCGCGTTGGAAACGTACGAGCCACGAGTGAAATCGGAATCACGCGCCATATCCGGCTATCTGTGAGGTCAAATCCAGGGGTTCGGTGCAGTCCGACCCAAAGTACCGGCGCCAGACGGGACACGGTGCGATAGGCAAGGAAAACAGCCCGATCGCAGCGAAGGTCCCAATCCAAGTTTGGATCGTCTAGCCATTTCTTCAGGGATTCCACGTCCCGGGTTTCCGAGGTTTCAACCATCACCACCGCACCACAAAGCACAAACGGCGACCCCCGGCCGCGGGTGGGGGTGAAGCCCCCACCCGGGGGGGCGGTCGGGGGCTGCCCGGCCTGGGGCCGGGCGAGACGGTTGGGGGGTGTCGGGCGTTGACGCCAACGTCTTTCTAGAGAGGCTCGGGGTGAGGTCCCGGCTCAAGGCCGGGACGGGTATCGCGGGTCGGTCAGGCATTCGCCTTGAGTTTTTCCGGCAGCGCGTTCGCCCACGCACTGATCGTCCCCGCCCCGAGGCAGACGACCATGTCGCCTTCTTCTGCATGCTCGCGCACCAGCGCAGCGAGGCACGCTTCCCCCTCCAGCGCATGCGCGTGCCGATGGCCGTGGCTTACCAGACCGGCGACCAGATCATCCCGCGTGGCGCCCTCAATGGGGTCCTCACCGGCAGCAAACACCTCCGCGATGGCGACCACGTCGGCGTCGTTGAAGCAGGCGCAGAAGGCCTCGAAGTGATGCGACAGCCGCGTGTAGCGGTGGGGCTGGTGGACGGCGATGACCTTGCCGGAGGTGCTCTGGCGCGCGGCCTTGAGAACGGCGGCGATCTCGGTCGGGTGGTGGCCGTAGTCGTCGATGATGGTCACCCCGTTCACCTCGCCGACGTTGGTGAAGCGGCGGTTGACGCCCTTGAAGGCAGCCAGCGCGGCGCGGATGTCCTTGCGCTTCATGCCCAGATGGCGGGCGACGGCGACGGCGCTGAGCGCGTTCGAGACGTTGTGATCGCCGGGCATCGGCAGGGTGCAGCCGCGGATTGCCTTGCCCTCGGCCTGCAGCAGGATGTCGAAGGTCGCGGCGCCGTTTTCGTAAGCCAAGTTGTCGGCGCGCACGTCGGCCTGGGCGTTGAAGCCGTAGGTGACGACGCGGCGGTCGGTGATCTTGCCGACCAGCGTCTGCACGTCCGGATCGTCGGTGCAGCAGACGGCGAGCCCGTAGAACGGGATGTTCGAGACGAAATCCTCGAACCCCTTGTGCAGCGCCGCTTCGGTGCCCCAATGCTCCATATGCTCGGGGTCGATATTGGTGACGATGGCGATGGTGGCGGGCAGGCGGTTGAAGGTGCCGTCGGATTCGTCGGCCTCGACCACCATCCACTCGCCCTGCCCCATCCGCGCGTTCGAGCCGTAGGCATGGATGATGCCGCCATTGATCACGGTCGGGTCGAGCCCGCCGGCGTCCAAGAGCGTGGCGACCATCGTGGTCGTCGTGGTCTTGCCGTGGGTGCCGGCGACGGCGACGTTGGATTTCAGCCGCATCAGTTCCGCCAGCATCTCGGCCCGGCGCACCACCGGCAGACCGGCGGCGCGGGCGGCGTCAAGCTCGGGGTTGCCGGGCTTGATCGCGGACGAGATCACCACGACCTCGGCGCCCGCGAGGTTCTCGGCACGCTGGCCGATGGCGATCCGCGCGCCCATCGCCGCCAGCCGCTCGGTGATCTTCGAGGCCTTCAGGTCGGACCCCTGCACCGTATAGCCGTGGTTGAGGAGCACCTCGGCGATGCCCGACATGCCGATGCCGCCGATGCCCACGAAGTGGATCGGGCCCATCTCCATCGGAAGTTTCGTCGCCGCGTTCATTCCGCAGGTCCGGAATCGGTCCCAAGGTTCATGCTTCATCTGTCCCGGCCTGTCCCTCTGCCAATGTTATTACCATGTCCGCCAGACGGTCTGTCGCGTCCGGTCGTCCCACCGTCAGCGCCGCCCGGGCCATCTGCGTGGCCGCCGCTGCGTCGCTCAGGATCGCGCCGATATGCTCTGAAAGCGTGGCGACGTCCAGCTTTGATTCCGGGATCAGCACGGCCGCGTCGGCCTCCGACAGGCCGCGGGCGTTGGCGGTCTGGTGGTCGGCGGTTGCGTGCGGATAGGGGATCAGGATGGCGGGGCGGCCGATGACGCTGAGATCGGCAACCGTCGAGGCGCCGGCGCGGGCGATCACCAGCTGCGCTTCGGACATGCGGGTGGGCACATCGTGAAAGAATGGTTCGACCTCGGCGCGGATACCGTGTTCGGCATAGAAATCCGTAACCCGCGCCTGATCCTCGTCGCGGGCCTGATGCGCGACGCGGAGGTTCTTCACCATGTCGAGCGGCAGGGCGGCGATCGCGGGCGGGACCGTATCCGACAGCGCCCGCGCGCCCTGGCTGCCGCCGATCACGAGGATCGACATCGGGTAGGCGCCGGGCGGTATGTAAGGGGCCCCTGCCTTGGCGGCGATGGCGCCGCGTACCGGATTGCCGGTGTGGATCCCCTTCACGCCCTCGGGCAGATCGGTGGGCCAGGTGCCGCAGGCGACGGCGGCGACGCGACGGGCGAAGACCTGGTTCACACGGCCCAGAACGCCGTTCTGCTCGTGGATCATCCGCGGCAGGTTCATGACCCAGGCCGCGGCGAGCGCGGGGATCGAGGGATAACCGCCGAAGCCCACGACGGCCTTTGGCCGGTCGCGGCGAAAGTTGCGGATCGCCGCCAGCACGCCGCCGAGGATGCGCAGCGGAACCATCGCGTTGGCCAGCACGCCGCCGCGCGCGAAGGTGGCGCTGGCCACCTGCTCGATCTCGACGCTGTGCGGGAAGCCGCCGGTATAGCGCGCGCCGCGTTCGTCTGTCGACAGCTTCACCCGCCAGCCGCCGCGCAGCATTTTCTCGGCGAGCGCCTGAGCGGGGAACATGTGCCCGCCGGTCCCGCCGGCGGCGATCACCAAGAGCGGCTGTGTCATCGCCGGACCACGAATTTTCGCCGAAAATTCGTGCCTTTCCCCATCAACGCCCCCGCCGCATCAGGATGTCGCCGATCTCGCCCTGTGGACGGCTGCGGGTGAACGCCAGCAGCATCCCCACGGCGATGCCGCCCGCGATCAGCGACGACCCGCCGTAGCTGACAAACGGCAGCGTCATACCCTTGGCCGGCAATAGCCGTACCGCGACGCCCATGTTGATGATCGCCTGAACGCCGAACATGCAGGCCAGTCCGGTGCCGGCCAGCCGGATGAACGGGTCGCGCTCGCGGATCAGCCGCAGCAAAGACCGCACCGTCACCGTCATGTAGAGAAGGATGATCACCAGAACCAGGATCAGCCCGTATTCCTCTGCCGCCACGGCGATGATGAAATCGGTATGCGCGTCCGGCAGCGACCATTTCACATGACCCTCGCCCACGCCGACGCCGAAGAATCCACCCTCGCGGATCGCGCCCGTGGCATAGCCGAGCTGAGTCGTGGGATCCACCTCGGGGTTGAGGAACCCGTCGATCCGGCGGGCGAAATGCTCGGACCCGTTATAGGCCACGGTTCCGGCGACGATCACCAGCGCCGCCATCGCGATCAACAGCGTAAACGGCGCCCCCGCCACGAAATACATCACCCCCCAGCCGAACAGCACCAGACAGGCCTGGCCGAAATCCGGCTGCAGCGCCAGAAAGCCCACGATCACGACCGCGATCGCCAGCGAGACCGATTTACCCGGCGGGCCGTTGATGTCCTGGCTGGCCGCCATCAGCCAAGCGGTGATGACGATGAAGCCGGGTTTGAGGAATTCCGAGGGCTGCAGGCTGGCGAAACCCAGGCTGTACCACCGGACCGCGCCCTTGCCGAAGTCGGTGCCGAAGACCGGCAGCATCGCCAGGGCCGCAAAGGCGCAGAAAAACCCCAGCACCCCCAGCCGCCGCACCAGTTGCGGCGACATCATCGTCGTCAGCACCATCACCGTCAGCGCCGCCGCGCCGAACACCGCCTGCCGCTGCACATAGTGAAACGCGCCCAAACCGTTGCGGCTGGCCAAGGGCGGCGACGCCGCCAGAGCCAGCAACAGGCCGATGCCGAAGAGCAGCAGAATGCAGCTGAGCGACCATTTGTCGACCGTCCGCCACCACCGGGGCAAAATCGGCTCGCCATCCCGCACCGGATGTGTGCCGAAGACCATTTCCGTCATGGAATACCGCCTGAAACTGCCACTGCCGCGCCCGTTTTCCGGGTCTGTGGATAACTCTAGCGGAGACTTCGCCGCGAGGAAAGCAAAACCTGCCCGGCCGGCCCGCCCGCGCCCCGCCCGCCGCTCCTGGTCACGTCGCCGGGGCGGGGCCGACAGCCCGGAGGCCAACGTGCCGTGGCGTCCACCCTTTACACCGCCATGGGCCCGACTATTTTGCCCCGCAATTGAGCGGTGGGGGTGGTAAGGTGAGCGACATTCTGGCGCTGGCGGCGGACAATCTGCTGTCGCCGATAATCCTGTGCTTTGCGCTCGGGCTGTTTGCGGCGCTGGCCCGGTCGGATCTGACGGTCCCGGAGGCCGTCGCCCGGGGCCTGTCGCTCTATCTCTTGTTCGCCATCGGCTTCAAGGGCGGCGCGAGCGTGGCCAGCCACGGCATCGACCTGACCCTCGGGCTGTCCCTGCTGGCAGGGCTGATCCTGTCGCTGGCCCTGCCGTTCGCCGCGTATGCCCTGCTGCGCGCGCTGACCGCGCTCAACCCCACCGACGCCGCCGCCACCGCCGCCCATTACGGCTCGATCTCGATCGTTACCTTCGTCGCCGCCACCTCGGTCCTGGAAAGCCAGGGGCTGGCGGCCGAGGGCTACATGGTCGCCGTCGCCGCCGTGATGGAGGCGCCCGCGATCCTGTCCGCCTTGTGGCTCGCCGCGCGCGGTACGGGCGGGGCAAAGATGGACGGCACGCTCTGGCGCGAAATTCTGCTGAACGGCTCGATCGTGCTGCTGATCGGGTCTTTCGCGATCGGCTGGGCCACCGGGACCGACGGCCTGAAGGAGATCGAGTCCTTCATCGTCTCGCCGTTCAAGGGCGTCCTTTGCCTGTTCCTCTTGGACATGGGGTTGGTCGCGGGCCGCGGCCTGCGCCAATCGCGCGGCGCGCTCGACCCCGGCGTCATCGCCTTCGGCCTGATCATGCCGCCGCTCGCCTCGGTCGCGGGCCTTGCCGGCGCGCTGCTTCTGGGCCTGTCGCCGGGCGGCACCGCGCTGATGATGGCGCTCGCCGCCTCGGCCTCGTACATCGCCGTGCCGGCGGCGATGCGCGTCGCCTTGCCCGAGGCGAACCCGTCGGTCTACCTGACGCTGTCGCTCGGCGTCACCTTCCCGTTCAACCTGACCCTCGGCATCCCGCTTTACATCGCCGCCGCCAACTGGGCCACCGGAGCCTGAGCCATGCAGACCCATGCCGCCAAACGTGTCGAGATCATCATCGAGGCCCCGATGGAAGGCCGCCTGCGCGACGCTCTGACGGACGCCGGCGTCACTGGCTTCACGGTGCTGCCGGTCAAGGGCGGCTCGGGCCGGTCGGGGCCGTGGAGCCGCGAGGGCCAGGTCAGCCGTGCCGGCGGCATGGTCGCCGTGGTCTGCATCATCCGGCCCGACCGGCTGGACGGGCTCTTGGAGGCCGCCTTCGCCGTGGTCGAGCGCCATATCGGCGTCGTCTCGGTCACCGATTGCCAGGTCCTGCGGGCGGAGCGTTTCTAGGGGCGGTTGCATGGCCGGCTTGGGCGGGGGAGACTGCCGGCGGGAGGGTCGCGCATGAGTGAGGCCGACGACGCCTTTGCCGAAGCTGAACGGCTGATTGAGGAGGCCCGCGAGAGTGGGGTGACGGAGCTTGACCTCAGCAGGGTAGGAACGCGAGCGCTAACCAGATTGCCGGAGAGCATCGGAACTCTGGATCGGCTTACGAATCTCGATCTCAGTATGACCCAAGTCACTGACCTCACTCCACTACAGCCTCTCACCGGGCTGGAGCAGTTGCTCCTCATTCAAACTCGGGTCACAAACCTCTCGCCATTGCAGACGCTCAGCGCGTTGAGAACACTCGTCCTCGACTATAGCCAAATCACAGACCTAGCCCCATTGAGTTCCTTAGAAAACCTCCAAGAACTGAAAATGTGGGGTTGCCCGGTGGAAGACCTGAAGCCGTTGACGCAACTGCAATCTCTAGAAAGATTGAAGTTGACAAACACCCGCATCGGCGATGTCTCGGCGCTACGGAATCTTCGATCCCTTGATACTCTATGGCTCTCACGCACCGAGCTGGTCGATCTCAGCCCGCTGTCTTCTGCGGACAAATTGAGGAATTTGACCATCAAGGAAACGCAAGTTGCGGATTTGCGACCAATTCGTGCCCTACGCCATTTGGTTGACGCTCCCGGCCCTGACGGCATCACGTTCGAAGGTTGCACCGCGGCAAAATCCGATCCCCGCCTCGCCAAAATTGCTGAAATCGAGGATAACAAGGAACGCGCCTCGCAGCTCTTCGCCTATCTCGACACGCTGCCACCGCTCGACCCGCCGCCGCCTGCCGACAGTCCGCGCGCGCCCGTCTATGCCCTACCGACCGATGGGCCGATGCAGTCCACCGACGCCGCACCCGAGGCGGGCGATGCAGACCAGCAAGCGCTGCAGGCCGATCTGCGGCGCAAGATCGCCGTGCTGGTCGAGGAAATCGGCATGAACAACGAACTCGCCGGGCTGAAGGCCTCGGCCGAGCACTACCGTATCCAGATCGACCGCCCGCTGGACGGTATCCGCCGGACCCAGCTCTATTCCGCCGCCAACACCTTGCGCACGGCGACCGAGGCCGATGACCGCGCCGAGGCCCAGGGCCGGATCAACGATCTGCTGCCGCCGAAGATCTCCGGGCCGCTCAGGGACGTGGTCGAAACCCACGGCCTGTTCTTCATGGGCTTCCCCAATGCGGCCGAGATCCACGCCCGGATGCTCGCCGGCCTCACCGGCCGCCGCACCCCCGACGAGACCGCCGCCGCCGAACCGCTGGTCCGGTCGCTGGAAGACCAGCCGCAGGCGTTGGACCCCGGCGATCAGGCCGCGCTGGCCGACGACCTCGCCGCAGCAAAGGGCGAAGGCAATTCCGCCGAGATCGGCGAGCACTCCCTGCGCGCGCGGCTCTGGAACATGTTCGGCGCCTTCGGACGGCGGGTCTATCTGGTCGGCGCGGCCGGGGCGGGTGCGCTTGTATCGCACTACTTCGTGCAGTGGGTGGTGGCGCACGAGACGCTGATCCGGACCTGGCTGAAACTCGCCCAGGGCGCCGCGTCGGGCTGGTTCGACGCGGTGATGAAGATCATCCGCTCCGCGCTCGGCCTGTAGAGGGGCGTGCGTTCTTGCAAAGAGGCGTGCAACTGGTTCTGGCCTGGAGCGGACGTTGACCGAAGATTGAGGAACCGCGCCATCGCCGACCCGCGGGGAGGCGATCCAAACCTCTGAACGGCTCGTTTTATCCCAGCAAAGTCCGAACGACCTTAACGCGATACGCGACGCCAGCAAATCGCCTCCCCTCCGGGGCGGGTCGGCGATGGCGCGGCGGCCTTCGGCCTTGATTCCGCGCCTGAAGAAAAATTGCGAACTTCCATTCCCGGTCAAAACCGGCATCGAGTCTCACTCAAGAGACGCCGTACTCCGATACCTCAGTCCTCCAACCGGGATTCGACACAAGCCACGAAATCCTCACCGCGCCTTTCGAAATCCGGATACTGGTCGAAACTCGCCGCCGCCGGCGCCAGCAGCACCGTATCCCCCGGCTCGGCCTCCTCGGCCGCGCGCGCCACCGCCCGCGCCATCGTCTCGCAAACCTCATGCGGCACCGCGCCGAGCTGCAGCGCGAACTCCCGCGCCGAATGGCCGATCAGATAGGCCTTGGCCACATGCCCGAACTGCGGGGCCAGCGCGGAAATCCCGCCTTCCTTGCCCAGGCCCCCGGCAATCCACCGCACCCGCCCGAACGCCTTCAGCGCCTGGCCCGCGCTTTCGGCATTCGTCGCCTTGCTGTCGTTGACGAAGGTCACGCCGTCCCGCTCGGCCACCACCTGGCTGCGATGCGGCAGCCCGGCGAAGGATTTGAACGCCCGTTCAATAACCTTCGGCCCCAGCCCGACACAGCGTGCCGCCGCCCAGGCCGCGCAGGCATTCTGGTGGTTGTGCGCCCCCGGCACCCCTCGTATCCCGCGCAGATCGACCGAGGCCACCTGCCGCCCCTTGCGCCATTCGGCCAGAAACCCCTTGCGCGCGAACACCGACCAGCCCGCACCGGCCAGTTTCCGCCCCGACGACACCCGGATCACCCGGTCATCGGCCGCCCCCAGCGCCGTCTGGTTCGCCAGATACCGCCCCTCGGGCTCGTCCACGCCGATCACCGCACGGTCCGGGCCACCCTCGGCAAAGAGCCGGCGCTTCGCCGCAAAATATCCGCCCAGGCCCCCGTGGCGGTCCAGGTGATCGGGTGTGAGGTTGGTGAAGACCGCGATATCCGGCGTCAGCGCGCGGGCCAGATCGGTCTGGTAGGAACTGAGCTCCAGCACCACCACCTCGCCATCTTCCGCCGGGTCGAGGTCCAGCACGCCCCTCCCGATATTGCCGGCCAGCTGCGTCGGCTTGCCCGCCTCCTGCAGGATGTGGTGGATCAGGGCGGCGGTCGTCGACTTCCCGTTCGACCCGGTGACCGCGATCACCCGCGGGGTCTGGTCGAACCGGTCCCAGTCCGGCGTCGCGAAAGAGCGAAAGAACAGCCCGATATCGTTGTCGACCGGCACCCCGGCTTCCTGCGCCGCCGCGATCACCGGGTGCGGTGCGGGATAGAGATGCGGAATCCCCGGCGAGGTGATCAGCGCCGTCACCCCGTCGAACGCCGCCGGCTTGGTCAGGTCATGCGGCCTCAATCCCTCGGCCTCGGCCCGCGCCCGCCCCTCGGCACTGTCGTCCCAGGGCAGCACCTCTGCCCCCCCGGCCAAGAGCGCCCGCGCGGCGGCCAGCCCCGACCGCCCGAGCCCCAGCACCGCGACCCGCGCGCCCTCATATCCCCGGACGGGGATCATGTTCCGCTTGCTCCCATGGGGCTACCGGCTAGCGGATTTGGCGGGGCATGGGAAGCGCCGACACACACCTCGATCCCGAAGCGCAGAGGATCACGCCCGTCCAGAGGCGGGCCGGCGCGATCCGGTCCTTCGACCCGGCGGACCAACTGGTCGCTGCGCCGCCTTGCGGAAATCTGACCCGGCCTGCACGAACTTGCCCACCTGACCAGACGGACTGGCGCCATTCACACGACAGCCGGACCATGGGCCCACCGTCCGCATGGCGACGCCCTACCAGGCGATGGGCTTTCTTCGCCGGAAGAACCCGCCCGTCGGCCCGGCCTCGGGCAGGGTCGCCAGCCAGATCGCGGTGTCCGCCCCCTCTTCGGGCGTCAGGTTGGCCCCCGCACCGCCCATCCGGGTCCGCACCCAGCCGGGACACATCGCGTTGATCTTGATGACGTCCGGAACCTCCTGCGCGGCCCGCAAGGTCAGCGCATTCAAGGCCGCCTTCGCCACGCCATAGGCGCCGCCGCCGCCCAGGCCCTCGGAAAAGCTGCCCCAGCCCGAGGACAGGTTCACGATCCGCCCGTAGCGCCGGTCCCGCATCCCCGGGATCACCGCCCGCATCAGTTCGAACGGGGCATGCACCATCACCTGCATCGAGCGGGCGAAATTGTCGTTTGCTTCCAGAAAGCGCAGGTTTTCCAGGATACCCGCATTGTTGACCAGCACGTCCACCGGCCCGGCCTCCGCCAGCGCCGCCTCGAAGCTTGCAGGCGCCTCCAGATCGAGCGGTACCGACCGCACCCCCAACGCGCGCGCCGCCGCCGCGCCGTCCGCCGCCACGCGCGCGCCAATCACGATCTCCAGCCCCGCATCGCGCAGGCCCGCCGCGATCGCGTATCCGATCCCGCGGTTGCCGCCCGTAACCAGCGCCCGGCGCATCACCGGACCTTCAGGGTGGCCAGCCCGATCAGCGCCAGGATCAGCGAGATGATCCAGAACCGGATCACGATCTGCGGCTCGGCCCAGCCCTGTTTTTCGAAATGATGGTGGATCGGCGCCATCAGGAAAACCCGCTTACCCGTCCGCTTGAAATAGAACACCTGGATGATGACACTCAGCGCCTCGACCACGAAAAGGCCGCCGACGATGGCCAGCACGATCTCGTGCTTCGTCGCCACCGCGATCGCCCCCAGCGCGCCGCCCAGGGCCAGCGACCCGGTGTCGCCCATGAACACCGCGGCCGGGGGGGCGTTGTACCACAAAAAGCCCAGCCCCCCGCCGATCAGCCCGGCTGAAAACACCAGCACCTCGCCCGTGCCGGGCACGTAGTGGACGTCGAGATACTGGGTGAAATCGACCCGCCCCACCGCATAGGCGATGATCCCCAGCGTGCCGGCGGCGATCATCACCGGCATGATCGCCAGCCCGTCCAGCCCGTCGGTCAGGTTCACCGCATTCGCCGCGCCGACGATGACGATCATGGCAAACGGCACGAAGAAGATGCCGAGGTTCAGAAGCACGTCCTTGAAGACCGGGAACGCAAGGCGCCAGGCCAGTTCGTCTGGATGTGCCATCGAGGCCCAGTAGCCCGCGATGGCCGCGATCGCGAAGCCGATCACCAGCCGGACACGTCCCGGCACGCCCTTGTGATTGTTCTTTGACACCTTCGCGAAGTCGTCGGCAAAGCCCAAGAGCCCGAAACTGACGGTGACGAACAGGATCATCCAGATATAGGAATTGTCGAGCCGGACCCAGAGAAGGCTCGAAATCAGCAGCGCCGACAGGATCAACAGCCCGCCCATCGTGGGCGTGCCCTGCTTGGTTTCCAGATGGCCCTCCGGCCCGTCGTCGCGGATCGGCTGGCCGTTGCGCTGCCGGCGCTTCAGCAGGTTGATCAGCGGGCGGCCGAAAATGAAGCCAAAAACAAGAGCCGTGAAAAACGCCCCTCCGGCCCGGAAGGTGATGTAGCGGAACAGGTTGAAAAAGTCGCCGCCGTCGGAAAATTCGGTCAGCCAGAACAGCATCAGTTGGGCCCCTCGAACTCGGTCCGCAGCGGATGGCCCAATTTGCGGATGGCGTCAACAACGAGGCTGACGCGACTGGCCTTGGATCCCTTGACCAGCAAAACGTCGCCTGCATCGACCAGCCGGTGCGCCTGACCGGCCAGCGCATCGGCCGTCTCGGCCCAGCGGCCGCGCTGCGGCTCTGGCAGGGCGTCGTGCAGGGCGCGCATGCGCGGACCGACGCAGTGGACCCGGTCGATCCCCGCCATGGCGGGCAGATCGGCAAGAGCCGCGTGCATCTGCGCCTCGGTAGGCCCCAGTTCCAGCATGTCGCCGAGAATCGCGATCCGGCGGCCTGGGGTGATGCGGCCGATATTGTCGACCGGGCGCGTGGCGGCCAGCACGTCGAGCGCGGCGGCCATCGAGGTAGGGTTGGCGTTGTAGGCGTCGTCGATCAGGTCGATGCGCAACCGGTCGTCCACCGGGTCCAGGCCGATGGGCTCGATGGTGCCGCGGCCTTGATAGGGCCGCCACCGGCCGAGACCGTTAAGCGACAAGGCAAGGTCGGCGCCCGCCGCCTGGGCCGCCGCCAGAACGGCGACGGCATTCACGGCGAAGTGGCGGCCGGGCGTGTTGAGCCGCAACAGCACCGCCTCACCGCCGATGGTGGCCCTGGCGACGGTGGCCTCCCCCGAAAACTGGGCCGACAGCAGCCGGTGGGTGACGCCGCCGGTTTCCCCGAAGGTCTCGACCCGGGCGTCCACGGCGCCAGCGGCGGCGACCAGGATCGGCGTGGTGTCGAGATCGCCGTTCAGAATGGCGGTCCCGCCCGGTTCCAGCCCCTCGGCGATAGAGGCCTTTTCGCGGGCAATGCCGGCGATATCGTCAAACGCCTCCAGATGCGCGGGTGCGACGATGGTGACCATCACCACATGCGGCCGGGCAAGCCGGGCGAGCGGGGCGATCTCGCCGGGGTGGTTCATGCCGATCTCGACCAGCGCGAACTCGGCGTCCCGCGGCAACCGCGCCAGCGTCAGCGGCACGCCCCAGTGATTGTTGAAACTCGCCTCGGCGGCGTGCACCTTGCCCTGCCGGTCGAGGGCGGCGCGCAGCATTTCCTTGGTCGAGGTCTTGCCGACCGAGCCGGTGATACCGATCACCTTGGCCCGGCTGCGGGCCCGGCCCGCCGCGCCCAGCCGTTCCAGCCCGGCCAGCACGTTGTCGACGATCAGCAGCGGAGCGTCGTCCGGCACGCCGTCCGGCACCCGGCTGACCAGCGCCGCGGCGGCGCCTTTTTTCAGGGCATCGGCAACGAACTCATGGCCGTCGCGCACATCCTTGAGGGCCACGAACAAGTCCCCGGGCGCAATCGAACGGCTGTCGATGGACACTCCGGAAGCCTGCCAGTCCGCGGTCGGTCTTCCACCAGTCGCCGCGGCAGCGTCTGACACCGTCCAGAGCGGGGTCATACCAGCCGGCCGTCCAGTGCGGCGACGGCGACACTGGCCTGTTCGACGTCATCGAACGGAAACACGTCGTCGCCGATGATCTGGCCGGTCTCGTGCCCCTTGCCGGCGATCAGCAGCGCGTCGCCCGGCTGCAGGGCATCGACGCCGCGCAGGATCGCCTCTGCCCGGTCGCCGACCTCGGTCGCCTCGGGGCAACCGGCCAGGACGGCGGCCCGGATTACAGCCGGCTCCTCGCTGCGCGGGTTGTCGTCGGTGACGAAGGCCACATCGGCATAGGTGTTCGCCGCCTCGCCCATCATGGGGCGTTTGTAAGGGTCGCGGTCGCCGCCCGCGCCGAAGACGACGATGAGGCGGCCCAGCACATGCGGGCGCAGGGCCGTCAACGCGGTCTTCAGGGCTTCGGGTGTGTGGGAGTAATCGACGAACACCGCGCCGCCGTTTTCGCGCGTGGCGGCCAGTTCCATGCGCCCGCGCACACCGACAAGGTCGTTCAGCACGTCGAAGGTGCGGGTCGCATCGCAGCCCGACGCAATCGCCAGCCCCGCCGCGGTCAGGACATTTTCCGCCTGGAATCCGCCGATGAGGTTCAGCCGCACTTGCCGCGGCCGCCCGTTCCAGTCGAACCGCAATTCCTGCCCCGTGGCGTCGTAACGCTGGGCCCGGATGCGCAGGTTGGCCTCGGGGCCCCGCCCCACGGTCAGCAGATCCTGACCCCGGTCCATCGCGATGTCCGCCATCGCCGCACCGCGCGGGTCGTCGAGATTGATCACCGCGGCGCCGTCGTCGGGAAGGACGCGTTTGAAGAGCGCCGCCTTGGCTTCGAAGTAGTCATCGAAGCTGTCGTGATAGTCCAGATGGTCCTGGCTGAGATTGGTAAACGCCGCCGCCGTCAGGCGCACGCCGTCGAGACGGCGCTGCGCCAGCCCGTGCGACGAGGCTTCCATCGCCACATGGTCGATCCCCGCCTCGGCAATCTCGGCCAGCACCTTGTGCAGCGTAATCGGTTCCGGCGTCGTATGCGCCAGCGGCGCCGTGAACGCGCCTTCTACCCCGGTGGTGCCGAGGTTCACCGATTTCAGCCCCAGAAGCGACCAGATCTGCCGGGTGAACGTGGCGACCGACGTCTTGCCGTTGGTGCCGGTCACCGCCACGATGGTCTCGGGCTGGACACCGTACCAAAGCGCCGCGGCATAGGCGAGCGCCTGACGCGGATCCTCGGTGACGATAACGGGCACGCCGGCGTCCGACAGTTCGGCCTGTGCAATGCGCGCGCCGTCGCGGTCGGTCAGCACCGCCGCGGCGCCCATGCGCAGGGCGAACTGGATAAACTCGCCGCCATGGATGCGGCTGCCGGGAAGGGCTGCGAACAGGTGGCCGTCCTGAACCAGCCGGCTGTCGACCGACAGGCCGGTCACTTGCGCCTCGCGCCCGCCCAGGGCCGTCAGGCCGAGACTTGCCAGTGATGTCGCCCGATCGCCCATGCGGCCTGTCTTTCTTAGTTTGCCTTTACTCTTACCTCATTCGATCCACCGGGTTCAATCTCGGGGCGCAGGCCCAAAAGCGGGGCGGTCCGGCGGATGACTTCTGCCGCAACCGGAACCGCGGTCCAACCGGCGGTACGGCGCGGGCGTTCGCCCGAGGTCTCGACCGGTTCGTCCAGCGTCACGACCAGGACGTACTGCGGATCGTACGCCGGGAAGGCGCTGGCGAAGGTGGTGATCACCTTGTCCTTGTAATACCCGCCGCGCGGTTTGGGCTTGTCCGCCGTGCCGGTCTTGCCCGCCACCGCGTAGCCGGGAACCTCGCCAAAGCGGGCGGTCCCCCGTGTGACGACCTGGCGCAGCATCGACAGGGCGGCGGCAGAGACGCGTTCCGAGACGACGCGATCCCCGCGCACCGGGCTCTCGCGCCTGAGCAGCGTCGGCGTGACCTTGGTGCCGCCGTTCAGCAGCGAGGCATAGCCGGTGGCCAAATGCAGCGGGCTGGCCGACATGCCGTGGCCGTAAGAGGCGGTAATCGTGTGAATTTCCGACCAGCGCTTGGGGATCAGCGGCTTGGCGCCCGGCGCCTCGACCAGCTCGACGGGCGTCGGGTCGAAGAACCCCAGGGCCGACAGAAACTCCTTCTGCCGCTTTTGTCCGATCATCAGCGCCATGTTGGCGGTGCCGACATTCGAAGATTTGACGATCACGTCGGTCACCGACAGCCGCGGGCCGTAGTTGTGGTTGCGGAACTCCTTGATCTTGTACTTGCCCCAGACCAGCGGCGCGTTGGCGTCGACCTCGGTCGCAGAATTCACCAGACCGAGCTGCATCGCCTGGGCGGCGGCGAAGATCTTGAAGGTCGAGCCAAGCTCGTAGACCCCCTGCACGGCACGATTGAACAACGGGCTGTCGGATTGATCGCCCTCGGTCAGGGGCACCGGGCGGTCGTTCGGGTCGAAGTCGGGCAGGCTGGCCATCGACACGATTTCACCGCTGTGGATGTCCATCAGCACCGCCGCCGCGCCCTTGGCGTTCATCAACCGCATGCCACCGTAGAGCACGCGCTCGATGGCCGCCTGGATCGTCAGGTCGATGCTCAGCTGCAGCGGCCGCCCGCCCTCGGCCGGGTCGCGCAGGAAGTGGTCGAACGCCTTTTCGACCCCCGCCGTGCCGATCACCTCGGCGGCAGAGACGCCTTCGCGCCCGAAACCGTACCCGCCGAGGATATGCGCGGCGAGCTTGCCGTTGGGATAAAGACGCATCTCGCGCGGGCCGAACAAAAGCCCCGGCTCGCCGATGTCGTGAACCTGCTGCTGCTGTTCGGGGCTGAGTTTCTTCTTGATCCACAGGAACTTGCGCTTGCCGGTGAACTGTTTCAGCAGCTTGTCTTCGTCGAGATCGGGAAAGATCGCCGCCAGTTCCCGCGCCGCCCTGGGCTTGTCGACCATGATCGGCGGCTGGGCATAAAGCGCATGGGTCACCAGGTTCGTGGCCAGAAGCCGCCCCTGCCGGTCGACGATATCGGCGCGTTGCGCCACGATCCGGGGGGTGTCGGCCGAGGCGCTGCGCGGCTCTGACGGCTCGGACGCCGCCATCAGACCCATACGCGCGCCGATCACCATGAAGGCGCAGAAAAAGAACAGTCCCAGCACCAGAAGCCGCCCCTCGGCGCGCTGGCGGGCACGGTCGCGCATCTCTTCGTGCCGCAGCCGCAGGTTTTCGCGCTCGATCGCGTCGGGGTTCTCTCCCTTCGCCCGGGCCGACAGGATGCGGGCGAGCGGGCGCAGCGGCGTGCGGGTCATTCCACTGCCTCCGGATCGCCCGCCACGTCGACAGCATTCTCGATCTCGGTTTCCAGATCGATGGGATAGGCGATCTGATCGACGCGCCCGAACTGCTCGGGCATCAGCGGGATGAGGGCGAGACGGTCGAAGTTGATATCCGCAAGCTCGCGCAGCCGGTCGGGGCGGTTGAGATAGGCCCATTCCGCCCGCAGAACCGAACGGGTTTCCAGAAGATGCCCGATCTCTCGCTGCAGCGTTTCGACCTCGTCAAGCGCCTCCTGGGTCTTGTAGTTTTCGTGATAGGCCCAAAAGGCCAGCCCCATCACGGCAAGAGCGCTTGTCATGTAAAGCAGCGATTTCAATGCTTTGATCCTTTGGTGGGGAGTGTTGGAATGCCAAGGCCCGTGCGGTCGCAGGGACCGGCGGGCGCGGCGGTGCGTTTGGCGACACGCAGCTTGGCGGACCGCGCGCGCGGGTTTTCGGCCAGTTCCGTGGCGTCGGGCGCAATCGCGCGGCGGGTGACAATCTCGAACCGCGGCCGTTGGATTTCGGCCGCCGGGGCATGGCGGCTGACCTGACCGCCCGATCCGCTGCGCTGCTGCAGGAAGCGTTTGACCATCCGGTCCTCGATGGAATGAAACGTGACGACGGCCAGCTTGCCGCCGGGTTTCAGTGCGCGTTCCGCCGCCTCCAAACCGTCGGCGAGCTGGCCGTATTCGTCGTTCACCGCGATCCGGAGCGCCTGGAAGCTGCGCGTCGCGGGATGGGCCTGCCCCGGCTTTGCGCGCGGCAGCACACCCTCGATGATCTGCGCCAGCCGCAAGGTCGTCTCGACCGGCGCCTCGCCCCGCGCCCGAACGATCGCACGCGCGATCCGCCGCGAGGCGCGTTCCTCGCCATAGTGGAACAGAATATCGGCCAGCTCGGTCTCGCTGGCCGAATTCACGATCTCTGCCGCGGTCGGCCCATCCGCGCCCATGCGCATGTCCAGCGGCCCGTCCGACCGAAAGGAGAATCCCCGTTCGGGCCGATCAAGCTGCATCGAGGAGACGCCCAGGTCCAGCACCACGCCGTCGACCGGTGCATCGACATAGGCGTCGAGATTGCCGAACACCCCCTCGACCAATGTCAGCCGGCCCCCAAACTCGCCGGTCCAGTCCTGCGCCATCTCAAACACAGCGGGATCGCGGTCCACCGCCGTCACATGCGCCGCGCCGGCGTCTAACAGCGCGCGGGTGTACCCGCCCGCCCCGAAGGTGCCGTCAAGCCAATGCCCCGACACCGGTGCCACGGCCTCCAGCAGCGGGCGCAATAGAACGGGGATGTGCGGCGGGGGCGAACTGGCGCGGGCCGTCGCGGACATGCGTCAAGCCTCCCGGGGCCTGTCCAGCAGGGTCAGGGGATCGAAATCGTCCGGGAACTCCTCGAGCCACGCCTCGGTCCTGGCCAGCTCTTCGGACCGGTAGGTCTCGGGCATCCAGATCTGGAACGTGTCGCCGGTGGCAATGAAAAACGCCTCGTCCGCGATATCGATCTTGTCGCGCAGCTTCTTCGGCAGGACGATCCGCCCGGTGTCGTCGACATTTGTCTGCATCGACTGGCCGCTGAACAGCTTTTCCAGCATCTTGCGTTCGACCGACCCGCGCGGCAGCGCGCCGATTTGATCGTCGACCTCGTCGATCGCGTCGATCGTGTAGCATTCCAGGTATTTCCGGCGGTGATCGCCGTAGACGATGACAAATTCCGGAGTTTTTCCGTCAGACCATCCGGGATCGCCGGCTTCGAGCACACGGCGGAACTGGGCCGGGATCGACACCCTGCCCTTGCCGTCCACCTTCTGGTGGAACTCGCCTCTAAACCGTCGCGCCACTGTCCCGCGGCTCCCTCTTTGTCCCTCGGTCCCGCCAGATACGGAAACGGCGGATAGAGCTGCTGCCACTGCCCTATCCGCCGCCCTCGTCCCGCCTAGCGGGGTGTCCAGCTGCGCGCGCCACCTGGGGGGATGTCTGCTCGCCCGCGCGCCGGATCCTTGGTTCGATGAAACCGGGTGCCTGTATGAAACCTGACTTTTTGGGAGTTATGGGGTCTTGCCGCCCCTTCTGCCCGTCTTCATCGTGTGAACAGGGATGCCATGGGAATTTATGGAAATCAATAGAATTTTCTGGGCATCAATTGCTGGCCATCGGATTCTGGGCGCCTGAGATACATGAGATAGCGGTGAAATTCAGATGACCGCCGCACCACCTAGTGTGTGTTTCCACATTAAACACAATATATAGCAAAGACGCGGATTAGCGCTTTGATCCCACAAAATCCCAAAAAAGTTTCGACAGCCATCCGAAAACAGCGATTTCATCCACAGAAACGCCTCTGAAACCCTATGGAAAGGTCACGAATCAGGAATTGATTCGCTGTGAACCAATATTGGAAAACGGCGGTTCCATGAATTCCCATGCCGTCGTCAAGCCATTCCGCCCGCCACCAGCCGCGCGGCGATATCCGCATAGGCCCCTGCCTCGGGTGCCGCGCCCGCCGCAATCGGCGTGCCGCCGTCCCCGGCGATGCGCACGTCCAGGCTCAGCGGCAACTCGCCCAGAAACGGAACGCCGATCTTCTCGGCCTCGGCGCGCACGCCGCCATGCCCGAATATGTGCTCTTCATGCCCGCATCTGGGGCAGACATAGGTCGACATGTTCTCGATCAGCCCAAGAACCGGTGTCTTGAGCTTGCCGAACATGTCGATGGCCTTGCGCGCATCGAGCAGCGCGACGTCCTGCGGCGTCGATACCACGATGGCGCCGGTCACGTGGCTGCGCTGGCACAGGGTCAGCTGCACGTCGCCTGTGCCCGGCGGCAGATCGACGATCAGGACGTCGAGCCGCCCCCATTGCACCTGTCCCAGCATCTGCTGCAGCGCGCCCATCAGCATCGGGCCGCGCCAGACCACTGCCTGGGCCGGATCCATCATCAGGCCGATCGACATCATCGTGACCCCATGGGCCTGCAGCGGAATGATCGTCTGGCCGTCGGGCGATCCGGGGCGTTTGGACACCCCCATCATCCGGGGCTGGCTGGGGCCGTAGATGTCAGCATCCAACAGGCCGACCCGGCGGCCCTGGCGCGCCAGCGCCACGGCGAGGTTGGACGACACGGTGGATTTCCCCACCCCGCCCTTGCCCGAGGCGATGGCGAGGATGCGATCCACGCCGCTGACCTTTTTCGGCCCCTGGTCCGGCGTTGGGTGGCGGCCGATCTTCAGGTCCGGCGGTGGCGCCTTTTGCTGCGACGCAGCAGGGCCATGCGCCGTCAGGACCACGGAAACCCGTTCCACATCGGGAAGCGACTCGACGGCCGACTGCGCCGCCGCGCGCACCGGTTCCATCTGCGCGGCCGCTTCCGGGCTCTCCGATTCGATCACGAAACGCACAGATCCGCCGTCGACGGCTAGCGCCCGAACCATGTCGCGTGTGACAAGATTGCCACCACCAGGCAGGCTAACTGTCGAGAGAACTTGACGAATTTTTTCCAGATCGGCGGCCATGCGTTTTCTCCCTGCTTAATCCGCATGCAATAGGTGTCACCTTTTCAGCGAAGGACAAGGCCAAGGCAATTCCATTGCCGGGTTTTGCGGCAAATGCTTTGAACCCGACTGTGATCGACATATGCATATGCTGCAAGGCAGCATTGACCATTCAGGGATTGTGCAATCGCAGCATGGGATTATCTTTCGGTTCGACGGCGGGCGATACCGCTAACATGTGAAATCGGTGACCCGCAAAACCCGAGCAGACGAGTGAAATGACATGGCTTTCGTAACCGACATCCAAAGCTTCGAGACAGGCCTGATCCGCCGCCTGCGCGCGTCATTCGACGACGCCCGCGCCATGGCCGGAAAGCGCCGCGTCTTCCGCACCACGCTGAATGAACTGAATGCCCTGAGCGAGCGTGACCTCGCCGATCTCGGCATCAGCCGCGAGAATATCCGCGATGTCGCCCGCGAGGCGGCCTTCAGCAAGTAAAACATGGTTCAGACATCCCTCTCCTCCTCCCTGGGCTGTCTGTGACTGAGCGGCGGCGTCTCTCCTCCTCCCTGACGCCGCCGCCTTTTTCCCTCCTCAAGCCTGCACGGTACGGCACGCCACGCCAAACCTGCATGTTATAGTTGACTTTTCCACAACATGACCTGTGGAAAGAATTTGATGAATACACCCACACGTGCTAGTTGACCCGAAACAAGGCGCGAAAAACGCGCATCGGGCAGGGCTATGGGCTATAACATAAGCGACGTCAGCGGAAACGCGACGGGCGGCGCCGATCAATGGACGTTCACCGCAGACCTGAGCGATCCTGGCGTGACCACCGTCAGCGGCGACTTTAACGTCGTGTCGATCTTCACCGGCAACGACCTGGGCGAGGCAACGAGCGGGTACAGCTTTTCCGCGCTCAGCACGACGGCCTATGGAACATTGACCACCAACACGACAACAGGCGCGTTCGTGTTCACCATCGACCGTGCCGCGGTCATTGCCTCCGGCTCCGACCAGGCGGTCAGTTTCACGATCACCGGGACAAGCGGCGGCAGTTCCGACGACGACACGGTCTTTATCCAGCTGTTGATCTGCGTTTTGCGCGGCACGCTGATCGAAACGCCCGGCGGTCCGGTGCCGGTCGAAGCGCTGGCACCCGGGGATCTTGTGCTGACCAAGGATCGTGGCCCACAGCCGGTCAAGTGGGTCGGATTGCGTCACGTGAACAGCGAGGAACTGTCGCGCGATCCATCATTGCGGCCGGTCCGCATTCAGGCCGGTTCTTTGGGCGGCGACCTGCCCTATCGCGACCTGTCGGTGTCGCCGCAGCACAGGATCCTGGTGACTGACTGGCGCGCCGAGCTGATGTTCGGCGAACACGAGGTACTGGTCCCCGCCAAGTCCATGGTCAACGACACCGCAATTCGGGTCGATCATACCTGCCAGCCCATCGAGTACTATCACATCCTGTTTGACCGCCACGAGATCGTGTTCACCGAAGGCGCGCCGACCGAAAGCTTTCATCCGGGCAGCTTTGCGATGCGCGAGTTGGGCGACGCAGCCAGGGTGGAACTGCACAAACTGTTCCCCGAGCTTTTCCGCGACGGCTATGGCGAGACCGCGCGGCTGTCGCTGCGGCCCTGGGAAGGCTCGGTCGTGCTGCCGCCGGAGACCGGCGAACGGCAGCGGTTGGCGTCATGAAGGATCTTGTCGACAGCGCAGGGCAGGTTCTGCCACCGGTCGAGACCCCGACCGACGAAAAGCTCCGTGTCTATGGCGATCTGATGTTTCTGGCGTTCCGGTCCGCGCGGCATTCGCTGATGTCGACCGCAACGCTCAGAACCTACCTGGAGCCGCCGCTCGAACTGGGTCAGTTCCGCGTCTTCCGCTTCGATGGCGTCCCGCGAGGCATGTATACCTGGGCCTGGCTGGGACAAAGCGCCGAAGAAAAGCTGATTTCGGGCGAACCGCTTTCGGGCTGTGACTGGCAATCGGGCGAGGCGCTTTGGATCGTCGACATGATCGCGCCCTATCGCGGCGTCACGAAAAGCATGGTGCGCTTTGTCATGACGCCGGGCAACTTTTCCGACCGGGAATTCTATTTCCGCAAGGTGGGCGGCGTGAACGACACCCGGCGCATCGTCCATATCAGCTTTCGGCGCCGCAAATTGTCGTCCGTGATGAGCGAAGATGAGTTCTTTCGCCGTCGTGTCGGTTAGAACGGAACGTCATCGGCGCGTTCCGCGGCCACCACGAACTTCGCGACCACCTTCTTGGACCCGGCCTTCTCGAATTCGATGTCCAGCTTGTCGCCCTCGATCCCCATGACGTAGCCATAGCCGAACTTCTGGTGGAACACCCGGTCGCCCTGGGTAAAGGACGACACCGCGTCAAGGTCGATCACCGTATTGCGGCTTTCCTTCGGCTGCGCCATCGGCCGGGTCTGCTGCCGCGCCTGCAGCCGCCGCCAGCCGGGCGAATTGTAGACATTCGCCTCTGCCGCCTTTTCTTCGAGCCCCCCACCCATGCCGGCGGCGCCGTAGCCGCCGCCATAGAGCCCCGGCGGGGTCAGCACGTCGACGTGATCGGACGGCAATTCATCGATGAAGCGCGAGGGCAGCGCCGATTGCCACTGGCCATAGACGCGCCGGTTCGCGGCGAAGCTGATCGTGCACAGCTCGCGCGCGCGGGTGATGCCGACATAGGCAAGGCGGCGTTCCTCTTCGAGGCCCTTCAGCCCGGTCTCGTCCATCGAGCGCTGGGACGGGAACAGCCCGTCCTCCCATCCCGGCAGGAAAACCGCTGGGAACTCCAGCCCCTTGGCGGCGTGCAGCGTCATGATCGACACTTTCGGTTCGTCGCTGTCGGTTTCGTTGTCCATGATCAGCGCGACATGTTCCAGGAACCCCTGCAGGTTCTCGAACTCCTCCAGCGCCTTGACCAGTTCCTTGAGGTTTTCCAGCCGACCCGGCGCCTCGGGCGTCTTGTCGTTCTGCCACATCGCCGTGTAGCCCGACTCGTCAAGGATCTGCTCGGCCAGTTCGATATGCGATTGTTTCGGATTCAGCGACAACCGGTGCCAGTGGTCGAAACTGTCGACCAGCTTGCCGATCTCGCCCTTGGCCTTGCCGGTCAGATCGCCGCTGGCCACACAGATCCGCGCACCTTCCAGCAGCGACACGCCGTTGGCGCGCGCCGCGCGCTGGAGCGTCTGCTGCGCCTTGTCGCCGACGCCGCGCTTGGGCGTGTTGACGATGCGTTCGAACGCCAGGTCGTCGTCGGGCGAGGTTGCGGCGCGGAAATAGGCCATCGCATCGCGTATTTCCATGCGCTCATAGAACCGCGGGCCGCCGATTACGCGATACGGCAGGCCGATGGTCAGGAACCGATCCTCGAAGGCGCGCATCTGGTGCGAGGCGCGGACCAGAATGGCGTTCTCGTCCAGCGAAAACGGCCGCAGCCCGCGCGTGCCGGACTGCATGGATTCCAGCTCCTCGCCGATCCAGCGGGCCTCTTCCTCGCCGTCCCAGTGGCCGATCAGCCGCAGTTTCTCGCCATCGTTCAGCTCGGTGAACAGCGTCTTGCCCAGCCGCCCCTTGTTGGCGGCGATCACGCCGGAGGCGGCCGCCAGAATGTGTGGCGTCGAACGGTAATTCTGTTCCAGCCGCACCACCTTGGCGCCCGGAAAATCCTTTTCGAACCGCAGGATATTGCCGACCTCGGCCCCGCGCCAGCCATAGATCGACTGATCGTCATCGCCGACGCAGCAGATGTTCTTGTGCCCGCCTGCAAGAAGCCGCAGCCACAGATACTGGGCCACGTTGGTATCCTGATATTCGTCGACGAGGATGTAGCGGAACCAGCGCTGATATTGCGCCAGCACATCCTCATGCGCCTGGAAGATCGTCAGAACGTGCAGCAGCAGGTCGCCGAAATCGACGGCATTGAGCTGTTTCAGCCGTTCCTGGTACTCGGCGTAAAGCTCGACCCCGCGCCGGTTGTAAGCCCCGGATTCCCCGGCCGGCACTTTGTCGGGCGCCCAGGCGCGGTTTTTCCAGCCGTCGATGATGTGGGCAAGCTGGCGCGGCGGCCAGCGTTTTTCATCGATATTGGCGGCGAGGACGAGCTGTTTCAGCAAGCGGACCTGATCGTCTGTATCGAGGATGGTGAAGGTGGACTTCAGACCCACCATTTCCGCATGCCGGCGCAGAAGCTTCACGCAGATCGCGTGAAAGGTGCCGAGCCACGGCATTCCCTCGACCGTCTGGCCCAGCAGCCCGGCCACGCGCTCTTTCATCTCGCGCGCGGCCTTGTTGGTGAAGGTGACGGCGAGGATCTCGTTCGGGCGCGCCCTGCCGGTGTTCAAGAGATGCGCGATGCGGGTGGTCAGGGCCTTGGTCTTGCCGGTGCCGGCGCCGGCAAGCATCAGCACCGGCCCCTCCAGCGCCTCGACCGCTTCGCGCTGCGCGGGATTCAACGCGTCGAGATAGGGGGCCGGGCGGGCGGCCATGGCCTGTGCCGCCAGCGACATCGTGGCGGCGCCTTCGAAGGCGTCGCTTTCGTCAAAACTGCTCATGGGCGGCAATCTAGCCCCTTGCGGGCACAAGGGGAAGGCTTGTTCGCTTTATGTTCGCAATGGACCAGCCTTTGAGGAGGCACTGTCCCGGACCCGTGTCAATTGTCAGGATTGTGCAGCAGAACAAGGCTTCCTAGAAGAGCGCGATGGACCTCGACCAGTCATATCCGGCGATCTCGGATCTTGCCGCACGGGCGCGGCGGCGTCTGCCCCGGTTCGTCTGGGACTACATGGACAGCGCCACCGGAACCGAGGCCACGGCGGCGCGCAACCGTGCGGCGCTGGATGCCATCAGGTTCCGCCCGGCGATCCTGACCGGAGAGATCGAGCCAGATCTGTCGGTGCGCCTTTTGGGGCGGGACTATGCGCTGCCCTTCGGCGTCGCCCCGGTGGGCATGTCGTCGCTGATCTGGCCGGATGCCGAGCGGATCCTAGCCCGGCTCGCCCGGCGCGAGGGGATCCCCTACACCCTGTCGACCGTCGCGGCGCGCGAGCCCGAGGATGTGGGCCCGCATGCCGGTGACGGGGCGTGGTTCCAGCTTTATGCGCCGCGGGATCCCGAGATCCGGTCGGACATGCTGCGGCGGGTGCGGGCGGCTGGATTCGGCACGCTGGTGCTGACCGCAGACCTGCCGGCCACCAGCCGGCGCGAGCGGCAGCGGCGGGGCGGCGTGACGCATCCGCCGCGGCTGAGCCCGCGGATTCTGGCGCAGGTGGCGCTGCGGCCCGCCTGGGCACTCGCGACCGCGCGGGCGGGGATGCCGCGGCTGAAGTTCATCGAAAGCTACACCGGGAAAAGCGGCGCGCTGTCATCGACGGCGCATGTGGGCTATCTGATCCGGACCTCGCCGGATTGGGACTATCTGCGCTGGCTCCGCGACAACTGGGACGGGCCGCTGGTGGTGAAGGGCGTTCTGGAGGCCGAGGATGCGGTGCGGCTGAAAGAGGAAGGCGTCGACGCGGTCTGGGTCTCGAACCATGCCGGGCGCCAGTTCGACGCCGCGCCCGCCGCGATCGAGAGGCTGCCGGCGGTCCGGCAGGCGGTGGGGCCGGAGTTTCCGCTGATCTTCGACAGCGGGATCATGGGCGGGCTGGACATTCTGCGGGCGCTGGCGAAGGGCGCGGATTTCGTGATGGCGGGCAAGGCGTTCCACTATGGATTGGGCGCCTTCGGGGCGCGCGGGGCGGCGCATGCCGTGCACATCCTGCGCGAGGATCTGAAGGCCAATCTGGGGCAGATGGGATTGGCTTCGTATGCAGGGTTGGCGGGGCGGCTGCTGTAGGCATCCCCTTGGGGGGCAGTGGTGAGCGTTCATGCAGTCGCCGGATTCGGCCCGAAAGAAGCTTCATCGCAACTGCGTTTTGTCGAGTCCTGGCCTGGAGCGGGCGTTTGCATGCAGCCCCTGGCGCGGAGTCAAGGGGCGCAGCCCCGCCGCGCCACCGCCGAACCGCCCCGGAGGGGAGGCGATTTTCTGACGGCGCGTATCGGCTTGAGGTCGTTCGGACTTTGCCGGGATAAATCGAGCCGTTCACACGTTCGGGTCGCCTCCCTGCGGGTCGGCGATGCCGCGGCTCGTCTCCAGATCGGCAATTTCAACTCCAGGCCAAATGCCAACTGCTCGAGACACCTGCAACATACCCCGACCTGACACCGCCTTTCTGCCAGCCGCATCGCCGCGCACTGCCTTATTTTGCGGTTTACGCCCCGATCCCAAGCCGTATGCTGCGCCTGCAAAGAAGGGGGACGCTGCCGATGCCTGAGTTCAAGAAGATCCTCATCGCCAACCGGGGCGAAATCGCCATTCGGGTGATGCGGGCGGCCAATGAATTGGGCAAGCGGACGGTGGCGGTCTATGCGAACGAGGACAAGCTGTCGCTGCACCGGTTCAAGGCGGACGAGGCGTACCTGATCGGCGAGGGTCTGGGGCCGGTCGCGGCCTATCTGTCCATCGACGAGATCATCCGGGTGGCCAAGGCCTGCGGCGCGGACGCGATTCATCCCGGCTATGGGCTGCTGAGCGAAAACCCCGATTTCGTCGAGGCCTGCGCGGCCAACGGCATCGTCTTTATCGGCCCCAAGGCCGAGACGATGCGCGCCCTGGGCGACAAGGCCAGCGCGCGCAAGGTCGCCATCGCGGCTGGCGTGCCGGTGATCCCGGCGACCGAGGTTCTGGGCGATGATATGAAGGCCATCGAGGCGGAGGCCGCCGAGATCGGCTATCCGCTGATGCTGAAGGCGTCCTGGGGTGGCGGCGGCCGGGGCATGCGGCCGATCATGGCGCCCGACGAACTGGAGACCAAGGTCAAGGAGGGCCGGCGCGAGGCCGAGGCGGCGTTCGGCAACGGCGAGGGCTATCTGGAAAAGATGATCCTGCGCGCGCGCCATGTCGAGGTGCAGATCCTCGGCGACCAGCACGGCACCATCTATCACCTGTGGGAGCGGGACTGTTCCGTGCAGCGGCGGAACCAGAAGGTGGTCGAACGCGCCCCTGCCCCGTACCTGTCCGGTGCGCAGCGCGAAAAGCTGTGCAACCTTGGCAAGAAGATCGCCGAGGCGGTGAACTACGAATGCGCCGGTACCATCGAGTTCCTGATGGATATGGAGACCGGCGAGTTCTATTTCATCGAGGTGAACCCGCGGGTGCAGGTCGAACATACGGTGACCGAGGAAGTCACCGGCATCGACATCGTGCGCGCGCAGATCCTGATCGCCGAGGGCAAGTCTCTGGTCGAGGCGACGGGCACAGCCTCGCAATACGACGTGAAGCTCGACGGCCACGCGATCCAGTGCCGGATCACGACCGAGGATCCGCTGAACAACTTCATCCCCGACTACGGCCGGATCACCGCCTATCGCGGCGCGACGGGCATGGGCATCCGGCTGGATGGCGGCACCGCCTATTCCGGCGCGGTGATCACGCGGTATTACGACTCGCTTTTGGAAAAGGTCACCGCCTGGGCGCCAACGCCCGAGGCGGCGATCAAGCGGATGGACCGGGCGCTGCGGGAATTCCGGATCCGGGGCGTGTCGACCAACATCGCCTTTGTCGAGAACCTGCTGCGGCATCCGACATTCCTGAACAACGAATACCACACCAAGTTCATCGACGAGACGACCGAGCTCTTCGAGTTCAAGCCGCGGCGCGACCGGGCGACGCGGATCCTGACCTATATCGCCGATATCACCGTGAACGGGCATCCCGAGGTACAGGGGCGGCCCCGGCCGCATCCCGATCTGAAGCCGGCGAGGCCGCCCGAACTGCGTACGGACACGCCGCCCGACGGGACGCGGCAGATTCTCGACGCCCAGGGGCCCGAGGGGCTGGCCCGTTGGATGAAGGACCAGACGCGGCTGTTGATCACCGACACGACGATGCGGGACGGGCATCAGTCGCTCTTGGCGACGCGGATGCGGTCGCTCGACATGATAAAGGCGGCCCCGGCCTATGCGGCGAACCTGCCGGGGCTGTTTTCGGTGGAATGCTGGGGCGGCGCGACGTTCGACGTGGCCTACCGGTTCCTGCAGGAATGCCCCTGGCAGCGGCTGCGCGACATCCGCGCGGCGATGCCGAACATCCTGACCCAGATGCTGCTGCGTGGATCGAACGGCGTGGGCTATACCGTCTATCCCGACAACGTGGTCCGGGCCTTCGTGAAACAGGCCGCCGAGACCGGGATCGACATCTTCCGGGTGTTCGATTCCCTCAATTGGGTCGAGAACATGCGCGTGTCGATGGACGCCGTGGTCGAAGCCGGCAAGGTCTGCGAAGGCACGATCTGCTACACCGGCAACATGCTGGACCCCGGCCGGTCCAAGTACGATCTGAAATATTATGTCAGCATGGCCAAGGAGCTGGAGGCCGCAGGCGCGCATGTGCTTGGGCTGAAGGATATGGCGGGCCTGCTGAAGCCCGCCGCCGCGACGGTGCTGTTCAAGGCACTGAAGGACGAGGTGGAGCTGCCGATCCATTTCCACACCCATGACACTGCCGGGATCGCGTCGGGGACCATTCTGGCAGCGTCCGAGGCGGGCGTGGACGCGGTGGATTGTGCGATGGATGCGCTGAGCGGAAACACCAGCCAGGCGACGCTGGGGACCGTGGTCGAGGCGTTGCGCGACACCGGCCGCGACACCGAACTGGATATCGGCGCGATCCGGGCGTTGTCGAATTACTGGGAGGCGGTGCGCGGACAATATGCGGCGTTCGAATCCGGCCTTCAGGCGCCGGCCTCCGAGGTTTATCTGCACGAGATGCCGGGCGGACAGTTCACCAACCTCAAAGCGCAGGCGCGGTCCTTGGGGCTGGAAGAGCGCTGGCACGAGGTGGCGCAGATGTATTCCGACGTGAACGAGATGTTCGGCGACATCGTCAAGGTGACGCCGTCGTCGAAGGTGGTGGGAGACATGGCGCTGATGATGGTCAGCCAGGGGCTGACGCGCGACCAGGTCGAGGACCCGAAGGTCGAGGTGTCGTTCCCCGACAGCGTGATCGACATGATGAAGGGCAATCTGGGCCAGCCGCCGGGCGGTTTTCCGAAGCCGATCGTCGCCAAGGCGCTGAAGGGCGAGACACCGCTGTCGGACCGGCCGGGCAAGCACCTTGCCGATCTGAACCTCGAGGCGGCACGGGCTGACGTCGCGGGCACGGTGGGCGCCGAGATCGACGACGAGGATCTCAACGGCTATCTGATGTATCCCAAGGTCTTCACCGACTACATGGAGCGCCACGCGGTCTATGGCCCGGTGCGGACCCTGCCCACGCGGACGTTCTTTTACGGCATGGAGCCGGGGGAAGAGATCTCGCCCGAGATCGACCCGGGCGTGACGCTGGAGATCCGGCTGCAGGCGGTGGGCGAAACGCATGAGGACGGCGACGTGCGCGTGTTCTTCGAACTCAACGGCCAGCCCCGCGTGATCCGGGTCGCCGACCGCAAGGTCAAGGCGGCCACCGCGGCGCGGCCGAAGGCCGAGGCGGGGAACGCCAACCATGTGGGCGCGCCGATGCCGGGGGTGGTGGCGACCGTGGCGGTGCAGGCGGGCGCAGCGGTCGCGCAGGGCGATCTGCTGCTGACCATCGAGGCGATGAAGATGGAGACGGGCCTGCATGCCGAGCGCGACGCGACGGTGAAGGCCGTGCATGTGACGCCGGGGGCGCAGATCGACGCGAAGGATCTGCTGGTGGAACTAGAGTAGCGCGTCAGACCGCCTGTGCGTCCCGCGCGACGCGCGCTTGCCACGGGATCAGCACCGGCACGATCAGTTCCAGCATCATGCCGCCGATCATGGTCGAGGGCGGCATGCCGTGGATCGTGGCGGCCCAGACGCGCCCCAGCCCGCCGATGAAGATCAGGGCGACGATGATCCGGAACAGCATCGTCTGCTTTTCGACCTGCGGGATAACCCACCAGATGATCGGCGCAAGGGCCAGATACCAGGCGGACTGGAACCGGAATTGGCTGTCGAGCGCGGCGTTGACGAGGTCGGGGTCGAGAAACCGGGCCGCCCCGCCCGTTGTATTCAGAATACCGAACCAAAGCGGGATCAGGCTCAATATCGCCAGAACGATTTGCAGTCCGCGTCGCATGTCCCTCTCCGTCGATTTGTGCGCGCAACTTGGGATGCGCTCCGCTGCGGCGCAAATCGCATTGTCGTGAGGGCAGCTGTTGCCAAGACGGGGTGACAGCGGCAATCGTGGTTGCAGCACAGCCACGGAGTTCCTTGCACCATGACAGTCGTTGCCACACCGCTCTATGCCGGGCTTCTCGCCCTGCTATTCATTTATCTCACGATGCAGGTCGTGAGGGCCCGCACCGCGCACGGGGTCTCGGTCGGCGACGGCGGAGAGAAGTCCGTGGTCAAGGCCATGCGCGTGCATTCGAACTGTGCCGAATACGTGCCCATCGGAATTTTGCTGTTGGGGCTGGCGGAGTTGCAGGGGATGCCGGTGTGGCTGGTCCACATCGTCGGCGTCGTGTTCACCGCAGGACGGGTGTTGCACGCCTATGGGTTCGGCTCGACCCCGCAGGTCGTGCCGGCCCGGGTCTGGGGGATGTATCTTACGGTCGGCTCCATCCTGCTTTTGGCGCTGGCCAATATCGGCCACGCGATTCTGTAGAGATCCGTCATGGCAGAACTTCTGTCCGATCCCGCCGTCTGGGCGAGTTTCCTGACGCTGGTGGTTCTTGAGATCGTGCTTGGCGTCGACAACGTCATCTTCATCTCGATCACCGCGTCCCGCCTGCCCCCCGAACAACGGCGGTCGGCGCGGCTGTTTGGCCTGACCGGCGCGCTGGTAATGCGTGTGGGGCTGCTGTTCTCGATCGCCTGGATCGCGTCGTTGACGACGCCGATATTCTCGGCCTTCGGACAGGACGTCAGTTGGCGCGATCTGATCCTGCTGGCCGGCGGGTTGTTCCTGATCTACAAGGCCGCAACCGAAATCTTCACCGAAGTCGAGGGCGAAGAGGAGGACCGCCAACTGGCGGCGGCGGGGTTCGCGACGGTGATTGTGCAGATCATCATCCTCGACCTCGTCTTCTCGCTCGACAGCGTGATCACCGCGGTCGGGATCGCCGAGCATCTGGAGGTGATGATCGCCGCGGTGGTGATCGCCATTCTCGTGATGATGGTGGCGGCCGAACCGATTGCGAAATTCGTCGAAGAGCACCCGTCGACCAAAATGCTGGCCCTGGCGTTTCTGGTGATGGTGGGCATGGCCTTGGTGGCGGACGGGTTCCACGTACATGTGGAGCGTGGATTTATCTATGCGGCTATGGTGTTCGCCGGCGCAGTAGAAGCGCTGAACCTCGTGCGTGCGTCCCGGCGGCGGGCCCGGGTGCAAAGCTAGGGCGCTTTCGGCGGATCTTTTCAAAGACGTCGCTGTCACACGGTGAAAAGCCGCACCGTTCGGCAACGCTTCGGTTGGATTAACCGCCGTTCCTCTTGCGGCCGTGCGGATATTTTCCGCCCCGCCGGTCCGCCCGGCATTTTCTGCTTGCAGGTTATGGGCGGGTTTTATATCTCACGGCTCACCCAACGGACGCGGGCGTAGCTCAGGGGTAGAGCATTACCTTGCCAAGGTAAGGGTCGTGAGTTCGAATCTCATCGCCCGCTCCAATACAAATCAATGGGTTAGCTGTGGCCGCCCTTTGGGCGGTCTTTGTTTTCCTGTCGATGATTGGCATCGTCAGCCCCGGATGTCGGGCAGATCAAGTTCCAGCACGCCCTTCGCCGCCCGGCCGTCGGGAAGGCGCAGGTTCCCTGCCCTGACGGTTCCGCGGCTCCGGACATTCAAAACCAACCCGCTCGCATCCAACGGCCACACCCCGCAGACAAAGCCGCGGTTCAGACTGGGGACATCGATGACATCTTTCACAGATACTTTCGCGCCGAGATTCGTGCTCCGTCGCAGTCCACAGACCCGGAATAACAATCGTTCTTGAGGCGGAACGATCCGCATGCAGCATGCACTGACGCCGGAACTGGCTCGACTGGGCATTGGCGGGGATCGTCCTTTGGCTGCTCAACGGCGCGTTCTTGCAGCGTTTCAACGCGGCACAGGTCATGGTCTTCCGAGGTCGGGTACAACGCTGCTGCACAGTACGATCCTACCGCGCCGCGGTATCCTGGCCACCGGCGCCGAAATACGCTGCCCCAATCGCCGAGGGCCGGTCTTACAAAAATCGTCAAACCGTGCCGTCCGGTGGCGCTGGCCCGCATGCCGGCGGCTTGCCGTTGCGGTGCGGTAGGAGGCGGACAGGCGTGATAGGCGGAAATCCACTTGCCGCCGGGCCGGCTTTGATGACGTCCGAACTTTCCTCGAAGAACTGGTCCAGGTGCGGCTTTGGAAACCGAGAGGGCGACGGCGATTTTTGCGGTTCCGGCACATTGACGCATTAAATTGCGAACGGCCGCCACACGGTCCCGCAAACTCCCTTGAAAGCAGAGTGAAGATTTTCTAATACAACCCCAAGTAGGGTCGAATCGGTCGGAGAACAGGTCCAGCGTTTGCCGCCAATATCAGTTTCTTACAGCATCCAGCGACGGGACCGAATAGGGTTGCGGCGAGGCCCCAGAAAAAAATGTGCGCGACACGCATACGGGATAGTGAAATGACAGATCAAGTGGAAGTCGTTAACGGTTCGCAACTGAAGGTATCAAGGTCATTATTCTTCCTTGAACGGTTTCTCGTTTCCTTTTCGATGGGTGTTTTCGCACTGTTTCCGGCGTTCCTGGTGGATATCGGATATACCGAGGTCTTTTACGGATCCCTTTCCTCGTTTGGCGTCGTTTTCGCAATCGGGTCGATACTTCTTGTTCCGATCGCGTATATGCGGTTCGGGCTGAAAAACTCCGCCCCGTTCGGCGCCCTGATGTATGCCATCGGTTCGTTCATCGTCATCCTGAACGTGTCCGCGGGGCAGCCCATCGAGGCGGTTTTCTATGCCGCGGTTGCGATGCAGAGCATCGGCTGGTCGGTGCATTTCACCACCGGGTCGGTCTGTATAGCCGCCGTGGCGTCCGAGGACACCCGTGCACACAATTTCATGCTTTACGCGGCCTTCAGCACCCTTGGCCTGAGTTGCGGACCCATCTTTGCAGATCTCGGCATCACATATGCCGGTCTCGACTCGGTTGGGGTGTTCTGGCTGGCCGTCTTCGCGTCGCTGCTGGCGTTTGGCGTATCCATTCGCGCCGCCGGAATGGTTCCTGACTGGTCTTCAGTGAGCATCCCCAATCTGCTCGATACGCTCGACCGACTTCCGCGCCTGGTTCGCAGCCCGGTTCCGGTGTTTCTGGTGCTGGTGTTCATGTGCGCCTGCATCTACACCACGTTGATCCACTTCCAGGCCACATTTGCCGACGCCAACAGCCTTTCGCACGAGACATTCTTCCTGTTTTGGGCCCTGGGCGTTGTCGGATCGCGGTTCGCCTTCGGTGCTGCGATCGCCGGCATGCCGGGCTCGGTGACCCTAAGCCCGCTCTTCGTCGGTCTTGCGGTTACATTGGTGGTATTGTCGGCATCGGCCGGCAACCCGCTTCTTTATGCCATCGCGGCGTTGTCGCTTGGCGTCACGTATGGCCTGTCCTACCCGATTGTCCAGGCCCAGGCGGTGAAATTCGCCCCGCCCGAACTGCGTACCATGACCCAGGTGTTGTTCAGCCTGTTCTACTTTTTCGGGCTTTACGCCTTCCCGCTGGTCGCCGGGCTTGTGATCGTTACGATCACCTATCCCGGGCTGTGGATCACGCTGGGTGGGATCGCCCTTGCGCAGGCGGCGATCGCGTTCGTGACCTTCCGCAAAGCGTCAGGCGCGGCATGAGCTGGGTTATCGTAGGGGCCGGGCCGATGGGCATCGCTCTGGCGATCGAAGGTGCCGAGCGCGGCCTGGGGGTTCCGCTGTTTGTCGAGCGGTCCGACCATGCCGCCGCAAAGGCGAAGGCCGGGCTGGCCCAGGCCGGTCTTGAGCCCGAGTTCGCGGGCGACCTGGATCACGTCGATCTTTTGGCGCTGGATGCCGACGTCATCTATTTCGCCGCCCCCTGGATTGCCGTCCGAAATACGCTGATGGGCCTTCTGGATCGGCTGCATGAACTGCGGCTGGCGCCGGTGATCATCGGCCTGGGAAGCGCACGGCTTGACGCGTCCGACAAGGCACGTTTGGCGAACTCGCACTGCAAGGTGCTAATCGGTTCGGGGCTGGAGCCCGGGCTTGTCGAGTCCCTGATCACCAAGGTGGCGGCCGAGCACCCCGGGTGCGTCAGCATCACCACCTTTTGCGGGGGCATCCCGACCGACCCGCAACCGCCGTTGTTCTTTCACCGCCAATTCGGCTCGCGCCCGCATTTCCAACGCAGAGAGACCTTTCGGCGCGACAACGGTGCCGTGCGGGTGGGAGAACGATTTCACGAGACCGAACTGATCCACGTCCCTGGGGTCGGGCTGCTCGAAGCTTTCGACGATGCGATGTTGCCCGATACCGCTGCCGATCTGCGAATCGACGTTCCGAGCATCGCGCAAAAGACCCTGCGCTGGCCGACCTACGCCGAATCGATGCGTCTTCTGCATGGACTTGGCCTGCTGGGCGACCGTGAAATCCGTGTCGACGGGCAGACCATCAATATCGGTCGCGCGGTCGAGGCGGCCATCTGCCCTGAAGTTCCCGCATCGACCCCGGTGCAAGTGCTGGTGGGCCTGCGTGCGGTTGGTGCAGATGCCGGCGAAGGCACCATCTTTCTGTCCTGTACCGGCGATGCACAAAAGGCGGTGTCGCCCATGGGCTATATGACGGCGTTGCCGGCGATATCGGCCTACGAGTGCCTGAAATCCACCCCCCGCGAAGGCTTGTATCTGCCAAGCGACCCAGCGCTGCTGGCCGTGGCAGCCATTAGCCTTGAACGTTTCGCAAGCTCTGGTTCGGTCCAGGTCTCGCAAAACGGTGCAACACTTAACCTGATTGCAGGTGAAGAAGATGGAGTTTCGTTGTGAATGCCATGAACCAACTCTCACGCCTATCCACGGCGCTGGTCGGCGCCGGTCCGGCAAACCTGGCGGTTTTGGCCTGCATGCAGGATCTTTGTCCCGACCTGGTGGCGCGAACACAGCTGATCGAACGCCGGTCCAATTCCGACTGGCACCCGGATTTTCGGTTTGACAGTTCGACGTTGCAGGTATCGCTGCTTAAGGATCTCGCGTTCACCCGCGATCCGACGAGCAAATTCACCTTTTGGTCGTTCATGCACCAGCAGAACCTGCTGAACCAGTTCATCCATCTCAATACCTATTACCCGTCCCGCAGCTTGTTCTCGCGCTATCTGAACTGGGTTCAGGACCATTTCGATCAGATCACAAGGTTCGACACCGAGGTTACCGAGATTCAGCCCGCAAAGGATGGATACCGCATTCGTCTTGCAGAAGGCGAAGACCGCCGCGAATCTGAAATTCTGACCCGGAACGTGGTGATCGCGCTTGGGCATGAACCCCACATGCCCAGCCACCTGAAATGCGGCGACGACACGTTTCATGCGATCAAGTTTCAAAGCGAGTTCGAGCGTCACCGCCATCGCAAGGACCTGCGGGTTGCGGTCGTTGGCGCCGGGCAGACCGCCGGCGAATTGATCCAGAACCTCATGCGGATGGAGAATGTCAGCGATATCCTCAGCCTAAGCCGCGGCTTCCTGTTCCGGCAAACCGACGACAACCCGTTCGTGAACGACCTCTACACGTTCAACGGTATGCGCAAAATGCGTGACGACGCCCCCATCCGGCGCCGCGCCCTGATGGCCGAGCTCAGCAACAGCAATTACGCCGCCGTTACCTCGGACATCCTGCAGGACATTTACCGATTGAACTTCGAGGACAGCCTGAACGATCGACAGCGGCTGCGGCTGCAATCCCATTCCGAGGTTCTCGAGGTCAGCAAAGTGTCCGAAGGGCTGCGCCTAGTCATCCGTGACGGATTGGGCAATCGACAAGTCGAAACCGTCGATCTGCTGGTTGCGTGTACGGGATTCAGAAACTCCCGCCATCTTGACCTCTTGGCCCCCCTGGACCTGCGGCTGAACGACGACGGCCAGATTGCGGTGAACCAGAATTACCGGGTCGAGGGAACCGGGCCGCAATCCGGCATCTTTCTGGTCAACCATGCGACCGATACCGCGCTGGCCGAGCACACGCTTGGCGGGCTGGCAGGACGCGCCGAATTGATCTGCAAAGACCTGTTCGACATCGACGCCTCTTGGAAACCCCAAAGCACGACCCAAGGGCAGCTGGCCACAGCCGCGGTCTGACGCCGCGCGGCAATATCGAGGTTATCGCTATGGAAATTCCCAATATAATCGATCTGCGAAATGCGCACCGGGGCATCAAAACCGAGACCGATGAGGGCATCGCGCGCTACAATCCCATCCCGGAAGGTGCAGATGTCGATATCCGGCTTCTAAATCTCGGCCCGGGCACATCGACCCATCGTCATAACCACACCGAAGTCGAATTCTGGACCGTCCTTTCGGGCGGCGTGAAGATCTTCTTCGACAACCACGACTTTCTCTTGCTTGCCGGTGAAAGCATTCGCGTGAACCCCACCCATTATCACCGGATCGAAGCGCTGGAGAGCGGAGCGGTGATGCAGACCGTCTGGTGGCATGAAGGCAGCGTTTTCGACGAGCAGCTGGAAAAACGCATGACGCCAAGGGCCGAAGCCCGCGATCTGATGCTCGTTCCATCGATGCTCACACCCAACGGATCGATGCATCTGGGCCATGCGTCCGGCCCGTTCGTCTATGCCGACGTGATTGCGCGCATTGCCCGCCTGGGCGGCCGCCAGACTTTCGTGGTGCAGGGAACGCACGGCCATCTGGAACATATTGCCATTGCGGCAGAGCGTGACGGCGTCGATTACTTCACCGAGGCTGAACGGAACTCCGCCTCGTTCCTGGAGGCGCTGACGGCATTGGGAAGCGAGCCGGAGCTGTTTATTCCCACGCGCCCCGACGACCGCTCGGTCGAGATCGTCCACGAGGTCTTTGAGCGCCTGCGCGAAATGGGCATCATCGTCGAGGAAACCCATGAGGTTCCCTATGACACGGAAAGCGGCCGATATGTGGTCGACGCGCATGTGCATGGCGATTGCCCGGTATGCGGGGGCAGTTCTTCGGGGACGGAATGCGAGGATTGCGGTGCCCTGGTCCTGGATGCCGAGCTTGGAAATCCGGTGGATGTGAACGATCGGCCGCTGTCGAAAAAAAAGCTGACCCGCCTGTTTCTCGACCTTGCGCCATTGGAGCCGGTCATCGAACGCTACCGGTGCGACGGCCTGTTGCCCCGTCACGCCAAACTCTACATCGATGGGTGGCTATCGCGCGGGTTGCCGAAGCTTTGCATCTCCAATCCCGACATCAACGGCCTTCCCGTTCCGATGGCCGGGTTCGAGGACCAGCGGTTCAATGTGATCATGGAATATGTTCCGCGGCACCTGATCGCTCTTGAAGACTGGGCGCACGACCGCGGCAAGACATGGAAGTGGTATGATGTGCCCAAAAACGACTTGCCGGAACTGAACATTCTGTTCGGCGCCGACAACTCGTTCGGCCGGTTGCTGATCATTCCCTCGGTTCTTCGCGCGTTGGGGCTGGAGCGTTTCGCGCCGACCAGGTTCTACGTCAACAAGATGCTCTTGCTCGACGGCGAAATGTTTTCCACCTCGCGCCGACATGCGATCTGGGTCAACGACTATCTGACACAGGACAACCGCGAGGCGCTGCGGTTCTATTTCTGCAAGCACCGGCCCGAGACGACCGACAAGACCTTCTCCCAGCGCACGTTCGAAGCTTGGATGGCCAACGACTGGAACGGCATGCTGCAGCGGTCCATCGATGGCGCCATTCATGTGATCGAGCATTCCAAGCCCGGCCAGGATATTGCAGGCCCCGGTCAGTGGACCGCAGATGAAACCGGGTTTCTAAAGGATGTCGGGTCGTATCGCGACCTTGTCGCGCGGCAGTTTCGCCAACCCTATCCAAGCACGCCGGAACTGTGCCGCGCGATCGAGGGTATGGCAGCGAAGATGGGCGACTTCGCCCAAGCCGTGACGGATCAGGAACTCTGGACGCTGAAAGAGGATGCGGTGTTTCGCAGTTGCGTGAGGACGCTGGTTTTTGCCCTGGTCGTTCACGCGACCGCCCTGACGCCGATCGCGCCTGAACTTGCGGGCCGCATCTTCGACAGGCTGGGCATCGCGCCGGGCGACCGGATGCTCGATCTGCTCGACAGGGATTGGATGGTCGAACCGGTTCGACTGGCTGCGAAAAACTAAGGACGATCACATGCAACCGAGCCTTCCCAAATTCTCTGCCTATACTGCAGACCGATTTCGAAAGACTCCGTACTGGGACCGCTTAAGTGAAGAGTACCGCCGGGTCTTCGATGTCACGACGCAGGTGCTTCCGTTTCGGGTGAACGATTTCGTGCTGGAACACCTCATAGACTGGGACCGCGGCGTGGACGACGCCATGTTCCGGCTGCTGTTTCCCCAGCACGGTATGCTTTCGGATGATCAGTTTGATCGTGTCGCGCGTGCCATTGGCGCCGGCGGCGCAGCATTGCGTGGCACGATCTACGAGGTGCGATGCGAGCTCAATCCTCATCCGGCGGGCCAATTGACCAAAAACATCCAGGCCTTTCAGAACAAGCGGCTTGAAGGGGTTCAGCACAAATACGATGAAACCGTGCTGTTTTTTCCCAGTGCCGGGCAGACATGCCACGCCTATTGCAGTTTTTGCTTTCGCTGGCCGCAATTTGTCGGCGAGGCGGAATGGAAAATCCAAACCCGCGAGTGCGAACAGTTGGTCTCGTACCTGAAAACCTACCCGCACGTAACGGACGTTCTGATTACCGGTGGCGATCCGATGATCATGAACACCAAGTCGTTGCGGCGATATATCGAGGCGTTTCTTACCGTCGATACGCTGCGGACGATCCGGATCGGGACCAAGGCGCTAAGCTACTGGCCGGCCCGCTTTCTCGACGACGACGATCTCATGCCGCTGTTCGAGCAGGTGATCGAATCCGGCAAGCACCTTGCATTCATGGCGCATCTGAACCATTGGCGCGAGCTGGAGCCGCCCTTGGTTCGTGACGCGATACGTCGGGTGCGCAACACCGGCGCCGTGATCCGCACCCAAGCTCCGCTGCTGAGAAACGTCAACAACGACGCCGATGTGTGGGCCCGGCTATGGACGACAAGCGTCCAACTGGGGATGACCCCCTATTATATGTTCGTCGAGCGCGATACAGGTCCAAGCGGTTACTTCCGGGTGCCGCTGATACAGGCTTGGGAGATCTACAGCGATGCAATTCGTGGCGTCTCTGGCCTGTCGCGCACGGCGCGTGGGCCGGTCATGTCCACCGACCAAGGCAAGGTCTGCGTCGACGGTGTCATGTCCATCGAGGGTTCAAAGGCGTTGTCGTTGCGGTTTCTGCAAGCGCGCGACAACCGCCATGTCGGCCAGCCGTTTCTTGCGGAATACAACGAGGCCGCTGCCTGGCTCGACGAATTGCGCCCGTATCGCAGCAACAAGTTCTGGTTCGAGCCCGACACGCAGGACACGACTGCCGATCTGGGTGAGGAGCTGCTGGTATCCTGAATCCGAGCGCTGGTAGCCGCAAACCGGCGCCCGCGACAGGGCTTCGGAATGCGCCGCTCCCGGCCTCGGCGGCTTGGGCCCCAGCGATCTGACGCAGAGGGGCCGCCGCCAGGCTCAGGGCAGGACTTGCCGTCCGGGACCACCCGAACGACGCGGGTACGCCACCGGATATCCCGCATGATGCGCTTCCGGCGGTCGTTGGTTTTCAGCCAGATCCGCTCGCAATCTCAGCCGTCAACCGCCCCGGACCACCTGCAGATCCACAACCGGGAAAGACCGCGGTGTCGTGCAGGTCATCTTTCGGCCCCCGTGTTCCATAGCCAGAACGTCCCTGAAGAAATCCAGTGCAATTACGTCGAGACAGCGTAGCAGGCGCATAAGCGTCTCGATGGGCAAACTGGCCTGCCCCTTTTCATAATCCTTCATGAGTTCGGACGAGATGTTGACTGTCTCGGCCAGGGAATGGATGTTTTTTCCCCGCATAGTGCGGATTTCACCAAGCCCTTTACCGGTGCTGAACCTTAGATAGGCATCGCCCAATTCGACTGTTGTTCCTCCAAGCATGATGTCCCCATCTTTTTGTTTGTAAAAGATTCTGAGGTCGACTCTCCTCGAAGGCGTAAATAGCACAACCATAGGGAGTCAGAAAATTGGTTAATAAATAGGCACTTATGACAAATGAGATGGACACGGGTGGATGATTTATCATACAGTCGGTTTGCGTACAGAAATCGTCAAGGGTGAAGTCGATGACTAAAGTTGGTGGTGACCGTGTTGAACTCTCTGTCGATATGCTTCGGTCCTTTGTGACCTTGGCACGCACCCTAAACGTGTCCGAGGCCGCAACCGAGATTGGGGTGACAAGGCAGACATTTCGGCGATATCTCAATGATCTGGAGGTCATCAGGGGCGGAAAGCTTCTGACGCTCAAACGGGGGCGCTACGCCCTCACGACGCTTGGCTCGCAGTTTCTTCAGGACGCCAACGAAATTCTGTGGCGGGTCAGATCCTGCGACATCCGCAACCGCTATTCGCTGCGGAAGATCGATGGTTTCGAACACGCCCAGTATCTGGGGACCGATGGCAGGAAATTCTATTCTCAACAGCATAGTCTGAGCAGCGTCAGCTCTACCGGATTGCCGCTGTTGAAAGAGATGCTGCGCGCCTGGGGCGCGTCGGGCACCCAGCTGGATCACTCGCAAATGGATGCAATTCAGCGGTATTTGGTGGTCTACCGGCGCAGCTCCAGAGGTTGGATTTGCGCAGATATCGGTGAAAGATCGGCCTATGGCCGTTGGTTTGGATCTGCCTGGGCAAAAAGTGCGCGCGGAGCGCTTTCCGAAGACGACCAGGTCGGAGACGAGTTCAATACTTTCATATCTCGCGCCTACTCGGAAATATATTTTGGCGGCAGTATTCGGCTCGACCACCTTTTTGCCTATCTGCCGCGCGAGGGGTACGAAGAACCGCAACCTGTAAATTTTCAAAGAATTCTAGCCGGTTGTGTGTTTCCCGACGGCCAGCAGGCCTTGGCAGTCTTGGTCGCGATCACAAATCGGATCGAAATTCAGGCCTTGCCGGAAGACGAGTGCCATAGCGTTCCGGCCGATCTGATCATGGACGAAGAAGAAATTTAGTTCTTTTGGCCAAGTCTAGTTGCTTGCGCTGCGGTTCTCCCTGCTATGGTTCGTTTCGCATCACATTCTTTAACCAGGAGGGGAACCCTGAATGTCCGCTTGCAACCACTTTGACACTATTCTGCGAATTTCCAACCTTGTCCGCACAATCGAATCAGAAGGAATGAAACTGACCGTCGGAACGGATTTCACTGCCTATCGCAGGCTCCGGTCCGCTCAATTCGACCAGCGCCCGCTCTATCCGATGTTCGACATTCAATGCAGTTTCATTGACGCCTCGAACAGTTTCTGGATCGCCGGAACAAACGATGCCGGGGATCTGGTTCACACCCAAGCCATTCTGAAGTTGAACCTCGCGGGAACGACGCTTGACGAACACCTTACGGTTCATCGGCAAAAGTACCTGACACCGGGTCTCGTGGGAGACGCGGACCAGGCGTATTTCTCGGTGCCGGGATCGGCCGGAAATATTACCGGAACGGTCTGTTACCACGGCGAGTTTTGGCTTCTGGGGGGAGAACTGGGCTTTCGCAGCCAGGGTTTCACGGCGCTTCTGTCACGGCTCACCTTCGAATTGGCCTACACAACCTGGAATCCGGATTTCGTCTTTGGGCTGGTGCCCGCGCAGATTGCGCAAAAGGGTATCGGCGTCCGGTACGGCTATTTTCACGGCGAGCCCGGGCTGTGGCGAAGCGCGGACGACAGGATACTGACCGAAGAATGGGTCGTGTGGATGAGCAACCAGGACATCGCCCGATTGACCCAGCGCAAACCGGATCAGTTGGCGACAAAACCGAGTTCGAACATCAACGGACAATCCGTCATCGCTCAGTTGGCCGTCAGCAATCTGTCTTCGCGATCAGAGCTCACCGGCTGACTATCTTTGGTTGATAGCTGCCACGTTACAAGATAGCCGGGTGATTGACCAAGTCACCCGGAGGTAGAGGGTTTGTTCATTGTCTGTAAGTAAAGCGGTCTCGATCGCTCTGCCTATCCTCGCCAGCGCCGCCTATGTGGTCGAGCTGTCTTTTGTGCCGTTGGTTTTGCCGAATCTTCAATCCGACCTCGATCTCACCCGGTCGGCGCTGGCCTGGATATTCAACGCCTATGTCGCCGCAGTCGCTGTAGGCGTGCTGGTCGGGGGGCGGCTGGGCGACAGCATCGGTCCGCGGCGGATATTCACGCTGGGCGTATCTTTGTTCATCGTCGGCAGCCTGTTCGTCGCCCTGTCGCCTGAACAAGGAACAATCTTGGTTGGGCGCGTCCTTCAGGGTTTCGGCGGCGGACTGTTTTCGCCGGTGATCCCGGTCTTGCTGGCCCGTGCTTCAGCCGGTCGGCCGGGGCGCCTGTTGATTCTTTGGGGATCAATCAGCGGCCTTGTCGCCGGGCTGGCCCCCCTGACGGCACACTATCTTCTGGGCGCCTTCGATTGGTCGCTGGTCTTTTTCGGTTTGGCGGGTCTGGCATTTCCGGCCCTGTTCATCGCGTTTACCCAAGACGGCAGCGGGTTGACCCGGGATCGAGCACCAGCATCGCTTGTCGGTGCGTTGCATCAGCCGATGCGGGTCTGGTTCCTCTATGGCTATGTCTTCTGCAATTTCGGAACGATCATGCTTTTCATTTTTTTCCTGCCGCTTTCATTGGACGAAGCGGGCTATCTTCCCAAGGAACGAGCTTGGGTCATGATGGTGTTTTGGGCGGCCTTCGCCGCCGCCGGGGTCGTCTTGCGGAACATGATCGACAGACAGGCGATTTGGTTGGTTCTATTGGCCTCACCGGTCTTCGTGATCGGTGGATATCTGGTGTACTTTACGGCTCAGTCTCCAACCTGGGTCGGCCTTTCAGCCGCCTTGGTCGGCATTGGCTTCGCCTGTGGCAACGCGACGTCCACCACTCTCATTCTCCGGTTTTGCCAAGATGGCACGGCGTCTGTGGCTGCAAGCCTGGATATCTCCATCGCTAGACTGGGGGCCGCTTTGGTGATTTTGATCGCGGCGCCGCTTGAACCGGTATCGGTGGTATGGATGGTGGCCTTTCTTTGCCTGATCACCGCGATTTGCGGCGTCTTGCCGTCACCCGTATTTCAGGTACCGTCTCGGGAATACTAACGTCCGCAGAGGCATTTCCGACCCGGTCAACCGCCAGGGCCGGAGTCGTCGCCAGCTATTGGACGCCCGCCAATTCGGCGGCGGCAACGGCGGCATCCGAATGTCGTCATTGTCGCGTTGGCGATGCTTGGATGTCTGCACCATTTGCTGCGCAGATCGAGCCGGTTACAGCCCTACGGCCGCGAACATCCTACCCGCCGCTTTCCGTTTGAATGGCCGCAGAGCCTGCCTGCGGAACACCAAACAGGTGCGCCTTGTCAGGATCGAACGTGAGACTGACCTCGGTGCCAATATCGAAGATCGCGTCTTCGGATAGCGCGGCGATCACCTTGGTGCCGTCGCCAAGCTTGACCTCGACGATGGTCTCGGTACCCAACCGTTCCGTCAGCTCGATGGTTCCATGCAGTTTGCCCTTCGTTGGGTCGGACGATGGGGTCAGGTATTGCGGGCGGATACCGAGTTTGGCCTTGACGCCCGGAGTGACCGGATCGGTGGGCTTGACCTCGATGGGATCGAGCGAGGGGTTTGACACCGTGGCGGTGTCATTATGTGTTTCGCCCACGTCGACATCGAGGAAGTTCATCGACGGCGAACCGATGAAGCCGGCGACAAAGAGGTTGGCGGGATGATGGTAAAGTTCCATCGGCGTGCCGATCTGGCGGACTTGACCATCCTCCAGAACAACGATCTTGTCGGCGAGCGTCATCGCCTCGACCTGATCGTGGGTGACGTAGACCATGGTCGCGCCAAGCTGATTGTGGAGTTTTCCGATCTCCATCCGCATGTCCATCCGCAGAGCCGCGTCGAGGTTCGAGAGCGGTTCGTCGAAGAGAAAGACGGTCGGGTCGCGGACGATGGCGCGGCCGATGGCGACGCGCTGGCGCTGGCCGCCGGAAAGCTGGCTGGGCCGGCGGTCCAACAGGTGTTCCATCTGCAGGATGCGGGCGGCCTCGATCACCTTGGCGTCCTTATCCGCCTTCGGCACGCCGGCGATGGTCAGACCGAAGCCCACGTTCTCACGCACGGTCATGTGCGGGAAGATCGCGTATGTCTGGAACACCATGGCGATACCGCGGTCCTTGGGCTGGACCTCGTTGACGACCTGGCCGTCGATTTCCAGCGTGCCCGAGGTGATGTCCTCGAGCCCGGCGATCATGCGCAAAAGCGTGGACTTGCCGCAGCCGGAAGGACCGACGAAAACGACGAACTCGCCGTCCTGAATGTCGATGTCGACGCCCTTGATAACCTCGACATCGCCGAAACTCTTGCGCAAACCCGTAAGCCTGACCTCGGCCATCTAGCTGCCCCCCACGTGCAAGAGCCCGTCAGGACCGATGTCGACGGGGTCGGGGTCGGTGATGTGGCCAGCGAAACCGCCTGTGGGCCGGTCGGCGAAGCCGAGAAGCTTCAGGCCCTCCGGCGTTTCGACGAGGCGGGCGGCGTAGCGCTTGCAGGGCTGGCTGCCGTCGAGAAACGGTCCCGGAGCGATGGACCACGGCCCGCGGGGATCGTCGGCGATCAGGTAGTGGGTGCCTGTGACAGGCGGCATCGCGGCCGCAGCTTTGCAGGCCTGGGACCAATGTGCATCCGCCGTGCAGAACAGGCAGATCCACCGGTCGCCCGCCTTCAGGACCTGCGGGACTTCAAGCTGTCCAAACCCGCCGACGAAAACCGGGGCTTGCAGCGTCCATGTGTCAAGGTCGGCAGAGGTGGCGAATCCGATGGCGCCGCGCGCATTGGTCTCGCCGGTCCCGGCGACGCGGGCGGTGAAATACATCAGCCAGCCCTCGCCAGAGGGATCCCGCATCACCCACGGGTCGCGCATGGCTCGGTCGTGCCAATCGGCGGGCGTCTCGAGTTCGTAAATGTCGCCGGAGAGGTCCAGGCATTGGCCGTCACCGACACGCTGCCAATTGTGCAGGTCCATGGAGGTGGCGTGCCCGATGCGCTGTATCAGGCCGTTCTCGGCCTGACTCGTGCCGGTGTAGAACAGGTGCCAAAGGCCGGCGCCATCCCGCAGGACGGACCCGGTCCATGTCGTGTAGTCGTCCCATGCGGGTCCCTCCGCCGGCGCGAAGCACGTGCCGAGGTGGGTCCAGTGGGTCAAGTCGTCGCTGATCGCGTGACCGTAACTGACGTTCCAGTGCCGCAGCTCCGGGTCGCCGAGTGATTTCGGCGCCTGCAGGAAGAAGGCGTGATACCGCTCGCCGTCATGGGCATACCAGCCGTCCCAGATCCATTTGTCGGGCAATGCGAGAACCATCAGCCTTTGACCCCTGTGGACGCAATTGACGCGATGAAGGCGCGTTGCAGCATCAGGTAGAAGACCAGAACCGGCACGGTGATCAGCGAGAGATAGGCCATGACCTCTCCCCAGGCGACCTGGAGCTGGAAGAAATAGCCGAGGCCCACCATGATCGGGCGGTAGCTTTCCTGCTGTACCACGATCAGCGGCCAGAGATATTGCTCGTTGTACATCTTGAGCGATTTCAGGATGGCGCCGGTGGCGATCACGGGACCGGAGAGCGGCATGATGATGCGGACATAGACCTGCCACCAGGACGCGCCCGCGACGCGGGCGGCTTCGACGAGCTCTTCGGGCAGGTCTTTGAAATACTGCACGAAAAGGAAGATCGTCAGCGCGTCGGCGATCCACGGAATGATCTGGACGTGGTAGGAGTTGAGCCAGCCGATGCGAAAGCCCTCTAGCCCGATCCAGGGTAATTTGGAGACGAGCAGCAAGAGCGGGATCGCGATGGTCTCGAACGGAATGATCAACGTCGCCAGCGTGACCGAAAGCAGCAGCCCCTTTCCGCGCCATTTGAGGAAGGTGAAGGAAAAGGCCGCGAGCGAGCAGAGCAGGAGCGACAGGCTGACGGTGCCCACCGTGACAAGGATCGAGTTGAACACGAAGAGGCCGATCGGTGCACGCGCGAATGCGTCGTAATAGTTCTGCAGGCTGATGTCACCGACGGGCAGGAAGGCGCGCAGACTGGAGGTGTCGTTCAAGAGCTGATCGGTCGGCTTGAGCGAACTCATCACCATGAAAAGCAATGGCAGAACGAAGATCGCGGCAACGAGGACGAGCACCGCGTAACGGGTGGCGAGACGGAGCCCGTGGTTGGCGGGGTCGATGACGGCCATCAATGTCGCTCCCGCGTCAGCCAGCGCTGCAAAAGCGAGATCGACAGCACGATGAGAAACAGGATGACGCTGATGACCGAGCCCCCGGAAATGTCCTGCTTGCCGTATCCGCGCTCGACCGCCTGAAACACCAGAGTCTGGGTGCTGTCGAGCGGTCCGCCGTTGGTCATGACGTCGATTTGGGCGAAGATTGCGAAGGCCTGCATGGTGATGACGATCAGGACCAGAATTGCCGTGTTTCGCAGGCCGGGCCAGGTGACATAGCGGAAGGTCTGCCAGGCATTGGCGCCCTCGATCCTTGCGACCTCGTAGAGTGTCGGCGGAATGGTCTGCAAGCCGCTGAGCCAGATCACCATGTGAAAGCCCACCGCCTGCCAGATCGACATCGCGATGATCGCGCCGAGCGCCGTACCGGGATCGCCAAGCCAATCTCGCGGTTCGAAAAGCCCGAACGTCAGCGCCCCGATGATGTTGTTCAAAAGCCCGTCGTTGCCGTCATAGATGAACCGCCACAAGAGCGAGACGACGACGATACTGACGACCACGGGCATGAAGTAGATGGTGCGGAAGACGTTGATTCCGCGCAGCTTCTGATTGATCAGCAGTGCCAAGACCAGCGCCAGCCCGCCCTGGACCGGCGCCACGACCGCGACGAAGATCAGCGTATTCACCAGCGCCTTCATAAAGATCACATCGCGCGCCAGCACGACGACGCGGTCGTCACCGGACCTCCAGCCGAACCATTCCCGCATGCCCTGGTATTGCGGGTAGTCCGGATTGTTGCGGGTGAACGTGCGCACACGCGGGTATTTCGGCGCACCATTCGCGTCCCGCACGATCTCACCCGCGTCGTCGCGTACGGGCGCGATACGCAGAAGGCCAAGGCCTAGCAGGTTCCGGTAATTCTGGAACCCGACGTATTCCGTCGGGTTCGGCGAGATAAGCCTTTGGTTCGTCAGGGAAAACGCAAAGGCGAAAAAGAAGGGCAGAATGATGAAGGTCGCGACCAATGCGAAAGCCGGCAGGGCAAAGCCCCAGCCTGCGGCATTCGACTCCGTCAGTCTCGACCTAGCCATGACCTACCCCAATGGGCGCCGGGCCGTGCAAGGCCCGGCATACCCTTCAGTGGCCGTAACCACCGTTGCGCTCGATATCGGCGTTGATCTCGTCCACCGCTGCGTCGAGCGTGTCGGCCACGTCGGCGCCGTTGGCGATGTCGGCCAGCGCCTTTTCGAACACCTTCGCGGCGACCACGTAGCCGGGCGTCACCGGACGCAGGACCGCTTGCGCCTCGGACAGGCCGAAGAACACCTCAAGCGGCCCGCCGGCCTTGTAATTCTCGGTCATGGCCGCGGCAGAGGGCGTCGAAGGGATCAGACCGATGCCGTCCGAGAAGGCGGCGAGGTATTTGTCGTCCAGCGCAAACTCGATGAAGGCCGCGGCGCCATCGGGATGCTCGGACGAGGCCGAGATGCCAAACTGCCAGCTTGCCGCCCCGATCGTCGATCCGTTGCCAAAATCCGGCGCGGGCAGGAACAGCATGTCGTCGACCTCGGCCATATGCGCGACGGCCGCCCAATTGCCGTTCCAGCCGAACGCGTATTTGCCTTCGATAAAGCCGCGGTCGCGGTCGGCGGGGTCCTGGCTGGTGCCCGGGGCATAGCCTCCCTGGAAAAGATTCTGCCACCATTCGCCGAACGCAATGGCCGCGTCACCGTTCAAGACGCCCTCGGCGGTCTTGTAGGTCGACCGGTCGACGATATCGCCCCCGAAGCTCTGCAGAAAAGGTGAAAAGGCGTAGGGATACCACTCGCCGGTCCAGGCCATACCCAGATCAAGCGCGTATTCGAAATCGCCACTTGCCTTGGCGGCATCGAGCGCCGCCATGAACTCATCCTCCGACCAGGGATTGTCGAGCGTCGGCACGCGGAGCCCGAGCGCATCGATCGTGGACTGGCGGGCATAAAGAGCAACCGCCGCATCCCAAAGACCGATGGAGTAAAGCTTGCCGTCCCAGACACCGCGCGGCCCAGGCAGAAAGTCGGCATAGGCCGCCTCGTCGATCGGAAGCGGTTGCATATAGCCAGACCACGCCCAGTTCGGCATCACCGGCCCGTCGACGTCGATGATGTCCGGCAGATCGCCCGCAAGCGCCGCGGCAACGACCGAGTCGTTATAGCTTTCCTGCGGGAAGCTCTGGATGGCGACCGCCCAGTCGGATTGCGACGCGTTGAAGTCGTCGACGATCTGATTGATCAGCCTGCTTTCAACCTCATTTCCCGCACCATGATACCACATCGTGAGTTCGGTTTGAGCCGGCGCGGCATTGGCAAAAATGACCGAGACGGCACCCGCGAACAGGACCTTCGATTTCATTGTCTCCTCCCAATGGTTCTCTCAATGGTCGCGCGTTAATCGTTCTTGCCGAACCTATCCCCGGTATCTTGCCGCAAAATTCGCAGAAAATGAAATCCTCATTGCAGGTGCCCGGGCCAAATCCGGGCCTTGTCTCCTCGCCGGTCCTCGGCTTCCTCACAAACCCTTGGAAACTCGGGGAAACCGGTCACATCGCCCTGCACCGGACAGCCCTTGACCGGCCTTTGCCGACCGCATCGGATACTGCCGATCTGAGGTACCAAGACCCCCTCACGTAGCCTTATCGTTCAAGGCTTTAGGGCAGTTTTGTTCGATCAATGAGGTGAGTGGTGAACCTTCGCGGAGCAAGTTCGAACCTTTTGGACGAGCTTTTCTCCAAGTTAGAGGATTGGGAAGCTGTCTTGAGCGCGTTGCCTGATCATCCAGGCGACGACGACCCGAGAGACGCCTGATCCGCCCGGGTTGCGCCCATATCACCTAAACTCAGCATTCACTTTCAACCTGACCCGCCCTCGTGCCGAGCGGCGGGTTTTCTTCATTGGAGTCAAAAATACGACCATGCCCGCCAAGCCCGACCGCCGCCTGACGATCCGGTTCACACCGGAGGAGTACGCGGAGATCGCGGCGAAGGCAGGATCGCAGCCCGTCAGCTCTTTCTTGCGGGAAACTGTGCTCTGCGATGCGGCGAGCAGGCGCAAGTCGCGTACACCCGCTCCGATCAAGGATCACGGAGCTCTCGCGCAGGTCTTGGCCTTGCTCGGCACGCACGCGCTCACGACGACCTTCAAATCCGCCGCGCGCGCGGCTGAGAATGGCACCTTCGTCCCCGATGAACTGACCGAGGCCAGCATCGCAACAGGATTGGATGCACTCCAGGAGCTCAAATCCGTACTGATGCGCGCCCTCGGGGTGACCGAACGATGATCTTTAAGGGGGCGCAGCGCGCCGGTGCAAAACGGCTAGCGGTGCACCTTCTCAACACTGACGACAATGATTTTGTGGAGGTGCATGAGGTTCGAGGCTTCGTGAGCTACGACGTGACCGGCGCCTTTAAGGAAGTGCAGGCCATCGCCAAGGGAACGCGCTGCACACAGCCGTTCTTTTCCGTGTCGCTCAACCCGCCCACAGACGCTTCCGTCACGATCGAGGCGTTTGAGGACGCCGTGAGGCGGATCGAGGAGGCAAACGGGCTCACCGGCCAGCCGCGTGTGGTCATCTTCCATGAGAAGGACGGGCGGCGGCATGCACATGCGGTCTGGTCTCGGATCGATGCGCAATCTTTGACCGCGAAGAACCTGCCGCATTTCAAAAACCGGCTGCAGGCAATCAGCCGCGACCTGTTCTTCGAACATCAGTGGAGAATGCCTCCGGGTCTTCGCGATCGGACACAAGCCAATCCCACCACCGTCACCCTAGCCGAATGGCAGGCCGCCAAACGCCGGGGTCGCAACGCTATCGACCAGAGGAAGCTCATCCAGCAATGCTGGGCCATGAGCGACAGCCGCGCCGGGTTCGAGGCAGCCTTGAGCGAGTACGGCTACATCCTCGCAAGAGGCGACACACGCGGCCATGTGATCGTCGTGCATGACGGCGAGGTGCTGGCGGTGCCGCGGGCGACGGGTCTTAGGGCCAAACAGGTGCGGGAGCGGCTTGGCGATCCCATTGAGTTGCCGAGCGTCGACGAAGCGATGGTCCGCCATCGCGGCGACGTGCGCGCCCAGCTTGGCCGATTTGCCGGCGAGGCCCGGGGCCAACTTCAATCCCAGCGTCGCGATCTCGACAGGCGCCGCTCACAGCTGATTGCGAGACATCGGGCGGAGCGTGCAATGATCGACAAGGGTCAAGCCGCACGCTGGGAAAAGGAGGCCGCGACGCGAAAGGCGCGGTTGCGAAAGGGCCTTGCCGGGCTCTGGCAGCGCGTGTCAGGCAAATTCACACGTATCGCTGCACAGAACGAGGCCGAGGCCTTCGCCGCGCTGAAACGAGATCGCGAACGGCGTCAACGGCTGATCGAGGCACAGCTTGGCGAGCGCCACGAACTGGAACGTCAGCGCATAGAACTCCGGCAGCAAGCGATGGGCCTGGTTCGGGACCTCCAACAGGACCGTGACGACTGGCTTGCCAGATTGACCAACCCGAAACGTTCCGGGCCAGGCCGAAGAACAGGGCGCACCCTGGACACGGCGATTGATCAATCCCCGGAGCCATCGCCCTGATCGACGCTGCAAGCGCGAAATTCCCTAAACGGCTAAAGAGCAATTTGCGGACGAAGCGGACCTCGCGAAGCAACGTGCATAGGTCCGCTTTTCACTTCTTAGACTTCACGATGAGCGTTTACGGCAAACGATCTCGGAAACCACACCAGCGAGGCGGGGTCGGGGGCATAGTGAAAAGCAAATTGGACACTAAGATTGAAAACTGAAAAGCCCAACTCGTGCCTGGGTGGTACTAGCTATAGCCCAGAAGAACGAATACCCAACGCAATAACACTCAATTGGATTCCTTGAGGTCAAGACAGCTATAGCAAATATAATATCACAAACTAAGATTTTTGGGATCCTCCAACCCAAACGCTTAACACCAATACCGAAATCATGACCATTATTGTTTTATAAGGGCGTCGCAAATCTATTCCAATCTCCAAAAAAAGCTCATCCTCAAAAGTTAACTCAGCAAATGCTTGTGTGTAGGCTCCATAAAAGACAGCAATGCCGAAAATTGCGAATACTGCTCGTGTAGACATGCGAACTGGACGGCCGCCAAAAAGGATCATGCTAGAGAATAGGAACGTAAGAATTGCTACACCAGCAACAGCGTAAGGTTCCAGATCATTGGAAACTGGGGTGCCATTCAGCTCATTTGCTAGCAAAGTCCACAAAAATGGAACAAACCACAGTAACCCGACACCGTACACCAACCAAGCCAATGCCCACAGTACCTTTTTCAAGATGCCCTCCAGTACGCAGAAAATACTCCGGCGGCAGAGCAAATCATGATTGTTCCCACGACAGTTTTTCTTGTCCTTAGCCAGTTCACTTTCTCCACTTTGTTGATAAAGGAAATAGACCAATAAACAAAAGATCTATTATAAGAGATTGCAAGAGTGAAGAGCACAATAGTAGTAGGCAAGCACATAGACAAAGCAGGAAAAAGTAGCACAAACGGGCGTAAGGTGAGGTTGCCAGCCGAATATGCTTGAGAAACTTCAGAAATAAATAATATCTAATTGATCACTGGCGTAAACACATACAACAGCTGAGCAAAATCAGACCACATAATCTGAAGCACAATGAGAATATCATTCAATTCAGTAGTTTCGAAACCTTCTCGAACATACCCCAAATCAATGCTTAAAAATTTTTCTGAAACTCCCAAAAAATAGATCACTGGGAGGACGTAAATACACCCAATCAGGAATAAAATATCAATCACAATGGGATAGAAGGAACTGTGGCGCACAGACAGCCAAGAAAAATATTTGGTTAGCGTAACCGTAAAAATTTCGTTAACAATAACGCTAATCACTAAAAATGTTATTAATCTCACGTTGATCTGACTTTCCAGCAAAAAGGAATTTCCAACACTTCCTGGAATCGCCAAATATATTAGCAGAAGAGCATTAACCAATATGCCCACGACCATTACTCTTTTGTATTGAGGGAGTACACGTCCTCCGTAAATCTGACAAAGGACTGAGAAAATCATTCTTCTAGATATGTCTCCATGATCAATATTGATCCTTGATTCAAATGAATCCCTTGCTTCAATTAGGATATTTTTTACTACGCCGAATTGGAATATGAATGTGAAAACGTGGACGAGAGTGAGTGCGCAAACGCCAATTGCAGAAGCCAAAAAAACCAAATTCGCCAATGTCTAGCCTGCCCTTGCAAATTGCCAAATCTTGTCGGACCACTATCGGCCTCAGGACAAGTGAGTAGGTGTTGCTGTTTATGGGTCCGGCATGTCCCAATTGAGTTTGTCTTGAAGCGATCTTGACGGCTTCCGCGCCTGTTTGCAACTTCGTAGATGACCGCTGCCGCAATAGGGCAAGCGGCGTCGAATAGCCCACTCCTAGGGAAACAAGCAATCGGACACAAAATAGCCTAAGTGGCGTGCCTCAACGAAGGAAAGGACGTTTCCAATGCAATCCGAAATAGCCTTTTGATAGAGAGTCGAAAAGCCAATTTTCCTAGCACTTTCCGAGCACTGCTGTTTGCATTTTTTTGAGGTTTTCGTATGGTAAGAAATAGGCGTTGCCGAGAGAAGCATCGAAGAGCATAAGCCCATTGGAACTTGAATAAAGAAGGGCAGAACGGATAGGAATCCCGTCAGAAGTAATCACGCACATAGAAGTATCTAAAATATCTGACCAATATTTAGCCGATCCGGCAAACGCAGATACCACGAGGAAGATGCTTGCAGCGATAGGTAGTGCTAGCGGCATTCTTAGTGACAGTTCAACGAGTTTAAGTTCGGCAATACCGCGTCGAAATCTCCGGAAATATACATAGATATAGCGCTCCTTAGGAAATGTGTGGAACTTGTATGCGGCGTACAAACTAGAAAGAAAAATCATTGAAACAGCAAATGCAAACGACTTTAGTGCAAACGTAATGGCTTTGCTGGGCATAAAAAAACCTAAAGCAAGGTTCAAGAATGAGAGCCCTAGTATTATAAATCCAGTAAAAATTACGCGGTCTTTCCATAATGAATTGCGCAAAGGTTTTTTGGTACCTTCTTGCTTTTCAACCCTTTTATGAAACTGACTATCGTGTGCAGCAAAAAAAATCGTACCCACTCGAAATAGTGTTGCCGCTAGGAAAACAAACAAAGAAATATGCAACGTCAAGCCAAATACAGCCGCTGAATCTAACATCTTCAGCACTATATTGTCAGCCGACCAAACGTAACCTGCGATGTAGGCGGTTAGTCCAGAGAATAACGCAATCAACGCGACGAGTGCAGGCCACCATCTAGAAGCAACATTCTGAAGCCACTCAGCAATCATATTTCTGGTCAAACCTTTTGGTGATGCGAAATTCTCGTGATCGAATTTTTGACATCTCTCTCTATAGCAAAAATCTTAAACTTGGAAGCGCGGCCAAGAACAAACCTTACCGATCAGCGTACTGCGACAGGGTTATCAGCTGACGTCGGTTTTGTCTGCGCTGGTGGTCTAAGACCGTATGAGACGCTACGTGATGCATGGTTGCCTGGTTCAGTGAAAACCAGTGTTCAAAATTTAACGTCTTGCATGGTAGGTTCAGCGCGTCTGCGCGGCCTTGAAAAACTCTTCCATTGCGCAAAGCTGCCATAGATTCATCGCGCAGCATCGGTTTATTAGGGCTCGGAGCGGCCCGATGCGATGCGGCAAGCCCGCCGATGCTGTGCGCCTCTGAACCGGACCATCGCACTCATCCACCATCAGCGCAGAAGCCGAACGGTGCTTTTTCCTAGGAGGCCCGCCCTGAGCCCAATAAGGCCATCGATTGCAGTGCAGCGAACGGCGAATTGCTGTGTCAGCCCGCCGGAACTAGCTCAACGAGAGAGAACACTGCTACGAGTTTTTACGCAAGCTCGGCCGACTCCGTAGTGCAAGCTGGCTAATTAAATCGACGGCTAGGATATCATGAGATTAGGTCTTAGGGGATAGCATACCTGAATTTCCTTCGCATTTAGGGTCGCACCGGCTAACGTCCAATTCATTGGAGAGAGCACTATGAGAACCAAAAAAATGCTCATTCTCGCATCTGTGGGATTGATTTTATCCTTATATTGGGTCGCCAGCGGAGGCCTTTCGGATTCTGTTGAGGTCATTGAAACGGGGCATGTAGGTGAGTTTGCAAACCAAAACATGTTCGGCGACAAAGACGTTCTGGAGAGCCCCCATTGGGTGGTCCGGGTTGATTGTTAGTGCATGGTCGGTCTCGGGTCCAATGGAACGATGCTTTCCAGCGCCGGTGGCCGGTATCCCAGAGCGCTGTGCGGCCTGACGG
>JASJDP010000041.1 GCA_030065095.1 Rhodobacter sp.
CCGAAACGAAGCAAACGGAAGAGAGCAAGCATGGCACTCAAGTCGTATAAACCGACGACGCCGGGCCAGCGCGGGCTGGTGCTGATCGACCGTTCGGAGCTTTGGAAAGGCCGCCCGGTCAAGTCCCTCACGGAAGGCTTGACCAAGAACGGCGGACGGAACAACACCGGACGGATCACCATGCGCCGCAAGGGCGGCGGGGCGAAGCGGCTGTACCGCATCGTCGATTTCAAGCGGGGCAAGCTCGACGTCGAGGGAACCGTCGTCCGGATCGAATATGACCCGAACCGCACCGCCTTTATCGCGCTGATCCGGTACAGCGACGGCGAACAGGCCTATATTCTGGCGCCGCAGCGTCTGGCGGTGGGCGACAAAGTGATCTCGGGCGCCAAGACCGACGTGAAGCCGGGCAACGCGATGCCGTTTTCCGGCATGCCGATCGGGACCATCGTACATAATGTCGAGATGAAGCCCGGCAAGGGTGGCCAGATCGCGCGCGCCGCGGGCACCTATGCCCAGTTCATCGGCCGCGATGGCGGCTATGCCCAGATCCGGCTGTCGTCGGGCGAGCTGCGCATGGTGCGCCAGGAGTGCATGGCGACGGTCGGCGCGGTGTCGAACCCCGACAACTCGAACCAGAATTTCGGCAAGGCGGGGCGCAACCGGCACAAGGGCATTCGTCCGTCCGTGCGCGGCGTGGTGATGAACCCGGTCGACCACCCGCATGGCGGCGGCGAAGGACGTACCTCGGGCGGCCGTCACCCCGTGACCCCCTGGGGCGTGCCCACGAAGGGCAAGCGCACCCGCAACAAGAACAAGGCGTCGTCGAAGCTGATCATCCGCTCGCGTCACGCCAAGAAGAAGGGGCGTTAAGATGAGCCGCTCTGTTTGGAAAGGCCCCTTCGTCGACAGCTACGTGCTGAAGAAGGCGGAAAAGTCCCGCGAGTCGGGCCGCAAGGAAGTCATCAAGATCTGGTCGCGCCGCTCGACCATCCTGCCGCAATTCGTTGGCCTCACCTTCGGTGTCTATAACGGGCGCAAGCACATCCCCGTTCTGGTCAGCGAGGACATGATCGGCCAGAAGTTCGGCGAATACAGCCCCACGCGGACCTATTACGGTCACGCGGCCGACAAGAAAGCGAAGAGGAAGTAAGCCATGGGCAAGGATAAAAATCCCCGCCGCGTGGCGGAAAACGAGGCGATGGCGAAGCTGCGCATGCTGAAGACCAGCCCGCAAAAGCTGAACCTGCTGGCGGCGATGATCCGCGGCAAGAAGGTGGAAAAGGCCCTGACCGACCTGACCTTTTCGAAAAAGCGGATCGCGGTCGACGTGAAGAAGTGCCTTCAATCGGCAATTGCCAACGCCGAGAACAACCACAATCTCGATGTCGACGAACTGATCGTCGCCGAGGCCTATGTGGGCAAGAACCTGACGATGAAGCGCGGCCGCCCGCGGGCACGGGGCCGGTTCGGGCGGATCACCAAGCCGTTTTCCGAGTTGACCATCAAGGTCCGCGAAGTTGAGGAGCAAGCCTAATGGGACATAAAGTCAATCCGATCGGCATGCGCCTTCAGGTCAACCGTACCTGGGACAGCCGCTGGTATGCCGACACCAAGGATTACGGCAACCTGCTGCTGGAAGATCTGAAAATCCGCGGCTTCATCGAGGATGAATGCAAGCAGGCCGGAGTGTCCAAGGTGATCATCGAACGCCCGCACAAGAAGTGCCGGGTGACGATCCACACCGCACGCCCCGGCGTGATCATCGGCAAGAAGGGCGCCGATATCGAAGGCCTGCGCAAGAAGCTGGCGAACATGACCGACAGCGAGCTGCACCTCAACATCGTCGAGGTCCGCAAGCCCGAGCTTGATGCCCAGCTTGTCGCCGAGAGCATTGCCCAGCAGCTGGAACGCCGGGTCAGCTTTCGCCGTGCGATGAAGCGGGCGGTGCAGAACTCGATGCGCATGGGTGCCTTGGGAATCCGCGTCAATGTCGCGGGTCGCCTGGGCGGGGCCGAGATCGCGCGCACCGAATGGTACCGCGAGGGCCGCGTGCCGCTGCACACGCTGCGCGCCGATATCGACTATGCCACCGTCGAGGCCAAGACGCCCTACGGCATCATCGGCATCAAGGTCTGGATCTTCAAAGGCGAGATCATGGAGCACGATCCCAGTGCCCGCGACCGGCGCCAGCAAGAGCTGCAGGACGGCCCGGCCCCGCGCGGTGCCGGCGGCGGCCGCCGGAATTAGGAGTAAAATGAGATGCTGCAACCCAAGCGCACGAAATTCCGCAAGCTGCACAAGGGCCGCATCCGCGGCCAGGCCAAGGGCGGCTCGGACCTGAACTTCGGCTCCTACGGGCTGAAGTCGACGGAGCCCGAGCGCGTCACGGCCCGCCAGATCGAGGCGGCGCGGCGGGCGATGACCCGGCACATGAAACGCCAGGGCCGCGTCTGGATTCGTATCTTCCCGGATACGCCAGTGACGTCGAAGCCGACCGAGGTTCGGATGGGCAAGGGCAAGGGCTCGGTCGATTTCTGGGCCGCCAAGGTCAAGCCCGGCCGGATCATGTTCGAGATCGACGGTGTCAGCGATGGCGTCGCCCGCGAAGCCCTGCGGCTGGCGGCGATGAAGCTGCCGGTGAAGACACGGATTGTTCAACGGGAAGACTGGTAACCCGAGGCGATCCGCTTCGAGGTAAGAACCTCCCGCCGTATCCTCGGCGGGAGGTTTCTTTTTGGCACCGACCGTACCCGACGGCGGCCCGATGCACCCCCGGACCACGACGATGTGCTAAGTTAACGCAGTCACGAGCGAGGACGTCATGGCAGACAATCCAGCGCGCACAGCCGTCACCGGCTTTTATGAAGCCCACCCGATCAGCGAGATGCAGATCATGGACAAGATGCGCGCCGATGGGGTCGACCTCGATGCGCTGACCCAGGACGTTCTGCAGAACTACGATCAGGACCACTACGGCGGCACGGCCGCCAATGACGCGTTGGCGCACGCGGCAGGCCTCGACCGGGATGTGCGCGCGCTCGACATCTGTTGCGGATTGGGAGGGCCCGCCCGTTACATGGCGGCCAAATATGGATGCCGCGTCACCGGGGTTGATCTCACCTCCAGCAGGGTCGTCGGCGCACGAAACCTGTCGCGGATGACCGCGCTGGACGGTCTGGTCGACTTCACGGTTGGCGATGCCCTCGATCTTCCCTTTGCCGACCAAAGCTTCGATGCCGCCTACAGTCAGGAGGCGTTCGGCCACATTCCGCGAAAGGACCGGCTGATTTCGGAAGCCGTGCGCGTCGTCAGGTCCGGCGGGCGGATTGCGTTTACCGACATTCTCGCCACCGCCACGACCACGACCGAAACCCGGGCCCGGCTGTCTGACGGAATGGCCTTCAACGAGCTTGTTACAATGGACGAATACACGACCCGTCTCGAGTCAGGGGGCTGCGAACTGGTTGGAGCTGAGGACCTCGGCGCCGAATGGCGCGAAATCCTGCTCAAACGCCTTAAGATGTACCGCAGCCTCGAAGGACAGACGGTAGGCCGGTTCGGACAAGAGCACTTCGATGCCTGGGACAGTATCTACGCATTCTTTGTCGACCAGTTCCGGACCGGCGAGCTTTCCGGCGGTCGGATCGTCGCGCAGAAACGCTAGGTCTGGCCGATTATCCCCACCCGTAATTGAAGCTCACCGAGATCCGTTCGTCCTCGGCCAGGTTCATCGGCACCTCGTGGCGCAGCCAGCTCTCCCATAGCAGCACCTCACCGGCCTCCGGCGCCACATAGACGAAGGGCCGCAAGTCCTCCCGTGCGTCCGGCTTGCGCGCCGGGGCCGCCATCATCCGGGCCGACCGCGGATCCTCCAGCTTCAGGGCCGAGGCGCCGTCGGGCATCGCGACATAAGCCGTGCCGGAGATCACCGAATGCGGGTGGATGTGGCTGGCATGCATGCCGCCCTCCGGCAGGATGTTGATCCAGATATCCTCGAGCTTCAGCGCCTTGCCCTCCAGATCGAATGCCAGATCCTTGGCGAAGGCCGCCACATGGGCATCCAGCGCCGCCACCACGTCGGCAAAGATCGGAAACCGCCAAGGCAGGTCGGTCAGCGAAGCATAGGAGGTATAGCCCGGATACCCGTTCGCCGCGCACCAGTCCTGCCCGGCCTCGTCATCCTCGGCGATGGACAGGCAGGCAGCTTCCAACTCATTGGGATCGACCGATCCGACGTCGTTCAGCGAAGCGCGGTAGAGTCGGGTGACAAAAAGTGAGGAAATCTGTGCCATGTCGGCGGTTTAGCGCAGAAGAAATGGGTTGCAAACATCTGGCGCGCCGCCTATACGACCCGCTCTACACCCACTCCACCGGAATCAGGGTTACCCGCTCGGGGCCTTCCGGTGATGTTGAAAAGGAAAACGGCGCATGAACGCCAGCGAACTGCGGGAGAAAACTCCCGACCAGCTCCGTGACGAGCTGGCCAATCTGAAAAAGGAATCGTTCAACCTGCGCTTCCAGCAGGCGACCGGCGCGCTGGAGAACACCGCGCGCATGCGGCAGGTGAAGCGGGACACCGCGCGGGTGTTGACCGTCCTGAACGAAAAGGCGGCCGCCGCCGCGACCGAAGCGGAGGCCTGAGACAGATGCCCAAGAGAATCCTGCAAGGCACCGTGACAAGCGACCAGAACGACCAGACCGTCACGGTTCAGGTCGTCCGCCGCTACAAGCACCCGCTGCTGCAAAAGACGGTGAAGAAATCGAAGAAATACCGCGCCCACGACGCGGCGAACCAGTTCAAGGTCGGCGATCAGGTCCGCATTCAGGAATGCGCGCCGGTCTCGAAAACCAAACGCTGGGAGGTGATTGCCAGCTAGGCCGTCACACCCGGTTTGATCGAAACCCTGGGGGAGAGAACAAGACCAGCCCCCATAGGTCGGGAGAAACCTAATGATCCAGATGCAGACCAATCTGGATGTCGCTGACAACTCCGGCGCGCGCCGGGTGCAGTGCATCAAGGTCCTCGGCGGGTCCAAACGGAAATATGCCTCGGTCGGCGACATCATCGTGGTGTCCGTCAAAGAGGCGATCCCGCGCGGCCGCGTCAAGAAGGGCGACGTCCGCAAGGCCGTGGTCGTGCGCACCGCCAAGGAAGTGCGCCGCGAAGACGGCACCGCCATCCGGTTCGACCGCAACGCCGCGGTGATCCTCACCAACAATAACGAGCCCGTGGGCACCCGGATCTTTGGCCCGGTCGTGCGCGAGCTGCGCGGCAAGAACTTCATGAAGATCATTTCGCTTGCTCCGGAGGTGCTCTGATGGCCGCGAAACTGAAAAAAGGCGACAAGGTCGTCGTGCTTGCCGGCAAGGACAAGGGCAAGGAAGGCGAGATCGTCAGCGTCGATCCCAAGGCCGGCAAGGCGGTGGTCGACGGCATCAACATCGCCATCCGCCACACCCGGCAGACCCAGGCCAGCCAGGGCGGCCGCCGCCCGCAGGCGATGCCGGTCGACCTGTCGAACCTCGCCTATCTGGACAGCAACGGCAAACCGACCCGCGTCGGCTTTCGCGTGGAAGGCGACAAGAAGGTCCGCTTTGCCAAGACCACGGGGGACGTGATCGATGCTTGACGCCGCCACCTATACGCCGCGTCTGAAGACGCAGTATGCCGACACGATCCGCGCTGCGATGAAGGAAGAGTTCGGCTACGGCAACGACATGCAGATCCCGCGGCTCGACAAGATCGTTCTGAACATCGGCTGCGGGGCCGAGGCCGTGCGGGACAGCAAGAAGGCGAAGTCGGCGCAAGAGGACCTGACGGCCATCGCCGGCCAGAAGGCGGTTGTGAATATCGCGAAGAAGTCGATTGCGTCGTTCCGTGTCCGCGAGGGTATGCCGCTGGGCGCCAAGGTGACGCTGCGCGGCGATCGGATGTATGACTTCCTCGATCGGCTGATCACCATCGCGATGCCGCGTGTCCGCGACTTCCGCGGCGTAAAGCCCAGCTTTGACGGCCGCGGAAATTTCGCCATGGGGCTGAAGGAACACATCGTCTTCCCCGAGATCGACTACGACAAGGTCGACGAGGTCTGGGGCATGGACATCATCATCACCACCACGGCGTCGACGGACGCCGAGGCCAAGGCGCTGTTGAAGCATTTCAACATGCCCTTCCGCGCCTAAGCCTGGGAGAGACACGACATGGCAAAGAAAGCAATGGTCGAACGCGAAGTGAAGCGGCAGAAGCTGGTTGAGAAATACGCCGCCAAGCGCGCCGCGCTGAAGGAGATCGCGAACGACGAATCCAGGCCGATGGAAGAGCGGTTCAAGGCACGCCTGAAACTGGCGAAACTGCCGCGCAATTCCTCGGCCACCCGGCTGCACAACCGCTGCCAGCTGACCGGTCGTCCGCACGCCTATTATCGCAAGCTCAAGGTCAGCCGGATCGCCCTGCGCGATCTTGGGTCGAAGGGGCAGATCCCCGGCCTCGTGAAGTCGAGCTGGTAAGGAGGACATGAGATGAACGATCCTCTCGGAGATATGCTGACCCGGATCCGCAACGCGCAAATGCGCGGCAAATCCACGGTCGAAACGCCCGCGTCGAAGCTGCGTGCCTGGGTTTTGGATGTGCTGGCCGACGAAGGCTATATTCGCGGCTACGAACCCAAGACCGGCCGGAACGGCCACCCGGCCATCGAGATCAGCCTGAAGTACTATGACGGCATGCCGGTGATCAAAGAGCTCAAGCGCGTCTCGAAACCCGGCCGCCGGGTCTATATGGGCGTCAAGGACATCCCGCAGGTCCGGCAGGGCCTTGGTGTTTCCATCGTGTCGACGCCCAAGGGCGTGATGTCGGATGCGGCTGCACGGTCTGCCAATGTCGGCGGCGAAGTGCTCTGCACCGTGTTCTAGGGAGGCCAGACCATGTCTCGTATTGGAAAACGCCCCGTCGAGCTGCCGTCCGGCGTCACCGCCGCGATCAGCGGCCAGACGGTCGAGGTCAAGGGGCCGAAAGGCACCCGCAGCTTTACCGCGACCGACGATATCACCCTTGCGGTCGAGGACAATGCCGTCACCGTAACGCCGCGCGGTGTGTCAAAGCGCGCGCGCCAGCAATGGGGCATGTCGCGCACCCAGGTCGCGAACTGCGTCACCGGCGTCACACAGGGGTTCAAGAAAGAGCTCGAGATCAACGGCGTCGGCTATCGCGCCAACATGCAGGGTAACAAGCTTGTCCTGAACCTCGGTCTTTCCCATGACGTCAACTTCGACGTACCCGAAGGCGTCACGGTCACCTGCCCCAAGCAGACCGAGATCGTCGTCGAAGGCATCGACCAGCAGCTTGTGGGCGAGGTCGCGGCGAAGATCCGCGAATGGCGCAAGCCGGAGCCCTACAAGGGCAAGGGCATCAAGTACAAAGACGAATACATCTTCCGCAAGGAAGGCAAGAAGAAGTAAGGACCTGACAGATGGCAAACAGCAAACGGACGTTGTTCCTCAAGCGCCGCCTGCGCGTCCGGAACAAGCTTCGCAAGGTGAACGCCGGGCGCGCGCGTCTCAGTGTCCACCGGTCGAACAAGAACATCAGCGTACAGTTGATCGATGACGTCAACGGCGTGACGCTGGCCAGCGCCTCTTCGCTGGAAAAGGATCTGGGCGTTGTGGGCAAGAACAACGTCGAGGCGGCCGCCAAGGTCGGTACCGCGATCGCCGAACGCGCCAAGAAAGTCGGCGTTGACGAGGCCTATTTCGATCGCGGCGGATTTCTGTTCCACGGCAAGATCAAGGCGCTTGCCGATGCCGCGCGCGAAGGCGGGCTGAAACTCTAAGCGCGGGCCGCAAGGCCCCGATGACCTGGGCTCCGCCTGCCGCGGAGCACCGAGGTTGGACAACCCAGGGCGCAGGGCGCCGCAGACAGACAGGAGGCCAGATTGGCCAGAGATCCGCAACAACGAGACGGTGGCCGCGGCCGCCGGGACCGCGACGAGGCTCCCGAATTCGCCGACCGCCTGGTTGCCATCAACCGGGTCAGCAAGACCGTGAAGGGCGGCAAGCGCTTCGGCTTTGCAGCCCTCGTCGTCGTCGGCGACCAGAAGGGCCGCGTCGGATTTGGCAAGGGCAAGGCCAAGGAGGTTCCCGAGGCGATCCGCAAGGCCACCGAATCCGCCAAGCGCGGCATGATCCGCGTACCCCTGCGCGAAGGCCGCACGCTGCATCATGACGTCAACGGCCGCCATGGCGCCGGCAAGGTGGTGATGCGGACGGCCCCCGCCGGAACCGGAATCATCGCCGGTGGCCCGATGCGTGCCGTCTTCGAGATGCTGGGCATTCAGGACGTTGTCGCCAAGTCGCTGGGGTCGCAGAACCCCTATAACATGGTCCGCGCCACCATCGACGGGCTGCAGCGCATGGCCAGTCCCCGCATGGTCGCCCAACGCCGCGGCAAAAAGGTCGCCGATATCCTGCCCAAGCGGGACGAGCCCCCGGTGCGCACCGAAGAGGCGGTCGAGACCAACGCGGCCCCGGCCGAATCCGGACTGTAAGGAACGAAAGCCATGGCCAAAACCATCGTCGTCAAACAGATCGGCTCTCCGATCCGCCGCCCCGCCAAACAGCGCCAGACGCTGATCGGGCTTGGGCTGAACAAGATGCACAAGACACGCGAGCTGGAAGACACCCCCGCCGTACGCGGCATGGTCGCCAAGATCCCGCATCTGGTGGAGATCGTGGAAGAAAGGGGCTGAACCTGCGCCCGACACTGTCCCGAACTTGACCCGGGACCCTGTCCAATACCAACCGCCCGGGCCGAAAGGCTGGGGCGGTTTTCTTCTGCGCCGGCCGGTTTTCGATGCCTTCACGTGACTGACGGAACAGCCGAGACCCGAAAAATCGCAGTATATCTTTGAACTGCCGCAGTCGACTTTCATCATCGGCACGAGCGCAAACCGGATGCCGCGTATCCTGCCACCAACCGGCCGCGCAACAGACGTTAGCTGTCGAATCAAGGATAATTATTGCGGCTGTCTTCGCTCGCAATTCCGAGTGCCTTGGAATGCGAATAGGAGGCGAACCGCCTAGCGAAGCCCAAGCAGCTTGAGCGATTCTCTCGTCTGTGGTACACGCCAAAATAGAACGAAATTTATTCTACACGTTCCCCTTGTCTGGCGAGGTATTTCATGAAGACCATTATCGCTGCCGTTCTGGCAATTCTCTTCGTTTTTTCCACTCCCGTTGCGGCGCAGGTCCCCATCGACCGAAATGCGGTTTTGGGCGAGCGCCCTCAGATCGCCATTGATCGCTCAGTGCTCGAAGGGCTCATCGGCCCCAGTATCGGTGATGTTCTGATACCGCGTCCCAAACCCCCCCGTTCCGTCCACGGTTACATCCGCGGCGTCGCACCCACCCGAGTTTCGATAAACGGCGACGCCACGACCCAGGCAGTGCATGTTTATCTTCCCGATGTCGTCGTGTTTCTACGGGACACGACGACCCGCCGTGCGGTGGAAGACACTCGGACCGATCTGAATGGCGCATTCTACTTCCCGCCGGTGCGGCCGGGGCAATATCAGGTTTGCCAGTTCTTTGCGGGTTTCGTCGCCGGTTGCGGAAAGCCCTTCGACCTGACGGACAGGCACCTTCACCTGGAGCCGCTGGACATCCGCCCCAAGCGGGAGGCGGGTGTAATTTTCGGAGATCTTCGCCAGGCCGACGGCTACATTCCGCGCAATCTGATCGAAGTCGCCAATGTCAACTCCTTCGCGCGGATCACGGCCGAGTTGCCGCCCGCATCCAATCCGAAAAACGGCGATCCGACACTCGGCCAGGTCAAGGTCAACAACTATGGCCGGTACATGCTGGCGGGGCTTCCCATGAAGACCTACCTGCATGTCAAGGCGACCGTAGAGAAGGAAGAGATGCTGCGCACGATCGATGTCGGCGCGCTGCAGCCCGGCCTGGCCCACCGTTTCGATATCCGGCTCGACAACCGCGAACCCGAGATCGACACCGCCATTGCGCGCAGCCTTGCCGACGGTACGCGGCTTAAGGCCGCCGCGCCGGGCGAGGTGGTCGAGCTTTCGCTGCTCGTCAAGGATCGCAACCGCGATACCGTTGCCGTTCGCTGGGTCGTGACGGCCGGCGGCGGTGAAGTGGCGGACCCGGAAGCGCTGAACACCAAATGGCAACTTGGTGCCGGTGTCGGCCCGCAATCGGTCCTTGCGGTCGCATATGACTCGCGAGGCGGCTACGACCAGACCCGCCTGACGATTTCCACGACCGAACAGGTCATCTTCGGAGGCCAGGTGCTGTCGAATTTCGGTGCGCCGATTTCGGATGCCATCGTCACCGTGAACGGGAAAAGCGCAAAGACAGGGCCGCAAGGCCACTTCCGCCTTCCGGTGCCCAATGCCGAACGCTTCGTTTTCGCGGCCGAGCGCAAGGGCTTTGGCGAGATCGGTCAGGTCTATGACGACGTCGTCCTCTCGGGACGCTGGCGGATGGATCAGGCCACGACCGAGCGCCACGATCCCACCCAGGACATCGTTGTCAAGGATCGCCTGCACGCGGAGCGTTGCCAGGACACGGTCAAGCTGAACGCCGAGGACTTTCGCGAACTGGGCTTGCGCGGCATGCCCCACATTTCAGATCGCTTCGGCGCATTGCACCCCATCGTCGACACCGACTTTCACCGTCGGCTGAAGCTTGGCACCTTTTCGTTGGACGATGAGAAGGCCTCGCGAATTACCGGGCTGGAAACCGGTCGTTTCACCCCGGAAGTGGCCAAAGATCGGGTCAAGGGCATTCCGCCTGAAGTCGCCGAAGCGCTGCGTTTCATGCGCCGCGATGTCAAATGCGGCGAGGGGGCGAGCGTTCGCATTTCCGGCGGGTCGCTTACGCGCGAGGATGGTCGCGAGCTGATCGGAGATGTCGACGTTTCGATCACCACCGTCAACACGACGGCCCGCGATTCGATGCCCGGCGACTGGTCCGGCCAACTTGCCGGTGGCGCTGCCGGCTATATGGAGAGTTTCGGGGCTGCGACGGTCAACATTTCGGACACCGCAGGCAATAAGGTGAACCTGGCACCCGGGCAAACGGCCGAATTGACGATCCCGGTCCCGCCCCACAACCTCGCGATGGGCGCGCCGCCGGCCCAGATCCCGCTGCTTTACTATAGTCCCGCAGATGGCGTTTGGCGTCAGGACGGCACCGCCGATCTCGATCCGACCGGCACGCGGTATGTCGCCAAGGTCTCGCATTTCTCGGCGGTCAACACCGATCTGGTCAAACAAAATCAGGCGTGCATCCGCATGTATACGGCCGACATCACCGGTGCCTTCGACGTCGAAGTGATCGCACCTTTGGGGGCAGGCTCGGCTCCTGGCATCCGCCACCGCACGGTCCCCAACACGCAGCCGTTGAACGCGCTTTACAACCTGCCGTCGAACACGTGGGTGACCATCGTCGTGAAGCAAGCCGGAGAGATCATCGGCACCTATGCCCATCTCACCGTGCCGCAGACCGGCGACGATCCCAATAATCCCTCTGACAATGCCCCGGCCTATGACTACACCGACTGCACCGGCGGCGACCCCGACGCGAACACACTTGTGCTCGGTGTCATTCAGGGGCCGCCGAACCCCGGAGTCGACGTGTTCCTGAAGGGCTTTTCGTATCCTGCCCTGGCGCTTGACGAGTCGTTCCCGGCCGGTGCGAGCGCCAATCTGCAGGTCGCGCTTGCGCAGGTGACGCAGGAATACCACGATACGATCGACCCCTGCGGCTGCCGTGATACGCTCGACCTTTTCAAGGACACCAACAACTTCTCCGCTGGCGCCATCGTTGCGAAATACGCCAACTCCGCCGATCTGGGCTTTGGCCGCAACATGAACTGCCGGGCGAACAACATCGTCGGCGGCGATGCCGATAACGTCTTTGAACCGCTTTTGGGCGAAACCGCGGATGTCGTGTGTTACGTCACCAACTATTCGGCGGTTGGCGTGGCCGACGGAAACCGGTTCGACGACGACGCCGACTATCAGGCGATCATCAACGAGGACCCGTCCTTCGCCACCGTCGCTATGGAATACAGCGCGGTCGAGGATGCCACCCAATGCCCCGTCCCGCAGCCCGGAGTAAATGCCTGCACGGCGGGGACGATCCCGACCATCGGGCCGAAGATCATGAAGTTCTTCACCTATGCGGGCGATGGCGCCGATGACGGCATAGACGACGTTGCGGCCCTTGGCGTCGCGGGCATCAGCGACGGCGACCTCGTGCTCACCGCCAATCTCGACGGCGTGGCCGAGCGGCCGATCCCGCAGCTTTGCATGGTCTGTCACGGCGGCCAGTTTCAGGACTTCGAAGACATCACCGTCGACGGCAATACGGTATCGGTTCCCAACTTTCAGGACCCGGTCGATCCGGCCAGCGCGGCGTTCGCCGATCTGGGCTCGCGGTATCTTCCCTTTGATGTCGAGAGTTTCACGATCGTCGACGCGGCGGATCCGGCATTTTCCAAGGCCAATCAACAGGCCGCCTTCCGCGATCTGAATCAGATGATGGTGCGCGGTTCGGACCCCGGCCAACCGGCCATCGACATGATCGATGCGGTCTATGCCGCCGACCCGAATGTCTTTGACGGGACTGCCCACGTACCGGGCTGGCGCAACGCCACGGGCGACCCGGGCCTTGCCGAAGACCCATCGGTCAGCCAGACCTATGTCGACGTTGTCGCGCAGGTTTGCCGGGGCTGTCACATCGCTCAGGTTGGAACCAATATCTCCTTCGACACGGCGGCAGGATTCATCGGCCGGTCCAACATCGATGACCTGGTCTGTGCCGCGCTGTCGATGCCGCATGCGCGGGTAACCTACGAAAAGTTCTGGCTTTCGCAAAATCCGCACATGCCCGGGCTGCTCAACGCATTCGGCGCAACCCACATGGCCGCGGATTTCACGACATTCTGCGAGAACAAGCCAGAGGTTCTGCCGAGCGGACCGCTTTCGTATTCGGATATCGCCTCGCTTTTCCAAGGCAGTGGTTGCCTGGGATGTCACGACCAGAGCGATCCGTACGGCGTCGTCATGAACCTGGAAGAAGGCGTTCCGGCAGGCCATTCGGGCTATGACGATCTGGTGGACGTGAATTCCACAATCGAGGTTGGCGAAAAGCGCGTCTCCATCGATCCGCCGGCGCCCGGCAGCTCGCAGGCAGACGAGAGCCGCCTTTACCGTTCGGTTGACACGGGCCAATGCGGCAACGGCGCGGGTCAGGCCACGTGCATGCCGTTGGGTGGTGCGTCGCTCTCGGCGCAGGAAATTCAGCAGATCGAAAACTGGATAAACGACGGCGCTGCGAATTGAGTCAGCGTTCCCGCAAGCGCAACGTTCTGCGCGGCAGACGGAAACAAAAGACGTTGGCAGGTAGTCCCAACGATCTCGTCTCCGTCTGCCCGCGTTCGGCTCGACAAACTTGCGGCTGAGGTCGGATTTGATCGCCTTACGGGAGATTTGGTGGGTTCCGGGTATCTTGCCGAATGCCTGCTTCTGCAAGGATTGGTCGGCGGACCGCAAACGCAGCGAACCTTTGCTTTGCCGCCTCACCCGGGATCGCATCGCGACCGCAGCCGGGATCGCGCAACGTGCCAGAGCGCCCTAGCTGAGCCGTGCCTTGCCGGTGGACAGGCCGACATTCAGCGAGATATTGCCCTCGTTCACCAGCCATTTGCGCAGCGTGTAGCCACGTGCGCCGCTTTGGTGCATTGGGTCGCCTTCGGCGATCTCCTTGGCGTCCGCCAGGGTCTCGGCCCGATAGACAATAAGACCGCTACCTTGCATTGATTCGCCCTTGGCATCCGATAGCGGCCCGGCGAGCACCAGGATCCCGCGTTCTTCGAGGTCCCGCTGATATTCAAGATGCGCCGGAAGATTTTGCTTAACCTCTTGGGGTGAATTTTGCGGTGTAGATTCAACGACATAAAGTTCGAGCGCCAGAGCGCCACGGTCCTTGGCTGTCGCCTTGTAGTCATTCCAGGCAACCATGATCGCCTCCTTGGATTTTAAGGTACGTTAAAAATATCGATTTTATTTGACAAGTCAAAAAAACATGGGCAAAATTAATGGGAAGGGACGTTGTTTGAGGGGGGCGTCATTGATGCGGATGTCAAGAACACGCGTCAAGCTCGAGTCCGGGCGAGACTTGGCGGTCACCCACGGACGGAGAATTTGATGCCGGTCGCTCCCGAAACGACCGAAACGATGCGGCGGGATGCGCAGGCCGCCGTTCGCGCGCTGCGAGAGCGGGCCGGGACGCTGGATGACGATTCCATCGACTTGATCCTGCGCGATGCGCGCAGCCACTACGCTTGGCAGGATCGGCCGGTGCCGGTGGAACTGCTGCACACCATTTACGAGATCACCGCCGCCGGGCCGACCAGCATGAATTCCTGCCCTGCGCGGTTTGTCTTCGCTACCACGTCAGATGGCAAGGACCGCCTGGCCAAGTCTCTGAAAGCAAAGAATATCGACAAGATGCGCGCCGCGCCGGTCACCGTCATCGTGGCCTATGATCTCGACTTCTGGACCCATCTGCCGTTTCTTTTTCCGCACGAAGACCGCCGACCGATGTTTCAAGGCAAGACCGCGCATATCGAGGCGACGGCGTTTCGAAACAGCACGCTGCAAGGGGCCTATTTCATGATCGCGGCCCGTGCGGTGGGATTGGATGTCGGTGCGATGTCGGGGTTTTCTAACGAGATTGTCGATGAAGAGTTCTTCGCCAACACGACATTGAAGTCAAACTTCCTGATCAATCTCGGCTATGCCGACGAAACCGCGCTTTTCCAGAAACTGCCCCGGTTTCCGTTCGACGATGTATGCTCGTTTGCGTGAGGACCCGATGGCGATCCGGCAAAAGACTGAAATGACGATCAAGCTGACCGGGCGCGGCACCAGCCATGCACGCAGCGAAACCGAGATCGATGGGCTGACCGTGGTGATCGACGAGCCTGTGGCCCGCGGCGGAACCAACCAGGGGCCCTCGCCAACGGCCACCGCCTATTCGGCACTGATCGGCTGCACAAATGTGATCGGCAACAAGTGTGCCGAAAAGCTCGGCATCGATATCGGGCATCTGAGTTTTGAGATGGAGGTCGATTTCGACCGCCGTGGCGTACTGCTGATCGACGAGGTGAAAGTGCCCTTCAAGGCGATCCGTATGACCGTCGCGTCCGACGGGCCTGCAAGCCAGTCGGAATTGGATATGGTGGCAGCCGAGACCGAGAAATACTGCCCAATCTCAAAGCTTTATGAACAGGCGGGCACGGATCTGACGATAAACTGGCGCAAAGCGTAGGCCGCGCCGCTTTAGGGAGGAAACCATGATTTCAAAACTGACACGGCGCACAGCCTTGACCATGGCCCTGGCCATCGCGGCGGCCCCCGCAATGGCGGCCGAGACCGTCAAGGCAGTGGTGATCGACGGGTATCCGGCGCGGGCTTTGTGGGTGAAGGAATTCTCGAACTTCTTCATCCCCGAAGTCGATAAACGTCTGGCGGAGACCGGCAATTACGTGATGGACTGGCAAGAAAGCTACGGCGGGTCGATCGTCAAGCCCAAGGGCGTGCTCGAGGGCATCGAGCTTGGCCTTGGCGACATCGGCATCGTCACCACGATCTTTCACAGTTCGAAATTACCGAGCCAGGCGATTTCGGCGGTGACGCCCTTCGTCGCTGCGGATGCCCGCGCGGTCGCGAAGGCGGTCGACGAGATCGCCAAGGAATTCCCGACCATGCAGAACGAGTTCGCCGCTCAGAACCAGGTGTATCTGGCAACCGGCGTGGTGCTGGATACCTACCAGCTTTTTTCGAAGAACCCGATCAGCTCGCTGGCGGATGTCGAAGGTGGCAAGGTCGCGGGCGCCGGCATGAACCTGCGCTACCTCGAGGGCATCGAAGGTGCCGCGGGCGTACGCGGCGGGCTGACCGACTTCTACAACATGCTGCAGACCGGTCTGGTCGATCACGCGATGCTCTGGCCGGAAGCCGCCAAGACCTTCAAGATCGCCGAGGTTGCACCTTACATGCTGCGCGCTGATCTTGGAGCGGTAAACTCGAAAACCATCACCGTGAACAAGGCGTACTGGGACGGTTTGCCGGGAGAAGTTCAGGACGTGCTGCAAGAGGTCGCCGTTCTGTATCGCGACCACGTGGCGGGCATCGCCATGGACCGCGCCGCCGCGAGCCGTGACGCCTATGTCGCCGCGGGTGGTACGATTGTCGAGATAGACCCGGCAGAGCGGGCCGCCTGGGCGGCCGCCATTCCGGATATCGCAGGCGAATGGGCGGCCAACCTCGATGCCAAGGGCGAGCCCGGCACCGACATGCTGAACGCCTATCTCGCCAAGCTGAAAGCGGCCGGTTTCGAAGGTGTTCGTGACTGGTCCGGCGCGATGACCAACTGAACCGGCGGTGGCGGGCAGCGTCATGAAGCGGGCGTTGGCCGCCTTGAACAAACTGACCGACGGCATTGCGATTGCCGCCAATGCCGTCGGTACCCTGGTGGTCTTGGCGCTGGTTGTTGTCGTCAACTACGACATGGGCGCACGGAACCTGATCAACGCACCCTTCAACGGTGCGGTCGAAGTCGTTCAGTTCTCGATGGTGCTGATCGTCTTTCTGCAACTGCCCGACGTCGTACGCGTCAACCGCCTGACCCGGTCCGATGGATTTCTGGTCGTCGTGGGGGCCCGCCACCCCGCGCTTGCGCGCTGGCTGCGCCGCGTCATCAATCTGATCTCGGCCGTCTTCATGACGCTTGTCGCAACCGCGATCTTCCCTGAGTTTCTGAAGATGTGGGAGAGCAACGATTTCTTTGGCGTCCCCGGTGTCTTCACCGCGCCCTGGTGGCCGGTGAAGCTGACGATCTTCGCCAGCGCTGTGCTGGCTGCCGCGATCTTCGCGCTGAAGGTTCTCGGCGCGTCGCCCGACGAGGCCACCCACACCCCTGCCCAGGAAGACGGCGTATGACCCCGGTGGAGATCGGCCTTTATTCGGTCATCGCCATCATCGTCCTGGTCTATCTGGGTCTGTATATCCCCATCGCCCTGGGCGTTGTCAGCTTCGTCTCGATCTGGCTCATGCGGGATAACTTCACGCTGGCGATGAACCTGTTGAAAATCGCCGTCGGCGACAGCGTGATGGAATACACGTTCGCCACGGTGCCGCTGTTCACCTTCATGGGGCTCGTGGTCAGCAAGGCGGGACTGGGCGCCGATATCTACGAGGTCATGAATTCGGGCTTCCGCAAGGTGAAAGGCGGGATCGGCATGGCGACGGTTGGCGCGAACGCCGTCTTTGCGGCCGTCACCGGATCATCGATCGCCTCGGCGTCCGTCTTCGCCAAGGTCTCGGTGCCGCAGATGCTGAGCTATGACTACAACCCGCGCTTTGCCGTGGGCGTCGTGGCGGGATCGAGCGTATTGGGCATGATCATCCCGCCCTCGGCGATGCTGATCATCTATTCCTTCGTGGCCGAGCAATCCGTGGGCGACATGTTCCTCGCCGGGGTCGTCCCCGGGATTCTGCTGGCCATCGCCTATGTCGCCGCGATCTGGACGATGGGACGGCTGACGCCCGGATTCGTCGGTGGCCGGTCGGGCGAGGATCTGGAGTGGATGACCTGGGGCGAGATCGCCGAAAAGACCCTGCCGATCGTCGGGCTGATCCTGGTCGTTCTGGGCGGCATCTATACCGGCTGGCTGACCCCGGTCGAGGCTGGCGCGACGGGCGCGCTTTTGGGCCTGATCATCGCCTTCGTGCGCCGCAAGATGACGCTGCGCGACTTCTGGGACACGCTGCTGGAGACCGGGCATATCACCGCGGCGATCCTCTTTCTGATCACCGCCGCCTCGATCTACTCGCGCATGCTGGGCCTTGCCGGGTTGCCCAACGAACTTGGCGATATCCTGAACGAAACCCAACTCAGCTTTTTCTGGATCATGGTCATCTACGTGGCGCTGATGATCTTTCTCGGCACGCTCCTCGACACGGCCTCGATCATCCTGATCATGGTTCCGCTGTTCCTGCCGCTGGTGGAGCCCATGGGCCTGAGCCTCGTGTGGTTCGGCATCATCACCGTTGTCGGTGCGGAGATCGGACTGCTCACGCCGCCCCTCGGCATCTCGTGTTTCGTGATCAAGGCGACGCTCGATGACGACCGCATCAGGCTCAAGGACGTCTTCCTCGGCGCCTTGCCCTTTGCGTTCATCATGCTAATCGTTCTGATCATCCTCATTCGCTATCCGGCCCTCAGCCTCGCCATCCTGAACTAGGAGAGCCCCATGCGTACCGTGACCAAGGACAACATCACCGACGTCTTTCTGGGTTATTTCGGAAAAGACACCGACCCGCGCATGCGCGAGGTGATGGCGAGCCTTGCCAAGCATCTTCACGCCTTTGCCAGGGACGTGAACCTGACCCACGCCGAATGGCAGAAGGGTATCGAATTCATGGAATGGGCCGGGCAGATCAGCGATGCCGAGCGGCACGAATTCGTGCTGCTCAGCGACGTGCTGGGGCTGTCCTCGCTGGTCGACATGATCAATTCCACGCCAGAGGGGACATCGTCCAGCGTGCTCGGGCCGTTCCACATCTCGGGCGCCCCCGACATCCCCTTTGGCCACGACTTGAAGCGGCATTTCGAGGGTCCCGTTCTTCTGGCTCGGGGGCGCGTGACCGATCCCGATGGCAGTCCGATCGAAGGCGCCAAGCTGGATATCTGGCAGACCGCACCGAATGGGCTTTATTCCAGTCAGGATCCGGACCAGGACACCTATTCCTTCCATGGCATACAGACCACCGATGCCGACGGACGTTATGGCTTCACGACCGTCAAACCGGTCAGTTACACCGTGCCGACCGATGGCCCGGTCGGCGATATCCTGAACGCCACCGGCCGCCATCCCTGGCGCCCCTCGCATCTGCATTATATCTGCACCGCCGACGGCTATCGCCCGCTGGTCACCGAGATCTTTCCCGACGACGACCCCTATCTCGACGAGGATACGGTGTTCGGCGTGCGTGAGGACCTGGTGATGAAATATGTCGAACATCCGGCGGACACGTTTCCGGATGGTTTTGACCTTTCGGGCAAGGTGACAGAGCCTTATCTGGTCGCCGATTTCGATCTCAGGCTTGTGCCAGAGGGGTAAGCGTCCCTACTCGACATTCCCTGTCACCGAGACATCGGCCATGATCACGCCTCCGGGCTCGAGTTTCTGAGTTTCGTCGAAGAAGACCGTCACGTCGTTCGTTTCACCGGCTGTCGAGTTCTTTAGCTTCAGGGGATTGCCGAGTTTCAGATACAGAGTGTCAGGGGACTCCTGGTAGTCCGCCATGCTGGGCACTTTTGGGTCGTCCGTGGTTGGAAAGAGCACAAGCCCGTCAGGGTCCGTCGACCAAAGCAGCTTTTCGGCAGGCTCCAGATATTCCGGCGGGGCCACCGGCGAAGACCCGACATCCGTAAACGTGCAGATCAGGTCACCGAATGGTCCGGTATTCCCGGTAAAGCCGGTTTCTTTGTTCGTCTGTATGAAGCGAAACTGCCTCTTCTGCCCCTTCGCATATCCCGCAGCCTTGGGATCCGTCATCGAGCCGTCATCAGGTCCTGCGGGATGACCGGCGGTAGCCGGTTTGGCGAACACGGTGGCGTCGAAAAAGAAGATCAGGCGTCCCTGAGAATCGAACTGAATCCTGTCCCACCAAAGGCGGACGCGATCGTCGACTGTGTAGGACATGCCATCGACACCCAACTGCGTGCCGTCTGCGGCATTGAACTCATTCGCGATGTCCTGAACGATGCTGTCGAGGTCGCACCCATGAAGGATCCCACCGGCGCCGCCATTGGCGGGCACGATCCAGCTTGTCGTACTTGACTTGATCCCGCTGACGGCAATCCAGTGCCGTACATAATGCGCTGTGGATGTTTGATTGTCGGGGTCTCCGGGCTCGTTCTTGTAGAACGTGGCAATTGCCCAATCGCCATTTGGCGTCAGCGTCAGATGCCGGATACCGTCGCCGGTGTTGTAACCATAGTTTTTGTTTGGCCCGAACAGGCGTCGCACCATCGCATCGGGATTTGCGACACCCTCTGCCGTGATCCGGGCGGACCGAAGCTCAAAGTCGGGATAGGGCGTCACATACAAAATCCGGCCCTGATAGTCCTGCTGGGCGTCCAGTTCTTCCAGCCCGCCGAATATGCCCTCAAAGGCCGAACACCCGCTCAGCACAGCGGCGAGAATGCCGGCACAAATGCTTCTTCCAAACATCTTTCCCCCCTTGGGCAGAATCTTCGCGTATGCAATCTGGGGAATAATCTAACTCGTTCCGCTCGCCTCACCAAGCGCCGACGGGCGAGCGCATGCAACCGGAGGGCCGGGCCCTAGTCGATCTGTTCAGCCAGGAACGCACCGGTCTTGCGGTAATGGTCCATCAATCTGGCACAGGCGGTTTCGACGTCCCGGTCGACGGCTGCGTCCAGAATGGCGCGATGCTCTGCTTCGACGTCCCGGCGTGCGTACGACTTCGACCGGCCCGCAAGATACCGGTAGCGCACGTTCAGATCGTAAAGCTGCCCGCAAAACCGCAAGAGGATCGGGGATCGGCAGGCAGCAAGCAGCGCCATGTGAAACCGCTTGTGATGCGACTCGAAGGTATCGACATCGCTTCGATCCGCCTTGTTCAAGTGATGATGCGCCAGAACCAGCGCGTCCTCCCAAGCTTCGTCGGTATTCGCCAAGCTGTCGCGCAAGGCAAGCTCTTCGAGGTTGCAGCGCAAGTCCAGGATCTCCTGGAACTGCGCCCGGCTGGTCTTGGCCACGCGAAATCCGCGCTGGTCCAGCCGGTCCACAAGCTGATCCGATGTCAAAAGGCTAAGCGCCTCGCGGACCGGAGAGGCCCCGGTGTCAAGCGCGACCTTGAGCGCGTCGATCTTCAGCCGCTCACCCGGCGGAATTCTCCCGGTGATGATATCCTTCCTGAGCGTGAGGTAGGCACGCTGCGTCGAGGATTGCGGCGAGGCCCTGTCTTCAACGGGTTTGTCCATAGGCCGAAATTGCCATCTTCTGCCCGGAAAAACAAATATTATCGTTTTTTATAGTGTTTTCGCTGCGGCTGACGTCCCACCCGCCAAGCCGGGACCGCCCAGTTGGCGCCGAATTCGTCGTTTCGGGGTCAAAAGGTTCAAATTCCAGGTGAGTTGACCCGAAGGTCCGAGCCTTGTGCAAGCCCTGCCGCTTGAAAAAGTAGTTTTTTTCTTGGTTGAGAGAAAAAAATTGATATAATGTATTGAATAGAGTTGATCATGCAAACCTCTGGGGGACTCGATGCGCGAAACTCATTTTGAAGACGGCAAATGGTGGGTCAGCCCCTACAATTTCATACCCGAAGTCCGCAAGACACTCGACCTGCCGCCAAAGGTCGAGATCCACGACGCGACGCTGCGGGACGGCGAACAAACCCCCGGTGTCGTGTTCTCGGTCGATGACAAGATCCGCATTGCCAGCAAGATGGATGAAATCGGCGTCGACCGGATCGAGGCGGGCATGCCGGCCGTGTCGCCCCAGGATGCCGAGGCCATCAGGGAAATCTCCAAGCTGGGCCTGACATCCAGGATTTACACCTTCGCCCGGGCGCTGAAGGCGGATATCGACATGGCTTTGGAATGCGGCGCGCAAGGCGTGATCGTCGAGGTGCCCATCGGCTATCCCAAGCTCGTCACGCAATTCGGATGGACCTGGCAGGACGTGTTCAACAAAAGTCGCGATGTCATCAATTATGCCAAGGAATGCGGGCTGCACACGGTGTTCTTCCCATACGACACCACGCGCGCCCGGCCAGAGGATCTGACCAGTCTTTGCAGGGCGGTCATGGCGGAATCGCCGCCGGACTCAATCGGCATCGTCGATACCATGGGCTGCGCGACGCCGGAGGCGATCAAGTACATGGTTCGCTGGGTCAAGGACATGACCGGGCTGCCGATCGAGATCCATACGCACAACGATTTCGGGATGGGCGTGGCCACCGAACTGGCCGCCGTGACCGCAGGCGCCGAATGCGTGCACAGCTGCGGAAACGGGCTGGGGGAGCGCACAGGCAACGCGGCGCTGGAAGAACTGATCCTCGGGCTCGACCTGCTTTACGGGTACGAGACGGGTTACAAGCTGGACAAGCTGCCCGAGCTTGGCGCTCTGCTGTCCGAACTTGCAAACGTTCCGGTTGCCCGCAACAAACCCGTGCTCGGCCACGGAAACTTCATTCGTGAAAGCGGTATCGGCATTCAGTATGTGATGCACGACCCGTTGGTGATGTTCGGGACCCATCCCGCCCTGACGGGTCGCACCGGCGAGGTGGTGCTCGGCAAGAAAAGCGGCAAGGCCTCGATCACCTACAAGTTGGAAGAGCTGGGGCTGGGCGCCTTGCCCGACGAGCAAGCGGCGGAGGTGCTGGCCCGGGTCAAAGCCAAGGGCATCGAAAAGCGTGACATGCTGAACGACGACGAATTCCGCAGCATCGTTGATGAGGTGCGGTCCAAGGACGCCGCCTGAGGGCCTTGGACAATCCGTGAAGAGCCGGCGCAGGTCGCGCCGGCCCTGTTCATTGCGCTTGGCCGGGCGGAATGCGGAACGACAGCGCGAGCGCCGGAAAGCGCCGCGCTGACACGTCAACCACGCGAAAACGGTCTTTTGCACGCTGTCTGCAGGGGGACACGGTTGGGAGCGCGCCCTATCCCGCCGGCGTCCGCCCCAGTATCATATGCGCCACCCGTTCGCCGATCATCATCGTCGGCGCGTTGATGTTTCCGTTCGGGATCGACGGCATTATCGAGGCATCCGCGACCCGCAAACCCTCGATCCCGTGGACCCGCGCCGTCGGGTCGACCACCGCCATCTCGTCGGTCCCCATCTTGCAGGTCCCGCAGGGGTGATAGGCGCTGCCCGCGTTTGCCCGCACATAGGCGTCCAGATCGGCGTCGGACGTCACCTCCGGCCCGGGCTCCACCTCCAGTCCCCGGCAGAAATCGAACGCCTTCTGGGACGCGATCTCCCGCGCGATCCGGATCGCGGCCCGAAAGTCGCGAAAATCCTTCTCCGAGGACAACCCGTTCAGAACGATCCGCGGCGGGGCGTGGGGATCGGCCGAGGCCAGCCACACCCGCCCGCGGCTTTCCGAGCGTACCGGTCCCACATCGAAGGAATAGCCGTCCTTGTCCGGCGGCAGTGCCCAGTTCTCCATGTAGTACGGCCAGAAATGGAACTGAATGTCGGGATGGCCAACTTCGGGAGCGCTGCGGAAAAAGCCGCCCACACGGCTGGGACCGGACGCGGCGGGCCCCGACTTGAACATATACCATTCGATCCCCGCCAGCAGAACCCGGTGCCGCCGCAGAAGCTTGTTCTTGCCGATGCCCTTGTGCGGGCTCAGATGCTTTAGATGCACCTCCAGATGGTCCTGCAGGTTCTCTCCCACCCCAGGCAGGTCTTGCACCACGTCGATCTCGTGTTGGCGCAACGCGTCGGCAGGCCCCACGCCCGATAGCATCAACAGCTGCGGCGACTGGAACGCCCCCGCTGCAAGGACAACCTCGCACTCCGCATGCGCCACCACGTCCTGCCCCCGGTGCCGGTAGGTGACTCCGATCGCGCGGCCCTTTTCGATCAGCACACGTGTCACCACGGCTTCGGTCAGCAGCGTCACGTTGCGCCGTTTCGCCGCCGGCCGCACGCAGGCGCGCGCCGTGCCCGACCGGAATCCGCGGTCGATATTGGCATCGAACGACGTCACGCCTTCCTGTTCGGCGCCGTTGTAATCCGCGGGCCGGGCGTACCCCGCCTGCACGCCGGCCTCCAGGAACGCGTCTTCGATCGGATGGTTGTCGGTAAACCGCTGGACCTTTACCGGCCCGTCGCCGCCGCGCAGGCCGTTCGGTCCCAGATCGCTGGTCTCGATGCTTTTAAAATAAGGCAGGACGTCGTCCCAACTCCAGCCCTCGGCCCCGTCGCGTCCCCAGCGGTCGTAATCCTCGCGATGGCCCCTCACATAGACCATGCCGTTGAGCGACGAGGACCCGCCCACCACCTTGCCGCGCGGCTGCATCAGGCGGCGTCCGTTCATATGCGGCTCCGGCTCGGTCTCGAACGACCAGGTGCGCGGGCCGCCGTTGAAGGTAAAGCGAGCGCCTGCCGGGATCGTCGTTGTCCAATGCGCGTCGGACAGCCCCGCCTCGAGAAGCAGTACCCGAACCTCGGGGCTCTCGGACAGGCGGTAGGCGACAAACCCGCCGGCCGAGCCGGAACCCACCACGATGTAGTCATACCCGGCCACGCCGTCCTCCTCATTCTGACTGACAGGATGTTATTGCCGGCGGCCGGGACCGGACATGTTCATATACGCCCCCATACGTCGCATCCCGGCAAAACCAGGTTTTTGCCGGCTGTGGCCGATCCGGCTCCGGGCATGTCACTCGACGGGACGTTCTCGCCGGCGACGGGAGGCAGGGGTATCTCCGGTCAGCAGACCCACCCGCCGTGCGGTTCGGGTCTTCAATCACTCGCCATAGGGGACCCAGATGGTCTTGACCTCTGTGGCGGCGGCCAGGAACGCCCGGCCTTCGCCATCCCGGCCGGCCCAGTCCCGGCTGCGGGCGTGGTTGACCCAAGTCCGTTTCAGGTTGCCCGCGGCCTCGCGTTCTACGACCGCGGAGAGGTCTGAGGAAGAAAAGCTCCACACCGCGTCGACGTCCATATGGCCGGCCAGATGCGGTGCCAAGTCTGAGTGACTGCCTGTGAGTATGTTGACCGCACCGGCAGGAACATCAGAGGTTTCAAGCACTTGGTAGAAATCAGTCGCTGCCAGCGGATACGGTTCCGATGCCACCAGCACACAGCGGTTGCCCATCGCCAAAGCCGGGGCCATCGCGCTGACAAGGCCCAGAAGCGGAACGTCGTCAGGGCAGAACGCGCCAATAACGCCGACAGGTTCATTCATCGCCAAAGCGATGCCGCGCAAGGGAACGCCCTTGGCGGCGCCGTCGAATTTGTCGGCCCAGGCGGCATAGGTGAACAGGCGGGAGATGCAGGTGTCGATCTCGGCGCGGGCGGTTTTCACGGCGACGCCGGTAAGGTCATGAATTTTCGCCGAAAATTCATCGGCGCGTGCCGAAAGGTTTTCGCCGATGTAATAGAGGATCTGAGCGCGCAAGTGGCCGGTGGAATTCGACCAGGCGGTGGCGCGCCGCGCTGCGTCGACGGCGTTGCGGATATCCTTGCGATTGGCCAGCGGCGCATGGCCGATCAGCTTGTTCCGCTTAGAAAAAACCGGGCGGGAATAGCCGCCGTCCGGGCGCGCCTGCTTGCCCCCCACATAGAGCTTGGCGGTTCGGTCGAGGCCCCCGGCGGCAAAGCTGTTCGGGGGGCGCACAGCGGCGATTTTCCTGAGCGGTCCGGTGCGGCGTTTCGGTCTGGTATAGGCCTCCACGCCCTCCCAGCCGCCTTCTCGGCCGAACCCGGACTCACGAACGCCGCCAAAACCCGCGGCGGCGTCGAAAAGGTTGGTGGCATTGACCCAGACCACACCCGCCGCAAGCTTGGGGGCGATATCCAGGCAAAGGTTTATGTTTTCCGACCAGACACTTGCGGCAAGACCATAGCGGGTGTTGTTGGCCAGTCGCACGGCCTCCGCCGGGGTGCGGAACGTGGTTCCGACAAGCACCGGGCCAAAGATCTCCTCCTGCATCAGCCGGTCGGACTGGGCAAGGCCCGTAATCAGGGTAGGCGGATAGTAACAGCCCCTCTCGGGCACAGGCGTCCGGGCTCGGTAGACGTCGCCACCGGTGCCGGCGACCATGTCGGTGATGGTTTGGAGCTGCACCGGATCGACCACGGCGCCGATGTCGATGCATTTGTCCAGCGGGTCGCCGATGCGAAGGGTATCCATGCGTCTTTTGAGTTTCGCATAAAAGCGTTCGGCGATGCCTTCGTGAACCAGCAGACGGGACCCGGCGCAACATACCTGGCCCTGATTGAACCAGATGGCGTCGACCAGCCCCTCGATGGCGCTGTCGAGGTCGGCATCGTCGAAGACGATATAAGGTGACTTGCCGCCAAGCTCGAGGGTCAGGGATTTGCCGGATCCGGCGGTGGCCTCGCGGATGTAGCGGCCGACCGTGGTGGAGCCGGTGAAGGCGATCTTGTCGATATCGGGATGGGTTACGATCATTTCTCCGACATGGCCGTCGCCGGTGACGATGTTGACGACCCCCTTCGGCAGCCCCGCCTCGCGGCAGAGATCGGCAAATAGCAGCGCTGTCAGCGAGGTGTACTCAGCGGGTTTCAGGACGACCGCGTTGCCCATGGCGATGGCGGGGGCGATCTTCCAGGCGAGCATCAAAAGCGGGAAGTTCCAGGGGATGATCTGTCCGCAGACCCCGTGGGGCACGCGGTCCGGCAGTTCCGCTTCCATAAGCTGCGCCATCCCGGCGTGGTAATAGAAATGCCGTGCGGCAAGAGGGATATCAATATCGCGGCTCTCGCGGATCGGCTTGCCGTTGTCGAGCGTTTCCAACACACTGAGAAGGCGGGAATGCTTCTGGACGAGGCGGGCAAGGGCATAAAGATATCTGGCGCGTTCGTAGCCCGGCAGCCGCGCCCATTTCGGTTGTGCGCGACGGGCGGCCGCGACGGCGGCGTCGACATCGGCCTGTGTGGCTTGCGAAAGATAGGCGAGAACTTCGCCGGTCGCGGGATTTTTCGAAGAAAAATTGTCGCTTGGCTCGGTCATCCTGCCGTCGATGAAATGGCCGTAGCGGTCGCCGCCGTCGACAAGCCAGGCCAGCGCCTCGGCGGCACTTTCCGGGGCGGGACCGTAGTCGAGGCTCTCGAAAATCTCTGGAACGTTCATTGCGGTTCGCCTTTTTGGGTGAACAACGGATCAAAGCATTGGCCGCTGCGGGGAACAAAGCACGTACGAGCCACGGGTCAGCCCAGGGGATGCCGATAACTGGCCGAATAGCGGCCGGTGACGTGGTGTTCCAGTTGCCGCTCGATATCGCCCAACAGCGAGGAGGCGCCGAAGCGGAACAGATCGGGCTGCATCCAGCGGGTGCCAAGTTCATCGCGGATGAGCGTGAGATAGGTCAGTGCGTCCTTGGCCTTCGAGATGCCGCCCGCGGGTTTGTAGCCGATGCGGTAGCCCGTGCGGTCGCAATAGTCGCGCAGGGCGCGGATCATCACCAGGCTGACGGGCAAGGTGGCGTTGACCGATTCCTTGCCGGTGGAGGTCTTGATGAAGTCGGCACCGCCCATCATGCACACCAGGCTCGCGCGGGCGACGTTGCGCAAGGAACCCAGTTCGCCGGTGGCCAGGATCGTCTTCATGTGCGCCTCGCCGCAGGCGGCGCGCATTGCGCGGGTTTCGTCATAGAGCGCCTGCCAGTTGCCGGTCAGGACGTGGCGGCGGGAGATGACGATGTCGATTTCCTGGGCGCCGGCTTTGACGCTTTCGCCGATCTCGGCAAGGCGCAAGTCAAAGGGCGACAGGCCGGCGGGGAAGCCGGTGGAGACGGCGGCGACGGGGATGCCCGAGCCATTGACCGCGTCGACGGCGGTTTCGACCATGTCATGGTAGACGCAAACCGCGCCCGTCGTGATCGGCGCCATGCCGAGCGCGTCGAGAATGTCCTGCCGGACCGGATGGCGAGCCTTGGCGCAAAGCCGCCGGACCCGGCCGGGCGTATCGTCGCCGGCAAGCGTTGTCAGGTCGATCAGCGTGATCGCTTTCAGAAGCCAGGCGGCCTGATAGTCTTTCTTGACGCTGCGGCGGCCCGGCAGGGATTTGGCGCGGCGTTCGATGGCGGATGTGTTGGCCTGCGCCGACATCACCCAGTCCAGGTCCAGCGCCATCCCCGGATTGCGCGGCTCTGCCACCTGCGGCAGGCGGTTCTGAGGCGTTTCGGCCGCCTTCGTGTCGTGGATTTCGGTTTGCTCCATGCCGTTCTCCCCGGCGGTCTGGCGGCGCAAGGGTCGCATGGCGCCGCGCAGGACGCAAGATTGGCGCCGCCGCAGAGCCCGCCACCGGTCGGATATGCCCGGTTGGCCTGTCAGGCGGCCTTGCCGGTCGCCCTTGCGGTGCGGGCAGCGAGCCGCGCGCGGATCGCCGTTGGCACCAGACGGGCCGACGAAATCCGCGAAAGGTCCATCTCGGGGATCGTCAACCCGTCGCGTTCTCCGGCGTTCACGAACCCCTCGGTGTCGGCGTAGTCGACATAGCTTTCCGCCGCGACGCCCTCGGCGATGATCAATTCGTGGCCGCCTGTCGTCTCGACGTGGTAATAGGTGAAGCCGCCGAGCGGCATGTCGCGGACCTGATATATCGTCTCGCCGTTCACCAACGCGCCGGCGTTGATCAGCATCCCGTCGATCCCGATCGCGTGGTCGGCGCTGACCCAGAGATCACGGGATGGCACACCGTCCGCGAGCGCGCCTGCGATAAAGCAGATCGGGTTCACCTTGGCAGGGTGGGTCAGGCGGGTGTTGACGGGTTGCAATCCAAGCCATTTGACGGCGGTTTCGCCGCCGTTTGCCGTCAGGATGCTATCGCCTGCCTGCAGATGTTCGACCGCCTTCGCGCCGTTCGGTGTGGCGATGCGGGTGCCGGCGCAGAAGCAGTTGATATTGGCGGTGATGTCATTGATGAAATTCGCGCCGCTGCCCGCGCCGGACAGCGAAAACACCAGCTTGTTGAACTGAATGGCATTTGGCGTGGACAGCAGTGTCGGTCCGGTGATGTTGCTGAACACCTTTACCGGCAGCGTTCCGGCATTGGTGTCGAACAGCGATAGTGTCATTTTGGAAACGCCGACCTGCGTCACGTTTATCCTCAGCGGATCTGTCGCTCGGCCGGTCAAATAGGTGTTGGCAGGATTGCCCGCCGATACAAATGTGAGCGTTCCGACAAAGCTGGTAACGGTCTGGCCGCCTGCGCCGAAGGCGCCGCCGATCGGCGTCCCGCCGCCGCCGGGATTGACGTCGACAAAGCCGAACGAGGCGTTGGTTCCGGTGCCGGATGCGAAGGAAAACGTGAAATCGACACCGTTGTCCGTCGATTGCGCCGGTCCGCCGCCGAACGGTGTCGTCGTGGTCGAAATGGCCGTCGTGCCACCGATATCAAACTCAAAATCCGCCGGAATCGAAACTACCATTGAGTTCACCCCCCAAATGATCTCGGGACCAGGCTCCTTTCAGCGCCCGGCCGAAGGCGCAGACGCCACGATGACCATTAGGTTTTCGCGCCACGGCGTACCTTTTCGGACCTCAGCGTCTCGTTCACCGCTGGCCATTGCAACCTGTTTTCTGATGGCCGGAGTCGCGGAAATAGGTGCGGGACGGGCATCTTGGGGAAAATGCGGCCGGGGGCGCAATATGTTGCGAATGGCCAAACGGATTGTATCCGGATGCCGCCAGTTTTTCTGGCGTTTTCCACGATCCGCACCCTATTGGGGGCCCTGAACACGGCCTTGCCATCGGCGTCCGCACCGGACCGAGAATCGATCATCTGAAAGAATCGCCCGAGCGGGAACAGCCAGCAGGCGCATGCAATCGGTGGTCGGGTCCGGTCCAACGACATGCCGGCGGCGACAAATGAGGCTTTGACCTTTCGAGCATGATCCGGGAAAACTGGGCGCCGATGGCGGGCGAAGGTAGCCCGGTTGAGGGAGGAAGAGGGATTATGAGCCCGAAAACCAAGGTACTGGCCGCGGTTGCGGCGTCGATGCTGACCGCCGGAGCGGCCGAGGCGGATACCGTGAAAGTTGGGATGATCACCACGCTGTCGGGCGGCGGCGCAGGGCTGGGCATCGACGTGCGCGACGGGTTCATGCTGGCCTTGAAATTGGCCGAGGAAAACGGGCGGGAGCACGGGATCGACCTGGTGGTCGAGGACGATCAGCGCAAACCGGACGTGGCGGTGCAGCTTGCCGACAAGATGATCCAGTCGGAAAAGGTCGATGTTCTGACCGGCATCATCTGGTCGAACCTCGCCATGGCCGTCGTGCCGGCCGCCGTCGGACAGGGCAAGTTCTATCTGTCGCCCAATGCAGGCCCATCGGCGCTGGCCGGAAAGGGCTGTCACGAGAACTATTTCAACGTGGCCTGGCAGAATGACAATCTGCACGAGGCGGCTGGGGCCTATGCCTCGGGCGCCGGGTTTTCGAAGTCGTTCATTCTGGCGCCGAACTATCCTGCGGGCAAGGATGCGCTGACCGGCTACAAGCGCTTCTTCGAGGGCGAGATCGCGAACGAGGTCTACACCCAGCTTGGCCAATCCGATTACGCCGCCGAGATCGCGCAAATCCGGGCGTCGGATGCGGATTCGGTGTTCTTTTTCCTTCCGGGCGGCATGGGGATCGCGTTTCTGAAGCAATATGCGGGCTCGGGCGTCGACCTGCCGGTGGTGGGGCCGGCGTTTTCCTTCGACCAGGGCATTTTGCAGGCCGTCGGCGAGGCGGCCCTGGGCGTCAAGAACACGTCGCAATGGTCCAAGGACATCGCCAATGACGCAAACAAGGCGTTTGTCGACGGGTTCCTGGCCGAGTATGGGCGGCTGCCGTCGCTGTATGCGAGCCAGGGCTACGACACGGCGAATTTGCTGATTTCGGCGGCGTCGAAGGCGGATGTCGCGGATACGGACGCGTTTCGCGACGCGCTGCGCGAGGCGGAGTTTGCCAGCGTGCGGGGCGATTTCGAGTTTGGGCGGAACCATCACCCGATTCAGGACATCTTTGTCCGCGAGGTGATCCAGGAGGGAGATGTATTCACCAACCGGATCGTATCGACGGGCCTTGAGGATCACGTGGACGCCTATGCGGGCGACTGCGAGATGTGAGACGCCAATCCAAATGAGCGCTTCCGCGCACCGAATTCGGCGCATTGCGAGGCAACGCCGATTGGCAGGCGGAAGCGCTGATTGCGGGCCGCGTATTTGTCTATTTCCACCAGGTTGAAGGGGGAGCCTTGTCGGCGCTTCTGCTGATCGAGCAGGTCCTGAACGGGCTGCAATACGGCGTGATGCTGTTTCTGATGGCCGCCGGGCTGACGCTGGTCTTCGGGGTGATGGGGCTGATCAACCTGGCGCACGGGTCTCTCTATATGGTGGGGGCCTTCGCCTGCGCGGCGGTGGCTGCGGCGACGGGATCGTGGTGGCTGGGGCTGGCGGCGTCGCTGGCGGCGGCGGCGGCGGCGGGGGCCCTGGTGGAACTGGTGGTGATCCGGCGGCTTTATGCGCGCGATCACCTCGATCAGGTCCTGGCGACCTTTGCCCTGATCCTGATCTTTTCCGAGGGCACCCGCTGGGTCTTTGGGTCCTTTCCGTTGTACCTGTCGGTGCCCGATGCGCTGGCGGGCGCAGTGCACCTGCCCGGCGGGATCGAATATCCGCTTTACCGGCTGGCGATCATCGGCGCCGGGCTGGCGATTGCCGCCGGATTGTTTTGGCTGATCGGAACGACGCGGCTGGGCATGCGGATACGCGCCGGCGAGGCCGACCGCGAGATGATCGCGGCCCTCGGCGTCGATATCGGCCGGCTTTACACGCTGGTCTTTGCACTGGGGGCGGCGCTGGCGGGGCTGGCGGGGGCGCTGGTCGGCACGATCCAGTCGGTACAGGTTGGCATGGGCGAGCCGGTGCTGATCCTGGCCTTCGTGGTGATCGTGATCGGTGGGATCGGGTCGATCAAGGGGGCGCTTGTGGGCGCTTTGCTGGTCGGCCTGACCGATACGCTGGGCAAGTTCCTGTTGCCGGTGGCCTTCGGTACGGTGATGGAGGCGTCGCGCGCGACGGCGATGGGTTCGGCCCTGGCGTCGATGCTGATCTACGTGCTGATGGCGGGCGTGCTGGTGTGGCGGCCAAGGGGCCTGTTCGGCATTGCGTGAGGCTTGGGTCAATGCGGGGCTGCTGGGGCTGCTGGCGGCGGTGCCCCTGCTGGCCTGGGCGGCGGACGAGCCGTTCGTGATCACGCTTGCGACCAAGGTGGCGATCTTTGCGCTGGCGGGCGTTGGGCTGAACCTGGCCCTGGGCTTTGGCGGACTGATCAGCTTCGGGCATGCCGCGTTTTTCGGGATCGGAGGCTATGCGGCCGGGATCCTGGCCTCCCATGCCGCCAGTTACGACCCTCTGATGACCTGGCCCGTCGAACTGGCGGGCAGCAAGCAGATGCTGGTGATCTGGCCGGTGGCGGTTGCGGCAAGCGCGTTTGCGGCGCTGATGATCGGCGCTTTGTCGCTGCGGACCTCGGGGGTCTATTTCATCATGGTAACCCTGGCCTTCGCACAGATGCTGTTCTACTTCGCGATCTCCTGGCCCGCCTATGGTGGCGAGGACGGGCTGTCGTTTTACGTCCGCAATAGCTTTCCGGGGGCGAATACCTTCGATCCCGTACAGTTCTTCGCGATCTGTTTCGGGCTGCTTTTGGCGGGCCTGTGGCTGACGGCGACGCTCGCCCGGTCGCGGTTCGGATTGGCGCTGGAGGGGGCGCGGCAAAACCCGGGCCGTGTGGCGAGCCTGGGGATCCGGCCATTCGGCGTGCAGTTGACGGCCTTCGTGATCTCGGGCGCGATCACCGGGCTGGCAGGCGCGCTCTATGCCGATCTGAACCGGTTTGTTTCACCATCCATGCTGAGCTGGCAGACCAGCGGCGAGATCATGATCTTCGTGATCCTCGGCGGTGTCGGGCGGCTATTCGGCCCGGTCGCGGGCGCGGGGCTGTTCATTCTGCTGGAGCATCAGCTGGGCGGGGTCAGCGAGTATTGGCAGGTATTTCTGGGCTTGCTGCTGCTGGGGGTGGTGCTGTTTGCCAAGGGCGGGCTGATCGGGGTGCTCAGTCCGAGGCGGGCGCATGACTGAGATTCTGTCCGTCGAAGGCGTGTCAAAGCGGTTCGGGTCCGTCGTGGCGAGCAACGCCGTATCGCTGGGGCTGCGGCCGGGAGAGATCCATGCGCTGATCGGGCCGAACGGAGCGGGAAAGTCGACGCTGATCAAGCAGATTGCCGGTGAGTTGCGGCCGGATGCCGGCGTGGTGCGGTTTCAAGGCCGGGATCTGGCCGGGATCGATGCGGCCGGGCGCGCGCGGTTGGGGCTGGCGCGGTCGTTCCAGGTGTCTTCGGTGGCGCCGGATTTCACCGTTCTGCAGAACGTCATGCTGGCGGTGCAGGGCGCAAGCCGGCATGTGTTCCGTTTCTTTCGGCCGGCACTGCGGGACGTGTCGCTGACCGGACCCGCGGACGCCCTGATCGGGCGCGTGGGGTTGGCAGGACGCGCGCGGGTGCTGGCGTCGGAGTTGAGCCATGGCGAGCGGCGGCGGCTGGAGATCGCGATGGCCCTGGCGTTGAAACCAAAGGCGTTCCTGCTTGACGAGCCGATGGCGGGTATGGGGGCGGAAGGAACGGCAGAGCTGACGGACGTGTTGGATGGTTTGCGGGACGAGGCGCCGATCCTGCTGGTGGAGCACGACATGGATGCGGTGTTCCGGCTGGCGGACCGGATCACGGTTCTAAGCTACGGCCGGGTTCTGGCGAGCGGGTCCGTGGAGACGGTTCGCAGCGATCGCCTGGTACAGGAGGCCTATCTGGGGGCGCCATCGTGAACCTGCTGGACGTTCATCGGATTACAGCGGCTTACGGGCATGTTCAGGTGCTGTTCGGGGTCGATCTGAGCGTTGGCGAGGCCGAGGTCGTGGCGCTGATGGGGCGCAACGGGATGGGCAAGACGACGACGATCCGCTGTATCTGCCGAATGCTTGCGGTTGCCTCGGGTGAGATCACGTTTGCAGGACATCGCCTTGGCCGGCTTCGCCCACATCTTGCGGCACGGCTTGGTATCGGTCTGGTGCCGGAGGGGCGGCGGATCTTTCCGAATCTGACGGTTCTCGAAAACCTGGCCGTTGCCGCGCGCGGAGAGGCTTGGAAGGTTCCCGATATATTTGATTTTTTTCCGGCTCTGGAGGCACGGGAAGGGCAGATGGGCGCGACGCTTTCCGGCGGCGAGCAGCAGATGCTGGCGATCGGGCGGGCGCTGATGACCTCGCCGCGGCTTCTGGTTCTGGATGAGGCCACCGAAGGATTGGCACCGGTGGTGCGGGCTCAGATATGGCAGGCCGTTCAAAGGCTTAAGGCAGGCGGGCTGTCGATCCTGCTGATCGACAAGTCGTTGACCGAGATGCGGGCGGTGATGGACCGGGCGGTGATCCTGGAGCGGGGGCAGACCGTATGGCAGGGAACGCCCGGTGATATTACGGCGGATGTGGCAGAGCGGTATCTGGGCGTTTGAGTCCAATGGACGCCTCGAGCGCCTTGAACATCATTTTGACCGTCCTAGTCTGGTTTTAGCCCGGAGCGGACGTCTGGCATCATTGCAGTTTGCAGCCTTCGGCCGTCGGCTCCAGGCCATTCGCGCCTTCGGTTCACTTCGAAGAGACCCCGCGCGAGGCGGCGGGTGATCCCACATCAGGCCACTCGCCGCTCGGACCAGGCATCGATTTCGGCTGCAAAGCCCGCGGGACCCGTGCCGGATGCCAGTGCCTCGGTCATGATTGCAGCCTGGCTGAACGGGGCGAGATCCCCGGGGGCTGGTGGATCGCTGTCGAGATTGGTGGGGTAGGCGTAGCCTTCGGCGCAGGCGGCGATGGCGGCCTGGGTTTCGTCCGGACCAAGGCGCCCCGAAGCGGCAAGGGACTGAAGCGGCGCGTAGAGCGCCTTGGACATGGCGGCGCGGTCGATGGCCTCGATCGAGCGGCCGAAGGCCGAGCCGATCTGCAACAGGTTCGCCATGCGCTGGGTGTCCGAGGTGCGGTTGTGGCCTGCACCGTGCATGACGGCGGGATTGAAGAAAACGAGGTCGCCGGTGGTCAGCGGCAGCTGCACGTGGTGATCGGCGAAATAGGCCTGAAACTCGGGCCTGCCGAAGGCGATGTAGCCGGCGGCGTAGCGCTGGGAATAGGGCAGGATCATCGTCGGGCCGGTGTCGACGGGCATGTCGCAATGGGCGACGGCGCCCTGCAGGGTCAGGGCCGGGGACAGCAGATGCGCGTGAACCGGCCAGCGGGCGGCGTTTTCGCGGGTCATGAAGCCCAGGTGGTAGTCGCGATGCGGGTTCTGCGCCGCACCGCCGGGATTCACGCGATTGACCTGGGCGGTGAACTGGTAGTTGGGGCCGAGCCAGGCCTCGGACGCCAGCGCCATGCAGATGTTGCCGTAGTAAAGCGCGAAGCCCTCTGGATCGGCGAGGCAGTGTTTTTGCAGGGCATTCCAGACCCGGTCATTGGCGCCGGGCTTGGCGAAATGGTCGCCGCCGCCTGCGCCGGTGGCGCGTTCGTCGTCGATCATGCGGGTGAAAAGCGCCGTCGCGCGGGTCACGGCCCCGGGGTCGGCAAAGCCGTTCTTGATCACGATGACGCCCGGGCCGGACAGAAAGGCGCGGGCCCATTCCTCCATCAGGCCGCGGCGGTCGGCGGCCTCCATCGCTCGGATGGCAACGCCGTCGTAAAGCAAAACGTTCTGCTCGATTGCGGATGCGCGGGGCCAGTCGGCGGGATCGGTTGTTCTGGGAAGCGTGGCAATGAATTCCGCAAGATCGCCGGCGTCGGGGTCATACCAGGTGACGTCGTGGGGAAATACGTGCCTGGGATCGTTCATGTTGTGCCTCCCTTTGCGCGCAAGACTAGCTGGCGGGGCTGGAAGGCATCAAGAATCCATCATCCGCGTGATGGATTTCCTGTCAATTGTGACGGGTTGTCCGCTTCGGTCAGCGGTGGAATGCGCGAAATAACGGATTTTGCGCTCAGGCAGCACGCGGGTCTGTCATTCCTGCAATCAATTTCGGAATCCTGTCCTTGAAACGGAAGAAACCGCGAGTGGCGTGTGGCCATGCAGGCTGGTCGTGGGGACGAATGATCCGGCGCACCGGAATCGGAAGCGCCGATTTCAGATCCGCGATGCGGTCCGCGGCCGGTCCGACCGGGGCGTATGGTATAAAGATCTTTTCGAGACCGGCGTCACTGGCCCAGACGGCGATGTCTTCGACCGAGCTCGTGGGCCCGGTTACTTTCCCAAGGCGCTCTGCGCAGCGGGCGGCGGCATCGTTTGCGACTAGCATGGTGAAGGCATGGACATCGCGTGAAACTTTGAGCGGGCTGCGGTCGGCTGTTGCCAGCAGGATAGCGGGCAAGGACCGCTTGCAGCACCTCGTCTTCGGTGATCATCCGGTGGCGGATATAGGGCGACAGGCCCGAGACATGCGGGTGCCCGGGCAGGTCATAGTTGCGAAGCGCAGCATAATCGCGGCCGGCCTTCGGAATGAAGGCGCGAAGGCGGCGCAGCGCCTCGGTGCGGGTCGGCGGGAACGCAACGGTCATGACGCGGGAGGGTAGGCCGGGGCGGTCCGGCATTAAGCGGCGGCGGGCGGCGGTCTGTTTTGGTCGGGACCGGGTGGCAGCCCTTGCAGGCCCCCAAGCCCGACACTAAGACTCTGTCAACCCGCCGGGTGTATTCCGGCCGTCAACACGCGCGAGGCAGGCAAGATGTACGACCCTTTTGAGCAATACCAGCACACCATGCAAAACCTCGTGCCGATGGTGGTCGAACAGACCAGCCGGGGCGAACGGGCCTACGACATCTTTTCGCGCCTGCTGAAAGAGCGGATCATCTTCATCAACGGACCGGTCCATGACGGCATGGCCAGCCTGATCGTGGCGCAGCTGCTGTTTCTGGAATCCGAAAACCCGAAAAAGGAGATATCGGTCTATATCAACAGCCCGGGCGGTGTCGTGAGTTCGGGACTGTCGATCTATGATACGATGCAGTATGTGCGCCCGAAGGTGTCGACGCTGATCGTCGGGCAGGCGGCGTCGATGGGGTCGCTTCTGGCGATCGCCGGAGAAAAGGGAATGCGCTACGCCCTGCCGAACGCGCGCATCATGGTTCACCAGCCCTCGGGCGGGTATCAGGGCCAGGCCACCGACATCATGATTCACGCCGAAGAGACGCAAAAGCTGAAGCGGCAGTTGAACGAGATCTACTCGAAACACTCCGGTCAATCCGTCGAGACTGTCGAAGCCGCGCTCGAGCGCGACAACTTCATGTCGCCACAAGAGGCGCTGGAGTGGGGACATATCGACGAAATCGTGGAAAACCGGACGAAAGACGACGCGGAAGAGTGATCCCGGCGGCGCGACACCGCCGCGTGGCCATTTTGGCGTTGTGCCCGGTATGGCTCTGCCCTAGGCTTGCACCGATGGCAGGACTTTCCGTCCTTACGAGGCGGCAGCATTGACGGGGCATCCGGCCCCGGAGGATTTGTGATGGCGACGAATTCCGGCGACAGCAAAAACACGCTTTACTGTTCGTTCTGCGGCAAAAGCCAGCACGAGGTGCGCAAACTGATCGCAGGGCCGACGGTGTTCATCTGCGATGAGTGCGTCGAGCTGTGCATGGACATCATCCGGGAAGAGACGAAATCCGCCGGGTTGAAGTCCGCCGATGGCGTGCCGACGCCAAAGGAAATCTGTGAGGTTCTGGACGACTATGTGATCGGTCAGGGGCACGCCAAGCGGGTGCTGTCGGTGGCCGTGCACAATCACTACAAGCGTCTGAATCATGCCGGCAAGACCGGCGATATCGAACTGGCAAAATCCAACATCCTGCTGATCGGGCCCACCGGGTGCGGCAAGACATTGCTGGCGCAGACCCTGGCGCGGATTCTCGACGTGCCGTTCACGATGGCGGATGCGACAACGCTGACCGAGGCCGGCTATGTGGGCGAGGATGTCGAGAACATCATCCTGAAGCTGTTGCAGGCCAGCGAATACAATGTCGAACGGGCGCAGCGGGGCATTGTCTATATCGACGAGGTCGACAAGATCACGCGCAAGTCCGACAACCCCTCGATTACCCGCGACGTAAGCGGCGAGGGCGTGCAGCAGGCGCTTTTGAAGATCATGGAGGGCACGGTGGCCTCGGTACCGCCCCAGGGCGGGCGCAAGCATCCGCAGCAGGAATTCCTGCAGGTGGATACCACCAATATCCTGTTCATCTGTGGCGGCGCCTTCGCCGGGCTTGAAAAGATCATCTCGCAGCGCGGCCGCGGCTCGGCCATCGGTTTCGGCGCGGACGTCAAGGACGAAGAGGCCCGCACCATCGGCGAGATGTTCACCGAGCTTGAACCCGAGGACCTGCTGAAATTCGGTCTGATCCCCGAATTCGTCGGCCGTCTGCCGGTGATCGCCACCCTGCAGGATCTGGACGAGGATGCGCTGGTGACGATCCTGACAGAGCCGAAGAATGCGCTGGTGAAGCAGTACCAGCGGCTTTTCGAGCTGGAAGATGCGCAGCTGTCGTTCACCGACGACGCCCTGCGCGCCATCGCCAAGCGGGCGATCGAGCGCAAGACCGGCGCGCGGGGTCTGCGGTCGATCATGGAGGATATTCTGCTGGATACCATGTTCGATCTGCCTGGCATGAGCGGCATCGACGAGGTGGTGGTCAACGAAGAGGCCGTGACCTCTGACGCGGCGCCTCTGATGATCTACGCTGAGACCAAGAAGGAAGGCGCCAGCGCCGGGTAATCGACGCGCGATCCGCCCGGTTTCAGCTTTGGTAGCGGGAAACCGTCAAATTCCGGCTACGCCCAAGCGCGAATTTCCTCTGCGAGGAACGCGCCCTCGCTTCGCATGCGGTTCGACTGGATTTCACCGTGGCCGTAGACTTGACTGAACGGGATATCCAACGCGTCGCACAAGGCAAAGACCATCTGTTTCACTTTGGTCACCTGTTCGTCGGTTGGTCTGAATCCGGTCGACGTTCCGGCGCGCGCGCAGGTGATTCCGATCGAGTTGGTGTTCTGCATGTGGCTGCCGAAGGCGCGGCGAACCGAATTGGAGGGACTGATTTGATTGGTCCGCTTGGTCAGCGGTGCGCCTTGATAGATCAAGCCTGCCGGTGAGATATAGAAGTGGTACCCGAAATGGTGTCCGCCTCGCCCCGGATCTCCGTCGATCTGATATTGCACATACCACTCGGTCGTGTGCTGCGGTGACGTATGATGGATGATGAGCCCGGCAAAGCGTCTTTTGTGATTGGTGGCGGAGTTTCCGTAAGGGCAGGAATCGACGCCCCGATAGTCGATCTCCAATCCGTTGCCACCCATGGCCACCTTTCCGTCGGCCGAAATCGCAATTGTTGGGCGTCCGGGCATCAAATGGCCGCCGGCGGCCTCCTCGATTTCCTCTTCACTGACGTCGACCGGATCGGGTACGTCGATCACTTCGGATTCCAACATTTCTCTGGCCTCCGGCAGTAACTGAATCACCTTGCTTACATAATTCGGGTCTTCCGCCCAAACCCCTCCGATATGCCGGATGAACGCGATCTCGTCGTTGCCGAGGTCGCGCCATCCCTCGTAGGGACTGCGATCCAAAAAGGCCCAAAACCCGCTGATGAAGTCGTCCAGCGTGGCAAATTCGCAGTAGTAGCCCGATCCGTCGTGCGCATTGTAAAGCACGCGTTTTGCAAACTGCGATATTTCCGACCGGTACTTCATACCCGCGAAGTTCAAATGATTTGTCGCCAATCCCGACGTGCCGCGCCCGGATTCGAGAATCCACATCGCGAGGGTCACGGGTTTTAGGTTATTGAATTCGATTTGACGGGATCTGTAGAGCGCAACCAGTGATCGGAATTGTTCTGTCGACATGACTATCCTCCCACGCACATTTTTGAGTCTGCAGTCTCGGGATTGGCCAGCCCGAACAGCAGATACATCTCTTTCGACACGAAATCGTTTGTCAGAGGCCCTGGATTAGAGGGCACCGCGAGGTGTCCTGTCAAGGTCTGCAGCTTCGAACCCTGGCCCGCCTGATCGCTGGACCTCAGAGGCCAATTGCGCGATACCGGTATTGAGATGACAGGAGGTTTGCCGATGGGCATTCTCAACACGTTGCTGCGCGCCGTGACCTGGTGGAACGGACAGACGCTGAACACCCAGATCTGGACGTGGCGCAAGGGCAAGAAGGTGGGCGAGGACGACACCGGCAACCGGTTCTACGAGACCCGCGACGGCAAGCGGCGCTGGGTGATCTACAATGGAGAGGCCGAGGCCAGCCGGGTGAGCCCGGATTGGCATGGGTGGCTGCATCACACATATTCCGAGCCGCCGACGGACAAGCCGCTGAAGCGCAAGGCCTGGGAAAAGCCGCATCAGGAGAACCTGACCGGTACGGCCGCAGCCTATGCCCCGCCGGGGTCGATCCGGCGGGCCGAACCCGAACCGCGCAGCGATTACGAGGCGTGGGCCCCCGAATAGCCGCCATGAACAACCATACGACAGAGGTGCTGGTGGGCGGCGCGGTGCTGGCCGTGGCGATCGTCTTTTTCGTTTATGCCGGGCAGTTGACCGGCTTTGCCGGGCCGGCCACAGGGGCGGCAGAGTACAGCGCCTCGTTCCGGTCGGTCGAAGGCGTGACCGTGGGCACCGATGTGCGGCTGGGCGGCGTCAAGGTAGGCACCGTGACGTCGTTGGAGTTGGACCCCAAGACATTCCGGGCAAACACCGGCTTTACCGTCGACAACGCGATCGCCTTGCCCGAGGACACGGCGGCCGTGGTCGCGTCCGAGGGGCTGCTTGGCGGTAGTTTCGTCGAGCTTATTCCGGGCGGATCGCCCTTCGATCTGGAGCCGGGCGCCGAGATTCTGGATACGCAAAGCGCGATCAGCCTGGTCAATCTGCTGCTGAAGTTTGTCAGCGGCGACGAAGAGGTGCCGGTGGAATGATCCGCCGGGCATTGGCCGTCCTTCTGACGCTGGCCGCGCCGGTGTGGGCGCAGCAGGGCTCGTTGCTGGAACCCGAGCTGGATCTCGACATGGCCGATCCCGATCTGGGCACCGAAGAGACGGTCGAACAGGACCAGGCGGCGGTGGCGGAGGGCGCGGTTCTGCGCGGGTTGGACAAGGTGTCAGGCGCGCTGAGTGATCTGGAAATGACGGCCGGCGAAGCCCAGCGGTTCGGGCGGCTGGAGGTGACGCTGGGCGAATGCCGGTATCCGGTCGGCAACCCGTCGGGCGATGCCTATGCCTATCTGGTGATCCGCTACGGTGCCGAGCCCGAGCCGGTGTTCCAGGGCTGGATGATCGCGTCGAGCCCGGCCCTGAACGCGCTGGATCATGCCCGCTACGATGTCTGGCTGTTGCGCTGTATAACCTCTTGAGCCGTCGGAATGTCGTTCACCGACAGGAAATCGGCGGGCGTGTCCAGAGCGGCACGCAAGCGATTGTGATAGGCCGTGCGGCTGATTTCGACCGCGCCGAGCGAGGCGAGATGCGGGGTGATGAACTGGGTGTCGAACAGCCGGAACCCGGTGCGGCGCAGGTGGTCGACCAGATAGGCGAGCGCGATTTTCGAGGCATCGGTGCGGCGCGAAAACATGCTTTCGCCGAAAAACGCGCCGCCGAGCGCGACACCATAGACCGCGCCGATCAACTCCGGCCCGTCCCAGACCTCGAGCGAATGGGCAAGACCGGCGCGGTGTAGCTGGACATAGAGGTCGTGGATGGTGTCGTTGATCCAGGTCTCGGACCGGTCGGCGCAGGCGGCGACGGCACCCGTGAAATCACGATCGATGGCAATCTGGTAGTCGTTGCGCCGCATCGCTCGTGCCAGCGAGCGCGAGATGTGGAAGCCGTCGAGCGGAAGGATGCCGCGCTTTTGCGGATCGACCCAGAACACCTCGGCGCTGCAACGCGATTCGGCCATCGGGAAGATGCCCGAGGCGTAGGCCTGGATCAGCAGTTCCGGGGTCAGTTCGGGCGGGCGCATGGACGGGCGGCAGGTCGATATTGTCAGGTCAGCCGGGCCATGTTACGCGAAACGATCAGGCGGCAATAGAGGCCAGTGCATTGGGTTTTTTCGACTTTCTCGCCGATATCCCACCCTATGACACCGGAAAGTCGCTGACGCGGCTGAACAAGCGCTACGCGTTGATCGTTGCACCCTTCGCTGAGGCGCTGGAAGGCGCCCGCGTGCTGGATCTGGCGGCGCATGACGGGCGCTGGTCTTACGCGCTGGCGGGCGCGGGTGCGCGCCAGGTCATCGGGGTCGAGGCGCGGGGCGGGCTGTTCGCGCGGTTCGCGCGCTATCCCGAAACCGCTTTCAAGTCCCGGGTCGAGCTGCGCGAGGGAGACGTGTTCGAGGCCCTGGAACAATTCGGCCGGGACGGCGAGACCTTCGACGTGGTGGCGGTCTACGGCATCCTCTATCACATCATGGATCATTTCCGGCTGTTCCGGCTGATCCGCGCGCTGCGGCCGGGCATGGTGATCGTCGACAGCGAGTTCATGACGGCGCGCAATCCGATGATTCAGCTGACGCTCGAGCGCACCGAGTTCGACATCAATGCGGCGCCGCAAGTCGACGGGCAGGAAAAGGCGATCATCGGCATCCCCAGCCGACGCGCGATGGAGAAGATTACGGAGGTGCTGGGTTTCAGATGCGACTGGGTGGATGTTGACGCGATCATTGGCGGCGACCGGTCTGCGTTGAGCGACTATTTCCGGGACGGGGCGAAGCGGCGCGGAACCTGTGTGCTGTTTCCCGAGGACGGGCCAGCCTGACGAATAAGCGCAGGATGACCATGGAGGGAACCGTGAGGCTGGAATTTGGCCTGGTGCGGTCATTGCGTATCAAGCATGAAGCCGCGCCATCGCCGACCCGCGGGGATGCGGCCAAGACGTCTGAACGGCTCGATTTATCCCAGCAAAGTCCGAACGACCTCAATGCGATATGAGACGCAAGCAAATCGCCTCCCCTCCGGGGCGGGTCGGC
>JASJDP010000042.1 GCA_030065095.1 Rhodobacter sp.
GTTCGGACTTTGCTGGGATAAATCGAGCCGTCCATAAGTCCGGGTCGCCTCCCCGCGGGTCGGCGATGGCGCGGCTTCTCAGATTCCGGTCAACGCCCGTTCCAGGCCAGAACCGGGCGAACCGCGGTTCCATCAAGACACATACCCCGCTAGGACGCCCGCTGCAGCGCCGCCGCTTCGCGTGCCAGCGTTTCGATCCCGGACCAGTCGGCGGATGCAGCCATCGCCTTTGGCGCCACCCAGGAGCCGCCTACGCAGGCCGTGTTCGCGAGCCTCAGGTAGTCGGGTGCGTTCGCCGCGCTCACCCCGCCGGTCGGACAGAAGGTAACCTGCGGCAGCGGCGCTCCGATGGCCCGCAGCGCAGAGGCCCCGCCAGCCGCCTCGGCGGGAAAGAACTTGGCTGTGGTATAGCCGCGTTCCAGAAGCCGCATCGCCTCGGTCGCTGTCGCCGCACCCGGCAGAAGCGGCAGATCCGCCGCCTCGCAGGCGGCCAGCAGGGACTCGGTTGCGCCCGGCGAAACGGCGAATCTCGCACCCGCGTCTTTGGCCGCCTGAACGTCCGCGGCGTTCAGAACCGTGCCGGCGCCGACAAGGCCGCCTGTCACCTGCGCCATCTGGCGAACCGCCTCCAGCGCCGCCGGAGTTCGAAGCGTGACTTCGAGCACCGGCAATCCGCCGGCCACCAGCGCCTCGGCCAGCGGCCGCGCGGTGGCGGCGTCCTCGATCACCAGAACCGGGATCACCGGTGCCATGCGGCACAGCTCCAGCGTCCTGGCGCTTGCCTCCTGCGGTGTCATCATCGTACCGGCTCCCCTGTTATCTGGTCCCGACTATCCCCGCCTGAGACGAGAAATTTCAAGTACGCCGGCCTGCGCGGCCGGCTGGGGCCGGCCCGGGTCACACCACGACCGCCGCGCCGTGTTCCGCATTGCCGACGGTTTCGCGGAACATCCCGAACATTTCGCGCCCGATGCCGGTGGCGTTGCCGGAAAGGTCGGGTGCTGCCGGCTCGCGGGTCTGAAGGTCGGTGTTCAACACCTCGAGACGCCCTTCGGCCACATCCACGCGCACCAGATCGCCGTCGCGGATTTTCGCCAGCGGTCCGCCCGCGGCCGCCTCGGGGCAGACATGGATTGCTGCAGGGACCTTGCCCGACGCGCCCGACATCCGCCCGTCGGTTACCAGCGCCACCTTCAGTCCGCGGTCCAGCAGCACCGCCAGCACCGGGGTCAGCGAATGCAGTTCCGGCATGCCGTTCGCCCTGGGTCCCTGAAAGCGGACGATCACCACCGTGTCGCTGGTGAACGCGCCGGCCCTGAACGCCGCTTTGACGGCCTCCTGGTCATCGAACACCCGCGCCGGGGCCTCGATCACGTGATGCTCGGGCTTCACGGCCGAAATCTTCATCACCCCGCGCCCAAGATTGCCGGAAAGCTCGCGCAGGCCGCCGCTCAGTTGGAACGGATCGGAGGCAGGGCGCAGGATCTTGTCGTTGAGGCTTTCGCCCGCGCCGTCTTGCCAGGTCAGTGCGCCATCCTTCAGCCTCGGTTCCTGCGTATAGCGCGCCAAGCCGTCGCCGGCGACCGTGCACGTGTCGGGGTGCAGCAGCCCGGCCTGCAGAAGCTCGCCGATCAGATAGCCCAAGCCCCCCGCGGCATGGAAGTGGTTCACGTCCGCCAGTCCGTTGGGATACACCTTGGCCATCAGCGGCACTGCCCCGCTGATCGCGTCGAAATCCTCCAGATCCAGGATCACGCCCGCCGCCCGCGCCATCGCGGGCAGGTGCAGCACCAGGTTCGTCGAGCCGCCGGTGGCCATCAGCCCGACGATTCCGTTGACGAAGGCCTTTTCGTCCAGCACGTGACCCGCCGGCCGGTAGTCGTTGCCAAGCGCGGTGATCTGCAGCGCCCGCTGCGCGCCCGCCACCGTCAGCGCCTCGCGCAGCGGCGTGCCGGGATTGACAAAGCTGGCGCCGGGCAGATGCAGGCCCATCACCTCCATCAGCATCTGGTTGGTGTTCGCCGTGCCGTAGAAGGTGCAGGTGCCCGGTCCGTGGTAGCTGGCCATCTCGGCGCGCATCAGAGCGTCTCGTCCGACCTCGCCGGCGGCGAATTGCTGGCGCACCTTGGCCTTTTCGTCATTGGGCAATCCGCTGACCATCGGGCCCGCCGGCAGGAACACCGCCGGGATATGCCCGAACGTCGCCGCCGCGATCACAAGCCCCGGCACGATCTTGTCGCAAACGCCCAGGTAGACCGCAGCGTCAAAGCAATTGTGGCTGAGCGCCACCCCTGCCGCCAGGGCAATCACGTCGCGTGAAAACAGAGACAGCTCCATTCCCGGCTGGCCTTGTGTCACCCCGTCGCACATCGCCGGAACGCCGCCCGCGACCTGTGCCGTCGCGCCCGCATCGCGGGCCGCCTGCTTGATCAGCGAGGGAAAGACCTCGAACGGCCGATGTGCCGACAGCATGTCGTTATAGGCGGTCACGATCCCCAGATTCGGTGCGCGTCCGCCCGCCAGCGCGCCCTTGTCCGGCCCCATCGCCGCATAGGCATGGGCCTGATTGCCACATGTCAGATGCGCACGCACCGGGCCTGCTTCGGCTGCGCGTTTGATGTTTTCGAGATATGCCGCGCGCGCTGAGCGGCTACGCGAAACGACCCGCCGGGTCACCGCCTCGATCACAGGGTTCAGGGACATCGTGATGCTTTCGCCCATGGAGTTCGCCGCCGCCTGTAGCAGGAATTGTTAGCGCTAACAAGATGCCGCATGACTGGACATGCCAGATTGCACCAGATGCATGGCGGGATTGTCGGATTGGCCATCGAAGGACAATGGCCGCTGTCCTATCTGTCAAAGCAAGGAGGCGGGCAACCAAGACAAGGGAAACCAGATATGAACCAGATCCACAACCTCGACCACTACGACCGGCGCGCGCGTGAATTGCGTGCAGAGGCGACAAGACGTGCCTTTGCCGCGCTTGGCGACTGGCTGCGCAAGCGCCTCGGCCGTCAGCCGCAGGCGCCTGGCCAAACCGCTTAAACAAAAGCGAAATCAAGGAAAAATCCCGGAAAATGCTCCGGGATTTTCTTATTTCGGCCTCAATCCACCGTCATCTTGCCGCCACCCAAAAACAAAGGGCAGAAGCCCAGGAGGTGGCGAATGGCCACGATCAGCACACGAATCATCCGTCCCGTCCTTGCGTTTGCGGCAGCGGCCGGGCTCGGCGCCTGCGCGTCGGTCGACGCGGTTTCCCCCATCGAGCCGGCCTCTCGGAACATCGCACCGGCGACCACGCTGAACGCGCCGGTCGAGGCGCCAGCGCAAAGCGTCGCGTCCTACAAGGTCGTCGGCGTAACCGTGAACGTGCCGGAAACCCTGCGCGTGAACGAGGCCAACCGCTATTATCCCGGCGGCGACATCGTCTGGCGCGAGGATCCGATCGGCAACCGGCACGAGCAGGTGCGCGTGATCATCCAGACCGCGCTTGAAAAGGGCGCCGCCCGCGTCGACGGCGACCAGGACGTGATCGCCGAGGTGTCCGTAAGCCGCTTTCACGCGTTGACGGAAAAGGCCCGCTATACCGTGGGCGGGGTGCATGCAATCCAGTTCAGCCTGCGCCTGGTCGATGCCGAAACCGGGGCCGTGGTGCGCGGGCCGAAGTTCATCAAGGCGGATTTCGAGGCGCTTGGCGGACAGGCGGCGGTTCGTGCCGAAGCCCGCGGCGTGACCCAGAAGGTTCGGATCACCGACCATCTGGCCTATGTGATCGAACAGGAACTGACCCGGCCCCAGGGATTTGTCGAATACGACAACGGCCTGATGGGCGCGATCAACCAGCTTTAAGGGGGTTACCCCCCGACGAGGGACAGTCTAGGAGGACGGCATGACGCCGTCCTCCTATCCCGTTGTGCGTTTGCGCCCCAAGGCAGAGGCCCGGGCGATCCGCCACGGTTTTCCTTGGATCTACGCCAACGAGTTGGTGACCGACCGCCGGACCCGGGCGCTGCCGCCGGGCAGCCTGGCGGTGCTGCAGGACGATGCCCGCCAGCCGATGGGCCTCGTTGCCGTCAACCCGACCTCGAAGATCATCGCGCGCATGCTCGACCGTGACCCGGCGGCGGTGATCGGCGCAGACTGGTTTACCGCGCGCATCACTGCGGCTCTGGCTCATAGGGACCGGCTTTATCGCCGGCCGTTCTACCGATTGATCCATGCCGAGGCCGACGGTCTGCCAGGTGTCGTGGTCGACCGTTTTGGCGCCGCCGCCGTGATCCAGCCCAATGCCGCCTGGGCCGAGCGTCTGCTGGACCCGCTTGCCGACGCCCTGCGCGCAGCCACCGGGATCACCACGCTGGTCAAGAACGCCTCGGGACGCACCCGGGCGCTCGAGGGGCTGGATGACGTCAGCGAGGTCCTTTCCGGCGCGGCGGACGCTCCGGTCGAGGTGCCGATGAATGGCGCGACCTATTTGGCCGATCTCACAGCCGGCCAGAAGACCGGCCTTTTCTATGACCAGCGCGGCAACCAGCGTTTTGCGCAAAGCCTGGCGAAAGACGCGCGCATGCTCGACGTCTTTTGCCATGTCGGCGGGTTTTCCCTTGCTGCCTTGGCGGGCGGGGCCCGATCGGCGCTGGCCGTGGACAGTTCCCAGGCGGCGCTGGATCTTGCGCGGAAGGGGGCCGAGGCGTCCGGGCTCGCGGACCGGTTCGACACCCGTCGCGGCGATGCCTTCAAGGTGATGGAGGCGCTGGCCGGGGAGGGCCGGACATTCGATCTGGTCATCTGCGATCCGCCCGCCTTCGCCCCCTCGAAACAGGCACTCGCAGCGGGGCTGCGTGCTTACGAACGCGTCGCGCGGCTCGCCGCGGGTCTGGTTGCGCCGGGCGGCTATCTGGGCCTCTGTTCCTGCAGCCACGCTGCAGACCTGGACGGGTTCCGCGCAGCCAGCGTCCGCGGCATCGGCAAGGCCGGACGCCGGGCGCAACTGATCCACACCGGCTTTGCCGGGCCCGACCATCCGCAACTGCCGCAACTGGCCGAGACCGGCTATCTCAAGGCGCTGTTCTTCCGGCTGCTGCCGTGAGGACGGTCGCGCCGGCGCGGGGTTTTGGATGAAGGTGCTGCTGGACGCCTGCGTGCTTTATCCCACAGTGATGCGCGAGATACTGCTGGCCGTGGCGGGGCAGGGGCTCTTCACGCCGCTCTGGTCCGACCGCATCTTGGAGGAATGGGCCCGCGCGGCCCGCAAGCTGGGGCCGGCGGGCGAGGCCTTGGCGCGCGGTGACATCGCGCTTGTGCGCTCCGCCTGGCCCCTGGCCGCCGTACCGCCCGCGCCGGGCATCGAGGCCCGGCTATGGCTGCCGGACCCGCATGACATCCATGTCCTCGCCGCCGCCGTCGCCGGATCGGCCGATATCCTGCTGACCGTCAACGCCCAGGATTTCCCGCGGCACATCCTCGCCGAGGAGGGTCTGACCCGCCGCGACCCCGACGGCTTTCTGTGGGAGCTGTGGTCGCATCATCCCGCCGCCGTCGCCGGTGCCGTGGGCCAGGTTCACGCCACCGCCGAGCACCTGTCCGGCGAGGCCCAGCCCCTGCGCAAATTTCTCAAAAAGGCACGCCTGCCGCGCCTTGGCAAGGCACTGGCCTGACCCACCGGCCAAGAGCTTTCGAAAGCTCTTGGCAAATCTCTTCGAAGAAATTTGCCCGCCGGCGCGCTATGCCCGCCGCCGGCGCCGCCCGCCGCGGCCCGATCCCGCCGCGGCAGCGGCCTGGCTTGCCTCGGGGAACGGCGTGCCTTCCTTCACGGCGTCCAGCACCCTGGAGAACTTGATCCACTCCGCTCCGTTCGCGTCGTGATCCATCAGGAAATTCGCCGCCCGGATCGCCTCCATCTCGACGGGGCGCACCGGGTTCATGATCGCGCTGGTCATGCCGGCGCCGATCGCCATCGGCAAAAACGCCGCGTTGATCCCGTGCCGGTGCGGCAGCCCGAACGAGATATTCGAGGCGCCGCAGGTCGTGTTCACCCCCAGCTCCTCGCGCAGCTTGCGCACCAGCGCAAACACCTGCCGCCCGGCCGTCGCCATCGCACCCACCGGCATCACCAGCGGATCGACCACGATGTCATGCGCCGGGATGCCGAAATCCGCCGCCCGCTCGACGATCTTTTTCGCCACCGCGAACCGCACGTCCGGATCCTCGCTGATGCCGGTGTCGTCGTTCGAGATCGCCACGACCGGCACGTCGTATTTCTTCACCAGCGGCAGGATCGCCTCCAGCCGTTCTTCCTCTCCCGTTACCGAATTGAGCAGCGGCCGTCCGTTGGCCACGGCCAGCCCGGCCTCCAGCGCCCCCGGCACCGAGCTGTCGATGCACAGCGGCACGTCGACAAGTCCCTGCACCAGCTCGATCATCTTGGTCATCAGCGGCGGTTCGGTCTGGTTCGGGTCGGGGTTCGAGTTGTAGACCACGCCGGCGTTGACATCGAGCACCATCGCCCCGCAGGCCACCTGTTCCAGCGCGTCCTTCTCGACGGTCGAGAAATCCCCGGCCTCCAGCTGTGCCGCCAGCACCTTGCGGCCCGTGGGGTTGATCCGTTCGCCGATCACGCAGAACGGCTCGTCAAAGCCGATGGTGACGGTCTTGGTCTGCGACTCGACGACGGTGCGGGTCATATCAGGGCTCCTGCTGGGGCGCCGAGCAACGGCTCGAGCGCGGGATCGGTGAAATCGGTGATGACATGGTGCGCGCCTTTGGCGCGCAGGGCGTCCGGCGGCAGGGTCGAGGGCAACCCGACCACGGTGCAGCCGGCCGCGCGCGCCGAGGTCAGGCCCGAGGGGCTGTCCTCGAAGGCCAGGCAGTCCGCCGCCGGCACGCCGAGCGCCGCCGCGCCGGCGAGATACGGCGCCGGATCGGGCTTTGGCGCGGGACAGTCGTCGGCCGAGATCACGGCGCGAAAGCGGTCCCGCAGACCGATGGCGGCCAGCATCGCCCTTGCGTTTTCGGGGCAGGCATTGGTGACGATGGCGGCCGGCAGGGCGGTTCGGGCGAGGAACCCGGCAAGTCCCGGCGTGATCTCTGCCCCGCGTTCGGCAAGAAGATCCCGGAACCGCGCCTCCTTGGCGTGGTGCAGCGCCAGCGCGTCCTCGCCCGGCATCAGGTCGGTGAAGATGTCCACGTTCTGCCGCCCATGGATATGCGCGGCGTAATAGCCCTCGTCCACCGCGATCCCGTGCGGCCCGAGCATCCCGGCGAACACCTCCCGGTGCAGCGGATCGCTGTCGAGAAGCGTGCCGTCGAGATCGAAGAGCAGCGCGCGCGGCATCACGCCGTGGCGCGCATCGGCTGGGCGGCCAGCCCGCCGTTGTCGCGTGCCCAGGCCGCGCAGGTCTTGATGCCGCCGAGCGGAAAGAAATGCACCTGCGCGATGCCAAAGCCGGGATTGGCGGCCTTGTGCGCCGCCAGGGCGGCCACAATGTCGGTCGGCTCGTAGGGCAGGACCAGCTTGGTCACGTCCATCGCCCGGCGCTGCAGCACCTTCAGGCTGGGGCCGACGCCGCAGGCGATGGCGAACTTGATCAGTGTCTGCAGCTTCGCAGGCCCGGCGATACCGATATGGACCGGCAGCGTGACACCGTCGCGCGCCAGCCGGTCGACCCAGGCGATCACCGGCTTGGCATCAAAGGCGAACTGGGTCGCAATCGCCATCTCGGCATCCGTGCGGTCCGAAAACGCCTGCTTCCAGGCCAGGGCCTCGCTGACGTTCCAGTCCGAGCCGTCCGGATCGATGTCGCGGTTGCCCTCGGGGTGGCCGGCGACGTGCAGTCGGTCAAAGCCCGCCTTGTCGAACAGGCCCGTCTCCATCAGCTGCATCGACGAGTCGAAATCGCCCGCCGGCTGCGCCACCCCGCCGGCCAGCAGCAACGCCTGACGCACGCCGGCCTCGCCCTGATAACGCGCGATCCAGTCGCCCAGCGTGGCGGTGTCCTTGATGATCCGCGCCGGGAAATGCGGCATCACGTCGAAGCCTTCGCCCGCGATCCGTTTGGCCGTTGCCACCATGTCCGCGATCGGCGTGCCTTCGATATGAGCGATGTAGACGCGGGTGCCTTCGGGCAGGATGTCGCGGAAATCCTCGACCTTCTCGGCGGTGCGCGGCATCACCTCGATGGAATAGCCGCGCAGAAACGCCTCGCCGTCGGGGCCGGACGCGGCGGGCGCGGTGTCGCGCTTTTTGAAGTTCAGCAAAGCCATGGTGGCCCTCCATATGTCCCGGGGCGTCACGCCCATCCGTCGTTTGCAATCAGCGCCCTCAGACGCGCGTCGTCGTATTCCGCATCGATCCGCGCGGCTTCGGCCGCGGCGACCGCGGCATCGGCACCCTCGACCTCGACCGGAGCGGCCTTGCGCCACTCGGCCAGATAGGCGTCGGTGTCGCGCGCGCCAACCTTCATTGCGGCGCGGTCGATGGCCTGCTCGAATCGCTCGGGCAGAGGCGCCTTGGCGCCGCGGCGGCCCTTGCCCGCGATGACCTGGGCCGGGATGTCGCGCCAATAGACGATTGTGACCTGCGCCATGGGATCCGATTCCTTCAACTTGACCGCTTCTAGACCCGCGCCCGGTGAAAGCAGCGCCGGTTTTCGACATGTGACGCCAAACAAACGACGGATACGACCACAGCTATCCCGCAGCCGCGGGCAGCGCCACCGCCATGGAGCGGAAAATATCTCATGACCTTCATGAGCCGCGCCGCAAGAGTTTTCTTGCACGACGGTTCGCGGCGTCCTACGCTGGAGATAACCGAAGTTGGAGGGCGGTCACGATGGCGCCCAAACGTCCCGTAGGTGCGGGCGTGTTCCCGGTCCCGGTCGAGCCACCTGCACCAAGACGTCCCGATCCCGCGGCGCTTTATGCGGCGCTGGACCTGGGGACGAACAGTTGCCGCATGCTGATTGCCCAGCCCAAGGGCAGCCAGTTCCATGTGGTGGACAGCTTTTCGAAATCGGTGCAGCTCGGATACGGGCTGGAACGGTCCGGGCGGCTCAGCCGCGGTTCGATGGCACGCACAGTTCAGGCTCTGCGGATCTGCAAGAAGAAGCTGGAAAAACATGACGTGCGCCGCATGCGGCTGGTCGCCACCGAGGCCTGCCGCCGTGCCGGGAACGGCGACGAGTTCATGGCCTATGTCACGCGTGAGACGGGGCTGGAGCTGGAAATCATCCAGCCCCAGGAAGAGGCCCAGCTTGCCGTGGTCAGCTGCGCGCCGCTGGTGTCGACCAAGACCGAACAGCTGTTGGTCGTCGATATCGGCGGCGGCTCGACCGAGCTTGTGTGGATCGACCTGACCTCGGTTCCCAAACACGACCGCCCGCGGGCGATCATGCGGCTGCACAACGGATTCAAACCCGCCGAAAGCCCGTTTCCCCATGCCAAGGTGGTCGACTGGATCTCGGTGCCGCTGGGGGTGGCGACCCTGCGCGACCAGTTCCACGATGTCGAGGACGATGCCGGCCGCTTTGCGCTGATGAGCTGGTTCTTCGAAGAGAACCTGGCCTCGTTCACGCCTTACGATGCCATCCAGGAAAAGGACGGTTTTCAGATCATCGGCACATCCGGCACCGTCACCACCGTCGCGGCGAGCCATCTGGGCCTGAAACGCTACGACCGCAACAAGGTCGACGGCCTGCGCATGACCTCCGATCAGATCGACACGGTTATCAGGGAGTACCTGGCGCTCGGACCCGAAGGGCGCCGGACCGATCCCCGCATCGGGCGCGACCGCCACGCGCTGATCATGTCCGGCGCGGCCATCCTGCAGGCGCTTTTGCGGGTCTGGCCCACCGATCGTCTGTCCGTGGCCGACCGGGGCCTGCGCGAAGGGCTGCTCTATGCCCAGATGAGCGCCGATGGGGTATTGGAGGACGGGCCGTTCTGACCTTTCGGCGGCTGGCCTGCGGCTCATGAGTTCTGTCCTTCCCAAGGGATTCGGGTTCGAAACCCGCCGTCTGAGGGTCGCCACCCCGTCGGACTGGTGCGGCAACACCGCCCTCGTGTGCGAAACGGCCCGCATCCTGTCGCCGGCGGTTACGGCGTTCCTGCCGCCGGATCTGCAGGTTTTGCCGGAGGGATGCGACGCCGGGGCCTGGCTGGCGGCCGCAACCGCCGATGCAATGGTGATGAGCGTTCGCGGACAGGATGGCGCGCTTTTCGGTTTGGTTCTTCTGCATTTTGGCGACGGTCCCCAAGCCATGTTCGGCTATCTCTTGGCCGAAGCGGTCTGGGGGCGCGGCTATGGCACCGAACTGATCCGCGGGCTCGCGGATACCCTGCGCCAGAGGACCACGATACCTACGCTTGTCGGTGGTGTCGATCCCGCGAACGCCGCATCGGTGCGGGTCCTGCAAAAGGCCGGATTTGCCCAACGTCCGGGACAGGAGCCGGGCGGCGGCGTGTTTTTCGCGCTCGACCTGAGGGTGGAGTGATCTGCGGTCGCAACGCGCGATCCGGCAACCGTTCAGCCCAGCCCGGGCCATACTCACACCACATTCTCATGGTCTGCCAGGTAAACAAGGCCGCTGCAGCGGCAGAGAAAAACCGAGGCCGGTCGATGCATTCAACAGACGTTCCCGGACGCCGTGCCGCGAGGCTGCCGGTGGTCGCCGTTTTCACGGTCACGATCTTTCTTAGCGCGTCGCTGCTGTTCTTTGTCCAGCCGCTCTTTGCCAAGATCGTCCTGCCAAGAATCGGCGGGGCGCCGGCGGTCTGGACCACGGCAATGCTGTTTTTTCAAAGCGCGCTGATCGGCGGGTATCTCTATGCCCATCTCAGCAGCCGCTACCTGCGCCCGCGCCAGCAGATGATCCTGCATCTGGGGCTTTGGGCGCTGGCGCTGTTCTTTCTGCCGCTCGGGCTGCCGCAGAACTGGCAACTCGACCCTGCGGCGCCGATCGCGGTGCAAACCCTGGTGCTGTTCGCAATGGGCGTCGGCGTCCCCTTCGGTGTGCTCGCCTCTAACGCGCCGCTGATCCAGTCCTGGTACACGCGCACCGACGGGCCGTCTGCGGATGATCCCTATTTCCTTTACGGCGCCAGCAATCTCGGCTCGCTGATCGCCCTGCTCGGGTTTCCGCTGGTGGCGGAGCCGCTTTGGGGCACGCAAGCCATCGGCTGGGGCTGGACCATCGGGTTCCTGGCGCTCGGCGTCTGCCTTTGGACCGTGGGCGCGAAGGCCTGCGGCGGCGCGGGCGCGGCAACCGCCGCGCCGGTCATGCAGAAGCGCGCCACACCGCTGACGGCACGGCAAGTCGTGCATTGGCTGCTTCTGGCCTTCGTTCCATCGTCGCTGATGCTGGCGGTCACGACGCAGATCAGCACCGATATCGGTGCGTTGCCGCTGGTCTGGGTGCTGCCGCTGGCGCTTTATTTGCTGACATTCGTGCTCAGCTTCCGCAGAACACCGATTCTGTCCATGCGGGCTCTGGGATGGCTGGCGCTGCTCGGCATCGTTGCGCTCGGGACTGTGTTTCTTGGGCTTGGCCCCAAGCAAATGCACTGGGACTGGGTGGCAATTCTGGCCGTTGCGTTCTTTGCCGTGGCGCTTTTTGCGCACCGGCTGCTCTATGAGGCCCGGCCCGACGAGACCAGGCTGACGACCTTCTACGTCACGATGGCGGTCGGCGGCGCGCTCGGCGGGCTCTTCAACTCACTTCTTGCGCCAGCCGTGTTCGATCAGCTTCGCGAGGGCGGGCTGACAACTCTGCTGGCCGCGCTGCTGCTGATCCCGGGGTGGTCGCTGCTGCAACCGCGACTGGCCGGAACCGCCATTCTGGCCGGAGCGCTGGCCGCCGCCGCACTGACGTTCGGAGCGGTCCGGGCGGACCTGGTCGAATGGCCGCTTTCGCTTGCCATACCCGTCCTCATCGCGGTTCCGGTCGGCCTGATGTTCCGCCGCTGCCTGCCCGCGGCCGCCCTGGCCGCCGCCGCGGCGCTGGTTGCCGGAAGCGCAGTGATCCCGCACCCGTCGGTCTTCCGCGACCGCAGCTTCTTTGGCGTGCATTCGGTCGATCAGGACACCGCCATCCGGTTCTATGCCCACGGGACCACCGTCCACGGCGCGCAGCGTTTGAGCGACCTGACCGCCGGGCGCCCCGAACCGCTGTTCTATTACCACCCCAACGGTCCGATGGCCCAGATCCTGACATCGCCCGTCGGCAGATCGGCCCGATCGGTGGGCATCGTCGGGCAAGGTATCGGCTCGCTGGCGTGCTACCGGCAACCGGGTCAGGACTGGGCGTTCTATGAAATCGACCCGGTCGTCGACCGCATCGCCCGCGACCCGAACCTCTTTACCTTCCTGTCCAGCTGCGCACCGGACGCCCCCACCTATCTCGGCGACGCCCGGGTGGTGCTCGCCGAGCACTCCGACCGGCGTTTCGACATTCTCGTCATAGATGCCTATTCCTCTGACGCGGTGCCGGTGCATCTGACCACGCGCGAGGCGATGGAGCTGTATTTCGACCGCCTCGCACCCGGTGGCATCCTGGTGTTCCACATCTCGAACAACTACTACGACATCCACAAACCGCTGGCGCGCAGCGCCGAGGCGCTGGGATTGACTGCCTGGCGCCAGCACTACCGCGGCAATCGGGAGGTCGATCCCGCCGACACACCCTCGGTTGTGATGGCGATTGCGCGCACCGCATCGGATTTCGCAGGCCTTGCCGGAACCCCGCGTTGGCGGCCGCTCGCATCCGATGGCGGACCGGTCTGGACCGACGATCACGCCAATCTTCTGTCGATTCTGAAAGGCGGAAAGGTCCCGGCGGCGAAATAACGCTTGGGGCCTCTGCGGTGGCAAACGAAGTTGGGTTTGGCCGCACGCGGATGAACGCAGCCAGGCTCCGGCGCGGTTCCCCGCGATGCGGACAACGTCCGCATCCGGTCGGACAGGCCGCATGTTTCAAAGCTCCGTCGTCTTGCAGAATGCTTGATCGCGGGCGTCGGCCGGGTATGGTATACCACAGTATCCAAGAGGGATCTGATGACGATTGAGCGAGAGCCGAACAAGGATGCCTACGAACTGATCCTCGAGGCGATCGATGTCGGCACCTACCGGCCCGGCGACCGGCTGGTGGAAAGCGAGCTGGCCGATCGGTTCGGGATGTCGCGCACCCCGATACGCGAAGCGTTGCAGCGGCTGGAGACGCAGTCGCTGTTGACCCGCGACGGGCGGTCGCTGATCGTGGCGTCGCTGGATCACAACCAGCTGGCAGAGCTGTACGTGGTGCGGACCGAACTGGAAGGACTGGCGGCACGGCTGGCCGCCCAGCACGCCACGCCCGAAGAGGTCAGGGTGCTGAAGGACATGGTCGCCGCGGACCGCACGCTGCTGAACGATCCCGAGGCGCTGAGCCGGGCGAACCGGCGGTTTCACAAGCAGATCCATCTGGCGAGCCACAACCGCTATCTGGTGCAGCAGCTGGATCTGGTGCACAGGTCGATGGCGCTTTTGGCGACGACCTCGCTTGCGGTGGAGGGTCGCGGCGAGGATGCCCTGGCAGAGCACGAAGAGATCGTCCGCGCCATCGGGCGCAGCGATGGCCAGGCCGCCTATGAGGCACTGAAGCGGCATATCTCGAAGGCGTTCGAGACGCGGCTGAAACGGGATGCGGGAACGGTAGAGCCGGCGGCTTGACGGTGCTGCCGGGCGGCATGGCCCTTGCCCAATCGATGACTGAACCCCAACCGACCGGTTGCCGACCGCGTCAGGCGGACCGTCGCATGCCGGCCTCCGCCGGTGGCTCGGCCGGTCGCGGGCGCGGGGCGTCGAACGAGCCGTGCTCGGTCTTGTCCCAGAAGAACGGGCGGGTCAGAAGCTCGGCCAGGCCCTTGTATGCGGCGAGCGCGGCGAGCGGAAAATACAGCATCATCGCCGGGGTCCAGGCGGTGAGGAACCGGTGTCGGGGTCCGCGCACGGCATAGGCGTTGATGGCCAGGCCGATGAGTTCGGAGGCCAGAAACAGCGTGCCGAGGGTGATCAGCACAGGCGTGCCAAGCGCGAGCATCGGGTGGTGCAGGCCGAACAGGACCAGCCAGAACGACCACAGGATCGGCGCCAGCAGGAATTGCGAAATGGTGCCGAGAAACAGAAGCTGCACGCCGAAAAACCGCCAGGCGCCGAGATCGACGAGCAAGCGGCGGGGGCTGCGCATGTGCACCGCCCAGGTCACCATGTAGCCCTTCAGCCAGCGCGAGCGCTGCTTGATCCATGGCCAGGCCCAGCAATTGGCCTCTTCCTCGGTCACGGTGTCGATCAGCTCGGTCCGGTAGCCGTGGCGGGCGAGGCGTATGCCCAGATCGGCATCCTCGGTGACGTTATGGGCGTCCCAGCCGCCAAGCTCGTTCAAGACGTCGCGGCGGAAGAACAGCGTGGTGCCGCCAAGCGGGATCACCAGGCCGAGCCGGGTGAGCCCGGGCAACAGCACCCGGAACCAGGCGGCATATTCGATGGCAAAGCAGCGCGACACCCAGTTGGTGCGGGCGTTGTAGAAATCGAGTACACCCTGCAGGCAGGCGACGTCCGTTCCACGTTCGTGAAAGCGGCGCACGACGCGGTGGATCTGGTCGGGGGCGGGGGCGTCTTCGGCGTCGTAGACCCCGACGATGGTGCCGCGGCAGAAATCGAGCGCGTAGTTCAGCGCGCGCGGCTTGGTCTTCAGCTTGCTGTGCGGAACGACGACCTGCCGGAAATGGGCGGGCAGGCGGATCGCCTCCAGCGTGTCGCAGGTGACGGTGTCGTCGGCCTCGACGACCAGGCAGATGTCAAGCAGTTCGCGCGGGTAATCGAGACGGTCCAGCCGATCGATCAGGCGCCTGGCGATGGCGCGCTCGCGGTAAAGCGGCACCAGGATCGAGACGCTGGGAAGCCGCGCCATGATCGGCGGCGGGGTGGCCGGGTCCGGTGAAGCGGGTCGGCGGTCGGCGCAGACCTGCATCAAGGCGGCGGCAAGCTTGAGCGCGGTTCCGGCGACAAGCGTCAGGGTGGCCCAGGCGGCGAAGGCGAGAAAGACGGTCTGCGGCGCCCAAAGCAGGCCCGCGGTCATCAGCAGGGCCAGCAGGGCGGCCAAGCGGCGCAGGCCACGGGCGGGCCAGGCGCGGCAGCTTTCGCGGTCCGGCACCCGGGTTTCGGCGCGGGTGGCCAACGTGTCGGGGTGCTTGTCGAGCACGGCGCGGTGCAGATCGGTCTCGGAGGTGACGACCATGCGGACGGGGCCGAACAGATCCTCGAGCCCCGCCTGTTGGTCGGGGAATTGTTCGGGGCGGGCCGAGGCGATCTGGGTCACACCGTCGAGGCGGCGCCAAGGCAGCAGGCCGTGTTCGAGGCAGCGTTCCAGACCAAGCGCCTCGATCAGGCGGATATCGGGCGGGGTGCGGGTGAAATCGGCCGTCTCGGTGCCATATTGCCGGGCGATGGTTGCATAGAGTTCGTCCTTGCCGATCATCCCATGGGCGAGGAGGATGTCGCCAAAGCGCGCGTCGACCCGGGATTGCATCGCGACGGTGCGCAATTGGTCCTGGGCCGACAGGGCGCCGGTGTCGACCAGCATCTGACCCAGGCGTGGCCTGGTGCTGCGCCGATCGCCCGTAGCCGGCAAGGTGCGCATGGCCGTGCTGCGCAGACCGGGGATACTCATACTGTTGGACCGTTCTTCCCTAACTCGGTGCCAACAGTTCGAACTATTGGTTAATTGTCAGTTAATTACGCAAAAGACCTGCCGGATTTAGCGAGATCGATGGCGCGGGTGAAGCGTTCGAACAAGTAATAGCTGTCTTGCGGGCCGGGACTCGCCTCTGGATGGTATTGCACCGAGAACACCGGCCGATTGGCCATGCGCAGGCCGCAGTTCGATCCGTCGAAGAGCGAGACATGGGTTTCGATCACGCCCTCGGGCAGGGTCTGGCTATCGACGGCGAAGCCGTGGTTCATCGACGTGATTTCGACCTTGCCGGTCTCGAGATCCTTGACGGGATGGTTGGCACCGTGGTGGCCGTGGTTCATTTTGACCGTGCGGCCCCCGAGCGCGAGGGCCAGCATCTGGTGGCCGAGGCAGATACCGAAGACGGGTATGCCGGTCTTTTCCAGGATCTCCTGGATCATCGGCACGGCGTACTCTCCGGTGGCGGCGGGGTCGCCGGGCCCGTTCGACAGGAAAACGCCATCGGGGGATTGGCCGAGAACATCCTCGGCCGTGGCCGTGGCGGGCAAGACGGTGACGTCGCAGCCCGCCGAGGCGAGGCTGCGAAGTATGTTGCGTTTCGCGCCATAGTCGATCGCGACGACCTTGTGCCCGGACCCGTCGCGTTTCGTATATCCCTCGGGCCAGGCCCACCGCATTTCATCCCAGCGGTAGGATTGCGTGCAGGTAACATCCTTGGCGAGGTCGAGACCCAGAAGGCCCGGAAAGGCGCGGGCGGCCGCCACGAGCGCCTCGATGTCGAACCGGCCGGAGGGGTCGTACGCCAGCGCCACATGCGGGGCGCCCTGCTGGCGGATCGCACGGGTCAGACGACGCGTGTCGATGCCGCCGATCCCGACCCGGCCGCGGCGGGCGAGCCAGGCCGACAGATGTTCCGCGGCGCGCCAGTTCGAGGGATCGGTCGGATCCCATTTCACCACCATGCCCTCGGCGACGGGGTCGTTCGATTCGTCGTCGTCTGGGTTCACGCCGGTATTGCCGATATGCGGAAAGGTGAAGGTGACGACCTGGCCGGCATAGGACGGATCGGTCATGATCTCCTGATAGCCCGTCATCGCGGTGTTGAAGCACAGTTCCGCCACGCGTTGGCCGGTTGCGCCGAAGCCATGGCCGAAAAACAGCGTACCGTCGGCCAGCGCCAGACAGGCGGTTGCGTTGTCGGACGGGCGCGACGGCGGCATGGAACGACTCCTCTCGTACGGAATTTGCGGGACACTATGCGCACGGGTGGGTTGGGTCAAGCGGTGGTGGGAATTTACGTTTCCAAATATTTTCAACATGTTAAGCGTTTCTGTGCCGGTTGTCAGCGGGCAAGGGCCGCATTATGTTAGAGGCTTCGAATGGGCGTTTCGGGGATAGGGATAGCCGATGGACATGCGCAGCCGGATCACGACCGGGCTCAAAGAGGCGATGAAATCGAAGGACGCGGCGCGGACATCGACGCTGCGGCTGATCAGTGCGGCGATCAAGGACAAGGACATCGCGTTGCGTGGCGAGGGCGACGAGGGCGGTCTGACGGACGGCCATGTGCTGGCGATCCTGGGCAAGATGGTCAAGCAGCGTCAGGAGAGCGCGCGCGCCTATGAGGAAGGCGGACGGCTCGACCTGGCGGAGCGCGAGCGAGACGAGATCACGGTGATCGAGGAATTTCTGCCGCGGAAGCTGTCGGACGACGAGGTGGCGGCGGCTGTCGACAAGGCGATCCGGGCCGTGGACGCCTCGTCGATCCGCGACATGGGGCGCGTGATGGGGGCGCTGAAGGCGGACTATACCGGGCAGATGGATTTCGGTCTGGTGGGGCCGATGGTCAAGGAACGGCTGGCGTAATCCGGCAGAGCCGCGTGCGGCCGGTTTGACCCGATGATGCCTTCGGCGTCGCGGGAGACTTGGACCATCGTGCATGCCACGGCCGCAGTTTTCGATCGTGTCTAGCGTTTCGGGCCGCCGATGCGCCAACGCTCGGCGAAGTGTTTCAACGCGATGGTGTTGTTGCGGTTGTGGGATTCGCCGGGTCGGCGATTTACGAGGCCGAGACGGGATTGTTGCAGCCGCCTGGCCTGGGCACGGGGCACGAAGCTGAGCGAGGGGGCTGGGATTACGAAGATCCCGGCCTTGCAGAGCGCGCTGGAGCGGACGTCGTCGACATAGCGCGTGGCCTCGGGTTCGCCGGTGAAGTCGCCGAACGATTTTTCGTCGAAAAATCGTGGGCGGACGAGGTAACTCATCACGCCCTGGAAGATGTCGACCTGGCGGGGATGTCTGAGGCGGGGCGCGCGTATCGGCGCCGGCGGCCGCATCATCAGGTTCGACCGGATCGTCGTCATGCGGTCGGTCAGGTCCGGCGGCGCGATCCAGCCCGAGAGCGTCAGCGCTCGGTCGGGGTGGGCCGTCATTGCGGTCTCGTATCGAGCCACAAGCCATCGCGGATAGATCCGGTCGTCATCGACCACCAGAAGCGGGGTGTCGGGCGGCTCGTTCAGCACGGACGGGATCAGTTTCGTGCCGGGGCCAAGGTCGTCGCAGCGGCGGATCTGCAACGACTTGAGTGTCTTCAGGTCCTCGGGGACGGTATAGGCGACCTGCTCTCGGCTGCTGAAGTCCGGCAGGTTCAGGACGATCCGCGCGGGCGGGCGGGTCTGGTCGAGCAAGCTTTTGAGCGCCGGCCCCATCAGCGGGAGGCGGCTGGGGGTGGAGGTAAGCGTCACGACAATGCCCGAGCGGTCGGTCGCGGCGGCCCAGCGGCGGTCGAGTTCGGCAAGCGGTACGCGCGACAGGCGCCATTCGCGCCAGAGATCGGCCGGCAGCCGTTCGCCCTCGAACAGGTGGTGCAGCCAGAGGCCAAGCGCGACCATTGCCGGAACGCCAAGCAGCAGGAGGAACCCGAGGCTCACCGGGGTCTAGCGCAGGTTGACGTCGAGCCGGGCCAGCCGGTCGGACAGGTCGCGGTGCAGGGCCACGCGTTCGTCGGGGCTCAGAAAGGCGCCGATCTCGACCGACCGGCCGGCGCCGGTCAGGGTGACGTAGTTTTCCACCGGGCCACCCTTTTCATGCAGCTCGATACGCACCCAGTACGGGTTGGCCTGCCAGCTTTGACTGGGCCCGCGCGGATTGGAGCGTATCAGCTCGATCCGGTCGGCCCAGAGCGACAGGACTTCGTGCAGCGCCCCGTCGGCGTAGCTGCGACGCAGGAAATACCAGGTGAGCGCCAGCACCCCCATCAGGAAAGGCAGCAGCCCCCAGAGGATCGGCGAGCCGAGTACCGCGACCAGCGGCAGCAGCAGAAGCACGAAGGTGACGCCGATGAATACGGCAAATCCGTGCGGCGGCAGCGATCGGTGGGGCCAGACGGCGAGTTGCCAGTCGGGGCTGTTCGCGGCGCCTGTGGGTTCGGTCCACTGATAGGGCATGCGGTCTGTCTAGCGCGGGCGCGCGGGGGCTTCCAGAGTTTCCAGAGCCCCGAAGGCCGGAGAGATGATTCAGATCAACGCAGCCGTGCGGCGCCTGCGGTAAGTAACCTGCCCGGCGCGGAAATCCGTGCCGATCACGTGGGGGAGGAAGATATGAAACCGCTGTTTGCCTGGGGTTTTCTGGGAGCCCTGGTCGCGGCCATGGGGCCGGCCGGGGCGCAGACCCAGTTCTATTGGTCGTCGTCCGGTCCGATTGGCGGGCTTTTCTGCACGCAGGTTGTCGAAGGCGCCGCGCCGGCCGAGTTCACCTGGCGCGACAACTATCTATGCACGAACCGCGACATCGGGATGCGCTGGTCCTCGGCGGGGGCCATCGGCGGCATGACCTGCACACAGATCGTCGAAGGCGCCGAGCCGCCGCAATATACTTGGCGGGACAACTATCTTTGCCTGCCGCAAGGCTCGCCGCTGACGCTGCGCTGGTCCTCGGCGGGGACGATTGCGGGCATGAACTGCGTACAGATGCACGAGGGGCGCGATCCCTATACCTGGCACGACAATTACCTTTGCTGGTCAGAGCGGCGGCGGACAGCCGATCTGCTGACGATCACGAAGATCCGGAATATCAAGCCCGCGAGCGGCCTGGACGCGGCGGGAAAGTTTGCCGTGGGGGCGATCGGGGCGGCGATCTCGGCGGCCGGCAGCGGTGGGATCAGCGTGGGCGATCTTTATGACGGGGCACGGGTCGGCATCGAGGTCGGCGAGTTCCTCGACCGGCAGTTCAGCGGGCAGGACGACCTGATCGTCCGGGTCGACGGGCGGCAATACCTGCCCGCGCAGGGCGCCTATTTCGCGATGCAGGCCGGGCAGGTGGTCTATCCCAACATTCAGGCGGCCATTTCCGGCGCGGGCACGATCCAGCTGATCGAATGGGATGGCGGCAGCGATAACGACAACCTTGGCCTGCTGACGGTGCTGGGGGGCCGGTCCTACAGCGGTAACGACATCGTCGTCGTGGCGCCGGACAGCGAAGACGGCAGCGTCTATCTGATCAGCTACCGGGTGGACGCGGGGGCGGGCAATCCGCAGGCGGTGACGCCGTCGATGATGTGCGGCACCAACCAGTGCGAGATCTGCTGGAACCTGGATTGTTCCGGCCAGGGGCGCGGCGGCATGGACCGCGACGGCGACAAGCCGGACCTGTTGCGATGCCCGCCGCAGTTCGACGAGGCGGGGTTTCGCGAGTTCGACATGACCTGGCCTGCCGAGGATGTCTATCTGCGCATCTGCCGGCACAAAGCGGCGCGGTAGCGGGGGAGGAATTCGGCTGGAACCGGGTTTTGGCGGTTTTTGGCCTGAAGCGGACGTCGATCACTGCTGAAATTCTGGGGGATCCCTTCGATCACCCGTTCCCCCGGGCTGAAAGCCCGGATCGCGCCCGACCCCGCCCCCCAGGGCGGGCGCGATGCGTCGAGCCGTCTGACTTCCTTGAAACATTTGGTCTTCGGAGAGATCTCCTCGCAAGCTGAGAAGCGCCCACCCTCGGGGTCGGGCGCGATCCTATCAATAGGATTGTAGGTCGCTTTGTCTGTTTTCTCAGTTGTCCGCTCCTAGCCAGATAACGACGTTGCGACCTTCTCACAACGCAGCTTGCTTGTATCGCCTTCCGTTCGCATCGCCGTGGCCGTGAAAAGAAAGGCCCCGGACTTGCCGGGGCCTTTCCTGTCTCGTTTTCGCGTAAGCCGTCTAGTGCGCGTGGCCCTTGTCCCAGTCGGACTGTTTGGGCAGCGTCTCGAACGTGTGTTCGGGCGGCGGGCTGGGCAGGGTCCATTCCAGCGTGTCCGCGTGCTCGTTCCAATAGTTGTTCTCGGTCACGGGCTTGCCGCGGGTCAGCGTGTAGAAGATCACGCCGATGAAGAACAAAAACGAGGCAAAGCTCAGGAACGCCCCCCAGGAGCTGACGTAGTTCCAGTAGGCAAAGGCCTCGGGGTAGTCGATGTAGCGGCGGGGCATGCCCTGGCGGCCGAGGAAGTGCTGCGGGAAGAAGGTGATGTTCGACCCGATGAACATCGTCCAGAAATGCAGCTTGCCGGCCCATTCGGGATACTGGCGCCCGCTCATCTTGCCCAGCCAATAGTAGATGGCCGCGAAGATGCCGAAAACGGCGCCTAGCGACATCACATAGTGGAAATGGGCCACCACATAGTAGGTGTCGTGATAGGCCCGGTCGACGCCCGCCTGGCTGAGAACGATGCCGGTCACCCCGCCCACGGTGAAGAGGAAGATGAAGCCGAAGGCCCAGAGCATCGGCGTCTTGAACTCGATCGAGCCGCCCCACATCGTGGCGATCCAGCTGAACACCTTCACCCCTGTGGGCACGGCGATGACCATCGTCGCCAGCATGAAGTAGCTTTGCTGGGTCAGCGACATGCCGACGGTGTACATGTGGTGCGCCCAGACGACGAAGCCGAGCGCGCCGATGGCGATCATCGCCCAGACCATCGGCAGATAGCCGAAGACCGGTTTGCGGCTGAAGGTGGCCACGACGTGGCTGATGACGCCGAAGGCGGGCACGATCACGATGTAGACCTCGGGATGACCGAAGAACCACAGGATGTGCTGGTACAGCACCGGGTCGCCGCCGCCTGCGGGATCGAAGAACGTGGTGCCGAAGTTGCGGTCGGTCAGCAGCATGGTGATGGCGCCGGCCAGAACCGGCAGCGACAAGAGGATCAGCCAGGCGGTGACGAAGATCGACCAGGCAAAGAGCGGCACCTTGAACAGCGTCATGCCGGGTGCGCGCATGTTCAGGAAGGTCGTGATCATGTTGATCGCGCCGAGGATCGACGAGGCGCCCGACAGGTGCACCGCGAAGATCGCCAGGTCCATCGACCAGCCGGCTTCGTTGGTCGACAGCGGTGCATAAAGCACCCAGCCCACACCGGACCCAAGCTGACCGTTGCCGCCGGGGCTGATCACGCTGCAGACGGCGAGCGACGCGCCGGCGACGAACAGCCAGTAGCTGAGGTTGTTCATCCGCGGGAACGCCATATCCGGTGCGCCGATCTGCAACGGCATGAAATAGTTGCCAAATCCGCCGAAGAGCGCCGGGATCACCACGAAGAACATCATCAGGATGCCGTGCGCGGTGACGAGAACGTTCCAGATGTGGCCGTTGGGGGTGCATTCGCCCGCCGCGGCGGCGCTTAGCCGCGCGCCTTCGAGGCACATATACTGGACCCCGGGCTCCATCAGCTCCAACCGCATGTAGATCGTGAAGGCGACCGAGATGAAGCCTAGGATCGCGGCGGTGAAGATATAGAGAATGCCGATATCCTTGTGGTTCGTCGACATGAACCACCGGACGAAAAAGCTGCGCTCGTCGTGGTGTTCGTGGCCATGGATGGCGGCGTCGGCCATGCGGAGTGCCTCCTGGTTCCCGTTAGACTGTTCTCCCGCACCTCGAGTCGCCTCGGACCACGGGCTTTGAATATGTTCTAAAGAGGTGCGCCGGGCGGGGCAACGCCGGATCGGGGCTTTGCGGGTCCAGATTGTCGCAGCGGAGCTCCTGTCGCATACCGAGTCCTCCCCAGACATGCATGCGGTGCCGTCGCGCGATGCTCCCCTGGATGGGGCAAAACAAAGAGGCTCCTCATCCGCAGCGGCGCCATCCGGGGAATCGACGACTACTTAGTGCTGTCTCATCACGCAAAAACGGCTAGCCTTCGGAGGGCGTCATCGCGTGGCCGCGCCTGGGACTCCAAGCTGTGCCGGAAGTCGGAGATTGGATTTCCGCGGACGCGATGCAGCACTTTGCCCAGTCGCGACTTGCGCGCCGTGAATGGTGAGCCACAGCCGCCAATTCGGCTGAAATGTCGGCTCCAACCGCCTGCACGAGCACCAGCCAACCTCAAGGATGGTGGGATGAATATTCAATAGGCGGCGCACCGGCCCGAAAAGCACCCAACGTCCTCTCCAGGACAGTCGCGGTCGAGAACGCACCCGCGCTCGCATTTGCGATCGATGCAGACGCCGTTTCGCCCGCATTCGCTGTCGAAGTAGCATTCCGGGGTGGCGGCGCATTGATCCGTGCACGTTGAAAACTTCCCGCCGCACCCTGCGCCGCATTCGGAAACGCTGTTACTCAAGCTACGCGCGCTGTTGTTCCAGCAAAAGGCCAGTTTGGAATCGCAATCTGCGGTGCATACGTCGTCGTTGGCGGCGCACTCCTTGCGGCAGCGACGGTTCTTGACTGCGCAATTCCTCGAGCTGGTAGAATAGCTGTTCCACTCGTCACCCGTGCACTTGTCTCGGCAGACAGACAAATGCACCTTGCACACCGCCTCGCAACGAAGACGCAAGGATTCCGCCATCCCTTGGGCCTGCGCCGACATCCCTGCGGCAATCCAAAAAGTGATCGCGAAAAGAAGCTTGGCGGTCAAGCATCTGGCACCGAGCCAGCTTGAGGTCCCTACAGGTCGCAATTCAGTCTCTTCCCCCCGGCTTGAATAGAGGCTGCCCTTCTTCGCCCCGTCTTCGTGATGCCCTTTTTCTGACAGTATAGGAGTGGGCGTCGTTGACATGAATCAACCGGGGTTTGCAGGCGACCTTCCACAAGGAACGGGTCCGTCAATCAGCGCTGAAAACGCCGCTGAAGGTTTGCCTAAGCGCCACGTCCACATCCGCCATCGTCACCGGCAGGCCCAGATCGACCAGGCTGGTGACGCCATGCCCGGTGATCCCGCACGGCACGATGCCATCGAAATGGCTGAGGTCCGGCTCGACATTGATCGACAGGCCGTGAAAGCTGATCCATTTGCGCAGCCGGATGCCGATGGCCGCGACCTTGTCCTCGCGAGGGGTGCCGTCGGGCAGGGGCGGTTTTTCCGGCCGCGGAACCCAGACACCGACGCGGCCCGCGCGGGTCTCGCCGCGCACGTTGAACCGGCCGAGCGTGGCGATGACCCAGGCCTCCAGGTCGCGCACGAATTTGCGCACGTCACCGCCGCGCCGACGGACGTCCAGCATCACGTAGACCACGCGCTGGCCGGGGCCGTGATAGGTGTACTGCCCGCCGCGCCTGGTCTGGAAAACGGGAAACCTGTGCGGGTCCGTCAGATCGGCCGGCTTCGCCGAAGTGCCTGCGGTATAGAGCGGCGGATGTTCGACCAGCCAGATCAGCTCGTCCGATGTGCCGGCGGCGATGGCCGCGACGCGGTCTTCCATTTGCGCCACGGCGTCCGGATAGGGGGTCAATCCTTCGGAGATTTGCCAGTCCACCATTGCGGCGTTTGTAAGTAAAACACGGCCGGTGTCCAGACGGTGCCTGAAGCGCCCGTGAGAACCGGCAGCCGGTGGGCAGACGAACGCGCCCGCGGGCCGGAGAGGCGTGCTTCGTGCCTGCCAGCCGAACACCTCTTGCGCCGCGCGGGCTTCGTTCGGCCAGCAGATCGGAACGGGCAGGGCGCCCAAAGGCAACCTTCGCATTCTCTGGATGGCTCCAAAAAACCGCCGCAACCGCATCGAGCGCCGTCGCCGGTTCTCTCGAACCGGTAGTGTTACAGGGCCACTCGATCGGTTCAAACAGTTTCGCGGATGGGTGACGCGATACGACCGAAACCGCGCAAACTGCATTGCCGCACTCAAACTCGCGTCCATCCGCATCCGGCCGGCAAGCCAATGAGGCCGCTTACCAGGTGACCTGCACAACACCGGGCCGCGTCCGACCGGACCGGTTTGTTGACAACGCTGCATAAATTGCTCTTCACATGGCCGGGCGGCTCGGCTAAACCGCTCGCCACCAAGTCATTGGCGTGCGGTCGTGGCGGAATTGGTAGACGCGCAGCGTTGAGGTCGCTGTGGGGTAACACCCGTGGAAGTTCGAGTCTTCTCGACCGCACCACTTTCTCCCATAAAATATTGATAATTAAAGAAAATTCGTAGAAGAAAAATCTGATCGCCCTGTCAGTCCACCTTTTTTGGTGCGTTCGGGTGGGGCGCAGTGTGCAACTATGGCTAGCAACCGAGTCATCGACCTCCTATCGTCGGCCCGCCTGGGTATTGTCGTAACCTAGGGCATCGCGACGCTCTTCGCTCATGGAGACATCGTGATGAGGATACTTTCGAAGCGCCAGCTGAAGGAGTTGGTCTTGTATTCGCCGCAACACGTCGCACGGCTGGAGAAGGCAGGCAAATTCCCCAAACGGGTCGTGCTGGGCCGGAATGGCTCTTGGAGGTTTCCTCACACGTAGCGTTCGAGATACTGCGGTGTTGCTAGACGCTACTGCCGGGACCGACGTTGGCGCACCTTACTGGGCGCCTCTGCTTGGTGGTACTTTACTTCAGGCTATAGACCGTTCGCCCGGACGGCTGCGCATCGCGCTTTGCAAGACTACCCTGAGCGGGCTAGCGGTACATTCAGATTGCCGCGCTGCGGTTATCTCCGTCGCTAAGCTACTCGAAGAATTGGGCCATCTCGTTGAAGTGGCCCGTCCGGCCGACACTGACATCGGTAGTATGGAGAGAGCTTGGACCGACATAGTGGCCTGCGGTTCTGCTCTGACGGTTAGCCGAAAACTGGATGCGAGTGACCTTCCTCAAGGACGACACGAAATCGAGGCCGTTGCTCGGGGGGCGATCGCTCATGCCGCTAAGGTTTCTGGCGAACGCTATCTCGAAAGTGTGAACACAATCCACAGCTTTGGGCGCACGATGGCAAACTTCATGTCCGACTACGACATCTTTCTCTCGCCAACCATCGCTGAACCGTCAGCTTCTGTCGGGCGCTTCGAGCACGATACTGAGGACTACATTGCCTACCGAACAGGCTCAGAAGGTGTTTTTCGTTACTCGCCTTTCACAGCCGCCTTCAACGCTAGTGGCCAGCCGGCGGTTTCGGTGCCGCTCTACTGGTCCGACGTCGGGCTGCCGATTGGTGTGCACCTCGCCGCGCGGTTTGGCGAAGACGAGCGTCTTATTTCAATCTGTGCAGAACTTGAGCGTGCACGCCCATGGTTCGATCATAGACCAGCCTTTCGAGAAAAAGGATAGAATTGCCGCTAATGTCCACCTCGCAGCAACAGCCCAAAACCTCTGCAAACTCGCAAAACTCATCCAAAATCCAGCCTGAAGAGGGCTGGAGCACAGCCCACGCCCAGCCCAATCCCAAGCCCTCGGCCGACTTTTTCAACGAAATCAGCCCAACTCCGACACTCGCAGGCCTTGCCACTAGCGCTCGCAGAAAACTCTTTGTCTACGCGGGCCGTCGTCCGGCCCGCGCAGTCACGTTTGTCAGTGCAACTGGACGTTCACGCCGGACGTGCAAGCCCGGCACGGCCGCTGTGTGGGAATGCCATCCTTCAGCCAGCATCTGCCGGGACCATCTGGTGTCGACGCTGCGACAAAGGTCCAAGCCTGGCACTGGCTTTCCGACTGACAGGCCCGCTGACACGCTTGCCAGCCGCCGCCGGTTTGAAAATTCCGGTAGTCCATACCCGGCCGATCGACGCCAGGCTCGTAGTTCCGCTGTGTGGCGCACTGGACAAGATAGTTCTCGCGGATACGGCGCAGCCAGATATTCGGACTTGCGATGCAGCCGGTGTCGCCCCGATAGGACACGCTCACATTGACGAACACGCGTTCGCGCCCCGGGTTCCGGTTGCAGATTTCCAGCGCCACTTCCTGATGCAAGCGGTTGTAGGGCCAGTCGTACACCTGGTTCGACGAGGTACAGGCCGCTGGGCGCAGCCCGTGCGGACTTGCCCAGGCCGCGTCGACGCACTCGTCAATATTACGCCGTGCCCGCTTCCGCGCCGTGTTCGGCATGTAGGATCCGACCGTGCCGCGCCCTGAGAAGTTGTGCGACACGCCAGACCCGCCAACCGCGCCGATGCTGATTGTCGCGCTGCAGCTGCGCGTATAGTCTTTTGCCTCGGCGGGCGCGACCGAGACCGCGCATGCCACCATCAGCGCAATCGCGCACGTGATTAGCTCTCCTCGAAGATTCATCTCTCCCCCTCTACTCTAGAGACTCCCTTGTGCCTTTCCTTAACCGACCGCGTTCCAAACCGCTTTGATACGGCTCAAATCCTGGCCCGGAATGAGCAAATTCGGCGAGGCTTTGATCTTTCAGGGCATAGCGGGGTGCCAGTGCCGTCGTCGCTACTCCTCCTATGGCGCCCAGGCATATATCGGGCCGCTCGCACAGAGTATCGATAAGGTCTGCGGCAAGAAGGCGGTCGCAATGAAGGCTGTTTCCGGAGTCTTCTCGGCGACAAGAACACGGTCCGTTATCCGGAACTCACGAGATTCCGGGTCGGATTCCTCAAAAAATGTTTTACCCCAAATACTTGGACAGCGCCTCGATCGGCTCTTCCCGCCGCGCCGCCCTGCGCCTCTGCGCCCGTCCGGCGGCGTCGCGTGACGCCTCGGTGGCGGTAAAGAGCTCCAATTCATCCATCTCGGTCTCGGTTACGGGTGCAAGCGCCGTGTCTGTGTAGATTAGCGTGCTCTCGTCGGCCTCCAACGCACGGCGTATCCTCCGGTAGCGCTTGAACATCCGCACGAGTGCGAAGGTCTTCCAAACAAGCTCCCAAACGTATTTCGGATAGAACAGGAACGGGCTCTCGATCGGGAAGCCCGGACGCCGGTCGCGGCGGTACTTCAGCCGGATGAATCCCGATTCCAGCGGATGCACGCCTTCGTACAAGACGCTGCCAAAAAACCAGGTCATCGTCCCCACGATCTTGCCAAGCGGCAGTCCGTCGGCCCGGGCGCGACGGAGCAGCGTTTCGCAATGCTCGGGCGAAAAGTATGTCTCCCACGCCAGCCTGTAGGCCCGCTCCCACTCATCGCGGGACATGGTATCATGCGCAGTGCAGATGTGGTTCAGGTCGTACTTGTTCAGGTCGGGGTCCATTTCGACCCCCTCGTCATACAGTGCCTTGTGATCGGCAGACCCGGGCAGTGGCGTCAGGAAGAAGAACTCCAGAATGTCGATCGGCAGCTCGCGCTTGATGATCTCGATATCCCGCAAGATGCTCTCCGGCGTGTCGCCGGGGAAACCCAGGATATATCCCGCCGTCGTGATCACCCCTTGCGCGCGCCAAGCCTGCAGCATCTGGCGGTATTCGACAATCTGGTTCTGCCCCTTCTTGGCGCCCTTCAAGCTGTCGGGGTTGATGTTTTCCAGCCCAATAAATACCCGCTTGCAGCCCGCCCGAGCCGCCTTTTCGATAAATCCCGGCAGCCTGTGGCAGGCGGTGTCGACCTGAAAGACGATGTTGAACTTGCGTCCGTCGGTCTCCCTGAATCCGATGATCGCATCGAGTATCGGTTCCCAGTTCTGGTTGCGGGCAAAATTATCGTCGGTGACGAAGAACCGCTTGATACCCTGATCGAGGTTCGCTCGGATGATGTCGACCACGTCTTCCGGTGTGCGGTGGCGCGACTTCCGGCCCTGCACGTTGATGATAGTGCAAAAACTGCAGAGATAAGGGCAGCCGCGGCCCGCGTCGAAGCTCGCCTGTTCGCCGCCGGTGCGCTTCACCGCTTCGATGTTCAAAAACGGTATCGCCGCATTTTCCAGCGTCGGCAGGTCGCTCATGAAGTTGTAAACCGGCTGTAATGCGCCCCGGTCTGCGTCCTGCAGCACGGTTTCGAGCCGCCCTTCGGCCTCGCCAGCGAAGAGTGTTACGCCGAGGTCGAGCGCCTCCTGCAACTCAGGCGTCGTCTCTTTCAGCATTGCCAGCACGCCGCTGACGTGAAAGCCGCCGATACAGACGGGAAGCCCGGCGGCGCGAAACTGTCGGGCGAGATCGAGCGCACGCGGATATTGGTTGGTTTGCACTCCGATCAGCCCGATCAGCCCGTGGCCACCGTCTGCCTTGATCTGCCGCGCAATGCGGTTCACCCGCACGCGCCGGTTTGTCTCGTCAATCGCGGTGAACTTCAACTCTACGTCCGGGCCCAGCACCTGCCGGCGCTGGCAATCCTCGGCCAGCCCGTAGATCGTCGCCAACGTGTTCGATGGCATCGCAGAGCGGTAGAACTGGATCACATAGCCGTCGTCGTCGTAGTGCGACGGTTTGATCATGACGAAATGAAAGATGCGCCGTGGCAAATATCACTCCTCCCATGACTAGAGACAATACCGGTAGGCCTTCGCCGGAACAAGCCGGCCCGAGGCCGTGACCGGTCGGACCGGAAGTGGCATCTTCAATGGGTTTGCGCCGTCCGGCTGGCTTGACGTGAGGCCAGGACCGATTGACGTGTCGCTCCTGGCACCAGAAGTCGGGATGACCGTGACAATACAATTGCGTTTCGTATTGGCGGAATTCATGGCAACGTTGCCGTGGCCCAGAGCGGCCAGTTGTGACCCCGTCGCACCCGCAATGAAGGATAGAGCGACGGCCCGGTTTGTCCGCTCGCCGGACCCTCTTCGAGGTTCTCAGCGTCTGAACGGGACCGAAACACGCGGTTGGCCGAGTCGAGCCCAAAGCGGTCTCCGGCAGGGCTCAGTTCTCGGTCGCGCTCAGCACAAATGACACGAGGTCGTCGAGAAAGGCTTGCTGCACATGGCCGGAGACGGGATCCGTGATGCCGTGGCCGCCATCGGGATAGACGCCGATCAGAACCTCGTAGGGCAATGTCTCGAAGCGTGCGATGCTTTCGGCAACCGGCACATTGGTATCGCCCTCGCCGAACGCCGCGAAGACAGGGGCCTCGACATCGCGCCAGTAGGTCATCGGATCGAACCCCGCCGTTGCGCGCCAAGTGTCGCGCCGCATGATCGCGGGGACGGTGAACCGCGCGACGAGCCTGGCGACGAAGCGGTAGGTGCCCATTTGGGTGATGTTGTTGATTTCCTCGAAGATCAGTTGCTCCTCGGTCGTGACGCCGGAGCCGACCATGCTGACCACAAAGGCGGCGGACGGGTCTTTGGCGGCCACGATCGGGACAATCGAACCGCCCTGGCTGAAGCCGATCAGGCCGACGCGGCCACTGTCGACCTGGGGGACCTCGATCAGGACGTCGAAGGCCGCATCTGTGTCTGTCGCCAGCTCCTCGAAGCTGGTGTCGCGCCAATCGCCACCGGAGTTCTCCGATCCGCGCTTGTCGGGGATCAGAACGGCTATCCCATTGTCCAGAAGCGCCTCGGCCACGGAAAGATACCACGGATTGTCGCGGCGGCTGGTGCCAGAGCCATGGATGAAGACCGCCCCAGGAAATGGACCCTCTCCTGCAGGGAGCATCAGCATCCCGGTCAGGTCGAGGTCGCCATTCTGAAAGCGTACCTCCTCAAAGCTCAGTTGATCGAGGCTGGGTCCCGACAGCGGCCGACGCGTGTAATCGTTGAACACAAACGGGATCGCCAAGAAGACCGCCAGGATCACGATAGCCGCGAGGACGAACCGAAAGAAGCGCCACACGAATTTCCTCCCTCCCAGCACGGGACCGCGTCAGCCTGGGTCGACAATGCACAGGAGGACATCCGGCGTGCATGACCTGCATCAAGACTGCCGAAATCGAGCGTGTCCGCCCACAATGGCGCTACGGCCGGTTCGCCCGCGCAGCTGTCGATCGATCTCTCGCTAAGGCCTTGTTTTTGTTGGCTCCGGCGGTAGGGATCGAACCTACGACCAATTGATTAACAGTCAACTGCTCTACCGCTGAGCTACGCCGGAACACAAAACCGGGCTATAGCAAGGCAGATTCGCCGCGTCCAGAGGGCGTGCCGGGTTTTTTGCCGGTCATGCGCGATAGTAGCGCGCATCCGCGGCGAGGTGTGGGTCTGCACACGCGAGTTTTCTTTGCACCATGTCAATGAGGTGGGCAAAGACATTGCGTTTCGCGGCGGGCAAAAGCGCGGCGGGGATGTCGGCGTAGACATCGCAGGTCAGTGCGGCGATCGTGATGCCCTGCGTCGAGAGCCGATCCGCGATTTCGGCCTCGCGTCTGCGGCGGTGGTCGAGCAGCCAGTTAGCGCGCGCGGACGGATCCGGGACGGGTGCACCGTGGCCCGGATAGAAGATGCGTGTATTGCGGTCCGCCAATGCCTCGGTCGAGGCCATGAATGCCCCCAGATCGCCGTCGGGGGGCGAAATCATCGTACTTGCCCAACCGAGGATCTGGTCGCCGGTGAAGACGACATCGCGCCAGGCAAAAGCGAGGTGATTGCCGAAATGGCCCGGGGTCCAGAGTGCCTGCAGCGCCCAGCCGTTCGCCTCGACGATCGTTCCGTCCCGCAGCCGTTCGTGGGGGGAGAAGTCGGCATCGACGCCTTCAACGCCGCCGCTCAGGCCGGCCCGGGCGAGATCCTCCATGACGGCCGAGCGGCCTGCACGGCTGTCTCCGAAGGCATGGATTGCGGCACCGGTCGCCTCGGCCAGTGGCCCGGCAAGGGGTGAGTGGTCGAGATGGGAATGCGTGACGAAGATGTGGCTGACGCGTTCACCCGGTGCCAACGCATCCAGGATCGCCGCCATATGGCTGCGCGATGCCGGGCCCGGGTCGATCACCGCTACGGCGCCATCTCCGACCAGATAGGTGTTGGTGCCATGGTAGGTCATCGGCGACGGATTCGGCGCCAGAACACGGCGCAGTCCGGGTTCGAGCCATTCGACCGCGCCTGGGACCGGATCGCTGTCCGCCATGATTTGCGTTCTCTCCCAAGCTTTCCCGCGCTAAGGCTTATCCCATGTCCTTCGCCTGGCTCAAACGCTATCTGCCGCGCTCGCTCTATGGGCGGGCGGCGTTGATCCTGCTGGTGCCGGTGGTGTCGCTGCAGCTCGTGGTGTCGGTCGTCTTTATCCAGCGGCATTTCGAGGGGGTGACCCAGCAGATGACGCGGAACGTGGCGCTGGAGCTTCGGTACCTGCTGACGATCGTCGATACGGCGGCTTCGGTCGAGGATGCGCTGGCCACCCTTGGCGGTATCGCGGGGCCCCTGGCGTTCGAGATCGCGCTGCCGTCGGACCTGCCGGACCGGGACCGGCGCCTGTTCTACGATTTCTCGGGGCTGCAGATGATCGAGACGCTGCGGGCCGAGGTTGCAGGGGTCCGGCGGGTCGATCTGGCGGTGAGCAGCCGCCAGGTCTGGGTCTGGATCGACACCAGGCACGGGGTCCTTTCGGCGGTGTTCGACAGGCGCCGGGTCTCGGCGTCGAACCCGCATCAGCTGTTGGTGCTGATGGTGTTCACCGGAATTCTGCTGACCTTGGTCGCCTTCGTGTTCCTGCGCAACCAGCTGCGGCCGATCAAGCGTTTGGCGGCGGCGGCGGCGGAGTTCGGGCGTGGCCGTATCGCGCCCTACAAGCCGACAGGTGCGGTCGAGGTGCGTGCGGCAGGCAACGCGTTTCTGGACATGCGGGGGCGGATCGAGCGGCAGATCGAACAACGCACGATGATGCTGTCCGGCGTCAGCCACGACATGCGCACACCGCTGACCCGTCTGAAGCTCGGCATCAGCATGCTGGACCAGACACCCGAGGCCGAAGCGCTGCAGCGCGACGTGGAGGATATGGAGCGGCTGCTTGCCGAATTCCTGGCCTTTGCGCGTGACGATTCACTCGATGACCCGCAGGACTGCGACCCGGAAGCCCTGGTGTCAGACGCCGTCGCGAATTTCGTACGGTCCGGCGCCAAGGTGGAGTTGGCCGGTGTGACGGGGACGGGGCAGGTGATGCTGCGGCCGATGGCGGTTGCGCGGGCGCTCGAGAATTTGATCGGCAACGCGGTGCGCTACGGGTCGCGCTGCGAGGTGCGGCTTGCGATCGGCGACCGGGCCGTGCGGATCTCGGTCGAGGATGACGGGCCGGGCATTCCCGAAGACCGGCGCGAGGAGGCGCTAAAGCCGTTCTCGCGACTGGACGCCGCGCGCAACCAGGACCTCGGCAGCGGCGTCGGGTTGGGGCTGGCGATCGCGAATGACATCGCGCGGCGGCATGGCGGCTCGCTGCTTTTGGGTGTCAGCGAGGGCCTGGGCGGGCTGAAGGCCGACCTCGTGCTCGCCAGGTGATCCTGCTGCCCGCGGTGATGCGAGCCAGTTTTCGAGCGCGGGACGCTTCCGGCTTACCGGTAGCCGCAAGAGCGGGATGAGGTTTTGTGGAACCGCGTTTTGGCGGTTCGTGGCCTGAAGTCGCCATTCGCAACCAGGCTTCTGGCGCGGAATCAAGGCCGAAGGCCGCCGCGCCATCGCCGACCCGCCCCGGAGGGGAGGCGATTTTGCTGGTGGCGTGTATCGGATTGATGTCGTTCGGACTTTGCCGGGATAAAACGAGCCGTTCAGAGGTGCGGTTCGCCTCCCCGCGGGCCGGCGATGGCGTGGCTTATCTCTGAATCAGCAATGTCCGCTCAAAGCTAAAACCGACCCTCGATCCACCCTCGACGGATCGGGATCTAGCCCGGCAAGTTCTCTCGCCAGAAATGGCAGGCGACGTGGGCGTTGCCGTCGGCGTGGTCCAGAATGGGCGTGTCCGCGCCACAGCGGTCCTGCGCCACCGGGCAACGCGTGTGAAACCGGCAGCCCGCCGGCGGGTTGGCGGGGCTGGGGATTTCACCTTCGAGGCGCTGGGTCTTTCGGGTGTCGTCAGGGTCCAGCGACGGGATCGCCGACAGCAGCGCGCGCGTATAGGGGTGTTTCGGCCGGGCAAAGAGCTCGCGCGTGGGGGCGACTTCGACGATCGACCCGAGATACAGCACGGCGACATAGTCGCAGACATGAGCGACCACCGACAGATCATGGCTGATGAACAGGAACGTCAGATCAAGGTCGCGCTGCAGGCTTTTGAGAAGATTTAGGATATCGGCCTGAATCGAGACATCCAGAGCGGCAACGGATTCATCGGCCACGACGAATTTCGGCCCCGTCACCAGCGCCCGCGCGATAGAGATCCGCTGGCGCTGGCCGCCCGAGAACGCATGCGGGAAGCGTCGCAGGTGTTCGAGGTTCAGCCGGCATTTCGCCGCGATCTCGCGGACGCGCGTGTCGGTTTCCTCGCGGGTCCTGGTCAGACCCATTACTTCCAGAGGCTCGGCGATGATGTCCCGCACCGTCATCCTTGGCGAAAGCGCGGCATAGGGGTCCTGAAAGATCAGCTGGGCGCGTTTCCGGTAATCCCGCAGATTGTCTTTCGCCAGCGTCGTCAGATCGTAGTCGACCTCGCCGTCGCTGTACCGCGCAGCGCCCCCGCTGATCGGCGCGGCGCGCAGGATCGCGCGGCCAAGTGTGGTCTTGCCGGATCCTGATTCGCCGACGAGGCCGAAAAAGCTGCCCTTCGGAATATCGATGCTGACGCGGTCGATCGCCTTCAACACCGGCGCCTTGCCGATCAGGCGGCGGCCCAGCGGGTAGTGAACCGACAGCGTATCGAGCGAAACCAGGGCTGTGTTCATCTCAGGCAACCCTCGCATCCTGGGTCAAATCGAAACAGCGGGCGGTGTGGCCTTCCTCGACCACCGTGCGCTCGGGGACCTGCAGGTTGCAGATCCCCTTGATGAACCGGTCGCATCTGGTGTGGAATACGCAGCCCAGGGGCCGTTCGAGCGGCGAGGGGATGTCGCCCGCCACGGGCACCAGGGGGGCGTCGAGATCGTCGAGCCGGGGCAGGGCGTTCAGCAATCCTTGGGTATAGGGATGTGCCGGCCGGGTGATCACCTGGCGCACCGCGCCGGTCTCGACAATCCGGCCCAGATACATCACCGCGACACGGTCGGCGGTCTGGGCGATGACACCCAGATCATGTGTGATGAACAAAATCCCCATGCCGAATTCGCGCACCAGATCCTTCATCAGGTCGATCACCTGGGCCTGGATGGTCACGTCAAGGGCCGTCGTGGGCTCGTCGGCGATCAGGAGCTTCGGCTTGGTCGACAGCGCCATGGCGATCATCGCGCGCTGGCGCATGCCGCCGGAGAACTCAAAGGCGTATTGGTCAAAGCGTTTGGCAGGTTCGGAAATGCCGACGCGCTCCAGCATCTCGATGCCGATTTCGCGCGCCCGTTTTTTCGACATGTCCGAATGCAGTTGCAGCTGTTCGATCATCTGCTTGCCGATGCTGATCGCGGGGGCGAAGCTCGCCATCGGTTCCTGGAAGATCATCGAGATCGCGCCGCCGCGGACCAGGATCATGTCGCGCTCGCGCTTCAGGCTGAGGACATCCAGCGGCTCGCGATCCGGCGCGTTCAGCATGATGTGGCTGGCCGGATCATAGACGGTGTTGCCGCCGTTCAACCGCATCAGCGCCTTGGCGGTCACCGACTTGCCGGATCCGCTTTCGCCCACCAGTCCCAGCACCTCGCCGGGGGCGATGTCGAAATTGACGTCCTCGACTGCGGTGATCAGCCCCTCGTCGGTCTTGAAGCGGATGGTGAGGTTCTTCACTTCGATCAGGCTCATGACAGGACCTTTCTGAAGATCACCTTGTCCTCGCCTTCGCTGTAAAAATCGCGCACACGTCCCTCTTCCTCGTAACCCGCCTTGGCATAGAGCGCGCGTGCGGCGGCCTGTTCGGGCAATTGCGTCGTCTCGACGATGATCATGCGCGCGTCCAGCCTGGCCTCGATCGCCGCCACCAACCGGCCGGCCAGGCCTTTGCCTTGTGTCGCGGGTGCGACGCCCAGGGCAAGCAGGTTCCAGACGCGGTCCGTCATCTCTTCGGGACGGGCAAAGGCGAACCCGGCCGGCACGCCGTCAATCTCGGCCACCAGCCAGATGTCCGCCGCACCTTCCAGGGCAGGGCGGATCATATCGGCCAGGTACTCCGCGGGGAACAAGCCCGCGGTCTCGGCGATCCGGCCCAGGGCTTCGATGTCCGTTGCGCGCGCGTCCCGGATGCTCATTTCTTGGTCCCCGCATAGGGATCGGCGGCATCGCGCAGCCCGTCGCCGACGAAGACGAAGGCCAGCACAAGCGCGATGAAGAAGAAGACCGGGATGAAATACCACTGATAGTTCAGCAGGACGTCGGCAGAGGTGGTGTTCTGCAGCATGACGCCCAGCGAATTCACCGGATCCTTCAGGCCGAGGCCGATGAAGGAAAGCGCGGTTTCCGACAGCACGATATAGGGAAACGAGATCACCAGGTCGACGATGATGTAACTGGTGAAGCTGGGCAGCAGGTGCTTGCGGATAATGTGGCCGGGACGCGCCCCACACAGCTGGGCGGCCAGCACGTATTCCTGGGTGCGCTCGACCAGCAGGTGGGTGCGGACCCGGCGGGCCAATGTGGGCCAATTGATGAAGCCGATGATGACCGAGATGAAGAAGAACCGCATCTCGGACGACCAGGTATCGGGGATGAAGGCGGCGATGGCCATGAAGAGCGGGATGATCGGTATGGTTCGGACCGCGTCGGTGACCATCTGCACCGCCCCGTCGATCACGCCGCCGAAATAGCCGGCAACCCCTCCGATGATCAGCGCCAGGACAAAGCTGATCAGTACGCCCAAGGTACCCACCGCCAGCGACGTGTAGACCGCATGCAGGGTGCGGCTGAAGATATCCTTGCCGGTGTCGTCGGTGCCGAAGAGGTGGATCTTGCCCTCGTCGACCCCGAAAAGATGCAGGGTCCCCTTGATCCCGAACAGCCGGTATTCGTCGCCGCGCACGAAGAACTGCAGATAGCGCCGGTCCTCGGCATCCACCGTGGTCACCCAGCGGAAGTTCGTCGCGATCGAGCGCTCGCGCTTGACCCCATAGATGAAGGGCCGCATCGAACATCCCTGATGGTCGCAAAACTGCGGGATCTGCGGGGCGCCGTTGGTATAGTCGGCGTTGCGGCCCTTGATCGTCGGATCGTAGGGCGACAGGAACGGGGCGAAGACCCCCATCAGGATCAGCAGGATCAGCACCACCGCAGCGATCATCGCGGCGCGCTGCTTCTTGAAACGCGCCCAGATCAGCTGTCGCTGCGAGGCGGTGAAATAGGCCTCTTTCTTTCTTTGCTCCTCGGCCGTAAGGGCAGGCGTCTGCGCCGTCTGGTCCACCATCGCCTAGCCTCCCACCACGGATTTGCGGATGCGCGGGTCGATCAGCGCCAGCGCGATGTCGGTTACGAAATTCACGGTCACGATGGTCGCCGTCAGCAGAAAGATGATGGCGCCCGCCAGCTGCTGGTCGTTCGACCGCGCCAGCGCCTCGAGCAGCAGCGCGCCGGCCTCGGTCAGCGTGAGGATCAGCGCCACGATCGGCAGTTCGTTAAACACCCGGTTGAGGTCGAAGCCCAGCGAGTTGACGATGGGTCCCAGCGCATGCCGCGCGGGGTAGCGCCAGAGCAGCCGTCGGCCGTAAAGGCCCCGGGCGCGGGCGGCGGTGACGTAGAGCTTGTCGTTTTCGTCCAGCATCAGCGCGCGCACGGTCTGCAGCGCAAAGGCGGTCGCCGACCAGCCAAGGATGAAGACCGGCAGCCAAGCCCTTGACAGAAAATCCTTTACCCGGTCCCAGGACCAGTCTGCATCGCGGAATTCATTGCTGAAGAGCCCGGTCAGCGAATCGCCGAACACCACCGTCGAGATCAGCATGATGATCAGCGCCAGCAGGAAATTCGGCATCGCCAGCCCGAGATACGAGATAAAGCGCAGCGACCCGTTCAGCATCGCGCTGTTGGACGAGGCCGATATGATGCCCACAGGGATCGCGATCAGATAGGCGACCAGCAGGGCCGTCAGGCATATCCCCAGCGATATCAGGAATTTATCGCCTAAAAGGTCATTGATGTTCAAGCGCAGGATGCAGCTGTCGCCGAATTCGCCACGAAAGATCACGTTGCCGACCCAGGATCCCCAGCGCACAAGGAACGGACGGTCGAGCCCCAGCCGTTTTTCCTCGGCTTCGATATCCTCGACCGAGATCGACTGTCCTTGCGTGTTCTTGAACGCCAGATAGCGCTCGGCACAGGTCCCTGGCACCAGTTCCATCAGCGTGAACACGATCAGCGACACCAACAGCAGGGTGAATACCGCCATCCCGGCGCGGATCGCTGCGAATTGCAGGAAGTGGAACATGACCCATCCCCAGACCGTCGGCTTGAATTGAAGGCAGCCCGGTGCCCCCAGTCAAGAAAAACCCCGGGCAGCCAGGCCGCCCGGAGCCGTTTTCCTAGGCCGTTCTCCGGACCTTGATCACTCGTCGAGCCACCACTGCGCCGCCCGGTAGGGGTAGGTGCGGTAGTATTCGTAGGACCAGGTCTTGAACTCGGTCACGTTCTTCAGCGCGTTGCGGCTGTAGATCGGGGCCGGGGCGACGACGGTGCCGAGGAACAGCATCTCGTCGACCATCTTCTGGGCCAGCCAAAGTCCTGCCACAGCCTGTTCGTCCGAACCCGGTTGGGCCGACTGGAATTCGATCGCCTTCTGGCGCATCTCGTCCACCCAAGCTGGCGGCTCGACGCCCGAGGCGCCGTTCGAGTCGATGTATTCGGCCCAGAGCATGCCGGTGCGCAGGTCGAAATACCCGTCGAACGGCGGCTCCCAGTAAGTGGCGTCGCCAAGGTGGATCGCCACCGGCTGGCCCTTCAGCCACATCAGCACGTCAAGCTGGTTCGACGACTGGGCCGAGCGGTATTCGTCCGGCGTGACCTCCTTCACCGTGGTCTGGATCCCGACATCGGCCCAGTCCTGGCCCATCAGTTCCACGACCTCGCCGGCGATGCCCTGGGTGGCGAATTGCAGGTTCAGTACGATGGGATCGCCGTTGGGCAGTTCGCGGAAGCCGTCGCCGTCGGTGTCGGCCATGCCGATTTCGTCCAAAAGCGCGTTGGCCATGTCCGGGTCGTGTTGCAGATAGGCCTGTTCCAGCGCTTCCGGCACGAAATCCGGGCGCGGCGAAAAGCCGGTATATTGCACCGGGCGGCCCTGGCCGAAGAACGCGGTCTCGTTCATCGCGTCACGGTTCATCGCGACCGACATCGCGCGGCGGAACCGCACGTCGCCGAACACCTCGCGCTTGGCCATGTCCTCTGACGTGACGTTGAACGCCACGGTGTAGCTGGCGATCTGCGGCTTGAGCTGCACCGAATAGTCGCCGTCCCCCTGCTTTTCCAGCAGCAGCGGCGCCGAGGCCAGGGTCAGCGATTGCGACTTGTAGTCGGCCTCGCCGTTGACCAGCTTCAGGATCCGCACCTCGTTGTCGTTGGCGTAAAGCTCGTCCTGACGGCTGATATAGGGAAGCTGCTGGCCGGTCGTGTCGACCATGTGGAAATAGGGGTTGGCGACCAGTTTGCGGCCCTCGGTGGTGTCGCTGATGTAGATATGCGATTCCAGCGTCGGCTGCGTGCCCTTGGGCAGGCAGTCGATCTTGTCGGGATTCGACAGCATCGGCGACGGCGTGTCGGTCCAGTCGGAGTTGCCGTAATACGCGCTGACCGCCGCAATCCCGTTTTCGAACCCGCATTCCTGCGCCAGCGCGTCGGCGCCCGGATTGATGTCGGGGTGGTACTGGCCCATGAAATGCCTTGGCTGGAACGCCTGCGCATAGCTGGTAGCAAAATGCGCCAGCAGGCCTGGTTTCGGCGCCGGCATGTTGAAGACGACGGTCTCGTCGTCCGGCGTGTCGACCGTCATCCGTTCACCGGCGACCAGCACATAGGATTTCGGCTTTTCGATGATCTTCGGATCGAGCGCGAGGTTGTCGTACCAGAACTTGACGTCGGCGCTGGTGAACGGCGCTCCGTCCGACCATTTGTGCCCCTTGCGCAGCTTGAAGGTCAGCTGGGTGAAATCGTCGTTCCATTCCCAGGACTTGGCGATGTTCGGCACGATGGTCTGCAGGTCGTCGGAGTAGCGGACGAGGTTCACGTGGCGCGTCGAAAGGAAATCCGACGTGCCGGCTTCGGTCGCGTTCGACAAGGCATGCAGCGTGCCGCCGTAGCGGCCGACCGAATCGTAGGGAACAACGACCAGCGGCTCTTCGGGAAGACGCTCTGCCAAGGGCGGCAGATCCGGGTTGCCCTTGATGTCGGCATTCAGCGCGTCCGCCTCCGGATTGCCCGAGAATTCCATCTCACAGCCGGCGGCGGCCTCGAATTCGGCAAGCTCGTATTGCTGCGGATAGGCGCCGGCGGCGACATCCTGCATGTCGGCAACTGTGATGGCCGGGCAGGCGGCCTGCACGGCGGTTGAAAGCAGAAGTGTCGCTCCTGCAGTCAGAAGAACGTGTTTCATTGTCTTCCCCGTTGGATCGTTGGTTCCGATGAACAGACAAACCCTAGGGGCATGAAGGGAATGTGACAACGCTAGACTTATCCACAGAGATGTCTCGATCCGAGGAGGCTCTTCCATGAGCCTGGAGGGTCATGGTTGCGTATCCGGAGCCCTTTGCACGCATGGGGTCCGCACGCGACTTAAGCTGCGCGGTTTCATCCACTGGCAATCCCGAAAGCCGCGCCGCACGACCGACAAGTCGACCTCTTGACTTTGCCCGACGGCCCCGGGTCCGGTCGCGCCGGAGTCACGAAAGGGTCGTGCCGCCAGATGGTGCGTGGTAGGCCCGGAGGGACTCGCACTGTTTAATGAAATCAACAACTTAAGGTGTCCCGCGGTGCTTTTTGTGGGTATTTGAAATCAATGGGTTACAAGGAAGGTGTCCCGCGTAAAGTGTGTCCCGAGTACAGTAACTGGCAGGTCAAGGATGTAGTCGACATACTGCGAGCCGTATCGCGCTGATCGACATCGTTGGAAAGCGCCTCACCTACCAAACGATTGGTGTCTGACGCGGAAAAAGAGGAATGCCCGGAAAAGCAGTACGAGCGGCTTGCAATAAGGTGGAGAGCACGGTGCGTGATGGCGAACAAAGCCCCACCGAGGCCGAAGGAAAGTCTGAGCGGGCGATTGGAAAGATCGCCTCAAACAAGTCTGGCCAAATGACGCATGAATGCCCGCGCAGCACGATAAACATCTTCCGCTTCGTCCGGTGTGTATTTTTGGATCGGATGCATAGACGGATTTCGCCACGCCTCTTTCACGTGCCAAAGGCTTGATCGGACCTCCGACCACGCCCTTTTTTTCTCCTTCTCAGTGATTTTTTTCAAGGCTGCGTCAATATCCGAAAGCAGCTTTCCCCATTCGCGGCTGACATTCGATATCTCAAAATGATTGGCAATCCTTTGCACTGCGGCTTCCAGCGCCCGCGAAAGGTGTAAAACGGCTGCGGTTGATCTTCGCACCGCAAGGCACTTGCTGGCTTCTTCAATATCGAATGAGCAACCTGGGAATTTTTCGACTACCGCACTTCCGAATGGCGCGTCGGAGCACTCCCACAGCTCCTTTGATGCGGCGTCGAGACCCAATAGTAGTCTCGTGCTTGCTTCATAATTGATGTTTTGTAGTCTTTCTAGACCGCCCGAAATCCGATAAAAAGAGGAATCAGGAATTTTCGGCCCGTCATCGTCGGTGGCTCCGTCCGGGCGGGAGATTCTAGTAAACTCACTCAATAACTCGTCGGATACTAGTTTTGCCATCGGCAAATCAAGACCTTGCGCAGCGTCTCGAATTTCGCAAATTTCGCTAATAATCTGTTCGATGTCGCGATAGCAGATTACCGGCCTCTTTCCTTGCCCGTCCAAAATTTTAAACATTGCAGCTGTGGTATTCAGAAATCCTATTGCGGTAAATATTCTGCCGGCGTCAGCTTCAAGCACGTTCCAAAGACTCCATACGCGATGATGATAGGTTATGTATAGCACCCCAATTCGCGCTTGGGTAAGGCGAATATAAAGTCACCGGGAAGCTGGAAATCGAAGGAAGCCGTTGACAAGCTTGTCCGGGGCATCAAGTGGAACATCCACAAGAATTACTCTGGCGAGTACAAGGTCCTAATTGTACTCGCAGACTGCCCGCTCTCACCACTCTATACTTTTCATAGCCGCAAACGCCTCGGTCGCTAGACGCGTTCGATCTACACCCCTGGTATAGACTTCGCTTGTCTTCGCCTGGGTGTGGCCCAGAACGGCCATGATGTGGAACTGAGACAGACCGCGCTCTGCGAGCAATTCGGCAAGCGCTTTTCGGATCCCGTGGGGGCTGCGGCCTTGCAGTTCCGCCTCGGCGCACCATTTCCGAAACCTGTTCCCGAAGGCTGTAGAGGACGCGAACGGCTTGCCAAGCGCCGTCAAAAGGAACGTTGGGCCGACGACGGTCTGAGACCGAATAGCCGCTTCGAGGGGCGGCAGGATCGGCACAGAAACCGCCGCCGATCCGCGCTTCGTTGGCTGCCAGTGCAGCATTCCGTCGGCCACGTTTGAACGACCCAAAAGAACTGCGTCACCAATCCGGCACCCGGAGAACATGAACAGGGTCAGGGCGAAATGCGCCATCGAGCCAGGCGCGTGGAATTTCCGGAACTGATCGACATCGGCAGGCGTCCAGGGGGTGGCGCCCGAGCCTCGACTAATTCGCCCGATCCCGGCCGCGGGGTTTTCCTGAACATGGCCGCGATCAACGGCCCATTTGAAAAGCGCGCGTATCGACTTGACCATATTGTCGGCGGCTCCAGGCGTGCCGACCATTTCATCCCGGATTTCCAATACCTTATGACGCGGCATTGCCATGACTTTTTGCCCGAACCGAGCTATCAGCCGGTCGTAGAAGGCCGCGCGTTGCTTCAGCGTGCTTGCATCCAGCTGGCCCGCCGCGACCTGCCTTTCCATATGATCGATGAACCGTTGCGTCAGCCATTCGAAGGAACCGGGAATTACATCCGGGCGTTCGTGGCGGGAGGCTTCCGTCGCCTGGCCGTTCCGGGCGGCGGTGTAGAGGCGATTGAAGTCGGGATGATCCGGGCCGACCGGCAGCAGAATGCGTTTGTGCTTTTGCCCCTTGACCCGAACACGCCACCGCGTGCCCCCGGATCGCTGCTTTTCCTTGATCAAGCCGGGAAGGTTTATTCGCATGTCGCTCACCACTCTTCGGGCTTCTTGTCACCCTGCGCGAATTCGGTGGTCTCTGGCAACAAAATCAGGCGTCCATCGGGGCCGATAGCGATTTCAGCGATTTTCAATCCCTCTTCCCGTGCCGCCTGAATTGCGCCGCGCACGATGCGGCATGCCTGGGCCTTGGTGAGAGGTTTGGTCATCGCGCTGTCTCGACCCGGGCCGGGGCCACCGCCGAGCGATAGGTTTTCTCGCGCGGGTCGTAGTACATCGCGCCGGGGTTCGCCTGGTCGTAGGCGGTCAGGTCGTTGCTGGCTTGCGCGGGTGAAATCCGGAATTTGCGGATCAGATGTGGAGAGCCCCCATTGGGTGGTCCGGGTTGATTGTTAGTGCATGGTCGGTCTCGGGTCCAATGGAACGATGCTTTCCAGCGCCGGTGGCCGGTATCCCAGAGCGCTGTGCGGCCTGACGGTGTTGTAGTGG
>JASJDP010000060.1 GCA_030065095.1 Rhodobacter sp.
TTCGGATCGCGCTTTCGCGCGGTCCGACCGGCTGGGGGGGCTGTCTGCCCCCCCAGACCCCCCGAGGATATTTCCAGCCAGATGAAATGGGAGCCCGGGCCGGATGGGCCAGGGCGAGCGAGGATGCCATGTGGATCGTGCCCGAGGCGGCGATTGCCGATCTGATTACACCCGAGGCGAGTTTCCAGGCGGTCGAGTCGGTATTTGCGGCAATGGCCTCGGGCGAAGCCTACAACTTTCCGGTCGTGCGCGAAGCGATCGGGCACGAGGATGCGCTTTACGGCTTCAAGGGCGGGTTCGACCGGTCCGGGATGGCCCTGGGCCTGAAAGCGGGCGGATACTGGCCGCACAATCTGGAAAAGCGCGGGATCATCAACCACCAGTCGACGGTCTTTCTTTTCGATCCCGACACCGGCAAGGTCGCGGCGATGGTCGGGGGCAACCTGCTGACCGCGCTTCGGACGGCGGCGGCGTCGTCCGTGTCGATCAAGCATCTGGCCCGGGAGGACTCGAAGGTTCTCGGGATGATCGGCGCCGGTCATCAGTCACATTTTCAGCTCCGTGCTGCCGCCCGGCAGCGGCAATTCGAGAAGGTTGTCGGGTGGAATTACCATCCCGAGATGCTGCCCAAACTCGCCGAAACGGCGGCGGGGATCGGACTGCCGTTCGAGGCCGTGACGCTGGAAGATCTGGGCGCCCAGGCGGATGTGATCGTCACGATCACCTCGGCCTTCGCCCCGTCGCTGACGGCGGCGCATGTGAAACCGGGCACCCATCTGGCCTGTATGGGAACCGATACCAAGGGCAAGCAGGAGGTTGAGGCAGCGCTGGTCGCCCGGGCGACCGTGTTCACCGACGAGGTGGCCCAGTCGGTCTCGATCGGCGAGACACAGCACGCGGTGTCGGACGGATCGCTGAAAGCGGCAGAGATCACACAGATCGGCGCGGTCATCAACGGGACCCACCCGGGACGCACAGCCGCCGACGAAATCACGCTGTTTGACGGCACAGGCGTCGGTCTGCAGGATCTGGCGGTGGCCTCGACTGTCGTGGAAATCGCGGTCGAGACGGGCGTGGCGGTTGAGGTTGAATTCTGAAACAGGTGTGGGCAACCGCATGAGGATACTCTGTTAACCTGCTGATTTTCAAACAGATGCCGTCAAGAGCGTTCTACGGAAGCAACGCCGTCCTCACGTGACCGATCGGGTCCGAGGCGCCACTTAATCGCGATGCGTCGGGAGAACGGCAGGGTCGGCGATGGCGCGTTGGCCTGCGGCCTTGGTTTCGCGCCTGAAGACAGTTCGCCGCCGCCCGCTTCAGGCCGGCATCATTCAAGCGGGTGCCGTCAGGCACGCAACCGGGACCACGGCCGGCTACTCTGCGGCGTGGTGCATTCGGTCGGTGTCTTCCGGGGCATAAAGATAGTCGCGCGTCAGCGGTACCGCCTCTTGTCTGCGCGCGAGCTGGAACTGAAAGACGCACTGATTGTTGTGCCGAAAGGTCATCTCGGCGGCGATGAGATAGTACCGCCACATCCGGCAGAACCGCTCGTCGTAAAGCTCGGCCACCCGGTCGTGATTGGCGGAAAAGCGCTGTTCCCAGTGCCGCAGGGTTTTTGCGTAATGCAGACGCCAAACCTCGACATCGGTGATGTAGAGCCTTTCGCGTTCCATCGCCTTCATCACTTCCGACATCGACGGGATATAGCCGCCAGGGAAGATGTATTTCAGGATCCACGGGCTGGTATAGCCCGGCGGCGAGGTTCGGCCGATGGTGTGAATGAGCGCGACGCCGTCCTCGGTCAGCCGCTCGCGCACATTGCTGAAATACTCCCGGTAATGCGGCACGCCCACATGCTCGAACATCCCCACCGAGACGATCCGGTCGAAGCTCTCGGTCACGGTGCGGTAGTCGGCGAGACGGAACTCGACCCGGTCCGACAGCCCCTCGGCCTCGGCGCGGGCGGTGGCGATCTTGTGCTGTTCCTCGGACAGCGTCACGCCGACGACCTGCGCGCCATAATCGCGCGCCAGCGTCAGCGCCATGCCGCCCCAGCCGCAGCCGATATCGAGCACCCGCATGCCCGGCTCGATCAACAGCTTGCCCGCGATATGCGCCTTTTTCTGTGCCTGGGCGGCATCCAGCGTGTCGCCGGGAGTGCGGAAATAGGCGCAGGAATACTGTTTGTCCGCGTCGAGAAACAGGTCGTACAGCTTGCCCGACAGATCGTAGTGGTGTGCCACGTTGCGCTGGGCGGTGCCGACCGGGTTCCACTGCCGGGCCGTGCGAATAATCCTGCGGAACCGCCCGAGCCAGATCTGCAGCGCCGCCTTTCGGCCCAGACCGATGTTGCGCAGTGCAATGGCGAGAAAGCCGCGCAGATCGTCCTCGGCAAAGCTGATCCCGCCGTCCATATAAGATTCGCCCAAGGCCAGTTCCGGATTCAGCAGGATGCGGCGCAGGGATCTTTGATCGTGGATGCGCAGGGATGCGGGTTCGCCCGACCCGTCGCCGTAAGTCTTTGACATTCCACTGGGATAAGTGACCGTCAATGCGCCCTGCTGGACGACGGTTCTGGCCATGCGATCAAAAAGTGACTCCCACATCGGACCCCCTTTTGGCGCATCCAACGCGCCACGCCTGAGTCTTGGGCCGGGCATTTCGCCTTCCTGGCCCATGAATTGGCTACGAAAGCAGGAGTAATTTGCCAAAACATCAAAGGCTTGTCCAGATTTCCACATGTCGCACGGCCGTTCGGCGCCGGCCCGCCGGGGGCGCAGGGCAGAGATGGTGCCGATCCCTTGACTTCGCCCGCCATCCCTTGTGTATCGGCGCGACCGCCGAACCCCTGCGCCGAAAGGGCCGAAAGATGCATGCCTACCGCAGCCACACCTGCGCCGATCTTCGCAAATCACATGTGGGCGACACCGTGCGCCTCGCCGGATGGGTGCACCGTGTGCGGGACCATGGCGGGGTGCTGTTCATCGACCTGCGCGACCATTACGGCATGACCCAGGTTCTGTGCGACCCGGATTCGCCGGTGTTCAACGAGGTGGAAACCGTGCGGTCCGAATGGTGCATCCGCATCGACGGCGAGGTGAAGGCGCGCGACGACGATCTGGTGAACCCCAAGATCGCCACCGGCGAGATCGAGGTGTTCATCCGCGATATGGAGGTGCTGGGCGCCGCCGAAGAGCTGCCGCTGATGGTGTTCGGAGATCAGGAATACCCCGAGGAGACGCGGCTGAAATACCGCTATCTCGACCTGCGCCGCGAGGGGCTGCACGACAAGATCATGCTGCGCTCCGAGGTCGTGAAGGACCTGCGCCAGCGGATGTGGGACCAGGACTTCACCGAGTTCCAGACACCGATCATCACCGCCTCCAGCCCCGAGGGCGCGCGGGATTTCCTGGTGCCCTCGCGTCTGCATCCGGGCCGGTTCTATGCGCTGCCGCAGGCGCCGCAGCTGTTCAAGCAGCTGATCATGGTGTCGGGCTTTGACAGATATTTCCAGATCGCGCCCTGTTTCCGCGACGAGGATCCGCGGGCCGACCGGGCGCCCACCGATTTCTACCAGCTCGATCTCGAGATGTCCTTTGTCGAACAGCAGGACGTGTTCGATGCCATCCAGCCCGTCGTTCAGCAGTGTTTCGAGCGCTTCGGCAACGGCCGGCGGGTCGACACGGTCTGGCCGCATATCAAATACGCCGACGCGATGAAGTGGTACGGGACCGACAAGCCGGACCTGCGCAACCCGATCAAGATGCAGGATGTCAGCGCGCATTTCCGCGGCTCGGGCTTTGCGATCTTTGCCAAGCTTCTGGAGCAGGAGGGGACCGAGATCCGGGCGATTCCGGCCAAGGGCGGCGGCAGCCGCAAGTTCTGCGACCGGATGAATGCCTACGCGCAACAGCAGGGTCTGCCGGGGATGGGCTATATCTTCTGGCGCGACGGGGCGGACGGCATGGAGGCCGCGGGGCCGCTGGCCAAGAATATCGGGCCCGAACGGACCGAGGCGATCCGGCAGCAGCTGCATCTCGGCAAGGGCGACGCGGCGTTCTTCCTCGGCGGCAAGCCGAGCACGTTCGAGGCGGTCGCCGGGCGGGCGCGGAACGTGATCGGCGAGGAGTTGGGGCTGACCGAGCAGGACCGCTTCGCGTTCTGCTGGGTCGTCGACTTCCCGATGTATGAAAAGGACGACGAGACCGGGGTGATCGATTTCTCGCACAATCCGTTCTCGATGCCGCAGGGCGGGCTGGAGGCGCTGGAGGGCGATCCGCTGGAGGTGCTGGGCTGGCAGTACGACCTGGCCTGCAACGGGTATGAGCTGGTATCGGGGGCGATCCGGAACCACCGGCTTGACGTGATGTTCAAGGCCTTCGGGCTGGCCGGCTATTCGGAAGAAGAGGTGCGGCGGCGGTTCCCGAGCCTTGTGAACGCCTTCCGCTTCGGCCCGCCTCCGCATGGCGGCTGTGCGGCCGGGATCGACCGGATGGTGATGCTGCTGGCCGACGAGATCAATATCCGCGAGGTGATCATGTTCCCGATGAATCAGCGTGCCGAGGACGCGATGATGGGGGCGCCGTCGGAGCCGACGAACGAACAGCTGATGGAGCTGGGCTTGAGGGTGTTGCCGCGGGACGAGTGAGCGTCCTCACCGGGGGGAGGAGTCTGGGTAAGGCGCTGATATCATAGAAGATTGCGCCAACTGTTTGCGGAGGTGGGTCCGGTTTGCAGACCCAGTGAATCATGGGCTTTCCTGAAGGGCTGACGTAGAAAGATTGGCCGAAAGCAATCGGCCGACATTATCCTCGGTGGGACGGCTATTTGCCGATGGTGCGTCTGGATTTGGTGTCGTTCGGATTTTGCCTGGATAAAGCGCGATGATCACCTGTCCGGCCACGTCCCAGGGGGTCGGCGATGACGCGGTCCATCACCAGACGGCCAATGGCTGCCCCGGGTCAAATCCACCGAAAGCACCGCACTGACCATTTCTTGCGCTATCCCGGTTCCCACGGCTGGGTTTTGTCGGGACCGACCCGGGGCCCGGTTGGCCGCAGCTTGGCGGGGTGGCGGGCGCTGTCGGCCGATGCGGGATCGGCGACGGGTGGCCGAGGGGCGTGTATTCCACTGACGAGGAGCGGATGCGGGGCTATATTGGGACGCAGCAGGCAGCGATGCAGAGGGTGAGATGGAGCTTTACGACCGCCCGATCGGACCCGAGACCTATGCGGCGATCCGGTTCGGCACCGGCTTTCCCCTGCGCGGGGCGCCGGCAACGGCGGAGGCGATGCTGAACCGGCTGGCCGGGCCCGACCGGGTGGCCGCGGCCTATCCGCGGCTGTCCTTCGACGAAGGGATCGCACTGGGCACAGCCGTACGGGAGGCGATGCGGCAGGCGCGCAAGAACATGGCCGGGGGCGCCGAGGCCGTGAAGGTCGCACACCGGGCTCTGGCCGCGGCCCGCGGCGCGGGATTCGTGCTGGAACTGGCGCGGCATGTGGAGACGGACGATCCGTTCCGCGAGCGGCTTGTGCGGTTCTGGGAGAACCATTTCGCGGCGGCTTCGAGGCGGGGCGCACACGTGGCGGCGGCGTCGGGCTATGCCGACGAGGCGATCCGGCCCCATATCGCGGGACCCTTCAGCACCTTGCTGAAATCCGCGGTGACGCATCCGTTCCTGATGATGTATCTCGATCAGCCGGAGTCGGTCGGACCGAACTCCAGAAAGGGGCTGCGGCATGGGCGCGGGCTGAACGAGAACCTCGCGCGCGAGGTGCTGGAGTTGCACACGCTGGGGGTCGGCGGGCCGTATACCCAGGCGGATGTGACCGAGTTCGCCGAATTGCTGACGGGCCTGCACTTTACCGGCAAGAAGGGCTTTGCCTTCCAGCCGGGCATGGCCGAGCCGGGCGCCGAGACGGTGCTGGGCAGAACCTATGGCGGGGACAAGCCGGAACTTGCCGATATTCATGCGGTTCTGGACGATCTGGCGGTGCACCCGTCGACGGCGGCGTTCGTGTGCCGCAAGCTGGCCGTGCATTTCGTGGCCGACGATCCCGATCCCGATCTGATCGCCTTCATGCAGGCGGCCTACCGGGTCTCGGGCGGGCATCTGACCAGGGTCTACGCCGCGATGCTGGAGCATCCGGCATCATGGCGCGGGTTCGGCGCCAAGGTGAAGACGCCGATGGAGTTCATGACCTCGGGCCTGCGGGCGCTTGGCGCGCGGGCCGCGGATCTGGACAAGCTGGGGCCCAATCATGTGCGCAAGCGCCTGCTTCGGCCCCTGCGGCTGATGGGGCAACCCTATCAGCGGCCGCCCGGGCCGGACGGGTTTGCCGACGACGCCGAGGCCTGGGTCCAACCGTTCGGACTGGCGGGTCGGATCGGCTGGGCGATGCGGGCGGCACGGTCGCTGGGGCAGCTGGCACCGGATCCGCGGGAGTTTGTCCGGACCGCCCTGGGCGATGCAACCAGCGGCCGGCTGATCTGGGCGGCGGGGGCGGCCGAGACCCGGCCCGACGGGGTCGGTGTTGTGCTGGCCTCGGCAGAGTTCAACCGCAGGTGAGGGGGCATGTGATGGGTCAGGCGGTTACACGGCGCGGGCTGCTCGGGGCAGGGTTGGCGGGGGCGTGCTCGGCGGCCGCGCATCCGATGCCCAGTACGATGACGCTGGCGGCGGCGCCGTTCGATGCGCGGCTGGTGGTGATCATTCTGCGCGGGGGCATGGACGGTCTGGGGGTCGTGGCACCCTACGCCGATCCGCTGTGGGCCGACTACCGGCCCTCCCTGGCGGATGCGTCGGCGATGGGCGATCTGGACGGGTTCTTCGGGCTCCATGCCGGCCTCGCGGAACTGCGGCCGCTTTGGAACCGGGGCGAGCTTGGGTTCGTGCACGCGGTGTCGACGCCGTATCGCGACAAGCGCAGTCATTTTGACGGGCAGGACCTGTTGGAGGCCGGCACAGGTCAGGCGGCGCCGGAAGCCGGGGTGCGTGACGGCTGGCTGAACCGGTTGCTCGGCGCGATGCCGGGGACCGTGGCCGAGACTGCGTTCGCCGTCGGGATGGACGAGATGCGGGTGTTGCGCGGGGACGCGCCGGTACTGCAGTGGTCGCCGCAGGCGGATGTCGCGCTGACCCCGCAAGCGCAGGTGCTGTTGGAACAGGTGTATGCCCGCGATCCGCTGTTCGCGGCGGCGGCGGCCGAGGCGATGGATCTGGCCGAGGCAATCGACCGGGAAAAACTGACGCCGCTGGCAAACGGGCTGCCACGCGAGCCGCTGGCGGCCTTTGCGGCCGAACGCCTGAACGAAGGGACAAGGGTTGCATCCTATTCGCTGACCGGCTGGGACACGCACAAAAGGCAGGCGGGTTCGCTGAACCGGGCGCTTGCGCGCCTGCAGCGGTCGATCTTGTCGCTGCACGAGGGGCTGGGCGGCAACTGGGAACGCACCGCCGTGATCGCGATGACCGAATTCGGGCGCACCGCGCGCGAGAACGGGTCGCGCGGAACCGATCATGGCACCGGCGGGCTGATGGTGCTGGCGGGCGGTGCGCTGCGCGGCGGCCGGATCTATGGCGACTGGCCGGGGCTGGAAGAGGCGGCGCTTTATGACCGGCGCGACCTGATGCCGACCGCCGATGTGCGCGCCTATGCGGCCAGCGCGATTCAGGGGCTTTTCGGGATCGGGCGCAGCACGCTGGAGGGGGCCGTCTTTCCGGGCCTCGACATGGGCGGGACGCCGGGGCTGGCGTTATAGACATAGTCCTTGAGTTCCCGGTGCGCAGGCTGGACTGTTGGTCGGGACTTGCCGCGGGTTCCGGCGGGCCGGGCTCCTCACTCAGCGGGAAACGTCCGTTCCAGGCCAAAACCGACGCGTGTTTCATGGTGCACTCGCCCCGATCAAGCCGTCACCGGCCCATTGACCTGTCGCATTTCTTAGCGCTTTGGTAACCCCGATCTGCCAATGCTGCCTCGGTACAGGCAAGACAGGCGTAAGCCATGGGAAACGAGGCAGCGGTATCGGTGCTGCGCCGGAAGGCCGGCGGCCGGCCCCGGGCGCACGAGATACCGGCGATGACGCCGGAAAAGGCGCTGCGCACCGCCGCTGCGCGGGCAGGGGACGAGGCGTTTTCCATCCCGGTCGCGGTGCGCGATCTGACCCTGACCACGGACAACCCTGAAACTCTGACAGCCGATCTGCCCGAACCGGGCCTGATCGTCCTGATCGAGGACGGCGACGGTCACCGCGGGCTTGCCGTCGCCGGTCCGCAGGTCGTCGCCGCTGCGGTCGAGGCCCTGACCCTCGGTCAGGTTCAGCCCGGCGAGGCGGCGTTGCGCCGTCCGACCGGTACGGACGCGGCAATGATGGCGGAGTTCCTGAACGCCACGCTGACGATGTTCGCCGCGTTGGCCGCCGGCTGCCCCGATTTGCCACCGCTCGACGGCTTTCGTTTTGCGCGTCAATTGCCGGATGCCCGGGCCGGGGGAATGGCGCTGGCCGACATCCCCCACCTGAGCTGCGCGGCCGAGTTCGACTTTGGCCTCGGCGCAAAATCCGACAAGGTCATCTTCGTCTTCCCGGTGACCCGTTGCGGGGCCGCCGGCACGGTACGGTCCGGTGGCGACTGGGCCGCAACGCTCCAGCGTTCGGTTCTGGGCACCGAGGCCTGCCTCGACGCCGTGCTCTGCCGCTTCGAGCGCCCTCTGGCCGAGATCGGCGGTATTGCCGTCGGCGATGTGCTTCCGCTCGGCACTGCCGGTCTCGACGGCCTGACGCTGCAGGGGCCGAACGGGCAAAGAGTGACGACCGGAAAGCTTGGCCGCTCGGGCGCGATGCGCGCCGTGCGTGTCCGGATCGCGCCCGACTGTGGCATGGCGCCCGAACAACCCGCCCCGGCCCGGCCCGCCCTTGGATCAGAGCCGGGCCCAATGCCGCGCACTGACGGGCAATCGGAGGATCGGGACGGGCAAGAAAGCCCGTGACCTGCAAGCCCCCAGGCTATCCGGGCGGGAGCGGTGACTCGTCGGGGAGTTGCGTTCTGCTGGTTCTGGCCTGGAGCGGACGTTGCCTGCCGAGAGAAGAGCCGGGCCATCGCCGACCCGCGGGGAGGCGACCCAGACTTGTGAACGGCTCGATTTATCCCAGCAAAGTCCGAACGACGTCAATCCGGTACGCACCGTCGGAAAATCGCCTCCCCTTCGGGGCGGGTCGGCGATGGCGCGGCGGCCTGCGGCCTTGATTCCGCGCCTGAAGACTGGTTGCGAACGG
>JASJDP010000043.1 GCA_030065095.1 Rhodobacter sp.
GGCAGACAGCCCCCTCCCAGCCGGTCGGATTGGCGAAGCCGATCCGAAATCAGTTCACCGTCACCCAGCGCAGAATGAAGAAGTTGTCGGGCCGCTGGGTCAGCTCGATATTCTCCTGCGCGCCCCAGACCAGCGGCTGGACATACAGCGTCACATAGGCATGCTCGCCCTGATAAAGCGCCGTCACCTCGTCCAGCATCGCCTGGCGCTTGGTGTCGTCGATCTCGGACTGGATCATCGGCAGCAACGCATCGATCCGGGCGTTGGAATAGCCGCCGAAGTTCCAGCTCCCGAGCTTTTTCTCGGCATTCGGCGTCGAGGCGAGGAACCTGACGGGGTGCTCGTGGTCGAAGGTGCCGGGGGACCAGCCCAAGAGATACATGTCGTAATTGTCGGCGCGAAGCTCGGGCCAGTAGTTCTGGACCGGCATCGCGTCCAGCTCGGCGGTGATGCCCGCCTGTGCCAGCATCGATACCACCGCCTGGCAGACGGATTCGTCGTTGAGATACCTGTTGTTGGGGCATTTAAGGCCAAAGCCGAAGCCATCGGCATAGCCCGCCTCTGCCAACAGCGCCCTGGCGCCCTCGACATCATGGTCCGGCCGGGCGTCGTTCGCTGCCGAAAAGCCCCGCATCGCCGGGCTGACAAGCTGGCTGGCCGGTTCGGCATTGCCGCGCATGATGGTCTGCAGGATGGCGGGCACGTTGACCGCCTTGGCCACGGCCTCGCGCACGCGCACGTCCCGGAACGGGTTCGGATCGCCCGCGTTCGCCCCGTATTTCAACGTTTCGGCCTCGTGGGCAAAGCCCAGCATGATGACGCGCGCCTCGATCCCCTGGATCACCTTCATGCCGTCGCGCTCGGCCAGCTTGCCGGCGTCCTGGATCGGCACCGGGTTGATCAGGTCGACCTCGCCCGACAAGAGCGCCGCCACGGCTGTGGCCGGGTTCTGGATCGGGGTGAATGTGGCCTCGGTGATGTTGTGTCCGGCTTCGCCCCACCAGCCGTCGAAGGGGACCAGAACGGTCTGCAGCCCAGGCTGGCGGTCGGACACCATGAAAGCGCCGGTGCCGTTGGCGTTCAGCGTGGCGAAATTGCCGCTCTCCTTGTCGGGCAGGGCGGCATCGCGCATCGTTGCCCAGCCCTCGTCCATGATCATCCAGTTGGCGATCGAGTCGGGAAAGATCGGGTTCGGCGCGGTGGTCAGAATGTCGACCGTGTAATCGTCGACCTTCACCACGTCCGAGACCGGCGCGAACCAGCTGCGCACATCCGCCGCCTCGGAGGAGGCGCGGTTGTAGCTGAAGATCACGTCATCGGCGTCGAACGCGCTGCCATCGTGAAAGGTCACCCCCTGCCGCAACGTGAACCGCCAGCCCTCGCCGTCGCCGATCGGCTCCCAGCCCGTGGCAAGCGCGGGTTCTATGGCCATGTCCTTGCCGCGGCGCACGAGGCCCTCGTAGACGTTGTTGAGAAAGCCCAGCACGGGCGCAGAGTTCACCGCGTGCGGATCCATGGTCTGCGGATCGGTGGTGCCTGCCCATCTGAAACTTTCGGCGGCGGCGGCCGTGGCCAGCAGAAGGCCAAGCGCCGTGGCGGTCGTCAATCGCAGCATCGTTTCTCTCCCTGTTCGCGGCGGTGTTTGCGCAGACCATGACCATAGCACGGTGTCCGGTCATGTCACGATGCCGTGAAATCCCGGGCGCGGGTTACGTCGCTCGCACAGGGCGGTTCGACATCTGCGCGGCCGAGCGCGCCCCTCGCGGATGCCGCCACCCTTGCGTGCTCAATTCCGACGGCCGGCGTCGCTCACAGCGAACGTTTGCAGCTCGCGCAGCAGCTTGCGCGCCATGGCCGCCTGAAAATCCTCGAACCCAAGCGCCGTTTCCACAAAGGCGTCGGGGCCCCGGATCACCTCGGATTTGTAATAGGCCCACAACTCGGGAATCGCCACCTGGCGCTCGTCGCCGTGGCTCGTCGGATCGGCGCCGATCACCAGCGCGTTCACCGTGATGCCGTCGAGCCGCGGGTCGCCGTCAAGATCGCGGGGGCGGGGCCCGGTGTTGGACTTGCCGTCGCCGGACAGATCGAGCGTGCGCTTCCAGCAGAGCGGCTGCTCGGCCAGCCGCCGGGCGCCGGCCAGCATCGCCTGGCCGATGGCGGTGGGCGGCTCGGCCTTGACCCGCGCCGTGCCGGCGAGCGCCGCGGCGATGGCTGACAGCACCCCGGCACCCGTCACGTCGGTCCAGGGGACCAGCTCGCGCTGGCTGCCGAGCCCGGCCCATTCGTAGACGTAGATCCGCACCGGGCTGCCCGGAAGCGCCAGAAAGGCCGCCTGCACCTCGGGCACCAAAAGCGCGCCCGCCAGGCCGTCGAGCTGCAGCCGGTATTCGCGCGCATCGACCGAGCCCGAGACGTCGAGCCCAATGGCCAGCGCCTGGCGGCAGGCCGCCCCGGCCAGCGCCGGAAACGACGCGGCCAGCGCCAGCACCAGCAGGGCGGCCCGCATCAGCCGCCCCTTTGCCCCGGCTGCGGCAGCCAGCCGATAGCGCGGGTTTCCAGCTCGCGCACCAGCTTGCGCCGGATCGCGCGTTCGAAATCGTGAAAATCGGCGGCCTCCTCGACAAAGGCCCCCGGTCCCTTGATCAGCTCGCGCCGGTAATAGCCCGCCAGATCGTCTTCCTGCCCGCCGATCGACAGTCCGTTCACGGTGACCTCGTCCAGCGGAAAATTCTCATAGGCCAGCCGCGGCGCGAAGCCGTCGTTGTTGACCCCGTCGCCCGATACGTCGAGCGTCTTGAACAGGCAGCGCGGCGCGTCCGCAAAGACGCTGGCGGCAAAGCCAAGCGCATAGCCCAGGGCGGTGGGAAATTCGGCATAGCGCCGGCGGGACCGGCGGATTTCCGAGGCGGCGGCCAGAATGTCGGCGCGCGAGGCCAGAACCCGCCAGGTCAGCGTGATGTCCTGCTGGTACCGACCGCTCCATTCGAACACCGCCAGCGCCACGGTTTCGCCGGGCACCGACAGGATCGCCGCCTGCACCTGCGGAGAGGCCAGCGCATTGGCAAGCCCGATGCGCTGCAGACGGTCCTCGTCCTGATCGACCGAAGACGAAATGTCCAAGGCGAGCGCCAACGCCAGGCGGCACTCTGCCACAGCCGGCGCCGCAAAAAGCAGCGCCAAGATGGCCAGACATCTCGCCAATGGTCGGCCTACCAATGGCCCGTGTTTTCCATGCTGGCCCAGGGTTCGGCCGGCGGCAGCGACTCGCCGGCCTGCAACAGCTCGACCGAGACGTTGTCGGGCGACCGCACGAACGCCATATGCCCGTCCCGCGGCGGCCGGTTGATCACGACGCCGTTGTCCATCAGATGCTGGCACATGCCGTAGATGTCGTCGACGCGGTAGGCGAGATGCCCGAAATGCCGTGAATCGGACGGCAGCCCGTCGTCGCCGTCCCAGTTATAGGTCAGTTCGACATGGGCGTTTTCCTGTCCCGGCGGCGTCATGAAGACCAGGGTGAACCTGCCCTTGTCGTTGTCGATCCGCCGGGTCTCTTCCAGCCCCAGCAGTTCAAAGAATGCCTTGGATTTGTCCAGGTCCTTCACCCGGACCATGGTGTGCAGATAGGTGATGCTCATCGCGGACTCCCTTGTTCTGCCCGCAGCCTAGCATGATCGGCAGCCGCGGCCAGTCCATGTGCCGGACGAGTGGCGGAATTGACGGGGTTTTGAAGCTCAGAAGGCCGAGCGGATGCCGAATCGCACCCCCAGCTCCTCGCTGTCGTAGAGCCCGATATTGGATTCCGTGCGGCGGGCCAGCACGCTGAGGGTTGGGTTGAATCCGTAACGTTCGATCTCGGTAAAGACCAGATCGACCGAGGCGGACACCTCGCGGTCGTCGCGCCCGTTCAAAGGGTCGAGGCTCGATCGCGGGAATTCGCGATTCCGCCATTCCAGGCCGAAGCTGACCCTGGCGCCCATCACCGGTTTTGCCAGCGTAAATCCGGCCCCCGCGCGCAGTTCGGAATAGTCGGAGGTTTCCGAGACCGACTCGCTGCCGGTGGCGCCGACCGACAGGCTCAGAACCCCCGCAGCGCCGGCCATGCGCGTCCATACGACGTCACCCCGCAGGACGTCGGCATCGGACGCGCGTTCCCCGAACTGCCGCTCGGCCGAGCCGTAGAACGACAGATGCGCCTTCCTGCCCAGCTTGATCTTCTGCTCGCCCCCAATCCGCAGATAGCTGAAATAGGCATCCCCGCCATACCAGTTCTGGCCCACGGTGGCATTCAGCGAATAGGGGCCAAGCCCGGTTTCCGGGGTCGCCCGATAGACATACCCCGCTGCCACCTGCGTAAAGGCGAAATCGCTGCCTGTGGTGCCGGGGGCCTGGGCCTTGGCGTCGCTCGACAAAACGTAAGAGCGGTGATCGACCTGAAAGAGCAAATCCTGGGCGTGCCGCTCGCTTTCGTCGAACCGGTAGCGGATGGCGGCGGTGCCCGAGTACTCGGTCCCCGACAGTGCGCGTGCCTTGCCGTCCAGGATAAGCTCGCGGTCGGCGCCCAACACGAACAACGTGGTGGTTTCCCGCAGGCTGCCGTTGTTGATGTTGTTGCTGGGCGCGATGTTAAAGGACAGCTGCATCGACCAGGGATTCCGCGCGCGGACATACCGGAAATCGCGCACGGCGCGCCCTCGTGCCACCTCGCTGGGCGCCACGTCGACCGCCCGGCGCAGCCACAGCTGGGCCATTGTGCGCCGGTCGTCCGATGACAGCGCCTGCGCGGTCACAAGCGCCGCGGCATAGCGTTGCGGGTCTGTCTCGGCCAGGCGCCAGGCCGCTTGGCCGGCGTCGCGGGCGGTGTCGTAGTCGCCGAGGTTCCGCGCCGCCGCCGCCACCAGAACCAACGCGCCGACATCGCGTGGATCGCGGCGCAAAAGCGCGCGCGCCAGGGTCAAGGCCCCTTTGCTTCGGCCCGTCGCGAGCAATTGGTAGGCTGCGGCGTGCATCTCTGCCGGGCTCAACTCGACCCGGGTGTCGGCAGCCGACGCGCTTTGGCAGGCAGCCGCGGCAGTCAGGACGATCGCCGCGGCGAGGCGCCTAGTTGCGGTAAACAATGAAACCACTGGTTTCCCGCGCGGTCACCGCTCCCGACTGCACTCTGGGATCCGTCGAAGTCACCACGACGACCCCGACGATCTCGTCGGCGGTGGCACCCTCGACGAGGGCATAGTAGTTACCGGACTCATAGGTCACGAGGTTGCCGTCGCTGCCGATCAGAGAGCTTTGCAATTCCCCGATCAACTCGCCATTTGTGTCCAGAACCCCCGGCTGCACGGTGAAAAAGAGCGTCGGAAGCTCGGTATGCACCGCGGCATAGGCCGGGTTGGCGTTGATTGCATTGACGATATCGGTGGTGATGTCGTTGGTGCCGGTTTCATTGCCAAAGGCGTCAAACTGGATCTCAAAGACACGCCGGTTGAAGAGGTTGCCGCGCACCGCATCGCCGTCGTTGAGGTCTTCGAAATCGATCGCGATCGCCATCTCGGCAGAGGTGTATTCCAGCCCGCCCCGCGCAAGGAAATCGCGCAGGCCCGCAGCTTCGCCCGAGTAAAAGGCCTGCCCCGAGGTCGGCAGCGTGACACCGCTGTTGCGCTGGTAGATGAAACCGCCAAAGCCGTAGTTCACGTATTGACCGGTGCGCACGATGGCGAATTCGGTGTCGCCGGTGGTGCTGACGCCGCGGATCGCCTTGTGCTGGAACTGGTTGATCGGCGTGCCGGTTACCGGATCGCTGAGGAAGCTGTCGTTTTCATAGACCTGGAACGGCCCGGTGGCCATGGGCCCGTCCTTGCCGATCGACGGGGACAGATCGTCGCGTTCATAGAAGTTGTCGCCGTCGAAGGCCAGGTTGTCGACGAAGAACCGGTCGGCGGTGGCGTCATAGCTGATCGACTCGGCATAGCCGCTGCCCGTCGCCGCATCGAACGGCTCGTAGCGAAAGATGCTGACATTTGCGGCCGGATTGGTCGTTCCGGGCGGGATCGTCGACGTGGTGTCCGTCGTATCGGCTGCCGTATCGTCCGTTGTCAGGAACGGATTTCCATCGCAGGCCGCGACGGCACCCGCCACGGCCATGGCCGTAAGATATTTTCGCATAACTCTGCTCGAAGCCTGCCTGTTTTTCTGCAGCCTTGTGGAAAAGTATTCGATAAGTCAATGAATCGAGCCGCTTACAAGACAAGACTGGTGCAGGAATACCGCGCTTTGCGCTCTGCGCCCTACCTCATATCGGGGCGGTTCCAATCTGGCGTCATAGATGTAGTATGAACATCCAGCCATGGCGTATAGAAAAGGATTCGCCCCATGCCCCTGACGCCCGAGCAGCAGGCAGAGATCGATGCGCTTCGCGCCACCCCCCGCCAGACCCTCCGCGTGGTGTCCGATGGGATGGAGCGGCACCTCTACACGGCCTATGACGTCCTCGATCACGGGTTCGTCCGCGTCATCGACTATATGGGCGACGACAATGCCATCTGCCAGGCCGCGCGCGTGAGCTACGGCAAGGGCACCAAGCAGGTCAGCCAGAACGAGGGGCTGATCCGCTATCTGATGCGGCACTGGCACTCGACGCCGTTCGAGATGTGCGAGATCAAGCTGCACGTCAAACTGCCGGTCTTCGTCGCGCGCCAGTGGATCCGCCACCGCACCGCCAACGTCAACGAATACTCCGCCCGCTATTCGATCCTCGACCGCGAATTCTACATCCCCCAGCCGGATGCGCTCGCCGCCCAGTCCACCGCCAACGCCCAGGGCCGCGGCGCGGTGCTGACTGGGGCCGAGGCCGAGCGTGTGCTGGAGATCCTGAAATCCGACAGCGCGCGGGCCTACGACCATTACGAAGAGATGCTGGAAAGCGAGGAACAGGGCCAGAAACTCGGCCTCGCGCGCGAGCTTGCGCGGATGAACCTGCCCGCCAATGTCTATACGCAGTGGTACTGGAAGGTCGATCTGCACAACCTCTTTCACTTCTTAAGGTTGCGCGCCGACGCCCACGCCCAATACGAAATCCGCGTTTATGCCGAGGAAATCTGCAAGCTGGTCGCCGACTGGGTGCCGTTCGCCTATGCCGCCTTCGAGGATTACCGCATGGGCGGCGTCACGCTGTCGGCGAAGGCGATTGAGTGTATAAAGAGGATGCTGCAAGGTGAAGGGGTGACACAGGAGACCTCCGGCATGTCCAAGGGGGAATGGCGGGAGTTTGAGGGGGTTATAGGGTGACAGGTTAGTGCATGAGTGAATTTGCGAAAGCATACATTATCCCTACGCTAGTTGGGATAACAGTCGCCGCACTCACCTATCTTCTTATGGGAGACTGGGAGCGACAGGGCTCAGTTTCTTACGATTATCGTTATGTTGAATATCCAAGTGACCTCCCTCTTTCTGACAAGGAGGTGATGGAAGCTCTTTTTGAATTCTTAGAGAAAGAACAGAACAAGCAAGGAGAACTTGCTGAATCTGTGAAAAAGGTACTGTCCGATTTTCTCACGAACTTTCAGGAATTCCATATACTTGGATCATATGGTTATATTGAGCAAATTGAAATTGAAAGTCAAGAAAGCCGTAAATCTGTGAGTGTCCGAATTGAGGGTCGAGATATAGATTATTCTCATTTGGATTATAGAGGTAAGGATGATGAGACTTATACAGAGAATTTTGACAAAGTAGTAAATCTTCTTCCCGGTGAGAATCTAACAATCATAAATTTGCAAAGGCGCGAATTAAGGTACATCTATCTTGATGATGAAAGCGATAATATTTTTATCTCTATTGACGGAAATTACATAAAGCCCGATAATAGAGAGAGAATTTTCGATGAAATTTTTGGCAAGACCCTTTTGGATTACCCATTCGCTTTTCTTATTCTTTCACTCGTCGGTGCAATGACCATGGTCCTTTTAGCCGTCGAAATTGGTACGCGTATTGTTCCTAGCTGGCGGAGATGGTCAATTTTGCAATCCAGCGACAAAGACTTTGCGATTATTCGCAATGCGTTGGAACACTTGAGGAAAAACGATCCAGATAGATTTGCGAAGATAGAGAAATTTGCTGTGAAAGACAGGGTCTTTCAATTGGAGGATGAAAACGACCAAGCGTAGCACGCGCATGGTGGCCAGTTCTGCCCTCCACACCGAACAAAGCAAGCCGTAGGGTGCGCTTCAGCGCACGACTCTCTTGTGCCGCAGCAAAGTACAAAGGATCGCGCCCGGCCCCGAGGGTGGGCGCCTCGCCAATTGCCCCGGCATCGCTTCAAAGCATCCATGCTGCAACCACCCCAACCGTCTCAACGCATCGCGCCCGCCCTGGGGGACGGGGCCGGGCGCGATCCGGGCTTTCAGCCCGGGTGAACGGGTGGATGGGCCGGTTCTTCGTCCATCAGCAATGTGCCGCAGGGTGTGCGTTTGCACGAGAAGTTAACCCCGGCCCGTCCGGGGCCGGGGCGTTTTTTCGGGTCCGATGGAAGTCCGACGGAAATCCGATAAATATCTGACTAGGGATTTTCAGCGATTTCAGCCCGTTAACTCCGGATCGATCGGTCACCCAAGGATCCCCGGCCAGTTCGCCTCGCCCTTCGCGATGTTGCCCGGAACGTCCTCCAGCCACAGCTCGCGGGCGCGCAGGTTGGCGTTCAGGTACAGGCGGTCCTCATAGACCGTCCAGGCCTCGGGGATGGTCGGCGCCAGATACCCGCGCGAGGCGGCGAAGGCGCAGTAACCGCCGAATTTCGCGCCGTATTTTTCCGGGTCGCCCTCGAACGTGGCCTTGTTCGCGGCGCTGGCGAACCGCCACTCGGCACCATTATGCATCACCGTGTGCTCGGCCGACCCCGGGATCGGGCCGCCGTCGGTGAAATAGCCGACCGGGTCGATCCCGTTGATCGCGACGCCATCGGTCTGGAAGGTTTCGGGTTCGCGGGCGAAGGCGGGGCGGGCGGCCAGCGCGGTGATCGGGGCGAGTGCGAAAAGTCCAAGCAAAGTCCGGCGGTTAAGGGGCATTGTCAGGTCTCCTTTGGGGTCGAATTCTGACCCCAAAATGCGCATGGGCGGCAAAAATGATACCCCGACCCACGGATCTGTGATGCCTCGTGTTGCGCATCGACGTGGCTGTAACATTCGCCCGCGCGACCGGGGAAACGCCGGGCCGGTGGAGGTCGTGGAAATCGGCACATTTCTGCCACAACGTCGCGCCGAAACACATTGTTTCGCAAGCAACTTTTGGAGCTATCCACAGCCCCGTGCTACGCCATCGCCATATGCCTGGGGGCCGCGCAATTGATGATGGAGGTATCCATGCGTGTCTTGTTTCCTGCCGCCGCCGCGTTCGGGCTGGCCCTGAGCGCCGCGCCCGCCCTGGCCTGGTCGGACCATCCGATGACCCAGCCGGCCTCGAACGACATGGCCGTCTGGGCCTATCCGTCAAAGCACAACTACTGTCCCGCCGGATTGCAGCCGGTTGTCGTCGGCGGTGTGATCTGCTGCGGCGAGCCGACCCATGTCGGCTATCGGCAGCACCACGCGCCCAAGAAACGGCGCAAGGCGCATAAACCCGCGCCGACCTACGTGTCCTATGGCAAGGGCTCCGACGACACTTACACGGTCTACGAAAAGGGCCAGTAACGCGGTCCGAACGGCAGGGTGGGCGCCCCGCGGCCGCGGGGCAATCCCGTGTGCCGAAACGTATTGTTTCCAAAGGCGAATTTGACCGCTCCCCCGATCCTGTTAAGCTGCTGAAGTTATTGTTGAATTTCGCACAATATCTTGATGGGGGTACCTATGAACTACGCAAGACCTGGGTTTCTTGCTGCGATTGCCGTGTCGATCCTGGCTTCGGCCCCGGCGGCGCATGCGATCTGCACCAACAAATGGGCGGATGTCACGATCACCTGTCCGCGTCCGGTACCCTACACGGGCCCCAAGACCCTGACCGACACGTCGCGCAACCTGCCGGTGACGTCGCCCGCCGGGGGGCTCTACAAGAATTACGGCTGGGGCTATGACGTGCGCGTTTACCGCTATGGAAACGGGACGGGGTATCAGCCGTTCTTCTGGGAAGACCAGCAGTAGTCGCGTCGGTCGCCTTGGATGGTTGTGAGAAAGCGGCCGCCGGACGGTGGCCGCTTTGCTGCGATTGCGCTATTTTCCAGCCAGATCGACCAGGTCGCTGGCCGAGGCACGTCCGTCGCGGCCTTCGCGCAGCTCATAGCCCACCTTCTGGTTGTCGGCGAGCCCTGTCATGCCGGCGCGTTCCACTGCAGAAATATGGACGAACACGTCCTTGCCGCCGTCGTCCGGCGCGATAAAGCCATACCCTTTGGTGGTGTTGAACCATTTCACGGTGCCGGTGGGCATTCCGCATCTCCTTGTTTCGGCCCGCCCGCGGGGGTGCGGCGGGGTGGTGCAGCCAGGTCTTTCAGTTTCTGAGGCTGCCCCCGAAGCAGGAGCGGTCGTCGAAGAAAGTCTGTCGTCACACGGAAAAGATTGGTTTATTCCTCGGAAAAGGCAAGTAAATTTTCTACGACAGCGGGCGCGCACAGGATCTGAAAGGATGTCTAATGTCGATGCGGTTCTATGGTCTAAAGACGTGCGATACCTGTCGCAAGGCCGAAAAATCCCTTCGCGAAAAAGGGTTGGCCTTGGATGTGGTCGATGTGCGTGCCGATGGTGTGCCGCGGGCGTTGCTCGCGCGGTTCCACGCGGCCTTCGGCGAAGAGTTGCTCAACCGCAAGTCGAAGACCTGGCGCGAGCTTGGCGCGGCGGAGCGGGACGGCGACCCGGTGGATCTGCTGGCCGCGCATCCGACGCTGATGAAACGGCCGGTGATCGAGCGGGACGGCGCGCTGTACCTGGGATGGGGAAAAGATGTGCAAAACTCCCTCCTTGGCTAGCGGGACGGGGCCGATTATGTCGGCACCGCACGCAAGGAGGCTTTGATGCGCAACGCAGCCCTGACCTTGGGAGTCATCGGCGGGATCATCGGGATGATCGTCGGCTTCTTCAGCTATGGCTATGTCGAGTTCATCGACTGGTTTGGCGAGATCGAAGACATCGCCGGGCAGGTGGACAACCCGGCACTGATCAAGGCGGCAAGCTTGCTGGCGCCGCTTCTGGCGATCGCGGGCGGGGCGATGGCGCGATCCCGGGCGGTGATCGGCGGGGTCTGCATGCTGCTGTCGGCGGGGGGTATGTACTATGCCTTCGGCTTCGGGGTGTTTACGATGTTTCCCATCGCCATGGCGGGTCTGGGCGGCGTGCTGGCGCTGGCGGCGCGGCAACCGGATGCGGTGTGATACCGCGCGTTCCCGCCGGGAACTGTGGAGCGCCATGATTTTTCGCCGAAGAATCGTAAGCCGCTCTACGCTCGGCGGGGGGGCGTCAATGCGGCTGCACGTTCTGCCCGTCTAGGCCTCGCGGGGCCGTTCGAGAACGAAGCGATCCAGCGAAACCGGGCCGGCACCACGGAAGACCAGATACAGCAGCAGGAACACCCAAAATGCCCGCTGGTCGAGGATCAGCGCGCCCGCGTTGTTGTCGAACCATGCACCGATGGTGGCGGCGTCCGCACCGTGGCCGACGATATCGGTCAGCGACTGGATCACCACGAAACCGATCATGCCAAGTGCCGCAAGGCGGGTGAACAGGCCTATGGCCACGAGCACCGGCAGGATGAACTCGGCCCAGGTGCCCGCCAGTGTGACGAGCTTCTGGAACCCGGTGGCGGCGGTGACGTCGTAGCTTGCGGCCTCGGCGCCCTTGGGGAAGATCTGCGCAAAGGCATTGAAGGTGGGGCTGAAGAGACCGCCGAGCCCTTCGCCGCCCAGCTTGGTCAGTCCGGAATTCCAGTAATAGACGAAGAGGACGGCGATGAAGACGAACCGCGCCAGCGTCGGCAGCACCGCGGGCGCCAGCCGCTCCAGCGCGGCGAAGATCGAGTTATGCAGCGAAATCAGCGCGTTCATGGCGTCGTGTCCTCGTCCAGTCGTATGATTGCGGCGCTTGCGAAAAGGGCGCCGAGTGTTCCGGTCAGGTCGAAATCGGGCACCTGCGCGGTGGTGGCGTCAAGGGCGGCGGCAAAGCGCTGGCCTTGCAGCAGCGCGGCCAGAAACGTGCCGCCGCCGGGGGCGAGCGTGGTCAGGACCGGGTCGTAGTCGGGTCGGCTGACCAGAACGTTTTCGCCGCGCGGTGCGGGCTTGGGCGCGCCGTCTTCCATGTTGTAGGACCAGATGCCGTGCACCGGATAGCGCGACCGGACCAGCTGCACCGCCGGGGCAAAACCCACACGCGCGCCCATCAGCCGGTCGGCGGGCAGGGTTTCGAACACCTGGGGCGGCAGGGGCGATGCGTCTTCGGCATGGTAGGCGCGGCGCAGCGCCAGCTCCAGCCGGGCCACATCCGGCAGATACGCCAGATGCTGCAGCGGCTCGAAGCCCGCAAGAAAGCCGGGCATGTCGGCTCCGTAGAACATCATCAGCGGTGACGAAGGCGGGTGCTTTCGCAGGTAAACCCCTGCGATGGCCTTGAAATTTTCCTCGCCGATCAGCTTCCGGATCGCCGGGAACGCGGTTTCCAGGGCTTCGGTCAGGCTGGCGGCCACATTGTTGCGGTAGACGTTGAACCGCCGGGTCGCCGGTGCGCCGTCCGGATTCGTCAGCCCCGCAGGGGTGGGCGCGGCCGGGTCGAGGAGCGCCTGGGCAAAGTCCGACTGTCCGCCGGTCATGCCAGTGCAGCCTGCAGGATCGGTGCGGCCCGGGCCGCCTCGGCCCGCAGCACTGGCCAATCGGGCACGTCGTTGTCCCATTCGATCAGCGTCGGTTTCGGGCCGCCCCGTGCAATGGTATGTTCGTAAAGCGCCCAGACCGGATCGACCACTTCGCGACCGTGGCTGTCGATCAGCAGGGGCGCGCCGGTTTCGTCCGCGTCCTCGTCATGGCCGCCGAGGTGGATTTCGCCCACATGCGCCAGCGGAAAGGCGTCGATGTAGCTTTTTGCGTCCGTCTGCTGGTTGGTGGCCGAGACGAAGACGTTGTTGACGTCCAACAACAGCCCGCAGCCGGTGCGCCGGGCTATCTCGGCCAGGAAATCCACCTCGGCCACATCCGTTTCGGAAAAGGAGAGATAGGTGGACGGGTTTTCCAGCAGCATCCGGTGGCCGACCGTGTCCTGCACCTGATCGATATGCGCGCAGACCCGCGCCAGCGTCCGGTTCGTATAGGGCAGGGGCAAGAGATCGTTCAGGAAGTGGCTGCCATGGGTCGACCAGGCAAGGTGTTCTGAGAAACTCGCCGGCTGCAGCCAGCCCAGCAGATGTTTCAGCCGTGCCAGATGATCGTTGTCGAGCGGGCCTTCGCCGCCGATCGACAGCCCAACGCCGTGCACCGAGATCGCGAAGCGTTCGGCCAGGTGTCGCAGCTGCGCCAGCGGACGGCCGCCGTCGCCCATGTAGTTTTCCGCGTGAATTTCCAGCCAGGCGACGGGGCCGGGCTGGTCGAGGATGTCAGAGAAATGCTGCGGCTTGTAGCCGACGCCGGGCGCATCCGGTAGACGGTCGAAGCGATGGGTCGTGGCATCCAGCATTCGTCGGACGTCCCTTGGGGCGGTCTTGGTCTGTCAGCGCAGTGTAGCAGCAAATCTGCAGGGTGGGGCATAAACCCCACCCTGCGGAACGGTCCGTCAAATCAGGACGGCAGGTCGCGGTCCAGAGCTTCCAGCGAGCCCATGCGCGGGGTGCCGTCGGCCATCGCCGGCAGGTCGATTTCGGCGCAGGTGCCGGCATCGACGAGAGTCCAGGCGTTGCCCTGGTAGTCGACGACCGACGAGCCGGCGCAGGTGGTGCCGGGGCCGGCGGCGCAGTCGTTCTTGCCGGCGAGCGAAACGCCATAGCACTTCTCTTTCGCCTGGGCGTGGGCCACGGTGGTGGCGGTGGCGCTCAGCGCGGCAGCAACGGCACCGGCAACGGCAAGGGTCTTCACGGTATTGGACATGCGGGATCTCCGATTTGTCGTTTCGTGTCATGGTTCAGCCGCTCGGTGCGGCATGACGTCACTTACGGCAGTCCTGCTGACACAGCCAATAACAGGCCCGTGTGGCACGCGCCTGTGACGGCTTGAAACATACGAAAATGTGATTTGACGCATGAGCCTGCGGCGGGCTGCCGCAGGCGGGGGCGCTAAACCACTGCCAGCGCGTGTTTTTCCGCCAAGTCAGGCGGTGTCGCCTCGGCATCGAGCTGGTCGGCGACGGTGCTCAGCGCTTCGACGCGGGTCTGCTTTTCGCCAAGACGCCTGACAGAAACCGTCTGATCGGCGACCTCTTTCATGCCGCAGGCCAGAATCACCGGAACCTTCGCGACCGAATGTTCGCGCACCTTGTAGTTGATCTTTTCGTTGCGGATATCGGCCTCGGCCCTGAGCCCGCGGGCCTTCAGCGTCTGCACAACGTGATGCACATAGTCGTCCGCATCCGACACGATCGAGGCCACAACCACCTGGCGCGGCGCGATCCAGAAGGGCAGCCTGCCGGAGTAGTTTTCGATCATGATGCCGATGAAGCGTTCGAAGGACCCCAGGATCGCGCGGTGCAGCATCACGGGGCGGTGTCTCTCGCCATCGGCGCCGACATAGGTGGCGTCCAGCCGCTCGGGCAGGTTGAAGTCGGCCTGGAACGTGCCGCACTGCCACTCGCGCCCGATCGCGTCGGTCAGTTTGAAGTCGAGCTTGGGGCCATAAAACGCGCCCTCGCCGGGATCGAGTTCAAAGTCGTTGCGCACCGATAGGATCGCCTTTTCCAAGGCGTTCTCGGCCTTGTCCCAGACCTCGTCCGATCCGACCCGCTGTTCGGGGCGGGTCGAGAACTTGATATCGAACTTGGGAAAGCCCGCATCGCGGTAGATCGTCGACAGAAGCGTGATGAACCTGGCGCACTCGTCCTCGATCTGATCCTCGGTGCAGAAGATATGCGCATCGTCCTGGGTAAAGCCGCGCACCCGCATCAGCCCGTGCAAGGCGCCGTGCGGCTCGTACCGGTGGCAGGATCCGAATTCGGCCAGGCGCAGTGGAAGATCGCGGTAGGACTTGATGCCCTGGTTGAAGACCTGAACGTGGCAGGGGCAGTTCATCGGCTTCAACGCGTTCACGCGCTTTTCGTTGGCGTGTTCCTCGTCGATCTCCGTGATGTACATGTTCTCGCGGTACTTGTCCCAATGGCCGCTGGCTTCCCAAAGCTTGCGGTCAACGATCTGGGGTGTCTTGATTTCGCGATAGCCCGCGCCCTCCAGACGGCGGCGCATGTAGTCTTCCATGATGCGGTAGACCGTCCAGCCGTCGGGATGCCAGAACACCATGCCCGGCGCTTCCTCCTGAAAATGAAAGAGCGACATCTCGCGGCCCAGCCGGCGGTGGTCGCGTTTCTCGGCCTCTTCGAGGAAGTGCAGATAGTCCTTCAACTCCTGCCGCGTCTTGAAGGCGACGCCATAGATGCGCTGCAGCTGCGGGCGGTCGCTGTCGCCGCGCCAATAGGCGCCCGCCACCTTCATCAGCTTGAAGGCGTCCGCGGGAACCTGGCCGGTATGCTGCAGGTGCGGCCCGCGGCAGAGGTCCTGCCAGTCGCCGTGCCAGTACATGCGGATCTGTTGATCCTCGGGGATCGCCTCGACCAGCTCGACCTTGTAGGGCTCGTGGGTCTTCTTGTAGTGCAGGATCGCGGCGTCGCGGTCCCAGACCTCGGTCCGCACCGGGTCGCGCGCGGCAATGATCTGCTTCATCCGCGCCTCGATGGCGCCCAGATCGTCCGGCGTGAACGGCTCGGCCCGGTCGAAATCGTAATACCAGCCGTTTTCGATCACCGGGCCGATGGTGACCTGTACCTCGGGCCACAGCTCCTGCACCGCGCGGGCCATGATATGGGCCAGGTCGTGGCGGATCAGCTCCAGCGCCTGTGCGTCGTCCTGCATCGTGTGGATGGCGATTTTCGCGTCCGCCTCGATGGGCCATTGCAGGTCCCAATGGGCGTCGTCCACGGTCGCCGAGATCGCCTTTTTCGTCAGCGACTTGCTGATCGATGCGGCCACCTCGGCAGGGGTGACGCCCGCATTGAAGTCGCGCGCATTGCCATCGGGAAATGTCAGGGAAATCTGGGCCATCGGCCTGCTCTCCTCGTCGGTTTGGCGCCCACGGAACGCCCGGTTGCGGGTATGTCACGGGTGCTACATGCGCAAACGGCCCGCGATTGTCAACGCGGACCGTCTGTCCTGGGCCGGAAAGCCGTTTTTGCATTGCCTTTCGTTCGTTGGTGTCAGGCCTGCGCCAGGACCTGCCAGCCGATTGCCAGAATGCAGATCCAACTGGCGGTGAAGATGATCGGCCGGACCGGAAAGCGGGCCAGGCCGGTTATCATGCCTGCCGCATGGATCACCCGCAGCCAGAAGAACGCGACACTGGCCCAAACCGTCACGGCCGTCGACACGCCCAGGCTATGCGCCACAAGCACGATCACCGCAAAGGGCAGCATCTGTTCGATCAGGTTCAGATGCGCACGGTGTGCACGGTGCACCCAAGGGGGCAGGGCGGTCAGGTCCGGCGGGCGGGTGAAGTCGGTGGTATCGACGGCCTTTTGCACGTTGACCCCGACGATGAACGGGATCCAGAGCGACGCCGCCAGCAGCGCGGTGAAGACCAGGTAGGTCAATTCGATGGTCATGGGGATCGCTCCTTAGATCGGCATCTTCATCGGTTCGCCGGTTTCCAGCCAGGATTTCAGCGATGCGATCTGCCGGGCCCAGCCCTCGGCGACGCCCTCGTGCCCGGCGGGAATGTCGTAATGCTCGCATGTCAGCTTGCAGAACGGCCCCTGCGGCTCGATCAGGAAAACGATGTGCGAGGCCTCGTTCTTCCCCTCGAACCAGTGTGGCTCGAATGTCATCTCGATGCGCGATTTGGGCTCCAGCCGCGTGGTTGTCTGCGACAGCATCAACGACCCGTCGGGGCGGTTCATCTTCATCGTCTCGCCGACCTTTGCGTCGCCTTCGGCGCTGTTGCAGACGAAGTGGTATTGCGCAACCTGATCGGCCTTGGTCAGGGCATCCCACAACGCGTCCTGTGTGGTGCGGATGAATGTCTGGTGGACGAAGTCGGGTTTGGGTGTGACATCAAGCATGTCTTTGGGTCCTTCTAGATGAGCTTTGAGGGACAGAAGCCCCCGGGCGGTGGGTTTGGCGATCAACGGCTCGATCCAGCGGTCAATCACTTCCTGCAGGGGCACGGCGTTGAGATAGTGGTATTTGAACCGGCCCCGTTTCACGGGCACGACCAGGCCTGCCGCTTCCAGCACCTTGAGGTGCTTCATGACCCCGAAGCGGGTCATCTCCAGCCCCTCCTCCAGCTCTTGCAGGCTTTGGCCGTCCTTCCGGCGCAGGCTGTCCAGAAGCGCGCGGCGCGAGGGGTCGTTCAGGGCTTTGAAGATCGCGTCCATGGTTACCCTTATAAGTGACTAGATAGTCACGTGACAATAGAGTCACGTAACAAATTGCCCGGTCGCCGCCATGGAAATCGCCCGGTGGATATGGCAAGGCTTTGCAAAACAAGGGGGAACCATGTCCGGGCCAAGCTTTCTGCAGACACCGCAAAACCGGCGTCTCGCCTATCATCTGACACCCGGACGGGGGCCATGCGTGGTGTTTCTGGGCGGTTTCCGCAGCGATATGGAGGGCACCAAGGCGCTGCATCTCGAATCATGGGCACGCAATTCGGGCCGGCCCTTTCTTCGGCTCGACTATTCCGGGCACGGTCAATCTTCGGGTGATTTCCTCGACGGCTGCATCGGCGACTGGGCAGACGACGCGATCACTTTGATCGAGGCTGTGACGGACGGGCCGGTCGTTCTGGTCGGCTCGTCGATGGGAGGTTGGGTTTCCCTGATTGCCGCAACCCGGCTAGGGGAAAAGATCCAGGGAATTGTCGGAATTGCAGCCGCGCCAGACTTCACCGAAGACTCCATGTGGGCGGCGTTCACGCCGGAGCAGCACGCCGAGCTTTCGCAGACCGGACAAGTGGCCCTTCCCTCGGACTATTCCGACGAGCCCTATATCATCACCAGACGCCTGATCGAGGATGGCCGGGATCACCTCGTGCTGCGTGCGCCCTTGGAATTGCCCTATCCGGTGCGGCTGCTGCAGGGCACAGCCGATGCGGACGTGGACATGCAGGTCGCGCTGCGTCTTATGAATCATGCAACCGGCCCCGATATCCGCCTGACCCTGGTCAAGGATGCCGACCACCGGTTTTCCACGCCCCGGTGTCTGGCGCAGATCGAAGCTTCGGTCGAAGAGGTTCTGGCGCATGCGTAGCTTGGGCAAATGGCTTGGGCGCGTGCTGCTGGCGCTGCTGGTTCTGGCCGCGGCGGCCTGGCTGATCTTGCCTGGAGAGCCGGTGGATACCGATATCGGCTTCGGAACGGCACTTTCCGCGGACCGCCTCGACACCTATTTCGCGGAAGCCGAGGCGCGGTTCGACGACATCACGCCGGGCGTGGAGAAGCGCGTGATCTGGGCTGGGACGCCCGGCGCGCGCACCGGGGTATCGGTGGTCTATATCCATGGCTTCTCGGCCACGTCGGAAGAGATCCGCCCCGTGCCGGACCTCGTCGCTCGGGCGTTGGGCGCAAACCTGGTCTACACGCGGCTGTCGGGCCATGGCCGCGACGGCGCGGCCTTGGCCGAACCGGCGGCGGGCGACTGGCTGGAGGATGTGGCCGAGGCGCTGGCAGCGGCGCGCGCGGCGGGGGACAGGACCTTGGTCATCGCCACATCCACAGGCGGCACGCTGGCGGCGCTGGCAGCGATGCACCCGGACCTGTCGGCATCGATCGACGCCATCGCCTTTGTCTCGCCCAATTTCGCCATCGCGAATGCCCTGTCCGCGATCCTGACATGGCCGGGTGCGCGCTGGTGGGTGCCGCTGGCGGCCGGGACCGAACGGGCCTGGCAGCCGCTGAACGACGATCATCGGAGATACTGGACCACGCGCTATCCCACGGTCGCGCTTTTGCCGATGATGGCGCTGGTGAAACATGTGGCAAAGCAGGACCCGGGCCGCGCAACGGTGCCCGCGATGTTCCTGTTCTCGGACGCCGATGCCGTGGTCAGCGCGGCTGCGACGCGGGACGTGGCCGACCGCTGGGGCGGCGAGGTGGCGTTGGCTCCGCAAAAGCTGCCGCCGGGCAACGACCCCTATAACCATGTCATCGGCGGCGATGTCCTGAGCCCCGGCATGACCGAGTCCGTCGCCAAGCAGATCGCCGGCTGGGCGCGGTCCTTGGGTCTTTGACCGTTTTGCAGGGGGGCGCGGGTGAACCGGCCGAGCCATCGGTGCGTCGCCCGCGTGGATTGTAGCGATGCGAAGGACCAGGCGGACCAAATACACGTTCACGAACGGTTCCGTCCCGAAGACGGGCCGTTCCGGGAAAAACGGGTTCTGGTTGATCCGCGAAACGTTTATGACCGACGAGCGGCCAGCGGTTGTGCCCACATGAAGGAGCTTTCGGGATGGACCAGCGGATCAGCCTGATCACCCTGGCGGTGTCGGACATGGACCGCGCCGCGGCGTTCTACACCGCACTTGGATGGCAGCCGGTCGAAGCCCCCGACGGTGTTGTCGCGTTTGATCTGATCGGCCAGACGCTTGGGCTGTACCCCAAGGACATGCTGGCGCGCGACATGGGGCTGGATCCGGCGCAAGTCGGCGGTTTCTCGGGCGTCACGCTGGCGCATAACGTGCCCGCGAAAGAGGACGTCGCGCGGCTCTATCGGGCGGCTCTGTCCGCGGGTGCGAGGGGCATCAAATCGCCGCATGACATCTTCTGGGGTGGGCATATCGCCTATTTCGCCGATCCCGACGGTCATGTCTGGGAAATCGCCCACAACCCGTTCTCTCCGCTGGGCCCGAACGGCGAATTCCAGTGGAACGGCTGGAAATGAGACGACCGCGCAGCTTTACCGCGCTCGAAGACCTGGGCCGCCAGCGTCTGTCGCGGCATTTCGAAATGCGGAACTTCATGACCAGCGAGATCGCCAATTTCCACCGGCTGCCGAACTTCCCCGAAGACCCCGACCTCGCCCTGGCCGCTGGCCGCAAGCTGGCCCAGCACCTGCTTGACCCCCTGGTCGAAACCTTCGGGCCGATCGACATCCGCTCAGGCTATCGCCACCCCGAGATGAACGATTTCGGGTCGAAGCTGAAGCCGCAGAAATGCGCCCGGAACGAGGCGAACCATGCCCACCACATCTGGGACATCCGCGACGGAAAGGGCCGGATGGGCGCCTGCGTGACCGTCGGTGTTCCGTGGTTCGCCGCGCAGTATAACCGCGGCCGCGATTGGCGCGATCTGGCCTGGTGGCTCTACGACCACCTGGATTTCCAGGAGGTTTATTTCTTTCCCAAGAACGCCGCCTTCAACCTGACCTGGCGCGAGGATCACCGCGAAAACCGCATCCTCAGCTACATCCGCCCCAAGGGCACGCTGGTCAAGCCCGGCCTGAGGCCCGATCCCGCCCGGGCCGAACGCTATGCCGACTTCCCGCCGTTCCGCGGCATCGCCTATCCCGAGATCCCAGGAGATACGCCATGAGCCTGCCCATAACCCCGTCGTTCCGGCTCGACGGCCGCCGCGCGCTGGTCACCGGCGGGTCGCGCGGCATCGGCCTGGGATGTGCCTGCGCCCTTGCCGAGGCCGGGGCCGAGGTGATCTTGGCCGCCCGCGGCAAGGCGGAACTGGGCAAGGCGGTCGCGGAAATGCAGGATGCCGGGTTCAACGCCGACGGCCATCCGCTGGATGTCACGAACCTTGCCGCCATGCGCGCCTTTTTTGCCGCGCACGGCCCGTTCGGCATTCTGGTCAACTCCGCAGGAATGGCGCGGCATTCCCCCGCGCTCGAAACCCGGCCGGAAGACTTCGACGCGGTGTCGAACGTCAATATCCGCGCCGCCTATTTCCTGGCGCAAGAGGCCGCGCGCGGCATGGCCGGCGGCGGCAGCATCATTCAGATCTCCAGCCAGATGGGTCATGTCGGCGGACAGGACCGGGCGGTCTATTGCGCCACCAAGCATGCGGTCGAGGGGATGACCAAGGCGATGGCCATCGACTGGGCGCCCAAACGCATCCGCGTCAATACGATCTGCCCCACCTTCATCCGCACGCCGTTAACCGAACAAACGTTCAGCGATCCGGAGAAGGTCGAATGGATCGAAGGGAAGATCAAACTCGGACGGGTGGGCGAAATCGAGGATATCATGGGCGCCGTGGTCTATCTCGCCTCGGATGCCTCGGCGCTGGTCACGGGCACGTCGATCCTTGTCGACGGCGGCTGGACGGCCGGCTGATGGCGTGCGAGCGCATCACCTCAAACCAGGTCGCCAAGGGTACAGGTGTCGGCCAGGCGGCGGTCGGCCGGTTGTTTTCCGGCACGTATTCCGGATGGGTGGCTGTGACGGGGTTTGACGAGACCGCGAACGCGAGGCAACTGCCACGGAACGGGTCAGTCGAATGACCGTGCCGCGCCGCAAACTGTCCCGGCATTTTACCGTCGTGGTGCGGCGGGATTACGACCTGCAGCCGGAAACGCTCTTTGCGGCCTGGACCGACCCAGATATCCGCGGCCAGGTCATCGCGCCCCCGGGCAAGGGCCTGCGCCTGAAGCAGTTGGACATCGCCGAAGGCGGCGTCGAGATCGTCGAAGAGCGCTGGCGCGACCGGCCGGGGGCGGAAACGACCCGCTGCTATGTGGCGCTCCGCCCGTGCACGCTGATCGTGGCGCAGGTGGTCCACCGGATCAAGACCGGCGCCCGGACGCCCGACAACATCGTCGCCGCCCAGGAACTCCTGCTTTTCAAACCCACGGCCGAGGGCGCCCGGATCGTCGCTTCCAGCCAGGTGACGGCGATGAAGCAGAACGATATCCAGGCCGCCGAAGACGCCTGGAACGACGCCTTCGACCGGTTCGAAGATCAGCTCGACCCGCAGCACAGGGGCATTGCACCATGAAAGCCAGCACCGCCACCATCCGCACCTCCCGCGAATTCGCCCTGCCGCTTGAAACCCTCTGGACGCACTGGACCAGCCCCGAGACCCGCCGGCGCTGGGAGGCCGGGCCCGACACCGGGATGGCTTATGACAGCTTCGATACCCGTTCCGGCGGGACGGAAACCGTGCGCATCACCCATGACGGCGCCGAGATCGGCCACATGATCCAACATCACCATCGCATCGAGCCGCCGCACCTCTTGGCGACCACCACAATCGGCACATTCGGCGGCACCACGACCATGCTGATGACGCTGGTCATCGAATTCGAGGCAGTCGCCGACGGCTCCCGCCTGTCCGCCGTCAGCCAGGTTACCGATCTGACGGGGCGCGATGTCTAGGCCGAACATGAAAAGGGCTGGACATGGATCCTGGATCGTTTTCAGGCCGACATCGACAGGTATGGCCCCGCCACCGATTCCGAAGACGCCCCATGATTGCGCCCGAGCGCGAAGCCGTTTGAAAGCGTCCTGAACGCGGTTTGGAAACCGCACCCAGAAAGCGTTTTGAAACGCCCTTCCTCTCAAAATACTGCAATGCTTCGGTGTTTGCATACGCTTGCAAAGTGGTCCTGCCCTGCTACGCTGTTGCCGCCGCGCGGGGCGCGGCGGCATATGCGATTCACATCGCCCGAACTGGAGCTGCCATGACCCGGATCCTTACCACCCATGTGGGCAGCCTGCCGCGCCGGCAGGACGTCGTCGATTTCATCTTCGCGCGCGAGCGGGACGACTCCTATGACCTCTGTGCCTTTGACGCCTGCATGGCGCAAGCCGTTGACGAGACGGTCAAAAAACAAGTGGACGCCGGGATCGATATCGTCAGCGACGGCGAGACGTCAAAGATCTCCTACGCAACTTACGTCAAGGACCGCTACACCGGCTTCGATGGCGACAGCCCCCGGAACGCGCCGGCGGATCTGAAGAAATTCCCCGGCTTTCTCAAGCGGCTTGCCGAAGATGGCGGCACCCCCAAATACGCCCGCCCGATGTGCGTCGGCGAAGTGAAATCCAAAGGCCAGGGAGAGTTGCAGAAGGATATCGGCAACCTTAAGGCCGCGATGGCGAAGCAGGGGCTGACCCGTGGCTTTATGAACGCCGCCTCCCCCGGCGTTATCTCTTTGTTTTTGCAGAACGATTACTACCCCACCCGCGACGCCTACCTCGCCGCCCTGGCCGATGCCATGGCCGAGGAATACCGCACCATCGTGTCTGCCGGCCTCGAGTTGCAGCTTGACTGTCCCGACCTGGCCTTGTCGCGCCACATGCTGTTTGCAGACCTGACCGATCAGGAGTTCGTCGGAATTGCCGAGTCCCATGTCGAGGCGTTGAATCACGCGCTCGAAGGCATCGATCCGGCCAAGGTTCGCGTCCATATCTGCTGGGGCAATTACGAAGGCCCGCATGTCTGTGACATCGACATGGACAAAGTTTTCAGGACCCTCATGAGAACCCGGTCCCGCCATGTCCTGTTCGAGACCTCCAACCCCCGCCACGCGCATGAATGGACCGTGTTCCGCGACCGCAAGGCCGAAATTCCCGACGACAAGGTTCTCGTCCCGGGCGTTGTCGACACTACCACCAACTTTGTCGAGCATCCCGAACTCGTGGCGCAGCGCATCGAAAGATTCGCAAGGATTGTCGGCCCCGACCGTGTCGTCGCGGGCTCGGATTGCGGCTTCGGCACTTTCGCCGGGTTCGGCGCGGTTGACCCCGACATCGCCTATGTCAAGTTGGCCGCACTCGCCGACGGGGCGAGGTTGGCGTCCGAAAGGCTCTGATTCCGCATGACCGACCCTTTGGTGCTGTTGCCGGGCATGATGTGCGATGCCCGGCTGTTTTTACCGCAGATCGTGGCCCTGTCCTCTGAAACCTCGGTGCAGGTTGCGCCGGTGACCCAGAGTGACAGTATTGAAAAGATTGCCAGAAATGCGCTGGCCAAGGCGCCCGAGACCTTTGCGCTGGCCGGTCTCAGCATGGGCGGCATCGTGGCGATGGAGATGCTCAGCCTCGCGCCGAAACGCATCACCCGGATCGCCTTGATGGACACCAACTGCCAATCCGAGATGCCGAACGTCGCCGCCGCGCGTGAGCCGCAGATCGTGCGGGTCAAGGCGGGGCGGCTGCAGGAGGTGATGCGCGACGAGATGAAGCCGAACTACCTCGCGCCCGGTCCGCAGCGGCTGGAGGTGCTGAACACCGTTATGCAGATGGCGCTGGATCTGGGACCCGAGGTCTTCGTCCGCCAATCCCGCGCGCTGCAGCGGAGACCGGATCAACAGGCGACGCTGCGACGCGCCAAGATCCCGGCGCTGATCCTATGCGGGGAACATGATGCGCTCTGCCCGATCCGGCGCCATGAATTCATGGCGCATCTGATGCCCAACGCCGAGCTTCAGATCATATCGGAAGCTGGCCATCTTCCGACGCTGGAACGTCCGGAGATTGTGACGCAGCTTCTGCGCCGTTGGCTTTCCGCACCGGGGTCTTCCGTGCTCTCGGCTTGACCGCGGCCTTCGGTTTGGCCTCTGTCTCCGGCTTGGGCGCCGTGGCGGGTTTTGCCACCGCCTTAGGTTTGGCCTTTGTCTGCGGCTTGGATGCCGCGGCGGGCTTGGCCGGAGCCTTCGCCTTCACCGCCTTGCGCTTGGACGAGATCTGATCCGGTGCGGCGTTCCCGTCGATGAAATCCAGCACCAGCGGGCGGATGTTGTTCCGCCAGGACTTGCCGGCGAAGATGCCGTAATGCCCGGCGCCGGGTTCCAGATGGCTGGCCTTCTTGTCATCGGGCAGCCCGGTCAGCAGCTTCAGGGCGGCCAGACACTGGCCGGGCGCGCTGATGTCGTCGTCTTCGCCCTCGACAACCTTCACGGCGACATCCGTGATCTTGCCGAAATCGATCTTCGTCCCGTCCACCGTGAAGTCGTTGCGCGCGATCTCGCGCGACTTGAAGATGCGATCGACCGTGGACAGATAAAATTCCGCCGTCATGTCCATCACGGCCAGGTATTCGTCGTAGAACCGGTTATGCTTGTCGTGATCGCCAGCCTCGCCCTTGGACACGGCGATGATCTGGTCGGCAAAGGCTTTTAGATGCCGCTCGGCATTCATCGACATGAACCCGGCCAGCTGCAATAGCCCCGGATAGACCATCCGCCCGGCCCCGGCATACTTGAAGCCCACCCGCTGCAGCGCCAGTTCTTCAAGCTGGCCCATGGTCACGGTGCGGCCGAAATCGGTGACGTCGGTATGGTTCGCCTCCGGGTCGATCGGGCCGCCGATCAGGGTCAGGGTGCGGGGCTGCACGATGGGATCGTGCTCGGCCAGATAGGCGGTGGCGGCCAAGGCCAAAGGGGCGGGCTGGCAGACGGCGATCACATGGCAGGTGTGGCCGAGGGCGCGCATGAATTCGATCAGGTACTGGGTGTAGTCCTCGATATCGAACTTGCCCTCGCTGACGGGGATGTCGCGCGCGTTGTGCCAGTCGGTGATGTAGACTTCGGCATCGGGCAGCAGCGATATGACGGTCGAGCGCAGCAGCGTCGCGTAATGCCCCGACATCGGCGCGACCAGAAGGACGCGGCGGGTGCGTTCCTTGCGGCCCAGAACCTTGAAGTGGATCAGATCGCCAAAGGCGCGTTTCACGATGGTCTGCACCTCGACCACATGGTCGCGCCCGTCCTCGGCCACCATCGAACTGATGCCCCAGTCCGGCTTGGCCACCATCCGTGCGAATGTCCGTTCCGTCACCTCGCCCCAGCCGGCGATCATCTGGAAATAGGGATTCGGAAACAGGCCCGTAATGGGGTAGGATCCCATCGCCAAGGCGGTCGCACCCAACCATTGGTTGGTATTCCGCATGGTCTCCATAAGGTCGTATGTGGCCATATAGCGCATGAGTTCTACCCCTGGATTCGAACCGCCTAGAAAAACATCACCTTTCCCCCCGAAAGAGGCGACGCTATGCTGCACCTGCACAATAACCGGAAATGCCTAGATGACAACTAACGAAAACGCCGCGGGAGAGAATCTCGAGACGATGAATGCCAATCTGGCGAAAATCGAAGAGTTGTCGCAACGTCTGGTTGCCGCATTGTCGCATAAACGGACAATCCGGCCGAGCCTGCAGGGGCCGGGGCGCGATCTCTACATGAAAGCCGCCGCGGCCTACATGGCCGAGATTATGGCCAATCCCGCCAAGATCATCGAACATCAGGTCGGATATTGGGGCAAGACGCTGAAGCATTACATCGAAGCGCAGCAAAAGCTGGCGCAGGGCAAGCTGGAGCCGCCCGAAGACCACACGCCGCCCGACCGGCGGTTTGCCAGCCCGCTGTGGCAAAGCAACCCCTATTTCAACTATCTCAAGCAGCAATACCTGCTGAACGCCGAGGCGATCGAGGCGGCCATCGCCGACCTTGATGGCCTCGACGACGCCGAAAAGCGGCGGATCGAGTATTTCGGCAAGCAGATCGTCGATCTCTTCAGCCCGACGAATTTCCTGGGCACCAACCCCGAGGCGCTGGCCAAGGCGGTCGAAACCAAGGGTCAAAGCCTGGTCGACGGTCTGGAAAACCTGGTGCGCGACATCGAGGCGGCGGATGGCGAAGTGCAGGTGACGCTGGCCGACAAGGATGCCTTCACCGTCGGCCGCAACATTGCCACCGCCGACGGCAAGGTCGTCTTCCGCAACCGGATGTTCGAACTGATCCAATATGCGCCCCAGACCGAGACGGTGCACGCCACGCCTCTGATCATTTTCCCGCCCTGGATCAACAAATTCTACATCATGGACCTTAAACCCCAGAACTCGCTGATCCGCTGGATCGTCGAGCAGGGGTTTACGCTGTTCGTCGTCAGCTGGAAAAATCCCGATCCCAGCTACTGCGACGTGGGTCTCGATACCTATATCGAAGAAGGCTACCTGACCGCGATGGACGAGGTCCGGGCGATCACCGGCGAGAAACAGGTGAACGTCGTCGGGTACTGCATTGCCGGCACCACGCTGGCGCTGACGCTTGCCTGGCTGCACAAGAAAAAGGACAAGCGCATCAAGTCCGCCACCTTCTTCACCATGCTCAGCGATTTCGAGGACCAGGGCGAATTCACCGCCTTCCTGACCGACGATTTCGTCGACGGCATCGAGGCCGAGGTGAACGCCAAGGGCTATCTCGACAAGTTCTACATGTCGCGGACCTTTTCCTTCCTGCGTTCGAACGACTTGATCTATCAGCCCGCGATCCGCAGCTACATGATGGGCGAAACGCCGCCCGCATTCGACCTGCTCTTTTGGAATGGAGACTCGACGAACCTTCCCGCGCGGATGGCGGTCGAATACCTGCGCTTGCTCTGTCAGGAGAACAAGTTCGTCAAAGGCGAGATCGAGATGCTGGGCGAGACGCTGTCGACCAAGGACGTGCGCGTGCCGCTTTGTGCGATCGCCTGCGAAACCGATCACATCTCGGCCTGGAAGTCGTCCTATGACGGGGTGCGGACCATGGGCAGCCGGTCGAAGACATTCCTCCTCAGCGAGTCGGGCCATATCGCGGGCATCATCAATCCGCCGTCGAAGAAGAAATACGGCCACTACACAAATCCCGACATGACCCTCGACCACGACGCCTGGCTGGACGGCGCCGATTTCCACGAAGGATCGTGGTGGCCGCGCTGGGGCGCATGGCTTGCAGGCCGTTCGGGCAAGCAGGTGCCGGCCCGGCAGCCGGGGGACGCGCAACACCCCGCACTCGCGGACGCGCCGGGTACCTACGTGGTGGAAGTTCCCGACGTTTGATTCCGCGCCTGCGGCAATTTGGCATGCTGCAGTGCAGAAAAAGCCTTGCAATGCCGCGCTGCAGCATCCATATTCTTTGCAGTTGCAGAAACGCGGGAATCGCCCGCATCATGGAGTGAAGACAATGGCTGCGAAGGCGCAAGACTACACCAAGATGATGAAAGACATGCTGGGCGCGTTCCCGGTCGACATGACCGCCATGCAGGATGCGTTCAAGACCTCGGCCGCTCTCAGCGAGAAGATGTCGAAGGTCGCTCTGGAAGCCGCCGACAAGTCGACCGAGATCTCGACGAAGTGGACCAAGGAAACCCTCGCCAAGTTCGGCGAGATGACCGTCGCCAAGGAAGACCCGGCCGACTACACCAAGGCGATGACCGATTTCGCCTCGGCCCAGGCGGAAATGACCGCGGAATCGATGGCGGCCTTCGCCGAGGTTGCCAAGAAGGTTCAGATGGAAACCGTCGAGCTGATGCTGGCCGCCGGCAAGGACCTGTCGGAAGACGCTTCTGCCGCCGTCAAGAAAGCCACCGCCGAGGTGACCGCGGCTGCCAAGAAAGCGACTGCGAAGTAAGATACCGATCAGCACAACACCGGACCTCCTCCCTGCCGGTGTGCTGGACTGGGGCGGGCTTCAGGCCCGCCCTTTTATTTTTTTGCCGGATGGCATTTCGAAGCCGACACACGGCCAGTGCGGCCGGGATGGCTTTCGGCGAAAGCTCATTCGGCTGCAATTGGCCTGGAGCGGACGTTCACAACCAGTCTTCAGGCGCGGAATCAAGGCCGTAGGCCGCCGCGCCATCGCCGACCCGCCCCGAAGGGGAGGCGATTTTCCGACGGTGCGTACCGGATTG